>JAKSMU010000009.1 GCA_024400455.1 Bacteroidales bacterium | reverse complement strand
CTTTCCACTTTAACACTTTCCACTTTAACACTTTCCACTTTAACACTTTCCACTTTAACACTTTCCACTTCTCAACTATCCCTTTTTCTTATACGCAGGATTGTTCGGATTGTTCATGTTGGCTTTCAGGTTCGGCACTTTTTTCTTTTTCTGACTTTGCTGTGGCTGTTGTGCCTTGCCTTTTTGTTTTTGCTTTTGCTGCTGTGGCTGTGCCTTTGGCATGATTTCGCTGCTGAGCGTCAGTTTTGCATCTTCGGGAAGGACTAAACGGCCTTTTGAGAGGGTTTTCAAATCGTTGATAATCAGCATGTCGTTGACAACGCTGCGATTCCACTCCAAATAGTTGCGTTTCATTTGGTTGGCCAAAGAGTAGGCGAGGGCTTCGCGCACTTCGTCGTTTTCCTCTTGCGAAGCGGTCTCAATCATCTTGATGAGATATTGGCCGTAATGACCATAGCGGATATCGTTGTTCTGATATTCGATGTGATGTGGTTTCGATTGTCTCGTTGAAATCCTTGGTGGAGCGAATGGTGCGTCGACATCGAGCTTGCCTTCCGACATAATGAACAGATGATCCCAAAGTTTGTGCAGGTAATCGTTTGATTCCTTGACTTGTGGATTCATCTGCGCCATGATGCTGACGATTTTGTTGGCTGCTGCCGTGCGTTCTTTGCGGTCTTCGATTTCCACCACGCGGGCAATCATTTCCTGAATGTTGCGGCCGTATTCCGAAATGATGATTTGCTTCTTTTCGGTGTTGTATGTTAATCCGGGTTGATCCATGATGTTCTAATTTGGGGACAAAAGTAGTAAAAAAACTTAATCTTTGACAATCTTTAGTTTAGCAAACTTCAGCATGAGCATCTTGTCGCCATCCGTGTCGAAATGGATGTGCGCCTTTTTGTTTGCTCCGGCTCCTTCCAGACTGACCACGGTTCCGAAACCGAATTTCTGATGCTGGACGCGCATTCCTTCCTGCAACAAATCGGGATTCGATGGCTCAAAATCGGCTGATGCAGCGGCATTTGTGCTTCCGCCCGAGGTGTAGTATGATGAGGTTGAGTGCGATGGCGTGTCAATCTTTTCAAAGGTGCGTCTTGGGTTTTCGCTTTGACGTGTGCCGAAACCTCTTAGGCTTGGACCCGATGAAGTGCCTCTGAATGAGGCTTTTCGTGTCTGCTCGATGAGGTTGCTGCCGATTTCTGAGATGAAACGTGATGGCTCGCTGAGGGTGAGGTTGCCGTAACGGTAGCGCGTCTCGGCATAACTCAAGGTGAGTTTCGTCATGGCGCGGGTGACAGCGACGTAGAACAAGCGGCGTTCCTCTTCCAATTCCTCGCGTGTGCTGAGACTGAGAATGCCAGGGAAAAGGTTTTCTTCCATGCCGACCACGTAAACGTAAGGAAATTCAAGGCCTTTGGCGGAGTGAATGGTCATCAGACTGACGCAATCGGCAGCGCCTTCGTCCTTTTTCATTTCGTTGTCGGTAAGCAGGACGACATCTTCCATGAATTGCACCAAATCGACGCGAGCGGCCTCGCCAGTGGTCTCATCGACCTGCTTGTCGCTGAATTCCATGATGGCGTTGAGCAGTTCCTCGATGTTCTCGACACGCGAAACGCCTTCGGGGGAGTCGTCTTCCTTCAATACTTTGATGAGTCCGATTGAATTGGTGATGTGTTTGGCGAGGTCGAAGGCCGACATTTTCGCTTGAAGGCTTTGGAAGCTCTGAATCATCACGGCAAAATCGCGGATTTTGTTGATGGTGCCCATGTTGAAATCCTGCGGAAACACGTTGTTGGTGATGCAACGCCAAATACTTGTATTATATTGGTTTGCAGTAACCATGAGACGCTCAACTGTTGTCTTTCCGATGCCTCGTGCCGGATAGTTGATGATGCGCAGCAAGGCCTGTTCGTCTTCGGGGTTGATGACGACGCGGAAATAGGCCAGCAGGTCTTTCACTTCCTTGCGGTCGTAGAACGAGAGACCGCCATATATCTTATAAGGTATGTTCTGTTTGCGCAAGGCGTCTTCGATGGAACGCGACTGGGCATTGGTGCGGTAAAGCACAGCAAAATCCTTGTTGTCGAGCTGACGCTGCATCTTGTAGCCGAAAATGGAATTGGCTACCAAAGTGCCTTCTTCAGTGTCGGAGGCGGCGTGCAGCAAACCGATGAGTTCGCCGGCTTCCTTGTCGCTCCATACTTTCTTTTTGATTTGGTCCTTGTTGTGCGCAATGATGTCGTTTGAGGCATTGACGATGTTTTGCGTCGAGCGGTAATTCTGCTCTAAGCGAATCAGTTTGTAGTCGGGATAATCGTTCTTGAAATTGAGGATGTTCTGAATGTTGGCGCCACGGAAGGCGTAGATGCTCTGCGCATCATCGCCGACCACGCAAATGTTTTCAAACAAAGCCGCAATGCGCTTGATGATAAGGTATTGCGCATAGTTGGTGTCCTGATACTCGTCGACCAGAATGTACTTGAAATGGTTCTGATATTTGTAAAGGACATCGGGATTGTCTCTCAAAAGCACATTCGTGAAATAGAGGATGTCGTCAAAATCCATGGCGTTGGCGCGGTGCATACGCTCGTTGTAGAGCTTGAAAAGCTGTCCGATGAGCGGCTTGTTGGCCTTGCGGTCGGCTTCCTGAATTTCGGCATCGTTGGCATAGTCTTCAGGCGAGTAAAGGCTCGATTTTGCCGATGATATTCTCGAAAGCACCTGCTTGGCGGGATAAGCCTTCGGGTCGAGTTGCAAGTCTTTCAGAATCTGATTGATAAGCGCCTTTGAGTCATCGGTGTCGTAGATGGAGAAATTGGCCGTGAAGCCTATCTTTTCGGCATCGATGCGCAAAATGCGGGCGAAAATGGAGTGGAAAGTGCCCATCCACACGTTGCGTGCTTCGCTGGCGTCGACGAGTTGCATGATGCGTTCCTTCATCTCACGTGCCGCCTTGTTGGTGAAGGTCAGGGCCATGATGCTGAATGCGTCGATGCCTTCGCTAATCATATAGGCGATGCGGTAGGTGAGGGCGCGTGTCTTGCCTGAACCAGCGCCTGCAATGACCATCACAGGGCCTTCCACTGTCGTAACAGCCTCACGTTGAGGCTCGTTTAAGTCTTTCAGTAAATCTATCATCGTAAAATCAGTTGGGCGGCAAAGATAGTCAAATTATTTGGAATTGCCTTTGGAAAAAACGTTACTTTTGCACTTCAATTTTTAAGCATACAATCATGAATCAGGAAACTCCCGTGCTGCTGCTGACTGGTTATCTGGGCAGTGGCAAAACCACTTTAGTCAACCGCATATTGTCGAACCGCAAAGGCATCAAGTTTGCCGTGATTGTCAACGATATAGGCGAAGTCAATATCGATGCCGACCTCATCCAGAAGGGCGGTGTCGTCAACCAGGAGGACGACAGCCTTGTGGCCTTGCAGAATGGCTGCATCTGCTGCACCTTGAAGATGAACCTCGTGGAACAGCTTGTCGACCTCATGCGCCAGAAATGTTTCGATTATATTGTCATCGAAGCCAGCGGCATCTGCGAGCCGGAACCGATTGCCCAGACGATTTGTTCCATGCCCGATATGGCCTATGCCTTTACACGATTTGGCACACCGCGCTTGGATTGCATCGTGACCGTTGTCGATGCCTTGCGTATGCAGAGCGAGTTTGGCTGTGGCGACAATCTGGTGAAAGAGAATATCGGCGAGGAAGATTTGGAAAGTCTTGTCATCCAACAGATTGAATTCTGTAACATCATCTTGCTGAACAAGGCTTCGGAAGTGTCGCCAACGGAATTGGGACGCATCAAGGAAATCATCCGCGCCTTGCAGCCGACGGCTGAAATCATCGAGTGCGACTATGGCGATGTCGATTTCGACCAAATCCTGAACACCCATCTCTTCGATTTCGACGAAGTGGCCGGTTCGGCAGGTTGGATTCGTGGCGTTGAAGACCGTATGATTGAAGACCACGATGATGACGATGAGGAGGAAGAGCACGAACATCATCACCATGATGACGACGATGATGAGGATGAACACGAGCACGGACATCACCATCATCACCATGACCATGACCATGAACACGAGGGTGGGGAAGTGGAGGAATACGGCATTGGCACTTTCGTTTATTACCGCCGCGAACCGCTCAACATGGGCCGTTTCGATGAATTTGTCGCCCGTAAGATGCCGAAAAACGTCATCCGCGTGAAAGGCATCTGCTATTTCCAGAGCGACTACGATATGTGCTACATTTTCGAGCAAGCCGGCAAGCAGATTCAGCTCCGCGAGGTGGGGCAGTGGTTTGCCACCATGCCGCCTTACGAACTGAAGCAGATGATGGCCAGCAATCCCGACTTGCGCCGCGACTGGGACGACCGTTACGGCGACCGCATGCAGAAACTGGTTTTCATCGGCCAGCACATCGATAAGGAAGCCATCGCCAAGGACTTGGATGAATGTCTGGTGAAATAAATTGATTAGTTTTTTCAGGTGATTTATGTAGAGACGTTGCTGGCAACGTCTCTACTTTTTTCAGATATTTCTTCGGGTCATACTCTTGGTGGTTTGGTGTGAAAATGGAATTGGTTGAGGTTTATTGTCATGGTGCATTGAAAAAGCGTGTTGGGGAAAACGTCATGTAGTAGCCAATGTTAAATGTTAAAATGTTAAATCAACCTCTATGCGAGATGTACGTAACCTGCAAAATGACTGTGGCGAGCGCGATGGAAGTAAAAGGTGTGATGGATTTTTTTCCCGTGTTTTTAGACATAGGAATGTTTAAGTAAGATCCAAATCGGTAATTTAAATTTTAAAGTAATGTATGGTCAATAAATCAGGTCGTTGGATATGGTACAAGGTGTTGTCTAGCAATGATGCAATGATATGATGCAAAAAAAATCGATGCAACATTCTAACTTAGATGATTGCACCGATTTTCGTTGTTTGCGGAGAGAAAGGGATTCGAACCCTTGGACCACAAATGTGGTCAACGGTTTTCGAGACCGCCCCGATCGACCACTCCGGCATCTCTCCTTCCTAGGTTCGGGTAAAATAAAAGCGACTTGAAGTCGCTTGGCGGAGACAGAGGGATTCGAACCCCCGAAGCCTTTCGGCTTAACGGTTTTCAAGACCGCCGCTATCGACCACTCAGCCATATCTCCGCTGCAAAAGTACAAAAATTATCAATCAAGCAAGTGTTTTGCGAAAAAAAAACTTTTTGCCCGCTTTTTTGAATGTGGGTGTGAGTGTTAAGTAAAACTAAACCAAATTGATAAGTGTTATTTTGTGTTTTTAAACTATTTTTCAATTCCATTCTAAATGCTGTATGTTTTGTCCAAAATTCCTATATTTGCAGTGCGAAAACGCTACGAAAAATTGAAAAATAGAGGCGCAATAGGACGGATTCTGCTGTTTTTGCTCGTCATTCTTGCCGGATGTTCGGGCAAAAAATCGGCTTTTGATGTGCTTGATGCACCGCATCATAAGACCGTTCTCAAGCAAATCGGCGAATTGATGCAGGATAATCCTGAGATGGCGTTCGATAGTGTTGTGAAATATGAAAATGAGGCTGAAAACTGGTCCGTCGCCGACCGCAACGAGTGGCGTTTGCGTTATGTCGAGTCGGCTTACAAGACCCGTCAGCCAATGGACAGCTGCCCTGATTTGGTTGAGGTTGTGTTGTTTTATGACAGCCTGTCGCTGCTTTTCCCCGAAGATGACGCGTTGCTCGATTTACAGGCGCACGCATATTATTATGAAGGAGTGATTTCATCCATGCACAATAACGACTTAGAAGCTACGCGCTCGTTTCTTCAGGTGCTGTCGTTGGTGCAAACTGATGATTCTGACTTTGAGGGTTTTGATGATGTGCGTTTCCTTGCTTTGACTCATACGCGTTTAGGCGAAATCCTTTATTATTATGGCATCAACGATTTGGCGCGGAAGGCTTTTGCTCAGGCTGCTGATTTGTTTGCTGGTTTGAATGACACGGTTGCACTTGCTTCGATGAAGCGTAACGAAGCCGCCATCTTTCAGGCTGAAAAGTCGTACGACCAGGCCTTGGCCAAATTCACGGAAGCACAGGAACTTGTCCCGATTGATTCCGTGGTTTTCTGCCATTCCATTGGCTGCAAACTTTATGAGATGCATCTGTATGACTCGGCAGCGGCTTATTTGGAGCGCTCGTTCGATTTGGAAGACCGTTTTGCCCGCACCGATGCGGCTTCGCGTCTGGCCGATATATTCCGCCAATCTGGCGATTTGGAGAAAGAGGTCTACTACACGCGTTATTATGTGAGCAATGCCTTGATGGAATCGAATCTGGCATCGGCAAAAATGGAAATCGAATTTTTGTGCTCTAATTATGAAAAAGAACAGGAGACCATTTCTGTATCCAATAAAAATGCTGATTTTCTGAAATATGTGATCCCGTTGGTCCTGGTTTTAGTTGTGTTTGGCATCTTGGCTTATGTCATCGTGAGGAACCGCCGTCGCATCAAGCACATTGAAAAACAAATTACTACGATTGAGGAAAAACGGCATCATGAGACAAAGGACAGACTGCAGGAGAAAGAGCCTGAGGTTGTTCAAAAAGTTGATAATCAAGTTAAAGTTGAAGACAAGGTTTTTGCTTCATTCGATGAAGCCTGGCAGCATTTCAATGATAGTCCGATTTGCGTCAAGATTAGGAAATCGGTGAAGGGCAAGGACATCATGATTAAGAGCGTCGCCCAGTATCCTCAGATAAAGTTGAGTGAAAAGGATCTCATCGATTTGGTTTTTGCTGCTAATTCAAGTTTTGGCGATTTTTCGTTGCGTTTGCTGAATGCCTATCCGGATTTGACCAGTGGCGATATCAGACATTGTGCCTTGGCGCTTCTTGGCATGAACGACGCTGAAATTGCAGCGCTTGAAGGCATTTCGTATAGTGGGACAAACCGAAGGACGAAGAAGATTGTAGGGGTGTTCGGAACGAATCTAAGCCTTCAGACCTTTCTGATGTCGTTTTTGAAAGGCTGTTTATAATGAGTTGTTAATAAGTAGTTTATAAGGATTTTGTTGAGAATTGTAGAGAAAGTATTTAATATAAAAAGATGATGGTGTCAAAGTATATTTTACTTTTGTGCCTGATAAATGATTTTGAATAACAAAATTGAGTTTTATAATGAAGAGGATTTTATTCTTACTGTCAGTTCTGGCATTGCCGTTTTGCACAATGGCACAGCACAAGATTTTGAGGCCTTATCTCAATACGACGACCTATTCGGCTCTTGGAGATACGCCTTTTGTTGAAAATGCGATGGCGTTCGATTGTAAGACGGCCGTTTACAAACAATTTGAACCTGGCAAATTCAGGGCTACTGTTGAGATTAGCACCATTATCAAACATGCGGGCGAAGTGGCTGCCTATTCCAAGATTGCGCTCAATAGTCCTGTCGTAACAGATACCACGGCTCTGGATGGCGCTTTCATCGACCAACAGCGTTTTTCACTTCCGAATGGGGAGTATGAAATGGAAATTTCCGTAAAAGATATGAATAATCCGAAAGGCCTGGCTGCTTCTGAGAAAACGACGGTGGTGGTTGACTTCCCGAAAAACATGCCTGCCGTTTCTGATATTTTGCTTTACGACAGCTATGTCAAGGCTGCGAAACCTTCGGCTTGCACCAAGAGTGGTCTCGATTTCGTGCCGCGTATCGTAGGCTTTTATGGTGCAAAAGATACGAAACTGAATTTCTATACGGAGTTGTATAACAGCAATAAACTGTATGGCGAAGGCAAGTATTTGGTTAGTTATTTCATTGAGTCGTACGAATCAACGGCAAAGATGAGCGGTTTCAGTTTCTCGAAGCGTTTCGATGTGGCTGAGGCCAATGTGCTGATGACAAGCATCGACATTTCGGAATTGCCTACGGGCAATTATTACCTTGTGGTTGAAATGCGCGACAGAAGCAATGCCTTGATTGCATCCAATAGCGCCCGTTTCCAAAGAAGTAATCCGGGTGTGGGTTATGATATTGCCGATTTGAATTCGGTCAATATTGGCAACACTTTTGCATCGATGATTACAAATATGGATTCGTTGCGCATGTATATCAAGTATTTGGATCCTGTTTGCTCGGAGGCTGAAAGGGATTACATCCCTACTTTGATTCAAACGGGAAACATGAAAACCATGCAGCAGTTCCTCTATAATTTCTGGAGCGCGCGTACGCCAATGAATCCGGCCGAAGGCTGGAGAGATTATTTGGCAGCTGTACGAAGTGTCAATGCTTCATATTCAACCACTTCCTATCCAGGCTATCGTACCGATCGTGGTTATGTGTTCCTGAAGTATGGCGCTCCTGACCGGATTATGGAAAGTCCGAATGAACCAGGTGCTTATCCATACGAAATCTGGCATTATTATGAGGTCGCAAATCAAAGGAATAAGCGCTTTGTCTTCATGACCAAGGATTTTGTCACCAACGATTATCATTTGATTCATTCCGATGTCATAGGTGAAATCAACAATCCGCGCTGGCAGCTTGAAATCTATTCGCGCGTTTATGGTGTCGGTTATGACCCGGATTCCGAACATCCTCAATATGAAGGTGCAACGAGGGCTGGCGATTTGTACAACAATCCGAGATAGGGCATTGTTCGATAATATGTTGCCGTGAAAAAAATCGGTTTCTATATTGCGAAACTATGGGCGTATGGCATTGCCATTACGCCTTTCCCTTTGTTGTATCTGCGCTCCGACATCTTTTGCTTCCTGGTCTATCGCATTGCGCGCTACCGTCGTAAGGTGGTGCGTCAAAACCTGATTAATTCGTTTCCGGAAAAGGACTTGAAGGAACTGAAAAGGATTGAAAAGGCTTTTTACCATAATTTTTGCGATTTATTTGTGGAAATCTGCAAATTGCTGGTGATAAAGCCCGAGGAACTTCAGAAGCATGTGCGTTTCAACAATCCGGAAGTGATTCAGCGGTTGTACGATAAGCAGAAGAGTCTTTTTGTGGCTATCCCTCATTCGGGCAATTGGGAGTGGTTTGGCAAGCTGATGCATGTCTTGTCGCCGCACAAATGTTCGGCTATCTATAAGAAGGTTAGCAATGCTGATTTTGATAAGCTTATGTATCAGATCCGTACAAACTATAACCTCGATAGGGAGGAAATGCTTGAGGCGCGTGTGTCGCTGAAATACCTTTT
Source organism: Bacteroidales bacterium (assembly GCA_024400455.1). Classification (GTDB taxonomy): domain Bacteria; phylum Bacteroidota; class Bacteroidia; order Bacteroidales; family F082; genus Limimorpha. The sequence goes on along the minus strand of JAKSMU010000009.1, from coordinate 115,230 downwards.
GCAGCGTAAGGATTTGCTGAACAACATTCTCATTGTCGCCGACCAGTCGCCCCAAGGCTTAAAGACAGACTATTGGACGGAATTTCTGCATCAAGATACCTGCTGGTTCAATGGCGTGGAAAAGATGGCGAAGCTCTTGGATTATGCCGTCGTTTTTGCAGGTATGAAAAGAGTGAAGCGTGGCTATTATGAGGTTGACTTTGAGTTGCTCTGCGAAGATGTCAAGGAGGCTCCGCATGGGTCGGTGGTGGAAAAATATGTCAGAAGTCTCGAAAATTTCATTGTTGAAAATCCGGATAACTGGCTGTGGTCGCATCGTAGGTGGAAACATTCTAGAACGGAAAGTGTTAAAGTGGAAAGTGCATAAGTGATGAAGTGTGCGGTTGTCATATTGAATTATAACGGAAGAAAATTCCTAGAGCAGTTCCTGCCGAATGTGTTGGAGAACACGAATAGGGAACTAGCGGAAATCGTTGTGGCTGATAATGCCTCAACCGATGATTCCGTATCGTTCATGCAATCGCATTATCCTGGAATCAGACTGATTGAAAACGGGAGCAATGGCGGTTTCGCAACGGGCTATAATGTGGCTTTGCGTCAAATAGAGGCGGAGTATTTTGTTCTCTTGAATTCTGATATTGAGGTTGCGCCGCATTGGATTGAACCTGTCATAGAATTGATGGACGCTAATCCCGATATTGCCGCTTGTCAGCCGAAGATTTTGTCATATTACGACAAGACTAAGTTTGAATATGCTGGTTCGTGTGGCGGTTTCATCGACAAATATGGTTATCCATTTTGCCGCGGGCGCATTTTCCAGAATTTGGAGACGGATGAAGGTCAATATGATGCGCCAATGGAGGTCTTTTGGGCAACGGGAGCCTGCATGTTTGTCCGCTCCGAGCTTTTTCTGAAGCATGGCGGCCTTGATGATTCGTTTTTTGCTCACATGGAGGAAATCGATTTCTGTTGGCGCATGAAGAATTTGGGCTATAGGATTTTCTGCTGTCCGCAGTCGAAAGTCTACCATATCGGTGGTGGCACATTGCCTAAGAATTCGCCAAGAAAGACATACCTGAATTTCCGAAACAACCTGTCGCTGCTGGTTAAGAACTTGCCTGACAATAAATTGTGTCGAGTCATCATGTATCGCATTTTCCTTGATTGGGTTGCTGCCTTCAAGTTTTTGTGCGAGGGCTGCTTTGGCGATTTCAAAGCGGTGTTCAAGGCGCATATCGATTTTTACAAGCGCCTTGGTTCGTTGCGAGAGAGACGGCTTCAGCTCCAGCAAAATCAAGTCAGTTGCGTATATCAGCGCAACATCGTTTTCGATGGCATGCTGTTCGGAAAGAAGAAGTTTAGCGATTTGAAAAAGGAAAACTTTTCCTGATTTCTCCGTTTGTCATTTTGTGCTTATGGATTCCAGGGCTTTGTCGTAACTCCCCATCCCGAATCCGGAGAAACAATTGACGCAGGCTTCGGCCGTAAAGGAATGACGGCGGTAAGGCTCGCGTTTGCTGATGTCGGAGATGTGGACTTCGACGACGGGAATGCCGATAGAGCGGATGCAGTCGGCAATGGCAATGGAGGTGTGGGCGTATGCGCCGGGATTCATCACAATGGCGTCGTAGATGGAATCAGCTTCCTGCAATTTGTCGATGATGTATCCTTCGTGATTGGATTGATAATAGTCCAGTTCATGTTGTGGGAACCGTTGCTTGAGCTGTTCAAAATATGTCTCAAAAGAAGTGTTTCCGTATATTTCGGGTTCTCTTTTGCCGAGCAAATTGAGGTTCGGACCGTTGATTATTAGAATTTTCATCGCAAAAAATTAGTTGCGCAAAGATAGTGATTTAAAATAATTTTCTACTTTTGTGGTGTAAAAAAATCTGTCTAACAAAACTTGGTGAGTCATGCGTACGATTACTTTGGGAAAAACAGGATTGAAAGTCAATAAAAACGGCTTTGGCGCTTTGCCAATTCAGCGCATTAGCGAAAAGGAAGCCGTGTATTTGTTGCAAAAAGCCTTTTCGAACGGCATCAATTTTTATGATACAGCCCGTTTCTATACCGATAGTGAAGAGAAAATCGGTGCTGCGTTTCAAGGCATGAGGAGCAAGGTGTATATTGCTTCAAAAACGGGTGCCACCACGGTTGAGGATTTTTGGAAGGATTTGCATACCACGCTAAAGAATCTTCGTACCGATTATCTCGATTTGTATCAGTTCCATAATCCTGATTATTGTCCGAAGCCTGGCGATAAAGTCGGACTTTATGATGCCATCAAGGTGGCTCAGCGTCAAGGGAAAATCCGTTTCATAGGCATTAGCAACCATCGTCAGAATGTGGCTCTGGAGGCTGTGGAAAAGGATCTGTATGACACTTTGCAGTACCCGTTCTCGTATCTTTCTTCGGAGGAAGACCAGAAGATTGTGGAGTTGTGCCATAAACATAACATGGGCTTTATCTGCATGAAGGCCTTGGCTGGCGGTCTGATTACGGATTCGGCTTTGGCATACGCTTTCTTGGATCAATTCGATCATGCTTTGCCGATTTGGGGAATCCAAAGGGAAAGAGAGTTGGATGAATTCATTTCATACCAGAATGAAGCTCCCGAGATGAATCCTTTGCGTTGGCGTAAGGTGGAAGAGGAGAGAAGAAATCTGGCTGGTGATTTCTGTCGTGGTTGTGGCTATTGCATGCCTTGTCCCGCTGGAATTGAAATCTGCGATTGTGCGCGTATGAGCCTCTTTTTGCGCCGTGCACCTCTGAGTGTATATCTCACTGAGGAATGGGCCGAGAAGATGAAGAAAATTGAGAATTGCAAGCATTGCAACGCTTGCCGCGAAAAATGTCCGTATGGCTTGAATGCGCCGGATTTGCTGGCAAGGAATTATGAAGATTTCAAGGAGTTCTGGAGTAAGAAAAACAAATAAAAAAAGCGGCAATCGCCGCTTTTTTTATTGCTTGATGAACTTCCCGAACAGGTCTCCGATTCTGATAATGTAGAACCCTGGCGCTAAGTCGCTGACATCAATATCAGCATCGCCAATGATCTGATTGGTCTTGACTAATGTCCCAAATGCGTTGAAGATAAGAAGTTCGCTGGCTTCTTCAATGCCCATAATGTGAATCTTGTCGGCAGCAGGATTTGGAAATACGGGAACCATGGCATGATTCTCGCTGACTGGAGTGCCGTCAAAGAAAGCGGCAAGGGTAATGTCGTGGTCTACAATGATTTGGCGAGGGTTGTCGGTGTTGCCATCACCCCATTTTACGAATTGATATCCGTCATTAGGGATGGCGGCAATGTTGGCTGTAGCACCAGCTTCGTATGTGCCTGCTCCTAAGACAAAACCTTGGTTTTCGTCATAGTATATTGTGATGGAATATGTTGGCGTCGGTTCAATAGAGAATGATGCGGTATAAGTGGCGTTTTCTGTCACGATGATAGTCCTTGGATTGTTCATATCGCCATCTTGCCATCCGCTGAAATAGAAATGCTCGCGTGGCAAAGCACCGATTTCAATCACTTCACCTTCTTGGTATCTCCCTCCTCCGTAAACTGAACCCATGAGTGGATTTTCAGATTCAACAGCGATGGCGTAAGTTGTAATTGGTTCAAAATATGCGGTGTAGGTCATGTCGTTTGTGACCAAAATGTCGCGTGGATTGTCGGTGTTGCCATCGTCCCAGTGGGTGAATTTAGCGTGGCTGTTCGGGATGGCAGAAATCGAAATGGTTGAACCTTCGGGATAAATACCACTGCCGGTAACTGTACCTAAGAGCGGGTCGCCAGAAACGACCGTGATTTCATATTCCGGCGTGCCGTTTTTGTGGAAAAGTGCTGTGAAAGTGGCATCTTGCGTAACTGTCACTATCCTAGGGTTGGATGCCATGCCGTCGCTCCAGCAGAGGAATATGTAGTTTTCGTTTGGCTCGGCTTTAAGTTCGGCTCTCTCACCATAGTAATATGTCCCTGCGCCCGAAACTGTTCCGCCTTCTTCTGGACTAGCAGCGGTGGTTATTTCATATTGGAATGTGCTGAATTCGGCAATGAAAATGGTGTCGCTTTTAACAAGTACAGTGCGAGGATTGATTGTTTCACCATCGCTCCATTGCTCAAATTGATGACCGGGGTTGGCAGCAGCCTTTAGGATGATTTCGGTACCGTAGTCGTAGGTGCCGCCGCCTTCAATATTGCCAGCACCTTCAGGTGTGACTTTGGTCGTGATGACGCACTGCTGGATGCCGAAGTAAGCCGTATAGGTTTGGTTTTCAAAAACTATAATGGTTCGCGGGTTGTCGGTGATGGAATCGTTCCATTGGCTGAAGACGAAACCTTCGTGAGGCAAGGCTTCTATCTGGATGGTGTCGTGAATCGGATAAGTGCCTCCGCCTGTGACATCGCCCCATTCCGTATTGTCGGAGAGGACTTCAATGGTGTATTCAGCAATGCGTGAGGTTAAACTGATGCTGTCAATCAGCCAATCGTGGTCGTAGCCTTCGTAGCCAAAGGCCAGATAGATGTCGTGGCCGGCATAAGCATTCAGGTTGATTTCGTTTTCCTCCCATTCTGGAGAGTCATTTTCGTTTTCGAAAATTGGCGTGAAATCAGCGGGTGTAGGTGTGTGGCTGATGTTGTCGGCGACATAAATTCCGCTAAGGTCGCGGCTTGAAAGTCCGTTGATTTTATTCCAATATTTTAATGTGTAGAACATGTCAACATCGAAATGCAGCGGACGGCTGATGGCCCAGCTCTTTTGATAGGTCTCGATGGTGTCGTGGTCGTGGCCAAGGCAATATTCGCTGTCAAGACCGGATTCCATGAGTTTCCAGTTGTGTTGCTTGCCGCTGTGGTCTTCGTCAATGATGTACCAATCGTTTAAACCGTTTTCGAAATTCTCGGCGTATGGGAATTCGGAAATCGTATCGCGGATGGTGTAGGTTTCATTGAGGGTTACATCGTCAATATACCAGTCGTGGCCATGATGACCTGAATATTTGAACGCCAAATAAACGACTTCACCTTGATAATCAGACAAGTTGATGTTGATGGTGTCCCAATTTTCCGAAGGGTTTTCCTGCGACCAGATTTCTGCAAAATTATTGGTTTCGGTTCCCGTTGTGGAAACCCAAACACCGCTATAAGTATAGTTTTCAGCATTGGTTTCCATGGAGTTGAAACTCATCCATGTTGAATCGCAGTTCGGTTGCAGATAAATGGGCGGTGTGATGAGCCAACCTTCCTGGATGTTGTCGCAGGCAAGGTGACGGGCACTGAAATCGCCAGATTGGGCTTGTTCGGAGTTGCGTTGCCAAGTGATCTCGTCGTTACCATCGAAGTCGAAGATGCTCCAGCAGTCCCAATCGGTGGTGGCCTCCTCGAAATCATCGGTCCAAGGCAAGGTGCGTGTCTCGCCGTCACATTCTGGAACGAATGCAATGCCGATAATGTCGCTGCAATCTTCTGGCTGATAAAGGATTTCGCCATCTTTCCAAACCATGCCTTCGCTATTCAGGCAACCGGTGAAATACAGATTCGCTTCAGAGACGCAAATTTGGTGGATTCTGGAATATCCTTCAATAGGGAACCCCGTATATGGAATTTCATAAAGCACTTCGTTATTTTGCAAAACGATTAAAGTCGTGTCAATGTATCCAGCCGCGAAAATGTCATCGCCGGATTTGCAAATGGAGTTTATTTCGGAAAATATGCTTCCGCTATCATCTCGATAGATGGTGGAATCATTTTGCCATACGGCGGCTGTGGTGAAACCATTGGCATTTATATGACCGGCTGTAAAAATGTCGCCCTCGCTGAGAAACAAATCAGAGATGGACGCAATGTCGCTGAGTTCAAGGAATACTTCGCTGTTTTTCCAGATTATGGTAGGCAATGGATAGGGAACATATCCGGCGGAATAGATGTTGCCTTCGTCATCCATAGCGATGGCGTTGATGACAGAGTGCTCAAACGTATCGCCTGGCGTATAAAGCAGTTCACCGTTTCGCCAGATGGCGGCGTGATTATATCTGTTAGTGTCAACGATAAAGCCTGCTGTAATGATGTCTTCGCCATTGACAATCATCTTGTTGAAAACGGAACCCTCGTCAGTGGTAAGGAAGACTTCGCCGTTTTTCCATACGGTTCCAGTGGCGATATTGGTGGTGTCGGTAGTGAGGCCGGCGCAATAAACGTCGCCATTGTCGGCCACAAACATGTCGTTGATGGTTGGAACTGCATTGGTATCAAACCAATTATAAATCAATGTGTTGTTTTTCCAGACCATAGCCGAAGCGTTGCCCAACGTGTCAGGCAAGGAATGGCCTGCAAAGTAAACGTCTTGAGCCTTGGAAATTCCTGCTGAGAGTAGCAGTGCCGTTATGAGAAACAAAATCTTTTTCATTTTGATGAAAATTTTCTGATTTGATGAAAGTTTAATCTGCAAAAATAATGCAAATAATGAAACTTTTGTAAGGTTGGAGAAATTTTATGTTTTTTGTTTTTCAATCTGAAAAAATCTCTACTTTTGCATTCGATATGCGGTGCCGAAAGGCTCAATAGGGAATCGGGTGAGAATCCCGTACAGTTCCCGCTGCTGTAAGCTCTTGCAAAAGTCTGTCAATTTGCCACTGTCAAACGACACTCCGTCAACGATGGGAAGGCGACAGACCGAAAGGAGTAAGTCAGAAGACCTGCCTCATGTCGCGACAACAAAGCTTTCGGGACAAGAGCTGGTCATCACCTTTTTAAATAGGTGTTCCAAATCATTTCCTTGAAGTTTTATTTCGGTTCATTAACTTATTATTAACCCTTTAAAACTTAAAGTATTATGCGTTTTAAAAACTTTACTCTTTGCGCCCTTTTGGGATTTGTGTTTTCTTTTGCAGGAAGCGTTTTTGCCCAGCAAGATGCTTCTATTGATGCTTCACAGGTGCGTTACTGGATTGGTGAAGGTGCCAATGAAGCCGTTTTTATCGTCAACTGGGCCGAGCCCGACACGGCTTTGGCATGGGGCTATCGCTTCGAAGAAGAAACAGTGACTATTAAGGATGTCATGGACGGAATCGCAGCAGTTGACTACCGTTTCAGCTATGACAGCCCCAATGGCAGTTGGCTCAATGACATCTTTTTCAATGACGGTGTGCTTGACTTGAGCCTTACGGAGCCGATGTGGGTTTCGTATCTGGTCAATGGAGAGCCGTCATGGAATACTTTTGATGTTCAGACGCTTGCTGACGGCGATTATGTGAAATGGGGCGACACCTATTGCGGCACCATGATCGATCCTGAAAACTATATTTATGTCTGGGAAAAGGAAGTCGCAGCCGTTTATCCGCTGGGCGAAGATGCCGCGATTGATCCTTCGGAGATCCTTTTCTGGGTTGGCGAAGGTCAGCATCAGGTCGTCTTTATCGTTAATTGGAACAATCCCAATATGGCTTTGGCCTGGGGCTATCGTTTTGATGGCGAGATGGTTGTCGTGAAAGAAGTCATGGATGCCATTGCAGCATCGGATTCGCGCTTTGGCTACGAGGCGGCAGGCACTATGGTCACTGATTTGACCTATAATTATGGTGACGTCAACCTCTCGTTGGCAGGTATGTATTGGCTGCTTAATGTGAACGGGACTATGGCATGGTATGGCTTTGATGAACAAACCGTTGCCGATGGAGATTATGTCAAATGGGGCGATGAATCATGTGCTACCGAAATCGCACAATGGACATACGTATGGGAACAGCCTGTTGAACCTGTCTCCAATAATACTGGCATCGAAGAGGGTGCAGGCCTTGCCGTTTCGGTTTATCCTAACCCAGCCGTCGGTGAAGCATGGGTGAACTTTGATGGTGTTGGCGAAACTGCCATTTCGGTTTTCGATATGCAAGGCCGTTTGGTGAATGTTCAAAGCATCAATGCAATTGGTGAAACCAATGTCCGTATCGAGACATCGCGCCTAAGCAGCGGTGTGTATTACGTAGCAGTAAGGGATGCCAATGCTACAAAGACTTTGAAATTAGTCGTAAAATGAGAAAAAGTTTCTTTTTTTTGATGACAGTGCTGCCGCTTTCGTTGATGGCGCAGTTTGCGCCAGAGGCGGGTTTGCCTGGCAGCACTGCCATGCATGCCGATTCGTCGGCTTTCGTGGCTTGGGCTACGGGATGCACCGTTGAACGCGGATTGCAGCAAATCGGCAATGAAGGTTTAGGTTTTGCTTCGTATGGTGCGGATGCTGACGGCATCGGAAAAGCCGACAATATGGTGGTCAGTTTGGGTGATGGAGGCGTGGCCACCCTGACTTTTTCTTCCAACATTGTCAATGAAGTCGGCCCTGACTTTGCTGTGTTCGAGAATGGATTTCATAGCATGCCTCATGTGTTTTTGGAATTGGCATTTGTCGAAGTGAGTTCTGATGGTGAGCATTTCTTCCGTTTTCCTGCCGTCTCGAAAGTGCCTGCTGATACCCAATGCGGCAGTTTTGCAACAATGGACGCAAGTCTTATCCGTAATTTTGCGGGAAAATACGAGGCATTTTATGGTACGCCTTTCGATATTGATGACATAGAGGATGATGCGCTTCTCGACAAAAACAATATTGCCTATGTGCGCTTGATTGATGTGGTGGGCAATATCGATTCCGAATATGCTACATACGATTCGGGAGGCAATCCTGTCAACGATCCGTGGCCAACTCCTTTTGCATCGAGTGGCTTCGATTTGGACGCTGTAGGGGTTATTCACGATTTGGCGCACCATAACGGTTTGAATGAAATCGGCCATGATGCCCTTTCCGTTTATCCTAATCCAACTTCCGGCTCGTTGACTGTATGTTCGGGAGCCGGTTCCATGTGTGAAATCTATGACCTTTGGGGGCAAAAAGTCAATGCCTTTGTGCTTGATGCAGAAAAGGCCATCATCGATTTGGGCAATTGGGATGTAGGCATTTACTTTGTCCGAGTTGCAAATCACGATAAAGTGTATGTTGAAAGAATAATGAAACAGTAATAATAATATTGAAAATGAAGAAAATAAATTTTGCTTTATTGGCATTGATTGCCTTTGGATTGGCCTCTTGCCATCAAGAAGACCCTGTCATTACTGAAGATACAACAGTTGGGAAGGGTGTGTTTGTGCTGAACGAAGGGACCTACACTTTTGCCAACTCTTCGTTGACATTCTATAATCCGGAAACGGATACGGTCACAAACAACCTTTTCTACCGCGTCAATGGCTCTCCGATTGGCGATGTCGCTCAGAGTTTGACCTTACTTGGCGATAAACTATTCATTGTGGTCAACAATAGCAATTATATTTATAAGGTGAATGCCAAAACCATGAAATTTGAAGCAAAGATTGACGGGTTTTATTCGCCGCGCGAAATGCGCATCGTGGCTCCCAATAAGGCATACGTCAGCGATATGATTGGAACAGGGGTGTGGATTGTCAATCCTCAGGATATGACCCACTGTGGTTTCGTAGAGACGGGCAATCCTACCGAAAACTTGCTGCAAGTCGGCAATGAATTGTGGGCAACAAATTGGTCGAATTACTATCAGCCTGACACTTCCAATAGTACGGTGCAAGTAATTGACATTCAAAACGATGTTGTGGTATCCGAAATTGAGGTTGAGAAGGAACCCAATAGCATGGTGGTCGATAAGGATGGCATGGTCTGGGTGCTTTGCGACAATGGTTGGGAAGATTCCGCTTTCTTCCTCTGCAAGATTAACCCAATGCTAAAACAGGTAGAGAAAACCTATCCTTTCGTTGGTGGCTATCCAAGCCATCTTTGCATCGACAAGAGCGGAACGCAACTCTATTTCATCGATAAAAACGTGTGCAGGATGGCCATCGATGATGCGTCCTCTCTTGATAAGGAATTCATTGTCGCTGAAAACCGCAACTTTTATAATATGTCCATAGATCCGCAGAATGGCGACATTTTTGTGACCGATGCGGGGGATTACGTCAGCAACGGAACGGTTTACCGCTATACTTCCGATGGCGTGGGCAAAGGCTCGTTTCAGGCTGGCATTATTCCAAGTGCAATTGTGTTTAATTAAAGAATGCGAGGTCACGAGGTCTCGGGCTCACGAGGTCTCGGGCTCCCGAAGCCTCGTAGCCTCGCTGTCCAAAAGCCTAATAATAGTCCGTATGCCATAATGAGATTCCCGCCTACGCGGGAATGACGGCCTCAAAAAAGGCCGTCAAAAAGTCAAATTGTCCAAAAGTTTAAAAGTCAAATTGTCAAAAATGTCAAACACTTCAGTCATGAAAAAATCCTGTCCCCGTTGTGGCAAAACCTTTGAATGTGTCCATACTGCCGATTGCTGGTGTGCGAAAATCCATTTGTCGGATGTGGCAAAGGCCAAATTGAAAATGCAGTTCAATGATTGCCTTTGTGAATCATGTCTGAGAGAAATTGCCGCTGAAGAATGAAACTGAAAACTATCCTATATAATTTGCTGACCGTCCTGTTGGTTTCTTGCGCTTCGCCGCAGAAACCACAGGAATCATCGGCACAGGATTTAGGCGAAAACCTAATGCGTTATGCGCGTAATGTGGCGGTTTACGAAACGCCATACGGCCATCTGGTGGAAATCAGAAATCCTTGGGATTCAACGGAATATTTGGGACGGTTTGCGTTGGTGAATGATTCCGCTAGCGTAGAGACGATGTACACATCGTCTCTGCCAGCGGGAATCACACCCGTAAAAATACCGGTCCAATCCGTCGTTTCGTTTTCGGCGACGCAATGGTCGGTTTTCATGCGTTTGGGTGAAATCGGGCGCGTGAAAGGCATTTTGGAAGGCCGTTATGTGCATGATTCCATTATGCAATCCATGTTGGCATCAGGTGAAATGTGCGACCTTGGCACGGAGGCCGCCATCGATTGCGAAAAACTGATTCAGTTGCAACCCGACATCATCCTTTATTCGCCTTATTTTGATGGTAATCAGAATAATCTGAAAATCAGTGATGCGGTTCTTTTCCCTTTTGCCGATTATCTGGAAAACACGCCTTTAGGCCGTGCCGAGTGGATTCGTGTCATAGGTTTGTTATCGGGATGCCAGCATGAGGCCGATGCTTGGTTCGATACGATTGAAATGAATTACAATGCCTTGAAAGACAATTGTTCCAATGTTTCAGAACGGCCATCTGTATTCTCTGATTTGGCTTTCAACGGACAATGGTACATCGCGGGCGGCAAGAGTTACATTGCAAAACTTTTTTCTGATGCTGGTGCCGATTACATTTGGAAAGACAATGATTCGCCAGCAAGTTTCCCCTTAGACCCTGAAGCGATTCTTGCCAAAGCGCAACATGCTGATTTTTGGCGCATTGCAAACTCATCATCCGCTTCGATGACTTACAATGATTTGGAGCGTGAAAACCCGATTTATCCGCTTTTCGATGCGTGCAAAAACCATAAAGTCATTGTGTGCGACATCCGCAAGGTGGGTTATTTTGAAAACTCACAGATTGAGCCTGACATTTTGCTTGCCGATTTCATCTATTTCTTCCATCCTGAATGTCTGACGGGGAAGAGGACAGGCTATCAGCCGAAATATTACCATTGGCTGGATGAAAATTAAGTCGGATTGCGTAATTTTGCGACTTCAAAACAAAGGATATGTTACAACCTCAGACTTATACATTCAGTTTGTTGCCCGAAGCGCAGCGCCGCACTGGAACTTACAGATTTTCAATTGAATTGTTTGAAAAGGAAGCCGAAACCTTGAAGCTTTTCATCAAAACCAGCGGCCCGGAAGTGCCTTTGGAAATGTTGAAGTCCGTTGACGAAAACCTATACAATCTGATTCATGATGCCTTGACCGCTGTTGCAGGCGATGAAGAGTCTGATTTGCAATGGCCTGAGGACATCGTCATGGATTATTATCCTGAGTATTTCGATTGAGTTTGCTACTGTTTTTCAACGGACAATCTGCATTGCTGCATCTTGAACACGAATTGCTTCCGCAGCCGCCATTGGCTTTGTTTTTCCGAATGAAAATCACGGCGAAAACAGCCAAGACAACAATGATGATGAGTATGATGAGGGTAGGAGCGTTCATATAAAGATTCCGGCAATTGAGTAAGCAATCCAAGCGACCAACCAGGCAATAACGCATTGGAAAACAACGACGTAAAAGGCCCATTTGCCGCCTAATTCACGCTTGATGGAAGCAATGGTTGCCACGCAAGGCGTGTAAAGCAGGCAGAAAACGAGCATCGGGATGGCTGTCAAGGTGGTGATGAAGGCTGTCCCATTCAGAACTTGCATGGTGGAAACGACACTTTCCTTGGCAATGAAACCACTTATCAGAGAAGTGACGATTTGCCATTCGCCTAATCCTAATGGATTGAAAATCGGAGCGATGAGACCGGCGATGCTTGCCAAAATGCTTCCTTCGCCGTTTTCAACCGTGTGGAAATGGAAATCGAATGTCTGCAGAAACCAAATGACGATTGATGCAATGAAAATGACGGTGAAGGCATTCCGGATAAAGTCTTTTGTCTTTTCCCATAAAAGGTGTCCAACGTTTTTCGGACTTGGCAGACGGTAATTCGGCATCTCCATGACGAATGGCGCGGCTTCGCTGTTTTTGTTTAACCATTTGGAAATCAAAGCGGAAAGTAAACCTATGGTGATGCCTAACAGGTAGAGACAAATCAAGACAAGTCCGCCATGATGTGGGAAGAACATGGAGGTGAAAAACGCATAAATCGGAATTTTTGCCGAGCAGCTCATGAACGGGATCAACAGAATGGTGCGCCAGCGGTCGTGTGCCGACGACAGGGAGCGTGTGGCCATGACTGCGGGAACGGAGCAACCAAAACCGACAAGCAACGGAATGATGCTGCGTCCCGTGAGACCTAACTTGCGCAAAAAACTGTCGCTGACAAAAGCAACGCGCGACATGTAACCGCTGTCTTCCAAAATGCTGAGAAAGAAAAACAGGATGATGATAATCGGGACAAAACTCAGCACGCTTCCAACACCGCCAAAAATGCCTTTCACTACCAATGCCTGTACGGTTGGATGGACGTTCCAATTGGCCAAAGCATCGCCGCAAATATTGGCAAGTCCTTGAATGCCATTGCTTAACATGTCTTGTAATGGCGCGCCTATGACATCAATCGAAAGCCAAATCACTGCAAACATGACCAATAGGAAAATTGGAATGGCGGTGAATTTGCCTGTCAGATATTGGTCTATACGGCGGCTTCGCTGGTATTCCTTGCTTTCCTTGGGCTTGACAACGGTTTGCTGGCAAAGCCTGTTGATGAACGAAAAACGCATTTCGGCCATGGCAGCAGCACGGTCCAAACCGCGTTCTTCCTCCATTTGGATAATCAGGTGTTCAAGCGTTTCTTTTTCATTCTGTGAGAGTTGCAATGCGTTGAGAATGGATCCGTCACCTTCAATCAGTTTTGAGGCTGCAAAACGGATGGGAATGTCGGCGCATTGGGCGTGGTCTTCGATGAGGTGCATGATGCTGTGAAGGCAGCGGTGAACGGCGCCTTTGTGGTCGTCTTTGCTGCAAAAGTCCTGACGGGCAGGTCTTTCCTGATATTTTGCAATGTGAAAGGCGTGGTCGATGAGTTCGGCTACGCCTTCGTTTTTAGCCGCTGAAATCGGGACGACAGGCAACCCTAGGATTTGTTCCATCTGGTTCACGCGAATGGTGCCGCCATTGTTTCGGATTTCATCCATCATGTTGAGTGCCAATACCATAGGAGCATCCAATTCCATCAGTTGCATGGTGAGAAAAAGACCATGCTGTATGTTGTTGGCATCAATGATGTTGATGATGGCCTTGGGTTTTTCCTCAAGGATGAATTGTCGGGTGAGGCTTTCTTCGGAAGTATAGGGAGAAAGTGAGCAAATTCCTGGCAAATCAGTGACTTGGGTGTCGGGATGGCCGATAATGGTGCCGTCAATTCGCTCGAGGGTAACACCTGGGAAATTGCCGGCATGTTGCGATGCTCCCGTGAGTCGGTTGAAAAGGGTAGTCTTGCCGCTGTTCTGCTGCCCGACAAGGGCAAAGGTGAGTAGTGAGCCTTTTGGCAAGGGATTTTCGTGGTCCTTGCTGTGATATTTTCCTTCTTCACCGAAACCTGGGTGTGCGGTTTCGTCAAGGTTTGGTCTGCTTGTCTGTGGTTTTTCCTGCCTTTCTTCACACGGCTCGACTTTGATTAGGGCGGCATCGGCTTTGCGCAAGGTGAGCGAATAGCCGTGAATGAGCACTTCCATCGGGTCGCCCATAGGGGCGTATTTCACTATTTTTATCACAGCATCGGGAATAATGCCCATGTCGAGGAAATGCTGGCGGTTTGAGCCTTCGCCTCCCACGGCCTTAATCGTAGCGCATTGTCCGATGTTGAGTTTGTCTAAAGTCATATCTGTCCTAATCCTTCGTTTAGGCTGCAAAAATAAATAATTCAATCCAAACGGAAATCTCTAAATTTCTATTGGATTAAATTGTTGGTTTATAATGTAGTAAAAATGTTGTTTGGATTTAGACTAATTTAAAATAAGGTATCCATAACCACTTCTTCCACCTCAATATCCGCTCCCAAATAAATAAGGTATGCGGAAATTTGTTTTGAAACCATGCCTTGCAAGGCCGAAATGTAGTTCTTCAGTTGCTGGTGGTGCTTGGGGTCTTTTTTGCCGGTCTTGTAATCGAGCAGGAGGATGCGGTCGGGCAGTTCGGCAAAGCGGTCGGGGCGCAGGATTTCGCCGTTGGAAAGGATTTCACATTCGTTTTTTACAATGGCTTTCGGGCCAAATGCTTCCTTAACAATCGGATTTTCCGTAATCTGTACGAATTTGTCCTTCAGCAAATTAGCGGTTTCCTCATCAATGGAGCCATCGGAAAGATAGGGGAGAAGAGCCTTGTCGATGTCGGTGCTTGTCTCAATGTTGGAAAGAATTTCGTGAACCAGTTCGCCCCATTCGTTGGGTTGCATCTTGTCGTTTTCCGAAATCCAGAACATGCTTGGCGTCGGGTCAATCTGAATCTTTGAAAACCAATCACTTGTGCTTGATTCGCAAATCTGTTTCTTCTCGGATTTGTCTTCGTTTTTCGCTTTGTGAATGAAATCAGGATCGCCAAATTGGTAGATTTTGCGCTTTTTTTCAATTGTAAGGTCGCGGTTAATCTTATCCTCGTGGTTTTTCAGATAATCCTCAATGACATTGGTTTTTTTCTCAGCGGCTCCGGCTTTTGCCAAGACATAAAGCCTTTCAACGGGACGGGTGAAGGCGACATAAAGCAAATTACAATTGTCTAATCGGTTGCTTTCTTCCTCTTTTTCACAGATTTGCGCTGCTTTATTGCCTTCAAGTTTTGCTTCGCTTGTCATTTTGAACAGCACTTTGTCAAGGTTCGGGATGGCTTCGAATCCCAATTTTTCCGGCGTGACCCAAGTCTCAGCAACGGTTTTGCTGCCGCCGAATTTCATGTCTAAGTCGGTGATGGCTTCGGGGTAGATTACCACATTGAATTCCAATCCTTTAGACTTGTGTATGGTCATAATTCTGACCGCATTGCCGCTGATGGATTTCACGGCAAGCTTGTTTTTCTTTTTGTTCCAGAAATCAAGGAAATCCATGATGCCTTCTTTTCCGGCGGTTTGCCAGTTGAACATTTCGTCCAAAAGGTAATTCAGGAAGGAATCGCTTGTGGAATCGAAACCGTAAATGCGCATCAATGAGGAACATAGGTCATAAAGGCAAGTGGAACGCGAAAGCGTTTTCTGAAGCAATCTTGGCTCCCCAATGCCGAGAACGATTTCAATGTCGGTGTTCCCATTGGCAATGTCGGCAACGGCATCGAAACAATTGTCGAGTGAATCGTTTTTGTTTTGATTGTGTGTAATCCTGTGATAATAAAGTATTTCAGCAATCACTGCTTTGTTGCTTTCCTCAATCAGATATCGTAGCGTACTGATGATGAGCCTCACTTTGTCGGATGACTTCAGCAGAATTGATTCGTTGGATAATACTGGTATTCCGTTGTCATTCAAATAGTTGGCAATGATTGAACCTGTGTCCGTTTTTCGGGTCAGAATGCAGATGTCGCTGTGCTCGTAGCCTCTTTTTTGTGTCAGTTCATCGATGATTTCCTTGATTCGACTGAGGTAATAGTCTTTTTCGCTGTCCTTGCTGAAAAGGTCGATTTCAACGAGTCCTTGGCCGTTTTTCTTGGCTTGCTGCTCAATACGGACTTCCTTTTGGTGTTTTTCGTCCTTGTCGGCATAGACTTTCTGTGAATCGGGCTTTAGAAATTTGATAGTTTGGGCAAAAAAGTCGTTGTTGAAGTTTACTATCTCGCTGAACGAACGGTAATTACATTCAAGATTTTTGAAGGAAAAATTGCTTGTCAACGTTTCTTCGTAATGCTCAAAAGCATCATTTCGCTCGTCTTGTGGAAGTGCGTGAATTTCAGGAAGTTTGACAATCTGTTCGACTTCGCCACTGCGGAAACGGTAGATGGATTGCTTGCCATCGCCGACAATCATGCTCATATTGCCGCTGGCTAATCCGTTGTCGATCATTGGAATAAGGTTTTGCCATTGCAAAATCGAGGTGTCCTGAAATTCGTCAATGAAAATGTGTTTGTATTTTTCGCCGATTCTTTCGTAAATGAATGGGACTGAGAAATCGCCTAAAACGCTTGAAATGAGTTTGTTGAACTCCGAAATGTGAACGATGTCTTCATCTTCGGTCAGTTTTTCCATTTCGCCGCGGATTTGCGTGCGTAAGGCATATAAATAAAGAAGTTCGCGCTGCGAATTGTAGAAAAGGTATTCGGCTAACCCATTTTTGTAGTCTTTGGCAAATTGTGGCAGGAAATCCATAAGTTCGTCGCCAATTGTGTTGAGTTCTTCAGTTCCAAATCGGTTTTCTGCATTTTCGGAATGCCATTTTTTACCGTCAATCACCTTTTGTGCATTGCTTCCAATAGCGTCGAATGTCTTGGATTTCAACTTGTTGATGAATGCCGGAAGTCCTTTGCTAGTATAGCTGAAATCATCAGTTTGCAATCCATATCGGCTGACAAAAGCATCAAATGTATTAATGAAATTTTCGACCAAAGTAATGAATGGTTCGGTCTTGTCTTTCAAAAATCTGTCGGCTTGCTGATAACTGTTTTCTGAATCTATTGTGTTGGTTTCGTAACGGTTATATGCTTTTTCTGATAAAAGTTTCTTGGCAAATTCAGCGAGCTTTGAGGACAAATCGAATTTCTCTTCCTTGTCAAACTGATTGTTGATGAAGTTTTTCAGAATGGCGACCAGAAACTTGTTGTCGTCGTTGATTTGCATTCCGAGATTGGCAACAACTGTGTCGACGACCTCGTCTTCATCGATGCTGACGGAATATTGCGATGGCAGACCCAAATCGTGGGCAAATGAGCGCGAGATCTTCTGCACAAAGGCATCGATGGTGCTGACGCAAAAACTGCTGTAATCATGAATGATTTGAGTGAGAAGCAGTTGCGCATTATGCTTCAATTCTTCGTCCAAAATGCCTAATTCCTTGATAAGGTCGGCTTCCATGGTGTTATCTTTCACTTCGCTGCTGCCGATGATTTCCTTCAGATTCTTTATTATCTTGTCCTTCATGTCGTTAGCCGAAGCGTTGGTGAAGGTAATAGCCAGAATGTTGCGGAAATTGTTTACGCTGTTTGCGCTTCTCAGGCAAAGGCTCAGGTATTCCTTGATGATGGTGTAGGTTTTTCCAGAGCCGGCAGAGGCTTGGAAAACCTTGAAGTTTTTAGTCTGTTTTCCCATAAACTATTGTTTTTGTTGTTCTGTTTTGCCGTTGACGGGACGCTCGGGAACCAAGATGCGCTTTTTCTTGAAAATGTCTCTTATCCTGTTGAAGCTGTGGCTGTATGAGATACCGAGGCCTTGTGTATAGGGCGAAAGTTTATCGAAGGTGTAATTGTAGTAATAGTTGTTGCTGTTTGAGTGGTTGTAGGCATGGGCTTGCAGCTTGCCGTCCTTGCTGATTTTCCAATATAGGTCGAACTCGCCTACGATGTTCGAAGCGTTGCTTGAGGCTGTGTTTGTTGGGTTAATCATGCCGAAGTTGGTCTCGACGGTGAGGCGGTCGTTGAAGAGTTGAGTCTTCATGGCGATTTGCAGTTGCTCGTTCGATAGGTCGTCGCCGGGTTTGTAGTGGATGCCCATGTCGAAATTCTGGCTGATTTGCGAGACCCAGTTGGTGAGTTGATTGGTAATCACATCGAGGTAGGCTGAATTGCTGGTGAAGCTTGATTCCGACTGCACATTGGTGAATGAGTTGAGAATGAGCAGCGAGAGCGCTTGCTGGGTCATTACCGACTGGTTGGTGGTGTCGAGAATGGCGAAAATGGCCTGTTGGGTGTCTTCGGATGTGTTGGGGAACCTGACACCGAACGAAACGCTGGGGTTCAGAAGCGAGTTGGTGAGGTGAATGAGGCAGTCGACATTGACGTTGTTGAAGCCGGAAGAGGTGCTGTCGACAAGAACGCCGAGCGAACTGAGGGTGGAGGTGGTGGAATAAACGCCGGTCACATCCATGGTTCCCTTGAGTGGATCGCCGGTCCATGAAATCGTGCCGCCCTTTTGCAACTTGAGGTTCTTGCTGATGATGTTGTTGTAGTTGATTTGCAGTTTTCCGTTGTCGATGAGGTAGTCGCCGAAGAGGGTGAAGTCGCCTGACGAATTGGTGCCAATCTTGATATTGCCCGAGCCGGCTGCGTCGAGTGATCCGATGTCGCTTGGCAGGAGAATCTTGATTCTTGCGTCGTTGGTGACATCAATGTCAAGGCTGATATCGAAATTGCTCTTGATTTTCTTCGGTTGTTCTTCAGTGGTCTCTTCTTCGCCTTCGCCCGTTTCGTTCCGGTTGACGAAAACAATGAAGTCGTTGTCTTTCACCGTGGAGGTGCTGTTTAAAGGAATGGTGATTTTAGTGCCTGTTTTGCTCAGCGCCTTGATTCTCAGTTTGAGGTCGTTGAACGGACCTCTGACGTTGACGATTCCGTCGGCAATGGCGGTCCCGAAATACGATGGACTGTCCTTGATGGTGGTTGCCATGGCGAGGAAATTGTTCGGCAGCAGCGACAGGTCAATGTAAAAATCCTTGAAATGGTTGTGCTTGATGTCACCGACTACACGGGCGGTGTTGCCTAAGGTGTCGGTGAGGACCATGCCGCCAAAATCGATGGACTCGTTGTCGATGCTAATGGTTGGGCTAAAGGTGTAGAATGTCTTTAGGAAGTCGACCTCGCAACCGCCGTCTTCGATTTTGAGTTGACCGCTGACATTAGGCTTGTTGATGGATCCGGTGATGGAAAAGTCGCCGATGCCGAAACCTTGTACTCTGGAAACGATGCCTTGGACGAACGGATTTATGATGTCAAGTCCAAGACTGTCGAGCGAGAGTTTGAAGTCGAGGCTGTTGTCAGGGTCGAGGGTGTAATAACTGCCGTTGAGCCGGAAGGTCTGCTTGTTGTGGTTGTCTAATGCGGCATCAAGAAAAATGGAGTTGTTTTCATTGTTCCAGTGGCTGTTGATGCTGGCGTTGCCAAGAACCTCCTTGTTGAGACCCAATTCGTTGATGGTAAGGTTGGCTAGGATGGACGGACTGCCTTTGATGTCGCTGACTTGTGCCGTCCCGTCGATTATGCCGTCGATATTGAATCCTAAGCCTTTGAAAATAAGGTCGAAGGTCGAGATGTTGAACTTGCTGAATGTGGCATTAATGGTGTCGTTGGCATTCATTGGGACGAATCCGTCGAGAGAGAAATGTTGGGCGTTGTTCGATAAGTCAAATCTTCTGATTTCGATGCTTTGGTCTTCAAAATTGATGAAGTTGTCGGGACTGATGAACCATGTCGAGTCGTTGATGAGCATCTGCGAAGGCCTGATGTTTAAATGGCCGCCGTGTTCGGTAGGCACAAAGGCTGTGTTGATGTCAGCGCTGTTGTGTACGATGCTTTCTTCGTCTTTCCATGTGAGGTGTGAGAAGATGCTGTCGTTTTGCAGCCAGTTTTCAAAAACGATGTTCTCAAGGCCTAACCGGGTTTTGTCGTATTCGGTGCTGTCGCGGAAAACGAGGTCTTCGATGCTGATTCGGGCGTTTGAACTTCGTGGTGTCGTGAAGTGCTTGTATTCAAAATCGTTGATTATGATGTCGCCGTATTTGACTGTTTTCGAGCGCAAAGTCATGCTGAGCATGTTGTTGCGTGAAGTGAATGTCCCGTTGAAAGTCGTGTTTTTTGATATTTGAAGTTTTGGCAACAGCAGTTCCGTGATAGGGTTGGGGTCGTTGATGTTCAGTTGGACGAAAAAGTCTTGTTCCTTGCGGTTTTTTTGTTTCAAATATTTTTGGATGTCCTCATGGTATTTTGGGATGTCGGCATAATTGTCGAGGTAAGTCTTAAAGGCTAAAGGCATTGTCTTGAAATCCATGAGACCTGCCATTTCGTAGGTAAAGAAGTCGCAGTTGATGTTGATGCGTCTCTGCATGAGGTTGTCGTTGACGATGTTGGCATCCAGATGATCCATGTCGTGCGTTGCACCTTTGTAGGTGAAGTGTGTGTCGTCGATGGAGAGCGAGCCTTCCAGTTGGTCGAGGTCGAAGCCGGTTAGGTCGGCTGTGATTTTGGTGCTAAGCAGAGCTTCTTTGCTGTCCTTTATGATGTTTAGGCTGCGAAGGTCGGCTTTGGCAATTACGGCAGAGAAATCGGCGTGGGGCAGCTTGGAATTGTTGAAATCGGCGAGTCCGTTGAAGTCGAGGTTAAGTTTTGGGTCCTTGATGCTGATAATGCCCTTGAACTGCTTGTCGGAAAGTCTTCCGTTGAGTTTGATTTGGTCGATGGTGTTGTCGAGCAAGTCGGCGTTGTAGGCTTCGCCGTCGATGTCGAGTTGCATGGTGCCGTTGCTCTTGGTTTCTCCTGCAATTTCGGCGTCAAGGTCGATGCTTCCGACAATGTCGGATATGTTCGCAAAGGTTCCGATGTCGATGCGTTGTGCGATGACATGTCCCGCGAAGGCTGCTTTGCCTTGGTTTTTATGGTCCATTCTGAAATTGGCGATGACGTCGCCTATGCCAGAGGTGACATTGGCGTCGGCGATGAAATCGTTGTAGGATCCTTCAAAGTTGAAGCGTATGCTGCCGCGTTCCATGCCTTTGAGCGTTTCCGGAATCGGAATGGTGACCGTGTTGCCTGGGATGTGGAAGTTCACGAGGTCGTCGTAGGAATAGTGCATCTTGTCGATGTGAAGTGTATGGAATCCGTCGTCGAAATCAAGCGGATGCATCGACATGTTGCCCGTGAAATGCGTTTCGTTTCCGAAACTTATGTCGAGGTCGTCGACTTTAAAGTGCTCGATGGGTCCGGAAAACACTGTCTCGAAATGCACCAAGTCGGGCATGGTGTACATTACCGAGGCAAAGGCTCCTATGTCCGACAGCATGATGTCGGTGGGGTAGATTCGTGTGTCGAAATAGACCGAGTCGACAAATGCACTGATGTCGTCATAGCCGCTGTAAAGCATGTGCAAATCGAGGTGGAACTGGCTGTTGTTGGTCTGGATTTTCAAACTGTCGACCCGAATCCCCGATTGCGACACATTGGCTATGCCTTGCATGCTCTTGATCTGGAATCCGCACATTTCGCTGGCCGACAAGGATTTGATGTCGGCATGGATGGAATCGCCTATGATGGCAATGTCTTTGGCGTCAAGGTCAATGTAATCAAGGTCAAGGTGTGCGTAATCCATCATGTTGTCGATGGTTTTTTGCGGATTGGCCCTGTCTTGGTTCCAAAGCTGGAAACTGATATTATTAAGCACGACGCGGTCGATGTGTATCTCGCTGGTTGAATTGCTTTTGCTTTTTGGCGTTTCGCTAGCAAAAGCGTCGGCTATGAACTGGAAATTGTATGCATCGGTGCCTTGGTATTTGATCAGATTGGCTTCCGTGTCTTTCAATTCCACCTTTCCAAGATGAATTTTTCCGTTGATGAGGTCTTGAATGAAAAGTTTTGCTTTTAGGTTGCCGACTTTAGCCAAATAATTGTCATTCAAGTCTTTTATGTAGAAATCGCTGATGTGAATGTTGAAATCGGGCGAAATGTATAGTTTGCCGATTTTAATTTCCGCACCTGTTTTTTCGGAAAGATAACCGCCTGCAATTCGAGCTGCAAATTTCTGAGTGATAGGGTCTTGGATAGCAATAAAAAGGGTGGTGATTGCTGATAAAATCACCATTATGAGAATTAGTATGCTATGGATAATCTTTTTTTTGATAATTTTGACCCTCCAAATTTTAGCTATGAACGAATATATTTTAGGCATCGAATCATCGTGCGACGACACCTCTGCCGCAGTTCTTCAAGGCACCTGTGTCTTATCAAATGTCATTGCTAGTCAGAAAGTTCACGAGAAATACGGAGGCGTTGTCCCCGAACTCGCTTCGCGTGCTCACCAGCAAAATATCATACCCGTCATCGACACTGCTTTGAAAGAGGCAAAAATAAACAAAAATCAGTTAAGTGCGATAGCTTTTACGCGCGGACCTGGACTTTTAGGTTCTTTGCTTGTAGGAACCTCATTTTCAAAGGCTTTTGCGCAGACCTTAAACATCCCTATGGTGGAAATCGACCACATGAATGCGCATATTTTGGTGCATTTTGCCACCGATGCCACCCATACTGAGGTACCTGAGTTCCCGTTTTTGTGTCTGACCGTGTCGGGAGGTCACACCCAAATCGTTGTCGTGAAGGATTATTTCGACATGGAAGTCATAGGAAAAACCATCGATGATGCTGCCGGCGAAGCCTTCGACAAGACGGCAAAAATCTTGGGTCTGCCTTATCCTGGCGGTCCGGTCATCGACAAGTTGGCTAAAATCGGAAATCCGAATGCCTTCACTTTTGCAAAACCTCAAATCCCTGATCTTGATTACAGCTTCAGCGGTTTGAAGACCAGCATTTTATATACGGTTCGCGATAATCTGAAACTCAATCCGAATTTCATTGAAGAAAACAAGGAAGACCTTTGCGCTTCGGTACAACATACCATTATTGATATTTTGATGAGCAAGTTGGTGAAAGCAAGCAAGATGACTGGAATCAAGACTGTTGCCATTGCAGGCGGCGTTTCGGCCAATTCAGGCTTGCACGATGCCATGCTGGCGATGGGCGAGAAGTACCATTGGAAAGTGTTCATTCCACGCCTCAGCTACAGCACCGATAATGCTGCAATGGTTGCGGTTGCTGGTTATTACAAGTTCTTGAAAGGCGAATTTGCAACTCAGGATCTTACGCCTTATGCCCGTCAAAGCCTAAATGTGGAGTGATTCCATTTTTCTTTAATGCGATGTTGTAACTTTCTTTTTGTATCTTTGCGCAAACATTAGGATTCGTTTCAATTGGAAAACATCGCACCGAAATATGACACTTGTTTCTTTGAACGGTATGCCAAAATATCGTTGGAGACTTTGCTTGGTGAGCATTATGCCAATCTTGTCAATCGCGACAGGCCTGATTTGCAGGATAATGAGCGTGGCATAGGCATTGAAGTCACGCGTGCCATTCGTGAAGATGTCAATGTGGCCCATGCCTTAATCAACGAAATGGCAGGCGATGAAATCATGGAGGTGAACGATGTTGACCGCGATAACATTGCACGGACTGGCTATGCTTACGGTCTGGGCGACGGCAACATGATGGGCTTGAAGGAATATGAATATTGGTCGTTGGCCATGCCGATGAAACGCATCCTTGAAAACAAAATCCGTAAGGTAAACAACAGGTTTTATGGTGATTACAACGAATTTGGATTATTCGTTTTCACAAAGGAAGACCTTGATAAAGAAGGCATTCGCCGCGTGATGGATTTCGCCATGCAGACTCAGGAAGGCTTGGATGTTACCTATGATAAATTGTATGTTTCTCAAATTCAGATGCTTTATATATGCGACTTGAATAATGATTCGTTTGAATCGTTCAAGGTCAGCAAGAAACAAAGACAGTTGTTTTACGATAAGGCAATTGAATTGTAAATAATTGATAAGCAAAAGAGTATGGACTGGAATTCCCTTCTCTCACTGAAGCGTTGCGCTTCTTCGCACAAAAGTCTTGATGTTCGCACCAATTTTCAGCGCGATTATGACCGCATCATCTTTTCAAGCGCTTTTCGCCGTCTGCAAAATAAGACGCAGGTCTTTCCGCTACCGGGTAGCCAAATGGTTCATAACAGATTGACTCACAGTTTGGAAGTGGCAAGCGTTGGCCGTTCCATTGCACGTATGACTTCGCAGAAACTTGCTGAGTTGCATCCCGAACTGGATAAGGTTTTGAATGACATCGACACAGTTGTGGCAACGACTTGTCTGGCGCACGATTTGGGCAATCCGCCTTTCGGTCATTCGGGCGAGGACGCCATCAGCAGTTTTTTTAAAGACGGGAAGGGTAGGGACTTGAAAGATAGTGTTTTGCCATCGCAATGGTCCGATCTGATTTCTTTTGAAGGCAACGCCAACGCATTCCGTCTGCTGACGCATCAGTTTGCGGGGCGCCGCGCTGGTGGTTTCTCGCTGACGGCGGCAACTTTGGCCACGCTGATCAAATATCCGTACCCGTCGTATGATAAAGGTAACCGAAAGAAATACAATGTCTTCTATTCTGAAATTGCGGATTTCAAGCAGGTGATGGACGATTGCAACATTCCGTGCATCGATAGCGAGCATTGTGTATATGCCCGTCATCCGCTTTCCTACATGATGGAAGCCTCCGACGACATCTGCTATCTGATTTTGGACATGGAAGATGCGCACAAGCGTGGCATTATCGCTACGGCCGACATCGAAAACTGTTTCCTCTCGTTTTTCCATCCCGAAACGGAGAAGGATTTCTTCGCCTATAAAAACAGTGTGTATGAAACAGTTACCGATGTGAATGAGAGAATGGCGTTCCTTCGTGCCATGCTGATTAACAAGTTGGTGAATTGCGTGAGTGGTATTTTTGTTCAAAACTACGAAACCATCATGGAGGGAGGTTTTCAAGGCAGTCTGATTTCACATTTGCCAGAATATGAAGAAAATGCCTTGAAAAAATGTCGCAATGCTTCGGTGAAAAACATCTACCGTCACCCATCTGTGGTGAAAATCGAACTGACGGGTTTCAAGGTCATCGGCAGTCTTTTGGAGGATTTTACCGATGCGGTTTTGCATCCTGAAACGGCTTATAATCAGAAACTTCTGTCGCTGATGCCTGAACAGTTTAAGACTGATTCCGATGACATATATAATAAGGTACAGTCGGTCGTGGATTTCATCTCGAACATGACGGATTTGTATGCCGTGCAAATGTATAAGGATTTAAGGGGTATTGATTGATTTAAACGATTGATAATGAAAAGAATAGCATTGTTTATACTTCTTGCTTTAATGCTTTGCAAGACATACGCTCAAAATACTTTTTTTAGCACCGAAGGTTTGCAGGTTGCCGTTAATGAAGAAGGTTTTTTCACATCCATTCAGGTTTGTGACAAGGAAATTTTGTCTAGTAATAAATATCCGATTGTATTGGCTTGTGTGAATGACCGTTTGGTTTTGCCAACTCGTTTTGTGCCAGCATACGGCACCCTTTATGAGGTCGGTTTCGATGATGGCGGCGCGGTCTTGCTTGATGTCCAGCAGTTTGATAATTATTTGAAAATCACTCTTGAACAGCAGGAAAACGTGAGTTATGATGCCTTTTTGCTTTGTCCCGTGAAGGTTTCGCTTTGTGAGACAGTTGGCGATATTATCGGTGTGGTCCAGGGAAAGAATCTGGCTTTTGGCATTCAGGCTTTGAACATTAAGACCAATGCTGGCATTCCGCAGGAATATGTCGGGAAAGTGCATGAGCATTTCAATTATGCGGGTGAAGATGCAGCGGTGTCGACTTCCAAAATTTCCTCTGGGCAATTGGCTGCAACGCGTGTTGAAAATGGCGTGATGATGCAATTCTCGGCGCGTTACCGTGGCCGTCAGGAGTATCGCAAGGTGCAAGGCGTTGAGCAATGCCTTGTTGAGCCAGTGCAAGACGATGACAGGTTGCTGGAAGGTGCTTCGGTGGCCTTGTTTGGCTGCCGAAAGTCGGAGGCTTTGTCACGTATTGGTGATATTGAAGTTGCTGAAAATCTGCCACATCCGATGTTTGATGGCGAATGGGGAAAGACTTCGCGTGCCGCTATGAAACCTTATATTATTTCCGATTTTTCGGAAAATGACTTGGATTTCGTTTTGGAAAAATGTCATCGTGCAGGCATGGAGTATCTTTATCATATTGAGCCGTTTGCGCATTGGGGACATTTCGATTGGTCGCCCGAATTTGTGAAAGGTGACGACAAGGCGGTTGCGCGGCTTGTGGCGCGTGCCGAAAAAGAGGGCGTGAAAATGGGTATTCATACGCTGTCGAATTTCACGACGACTGACGATTCGTATGTTACGCCGCTGCCTTCCAAGCATTTGCTGAAACAGGGCGTGGTGAAGTTGCAAACCGACATTACTGCCGACCAAACTGATTTTGCAGTTTATAATTCGCCACTGTTTTCCCGTCCGATGACTATCAATGTCTTGCAAATCGGTGATGAACTGATTTCGTATCGGACTGCTGAATTGTCGGGCGATATTCAGGTTTTACATAGTTGTACCAGAGGTGTTTATGGGACAAAGAAATCGGCTCACTCGAAAAACGAAACGGTCTACAAACTTTGGGATCATCCTTACAAAACCTTGTTCCCCGATTTGGAATTGCAGGATGCTTTCGCCGACCGTATCATTGAGATTTTCAACAATACGGGCCTTTCACAGATTTCGTTTGACGGTTTGGAGGGTTGCTCCTATACGGGACAAGATAATTATGCCGTATCGCGCTTTGTGTCACGCTGTTATGAAGGCTGGGGCCACAATGTGATGAATGATGCCAGTCAGTTGAACCATTACAATTGGCACATCCATTCGCGCATGAATTGGGGCGAACCTTGGGGCGAAGCCATGCGCACGGGGCAGGTCGAGGCACGCATCAAGAATCAGGATTTCTTCCGTAGTAATCTGTTTCCGAGGATGTTGGGTTGGTTTAAAATCAGTCTCGCCGACCGCAAATATGAATGCACGACCTTAGAAGATGTGGAGTGGGCCATGTCGGAAGCCGCTGGCTTCGATGCTGGTTATGGTATGACGATTTATATGAATGCGATGCGCAATCACGGTCAGCTTGACGATTTGCTTGATGCCATGAAAAACTGGGATGCGCTGCGTCTGGCCGATGCTTTCAGCGAGGCGCAAAAACAAAGACTGAAAGACCCTTACACGGAATGGCATTTGGAGAAGTCGGATGATTCCACGTTTTTGCTGTACGAAATGCACATTTCGCGCCGTTTCCGTTGCGATTTCAACGATATGCAGCCGGGACAGCCGCATGGCGCTGACTGGCAGTGGAATACACCTTTTGAAGGCGGTTTCGCCTTGCGTGTTCACGTGGAAGGAAAGGGTAGTGTGACAAATCCGTGTTTTAGGACTGCTGATGACGTCCTGATGTTTCCTTGCACTTTAAAATCAGGGCAATATCTGTTGTATGATTTTAATGGAAAGGCAATTGTTACGGACAAAAACTATAATTTCATCGCTTCGGTTGAACCACAAGGTGCTGCAACATTGCCGCAAGGTGATTCGGCGGTTTCGTTCAGTTGCGAATCGGTGAAAGGCGAAGACGATGAATTGCCGGAAATTTCGGTACGTTTCATGACGCGCGATTTGCCTGAAAAAATAGGTTTGACTTCTTATGGGAAGGCTTTTTGAATCGCTGCAAAGTCAGATTGAACTGCTGAAAAAGGAATACGAGTACGAAAAGGATTCGTATCTCGAGCGCCTGAAAACAGCACCCATGACGGGCCGTGCCGCCGATGGCGATTGTTGGTTTCCGATTCGTTTGGGTAATTCGTTTTACAATGCCACCAACCAGCTGGTCGTTGAAATCACATTTGATGGCGACCCTCAGGAAGAAGAGCAGAACAACGATTTCGAACCTGGCAAAGCGGTGAATTTCTTCCGTTGTGATGCCAATGGCAAAATCGTTCCATACAATTACACTTGTTTTGTGAGTCTTGTGAAAGGCTATCGGATGCAGGTTGTGGTCGGCAACTTCCAAGTGCTACAATCGCTTCTTTCATTGGCCGAGCGTTCTGCGCTTGGCATTCATCTTGGCATTGATGATTTCTCTTATCAGGTGATGCAGAATGCTTTAAGTCAGGTCGTTGATGCTACCGATGAGAGATTCGTGCGGCTGCGGAGCGTGCTTGTCGGCGAACGACAGCCTGAATTCAGGGATTTGCACTATGCATCCATTCCTTGGCTCAATGCGAGTCAGAATGCGGCTGTGGCCAAGGTGCTGAATGCCCGTGAGACTGCTGTCGTGCACGGTCCGCCTGGGACGGGAAAGACGACCACACTGGTGGAAGCCATTTATGAGACCTTGAAGCGCGAGACCCAGGTGTTGGTGTGTGCGCCGAGCAATGCCGCCGTCGATTGGATCAGCGAGCAGCTGTATCGTCGTGGCATCTCGGTGCTGCGTATCGGCAATCCCTTGCGTATCAATGATGTGATGATGGAGTGCTCCTACGAGTATCGCTATGCCAATCATCTTGATTATCTGGAACTTTTTGGCGTCCGCCGCTCCATTCGTGATTTGAATGCGAACCCGAAAAAAGGGGAAAAGGAGCAAAACCAGCTACGGAAACTGCAACAGCGTGAGATGGAATTGGAAGTGAAAATCCGCGAGGAGCTGTTCAATACTTCGTCGGTGATAGCCTGCACTTTGATTGGCAGTGCCAACCGCTTGATGGAGCGTCGCCATTTCGGAACGCTTTTCATCGACGAGGCAGCGCAGGCTCTCGAAGCGGCATGTTGGGCGGCCATTCTGAAAGCCGACCGTGTCGTCTTTGCCGGCGACCATCAGCAGCTGTCGCCGACCATCAAATGCATGGAGGCGGCAAAGGGTGGATTGAACCGTACCTTGATGCAGAAAGTGGTAAAAGCGAAGCCATCGTGCGTGACGCTGCTTGAAGTGCAGTACCGTATGAACCGCGCGATAATGGAGTTCTCGTCGAGGCGGTTTTATCATGGAAGGCTGAAAGCCGACCCATCGGTGGCCGATAGCCTGATTTCGCCAATCGACAAGCCTTTGCTGTGGATTGACACTTCGAAATGTGATTTCAGCGAACAGCTCAACCGCAGCCAAAGCCGTATGAATCAGGAAGAAGCAAAACTGCTGATGAAAACGCTGATGGATTATGTGAAGCTGATAGGCATGGAACGCATGTTGCACGATGAGGTAAACTTTGGCATCATCTCGCCTTACAAGGCGCAGGTCAGGCTGTTGCGTAGGTATGTGCGCAACAACCGTATGCTGAAACCTTTGCGGAAAAACATTGCTGTCAATACGGTGGATGGCTTTCAGGGACAGGAACGCGATGTCATCGTGATGAGTTTGGTGCGCGACAACGCAAGAGGCGACATCGGTTTCCTCAACGACTTGCGAAGAATGAATGTGGCTATTACCCGTGCGCGTAAGAAACTGATTATCTTTGGAAATGCCGATACCTTAGGTCAAAACAAATTCTACGAAAAGTTGATTGCCTATTTTCAGGAAGAAGGCGACTTCGTGACATTAGAACCAAATCCTATTTCACCCCCGGAAACGATTCCACCAGTTTTACCTTGATGTCGGGGAACGATTCCACAATTTTAACCTTGACATCGGGAAAAGATTCCACGATTTTCACTTTCCCGCAATCGTCAGGGAAGGATTCGACAAGCTTGACATCTAAGTCTTCAAACGAACTGACAATCTGAACCTTGATGTCGGGAAACGATTCCACGATTTTCACTTTCCCAAACAGAGGGTAGGTTTTGCCTTTTACGGTAATGGTGCAATCGTTCTTGTCGATGCCGTCGGGTTTCTTGTCCTTGTTTTGTGAAAAGACTGGACTAACCAAAAGCAAAAATGCGGCGATAATGAATAATTGTTTCATAATATAAGAATTGTTGAGACGTTGCGTGCAGCGTCTGAAGATTTTTAATAGATAAGAGACGTAGCGCGCTACGTCTCTACTGCAAAAACCGAACCAAGAAAAACGGAGAGGCATCTCGTCTCTCCGTTTCTACATTGATGTGGTGTTGCCTTATCTGACAACAACCTTTATGGCGGCATCGCCAGCCTTGACGATGTAAAGTCCAGCCTTGAGGCTGATTTCACATTCGCTGACATGGCTGCGGTTGGCCACGTTGCGGCCTGCCATGTCGTAAATGCTCACTTCGACAGGTTCGTCGCTCTTGACGTAAATCTTGCCGTCGAGACCTGCAACTTGAATTCTGATCTCTTCACCGTCTTCGTTTACGCCGGTTGTGGCTGAATAATAAACGTCGATGGTTGTGCTGCTGTTGTCGTAATATTCAAATCTGTTGTATTGTGTCCATTTGTTAGCCATCTGTATGCCTGTGATCGGGTCGGCTGCATTGGTGAAATAACCAGAAAGCACTCCGTTCCAAACGTCTTGGCAGCCCATGATTTCATCGCTGCTTGCCGTGAGGTCGTAGATGCATTCGTTGAAGCTGCTTTGAAGCAATTCCCCTTCTTCGTAATAGAAATTATTAACAACAGAACGGTTTCCGGCTTCATCATATCCGTATTCGTCGTGTAAATAAGGTGTCAATTCGCCGGTCTGGTAAATGTCGGAAGTGGTTGTTGAAACTAATTTTCCGTTTTCATATTCTACAACAGTCTGGCTTGTCACCACCCATTCACCTTCTTCCCAATTGCTGT
This sequence comes from Bacteroidales bacterium, assembly GCA_024400455.1. Taxonomy (GTDB): domain Bacteria; phylum Bacteroidota; class Bacteroidia; order Bacteroidales; family F082; genus Limimorpha. The sequence goes on along the minus strand of JAKSMU010000009.1, from coordinate 84,345 downwards.
AAGTGATGGTTGTGACATGACCTTCGGCATCGTAGCCGTGGACATTTTTGGCTTCATTCTTCCAATCCTGGGTTGCTTCGTCCCAACTCATTTGCAGGTCTTCGCTGCAATCGCCGTCTTCGTTGTAGGTGCTGATGTCACGGGCTGTGGGTTGCCATTCCTCGGTCTCCGAGTAATAACCATACACGTCGATGGTAATGGTGTTGCCTTCGTAACTGTATTCTTCACGGTTGCTGGGAAGGAGCTGTGGCACTTCGCCCCAGAAGTCGAACCACCAGGTTTGTTTGGCTTTTAAACGGCCTTGTTCGTCGTAGGAGTATTCATAGCGGTCGGTGATGCCCCATTCGCCGAAATTGAAGGCATTGTATTCAAAGAGGGTCAGATTCCCATTTTCATCGTAGGTGTAGATTTCGGTGGCTGTGTGTTCCCATTCGGTGGCGTTGACGTCTTTTGAATGGTGTTCAATTGTAGCGACGAGGTCGTTTTCATAAGTGCTGATGAGACGGTCGTGGCCCCATTCGGAATAGGTCGTCTTTACCAGGTTGTTGCCTTTCCAGTCGTATTTGTACGACTCGGAATAGTTGTTCCATTCGTTTGTGCAGACGATTGAATCGAGCGAAGCTGTGAAATCATTTTCCGAGCGGCTCTGCTGGTTGATTTTCTGTGCTTTTTCGAGTGCTTTTTCTGCTGTGAGATTGCACTTCTGTGGGGCTTGCGCCATCAGGGCGGAACCCATGCCGAGCAATGCGGCGATAAGTATAACTTTCTTCATAGTGTTGTCGATTTTGAATTGTTTTGTTTGAATTGCCTACGGCAAGAAATCATTTGAAAATCAAAATCAAAAATCTATCAAAAATCAAAAGATTATGGTTTGAAAAAAGAATCAATTGAAGAGAAAATAAAGATTTTTGAATGATTTTGAATAAGGATTTTTGAAGGATTTCTTCGGCGTGGCCGAAATGGTTATGATGTTGAAAAAAGAGTAGTGCCAAATATTTGGCACTACTCTAACTTGTTGAATTTCTGTTTATTTCTTAGGAGCATTCTTGAGGATGTCGCACATGAAATCCCAGAACATCTGGACGGTCTTGATTTCGCAGCGCTCGTCAGGTGAGTGAACGCCACGGAGTGTAGGGCCGAATGAAATCATGTCCATGCCCGGAATCTTGTCGCCGATGAGGCCACATTCCAGACCGGCGTGAATGGCTTTCACTTTCGGATCCTTGTTGAAACGTTCCTTGTAGCATTTCACGGCGATGTCGCAAATCACTGAATTTGGATTTGGCGTCCAGCCTGGGTAGCCGTCGGTGTGCTCGACATCAGCATCGGCAAGGTTGAAGACGGATGCCACCATGTTGGCGACATCTTCCTTCGACGATTCTATGGAACTGCGTTGTGAAGTCTGGATGAAGAAGAAGCCTTCCTTGCGCTTCACGGAAGCGAGGTTGGTCGATGTCTCAACGAAGTTCGGGATGGTTTGCGACATGGCGATGACGCCGTGAGGACAAGCATACAATGCGTTGAGCAATTCGTATTGCGACATTTCGTCGATGACAACATCAGGCTGGATTTCAGCGACTTCTGCCGTAACCTTCAGGTTAGGTTCGGTCACTTGATATTCCTGACGGAAATCGGCTTCGGCCTTCTTGACGTATGCTAAGAAACCTTCGATGCAGTCGTTAGGGATGTAAGCAACGGCTGTGGCTTCGCGTGCGATGGCGTTGCGGAGGTTGCCGCCTTGAAAATCGTAAAGAGCAAGGTCGTACCAAGTCGTGGCTTGGAAGAGGATGCGGTTCAAAAGCTTGTTGGCGTTGGCGAGGTTCTTGTTGATGTCGTCGCCCGAGTGACCGCCCTTCAAGCCGCTGACCGTAACGCGGTAAGCGGTGGCGTTTTCCGGTTTCGGTTCCAGTTCGTACCACATCTTGATGATGGTGTCCATGCCGCCGGCGCAGCCGATGAAGATTTCGCCTTCGTCTTCTGAGTCGAGGTTGAGGAGGATGCGGCCTTTAAAGTCTTTAGGGTCAAGTTTTTCGGCACCTGTCAGACCGGTTTCTTCGTCGATGGTGAAGATGCACTCCAACGGACCGTGTTCGACTGTCGGGTCAGCGATGACGGCCAAAGCGCCGGCAACGCCCATGCCATCGTCAGCACCAAGGGTGGTGCCGTTGGCGTGAACCCATTCGCCTTTGATGACGGCCTCGATCGGGTCGTTTTCAAAATCATGGACTTTATCGTTGTTCTTTTCGCAAACCATGTCCATGTGTGCTTGCAGGATGATGGTCTGACGGTCTTCCATGCCAGGTGTAGCGGGCACATTCATGATTATGTTGCCGCATTCTTCCTTGATGTAATCTACTTTGTGGTCTTTAGCCCATTTTTCCAAATAAGCCACCATTTTGGCTTCTCTTTTCGATGGACGCGGCACGCCTAAAATGCCGTGGAATTCTTCCCAAATACCTTTTGGGGCAAGGTTTAAGATACATTCGTTCATGATGCGATATTTTTTTGATTTAAAGATTTAAGATTTAAGATTTAAAGATTTGAGGTTTACAGTTTACAGTTTACGGTTTGCAGTTTACTGAAAACTGATAACTGAAAACCGAAAACCATTTAATTCATTTTCAACAGTTTAATCGTCTCCACCGGATTTTCCGACTTGAAGACGGCATTGCCGGCCACAAGCACATCGGCGCCAGCCTCAAACAGCGCGGAAGCGTTTTTCGTGTTGACACCGCCATCCACTTCGATGAGTGCCGTTGCACCTTGCTCAATAATCATCTTGCGCAGTTTCTTGATTTTTTCGTAGGTGCGCTCAATGAATTGCTGTCCGCCAAAACCAGGGTTGACCGACATGAGCAACACCACATCCAAATCGGCAAGGATGTCTTCCAAAACGGAAACTGGCGTGTGCGGATTAAGCACAACGCCGGCTTTAACGCCCAGACTTTTAATCTGCTGCACAGCGCGGTGAATATGCGTACAAGCCTCATAGTGGAAAGTGATGATGTCGGCACCGGCTTTTGCAAATGCTTCAAAGTAATGCTCTGGGTTGACAATCATCAGGTGAACATCCAAAGGCTTTGTGGCTTGTTTCTTAATCGCTTGAATTACAGGGATTCCAAAAGAGATGTTCGGTACGAAAACACCGTCCATCACATCGCAATGAAACCAGTCAGCTTCACTGCTGTTGACCATCTCGACATCTTTTCCCAGATTCAGGAAATCAGCCGAAAGAAGGGAAGGGGCAATCATTTTTTGCATGACAAAATAATTTGCTACAAAGGTAAGCAAAAAATGATTGCCTCGGTAAAAAACTTATTTGAATCCCATAGGCTGACGTTTCGGGGCGTCCTTTTGGAGTTTTTCCTGCTCGCAGAGCTGACGGAGCTGCTCAAGACTTGGTGCCGAACCACTGATGAGTTGGTCAATGAGGGTCTTGCGCGAGATGTTCTCGATTTGACCGCCGCTGAGGTCGTAGTCGGTTGCCAAAGTCATGGCAGTTTGCTCGTCAAGTTCTGGAATGACTGATTTCCAGATGGCAGTCTTGGCTTCGACACTCGGCTGATGGAACTCGAGTTTGTAGAGGAAACGGCGTTCAAAGGCAGCGTCGAGGTTGCCTTGAAGGTTGGTTGTGGCAATCAGAATGCCGTCGAAACGTTCCATTTCATCGAGAAGGATGTTCTGAATGGCGTTTTCAGTCTTCGAGGTGTTTGAGCTTCCGCTGTTTGAGCGGGTTGAGAAAATGGCATCGGCTTCGTTGAAAAGCAGAATTGGTTTCAACGTTTCGCCTTTTGCCATGGCTGCGTAATCGGCGAAAATCTTCTTCACGTTCTTTTCGGTGTTGCCGTACCATTGGTCGCGGATGTTGGAAATGTCAACTTTCATGACCTTGCGGTTGGTGGCTTTGGCAATTTGAAGCACGGTTTCGGTTTTACCGGTGCCAGGTGTGCCGTAGAAAAGGCAGCAGAATCCCGTGCGCATCTTGCGCTCTTTCAAGTTCTTGACGACTTGGTTGAACTGTGTTTCGCTGAGCAGTTTTTTCAAGGTATCGATGCCTTTTTGGTCGTCGGCGCCGTAATACATTTCCTTGGCGTTGATGTCGTCGGGAAGTATGGTTGTGCTTTGTTTTTCGTTGTCATTGTCGTTGTCGTCCGAAAACGGGTTGCCGAAAAAGTCATCGTCATCGTCCTCGTTGATGGACGTGTTGGAGGTGTATTCCGAAAGGAACTCGCCGACGGCTTTGTCGGTAAGTTGGTAGCGGCCTTTGTTTTTGCCTTTTTCGATGCGTTCGATGTAACCTTTCTTAATCAAGACGCAAGTTCCTGATTGGAATGATTTCGTGATGCCCGACATTTCGTCGTCGAAAATGTTTCTGAGCCAGTGCAGACACAAGTTGTCTTCTGTCAGGGCAATGCGCCTGGAAAGGAAAACTGCGAGAATGATAAGGTCTAAATCGCTGAATTTCAGTTTGGACATATTCTTGGCAATGGTCAATTGTTTGTTGCCTTTTATGAGGCTGAACACCTTTTTGAATAAGATGTTCTTGCTGCTGCGGCCTTCGTGCTTGTCGGCAAAGGCCTGATTGAGGGCGTTCATGAAAGAAATGTTGTCAAGACCTTCAAATGTGTCTTTTTTCAAGCCACGGTTGTTACTGAATGCTTCTTGGGCTTCGTCGGTGAGGGTGAAAGAATCGCCTCTTCTTTGGTTTTCAATGTAACCAGCCATGGCAAGGGCTTCGATGTCGGTCAGGAAACGGATGATGTCCGAAGCCTTGCAGTCAAAAAACTCCTTGAGGTCGTTTTTGCTTTGGTGCGAGAAAGCGTTGTCAAAGAATGGGCAGAGCATTACTGCCTGGCAAGGCGTGAGATTGAGTGAGGTGGCCAGCGACTGAATCAGTGCGACGTTTTCGATGAAAAGTTCTGGTTTGAGCTGTGAGTTGCGGACCTTTTCGGTGAGGGCTTCCAAACGGTCGATGATGGTCATTCCGTTGAATTCGTTGGTGCTGAGGGTGTTGTTGACGTTGTTTTCTTTAGCTTTCATTGCCTGAATCTTTTTATTGTTTTGTTAATTGGGTGAGTTTTGTGTGCCAGCCGTGGTTGCCGGCTGGCATGGTTTCATAAACGCATAATCCTTATATGTCTTTAGTGCGAAATCTCTCTCCCCGAAATTTTTGAATCTCGAGTAAGAAAGATGAACCAAGTTGAATGTGAACTTAGCTTAGAACGAACCTGTTGATGGAAACGCCACCAACGCCGATTGAATAATTAATTGATTGTGAATTGATTGTTTTTTTCATCTCTTTATTTTGTTTTCACTGCAAATATACTTCTTTTTGCCCCAATTCCGCAAGGGGTGAAAGCGTTTTTTTTAAGAAAAGTTTCCATAAGGAATGTAAAGACATATGGATGTGCGTCTTTGTATGTCAAGAAAAACGTAAAAACGATTTTTAATACGTTTCAAACTCCTCCGCGAACCGAATCAGGTTGTCGATGCCTTGTGTCAGGACTTCTTTCGGCTGCGCGATGTTAATGCGGATGTACCTGTTCCATTCCTTGCCGAAATGCACGCCGGGGATGACGCCGGTTTGCGTGTTTTCGTAGAGCGCAAGACCGAAACGCAGACTGTCGTTCCATTTTTCGGGCAGTTTCGCCCAAACGAAATAGCCGCCGTCGTTTTGCGGACATTCGAATCCCGCCTTGGCAAGCCGTTGGTTGGCAAAATCATAGTTTTCAATGATGGTGTTTCTCAATTCATTGATGCAGGTCTCCGATTCAGGCAAATCGAGGAACTCGGCAATGGCTTGCTGCTGTGGCGCAGCCGACGACAGTCCGATGTAATCGTGGATGAAACTGATTTGTGAGAAATGCTTTTCGTGGAAAAGGAAATAACCCACGCGCCAGCCTGTGATGGAATATTTTTTTGAAAAGCTGTTGGCGTAGAACACATTGGGCGAGATGCGGTCGATAGGGTAGTAGGGACGCTCTCCGTTGAAGTACAGTTCGCTGTAAACGGAATCTATAATAAGGTATGAACCGAACTCTTCGCACAAATCAATAAGATAATTCAGTTTCTCCCTGCTGATGGTCTTGCCGTAAGGGTTGCCGGGCGAAGCAATGAAAATCAGGTTTATCTTGTTGCTGATGAAGAACTTGCGGAAGTCGTCGTTATCGAAATAGTTGTTCGGATTGACTTTATAGGTGCAATATTTGTTGCCGAAAATACGTGGCAGGTTGCTGTACGATTCGTAGGCGGGCGAGAAACTCATTGCCGTGAAATCCTTGCCGTGAATCGATTGCAAATAGGTGTAAATCAGCGAGACGGCTTCGGTAGCTCCGCTGGTAATAAAGATCTTGGTGGTATCGGCACGTTGCGCATATTTCTTGTCCAGTTGCTGTAGCAAAAGGTGGTTGCCGCAGCCGGGAGCGTATTGGTGAACGTTGGTGCGGCTGATGACATCGGCAAAAATCTCAAGCAGTTTCTCTGGGGGACGGAACCCAGGAATGCCTTGCGCAAGGTTCACGCCACCCTTGAGTTTTATCATGTTGCTGAAATAGCTGATCATTGAACCGGTGATGACTGGCAATGGAGTGTTTTTGTCGAGGTAACTCATGAATTGGAGCGCTAATTATTTCGCAAAATTAGCAAAAAAAGCCTGGAGATTGTCGTTTCAAATGCAGCAAATGAATCAAAAATAAAATAATTGTCTGAATCAGTAAAAGTTACGAAAAAGTTTCGTATCTTTGCACTCCATTTTGAACCTTATTTCGGTCTGATTGTAAAAGTCAGAGGTTCAATATGATAACAAAAAGTTTAACCTCCTCGTCCGTGGCATCCGAAGCATGGTCGGGTACAATTCAAAACAAATTTACAAATGGCAGAAAACGAAAACATCATCAACGAGGCTATGCCAGTAGAAGAAAAGCCAGTTGAAAAAGCTCCTAAGGCTCCTAAGCAGAAACCAGTTCCAGCAGCAGATTTCGATTGGAGTTCATCACACAAAAAGTTCGACAACTATTCAGCTGAAGAACGCACAAAGCTCGAAGAAAAGTATGCAAACACAATGAACCAAGTCGCTGACCACGATGTCATCGAAGGTACTGTGGTTGCCATCACTCCTCGCGAAGTTGTTGTCAACATTGGCTACAAGTCAGATGGTGTTATTCCGGTTGCTGAATTCCGTACCAATCCTAACCTGAAGGTTGGCGATAAGGTTGAAGTCTTCGTTGAAAATCAGGAAGGCGTCAATGGTCAGCTCGTGCTTTCACACAAGAAGGCCATCATGCTCCAGGCTTGGGATCGCGTCAACGCAGCTTTCGAAAGCGGCGAAATCGTCAATGGTTATGTCAAGAGCCGCACCAAGGGTGGTCTCATCGTCGAAGTGTTCGGCCTCGAAGCCTTCTTGCCAGGTTCACAGATTGACGTTAAGCCTATCCGCGACTACGACGTATTCGTTAACAGCGTAATGGAATTCAAAGTCGTGAAAATCAACCAGGAATTCAAGAACGTGGTTGTTTCTCACAAAGCTCTTATCGAAGACGAAATCGAACAGCAGAAAGCTGAAATCATCGGCAAACTCGAAAAGGGTCAAGTCCTTGAAGGTGTCGTTAAGAACATCACTTCTTACGGTGTGTTCATCGACCTCGGCGGTGTTGACGGTCTCATCCACATCACCGACCTTAGCTGGGGCCGTATCAACAACCCAGAAGAAATCGTTAAGCTCGATGAAAAGATCAAGGTCGTTATCCTTGACTTCGACGAAGGTAAGAAACGTATCGCTCTCGGCCTGAAGCAGCTCACTCCTCATCCATGGGATGCTCTCGATGCTAACCTCAATGTTGGTGACACTGTTAAGGGTAAGGTTGTCGTCATCGCTGACTACGGCGCATTCGTTGAAATCGCTCCTGGCGTTGAAGGCCTCATCCACGTTTCAGAAATGTCATGGTCACAGCACCTCCGCACCGCTCAGGACTTCCTGAAGGTTGGCGACGAAGTTGAAGCTCAGATCCTGACCCTCGACCGCGAAGAACGCAAGATGTCTCTCGGTATGAAGCAGCTCATGCCAGACCCATGGGCAAACATTGCAGAACGATATCCTATCAACTCAAAGCACACTGCTACAGTGCGTAACTTCACCAACTTCGGCATCTTCGTCGAACTGGAAGAAGGTGTTGACGGCCTCATCCACATCAGCGACCTCAGCTGGTCCAAGAAGATCAAGCACCCGGCTGAATTCACAAAGGTTGGCGAAACCATCGACGTCGTCGTTCTCGATGTCGACCAGGAAAACCGTCGCCTCAGCCTCGGCCACAAGCAGCTTGAAGAAAATCCTTGGGATGTGTTCGAAGGTGTGTTCACCATCGGCTCAATGCACCAGGGCACTGTCATCAGCGCTTCTGATAAGGGCGTTGTTGTTTCATTGCCTTATGGCGTCGAAGGCTTCTGCCCAAGCCGCTACATGAAGAAGGAAGACGGCACCAACGCTAAGGTTGAAGACGTCCTCGATTTCAAGGTCCTCGAATTCAACAAGGAAATTAAGAGAATCGTTCTCGCTCTTCCTAAGGTTGAAACCGAAAAGGAACCTAAGTCAAGCGAAGAAAAAGCTGCTGATAAGGCTGCTAAGCAAGCTAAGCATGCTGTCAAACAAATCAATGACGCCATTGAACACAGCACTCTCGGCGACCTTGATGTCCTCGCTGGCCTGAAGGAAAACCTTGAAAAGCAGGAAAAGGCTGCCAAGGAAAATGGCGCCGAATAAGCCTGAATTGACGGAATAACATATTTTGTCATACTGAAAGCCGCTCTCGCTGAGGGCGGTTTTCTTTTTCTTTTTACCTTTGCAAAAAAATAATCACGTCATGGCAAACAAACTGAACAGAATCATCTTTACGCTTCGCGATGGCGAAGAATACATCCCGCTAATCCAATTATTGAAAGCCGCCAATGTCGTCTGTTCTGGCAGCGAGGCGCAGGAAGTGGTGGTGGCAGGCTTGGTGCTTCGCAATGGCGAAGTGGAACTCCGTAAACGTGCTAAAATCACCAAAGGTGAAATCGTTGTGTTTCAGAATTTTGAGATTACGGTGGAGTGACAAACCATAATGATTTTGGCTGCTTTTTTGCAGATGAGTGCTTGGCCAAGTTCTCAAGTGAAAATCGGTCAAGTTCCCATTAGATGGATGGGTGTACCATTATCGCGACAAGAAAGGACTCGAATGTGACGCCGTCATCCATTTGAGGAACGGTTCGTATGGCCTTATAGAAATAAAAATAGGTGGCGACAACTTGATTAATGAGGGCGCTAAATCGCTCAAGACATTGGTGTTTGAAATAGATACGAACCACATGAAATCTCCGTCGTTTATGATGGTCTTGACAGATATCGGCAAATTCCCTTATCAGCGTGATGACGGTATCTTGGTAGTGCCTATTGGCTACTTGAAGGCATAACCTTTCTCACGCAGGAATAATTCCATGCGAGAGATTATAAGTATAATACAATTTCTTAGGTAAGTTTTGCCCAAAGCTGTTCAATATGAAGATCTTATTTGAGATAGTTGTCGTATACAAACCAAATAATGGTAATGATGATGACCCATTTAACAACTTTCCATATCAAGCCAAAAAAACCCGTACTTTCGCTTTCATAGGAAGTGTTGTCGCTTTTTCTTGATTCTTGGTTTGCATGATACTCTGCTTGACATTTCTTAGAGCAAAAATGATGAGGTGTAATAAGTATGCCGTCATGTACAGAATTATTAGTATCAATTCTTTTTCCACACCAATCGCATTTTGATTCCATATTTTATGTATTTTATTTCTCCAACTCAGAGAATGTTTGTATTAGATTACTTTTTGGAACTATCCCCGAAGTTTTAACATTTTTCAAACCGTATCGTTTCGCAATTTCCTGCGCGATATGGCTGTTGACGTATTGTAGATTTCCATTGCTGGCAACCAAATCCAAGTAGGCTTTCATCAGTTCCTTGTCATTTTGTACAAAACAGAAGATGTTGTCTGTGATTTGTATTTCAAACCGCTCAAACATCATGATTAAAAATTCATTCATGTTTATTTTCCTTGGGAATTTTTGCAAAAGTACAACATCTCAATAAAAGTATTAACCAATAAATTGTCAATGATACAGATGCTTTCAGTCACTATTATTGACAGTTTGCTTTGCTGCTTTTTCGGACTTTAATGCTTCCAGGAATAAAGCAACTTGTCTTGCTTCTTCAGTAGTCAAATCATTTAGATTCAAGTCAATATGAATTTCTTTAGGACAAAGTTCTGATTTCATTCCATTAAGCAATTGTATGTCGTCCAGAAAATTATGGTTCAGAGCTTTGCAAAGCATAAGTAGTTGTTCCATGTCAATGCTTGGCCGCTCAAAGATGAAATACACATTTGAACGGGCTGTATTAATGCACCTTGCCAGTTCAGCCACACTCAGTCCGCTTTCGTCAAAGACGGCTTTTATCATTTTCCCGATATGGATTTTCGTTTGTGTGGCCATGTTGTGGAGTCGTTTCAATGATGACACGAAAAAAGCGTGGAAGATATTCCTTGCCAGATGCTCGGGTTTCCACTCCCATTAGTCTAACAAGTCTTTCCACGCCAAACACATGGCGTTAAAAAGGTTATTCTTGACTAATGATTGCCCTAAAGGGACTTTTGTGGAAAATTGAGCATCAAGAAAAGCCTCAAATCGCTATTTGTTCTATGTCAATATGTTATGAAATTTACATCTTTTTCTGAGGTTTAGTTTGGTGCAAAGATATGGAAATTGTTGAAAACTAATGCGTGAAATCCTTAGCAATTAATTAATAGGTGTCAACTATTCGGAAATTCCGAATAGTTCAAACGGAAGGAGGCTGCTGAATTCGAGAAATTCCGTATCATTCAAGACAGACTCTATGTCAGCGACTTTGACAGATTCTTGATGCTTGAAGAGAAAACGAAAATTGAATAATAAAGAAACAGGGTGCGCCAATCAGACGCACCCTGTTTAATTATCAATCAAATTCGCTTGATTATTCTGCGCAAATCTTGCAGACAAGGTTTCTGTCGCCGTAAGCATCATCGATGCGTGTGACGTGTGGGAAGTACTTGTCCTGAACATCGCTCTTCATCGGGGAACCGGCTTCTTCGCGGGTGAATGGGAATTCCCAGTTGCTGCTCATCAGCATTTCGGCTGTGTAAGGAGCGTGTGAGATGATGTTGTCGCCCTTTGGAGCCTTGCCTTCTTCGATGGCTGCAATTTCCTTGCGGATTTGAATCATGGCGTCGACGAAACGGTCGAGTTCGGCCAGAGGTTCGCTTTCGGTTGGTTCAACCATCAAGGTCTCGTGGACTGGGAATGCTACGGTTGGGGCGTGGAAACCGAAGTCCATCAAACGCTTGGCAATGTCAATAGCGGCAACGCCTGTGGTCTTGTTGATAGCGTTGATGTCCAAAATCATTTCGTGTGCAACGTGACCGTTGTTGCCGGTATAAAGGATTGGATAGTAATCCTTCAGTCTGTCCTTCAGGTAGTTTGCGTTCATAATGGCACCCATGGTAGCTTTCTTCAGACCTTCGCCGCCCAACATCTTGAGGTAGCAGTAGGTGATGGTGAGAATCTGGGCACTTCCGAAAGGACCAGCTGAAACTGCGCCCATCTGCTTTTCGCCGCCGGTTGGGAACAGGATGTGTGAAGGCAGATATGGCTTGAGGTGTTCGGCCACGCCGATAGGACCAACGCCAGGACCGCCACCGCCGTGAGGAATGGCAAAGGTCTTGTGCAGGTTGAGGTGGCAGACGTCAGCGCCAATGAAACCTGGACTGGTCAGACCGACCTGAGCGTTCATGTTGGCACCGTCCATGTAGACTTGACCGCCATTGTCGTGAACGATCTTCACGAGTGTGCGGATGCCATCTTCATAAATGCCGTGAGTTGACGGATAGGTTACCATGAAGGCAGCAAGTTCATTTTTATATTGTTCAGCCTTGGCCTTAGCGTCTTCAAGGTTGATGTTGCCGTGTTCATCGCAAGCAACCACCACGACTTGCATACCAGCCATAGCAGCTGAAGCAGGGTTGGTGCCGTGTGCCGAAGCAGGAATCAGGCAAATGTTGCGGTGACCTTCACCGTTGGCTTCCTGATAACGACGGATGGTGAGCAGGCCAGCATATTCGCCGCTTGCACCGGAGTTAGGCATGAAGCTCATGCCCTTGAAACCTGTGATTTCGCAGAGGTCTTTGGTCATTTCGTCGATGAGTTCGAGATAACCTTCCACTTGGTCAGCAGGAACGAATGGGTGAATGTTGCCAAATTCAGGCCAGCTGAGGGCGTACATTGATGTGGCAGGATTCAGTTTCATGGTGCATGAGCCGAGCGGAATCATGCAGCGGTTGAGGCTGAGGTCGCGGTTTTCCAACTTCTTCATGTAACGCATCATGTCGGTTTCGCTGCGGTAGTTGAAGAATAAAGGAGCTTGCAGGTAAGCTGAGGTGCGGCGCATTCCTTCCTGGATGCCGCACATGCTCTTGCATGAACCATCGCAAACGAGGTCTTCATGCTTCACGTTCATGGCTTCGCAAACCACGGCAACGATTTCGTTGATGTCTTCCTTAGCGGTGGTTTCGTCAATGCTGATGCCGAAATGCTGCTTGTCGATGATACGGAAGTTCATCTTGTGCTGCAAGGCGATTTCGTTGACTTTGCAAGTGCAGACACCTTCAGGCATTTCGAATAACAAGGTGTCGAAGAAGTTCTTGTTGAGTTGCTTGACACCATATTTCTCCATTTCGCTGGTGAGCTTGCAAGCTAAGCAGTTGATATGCTGGGCGATTTCCTTCAGTCCATCCGGGCCGTGATAAACGGCATAGAAACCTGACATGATAGCCAGCAGAGCCTGTGCTGTGCAGATGTTGGATGTGGCTTTTTCGCGCTTGATATGCTGTTCGCGGGTCTGCAAGGCGAGGCGGTAAGCAGGATTGCCGAGGGCATCCTTTGAGATACCGATGATACGGCCTGGCATTTCGCGCTTGTAATCTTCTGTGGTGGCAAAGTAACCGGCATGAGGACCGCCAAAGCCCATTGGCAGACCGAAACGCTGGTTGGAACCGAGGACGACGTCAGCGCCCCATTCGCCTGGAGGGGTGATGAGAGTCAAGCTGAGCAGGTCGGCGGCAACGGCAACTTGCATGCCTTTGGCTTTCCAATCGGCGACCTTGGCACGGTTGTCAACGATTTCACCAAACTGGTTAGGGCACTGAATCAGGATGCCGAAGAAGTCTTCACCGCAAGTGAAGTTGTTGAGGTCGTCGACAACGACTTCAATGCCAATGAAATGAGCACGTGTCTTGATGACTTCGATGGTCTGTGGGAACACGTCGTTGGCAACGAAGAATTTCTTCACGCCAGCTTTCACCTGAGCGCGGCTGCGGGCGTGCCAGAACATCAGCATGGCTTCGGCTGCTGCCGTACCTTCGTCGAGAAGGGAGGCGTTGGCCAGAGGCATGGCGGTGAGGTCGCTAATCACGGTCTGGAAGTTCAGCAGGGCTTCGAGACGGCCTTGTGAAACTTCTGCCTGATAAGGAGTGTATGAGGTGTACCAACCTGGGTTTTCAAGGATGTTGCGCATGATGACACCTGGAGTGATGGTGTTGTAGTAGCCCAAGCCGATGTAGGTTCTGTACTGCTTGTTCTTGGCACCGATGGCTTTCAGATGACTTATGCATTCGTATTCGTTCATGCCGCGGCCAATGTTAAGGTCTTGTGGCAGACGGATTTCAGGAGAAATAATCTCGCTGATGAGCTGTTCCTGTGATGCAACGCCGATGACCTTCAGCATCTTTTCAGCATCTGATGCAGTTGGACCATTGTGGCGGTTGATGAAATTGTTGTTAATCATTGTGTTATGTTTTGAATTGTTATTGTCAGTTAAGTTTCGTAATCAAATCGTTTACAGTGTTAAGGCTGGTCAGTTCGGAATCCGGAATTCTCTTGAGTTTCGGATACCATTCTTTATAGGTAGGCCAATCTTTCAGTATCGTAAGTCTAAGGTATTCAAATTCTTCACCGCTGACTCCTTGGTCCTTGTACTTGTTATACAAATCGGTGTAAGGATCCATTTGAAGTGTTTTCTGGTGAATCAGTGCCCAGAATTCCTGCTTGAACATTTCGTCGGGAGTGCTGGCGACAACTTCTTCTACAGGAGCTACCTCAGTCGTGTTTTCAGTCTCGTTTTCCACTGTTGGAATGCTATCGGCATTGACATCCTCGTTTTCAACGGCTTCTTGTGTTTCGGAAACTTCTGATGTTTTGGCGACCTTTTCGACTTTTTGTTTCTTAGGTGTTTTCGGTTTGTCGTCCGATGGCTTTGAAACCAAGGCAATCACTATGCCGATGATTACAAGGGCTGCAACACCAATGATAATGTATTTCAGATTCGATTGAATGCGGTTTGAGAAAGGCTCTTTTTCGTATTGTGCGATAAGCTTTCCGTCGTAAATGCGGTTTTCGGGAAGCATGATACACTTGAAACCAATGAATTTATAACCTTTGGGTGCAATGATATAATCTTGAACATCGTGGCCGTCTTCGTAGAGAGAGTATGGGCAACCGTCCATTTTTTCTCCTTCACCGGCGTCGATGCAGAAATGTTTTTCTGAATATTCAGCCATTTTATTACTCTGTCGTATTTTGGGATTATTTTAATGTCTTGTCCAGCGAAATGAAATCGGGATAAGCCAGTTGCTGGTTGTTAATCTTGATGTAAGGTTTCACTTTGAGGCCAACATTGACCGGTTCGTTGCTCGCACCAGCCAGTTTGAATGCCAAATTGACAATGGCATCAGCCGATTCGCCGCTGAAGAGTTCGAACAAATCGGTAGTGATAGGAATGGAAACGGATCCTTTTGAATTAGCAGGCACGTTAACGCCTTGGTTGAGTGTGGTGCTGACGACTTGCTTTCCGTTAAGCGTAAGGATATAGTCCATCTTTGCCATCGAAGCAGCAATTGAGTTCGGATTGTCGACATCCAGATTCACGTTGAAAGAAACGGGAAGGCTCTTGCTCATCAATGCATTGGTCAGCTTGAGCAATTGCGATACGTTTAAATCGCTTTTAGTCATGCCTTTGCTCAGGTTGACGTCTAGCATTTTAATGTTGTTGATATTATTGAGATCAAATGTGCAGTTTACAAAATTGTACATTTGAGCAGCTTGATTAGCAATTTGGGTAAGCGCTTCGCATGATGAAAGTCCTAATGCTACAAAAATGATGATGAGTGTCCTTTTAAGTCTTGACATATCTTTTCTTCGTTGATTATCAGTTATTTTTATTTGTTTAATGCGACTGGATTCTTGATGTGAATTCGTCTCGGTTTAATTTTGCAATATTACAAAAAAAAGTCGGATGCAGCACCCGACTTTCATGAATTATTTTCTTTAAAAAATTGCCTTGATTATTAAGCGTTGCCGTGGCGGTTGGCTCTCTTGCGTTCCAATTCGTCGAGAATGATTTTGCGCAGGCGTAAGCTCTTTGGGGTGACTTCAAGATACTCATCGTCACGGATGTATTCCATGTATTCTTCCAGTGAGAATCTGACTGGTGGAATCAGTCGGATGGCTTCATCTGAACCTGATGCGCGTACATTGGTGAGGTGTTTTTCCTTGTTGATATTCAGAACGATATCATTGGAGCGGGTGTTTTCACCGATGACCTCACCTGCGTAAACGTCTTCATTTGGGTTGACAAAGAAAATGCCTCTGTCCTGTAATTTCCAGATGGCGTAAGGAATGGCTTGACCGGTTTCCATCGAAATCAGGGCGCCATTGTTTCGGCTTGGCATATCGCCTTTCCAAGGTTCGTAATCCTTGAAGCGGTGTGAAATGATGGCTTCGCCTTCAGTAACGGTTAGGAGCGTGTTTCTCAGACCGATAAGGCCTCTTGAAGGAATGTCGAAATCAAGGCACATGCGGTCACCTTTCGGCTCCATTTGCGTCATTTCGCCCCTGCGTGTGGTGACTTGTTCGATGACGCGGCCAGAGAAGTCTTCTGGAACGAGAACTGTCAGACATTCAATAGGTTCGCATTTGACATCGTCGATGTATTTGATGATGACCTTAGGCTGTCCCAACTGGAATTCGTAACCTTCGCGGCGCATGGTCTCGACCAAAATGCTGAGGTGAAGGATGCCTCGTCCGTAAACCATCAGTGAATCAGGCGAATCGGTGTCTTCGACTTTCAAGGCGAGGTTCTTCTCGGTTTCCTTGTAAAGCCTTTCACGGAGGTGGCGCGAGGTGACGTATTTGCCTTCCTTGCCGAAGAAAGGTGAGTTATTGATGGTGAACAGCATGCTCATCGTGGGTTCGTCAACTTTGATAGGAGGGAGGCCTTCTGGATTCTCGTAATCGGCAACGGTGTCGCCGATTTCAAAGTCGTCGAGACCCATCAGAGCGATGATATCGCCGGCTTGGACCGGATTCTTTGTGCGTTCCTTGCCAAGACCTTCAAAAGTGTAAAGTTCCTTGATGGTGCATTTCACCAACGAACCGTCGCGCTTAACCAATGAAACGTTTTGTCCGGCTTGCAGGGTGCCGCGTTTCAGACGGCCCACAGCGATACGGCCAACGTAGGAACTATAATCCAAAGAGGTGATCAGCATTTGTGGTGTGCCTTCTTCGTATTTGGCTTCCGGAATGGTGTCGATGATGACGTCAAGCAAGTGCGAAACGTCGCTTGTCTCGTGCTTCCAATCGTCTGACATCCAGCCTTGTTTCGAGGAGCCGTAGACAGTTGGGAAATCCAACTGGTCTTCGGTGGCGCCAAGGTTGAACATGAGGTCGAAAACGGCTTCCTGAACTTCATCAGGACGGCAGTTCGGCTTGTCGACCTTGTTGATGACAACGATAGGTTTCAGATCCAATTCGATGGCTTTCTGCAATACGAAACGGGTTTGAGGCATTGGGCCTTCAAAGGCGTCGACCAGAAGCAGCACGCCATCGGCCATATTCAAAACGCGCTCCACTTCACCGCCAAAATCAGCGTGGCCGGGAGTATCTATGATATTGATTTTAACGTCTTTGTATCTGACTGAAACGTTCTTCGAAAGAATGGTGATGCCGCGTTCGCGTTCCAAATCGTTGTTGTCGAGAATGAGTTGACCGGGCGTTTCTTCCGATTCCTTGAAGAGCTTCGACTGGTGAAGAATCCTGTCAACCAAAGTTGTTTTGCCGTGGTCAACGTGAGCGATGATGGCTATGTTTCTAATACTCTGCATATTGTAAAAATTGTTTTCTCCAAAAATTGAAACTGCAAATTTAGTGATTTTTGGCGAAAGTTTTGGCAACTTTTTTGTGATTATTTTGTCATAATTCCATTTGTTTTTGGAATGTAAATTGTATTTTTGGCAAAATTTTGAAATCAACAATGAGCGAAACAACAAGAGCAGTCTTACAGCAGTATTGGGGCTATCCGTCATTCCGTCCCATGCAGGAAGATATTGTTGATGCTGTGGTTGCTGGACGTGATACGTTGGCGTTACTGCCAACGGGTGGGGGCAAGTCGATTTGCTTCCAGGTGCCTGCCATGGCAATGGAAGGCGTTTGCCTTGTCATTACGCCACTGATTGCCTTGATGAAGGACCAGGTCGCTCATTTGGTTGAAAGAGGCATCCCTGCTATGGCGATTTATTCGGGAATGCATGCCGATGAGATTACATTGGCTTACAACCAGGCGGTTTTCGGACGCTTGAAATTTCTGTATGTTTCTCCTGAACGTCTTCAGACCGACCTGTTTATGGAGGCGTTGAAACGCATGAAAGTCTGCCTGCTTGCGGTTGATGAGTCGCATTGCATTTCGCAATGGGGTTATGATTTTCGTCCACCATACCTGAAAATCGCCGATATTCGTCCTTACATTCCGAAAACGCCTGTCCTGGCTTTGACGGCTACGGCTACGGCAAAAGTTGTTGACGACATCCAGGTCCGCCTAGGCTTCAAGAAAAAAAATGTTTTTCAAAGCAGTTTCGAACGTAAAAATGTGACGTATAATGTTGTTCGTGAGGCGGATAAGTACGGCGTCCTGTTCCGAAAGCTTAGTGAAATGAAGTCTGGGAGCGCTATCGTTTATGTCCGAAATCGCAAGAAAACGCAGATCATTTCCGATTGGTTGAATTCGGTTGACATTTCTTCAACTTTCTATCATGCGGGCTTGGATTCAAAGGTCCGCGATGAGCGTCAGGATTTGTGGATGAAAGGCAAAGTGAAAGTCATTGCTGCGACGAACGCTTTTGGCATGGGCATTGATAAGCCGGATGTGCGTCTGGTCATCCACATGGATTTGCCCGACAGCATTGAGGCATATTTTCAGGAGGCGGGGCGTGCAGGTAGGGATTTGCAGCCGTCAGAGGCTTTCCTTTTGGTCTCGCCTGCCGACATTCAGAAACTCAAGGATGATTTTGTGCAATCATATCCTGAACTTGAACGTATAAAGTTGATTTATACTGCATTGGGGAATTATTTCAATATTCCGGTGGGCGCAGGTGAAAACATTTCATATCCTTTTGTCATCGGAGACTTCGCCAATCGTTATGGTTTCTCTTTATTGGAGGTCTTTCATGCTTTGAAAATTCTGGAAAAGGAAGGTTTCTTCGTGCTGTCAGAGGCTTTTGACGATCCTTCAAAAGTGATGATTAAGGCATCGCGTGACGAAATATATGGTTTTCAATTGGCTAATTCTCAATTTGATGGGCTGATTCAATATCTGCTGCGTAATTTGCCTGGCGTTTTGACTGATTTTGTCAGAATCAATGAGGAGACTATTGCTAGAAAAACAGGATTGACAGTTGAAAAAGTCATTTCGCAACTGAAGAAACTCGATGAATTCCACTTCCTTTCCTACGCACCCCGAAACGACAAACCGCAGATTCTATTCCTGCATGAATTTGTCGATACAAGGCATTTTAATCTTTCAAAGGAAAACTATCACGACCGGAAGAAAGATGCCGCAGAGCGTATCAAGGCGGTGATTGCGTTTGTCAGCAATGATGATGAATGTCGGAGCGTGCAGCTGTTGCGTTATTTCAATGAAAAGACCGACAAGCGTTGTGGCCGTTGTGACGTGTGCTTAAAGCATGGAAAATCAGCTCGCTCAAATGGGAGTTATACACAAATCAGCAGTACGCTTGTCAGTGCGGCGCGCGAAGGCGATTTTCACATAAGTGATGCCATGAAAATGTGTGATGGCTATTCTGATGAAAAAATTCTTGATGCGATTCGTCTGCTTGTTGACGAAGGCGTGTTGTCGCTTGATAAATCCGGAAGTTTGAAATCAAAGAAATAAAAAAAGGAACTGGAATCAGTTCCTTTTTAAATGTTGTTAGCTGCTAATGATTAGATGAGGTTTGCGGCTGGCTTGAATTTAACAACTTTCTTAGCAGGAATGTTGATGGCTTTGCCAGTCTTTGGGTTGTGACCTTTTCTAGCTGGGCGTTCTGTAGCTGCCATTGTGCCGAAGCCAACGAGAGCGATTTTGCCGCCATTATTTAATTCAGCCTTAGCTACATCGATCATTGCGTCGAGAGCTTTCTTGGCGTCTACTTTTGTCATACCTGCTTTTTCAGCGATTGCGTTGATTAATTCTACTTTGTTCATTCTGTAAGTGTTTAAAGGTTAATGTTTACGGGGCAAAGGTAATTTATTTTTCGATATTGCAAGTTTTTTTTGCTAAAAATCATCATATTTTCTAAAAAAAAGCATTTTTTCCCTGAAAAACGCCTTTGTTTTCTGTTTTTTAATCATTTCTGATTGGTGAATGGTACAATTTGCCACCTTCCTTCAATTCGTTGTCCGCGTAGGAAATCGGCAATTGGCATGGCTTTTTTGCCTGCTTGCTGAACCGTTGTCAAGTGAATATAGCCGTCTCTCAAAGCGATTTTCAGGTATTTCTTGTTGTCGGTGATGACCGTTCCGATGGCTTCGGATGGCTGGCAGCACTCAATTTCTGAAGCGTAGATTTTTAAATCAATGCTTTCGTTTGCTTCTGAGCAAATCGTTGCGTGGGCGGCAGGGTAGGGCGATAGTCCTCGGATGTGGTTGTATGCGGTCTGGCAGTCGTCTTCCCATTTGATGTAACAAAAGTCCTTGAAGATTTTTGGCGCATCTTTCAATAAAGTGTCGCCAGCCAGTTCTTCTTGGGTCTGGGTCTGATATTCGCCTTTTTCGATTTTTTGGATGGTTTCAACAACGACCTTGTTGCCCAAAAGCATCAGCTCGTCGTGCAGTTCTCCGGCATTTTCGTCGGGACGGATGGCAACTTTTTTGCGCATAATGACAGCGCCTTTGTCGATTTCCTCGTTGAGGAAAAATGTGGTTAGGCCGGTTTCTGTCTCGCCGTTGATGATGGCATGGTTGATGGGCGCAGCACCACGGTATTGAGGCAGGAGTGAGGCGTGAAGGTTGAAGGTGCCGTATTTTGGCATTTTCCATACAACTTCAGGCAACATCCTGAAAGCTACCACAATAAATAGGTTTGCCTGATAGGATTCCAATTCTTTCAGGAAATCCGGATTCTTCAGTTTCTCAGGCTGCAGCAAAGGAAGATTGTGTTCCAAAGCGGTTTTCTTGACATCCGAAAACTGGATTTTCTTTCCTCTTCCGGCCGGTTTGTCGGGCATGGTGACAACGGCGGCAACTTCATATCCTGCTGCTATGATGGCTTCCAATTGTGAAGCGGCAAATTCGGGCGTGCCGAAATAAACGATTTTCATTTTTTCCATGGCGCAAAGATAAATAAAAAAAGCCCGACTCGAAAGTCAGGCTTTATGACTATAATGTACAAACTGTGATTATTTCAGTTTTTCTTCCATGTTGGCAATGTTTCTGTTGATGTCGAAAGCTTCATTGCTCAGCGGGAAGTCTTTCTTTAAGGTCTTGTAAACTTCAAGAGCCTTGGCATAGTTTTCCATGATTTCGTAGGTCATGCCTTCCTTGAGGAGGAACATTGGTGAAGTGAAATCATTAGGATTCTTGGCAGCGGCTTTGCCGTAGTAGCTGACAGCGTTGTTCATGTCGTCGAGTTCCATGTAGCAGTCGCCGATGGCGCCGAGAGCCATAGGAGCGATGATATCGTCGTTGCCGTTGAATTTCTTAAGGTAGTTGATGGCATCGTTGTAGTTGCCTAACTTCATGTAGCTGATGCCTGCATAATAAGAAGCGAGTTTGCCGGTCTTTGTTGAACCGTAGTCGCTGATGATGTCAAGGAAACCGAGGTTGTTGCCATCACCGTTCAGAGCGTTTTCGTATTGCTCGTTTTCAAAGTACTGCTGTGCTGTGAAAATCTGTGAACTTGCTTTTTCGTCGCGCTTTTGCTTGCCCTTGGTGATGCCGAAAATAGCCAATGCGATGATGAGAACAGCGGCCAAAATAATCCATAAGGTCTTCTGGTTGTTTTCAATCCAAAGTTCGGTTTTGCTTAATGCTTCTTCTACGTTTTCGAGTCTTTCGTCTCCTTGATTTACATTCTGTTTTGTTGCCATATCAATTCAAAATTTTGAGTTGCAAAATTACGGTTTTTACTTATACGTTTTACATTTTTTTCATTTTTTGGATTTAATTTTTGATTTTTGTTTGTAATGCGTTGATAAACATGGTTTTATTATGGTTTTGATTTTAACGGTTTTGCTTTCTATCGCAGAAAGTCTTATTTTTGCAGCCGTTTTTAAAGGAATTGCGATGACACCAAGAGACAAGGCTTTATATGATTTTCTGAGTCAGTTTATTACGGATGAACGCAAACAGCGTTTCGAGGAAGTGTTGGATTACCGTACCCGTCACCTTACCGTGGTGCTTGAGGATATCTTTCAGCCGCACAATGGAAGCGCGGTTTTGCGCAGTTGCGATTTGCGCGGCATTCAGGATATTCACATCATTGAGAACCGATATGAATATGACATCAATCCTGATGTCGTGATGGGCAGCACGAAATGGCTCAACCTTTTTAAATATAATGGCGAGGAGTTTAACACGCCGGCTGCTTTTGCCAGATTGCGCGAAAAGGGTTACCGGATTGTGGCCACTTGCCCGCATCGCGATGACTTTACGCCCGATACCTTGCCTTTGGACAAACCGATTGCCTTGGTGTTTGGTACTGAGAAACTTGGCCTTTCCGATTATGCCGTTGAAAACGCCGATATGCACGTCCGCATTCCGATGTTCGGTTTCACCGAAAGTTACAATATCAGTGTTTCGGCTGCCTTGATGATGTATGCCTTGACGGAACGTCTGCACCAATCCACCGACATTGACTGGCATCTGCCCGAAGAAGACCGAAACCAACTCCGTCTGGAATGGACACGCCGCACTTTGACGCGCATCCGCCAGTATGAACGTAAGTTTGCGGAATTGCATCCTGAGTTTGGAAGTGTTGATAATCAGTAGTTAAAAAACTTGTTTTGGCGCAAATTTTGTAGTGAATAAGCCGTAATCCTAAAACTTATTTACTATGAAGAAATTGCTCTTTACTTTGTTTTTACTGGGCTTTGTTGGCATTTCCGCTTTTGCCCAAAAGAATGTTGTCTTCAAGTTGGAAGGCATTGTGGTCAACGCGAAAAACGAATGTGTTGAAGGCGTTGGCGTTTACGATTCACAGAATCTGTTGCTGTCCATTACCGATGCAAATGGCATTTTCAGGGTCGATTTGAAATCGGCTGCAACGCTTGTGTTTTCGCATGTCGGCTATGATAGGAAAGCCGTTCGGATGGATCCAAAGCAGTTGCAGGACGATGAAAAAGGAGTCTTCAAGACTGTTGTAACCTTGAAAAGCAAGGTGGAAAACATTCATGAAGTGACTGTTACGGCCAACGCGCCGCATTTGGCTTACGACAATGAAATCGTTTGGGTGATTGACTATCTGGTGGGTGCCGACGGCATTTATGCCATAACAAGTACGGGTACAAATTCCACTTTGCTACATTTGAGTTTCGAGCAGGACACCATTTCGCAATGTCCTTTGGCGCGGAAATACGAGGAGTTGTGTCGCGATGTGTTCGGCAATGTGCAGATTCTGAGTGCCGACTCTATCTATCAGGTGTTTTGCGACGGCAAGGATTTGCATCTGCTTTATGGCAACAGCATCGACAAATATAATAAGGTGCTGAAACCGATTGTGGCAGCAACCGATAGCGTCATCGTGCAGCAAAACTACATGATGCTCGACCAATACATCGTTTATGTCGTTGCCAACAAAAACACCAAGAAACAACATCTGCTTGAACCTGTTGAGGGCGAGAAACTTGAAATACTGACAAATTGGAATTCTGATGATTCGCGTATCGTACAAGCGCTGGCGAACAATTACGAAGGATTTGGTCTTGGTTCATTCTTGAAAGATGCCATTGCAGCCGAGCAAGCGCAAATCAGAGCTAATACCATTTATGCAAAAACTGAAAAGCCATTAGAGTTTTATGAATATGCTCCAGTGTATGATCCGATAACCCAAGAGGAAAATGCAAAACGAAATAATCCACGGAGTAATCCAAAAGTGCGTTTGTTCTTTCCTCCTGTCTATAGTCCGGTGGTTTCAATCAACAATAGGCTTTATCTGTTTGATTTTGAGAATGATTATATGTGTGTCTATGACAATTTGGGCAAGTTCTTGTGGAAAAGTGTCATCGCCTTTCATAGGAAAAGCGGTTATGCCAAAAACTTGGAATCGAATAATCCATGGGATAAAAACGTGATTGTGGATGCCGCCAAAGGCAAATGCTACGGGCAGTTCATCACGGATGGCAAGGTGACGCTGAAAGAAATCAATCTGAAAAACGGCAATGTCGGCGAATCCTATAAGTTGGACCAACATTATTTCCCGACAAAGATTCAGGTTTACGATGGCTACGCCTATTATCTTTTCTTGGATTCAAGGAAACAGAATGGCGACAGGAGAAGCCTTTATCGGGTGAAACTGTAAGAGTCTAAATGTGTTTCAGCAAATCCTGGAAAGTGATTTTGAACCATTCGGTGTAACATTCCGGATGGAGCCGGATGTCGTTTTCAAGGTCGGTAAGGTTCATGTATTTCCATGACTCGACTTCTTCCTTATTAATAAAAGGTGTGTCGTCGCTGTGGCCGATGACGACATGGTCGAGTTCGTATTCGGTGAGGCCTTGCCCCACAGGTGCCTGATAGATAAAGGTATAGGCCTCTTTCATGTCGCATTTTATGCCCATTTCTTCCATCAGCCGTCTGCTTGTGGCTTCTTCAATCGTTTCGTTTTCACGCGGATGGCTGCAACAGGTGTTGGTCCAAAGGCCGGGGGAGTGGTACTTTGAAAAAGCGCGTTGCTGCAAGAGCAGTTCGCCGTTGCTGTTGAAAATGAAAATGGAAAAGGCACGGTGAAGGTGTGGCGTGATGTGCGCCTGCATTTTCTCCATTAGCCCGACTTGCTGGTCTTCTTCGTTTACTAAGATTACATATTCCATTGGTGATTTGTTTTTAGCCGCAGATTTCACAGATTTCGCTGAATTATTGTGGTCGCTAAAGCGATGAATTGACGCTGATTGGAGGACGTTTGTGCGTGTGTATAATTCGTTGGTGGTATAAACTGGTTTCGCCGAAATTTAGAAGTAATCCAACTTTTAAATCGGTAGCAGTCAGATAATTGATGACTTGAGCTTCGTGAATGGGAAGAATACATGAAATCGCTTTGAGCTCGACTATGATTTTGTCGTAGCAAATCAAATCGGCGATGTAATATTGATTTAATTTTTCTCCTTTGTATTCAATTTGTATTTTTTGCTGAGCGACAAAAGGAATACCTTGCAAATTTAATTTCCTTTCCAATGCTTCCTGATACACTGATTCCAAAAATCCAGGACCTAAATGCCTATGGACTTCCATCGCAGCACCTATAATTTTATAGGTCTCTTTGGAAAATAAGTATTCTTCTTTGGCCATTTCGAGAAGTTTTAATCAGTGAAATAAAGACGCTTGCGTCCAAAAATAACATAATCAGCGAAATCAGCGAAATCTGTGGCTTATATTCAATATGAAATCACACATTAAATCTAATATTCAGTATATCCCCATCCTGCACGACGTATGTCTTTCCTTCGACGCGGAACTTGCCGGCTTCCTTAACGGCGGCTTCCGACTTGTATTGCAGGAAGTCTTCGGTGCTCATGACTTCGGCGCGGATGAATCCACGTTGCAGGTCGGAGTGAATGGCGCCAGCGGCGATAGGAGCGGTGTCGCCCACGTGAATGGTCCAGGCACGGGTTTCGTCGGGGCCGGTGGTGAAGAAAGAATGAAGGTTAAGGGTGTGATAGGCAGTGCGAACCAGTTTGTTTACGCCAGGTTCTGTCAATCCTGCGTCTTCCATGAAGAGGGCACGGTCGTCGGCATCGAGTTCAGCGATTTCGGCTTCCAGTTTGCCTGCGATAATCAGCATGTCCTGGCCTTCTTTCAAGGCGGCCTTTACGGCATCGGAATACTTGTTGCCGGTCGTTGCCGAAGCATCATCGACGTTGCAGACGTAAATGATGGGTTTTGCCGTCAGCAGCTGGATGTCTTGCACATATTTCTTGTCTTCTTCGGCGACTTTGGCGTCGCGTGCGTTGCCGAGATTTTCAAGCACTTCCTTGTAAACCGTCAGCACTTCGAAGGCTTTCTTGTTGTCTTTTTCGCCGTTTTTCAGCAGTTTTTCCACACGTTGCAGCTTGCGGGTGACGAGGTCGAGGTCGCGCACTTGCAGTTCAAGGTCGACGAGTTCCATGTCGCGGACGGGGTCGATGCTGCCTTCGCTGTGCGGAATGTTCGGGTCCTCGAAGCAGCGCAAAACGTGGATGAGAGCATCCATGGTCTGCACTTCGGCCAGCAGTTTGTTACCCACGCCTTGACCGCCTTTGCTCAGGCCTGGCAAATCCACGATTTCGACCGTTGCAGGGACGATGCGCTTTGAATGTGAGATGTTGTCAATCAGTTTCAGACGGTCGTCGACGACTTCGCACATGCCGATGTTCGACTTCGATGCAAATCCGATTTCTGCCTTAGTGTTTGATATGCAATTGAATATGGTAGTCTTGCCAGTGCTCGACAAACCGATGATTCCACAATTTAATGCCATAATATTTGATGTTTATAATTGTTGCAAAAGTACAAATTAATCCTTTTCGCCCGCGTGCCAATCGATATGTTTATATTCGGGTTCGTCACTTTCATTAACGGGTATTTCTGCTTCAGCGTATTCTTCATCTGTTGGAATGGTTTGGTTTTGTGTCAGTTCCTGTTGCTTTTTGATGAATTTCAGTCCGAGTTTCCACAGCTTGATGTCGCCCCAAATGAATACGGCATAAATTGCGGTTGCGATGGCTGGGGTGAGGAATTCCTGAATCATGAGCAGCCAGTCGAAAAGCCCGTGAGCCAATGCTGCGCATCCAAAGCTGAGGATCAGGTTTTTGGTGCGGCCTTTTTCGTTGAATTTGGCCAATGAAAAGAAATAGCCCATCACGACGGCGAAAAGGAAATGGCCTGGAACGGAAAGCACGGCCCTGACGATGCCAGTCTGAATTCCGTAGTTGAACACATATAAAATGTTTTCAACGCAGGCGAAGCCCAAACCGACAAATGTGGCGTATACAATGCCGTCCATGTATTCGTCGAACTCTTTTCGGCGCCAGATGACAAGGAAAAGGATGATGAATTTGCATAATTCTTCGGGGATTCCTGCTTCGAAAAAGGCGGAATAAAAAGGCGTCTCGCTGTAGAAAATCATATTGATGAGGTCGACGGCAACGAAATCGAGCGGGATGCAAAGAATGCCGCCGATAAAAGCCTTTATCAGCAATCCGAGTGGCTCTTTTTGAAATTTATCTTGCCTATAGATGTATATCATTAGGACGATGACAGGCAAAACCGACACTCCAAGTAACAGAAAATCCATGGTTTTAAGAAATTAGGTAACTGATGATGATTGATGCTGCGAAAAGAATGAGCACCCAAAGCAGAATCTTTGTGAATCCACCGACTGACGATTGTTTCTTCTCCTTTGGAAGATGTGTTTCTATCTTAGGTTTACTTTTCTTTTTAGCAGACATTTTCCCTTCTGATTTGTTCGCAAAAATAAGAAAAAAATGTTGATGTTGGTCGAATTTTGGCATTTATATGCAAATTGGATTTTGCCACGCTTTGACCTTATTTTCCGGCTTCAATCCTTCGAGTTTTGTTCGAGTTTTGTTCGAGTTTTCTTCGGGATGCCTTCGGGATCCGTTCGAGATTCCTTCGAGTTTTGTTCGGGATTTGCCTTGTGATGTGACACCCGTAAATTCGGAGTTTTTTTTCGTGTTGCGCATGTCTTTTAAGCCTATAACGGAAATTGTTTTTTCCCCACTTTGCAAAACGTTAAATCGGAATGAAAAATAGGGTGTAAAATGCGGAAAATTGATGATTTGTTGCCGTTTTTTGCGTTTATGTGATAAATTCGATGTTTTGAAGTTTGGAAGAAAAAAGAGAAGGAATATGATGGTAAATAATTGAAATTATGATGGTTGTGTGTTGAATGAAGAAGACGTTAGATGATGGATTTAACGATTTAACATTTAACGTTTAACATCATGACAGCCGCATGCGAAAAAGGCGTAATTTTTTTCTCTAACTAGGAAAATTTTTTTCTCTAACTAGAGAAATTATTTTGGCGTTGCTGACACTTCGAAATGTTAAATGTTAAAATGTTAAACGGATGGGAAATGCCATGTGCAGAAGCATGTCTGGGGACGGCCTGTTGCCTCCCAAGGTTCTCTCCGTACTCCAATCGTTATTTGTAATATCCTGACACACAGCTTGTCCAATTCCTTTGATTGGATGAGCATTGAGCGAAGTATGAACAAGCATTGAACGAAGTACGGAGCGGGTATAGGGCGGGTATGGTTTTGGTACTTGGACGTTTGGCATATTCCGACAAAATAATCACTTTCCTTGCTTTTGTTTGTGCCAACAGGTAAATAGTCCCCCATCCAAATCATCGAATCCCAAGAACTCATCCAATACATCAAAGACTACTCTTCCCAATACCTCAAAACCCTGTAACCCATTCACCCGTCACCCAACACCCAACACCATTCACCCGTCCCTCTCGATAGCACGATAGCACGAAATCCCGTTAGCACGAAAAAACTTTCCACTTTCAACTTTCCACTCTCAACTCTCAACTCTCCACTTTCCACTTTCCACTCTCCACCCAACACTCCTTCCCAACTTATTGATATTTATATCCTTTTACATCTTTTTATAAAAAACCTCATTTTTTCCTTGACATGAAGGTTTTTCTTTTTATAACTTTGTAGCCGATAAAACAAAGCGAGAACCATGAAAGCAAGTTGCTTCATATCATCCTCACTCACCTCTCCCGAAAATGGGGAAAGTTTTGTTTTGTCGAAAATTTGGCTCTGCAAGAAGAAGAGACCCAAATGACGGCTTCGCCATTTAGCCGCAGTTTCCGATGGCGAAGACAATGATGCACCCCACGCATCATATTTTAAGGTGTAGCACTTAGGACGGCAAGCCACCGATTTGTTGAACAGCTTCAGCGTCCACCCAAGGATGGACATACAGAAGCAAAAAGCACAGGCAGTTTATAAATTGTCCAGTAATTTTTAGCATTAACAATTCAACAAACATTATTACTATGAAAAGATTTTCTCTCACTTTCATATCATTGGCCATCGCCAGCGTGGCCGTCATCATGTTCGCCTGCAAAAAGGAGAACGAACCTCAGGCTGACAACTTTAATCGGAACCCGCCGGAGACCCAGGCGGTCATCGACCATGTCAACGCTTTCAAAAGCCGGATTGAGTATTACAAGGCCAATCCTGCCGTGAAAGACGGTGAGACGGAAAGCATCGACGATGCCATCTACGACATTGAGGCTCTCTTCAATTTCACCTATGCCTATCCTGAATTATCTTACAGCCGTACCATTTCGTACGACACGACGCTTCAGCTGCCTGTCAACAATGGAAGGGTGCTGATGACCGACCTCACGCTGTTCTACGGAAGAATGTATGAGACGGTTTCCGCGCTCTATCATGCCGCCGAACTGTCCGACAAGCAGTTCCTGATTCTCGATGTGGAGGCCGGCGAACTGCATGGCAACACGCTTTCAGTCAACCTTCACACTGTGCAAGGCAGCGTGAGAGGTGTGCAGCCACCTGTTGAACCGCCAGTCCAATGGATGGGTCCTTTTGAGGAAGGGGAAAGATGGCATGCTTGCAAAGAAAATGGAGGTCCAAACCATGAAGAAGGCAATGCTGCGACCAAACTGACTTATTGGATCAACCAGTTGGCTGTCCCTCAAGCTCCTAATGGATATTCCTATGTTTACACGAATATTATTAAAAAAACCTCATCTAAAGATGCAAACTTTTATCCTTTTTCGCGCCCAGGCTTTAGTGTTCCCGATTCTTATTGTGAATTTTATGTCAATCATCCTACAACTGAAGAGGAATGGTTGAACTCAGAACAATTGAATTTCCATTATTGGGGTGAAAGGTATCACATTTTCAACTATTTAGCGAATGAAAATGGCGTTATTCCTTCAACGCATGTATTCTTCAATGTTGAAATAATTGCATATTCTACTGATCGCGGCAATAATGTGTATGATGAAATCTGGCATAAAACAACAGCAAGCTATGGTGTGCAGTTACTTGTTGGTCAAGGTTCCATAATAAAAGCGGAATTGTGATGAAACGCTTCCATAACAATATCTGGATGCTTGTATTTCTGTTCATTCCACAGAATCTGTTATCACAGGTTTGGCTGACGGAATTTGACATCCCCGAAGGCCGGACAATGACACCCGCCGAATGTTTTTCAGCTGACAATGGTAGCGCCATGTTAGCCGTAGGGCGCACATCAGAATCTTCCGACTACACCCGTTACTGTAAGGGTGTAGTCGCGAAGGTGGATGCCGATGGAAATTCGGTTATGCGTGAAATTCAGGTCGAAGGCATGGATATGAAATATCTCTGTGGTACACAGCTTGACAACGGTGGTTTCATTGTATTTGGCTTGTACGACGACAGTTTGCACGCTGACACATCGCTTTACCAAAGGTATCTGAGGGCTGATGTTTTTGATAATGAACTAAATCTTTTGCATACCAAAACTTTTCGGACTGATGTCGGAGGATATGGAGGAATTTATCACGACGATCCTTTCCGTAACGGACACCTTTGGTGTGCCAAAAACGACGTGGGAAATGTAGTTTTGGTATCCGAGCCTGCTTATTTCGTTTCGATTCCACCCGTAGGATATTATGTGCGAAACTTTCGGTTTTATGAGTTTGACGATATGGGGGATACGCTTCGCTCGAACACTATCTTTTCGGAATCTGGATTTTACTATGTTGATAGACTCTTTAAGACACCAAACGAAAATAATTTAGCCTGTCTTACCGTTGGATCAAGTGGTGAATTTTACTGGATTGTTGATAGCAACTTGAATGTTGAAAAAAAGTTTAGGATAAGACCCGTCCACAATGGCGTTACATGTTCTGATGCCAGATGCGATGGCCATTGGTATGATGGAAACCAGTTGATTATCGATATGGAATGGCATACGGGAACTGGCAACGATGTCCTTTACCAGCACTCGCTCCATAAATTCAAATTGGACTCTAACTGTCAATTGACCGCAGAACTTCATCTGCCGTGCGCTGACTCTACCAATTGGGCTCCTTACAGTGTGAATACGGCTTATGTAAATGATTCAACCATTTTTGCCATCACCTACAGTGGCTCGTGGTGGGCAGCGAATGACACCTATCAACTGAATATCACATTAGTTGACAAAGACTTAAATCTTTTAGGAAGAAAGGTGATAAAGAAGCAGGATTACTGTTTTGTATGCGATCAGCCGGTACCTCTTTATCCGAATGGGTGTTTTCTCCCTATAGATTTGTTCTCTGGCAGCAATTATCAAGGGGAAGGATTCCAGAGATATGAAGTTCTCCCTGTATTTCGCGATGAAATCGTCATCACTTGGGATGTGGTTGACGAGCATCAGAATGTCGAAACCTATGGCACGGCTTTCCCAAATCCGACAAATGGCACGCTGAACATTCCTGTCGAAGGAATCACTCCCGATGTTTCCCGAATCCGGATTTTCAATGTTATAGGCCAAAAATGCCTCGATTCCAACATCGGCAAAAATGGGAATCTCATCACAATCGACACGCAAAACCTTGAAGCAGGTGTATATGCTTACCAGATTGTGTCCGGAAGTGACGTCCTCGTTTCTGGAAAATTCATTAAACAATAATATTACATTTATCTAAAAATACGCAAATAAAATGAAAAAATATATCATTTCTGCTTTAATCCTTATTGGATTACTGCTTCCAATCAGTGTCAATGCTCAAAATGCAGTTGAAGGCACATCATTAAACATCTACAATCCTGTAGATAATTTAGAAAATTCAGTTCCAAACAATTCAGGGAGTGCAGCTATTGGGGGAAACAATACTATAGGAGGAAATTTCTCGTTTGCCGCTGGAAAAAACAATGTAATTGGCAACGATGTCAATTATGGTAACGCCATTGGTTTGCAAAACACGATCAACGCCAATTGTTCTTTGGCGACAGGAAGTTATAACACTATCAATGGCAGCAGCCCTTGTTCGGCGGTTTTTGGAGATCATAACATTTTATCAGGAATGAACGGTTTCATTGTAGGTAGTTCAAACATTACAGCAAGTGATTATAGCATGGCTTTCGGCGAAAATTTATCAGTGTCAGGCAATAATTCTATATTGTTTGGAAAGGGCTATCGCAATAGTCAAGGTGCCTACCAATTGGAGAATACCATAAACTATTCTTTCATGGTCGGCTTCAACAGCACAAGACCGACCTTTCTTGTTTTCGGTCCTAGAAATGTTGGTGATGTCAATGATATGACAGGCAAAATCGCCATTGGAGATGTTTCTGGAGAAGAATTAAGTGAAACTGACGCCAAAATGATTATCCGTTCCGACGAGGGCGAAGATGCCGGCATCATCCTCGAGCCGAAGCAGCCCGAAACGAATGGCACCTTCATCAGGCTGCACGACGGCAACCACGGCATCAGCGTAGGCACAAACGGCGAGATGTGCATCAGCAGCGGCGCCGAAAACAACAAGTTGCCGTTGACTTTGAACGGCAAAATCGGCATCAACACCGACAACACCCTTGAGAACTATGGCCTGATGATTAGAGGCAGGGTCGGCATCGATGTGTCGAGGGACTTGTTAACCGACGACTACAAACTGACCGTTTCGGGCGGAATCCTTACCGACAGGGTGCTCATCAAATATGTCACCGAATGGAGCGACTATGTCTTTGACGATGGCTACAGTCTGATGCCACTCCATAAGCTACGCCAATTCATCAGCACCAACCGCCATCTGCCGGATGTGCCGTCGGAGACCGAAGTGAAGGAAAACGGCATTGAGTTGAAAGAAATGCAGAACATCCTCCTGAAGAAAATCGAGGAGCTGACGCTGTACATTCTCCAGCAGGAAGAACGTATTTCCCAACTTGAAAACGAACTGAAAGCGAAGTAACAACCTGACAAAACCCACAGACTGACAAAACCCGTTGTTTGCCACTAATTGTGAGATGCAAATACTTGGTTTCGCCAAATGCGCAATCACGCATTGGAACTTCCAAATGTGGTTTTGAAAGTTTTTAAGGTTCTTGTCCAAAATCATCTCATTATGAACACAAAACGAATCAACATATTGCTGATTGTGGTTATGCTATGCACCGCTACAGGTGTCAAAGCTCAGAGTACCACTGTGAGATTCGGGTATGACGCTTGCGGAAACCGCACAGAACGCTATATGGAAATCAAAAAGATAGAGGAAAACGGTAAGTCCATCGATTCGCAAGACGACCAAGGCTGGCTCTCGTCGGCTGACGATGTCATTGCGGGCGTTCAGATTGCCATATTCCCCAACCCGACCGACGGCAAGCTCACCCTTTCCCGTTCGGGAAACGGAGATGCCGTCATTCATGCCACGATTTGCACTGCCACAGGTGCAGTCATCGAAAAATGCGATGTCTCAAGTCTTCGCCACGATTTCGATTTGAGCCGTCTGCCATCAGGCATTTATATCCTGAGGTTGGATAGCGCAACCGAGTCGCAGACTTGGAAAGTGATAAAGCGTTAAACCTTAATATCTCGGCTTATGAAAAAATATCTAATCACAATACTGATGGCCATAATGTCGTTGCCGTTGTTTGGACAAACCTATTATGGCGCTGAATTTGAGTTGAACAGCTCTTATGACCAGGAATCTGACTTTACGTTTGTTGCTGGAAATTACATTACTTTGGAACCTGGATTTTTTAGGAAGTCACGATTTGCGCAAACATACCAAAACACAATCTCTGGCTACGAATACAAGACCATGAATCTAATTTTGGATTCCATAGGCGTTTATCCACCCGAATCGGGGCTCACTATCAGCCCAAACGAAAATACGGTTGTTGGCACACTTGGAGGCACAATAGACGTTAGCACGCTAGGAGGGCTCGTCTATTCCGTTCCCATTGACGTGCCAACAGGAATCAACGGGATGCAGCCCAGACTTGCCGTAACATACAACAGCCAGGCTGGTAACGGTCTTTTGTGCTGGGGTTGGGACCTCAGCGGCATTTCGTGCATTACCAGAACAGGTCAGACTCTTTACCATGACGGCAAGATGACGGCCGCAGACCTTACATCAAATGACAGATTCCTTTTGGATGGACAAAGGCTAATCAATGTAAAGGGTACATATGGTAGTAGTTTCACGGAGTATCGTACAGAAAATGACGCCTTAATGAAAATTGAAGGAATATGGGATGATGCTCACACTAATTGTTTTAAGGTTTTGGATAGAAACGGTGATACCATCGAATATGGAACATCAAGAAATTCCCGTTTGGTAGCAACGGAAAGCAACACGGTTATCTGCTGGATGATTAGCAGTATTACCGACCATTACGGCAATGCGGTTCATTATCATTATGACAAGGATGACGAGACGGGGGAAATCAAGATACAATACATCGATTACACTATCAATGAGGGGCAAGGTGTTAAAGCTCAATTTAGGGTGGAATTTAAATATGAGTCAAGACGTGAAGATTATGAGTTCCATTTCATAGGAAACAGTACGCTCAATTATCAAGACCGACTTACGGACATCAGTATTTCTTCTTTGGTTTCTCATAAGAAAATCACTTCGTATCATTTTGACTACCAAAGAGAAAGTAATATGTTTGACAAATACCTTAAAAAAATAGTCAAGTATAACTATGGTGAAGATGGAAATGTCGAAAGTTCCATTTTTACTACCATCAGCAGAAATGATGTTAATCCCAAGGAAATAGTCGACAACATAATAGAAGACGACTCCTTTTTGGACGATTTCCCGTTCAAGGGCGACTTCAACGGTGACGGTTTTACCGATTTAGCCATGATCCCATATAAACCCAACCAAAATAGCAATGGTGATGATAGTTACCAAACCTATCCCCGCAACCAGAACCTCATGATATACCTTAATGACCGAAACGGAGGCTTTTACCACGAGAAAAAGATGGACATCAACGATCTCGATAAGACTTTGGATTGGGTATATGTACTCGACATCAATGGAGATGGTCTTGAAGATGTTGTAACCTACTTCTACGATACACTTTCTGACAGAAGTTGGGAAAAGACAACAATTGACCTATATCTGAATAATGGGAACTGCTTCGAGCAATGGCATACATATTATGTGAATGCAAAGGGCAGTGTCTTGCTCGGCGATTTTGATGGCAATGGGACAACGGATCTATTGTTTTTCGAAAAGAAAATCGATTATCATCATAAGTTCAAAACTGATGGGAACTTGCCCTACCACGAAGACGCACCCTTTTTCGTCAATGCTTTCCTTATGAAATTTTCGGATGATGGTCGATTCCATTTTAATCATCTTAATGACAATACCTTGAAAAGGCAACTAGGCTACATTTTTGATGTAACGGCAGCTGATTTCGATGGAGATGGCACTTCTGAAATTATTTTTGTCAGGCTCAAAGACGATGCGCAGTCAACGCTATGCAAGATTGACTTGAGGGATCAAGACGAGCCTTTTAAGACGAAATACACATTCTGTAGCCGTGATTTCAGCTATTCCGGACATTACGACCCATGGTGCTACACTTTTCCTGGTGATTTCAATGGGGACGGAAAATCTGACTTGATGTTTTATAAAAATGGAGAATGGAAAGTGTATTTTTCTGCCGGAACCGATTTTGAAGGCCCTGTTAGTTGTGATTTGCCGCTCAACCTTTATTATCCTTCTTCTTCTTCTCGCTATAACCTTTTTTTCCCTTCTCTCAGCATCGTGCATCCCGATTCAAATGATTACATTTGCACGCTTGCTGTAGACGATTTTGATGGCGATGGCTGTACTGATGTCGTTTACATAAACTCTAATGTAACACGTAATATTCATTTTCTTTCTCACAAAAACAAGGGAAGAGGGTTTAGAAAAGAAATCACAGCAACAGCACAATATAGTTTTCGCACTCAATATCTTCATACAGGAAATTTTCTTGGCCGTGACAATGTGTCATTGCTAACTGGTTTACCATCATCTGATGGAACTAAAACTTCCAACGGACATATCTCTACTCTCAATTCCATAAGCGTTTATAATGCTGTTGAATCTGTCGCTGACAACATGGGTAATGTCACTTCGTTTGAATACGACTATATAGCACCATCTCCCGAAAACACCCCATCGCCGTTCTACACCTTCCAGTATGCCAGTCCTGATGCCAACGACATCTGTCCAACACCTTTCATGCAACTTGCCTTAAGGTCATGCACAGTGTCCGGAGCCGGCAATAGCAAGGCTATTACACGCTATTCATATCAAAACGCCCGACTCCACAAAAAAGGACATGGAGTGATTGGCTTCGACAGGGTGACAACCGAAACATTCCGCAATGCCATTGAAAACGGTTGGCGCACAAGACGCATCGTTTGGGGTGAATACCAAAGCATGGGAAACTGCGCCATGATGTTGCCGAAACGTGAAAACGCATACGTAAACAAGAACGGCACGGCCGAAGCCATCAGCCGAACCGAATACGATTTCCAAAACGTGGCGCTTGAAAACATCACACCTGAAAATGTCGGGAAAGTGGTGTGCCCGGCCATGATTACAAAAGTTGAACAAACCTATAGCATTGACGGAGATGATGAACTTCAAAAAGTGGTCAAGACAAGCTATGAGTACGACTTCAATCATGCCACAAACACTTATCGAAACAGTTACAGCTGCACGAAAACGACACAGACCGTGCTTGGGTATGAGAATGGCACGGCGAGGACCGAGCTGGAGTCAATCTCTGACAGCCAATGGAGCAGTTACACGGACGAAAACCATTGGATAATCAATCGTCCTGACGTGAAAACCGTCACAGTCAAACGTGATGATGCAATAGTTGCTTCGAAGACAATCTATGAGTACGATTCGGACGACACCTACGCCCCACATGACGTCATGGTAATCCCCAACAATGGCGATGAGCCGAATGACCCGCTGACAACCCAAACACAATATAAATATGATGACTTCGGTAACATTACTTCAACGACAGTCAGTGCTCCCTACGGCATCCATAATGAACGGCCGCGAATTGTTTCATACGAGTTTGGACAAGAATACCAACACCGTCTCCCTACAAAAGAATATCATGGTGATGTTGACGATGGATACATCACAAAATACACTTATGACTTCCACGACCAACTGGAAACTGTTACCGATTGTAACGAAAAGACTATTGAGTATTCCACTTCATATAATGGCAATTTGCAACACACCCTCTATTTTGATGAAACAGAGCAATTTGACGTTGTCCTTTGGGCCAATGACGACACGCCTTACAAGCCTGATGGTGCCAGATACTACACATGGAGCAAAAAAACCGGAGGCGTCACTTCGATGACTTTCTTCCATAAGTCTGGTGCCGAACTTCGTAAAGTCAGTTTCGACTTCAACGGAACTCCAATTTTTATCGACAAAGAATACGATGGCAATGGATTACTCTACCGCGAATCGGCTCCTTATGCACAAGGTTCTGAAGAAATCAAGTGGACCTGCTACAAATATGACCACTTCGACCGTGTCCTTAGCATAAGCTATCCCGACGGAAGCTCAACAGATTTCAGCTACAATGGTCTCGTCACTACGACTGCGCACAGTCCTTCTCAAAGCAATTCGCAAGTCGGGCCTCAAATGACCCAACAAACTTTGAATGTCTTGGGACTGGTCAAACAAAACATTGAATCATACGAATTGCCGGAAAATGAACGCGTAAAAGTGAATTACGAGTACAATCCTGATGGCAAACTTTTAAGTGCATGTATTGGAAACGATGAAGCGACCAAGATTTGGCTTGAATACGACAATGCCGGCAACCGTACCATTCTCCATGACCCCGACTACTGCACCGAAACAAACCACCTTGTAAGCGTGTTCGATGCTTTCGGTCAGGAAGTGAGCCGCACTACGCCTAAGCAACTCACATCCACATTCGTGTATGACAAGTTTGGCCGTATGACTGACCGAACCGAACAAGAGGAAAACAATGGAAACACCATTGACGTTGCAACGCATTGGGAGTATGATGAGAATTTTGGAACGAAAGGCCTGTTGGAATATATCACCTACCCAGACGAGAGACTCTCATACCATTATGACAGTTTTCAACGTCTTGAATCCTTAACCACGCAATATGGCCAAAATGAATATGTGACTTCATATACCTACGATGAGGCTTCACGCACCAAGACCGTTGAATATCCGTCGAAGGTGATTGTAAAATATATGTATAACATCACCGGTTACCTTAAAGGCTACACTGATATGTCTGACCATCCGCTTTATACCACAAACGATGTCAATGACCTGGGGCAGATTACGAAACATACCATCGGCAATAGCATAGTGAGCAAATGGCAATATCATCCTGAAAAACACCTTCTTTCCGACATCCAAACCACAGTCGGCGAAAATAATTTGCAAAATTTGCACTACGATTACGATGGATTTAATAATTTAGCCTCCCGAACAGATAACCTCCGCAACTTGAACGAATCATTCAGATATGACAACTTGAACCGCCTGACGGACATTGAACTCAATGGTGTCCAGACCGGCATGATGACCTACGACGACTATGGCCGCATGACAAGCAAGACCATGGACGGACAGCTCGTCTTTCAAGGCGCGTCCTTCGATGGGCCGGAAGGCAAGCCGCACGCCATCAAGTCCGTCGAGACCAACGAAGGCGTTTTCCCAGCCGACAGGCAGGACATCACCTATACCAGTTTCGACAAGGTTAAGACCATTGTTGAGGGCGACAACAGCCTCTCCTACACCTACGGTTTCGACCGCCAGCGCATTGGCATGGTGGAAACCGCCAACGGCATCCGTCGCAGCAAGACCTACGTGGGCAATTGCGAATACGTCACCGAAACCGCCGATGGCGTAACGACCGAAAAGGTGCTGA
Source organism: Bacteroidales bacterium (assembly GCA_024400455.1). Taxonomy (GTDB): domain Bacteria; phylum Bacteroidota; class Bacteroidia; order Bacteroidales; family F082; genus Limimorpha. Next base: position 45,768 of record JAKSMU010000009.1, on the reverse strand, counting down.
CCTACCTCTCAGGCCCCACGGGCGTGTTTGCCGTGGTTGAGAAGCAAGGTGAAGAAGAAAGCCTCCACTACATCCTCAAAGACCACCTCGGCAGCTGGACCACCATCACCGATGCCGAAGGCAACGTGGAGCAGGAACTCTCCTTCGATGCCTGGGGAAATTTGCGTGATGCAGACACATGGACAGGCACAAGCACCGAAGCCCCGATGTTCGACCGCGGTTATACTGGCCACGAACATATCACCGCCTTTGGTCTGATTAACATGAACGGCCGCTGCTACGACCCGCTGATGTCATCCTTCCTTTCCGTTGACGAATACGTGCAAGACCCGAGCAACGCCCAAAACTTCAACCGCTACGCCTATTGCCTCAACAATCCTCTGAAATATACTGACCCGAGCGGATGGATGTATTTGGGCGCATCACATTCCCAAGAATGTGAATTCAACCGCTACAGAAGGTATGTGAACGCCCACCTGACCGAAGAGCAATGGGCGAATAGCGGCATTAACAGGACGATTCTTGCCTATGTGAAAATGGGTGTCGGATATATAATGACTCCGTTCATGATGGGCGAGGAACAGAAAGGCGGAGGTGGAGCGGAAGGTGGAAAAAGTCAGGCGGATGTCTCGGTTAACAGTTGCTATTATAGGGATGAATCTGGAGCTATAAAACATGTTATTGGCATAAACTCCCCAGAAGAATTAGCCAATTATGGGTTTAAAGGCAAATACCTTGGCATTACCTATACTGACCTTGAAAATCAGATATATTACAGTCTTTTGGGGTACGCAATTGACATGACCCAATGCGATGGTAAGGCTGGAGATATAGCGCGTAAAATAGATTTGGCTTTTTTAGCATACGAAAAAGACAAACTCGGGAATCCGAATAAAGATCCGCTGGATGTTTATGTTGAAAACCCAACTACAATTTCTATTGATGAAATTGAATTTAATTCTTCTGGCACCAATATTCATGCATTTTCATACGATGGGAACCCTTTGTACATCCATGTGTTTGATGGCTCTTCAGGCAAGAAGTGCAACTCCATGAATGTCGCTTTTTGTGGATTGTCAACAGCCTTATATCCCAATAAAAATAGCAACTATTCTTTATCAGGAAGTACTTCTTTTATTCCTGGATATAATCTGTATTTCAATAATCCCGACGCAAATCCACGAGATTGGAGAATGATGATGGTCTTGCCGACAAAAGAAAAAAGGGATCTTTTCTTCGAAAAATATAATAGGACATTTGGATACTGGTAAAAAATTAAGCATTATGAAGAAGTTTTTTATTACAATTATGATGGTTTTCCTATCGGTTTCGTGCAAACCGTCAGGTATGGCTCATGATTACACCAATGGCTTGAAGGAAGTGTTGGAAAAATATTTCAATTGGTACGGGGAATATCCGCCATGTCTTGATAGTCTGGTTGCGTTTTGCAATACTTTCCCCATTGAAAATATTGAATCGGCTGATAGCTTATCCATGGCAATAGACTTCATCAAAAAGGAAAAACAAAATCTGAAATTGGATTATTCAAATCCAACTGTAATGACTGAAAAGTTGTTGATTACAATGGATGGAGATACTATTGTGAATATGCAACAAAAAAAGCACCTTTCGTTTTTATGGGAGTTGAAACGTACTTATGAGTTTTGCAACTATGATGCTCCTCGTTCATTTGAAGATATTATGACATTTTTCAATGTTATGAAAGAAGTCGAAGATGATACTTTGTTTTATCGTTGCTGTGCTTCAACATTGCGTTATCTCGAAAAAAATAATTATAGGATTTCATGGCAATTTGATGATGATTGCTTGTATATGATTTCTGATGGAGACACGATAGATTATTTCTGCGGTTATCATCCATGTGTGCCAAGTGATTGGCGTGCACGGTATGAATTTCGATATTTTGACATAAAAAGCGTGTATATTCCTGATAATGATATTGATGCCGAATTTCGGAAAGGGCTAAAAATGTTGAAGGAAGAAAAGGATTTTGTAATGCCAAACGAAGATCGTTCACAAGACCCTGCATTGGTATTCACATTAGACAAAGGTTTGCAATTGTATTGTGAAAACATCACAGCTGATTTGGATTCAGAATGGTTTAAGGTTCTGTCAGATTATTGTCGCCACTTCGCCGAAAGTCATGGCGTTGGGAAAATCATCTTTGCATCGCCGTGTTATCAGCGAAGCAATTAATAACAACTATCAAAGCCTCCGCCTCCAGCGGGGGCTTTGCTTTCTTCCACCAACAAAAAAAATCCATTCATCCGCTTGACAAGCGGCTTCCAATCACCTAACTTTGCAGCATCAAAATCAGGCAAGCATGGCCACAGGCTTCACATATCGCCACTACATCCTCAAAGACCACCTCGGCAGCTGGACCACCATCACCGATGCCGAAGGCAACGTGGAGCAGGAACTCTCCTTCGATGCCTGGGGAAATTTGCGTGATGCAGACACATGGACAGGCACAAGCACCGAAGCCCCGATGTTCGACCGCGGTTATACTGGCCACGAACATATCACCGCCTTTGGTCTGATTAACATGAACGGCCGCTGCTACGACCCGCTGATGTCATCCTTCCTTTCCGTTGACGAATACGTGCAAGACCCGAGCAACGCCCAAAACTTCAACCGCTACGCCTACTGCCTCAACAATCCATTGAAATACACTGACCCGAGCGGATGGTATTACGTGGGAGGCGGACATTCCAGCACTTCTCTGCAAGGACCCTACGAATGCACATGGACCCTGCCCGAAAGGCGTACCATTGACCCCAGTTTGGTCATGGATTTTCTTGACTATTGGACCTCTTTCTGGGAAGGAGAAGAGTTTAAGAATGGTGGAAGTGGAGGAGAAACCCAAAACGGCTTTTTCGATAGTTATGGTAAATATATAGGTTCTGACGGTAAATATGAAGGGAAAATTTATGTTGTATATAATGTTAAAAACGACAAAGAACAAGTACCACGAGGTGAATCCTATAAAGATGCCGTTACTTTCATAAAACAAAACGATGGTAATGTCGATGCCTTCACAGATGGCTGCATTGCTTATCAGAATTCAATGGAAATTCCAGATTATGAATCAAGAGTGAAAATGATAATGAATGTCAGTGAAGACACGGGAAAGCCAAAAGATGCTAGTAAAGATTCTAATAATACTGAATATGGAGGCAGCATCGAAAATCTTGATGTAGTTTATAAAAGTGCTGTTGGAAGTCCTATGAAAGAAGATATTATAATAGAACTTCCAGCCAATTGTTCAACATACCATAGCCATCCAAGTGGGACAATATACAAACAAATCGGAGGCAACGTTGGTGGAGCTGATGAATTTCATTGGTATAATCAATTTCCTTCAATTACAGACATATCAAATGCAGGTAACTTTAATCATTTTGTAATTGGTATGGGAGGACGGAATGTGCCATTTGGTGGATATGTTTATGGCTACAACGCTTCTGGAACTCATATTCAAATCAGTATTAAGACTTTTACTAACCCAAATCTTTTCAAATTGCCATGAAAAAAATAATATTGATAGCAATATTGTGTTTATCGATAAATAGATTGTCAGCTCAAGTTGAGAATCAGTTAAGCACAATGGTCACCGAAAGTGTCAACGAATTTGTTGAATTTCTTAACCTTGAAAAATCATCGACATTATATGTCAATGTGGATAATTTGCCAAAGGATTTTTGTTGTGACGATTTGGGTATCAATCCTATTTCTATTAAAGCGATTAAAAATTGTTCAAAAGAGACAAAAAGGCAATTGAGGAAAGATCACATTTCAGTTATTGAAGTAAATATCATACTTTTAGATGGGGAAATTCATGTTCTAGTTGAAAAGTTATTCGTCACATATGTAAAAAGGGGAACACTAGGTGTTGGGAAGGGAGAGAATTGCCGTTGTTCAATATATCGCTACTCTTGCGAAAAGCAGGAATGGGAGAAAATTGAATCATTATGGTTCAGCGACTACAAATCGAAAAGGGAAAGATAGACTTGTAGAGCAGAACAATTAAACAACAATCTTTTTTCATCTACAGATAGACGGAAAGCTGTTTACTACTTTCATTAACTATCAATATATCGTTATTTCCCCAACAAAGGTTGGCTCGCCACCACGAGCCAACCTTTTTCGCATTTTGCAGCAAATGGCGCAACCCGGGCAGATGAGCGCAAGCGAAGAAGCCTGAAAGATTGGCGGGCGATAAGCCTTGGCGTCCGCTTTTTTCCGGAATAACCTATTTGTGATAGATTTATGAAAGATTTGTTTCCAAAACCCTTGGCAATTCGCTTCCAATCAACTAACTTTGCAGCATCAAAATCAGGCAAGCATGGCCACAGGCTTCACATATCGCCACTACATCCTCAAAGACCACCTCGGCAGCTGGACCACCATCACCGATGCCGAAGGCAACGTGGAGCAGGAACTCTCCTTCGATGCCTGGGGAAATTTGCGTGATGCAGACACATGGACAGGCACAAGCACCGAAGCCCCGATGTTCGACCGCGGTTATACTGGCCACGAACATATCACCGCCTTTGGTCTGATTAACATGAACGGCCGCTGCTACGACCCGCTGATGTCATCCTTCCTTTCCGTTGACGAATACGTGCAAGACCCGAGCAACGCCCAAAACTTCAACCGCTACGCCTACTGCCTCAACAATCCATTGAAATACACTGACCCGAGCGGATGGTATTACGTGGGAGGCGGACATTCCAGCACTTCTCTGCAAGGACCCTACGAATGCACATGGACCCTGCCCGAAAGGCGTACCATTGACCCCAGTTTGGTCATGGATTTTCTTGACTATTGGACCTCTTTCTGGGAAGGAGAAGAGTTTAAGAATGGTGGAAGTGTAGGAGGCGAAAACACGAATCCACAGGACGATTGGTTTGTGAATGAAAATACAGGTGAAATCTACTATAATAACAAAATGGGAAAAGGAGACGTGGGGAAAGGAGAAATGACCGGCTCGGGTTGGAAATGGTTGGGGCCGAACGGTATGTTTAACAAAATCAATCCTGGTTTTCTCGGAGAGGAAATTTCCTTAATTGCCAAACTCAAAGGCAGAATAAAAATTACTTCAGAGGATTTCTTGATGAGTTTATTGTTGGCTGGAGACAAAGCGAAAAAAGTGATGGAAGATTTAGGTTATCAGCAAGTTCCCACACAGGCCATCGAATACAATGATACATACGATCAGGTTGTTGATGGCCCTGGTGGAGCAAGTTTCCATATTACTTATGGCACTAGCATCGAATACACGGAAAAAGTAACCTATGTTCCTAATGATTATGTTGAGATGAACAGAATTTGTTTGGGAACACTTTATGGCGATTATAACGTATTTACAAATTCCACGCCCTATGTTTCTCGTTATTCAATCTCATACGGAGAGCCTTCATTTTTAAGGAAGATAGGAGGATTGTTGAAGATAGGAGTTGGAATTCATGATTATACCAATTATTATAATGGAGGTAACATTATTAATGGCTATAATGGGAACAATCAATTAATTATTGACTTTTTAAATGTTAGACCATGAACAATTTAAGAAATATAATTCGTAATATGTCTTTGTGCATGATTCCTATCTTGATAATTGCACTTCAAGCATGCAACTGCAATTACTTCAAACCCGTCCCAAATGAGCCAGGCAGAATTCAATTTGTCAATGGACTAAAAATGTATGAGATAGATTCCATCACGAATCATTTTCCGCCATCTTGGAGTGATTATAGACTCAAGAATTCAAACTGGACATCTCGATATTGTAGCAGTGTTGACGATAGCCTGTCTCATGATTTCAGATGTTTTGGAGTGTATTCTGTTGAACTTGATTTAAGCGAGATTGACGATGTAATCAATAACCTTTCCTGTCAATATAAAAGTGATTTTTTCGATGATTCAATTATCAGGATAGATTTTTGGGACATAAAGGAAGAGTCCTCATATAGGCAGCAAAAATTTGACTCAACGAGACCTCCAATTTATAATTTAGGAAACGCTTATTTTGGCTTAGGCACAGAACAGGATTCATCTTTTTCCAGAAAATTTGGCAAATTTATAAAAACAGAAAAGCAGAGACTGCCAACTGACTTGGAAATTTATATAGTAGATGCCCAACCAGGCAACTTTTGGAAAAACAAAGAATTGGCCGATTTGGAACCACGCCCAGTTTTACCAGAAAAATGGAAACACGGCTACTCGCGAGGCATTGGCGTGTCTCGTTCATGTAGCCGAGTATGTTGGTGGGTTATGGCTTGGTAATCCATTTAATTTAGTCTCGCTATTATATGGAAAATTAGATACTGTCTCCCTAAAACTATCAACATCGTTATACTCCCAAAAAGGTTGGCTCACTTCAGAGCCAACCTTTTCCACATCTTGCAGCAAATGGCGCAACCCAGGCGATGAGCGCAAGCGAAGAAGCCTGAAAGATTGGCGGGCGATAAGCCTTGGCATCCGCTTTTTTTCGGAATAACCTATTTGTGATAGATTTATGAAAGATTTGTTTCCAAAACCCTTGGCAATATGATTTTCCCTATCTAACTTTCTCCTTTTAAAAAAGTTGTCTTTCGTCCTTTGAAACAGCCCTTTTCAGTACAATGCACAAAAAATAGCTTCTCTTTCGTTTTCATTCGCGAAATTGCCTATTTTTGCAAAAAAGTTTCCCGATATGCAAGAAATGATTTTGATACTTGATTTCGGTTCGCAGGTGACACAACTCATAGGCCGTCGCCTACGCGAACTGAATGTTTACTGTGAAATTCATCCTTATAACAAGATTCCCGCCATTGGCCCGAATGTGAAAGGCGTCATTTTGAGTGGCAGTCCTTTTTCAGTCCGCGACGAGAAGGCTCCTTTTGTTAATCTGGAAGGCATTAAAGGCAATTTGCCTTTGCTGGGCATTTGCTATGGCGCTCAGTTCATCTCGCAACATTTTGGCGGTGAGGTGAATGGCTCCATCGCCCGCGAATATGGCCGTGCCATGCTGACCGTCGTCGACGAGGCTTCGCCTTTGTTCAAAAATGTGAGCAAATCGAGTCAGGTGTGGATGAGCCATGGCGACACGATTGCCAAACTGCCTGCCGGAGCACGCATCATCGCCTCGACGGAAGATGTGGAGAATGCCGCCTATAAGATTGATGGTGAAGAGACATACGCCGTGCAGTTCCACCCCGAAGTGTTCCACACCAAGGAAGGCCCGCAGATTTTGGCTAATTTCGCCCTCGGCATCTGCGGCTGCAAAGGTGACTGGACGCCGGATTCGTTCATCGACAATACCGTTGCAAGCCTTCGCCAGCAGCTTGGCGACGACAAGGTGATTCTCGGCCTTTCGGGTGGCGTCGACAGCACCGTGGCTGCCGTTTTGCTGAATAAGGCCATCGGAAAGAACCTGACCTGCATTTTCGTTGACAACGGCTTGCTGCGCAAAAATGAGTTTGAGGAAGTCCTCGAATCCTATAAGGAAATGGGACTGAACGTGATAGGCGTCCATTCCGGCGCGTTGTTCCTGAAGAAATTGGAAGGCGTCACTGACCCGGAGGCCAAGCGTAAAGCCATCGGCTCGACATTCATCGAAGTCTTTGATGCCGAAGCCCAAAAGATTGAAGGCGCACGTTGGCTGGCTCAAGGCACCATCTATCCTGATGTCATCGAGAGCGTCAGTGTGAATGGACCGAGCTGCAAGATCAAGTCGCACCACAATGTTGGCGGCTTGCCGGAAAAGATGAACCTGAAGATTGTGGAACCGCTGCGCACGCTGTTTAAGGACGAAGTGCGCCGCGTGGGCCGCGCCATGGGCATCAAGCGTGAACTGATTGGCCGTCATCCTTTCCCAGGACCGAGTCTGGGCATCCGCATTTTGGGCGAAGTCACCGAAGAAAAACTCCGCATCTTGCGCGATGCCGATGATATTTTCATCAAGGGTTTGCGCAATTGGCCTTGCGAGTTGCCAAGCGCATCCTATCCGAATGAAATGGCTGACAACCTGTATGATAGCATTTGGCAGGCGGGCACGATATTGCTGCCGGTGAAATCGGTTGGCGTGATGGGCGATGAACGCAGTTATGAGTTCACAATTGCCTTGCGTGCCGTCATTTCGACCGATGGCATGACTGCCGACTGGGTGCATCTGCCCTACGAGTTCCTTGCCAAGGTGTCGAACGATATTATTAATAAGGTGAAGGGCGTGAATCGCGTCTGTTACGACATTTCGTCGAAACCGCCTGCGACAATTGAGTGGGAATGATTAATTTAATGCGGAATGGCTTCGGCTGTTCCGCATTTTTGTTTGCGTGCAATAATTTTGTATTTTTGCCGCTTGATTATTGAAGTTTTTCTATGAAAAAGATAATATTGATTTTTCTTCTGGCCTTGTTCGTGCCGGTTGTGATGATGGCGCAAGTCGTTGTGGAACGTTCTAATGAAATCATTACGGTCGGTGGCGTGGAATATTACATGCACCATGTGAAGCAAGGGGAGACCTTGTACAGCATTTCGAAAGCCTATCATGTTTCCATTGAGGAAATTACGCGAAAGAATCCGGAAGTCAATGATGGATTGCAAGCAGAAATGGTTATTGGAATTCCAGTCGTTGATATTCCTGAAGAGGAGTCTGTTCCGGAAAAGGTTGAGCCTGTTGCTAATGATGTTGCTCCTGTAGGAATCAGTCCTAGTGATTCTGCTTGCGTTGTCGCAAAAGGTGAAACATTGTTTGACATTGCCAAAAGATACGGCATCGATTTGGCTGCGTTTAAGGCGTTGAATCCAGGCTTGACCAACGAACCCGCCGTGGGAACCGTGATTTCCATCCCTTCCATCAGAAATGAGGAAGAATACATTGTCCATAAGGCCGAAGTGGGGGAGAAGACTTCCACGTTGCTCCGTAAATGGAAAGTCGATGAAGATGTGTTCCGTTCCTTGAATCCATCAGTAGGCTCACATGTTTTTCCGGACCAGGTGGTCTTGATTCCTATTGAAAAGATTGTCTATCAGGAAATTCGGAAGCCTGTTGAAGAAGAGAAAGAAGAGGCCGTTGAAGAACCGGAACCGGAAATTGTGGTCGAACCAACTCCTGTTGTGATTGAAGAAGAGTTAGAACCAGTGCCCGAATGTGATGTTTTGCCTCAAAATGCAAAGGAACATTATCACGTGGCTTTGCTGATACCGCTGTATTTGAATGAAATAGGGAACATTTCGTTGACACCGGAGGGAGTTTCGAAGTCGCGTAAATCAAAATCCATGACGTTCTTGCCGTTCTATGAAGGTTTCAAGATTGCGGTCGATTCGTTGGTGAATCATTATGGATTGCATCTCGATTTGACGATCATCGATGTTACGGAGAATACGGGAACGGCTCAAAATGCTGTCGACAGGTTGAGAAACGAAAACCTGGATATGATTGTTGGCCCGTTTTTCAGCAAGTCGTTTGATGTTGTGCAGGAGTATGCTAACAGTCAGGGAATCGTTATCGTTAATCCGATGTCGGCACGTGAAAGCATTGTCGCTGATAAGCCGTTTGTGGTGAAAGTCAAGCCGAGTGCATCCGGGCAGTTGCTTCAGCTAGCAAGCCTTGTCAATCAGTATTATGGAGATTCAAATGTCTCAATCTTGTGTCAAAAGAGTTTTGCTGAAAATTCGTCTGATTGTCTGGATGAAATGGAACGTGTGCTGAATCTGACAATCAATAAAAAGGAAGTCATGACTACGGATGAACTTAGGGGTTATATCCGTAGTGAAGAGAAGAGGATGGAGACGGAACAGGTTTCTTCGTCTTCCGATGACGGTGAAAACGAAATGGCGGATAGCGTTAGATTTGAGAAGATGGTCGGACGGTATGTGTATGAATCATCAGATTTGTCAATATTTAACGGCAATCTGTCAAAAACCCATGATAATCTGGTCATTGCATGTGGCAATAGCAATGTTTATGCCACTCAAATGCTGAATAATCTGAATAAGACGGCACAGCAGTATCCTATTACATTGGTTGCTTTCAGCGATTGGACGGGATTAGACAAGCTTTTGGTCGATAACTTATTGAAGGTCAATGCTATTTATTTTAGCGATGCTTTTGTCGACTATAATAGTCCTGAAGTCAAGCAATTCGTGTGTCAATTTAGGAAAAAATACACGGTTGACCCTTCCGAATATGCGTTTTGTGGCTTTGATGTCGCTTGGCATTTCCTGAATGTCTTGATGCGATATGGGCACAATCCAAAGGATTGCATTCCGTCTTTTGACGAAACCTTGCTGGCGAATCCGTATCATTTTGTCAGAACGGGTTCTAACAACGGCTTGGAAAACACGATGTGGAGCATTTATCAGTACGACAAGGAACGTGTGGAATTGAAGCCGGTCAGGTTGGATGCTTTTGAAGAAGAGAAAAAATAAAGCAATGAAAAAAACAGTAATATTATTATTTGTTGCATTGAGCATTATGAGCGCTTGCGACGACGGAGCGCATAAATCGTATTGGGACAACGGCAATCTGAAGTCGGTCCTGAGATATGAGGGAGAAGCGTTAAACGGTGAATGTACTTGGTATTACGAAAACGGCCGCAAACAGCTTGAAATTGAGTATGTGAACAATGTCATGAATGGGAAAATGACACGCTGGTTCGAGAATGGCAATATCATGGAAGAAGGCTTTTATAAGGATGGCGAGCTTGACAGTGTCTTCCATTCCTATTCGCTGAAAGGCATTCTGGCGTCGGAAGAACATTATTCTTGTGGCAAACTGAACGGACCGGTTGTCAAATGGTATGAAAACGGACAGGTCTTTACAGAGGGGCAATATGTCGACGATATGATGGACGGATCGTGGATGATGTTTTATTCCGACGGTACTTTGGCATCGACGGCAAACTATGTAATGGGAACCGGACAACAGATTGGTTATGAGATGTCAGGATATAAATGTTTGGTTACCAATTATGTAGATAATCAGAAACATGGTCTGGAGACCTATTATAATCCTGATGGAACGGTGGCAAAAACCAGTGTGTATGAATATGGCGAGGAGGTCGAAACCACATTTCATCGGCAAGAGGAAAATAATTTCAACTAATATTCGTTTGTAAAATTAAAAATGTTACCTTTGCAGCGAAATAACTGAAAAGTTATCGTTTTGAAAGTATTTAACTTGTTAAAGTAAACACATAAACCTTTAAAAATTAAACAAATAAAATGAAAGTAAATGACATTATGGTCGCCCTGGAAAAGAAACATCCAGGCGAAAATGAGTATCTGCAATCAGTACGCGAAGTGCTCGAATCAATCGAAGAAGTCTACAACCAGCATCCAGAATTTGAAGCTGCTAAGATCGTTGAACGTCTCGTTGAACCAGATCGCATCTTCACATTCCGTGTTACATGGGTTGACGATAAAGGCGAAGTCCAGGTTAACCTCGGCTATCGTGTTCAGTACAACGCAGCTCTTGGCGCTTACAAAGGCGGCCTCCGTTTCCACCCAGCAGTTAACGTTTCAATGCTGAAGTTCTTGGGCTTCGAACAGATCTTCAAGAACTCACTGACCAACCTCCCACTCGGTGGTGGTAAGGGCGGTGCTGATTTCGACCCAACAGGCAAATCAGATGCTGAAATCATGCGTTTCTGCCAGGCTTTCATGTATGAATTGTGGCGCAACATCGGTGCTGACCAAGATTCACCAGCTGGTGACGTCGGCGTTGGCGGCCGTGAAATCGGTTACCTCTATGGCGCTTACAAGAAGCTCGCTCGCGAACACAGCACAGGCGCTCTGACTGGTAAGAGCTATGGCTGGGGTGGTTCTCTGATCCGTCCTGAAGCTACCGGTTTCGGTGCTATGTACTATGTCGACCGCATGGTTCACCAGAAGGGTGAAACAATGGAAGGCAAGAGAGTCGCTCTGTCAGGCTTCGGTAACGTGGCTTGGGGTGCTGCTACAAAGGCTACAGAACTCGGCGCTAAGGTCGTCGCTCTGTCAGGCCCAGACGGCGTTTGCGAACTCCCAGAAGGCATCAACAAGGAAATGATCGACTATATGCTGGTCATGCGCGACTCACGTCGTAACAAGGTTGAAGATATGGCTACCAAGTTCCCAGGCAAGGCTATCTTCACTCCTGGTAAGAAGGCTTGGATGGTGAAGTGCGACATCGCTTGCCCATCAGCATTCCAGAATGAACTGAATGAAGACGATGCTAAGGAATTGGTTGCTAACGGCGTTCAGTATGTTGCTGAAATCTCCAACATGGGTTGCCAGCCAGCAGCTATCGCTTACATCCAGAACGCTGGTGTTCCTTTCGCTCCAGGTAAGGCTGTTAACGCTGGTGGCGTTGCTACCTCTGGCCTCGAAATCTGCCAGAATGCTGCTCACATCAACTGGACTGCTCCTGAAGTTGACCAGAAGCTCCACAAGATCATGAACGACATTTATGACATGTGCGTTGAATACGGTAAGCAAGCTGACGGTAGCATCAACTACGTCAAGGGTGCTAACATCGCCGGTTTCATGCGCGTTGCTAAGGCTATGATGGCTCAAGGCATCATCTAATCATTCTTCGAATGAAAAACTAAAAAGGCGACCTGAAAAGGCCGCCTTTTTTTGTGCTCGCCAATTGCAGCTGTTGACGATTCCTTCTCTCGCAAGCGACTGTCGCTGCCAGCGGCCTGATACCTCCCAAGGTCCTCACCGTACCCAAATCGTTATTTGTAACAACTTGATGCACAGCTTGTCCAATTCCTTAGATTGGACGAGCATTGGGCGATGTATGGACGAGCATTGGGCGAAGTAGGGAGTTGGTACGGAGCGGGTATAGGGCGGATATAGCTTAGGAACTTTGGGCGCCACATTGTTCGACTTATTCCATCAAACAAAATATTCACTTTTTTTCTTGACTTTTGGATTTTAGCGTTATAACTTTGTAGCGTTGAAAACATGGAAACATGGACGAGTGTTCCAAATATCGTCATCATCGTGGCAACCGATGCGGATTTCAAATCCGCTATTCGTGGTTTTCGGATTAAAATCCAAAAGAACTGAGTAAAAAGAATAAAAAATTCATTCCAAAAGCAAATCCAAACAAAAAAGCACTGAATACTATGTTGCAAGTAATTAAGAAATTGTTCAAATCTAATGAATTGATTGAATTCTATTCCGACAGAAACGAAATTGATAATTTTGCTGTAGGTTTTATCAAGGCATTTTCAAACGATTATATTGTTATTCAAGCCGTAAATCCTTATGGAAAAGGTGATGGTTGTTTCATAGGAAGAATTGATGACATTTATAGTCTTGCCTATAAAACAAATTATCTCGAATCCATTCAAAAACAATGCATTCAAATCGAACAAGAATCTGATGAAATTTCTTTAAACGGTTATTGCTCTAATGATATACTTCAACTCATGATTGATAATCTTTTGCAAAGAAAAAGAATAGTATCAGTAAGTACATACTATGATCTTGTTTTGTATGGAATCATCTCTAATGTGTCGAAAAAAACAATTGAATTCGACATTATTACCAAAAACGGGATAAAAGACGGACATTCAATTCTCTATATTGACGACATCAAGACATTGTCTTATGACGATGCTGACTGCATGAAGATTCAAGACTTGTTTCTTGCACACTGACGATAGTTTCCCATGAGTTGCTGTTGGCATCGCCTCGCGTTCACTGCTAAACTTCTGCCGTCTTTACAAGGTTTCGCAAAGTTCCGTGGGACGACATCACACACAAAAAAACTATCGGTGAGTCTTCGATTTCTTTTATATAACAAAAGTGCAATATACTATATGTCAACGAAATATATTTTATTAGTACTGGTACCCAATTGTCTCCAACTAATGACTATATTTGCCCCCGTAAAACCTGTAACGGTTATTTAGGACTTGTCAGGGTAAATGCAAATAGCAGAGAGAAACTGAATAAGATTTGCGAATGATTATTGGCAATTTTCGTTTCCAATATTATGTTTTTATATTTCCTAATCCAAAAAATAAAGTGAATTTTGGGATTGTAATCCTAAAAATTGACTAAATTTTGGGGTTGTAATCCCAAAAATTAGTGAAATTTTGGGATTAGAATAAAATAAATACTTATCTTTGCGGCCGAAATAATACGGATAAGTATGGTTTTAAGACATTTGCAAAGAGTTATTGAAGAAAGAATGTTCCGTGGCAAGGCAATTATCGTCATCGGAGCGCGACAAGTAGGGAAAAGCACCTTGATGAAACATTTGAGTGTCAATATGAAAGCCCCCGTTCTGGCGTTGAATTGCGATGAACCAGAGATGAAAGAACTGCTTGACAATCCGAATTCGGAGAATTTGCGTTTGCTGATAGGGAATAATAAGGTGGTTCTGCTTGACGAAGCCCAGCAAGTGCCAGGCATTGGTTTGACCTTGAAGCGCATGGTCGATAATTTCCCTGATGTCCAGATTCTTGTGACGGGTTCGTCGTCGTTCGACCTGCAAAACCTGCTGAATGAGCCTTTGACGGGACGCAAATACGAGTATCATCTGTATCCGATTTCGATTTCGGAACTTTACGATGACAAGGGCTATCTTTTCATAAAGCAAACCTTGGAGCAAAGGCTGATTTATGGCTCGTATCCAGAGGTGATTAACCATCCTGAAGAGGCTGAAAACGTCATTTTAGACTTGATAAACAGTTATTTGTATAAGGATTTGCTTGCTTTGGATGGATTGCGTCGCCCTGCTTTAATCAATAAGATTGTCAAAGCTTTGGCTTTTCAGGTGGGAAGCGAAGTCTCTTTTAATGAGCTGGCGCAAACTGTGGGCACCGATAACAAGACGGTGGAGAAATACATAGATTTGCTCGAAAAATGTTTCATAGTTTTTCGCTTGGAGGGCTTGAGCCGGAATTTGCGCAACGAGTTGAAAAAAGCGAAGAAGTTTTATTTTTGGGATAACGGTGTGCGAAATGCTGTCATTCAGAGTTTTGCGCCAGTCGGATTGCGTCAGGATATGGGCGCTTTGTGGGAGAATTTCTTCATCAGCGAGCGGTTGAAACGGAATCATTATTCCGATTATCGATGCTTGACCTATTTCTGGCGCACGACGCAACAGCAGGAAATCGATTACGTTGAGGAAAAAGACGGAGCGTTTTCGATTTTCGAGATGAAATGGAATCCGAATAAGTCGAAGACGAAATTTCCTGATTCGTTTTTGAATAATTATGCTGTAAATCAATCTGTTGTCGTAACGCCTGAAAACTATTTTGAATTTTTAAGACCTTAATTGAAATGAAACAGACTACACAATGTTATCTTGAGCGTGGCAGCCAATATCTGATGCTGCACCGCACGAAAAAGCAAAACGACGAAAACCACGACAAGTGGATTGGCGTCGGTGGAAAATTTGAGGAAGGGGAGAGCCCTGAAGACTGCATGATGCGTGAAATCAGGGAAGAAACGGGTTATACAGTCACCCGATGGCGCTATTGCGGCATTGTCACTTTCGTTTCTGACGTTTGGCCGGCCGAACAGATGCATATTTTTGTCTGCACCGAATGGACGGGCGAACAGATTGAATGTAACGAAGGCGACTTGGAATGGATTGAAAAACAGCGGCTTTTAGAACTGCCGTCATGGGAAGGCGACAAGATTTTCCTGCGCTTGATTGATGAAAAAGTGCCGTTTTTCTCCTTGAAACTGCGTTATGAAGGCGATGTGCTTCGCGAAGCGGTGCTGAATGGAAAGGCTATGCCGCTATAAAGCAACGAATTTTCGACTGCTTTTTGCTTGAATAATACAATTTTCTTATTTTTGTCCCAAAAATCTGAAAATCATGGAAAAGAGAATCTTTATAGCCGTTTTCTTGCTTTTCTTTGTGGCATTTGGCTTTGCCCAAGAGAATGGCTGCCGTAGTGTTGTCATTACGCCTGCAAATCCTGTCATTCAGCCGGGCGAATCGGTTACCTTGAACGCAACTGGAGCGACTTTTTTCCAATGGTCGCCGGCAACTGGATTGAGCACTACAATCGGTCCAACAACGGTTGCATCACCCAGCGTTACGACAACTTATACCTGTACGGGTTTTGAACCGGGTCCGGAGCGTGTGGTGAATGGCAACTTTGAGCAAGGCAATACAGGTTTCACTTCATCGTACCAGCATAATGCCGACCTTTATGGCGAGGGAACTTATTTCGTTGATTCGGATGCGAGTTGGCATCACGAAAGTTTTGTCGGGCATGGACATGGTGGGTCGGGTAATTTCATGATTATCAATGGCGCGACAATGCCTGGCACAAATGTATGGACGGAAACCGTGTCGGTGCAGCAAAACACGAATTACGCTTTTTCCACATACGTCTGTTCGGTTTGTGCGGGTGCTGAGGCACAATTGCAGTTCAGCATCAATGGACAGCAGATTGGCCGTGTGTTTTCGGCACCGTCTACGACAAACACATGGATTCAGTTCTATCAGATTTGGAATAGCGGCAATTCGACTTCGGCAACCATTACCATCTTGAATCAGAACACGACAGGAGGCGGAAATGATTTCGGTCTTGACGACATTTCTTTCTGCCAATTGGTCTACGATAGCGAAGCGCATAGCACCGTTACCGTGGATGCCATGAGTGCCGGAAACGATAATGTCTCAACGTGTTACGAAGAACCTGTCACCATTGACTTTCTTGATAATGACCATGTGTTGCAAAGTTGTAACAATTTGTCGTGCAGCATTATACAGCAGCCCGCTAATGGTTTTGCGACATGCACTGACAACATTATGCAGTACACACCGAATGATGGCTTTACAGGGTCTGATTCTTTCCGTTATCGCATCACATGCAGTGGCCAGTCGGCAGAAGCGACGGTGAATGTTGCGGTGACTAGGCAACTGATTGAAGAAGAGTCGCATGAGGCCTGTGGCGAGTTCTTCTGGCATGGGAATCTATATACAGAAACGGATGATTATTCGGTTACCGTTCCAGGTGCAGGTGCGCAAGGTTGCGATAGCGTTTACATTTTGCATCTCTCGATTTTTAATTCCGTGTCGTCGGATACTGCTGCTTTTGTTTGCGAATCATTCTTGTGGCATGGTGTCGATTGTCGGGAGTCAGGAGATTATGTCGATACTATCCAGACAGCTCATGGTTGTGATAGTATTGTGACATTGCATCTTACATTGGGATCGGCTACGGAGTTTTTCGAGACCCAAGAGGCTTGCAATTTTTACGATTGGGAAGTCGAAGGAGAAATTCGTCATTATGAGCAGTCGGACAATGACGTGGTCGTTATTGAAGGCCAGGGCGATGAGTGTGACCGCATCTATCATCTTGAATTGACTGTCTATCATGATACGCAAGTCACTATCGACACAATGGAGTGCAATGAATTCCAAAGTCCTTGGTGCGACTCAACTTATACGCAATCCGGCGTTTATTCGCATTATTATGTAGGCTCTCACGGTTGCGACAGTTTGGTGCGGTTGAATCTGACTTTGGATTATTCGCCTCAATTGACTGAAATCATGCCTGCGGGCGGCATAGGCTCGCACTGGGTCATTCCGGCTACTGAATTCCAAATCAACAAATTTGTTTATCATGTTGGCTTTGCAGATGAAAGTGTTGAGTATGACAGCATCGTTTGGCGTTTGGAGCCTTCGGTTAACTGGGTGCTTGAGCCTTCGGCCGATGGCAAGTCGTGTGGCGTGTATGTGCTGAATCATGTCGCTGATACGGTTTGGCTGAAAGCCACGGCATACAATGGATGCGCCTCTCAAGGGTGGGAAAGCAAATATTGGATGGTCTGCTCGTTCTATGGCGTTGAGGAGATAGACGAGGAGCCTCTGGCGCTTTACCCGAATCCGGCTCGTGATATGTTGTCGGTTGAGGCTGATGGCATTAAGGAGATTAGAATATTCGATATGTTTGGACAGATATGCTACTTCCAATCTAATCTTATGACTGACAAGCTGATGGTAAATACGGCTTCGCTTAAGCCGGCATTGTATTTTGTGGAAATCTGTGCGGAAAAGGGAAGGTTTGTTAGAAAGATTGAAGTTGCACGATAAATATGGTATGTTTTTTGCAATTATCATATTTTGTGAATAAAAAATACTGAAAATGAAGGGAAATAAAAGAGGAGTCTTTTTTTGCTTGATGTTTGCTGCAGCTGTATTTGGACTTGTCCCTTTGCAGGCGCAAAATGTCATTACCAACGGTAATTTTGAATCAGGAAATACTGGTTTTCAATCTGATTATCAATACAATTCTGATTTAAGGGAAGCTGGCAGATATCATATTGGTACAAATGCCAGTAATTATAATTCGGGAAACACACAGTTCTTTAATTATCCAGACCATACGTCCGGTTCGGGGAAGTATTTCATTGCAAATGGCGCTGGCGGTAATATGATAACTCCAAGTTCCTCTAGGGTTTGGTATAAGACGGTTACGGTTCAGCCACATTCCTATTATGATTTTTCATTTTGGGCAACACATTTGAATAATGGCGGCGGAAGCTATTTTAATTATAGAGCCAAGTTCATCGTGAAGTTTGATAATTCTCAGGTCGGTGGTGAGTTCCAACCTACTCTTGTTAGCGGACATGGCTCTTGGCAACAGTTCCCTGTTTATCATTGGTATAGCGCTAACAAGACACAGGTTACGATTGCCATCTATGACAATTGCACGTGGCCTTCGAATTTGGGTGATGATTTTGGCCTTGACGACATCTCGTTGAATTATATTTCATCTAATGTGGTTCAAACTGTCGCAGATTATGTGACAACCTGTTATGAGACCCAAATAAATATTGACCCCAAGGCGAATGATATCATATCACCTTCAAGCATCGCTAACGATGTCGATTTTAGCATTGTTTCCCTTCCGTCACATGGTTCTTTGGACTTTTTTGCAGGTTCAACTTTCACTTATACGCCAAATAATGGATATACAGGAACGGATAGTTTCACTTATAAACTCACTTACGGCACAAATGACATTTCTGAAACTGGCACGGTGAACATTACGGTCACGCCTCGTCCGCACCGCACCATCAATAAACATGCTTGCGAATCCTTTACATGGACGGGTTATACGGGGCAGACTTATACGAATAATGGCACTTGGGAATATGTGAAAGTGAATCCTAATGGTTGTGATAGTCTGATAACCCTTAATCTTACCATTCATCATGGTACGGAAGAGACTTTGCAGCCTGTCGAGGCTTGTGACGAATACACTTGGCACGGAACAACATATACTACCTCTGGCTTATATGATTATCAGACCACCAACGAGTGGGGTTGCACTCATGTGCAGCATCTGCCGTTGACAATCTATAATAGTGATGTCGTTGAAACGACAGTCTCCGCATGTGAAGAATATACATGGCATGGAGTGACCTATAATACAAGTGGTGACAAAACGTTCCAGACGACCAATGAACATGGTTGCGACCGTTTGGAGGTATTGCATTTGACCATTAGCGATGCATTCCGACAGGTCCAGTATATTACTGAATGTGATGAATATTACTGGCCTCGTTCACATCGTACCTATACACAAAACACACTTGATTCCGTTACTGTTCCTGGCGGTACTGGCCTTTGTGACAGTACTTTTGTCTTGGATTTGACCCTTCATAATTCTGATGTTTTATATCATGACCCAGTTACGGCATGTGACAGTTATGACTGGTATGGCGTTACATACAATGAGTCAGGAACACCTTCACATCAGACAGTCAATGAATGGGGATGCGAACGCACTGAATACTTGCCGCTTACAATCCACAACAGCGAAGTGGTGACCTTGCCTGCAATTACCGCATGCGATGAGTATGAATGGCATGGACAGACCTATAGACAAAGCGGAACATACAACTTCGACACGATAAATCAGTATGGATGTAACCTGCGCTATTCGCTTCCTTTGACCATCCATTATGGCGACACTATTGATTATGAAAATGTTGATGCTTGCGATTCGTATGTTTGGAATGGCAGAACCATTACTGAAACAGGTTTGTATACGAATGAAACGGAAACGTCAGAAGGTTGCTCGCGTTTGGAAAGAATCTTCGTCACGGTTAACTACAGCAGTGTGGATACATTAGCGGCAATGACGGTATGCGACAGCTACGAATGGCATGATGAAGTCTATACCCAAAGCGGGTTCTATTCTTATGTGACGGAGGGTCCGTTAGGGTGTCCATATACGGAAGTCCTTCCGCTAACGGTGAACCATGGCTCGCAATATATGTTTGACGTAACGGCTTGCGAGTCTTATGAATGGTACGATACCATTTATACCGAGCCTGGCCTTTATTACCATATCATTGAAAACTCGCAAGGTTGCGACAGTTTGCTGATTATGAACCTCGAAATAGGGGATGCTTTCGTGATGGAAGAAACCCAAGTCGGCTGTGAACAATACGAATGGCATGGCCATGTCTATACGGAAGATGGTGATTATACTCATACGGAAACAAATCCTGATGGATGTGACAGTACGTTCTATCTGCATTTGACGGTTGCTCCGATTTATTATGAAGAGATCGAACATGAAGCTTGCAATTCATATACTTGGGGCTTGGAATCCTATACCGAAACCGGGGACTATGAGCAGACATTCCAAAGCCAAATGGGATGTGATAGTACGGTGCTGCTTCATCTGACAATCAATAATGCTGTGTATCATGAATTTGAACAGCAAACCTGTCTGCCGTTTGTGTGGAATGGAATGACTTATTATGAAGATGGCGATTATGATCAAACCTTTGTGGCTCATACTGGTTGTGATAGTATCGTGACGATGCATCTGCGTTTCAGCGATGCCATGACCAGTGAGTTTGACTATCAATCTTGCCAGTTTATCGATTGGTACGAACATCATTGTGATCACGATGGCGATTATAGCCATACTTTCGAATCAGCGCAAGGGTGTGATAGCATTGTGACGATGCATTTCCAGTTGAGCGATGCATTTACAAGTGAATTCGACTTCCAGTCGTGTCAGGAATATGAATGGTTTGAACACGTTTGCGACCATGATGGCGATTATGTCCACACGTTTGAATCGGTGCAAGGTTGCGATAGCATTGTTACTATGCATTTCCAGTTGAGCGATATCCTTACAAGCGAATTTGATTATCAATCATGTCAAGGCGCATACGAATGGTTTGAACACATATGTGACCATGATGGCGATTATATTCATACCTTTGTGACGGCCCAAGGCTGTGATAGCATTGTTACCATGCATTTCCAATTGAGCGAAGCCTTTACAAGTGAATTTGATTACCAATCATGTCAAGAATATGAATGGTTTGAACACGTTTGCGACCATGATGGCGATTATGTTCACACCTTTGAATCGGTGCAAGGTTGCGATAGCATTGTTACCATGCATTTCCAGTTGAACGATATCCTCTCAAGCGAATTTGATTATCAATCATGCCTAGGCACGTACGAATGGTATGAACATGTATGTGACCATGACGGTGATTATAGTCATACTTTTGTGACGACGCAGGGCTGCGACAGCATTGTTACCATGCATTTCAGATTTACTGACGTGATAGAGCATGAATTTGACACCATTGCCTGCGGTCCGTTTGAATGGCATCAGCACACCTGTCTTGATGGTATGACTTATTCTGTTACATTGAACAGCTCTCAAGGCTGCGATAGTATTGTTACCATGCATGCCCATATCGTGACAACCGTAACTGAAAATGCATTCCGTACGGTTTGCGATTCGGTTGAGGTGAATGGAATCATGTATTATGATGATTTTGAAATTAACGATACGCTGTTATCGCAGCAAGGTTGTGACAGCATCATTTACAAGTATATCTATACGGTAAACAACTCCCATAATTATCATATGATTCAAGGCGAAAGTCAGGTATATGTGTCCTCTGACTTGATTTCTGGCCTTTACCGCTACTATGTCGATCCTTCGGATAATCCGGAAGATATTTATAGTTTTCATTCATGGGAATTGTCGAATCCAGACTGGCGAATTGTTGAAACTTACGAGAATGGATGCCTCCTGTTTGTCGGAACTCCGGGACAAGCGGAATTGACGGCATCGTTCAGCACGATTTCATGTGGAGAAATGACACGTACCATTGTAATCAATGCAGGTTATTTTGGTGTGAATGACAATTGCGTTGAGGCCAAAGTCTTCCCAAATCCAACACGTGGCAATCTGACTATTGAAGCGGATGAAATTGTGGAAATCAAGGTGGTGGATATGCTGGGGCAGGTGCTTGCGGTTCAAAACTATGGCAGGGAAAATCATGCCTCGCTTAACTTGTCATCGCTGAAACCTGCTTTGTATTTGCTTGAAATCAAGACAACAAGGGGGAAAACTGTGAAACAGGTGTCAGTGAATAGGTAAAAAAGGTGTTTTTGCAAAATAAAATTGAAAAGTATGAAGAAACAAATCATAAGGATTTTCATTCTTGCAATGATCGTTTCCTTTGCTTCGTGTACAAAGAACGATGATACGACGATTGTTCCAGTAGGAACGGAGTCGTATATTGACGATATTCTCAACGTGATTCCTGACTCGACGATGCATGTGTTTGAGGCTGCTTTTGGAGCTGTACCTCATGGCTATATTCCTGCAAATATTGAAGGCGAATATGTGGTAGCTCCAAAGCAACGCGTTGCTTCGAGTGTCGTGGGATGGCCTTTGAATCCGCCGGAGCCTGAGCCGAATGTCACATTGCGTTTCTCCGATCAGCATAATGGCGTGGTGCGTGTGGAATTGGCTGAGGCTGCCGAACAGACTACTGACACTGCCTTTATCATGGGAATAGGAAATGCTTTCACTTTGTATTTCGTTGAAAACAAATCATATGAAATTCCAATGACAGACACCATTCATGTCAATATGGAACGAGGCGTCATCATTAAAGGAAGCGTGGATGATGAGGGCATCAGCAATTTGTATTTTGCTGTTGTCATTTTGGGCGTTGAGGATGATTCTAACGGAACGGTTCCTCAATATGAGCCGGGAACATATTTCATTTATAAGGATGGTGATGGAAAGGCATCTCGCTTGAATTAAATAGGAGAGTAGGACAATGAAAAAGTTATCAATCATACTTTTGCTTGCTTTGTTTGTTCCATTTGCTGCTTTGGCGCAGATGAGTGAGCGTGGAAGTTCAAATTCGGTTGCGATAGGCGTAAAGGGAGGGCTGAGTTTCCCTCAGATGTATTATTCAGATGACAATTTGAATAGCCTGGAGCAGCCATGGCTGAAAGATGCAGAAGGCAATTTCCGTATTCTTCCGATAGGTGGCATTTTTGTGGATGTCCCGATTGGAGACTTCATTTCAATTGCTCCGGAAGCAATGTTTGCCCAAAGGGGCACGTCGATGAACTATCGGCATTTTTCGGGAGCAAATGTTGAATATACCATCAGCTCCAAATATGTTGATTTGAGAGTGCCTGTAATTGCTCGCCTGAAGGTCGTTGATGCATTCCAACCTTATGTCCTTGCGGGGCTTGAAGCTGGTTATCTTTTAGGCGGCCAGATTCAGGAAAAGCGTACCGAACCTATCGCGTTTAATACGACTATCGATATCGGAAAAGCCAATATGGCAACGATTCATGCTGGAGCTTATGCTGGTCTTGGTATCAGAAGTGACATCGATTGTGGCGCTTTTACCTTGATGTTGAAGCTTGATGCAACCTATCATCATGGATTCTTGGATTCTTATTCTTCAATGGAACATGATGAATCGGCAAATGCTTTGAACATCAATGCGTATAATATTACAGGCGTGCGTATGCCACGAGGTCTGGAGGTGTGTATTAGCCTTGGCATTCCATTGAAATTCAACAATGTAGACGATGCTTGCTCAACATTCTCCAATAATAAATACCGTCCAAAGCATCGCAAAGGCGCAATGTATGGCTTTTGATGTGTATTTTCACTATTTTTGCATTTTCATTTGGATTTGAATATGCAATTTCTCTATCCATACATGCTTTGGGGATTGTTGGCGTTGGCTATTCCGATTGCCGTTCATCTCTTCAATTTCAGAAAACACAAGCTGGTGTATTTCAGCAACACGGCTTTGCTGAAAACCATACAACAGGAAAATGCCAAAACACGCAAACTGAAATACTTGGTCGCATTGTGCCTGCGTTGTCTTTTCATTGCGGCTTTAGTGCTGGCGTTTGCTTTTCCGTTTAGACCTGAAAGCAGAATTGAGACGGATGTCGAAAACAATTTGATTGGCATATATCTTGACAATTCGATGAGCATGAAGACGCAATCGCAGCGCACGACCTTGTTTGAGGATGCGCGTGAGTCGGCGCGCGATTTGGTGCGCAGACTGAATCCTTCGAACCGCTATGTGCTGATGAGCAATAATTTTGAAGTGCAAAACGAATATCCGATGAGTCAGGATGAGATGCTCGATCAGTTGGAACGCATGAATCAGGAAGGTAGTCCTGTGGCAATGGGCGAGGTGCTGGATCGGTTTGCGATGCTGCGTAAACAGCATGGTTTTGCTTCATCAACCCTGTTTGTATATTCGGATTTTCAAAGAAATACATTTGACCTTTCGGCTGCCAAAGCCGATTCCTCTTTGCAAATCGTTGCAGTTCCGATGATGCCTGAATTTGAGTCGAATGTCTATATTGATTCCGTGTGGCTCAGTTCGCCCATCATGCAGGCAGGTCTGACTAACGAAATCAATGTGCGGGTTGCCAATGAAGGCAAAAAAGAGGTGAAAGGCTTGCCAATCAGTTTTATGATGGATGGCCATTCTGTTGCTTCGGCAACGGTTGATATTGAAAAAAATGACGAAGCGGAAGTAACCATGCAGTTTTTGGTTGAACATTCAGGCGACCGGAAATGTACGGTTTCATTGGTCGACCAGCCTATAGTCTTTGACGATGACTATCATTTCGTGCTTCATGTGAAACCGAGCCTTTCGGTGGTGGAGATAGGGAAGGAACCGAGTGTTTCGGCCTTGCTTTTCGATGATGATGACCAGTTTGACTATATGTTTATGCAGCCATCAGGCATTGATTTGCATGCTTTGTCGAAAGCGCATTTTGTGATTGTGAACGAAAGTGCCGCATTGAACGAAACCATGCAGCAGACGCTTCTGGATTGTGCTGCCGATGGCGCCAGCGTGGTGTTGTTTCCGTGTTCGGAAAACCAAAAAAACAATGTCTATTTCTATGAAAAGACGGGTCTGCGTTTGAGCGAAATGGACGAGAATCCGACTGCGGTAGAAAACCTTGCCGTTCAGCATGAGTTTTTCTCCGACATGATTTTGGACATGCCGCAAAATGCCGATTTGCCGAAGGTTAAGAAACATGTCCGGCTGCAACCGACGGTCCCGACCGATGTCTTGCTGACCTTGCAAAATGGCGATGCCATGCTGTTGGGCGAAGGACTTGGAAAAGGTCAATTCTATGCGTTCTCCACTTGTCTTGATACGGTTTGGAGCGACTTGGCCGACAATTCGCTTTTTGTTCCCATGCTGTTGAAGATGGCATTGGAGGGCGGTAAAGTCGGTGACATTGCCTATACTTTGGGAAAAGATAAAATGTTGGCAATAAATGATATGGATGTTGAAGGCGTCCAGAGTTTCGCGATGCGTAATGTGGAAAACGGTTTTGAAATGATGCCTTCTGCTGAATTGCACAACAATAAAATCAGTCTTTATCTGAACGACGATTTGCCGGAAGCAGGTTTCTATGAACTGTTGCAAAACGATTCGGTGAAAAGCATTCTTGCCTGGAATGAAAGCCGCATTGAGTCGCACATGGATTTTGCTGGCAAATTGGATGTCGAGAAAGCCTTCAAGCAGGCAGGATTGAATGTCGCTGCTGTTTTGGATGCTGCTGATTTCGCTACCAACGACCTTGTGGATGCCATGGCGCACCAGTCGTCCATTTGGAAATGGTTTGTGCTGATGGCATTGCTGGCGCTTTTGGGCGAAGTCCTGGTATTGCGGTTGTGGAAATAAGTCGCAAACTTGCTCTTTTTTCAGCGCAAAAAGGCTTGAAGTTGCCATTTCCCTTGTTTTTTTTGTATCTTTGCATCTTAATCCTGCTTTGCAGAAATTACCTGATTTTTTATGGATATTGAAGATAACGAAGAATTGGAAAATGGCGGTGAAGGTGCCGTTCAGGATGGTGATAATCAAGAGAAAGAGTTTCGTGTCGTGCCCATCAAGGGGATGTTTGAAAACTGGTTTCTTGACTATGCCTCATATGTCATTCTGGAGCGTGCCGTGCCGGCCATCGAGGATGGCTTGAAGCCCGTGCAGCGCCGCATCCTCCATTCGATGGACGAATTGGACGATGGACGTTTCAACAAGGTGGCAAACATTGTGGGTAACACCATGAAATACCACCCTCACGGTGATGCTTCCATTGGCGATGCCTTGGTGCAACTCGCTCAGAAAGACTTGCTTATCGACATGCAGGGAAACTTCGGCAATATCCTCACGGGCGACGATGCCGCTGCTCCGCGTTATATCGAAGCACGACTCTCGAAGTTCGCCAAAGAGGTGGTTTTCAATCATAAGACTACCGATTGGACGCGCTCATACGATAACCGCAATTCCGAACCGGTTTCGCTTCCAGTGAAGTTTCCTTTGCTTTTGGCGCAAGGCACTGAAGGCATTGCCGTCGGTCTGGCTTCAAAGTTTTTGCCTCACAATTTCAACGAACTCATCGATGCATCCATTTCCTATCTCAAGGACGAGCCTTTCGTGCTTTATCCCGATTTTCCGACGGGCGGTTTGATGGATGTGACCAACTATAACGACGGCTTGCGCGGTGGTCGTGTCAGAATTCGTGCCCGCATCACGCAATTGGATAAGAAAACGCTGGTAATCAACGAAATCCCATACGGAACAACGACGGGAAGTGTGATTGAAAGCATTGTGAAAGGCAACGACAAGGGCAAAATCAAAATTAAGAAAATCGACGACAACACAGCTGAAAACTGCGAAATCGTCATTTATCTCAATCCTGGCGTTTCGCCCGACCAGACCATCGATGCCTTGTACGCTTTCACCGATTGCGAAGTGTCCATTTCGCCCAATGCCTGCGTTATTGTCAACGACCATCCATCTTTCATGGGCGTTTCGGAAATCCTGAAACTCAGCACGGACCGCACCATGGAACTGCTGAGTTTGGAATTGCGCATTCTGATTGGCGAACTGGAAGACAGCTGGCACTGGATTTCGCTTGAGAAAATTTTCTTTGAGAAAGGTATCTATAAGGAGTTGGAAAAGAAAGATTATGAAACTTGGGAAGACCAACTCACTGGCATTGAGCGTCGTTTCGACCCATATCGCAAGTTGCTGAAACGCGATGTCACGCGCGAAGATGTGGAAAAACTTTGCGAGAAACCTGTGCGTAAGATTTCGAAATTCGACCTCAAAAAGGCCGACGAACAGTTGGCTGACATTGAGAGCCGCATGGAGGAAGCCAAATACAATCTCGACCATATCGTCGACTACACCATTGATTATTTCCTGCATATCAAAGAGAAATACGGAAAGGGCCGCGAACGCAAGACTGAAATCCGCAATTTCGACAATATTTCAGCTGCTGCTGTGGCTGCTAACAACGAAAAACTCTATGTCAACAAAGAAGACGGTTTTGTTTGCACTGGCGACGGCCTGAAGCGTGAGAAGGAAAAAGAAAAATACGAATTTGTCAGCGATTGCTCTGATATTGATGATATTATCGTGTTCCGTGAAAACGGAACATATCTTGTCACCAAGTTGCAACCTAAGCTGTTTGTTGGTCAGAAAGTGATTCATGTTGGTGTGTTCCACAAGAATGACGATCGCTTTACCTACAATGTTGTGTATCGCGATGGCAAGACCGGTCCGTATTTTGTAAAACGCTTTTCGGTGACGGGCGTCACCCGCGATAAGGAATACGACCTTACGCAAGGAAAATCTAATTCAAAGGTGATGTATTTCAGCGCTAATCCGAATGGTGAAGCCGAAGTGATTAAAGTTGTGATTAGGCTGATGAACATGAAGACCAAAGTCACAGATTATAATTTCGCTAACTTGGCCGTGAAGGGTAGGGGAAGCCGTGGCAACCAGCTCACAAAATACGGCATCAAGGAAATCTCGAAGCGCGAAGACGGTGTCTCGACCTTGACCGCACGCGACATCTGGTACGACGACACGGTGCGCCGCCTCAATGCCGACAAGCGCGGCAAATACATTGGTGCTTTCGAAGGCGAAGACCGCATTTTGCAGATTTGTGCCAATGGCGAGTTCAAGCTTTGTGGTTTCGACCTCAGTACGCATTTTGACGACGACATGATTGACATCCGAAAGTTTGATCCTGACGAGATTTTTTCTGTCGTTTATATTGAAGGCGAAACCCAAAAGATGTATCTGAAGCGTTTCTGTATCGAAAATGAGACTAAACTCAATCAACGCATCTCGTTTATCGGTGAAAATGAAGGTGCCAAATATCTTGACATGAGCACCGACATCATTCCGCGTCTGCTGCTCAGTTACAAGGTGAGCGAGGCCGGCAACAGTTTCCCCGACGATGAAATCAATGTGGAAGAATTTATCGGCATTAAGAGTTATAAGGCCAAGGGCAAACGCCTGTCGACGAGAGAAATAGAAAGCTTCTCGTGGTTGGAACCAATTGAACCGGAAACGCCTGAAGAAGATCCTACAGATTCTGATGACGCTTCTGAGTCGGATGAAAATGTTGCTGTCAATCCTGCCGATGTGCCTTTGGAAATTGAAGATACGACGGATGAAAGTCGCAAGTCGGGCGATGGTATTCAGATGGAATTGTTTTAATGACAGTTGGTTATGAAACGGATACTTGTTTTTGTGTTGGCAGTGTTGAGCATGTCTTTTTCAAGTTGCTCGATAGAGAAACGCTATGCCAAATCGTTTATCGAACAGAGCAAAGGCGCTAATGTGGCTGTCTATTTCCCGGAAACGGCAAAGGTGACAAACAGTCTGAATGTTGAGTTGAACCGTTATTCCGAGGTTTTGGAAGGCTTTAACCAGAATGTTTTTCTTGACATCATGTATGCCGCATATGCTGAGACATTGCGCGATTATGACTTGAATGTATATATTCCCGATAATCCTGATAACATTCCAGTCGATTCCGTGAATTGGCTGGTCATGCTGACGCAAGTCGAGATAACGGGTAAA
Organism: Bacteroidales bacterium; assembly: GCA_024400455.1. GTDB lineage: Bacteria > Bacteroidota > Bacteroidia > Bacteroidales > F082 > Limimorpha. The sequence continues at coordinate 16,563 of JAKSMU010000009.1, read as the reverse complement.
ATCGTTGAATATGACGATTATATGTTTTATAATTGGGAGGAGAACTACTATAAGCACAACCTGAATGGCGTCAATGTGGCTTCGTGGTTCGATATGAATAATGGCAAATGGCTTCCGGTCCAGTTTGCCGAGCATAACCTTATCGATGGGTTCAAGTCGAAGGCAGATGCAGGCTTCTCGCAATCCATGAATTACACTTATACCATTGATACGCTGAGCACTACGGACCTGTACAACTATGCAGCCTATTTGGGCAAGTTGTATGCCGGATACACTTTCGATTGCTTCATGAATCACTACATTGTTGAAGAAGCGAAGAAAGACTACGATATGGAACCGGCGCTTTATATGCGTTATGACCCTTATCGCAAGATGTATATTTATCTCTATTACGACGAAACAGACAAGTTTGTTGAGATAAAGTAGGCTTTATCTTATCTGATGCGAATCTTTTGCCCGATTTGCAGTGTCGCTTCTTTGCTTATATGGTTGATTTGACATAATTTAGCGACGCTTGTCTGATGCTTGCGCGCAATTGCAGTCAGCGTGTCACCGCTTTTGACGGTGTAATATTGCTTTGAGGTTATGTCGCTTTTCTTAGCGGTTTTGTTTAGGTCTTGGTGCTTGAAAGAAGGCATGGAGTCGCGGATTACGCGGCAGGCCGAAACATATCTTGATGCATAATAGGCTTCATTCGACTTGCTGATGATGACGCCGCTGCTGCACGAAGAATGGATGAACGAAAACACATGGTTTTTCACATCGTTTTCGGTGACAATGCCGACATGGCCGATGTGGCCGTTGATTCTATGACCGCAGAAAAAGACCAAATCGCCCGGTTTGAGATCACTCTGTTTTTTGATGGCAATGCCGTTTTGGGGCTGAGTGTCGGATGAGCGGTTCAAGGCAATTCCGAAATGTCCGTAGACGAAACTGGTGAAACCAGAGCAGTCGAAGGCATCGGGGCCATTGCCGGAGGCGCGGTAAGGCTTGCCCAGATACTGTTTGGAAAAATGAATGAGACTGTCAATGAGATCAGTCATGTTTTCGTTGCTCGGTGCGATTTCGTCTTGTGCTTGCTGAATGGTATCTGTCTGGTATATGGTTGTTTCTGTGTTGATTATGGAATCGTTGTTTTCGTGAATATCTGTTTTGTTAACATGAATTTCTGTCGTGTCACATGGCTTGCTTTGTTCTGTGACTTGGGAGCTGTCATGGGAAAACTTGTTCAGTAACGTGCAACCCGAAAGACAAAATACGCAAGTGGCAGTAAGTGTTATGATATAGTTTTTTGCAATCTTCATTTTGGATATGGAGGCAGGTGAAAAGTAGTGCGAGAAAGATAGTTATGCCAGCTCTTTTTCAATTGCTTTTTGAATTTCATCGCGTTTTAAAGTCGTGATTGAGGTGTTTTTTACCAGACTGATGCAGCCAGTTTCTTCGGAAACCACCAAAACAAAGCAGTCGTTTTCTTCGGTGATACCGATGGCGGCGCGGTGACGCAGTCCGTAATGGCCAGGGATGTCGGTCTTTTTGGTGACAGGAAGGATGCAACGGGCCGAACGGATGCGGTTGCTGGTGATGATCATGGCACCATCGTGAAGCGGGCTATTCTTGAAGAAAATGTTTTCAATCAGTGAATTGCTGATATCGGCATTGATTTCGACGCCAGTGGCGGCAATGTCGTCGAGCTGATTCTGCTTGGTGATGATGATGAGTGCGCCTTGCTTGATGTCCGACATGTTTTGGCAGGCACGGGCGACGGCTTCAACATCAAGAATGCTGCTGCTGTTGACTCTGAAAAGATGAAATTTCCTTGACAGCTTGTTTTCTCTCGCCTGAGTGCCGATGGTAAACAAAAACCGTCGTATTTCAGGTTGGAAAATGATGATGAGCGCAATGAAACCCACACTGACAAAAGCGCCTAAAATGCTGCTTAGCAGTTCCATTTGAAGGGCTTTAACTACTTGCCAAATCAGCCAGATGGCAACGATGCCAAGGAAAATGCTTGTGGCCGTGGTACCTTTGACTAAAGTGTAAAGTCCATATAAAAGCGCGGCAACTAATCCGATGTCGATGATATCGACAACGCGTATTTGAATGAAAAGGTCAATCATGATTGCGATATTTGCGGCAAAAGTAATGAAAAAAGTTTTTCATTGTTTCTTTTTCACGGATTGACCTTTGGGTGTTTAGGTTATTTGTAGGATTCTTTAGTCGCCCATTGCCGTGGCGTAAGACCTTCCAATTCCTTGAATTTCTTCACAAACTGTGCATCGCTGCGGAAACCGGAAAGAAAAGCCACGCGTTCCAAGGTCATCTCGGGATTTTCAAGCAAAAGCGTTTTCGCATATTGTATACGGTATTCGGCTACGATGGTTTTTAGGTTTTTGCCTAAATTTTGGTTGATAATCATCGAGATATACGAACGATTGGTGTGCAATTCGTTGGCAATCATATTGATGTCAAGGTCGGGGTTGAGGTAGACCTTTTCTTCAATCAGATAATGGATGAGGCTCTGTGCTAAAGTGTTTTGTGTTTTACTTGTTGTTTCTGCGGTTCCTGAGTTTGCAAATGCTTCTGGGTCTTCAAGAACTTCAGAGGTTTCAGTATCTGATTTTGAAGTCGGGGGGCATTTTGTAAATCGGGAGATTACGAAAATGACTAAGCTGATAAAAGTGGAAAATGCCACGACAATGAGGATAGGAAGCAATATGAAGAAATAAAGTGCCATAATCTTTTTGTTAAAAGGTAAATTTTACGTTTGGACAATCATTTTTGTTCATTGTTTTGACAATCATTTGTTTTCAAAGGTTTTGTTGGACGTTCCGACAATTTGGCTTCGGGGCGTGGTTCCTATTTTTGCGCCTTCTAAAATACGAACAAATGAAGCGAAAAATTGTTTTTAGGGGAACAACCAACAATTCAAAATTAACAGAAATGACAAGAAAAACTACTTTTCTTAAGGTACTATTAATGGTGTGGCTCGTTCTTATGGGACATGGTGCGCTGCGAGCCGCCACCTATGTATTCCATTATGAAATGGGAGGAAACTCGCATTTCCTGGCCCATGTGAACAACCAGATTGCGGATGTGACGGCTTTCGATGCCGCCACTTGTCTGTGGACAGGTCCCGACTCGGGCAATGGCAAGTTTTCCTATCTCGATGGCGAAACGACTTATTATCTGCATTATGCTTCGGGCCTGACTATCAACACTTCCTACAATTCCACCACTTGGACGGTGAATGGGGAGCGGATTTACTACCGTTATTCGACCATGCGCTATTATTACATCCGTTTTACGGGTACGCGTTGGGAGGCGGCCAACAACAACACGAACAATACAGTGTTGCGTGCCGTCGACGAGGAAGACCATTCCGAAACCATGACGGAACCTTTCATTTTGGGCGCTGACATGGTGCATGAATTGGGCATGGAAAACTACTCGGCATCAACGGTTTATCACACGCCAGGCTATGCCTATTACCATTTCACGCACGGTGGTCAGCAGTATGATTTCTATCTGATGGATGGCGTGCTGGTGCCGCAGGCACCTCAATCGTCGGCGGAAGGCATCGTTTATGAATGGACTTTGTCCAATGACATGGATAACGATGCGCGAATCGTTGACAATCACGGACAAAACATTTCGGTTGACTATTACAGTGCGGTGCCGACGGTCAAGGAGGCCGTTTTGACTTGTGTGGCGTCGTTTGGCGAAACGAGTTCATCAAGCCGAAAGACCATCACCTATTTCAATCCGGATATGCTGGAAAAACCGGTGATTTCCTACACACATGATAATCCGGCCATCGTCACTTTGAGTCACGAGTTGGGGGACGTTTCCATCTATTATACCATCAACGGGCCAGACCCTGATGTGCATAACGGAACCCTGTATGTCGCTCCGTTTCAGGCACCTATAGGCAGCATGATACGCGCTATTGCTGTGAAGGATGGTTATTTGTCGTCATTGGTGGCGGTCGAAAAGGTCGATGTCAATTCGGGCGTTTTTGCCGATAAGGTCGTGCTGAACGACATGGAAGATCATACCTGGAGCTATTATTCCGATGCTTCGCTGCCGATTCACTCGCTGCATCCCGCCGATGTCGAAATCGTGTATCGTGGCAATGGCGGTTTTGTCGGCGTCGACCATCCGAATCTCGACACTTACGAATATTGGGAGACTTTGGAGACCGAAGATGCGGCTTATCCTTACCGTTATGAATATGCCACGATTCCGAATCCTTTCTCCAAACGTCCGAAAAACGGCAATGATTATCAAGGATTTGCGCAATGGCGCGTGAAGACTTTGCTTTATGGTAGCATTAAGGACGCCAACAATAACACGATTGCGGAAGGCGGTCTGGTGGATGCCGAATCGAAGATTTATTTTGTGCCAAATTCCGAAGACTTGCGCATGATGGTCGAGTTTGAAGCCGTCTGGACAAAAGCCTACGTGGTGACATGCACGGCATCCGAATTGAATAATCGTCTGGCCAGCAGTGATTTGAGAGGCGATTCGTATGAAACCAATTTCATCATCGTGACGGGCGGCAACAGTGCTACGAATCTTACGGCAGCTAATGCGAAAAAAGTCACAATTTCAATGGTAATGCCTGATGGTTCAACGGATTACAGAAATGCAAACTGCTACATTCGTCCGCAAACCGTGACTTTAAGCAACGATTGCAAGTTTGAATACATCAATATGAACGATAATACGACCACCATCACGGCGAACAACCATAATCTGGTGATGGGTAGGGGCGTGGCCAATACTGCTGCGGGCGGCGTTTGTGCCAATCTCATTCAAGGCATAAATGGCGGAACCACAGCCAATTTGAATTATACCATCCGTTTGGAAAGCGGCATTTTCAATTATCTTTCCTATGTACGCGGTAATGTGACGGGGCCTCAGATTTCGGCTAATTGTACGGGCGATGCCAATTCCATCAAAGGTATTTTGGGCAACGATTTGGACCGTGCAATGGGAAATAACAGCCTTTTGAAAATCCGTCAGGAGTTGATAATGGGTTACCGCCCGACTTTCTCGCAGGCCAACCGCACGCGCGAGACATTCCGCGTGGTGGCGAAGAGTGGCGATTTCTGCTCGGAGCAAAACAATAACATCGCTGATGCGCACGAGAGTTTCTACATCAGTTTAGGCGGTGTTTATGCCAACAATGTAGGCCGTCGCGTGTTGATTATCGAAGGTGGCCAGTTCCTGAGCATTGCGGGCGGCATTGATGAAGAGAATCCTGCTGATGCTCAGTCGGTTTACATCCGCATGAAAGGTGGCAGTGTGCGCGGCTCGATTTATGGTGCGGCGGCATTTGCGGCGGCGAGTGGCGACAGAAAGTTCGTCATTACGGGCGGCAAGGTGCATGGCTGGGTGGCTGGCGGCTGCAACGGCACCGATGACAATCAGTCGGGCGGCACTTTGGCATCCGACACCTATCTTTATATAGGAGGCGATGCTGAAATCAACAGCAATGGCAGCACCACGCCAATCAATATTTCATTGGGCGGCAATGTTTTTGGCGCAGGCAGTGGCAACGCCAATCAACCTGTTACAGGTCAGGTGAATAGCACCAATGTCATCATCGCTGACGATGCTTTTGTGGAACGCAATGTTTACGGAGGTGGCAATCTCGGCTATTCGCTCGAAACGGCCAATGTGACTGTGAAAGGCGGAAAGGTTTTCGGAAAGGTGTTTGGTGGTTCCAATCAAAAGCAAGGTAATGAAGTCGTTGTCACGATGACGGGCGGCGTGGTCAGGGAAGGTGTTTTTGGCGGCTCTAATGTGACGGGAACCATTTCGGGCAATGTCACCATGAATATTTTGGGCGGCGAAATCGGCGTTCATGCCATGGGCGGCCGCTCGGGCAACGTGCATGGCGGCGGCTATGGCGCTCCGACTCGCGTTATGGGCAATATCGACATGACTTTCGGCAGCGGCAATTCCTATCCCGTGATTCATGGCGATGTGTATGGCGGCAGCGCCATGGGTTTGGTCAACGGTGAGACTCCGGATGCTTCAAAACATACTTTCATCACGATACAAAACGCTCATATTCATGGAAATGTGTATGGTGGCGGCTTGGGTGATGATTTGCATCAGGCTCATGTTTTCGGAAATGTGAATGTCATGGTGAATGGCGGCGTTTTTGGTATGATGGATGATGATTCGGGCGGTTCGGTGTTCGGCTGTAATAATTTTAACGGCGCTCCGCAAAACTCTGTTTCAGTGAATGTTAATGGTGGAACGATATATAATTGCGTTTATGGTGGCGGCAATCAGGCCGGCTATGGCGGCAGTCCGTTGGTGAATGTTGCGGGCGGTCATGTTTATAGGAGCGTTTTTGGCGCCGGATTGGGCCGTGAAGCCAAGGTGGATGGTGCAACTACGGTCACCATCACGGGCGCGCAGACGCAAATTGATGAACATGTTTTTGGTGGTGGTCAGGAAGGTTCGGTGATGCTTTCATCTCTTGTGAGTGTGGCCGATGCCCGTATTGGCGGCAGCGTTTACGGCGGCGGTCTGGGCAACGAAGCCGAAATTGGAAGAAGCACCACGGTTACGGTTGACGGCGCAGCACTTGTGTCGGGCAATGTTTACGGCGGTGGCGATGCTGGCGATGTGGTTCAGACGGCTACGGTGACGGTGAAGGGCACGGCTCAGGTCAATGATGTGTTTGGCGCAGGCAAGGGCACACAAAGCGATGTGGAAGGATTGGATTTGTCAGGCAAAGCCGATCCTGCTACCACTACTTCGGTGATTATCAGCGAACGCGCTGTGGTGAAAGGTTCCGTTTATGGCGGCGCCGAGGAAGGTTCGGTGCGTCTGGCCAGCGACGATTATGCTTATAATACGACCAAAGTTGATGTGGAAAATGGCCGTGTCGGTCATAACGTTTACGGCGGCGGCAAGTTGGGTCTTGTCGGTGGCCGCACCATTGTAAATATGAAAGGCGGCACGGTCGAAGGCAATGTTTTCGGCGGCGCTTTGGGCCGTCAGGGAACGGTTCTGGTGGCGGGTTTGAAGACGGTGAATATGACCGGCGGACTTGTTCAAGGCGATGTTTACGGCGGTTCGCAAAATTCAAACGATACCGTCATCATGCCGAATCCTGCCGAAAACCTTAGAGCATCTGCTATCTTTGTGAATATCAGCGGCGGACAAATCGGCGAAAACGTGTATGGCGGCGGCTTCTACGGCACCATCACGGGAAGCGTTACGGTGAATATCGGTAAAAATGCTATCCTCAATTCGCCTGATAATCAGAATAATGTGAATAAACCCGATGCTGAATCAATGCGCATCATGCCTTTGAATATTGAAGGTTCGGTGTATGCTGGTTCCGACTGGGGTGAAATCGTTGTGGGCGGCACTTTTGGCCCGCAAAACATTTCGGGTTATTCCAATATTTATGTCGATGGCTCGGAATACGATATGCAGGCTCCTGTAAATCATTCTTTCTCTGGTAATTATATGAATGTTGGCGGTTCCATTTATGGCGCAGGCACTTCGAGTGACGCCGGTAAGTCGGGCCGTCGCATTTGGATTCGCAATTACGGCTTAGATACTAAGGATGAGACAGATACGTACAGCGTTTGCACACGTTCGCTTTACACCATTCAGCGCGCCGATTCGGTTTTTTTGGAAAATTCACATATCACGTTCTTGGGTCAGGGCGACATGACTTCGGTTCTGGCCACGGAACGATATGGTATTATGTACGTTTTCAGTAAGTTGCGTTTGGTGAACAACAGTACGATTGACCTGTTTTATCCAGCCGATAGCCTTTTCGCTCTGGAGAGCATGATGCTGCCCGAAGGAAAAACGCTTTTCAACGCCCTAGTAACGGATTATGCCGTGGTGAATTTCGACCAACTGACCGATAACGTGACTTATAATGGAAAATTTTATCCTTTGACTGACAATAAGATACGTCTTGATAACGGCGATTATATCGCAGTGAAATATCCGAAGCAATGGAACCCTGACCAGACGGGCAATCCCGGCAATTCCGAATGGATGTATGGCGAATTGAAGGGCTTTTTCCACATGGTCTATCCGCGCCAATATGGTTTTGCCTTTGCGCGACCGAAGGTCACGACGCGAGAAAATCCGCAGCTGAATGGCGGCGATTACTCGGGCTATTGGATTGAACAGAACATTTATGATGGCGGTTTCGTCTCGTATCGCGATGCCAATATCTTTGATGCGGAAGGCGGAAATACCACTGCTTCAAGCAATTACAACGAGCCTGTGCAAGGTCCGTATATCAACCATCTGCCGCAAAACGGCAAGCGTGACCTTTATGAGCACGACCGTGAGTTTTACCGTTTCTGGGAAGTGCGTGGCGATGCGGGTTACAACTGGCGTGAAGGTGTGTTTGATGCCTTGTCGAATGGCAACAATAACGTTGAATATCAGGTGACTACCTGCCATATCGAGTTGCCGCCAATGCTCGGAAAATATTTTAAGATTACGCATTTGGATTGGGGCGATGACTTTGCGGCTGTCGATGCGGCCAAGATTTCGCAAAATGCGGCAGGCAATCCAAATGCAAACTGGATTTATTTCGATGAAACGGCAACTAATCCTAATGCACAGATTTTCGCAAGGGTCGATTCGCTCTATTATATTGATAGCGAACATACTAAGGGCGTTCCTGTGGAATTGGAGAAAATCAATAGTTTGCCGAACAACACCTTTGGCTTGTCCATCAAGGCGGAAGGCAGCATTGATGCCATTCAGCATTTTAATGGAACGCAATGGGTTGATTCTGAAACCGATATGTTGCTGAGTGTGGGCACGGTAGCTGATGATAATTTCCTAAACAACCATCGTTTCAGTGCGACGGGCGACATCACGAAAACCCCGATTTTCACTTTCCAGCTCACTTACAGTAACCAGTTGAGCCGTAATGCGGTTTTGGCACCGGTCATCGTGGTTGTCGACCAGTTTGATGATGATGGAAATGTGATTTATAGCACTGAAATTGAGTTGGTTGTCAACACGATTACGAACATCCGCCAGAGTTTCGACCAACCGCTTTACGCCTTGATGTTCGGCAATGGCGAAAAGAATGAGGTTTTTTCGGCTAAGGTCGCCTTGCCGCCATACGCTATTTTGCCAGGACAGACGAGTTCCACATTCAGAATTGCGAAAATCGAAGTGCAGAATGTCGATGATGAAAAACCATTCAATTTGGTCAGCATGGAGGAATTTGCTAATTTGCAAGAACCTGATACAATGACGGTTGCCATGCGTTTCGGTCCGGCATTGACCTATGATAACACGCAAGGCTGGCTTTCGGGTTATGAAAATAACAATCCTGAAGCTTCGCTCTACGATGTGAAAGCCTTGATGGAAAATGAAAATCCGGCATTTCTGAATTTTATTTTAGGTGAAGCCGATGGCCGTAGCAGTTTCGGCTTGCAATTCGATCTGTTCTACAACGGCATGAATTTCGTCCGTAAGAATGAATTGATTGGCAAGATATTGATTACCATTGAGTTTGATAATTATGAAGAAGGTCAAAATACTTCGTTTGACATTGCGGTTTTGGTCAACAAGCGCGGCAAGGCGACCAATTGGTACATCGATGGCGTGAATGGACTAAATACCAACAACGGTCATTTCGCCGACTTGCCGAAACATTCCTTAAATGGCGTGATTTCAGCAGGTTATGCACCTGGTGATAATGTTTTTGTCGTAGACAAAATCACGGTCAGCAATTACAACGCCTCGGAATGGGACGGCAGCGGTTTCGGCTCGCAGGGCATCACCCTTTACCGTTATTCGGGCGGCCATCAGTTGTCATCTGCAAGTGCCTTGGATCCAGGACAATACAAAGGCGTTTTGGTCGATGTCGAGTCTGAATTGGCCATGTTCAACATCAAGTTGGATGGTCTGAATCGTGTCAGTGGCCGCGTTGACGAAGCCTTGAATCCGCAAGGTTTGCAGATTTTGCCCGAAGCGCCGTTGATGAGCGTTGAAAACAATGGAGAACTAAGCGTAAATAATACATATCTTATTGATAATTATAATCTTAGTTCAACTGTTTTGGGTGGTGGCGTTTGGGTGAAATCTGGTGCTGTGATGAATGTGAATGGCGGCAGTGTCATTTCCGAAAACCGCGTCGGCAATGCGGAAGGCGGCGGCGTTTATCTCGATGGCATTTTGAATGTGAAGGACAATGTTTCGATTACGGACAATATGAAATCGGGTGGCAGAAGTAATGTCTATCTTGCTAACGTTGAACAGGTTATCAATATTGATAAGTCATTTGGCTTGGCCGAAAATTCTGTCATCGGCATCACAAAAAACGATTTCCCAATGAGTCCGGCAGACCCGACGATTGAGTGGGATTATACGCCGATTGCCCTTTCCGATAAGGTCGTGATGGTCGAGCAAAGTTATGCCAACGGCGTTTTCTATGATGACCAAGGCATCTATGCCGTGTATTACGATGCGCAGAATCTGGATTTGTCATCCAATACGATTTATTTTGTAAAGACTTGGGTAACAGTGGTTAAGGAACAACCTGAAACTTTCGTTGTGAATGGTTCCGACCCGATTTCGATTACCTGTGAGGAAGATTTGGCTTGGTTGATTTCATACGTGAACGGCTATAATGGTTCGCAACCTCATGCTGTCGCAAATGCCATTTTGACTGCAAATGTTGACATGAATGAACATATTTGGGTGCCGATTGGCGACAGATACAACAAGTTTTCAGGTGTATTTGATGGCGACGGTTACGAAATTTCGGGTTTGCGCAATGCGATGACGGGCATTGATGCAATGGGCTTGTTCGGCTATGTCAGCGGCGCTTCGGCTGAGGTGAAAAACACCTTCGCGTTGAGCGGCAATATGCTTTCGCCCGACCGTGCCTATATGGGCAGCATCGCCGGTGTGGTGATGAATGGCGCCAAAGTCTACGGTTGCGAGGGCGCATTGACGCTCATTGCCTTGAAAGACAATGCGATAATGGGCGGCTTAGTCGGCCTATTGGATGGCAATTCGGTGCTTCATTCCAGTATCTCGGTAGCCAATTTGCAAGGCTTCCAAATGGGCGGCTTGGTCGGCGAAGCACGTCAAAATGCTTCGGTGATGAACTGCTATGCCTATTCGAAATTCGTTGGCAATGAGGGAAATGCGTTCCCGATGGCGGGCCTTGTGGCGGATAATGCTGCAACGCTTCGCAACTGCTATCTACGCATCAGGAAGGAGAACCTTACTAACAGAAGTGCAGGCCGAATGTATGGCTTCACCGATAGGGCAGGCGAGGGGGCTTCCATCGACAAGTGCTATTATTTCATCGATGATGATTTCGTGGGCATGTTGACGAATGATCCGACGCCAATGACTGATTGCGACTATTTCTATGAAGCAAGGCACCCTTACACCTACGCTGAAAACTACAACAGGATTGGCGATGAGTTCCGTGGTGCATATCTTGTTGATATTCTGAATGAAAATGCGCAAACCATAGGTTCGGAAATGTTGCCTTGGACGCGCACGACATCAGATATTAATGATGATTATCCGGTGCTGAAAATGAGTAATTTGGTCACGGTCGCCTCACGTTCCACGGATTCGGTCTTGTATTACAATCACAATCTGAATGAAGCCTTTGCGCGTTTTGAGGGTGAATCTTATGATGCCATCGTTGCCGTATATACTTCCAACGATGAGCTAGTCAGTGTGGAACAACCTGATAATGTGACTCTTTATGTCAATGAAGATGTCGCCTTGCTGCAAGATGAGGCTTCGGTTTTGAATGCATATGTCGGCATTACCTTGGACAATTCCGCTGGATATGCAGGTGCCAATCCGGGCAACGGCATTCCTGATGCTACCGACTGGCACATGTTCGCCACGCCTTTGGCAAATGCACCTTTGGGCATCAACTATCTGAATGATTTTGAGGTATATAACTGGTGGGATTCCAACTACACGCCGTTTGGAACGTATCCTTTCTATGAGGATGATGATGCATCAGGTTATTTCCCGAACGATACACCGCGCGAAAATTATGACTTTTACTGCTATTATGAACCTCAGTATCATTGGATTAACTTCAAGCGCAATGGCGTAAGTCACTGGCACGAAGATGAAAATGCCGAGGGCAAGCACGAATGGATTGCTTACGGCTATACCGACCAAAACAACGTGTATCAATCGGCTGGTAATGATGAGTTTAGCGTCAATACGAGCTTTACGAATGAACCGGAATTGATTGCTGGCAAGGGCTATTTGCTGGCCATTAAGGATGAGTCATATTTGCAGGCTTTCGGCACTATGAATAATGGCGAAATCCAGTATGTGGATGTCACGAAAGAGGGTGCGCATTGTCCGGGACTGAATCTTTTGGGCAACCCGTATCAGAGTTATCTGGATTTCAAGGCTTTCGCTGACGAAAATTCGGGTACGGGCAAAATCTGGTCATCGCCAGAAAAGGCTTTCTACACCTTGCTTGACGAGGACAAAAGCGGCTATGTGACCTACGCTTACGATGCATCTTGGAATGAAAGCAACTACACGGCTTCGCGTTTCGTGAACATGCACCAGGGGTTCTTCGTCATCACGCAGGACAACACGGCGGCTTCGTTCACCAACGCCATGCGCTCGGCAAAGGGCTTCAACACTTCTTTCCGCGGCGACGATTCGCAGCCTTCCTATCCGTTGGTGAATCTCATTCTGACCGAAAGCACGGGCAATAAGGAATATGCTGTTGTGGAATTGGGTCGGCCCGAAGCGGGTGGCGCTGAAAAGATTAAGACGATGAAAAACGGTGTAAGTCAGCTGTATGCGCATTACGACAATCACGATTACAGCATTGCATTTACGACCGTTGGCGAGACCTCGGTCCCGATTCGGTTCAAGACCGATGAATACGGTACATTCACTTTGACTTGGAACACGCAAAACGGCACGTTCAGTTATCTGCATCTGATTGACAATCAAACGGGAATGGACATAGACTGCCTGAATACGGACAACTATAAGTTCACGGCTTCGCCTGACGATTACGTTTCGCGCTTCAAGTTGGTATTTTCCTACACAGGTGTGAATGAAAACCTTGATGCGTCAATTGAAAGTTTCGCTTTCTTCGATGGTAACGATTTGATTGTCAATGGAGAGGGAAGATTGGAGATTTTTGATGTCCAAGGTCATTGCTTGTTATCTACCGATTTGAATGGTGTTCAAAACAGCGTGTCCGTTTCTGGTTTGTCGTCAGGATTGTATCTGCTTCGAATGTCATATGAGCAAGGCTCAATGAGTCAGAAAATTATTATAAATAATTGATTTTCAGTTTTTAATATAATCAAATAAACTTGAGTGAAATGGAAAAACATAGAAAAACCGAAATCCTGAAAAAGGTATCCGTGTTGCTGATGCTCATTGGATTAGCCATTCCAACGCAGGCACAGGTTTTCATGGTAGATGAAGATGCCTACAACAATCGTCAGTCGGAAAGCGACATCAATGCGGTTGTTCCGTATCATTTCGTTGAGATTGACCAGGAAAACAATTATGCTCCGTTGGGTGATGGCTTGGCCTTGCTCATTGGGCTAGGCAGTGCATATGCTTTGGCGAAACGCAAGAAACACTGAACCGAATAATGAAAAACAGAGTAATCTGTCTTTTTTAACATTTTGATTTATTTGTATTTATTGGAAAAGCGCAACTGTGAAGTTGTGCTTTTTCTTTGCTTTTTCAATTCTTGAAAAACATAAAACTTGCATTTAATAAACGCAAGGTGTGTGAATATTTGAAACAGTTGCCTGTTTTTTGTGCTGCAAATCGAATAATAGCCAAATGTTTTGTAATTTTGCAACGTGTAATAATAAGAAATTGAATGAAATTATGAAAAATAATCTGCAAAAATTGCATTCCTTGAAAGCGTGTGTTTTGTCTTTTTTGGTACTGCTGACAGTGACTTTTTTTAGTTCTTGCGAGAAAGAACCTACACCCACGCCGGGCCTTCCGGTTGTGTCGACGAATGAGGTGATGGAAGTAGGAAAGCATTTTGCCATGTGTAGCGCAACTGTTTCAGATACAGGCGATAAGCCTATCAATGTCAGGGGTGTCTGCTGGGGCGTCAATCATAATCCGACAACAAGCGATTCCTTCGCCAATAGTGATTCATATGTAAAAAATGATTCAACGGGTTTGGGTGATTTTAATGTTAGGATGACAGGCTTAGCGGCCAATGTCACTTACTATGTCCGTGCTTACGCTTCAAGCAGTAAGGGCATTTCTTATGGCGAAGAATTGAGTTTCACTACGCAAGCGTATGCAACTTCGGTTCCTGAAGGCGGCATAAATGCAGCGTTTTCTATCAATGCAAATGGTGGAAAAGTGTGGTTCTCGAAAGGAAATCTGCAGTATCAGGCCTCGACGGACACTTGGCGTTTCGCCGAAAACCAGTGGAATTTGTGCGATAGCGTTGCAAACGACCATACCTCCGCTGATTATGTCGCGGGAAGTGCAGCTTGGATTGACCTTTTTGGTTGGGGAACTTCGGGCTATGATCATGGTGCAATTTGTTGGCAGCCTTGGTCGAATAGTAGGGTTTCGTCTGATTATAATGCGTATGGACAAAATTTCAGCAGTCTGAATGAACAGACCGGTATGGCCGATTGGGGTTATAATGCCATCAGTAATGGCGGAAATGCTGAAAACAGCGGTTGGCGTTCGCTGACAAATGATGAATGGAGATATCTTTTATCGGAAAGGCCAAACGGCAATAACCTATATGGCCATGGTCAAGTGAATGGTAGAAACGGCTTGATTATTTTGCCTGACGAATGGTCGCTCCCGCCGAGGATCCTGTTTACTCCGGGAACTTCGTCGTGGACAAATTGCTATACGGAAAGCCAGTGGTCGAAGATGGAAACGGCGGGAGCTGTGTTTCTTCCTGCTGCTGGCATGCGCAATGGCACATTTGTGTATCATGTCATGGGTTCGGGTGATTACTGGACTTCAACGTGTTTGCAAAATGGAGGTCCTCAATTTGGTGCCTATGCGCTTTATTTCGGCTATGACATGATTAATTCCGGTAATGTCGTTGACCGGCATTATGGTCATAGTGTGCGTTTGGTGCGTCCTTTAGAATAAGGACTCAACCAACTTTACCGCTTCCACGGTTTTTTTTACATTATGCACTCGGATAATGTCCGCGCCATTCATCATGGCGATGGTGTTCAGTACCGTCGTACCGTTTTCGATGGTTTCGGGGTTGTTTTTGTAATCCGTTCCCAATACTTTCCAAATCATTGATTTCCTTGAGATTCCGATGAGGATAGGTAGGTTGTTGAAACGATAACGGTTTAAGTCGTGGAGTAGGGCATAGTTGGTTTTCAGGCTTTTGCCGAAACCGATGCCTGGGTCGAGAATGATTTGCTGCTGACCGAAAGAATCAAGTTTTCCGCATTGTTCGGCAAAGAAATCGTAAACCGTCTGGTGGATGTCGCCGTCCAAAGCGTATTGGTGCATGGTTTCGGGCGTGCCGACGCAATGCATCATGATGTAAGGCACTTGATTTTCACCGATGTAAGGCAACATTTTTTCGTCGAACAAACCGCCCGAAATGTCGTTGATGATGTCGGCGCCCTCGCCGAGGCAACCTTCGGCAACGGATTTTCTGAACGTGTCGATGGAAAGCAAGGCATCGGGGAAACGTTTGCGAATGGCTTTTACAATCGGAACGACTCTTTGCAGTTCCTCGCTTTCGGTTGCGATTTCGTTGTTCGGACGTGTTGAGCAGCCACCGATGTCGATGATTTCCGCACCATCGCAAAGCATCTCTTCGCAATGGCGTAAAGCACTGTCAATCTGATTGTAATGACCTCCATCGGAAAACGAATCGGGCGTCACGTTCAGTATGCCCATCACCACGGGACGAGAACTGCTGAAATTTTTGTTTTGTGTTCTGAGTGTCAGCATAAAAATATTATTTTTGCAAAATTATACTTTTTTGGAATATGAAAGATACGAAAACTCAATTTCATGCGGTTGTGGCGCAATGCCGCAGTCTGTTTATTGATAAAATGAAGGATTACGGTCCGGCATGGCGCATCTTGAGAACGCCTTCGATTACGGATCAAGTTTTTATTAAGGCAAACAGAATCAGAACTTTGCAGACAACGGCTGAACATCTTGTTGACGAAGGCATTGAACCGGAATTCATCGGTATCATCAACTATGCCGCTATGGGTGTGATTCAGTTGCAATTGGGCGTGGTCGACAAGCCTGACCTTTCGTCGGAGGAAGCCACGCAGCTCTATGATAAAGTGCTGGACGAAGCTTACGAATTGATGACGCGCAAAAACCACGATTATGATGAGGCATGGCGCAGTATGCGTGTTAGTTCCATCACCGATCTGATTCTGATGAAGCTCCTGAGGGTGAAGTCCATTGAGGATAATAACGGAAAAACCATTGTCTCAGAGGGACTTGACGCTAACTATTACGATATAATCAATTATGCCGTGTTTGCCATGATTCTGCTCTCCGAACAAAAAGAAACGAAGTGAT
>JAKSMU010000008.1 GCA_024400455.1 Bacteroidales bacterium | reverse complement strand
CCGAAATGCAGAAATTCCTTGAATTCAGAAAGTTCCATTTCGTCGAAACGACGCTTTAGGAAGTATTCGACGGCTTTCACGTCGTGGTTGGTTTCCTTTTCTATTTCTTTGATTTCTTCGGCATCTTCAAGCTGGAACTCCTCGTAAATGGCGCGCAAGTCATCATAGTCGCCGCTGAACTTTTCCAACTGAGGCAAAGGAAGTTCACAAAGCGAAATGAAATATTCGACTTCGACCATGACGCGGTAGCGGATCAAGGCAAATTCTGAGAAAAAGTCGTCCAGTTCAACAGTTTTTGAACGATAGCGTCCGTCGATGGGTGATATGGCGGTAAGTGGTGAAAGATTCATATTATTTGTTTATCAGTTTGTTATCGGAACCCAAAACATTGACAATCTTGTGAATGTAGAGTTTCTTCATGTTGTCGCGGGCAGGGGTGAGGTACTTGCGTGGGTCGAATTCGGCAGGTTTTTCGGCCAAGGCCTTGCGGATGGCGGCGGTCATGGCAAGACGGCTGTCGGAGTCAATGTTGATCTTGCAGACTGCTGATTTTGCGGCCTTGCGCAATTGGTCCTCAGGAATGCCGACAGCAGCCTTCAGGCAACCACCATATTGATTGATGGTGTCGACTTCTTCCTGCGGCACCGATGATGAACCATGAAGCACAATCGGGAAACCAGGAAGCTGTTTTTCAACGGCTTCAAGCACATCGAATGCCAATGGCGGTGGAACCAAACGACCGGTTTGTGGGTCGACGGTGCATTGTTCGGGCGTGAATTTGTAAGCGCCGTGTGAGGTGCCGATGCTGATGGCCAGCGAGTCGCAACCAGTCTTGGTGACGAAATCGATGACTTCTTCTGGCTTCGTGTAGTGGCTTTCGGCTGCCGAAACTTCTTCTTCAACGCCAGCTAAAACGCCAAGTTCGCCTTCGACGGTGACATCATGCTGGTGGGCATATTCGACGACTTTCTTCGTTACGGCTACGTTTTCATCGTATGGCAGTGCCGAACCGTCAATCATAACGGATGAGAAACCCATGTCGATGCATGACTTGCATAGTTCGAATGAATCGCCGTGGTCGAGGTGCAGCACGATTTCGGGATGTTCGCAGCCCAATTCCTTGGCGTAACCGACAGCACCTTCTGCCATGTAACGCAGCAAAGTCTGGTTGGCGTAGTTGCGTGCACCTTTCGAAACTTGCAGAATGACAGGTGATTTAGTTTCAACAGCAGCCATAATGATGGCCTGAAGCTGTTCCATATTGTTGAAGTTGAATGCAGGAATGGCATAACCGCCGTCAACTGCCTTGGCGAACATTTCACGGGTGTTCACCAGTCCCAGTTCTTTATAACCTACCATAGTTTTCTGAATTTAATTTGTGCAAAGATAGTAATTAAACTGACTTTGTCCTCTATTACATTCAAAAAACAATAAAAAAACGGACTTCTTTTTAGAAATCCGTTTTTGCGAGCATTTATGGATGGAATTTGGTTTATGCAAACATGGAGTCGATCAAAGCCTTGTAGCGTTGCTGAACGACTTTGCGCTTCACTTTCAAAGTTGGCGTCATGATTCCGTTTTCGATGGTCCATTTGTCGTTGACAATCTCGAATTTCTTGATTTGTTCCGTGTCGCCAAAGAAAGTGTTGTAGTGTTTCACTTCCTTGGCGATGATGGTCTTGATTTCGGCATCAGTCAATGCTTCAACTTTTTCTTTCTTTTCTTTTTTGTTCTTGTTGAGAATCAATCTATTGCGCTTGTTCCACGACTGGATGAAATTCATGTCGGGAACAATCAGTGCGGCGGCAAATTTTTGTCCTTCGCCAAACACTACGATGTTTTCAATGAATTTCGATTCTCCGAATTTTTCTTCGATAATCTGTGGGTTGATGTATTTGCCCATCGAGGTCTTGAACAGGTTCTTCAAGCGACCCGTGATAAAGAGCCGGCCTTTGTCGTCGATGTAGCCCATGTCGCCCGTGTGCAGCCAGCCTTCTTCGTCGATGATTTCCTTGGTCAGTTCTTCGTTCTTGTAGTAGCCCATCATCACGTTGTGGCCTCGGCAGATAATCTCCTCGTTGTCGGCTATCTTCAGTTCGATGCCAGGCAGGGCCTTGCCGACGGTTCCTACTTCGCGGCCATATCTCGAGTTGTCGCTGACGGCAATGACGGGTGATGTCTCGGTCATGCCATAACCTTCATAGACAGGCATTTTGATGGCGGAGAAGAAACCCGCCACTTTCTGAGAAATGCTTGCTGCTCCTGAAACGATGATGTCGAAATGCTCGGCGCCAAGTTGTGCTCTGATTTTGGAATATACCAATTTGTCGGCAATCCTGATTTTCAGGTTGTAGAATGCGGAACGCTCGTCTGGGTCGATTTTGTAGCGTTCGGTCAGCTTGATGGCGCGACGGAAAATGAAGCGTTCCAAGCCTTTTTTCTTGTTGCCGCCTTGAATGACTTTTTCATACATTTTTTCCAGAACGCGTGGAACAGCGGTCATCATGGTCGGGTGTATCTCTTTCATGTTGTCGGCTAAAGTGGCGAGACTCTCGGCATAGTAAACCGACATGCCTAAATATTGGTACATGTAAACCATGATTCTTTCGTAAGCATGGCAGATGGGAAGAAAACTGAATGCAGTCTTCGACCATTTCGCTGGCGTGTGTTCGATGCCGCGCAATTGTCCCATGAGGTTGGAGTGGGAAAGCATCACGCCTTTCGGAACACCCGTGGTGCCCGAGGTGTAAATGATTGTGGCGCAGTCTTCTGGCTTCACATTGACTTTGCGCTGTTCCAATTCTTCGGGATGAGGGTGCGTTTCGCCTAATTCGACAAGCTGTTGGAAATATGGGTATTTGTCGCGGTTGACCATCGTGTAGACATATTGGAGGTTCGGCGTATTCGGGCGGATTTCCTCGATTTTGTTCATCACGGAGAGGCCTTCCAAAATGACGAATTTTGCTTCGCAGTTGTTTATTGTAAATAGGTAGTCTTCGGTGCTTATGGTCGGGTAAATCGGGACGATGATGGCGCCAATTTGCTGAACTGCCATGTCAATCATGTTCCACTCGGGACGGTTATTGCTGATGATGGCAATCTTGTCGTTTGGCTGAATGCCAAGTTCAATAAAAGCGTATGCCAATTTACGGCTGATGTCTTGATATTGTTCAGGACTGTATTTTATCCAAGTGCCGTTTTCTTTTCTGGCCAAAGCCACTTGCTGCTCAGGCCATTTTTCGGTGTAGACATCGAGGATGTCGAAAATTCTTGTTACTTCTTTCATCGCAGATGCTGTGTTTTCAATTTTCGGTGCAAAGATACGGCGTATGTTTGTCATGAAAATAAAAAAGTGGTATTTTTTGCTGTTTTAGGGACTAAATTATGGGTTTTTGGGACGAAATACGGTGTTTTAGGGACGAAAAAACAACAAACCGATTTTCGTCACAGTGCATTTCGTGACAAAAATCGGCTTGTGTTGAGGGCGGAAAAAGGTGGTTTTGGAGCCCTTTTTTCTTACTCTTTAACGAACTTGAGGCATGCGATTTCTCCGGCCTCGATTTTGATGAAATAAATGCCTGATGACAAATTGCTGATGTCAATCGGCTTGCTTTCATAGGCGGAAATACGCATTACGGTTTGACCCATTGGATTGCAAATCTCAATCTCTTTGGAATTGATTCCAGTGATTCTGATTTCGTTTTTCGCAGGGTTAGGGTAAATTGCAATTCCGTCAGTCTCGTTATCTTCGACACCGAATGAATTCTTTACGGTTACTTTGAGGTCGTCTGATGTTTCGCTTTCGCCACATTCATTGCTGATGCTGAAATTGATGTAGGCTTCTCCTCTGAATTCTGGCGCCCAATCAATGGTAAGCTGATTGCCGTTGGCTGTTGTTGTGCCGGCCTCGCTTGGAGTGAGCGTCCACTGATAGTTGACGTTTCCTTCTTCAACTGTGTTATAGTGGCTTTGTTGCGTCTCGAATAAATCAATTGTCGTTTCACCTTCCGGCTGCCACGGCTTGATTTCGCTCAAGTCTTTTATGATTTTCACAACGACATCATCATTTTGTTCGCTTTCGTTCAGTGTCGATGTGGCGGTGACTGATAATGTTACTTCTTGATTTTCGATATCCTGTTCTCCGAAGTGATATATAGGACATTCGGCTGATGCGTCTTCAAACTGACCATCTCCATTTGTCGTCCATTGGATTTGTGTCCCGTTGACGCAGTAACTTTCTGGTGAATAGGTCTCGGCTGAGCATATTTCCTCGTCGTTTCCTGCATAGAGAATCATTTCGGCCATTGGCGGGAATTGCAGGAGATCGATGCGGGCATAATTGTCATTATCAGCTGTATTTTCCTTAAAGGTAAACTTGAATAAATGTCGGCCCGGAGTGATTTCAAAGGATTCTTTCTGCCATTCGGTTTCGTCGCTCCATTCTCCTACAACATCTGCGTCAATGCTGAGTGTCAGTTTATTATCCGCGTTGGATGAAACTTTATGATAGAATGACAAAACGCTGTTGGCATCGCTTTCAAAACCGATTGTCAAGGTTGCTGTTTGATTGATGTTGAGTTGTGGCGTTGCGATGCAGTTGCCTCCATCAAGGCCTTGATTTTCTTCGATGTGCCATTTGCGGGTGCCGTTGCCCAAATTCCACTGAATGCTCGGGTTAAGGTCTTCATCTTCAAAGTCTTCTTGCGTGTAACCTAAGAGCAGGTTGCCTTCCGAAGTGCAATGATGACTGCCGCTTTCGACTTTAATCTGGTAAGGAAGAATGCCACCGTCCATGCCTTCGCTGTCCATTTCAACTTGGAAGACGATTTCTTGTGAATCGCTGGTTTCAATTGGTTCGGTGATAAAGCCATTTTCCGCAATGATGGCAAATGGAGCTTTGATTTTCAGCGTGTTTTCTGTTTCAAGTGATTTGCTGTGACCGATGTTTTTGATGTCGAAATGCAGCAGCGCTGTTTCGCCTTTTATGAATCTATCGATAGTGTCGCCTGCAAGATTGGTCATTGTCGGTTGGCTGTATTGGAATTTCGGTGCATTAACGGTCACTTTGAAATGATCTTCAAAGGTGTAGGTTCCGTTGCCGATTTGCAGTGTAAACTTGATTTCTTCTTGATCTTCGATGGCATCGCCGAAATGAATTTCAAAGGCATTGTCAATTGAGTTGGCTTGGCTGGCGGCAATTTGCGGGAATAGGGTCGTGCCGTTTATGATTTCAACACTCGGATGGTCGCACAAAAGCGTTACGTTTGAATTAGCAATGTCAGCAACGCCAACATTGTGCAGGCAGAGGTTGATTTTGCATGTCTCATTATAGTCGGCCGTTTCGTTCTGATTGCCGCTTTCGTCGTTGATTGTAGCATTGCTGAAAATCAAGTACGGGCCCTCGTCAGGAATGACTGTGATTCTTCTTTCGTAACGGTAATGGTTTTGCTTTGTGATGGTTAGCATGACTTCTGTGCCGATTTCCTGAGGTGTCACCTCTATCTCTTGTGTCTCGCCGGTAGCATAATCAAGGCCAATGATTCGGTCTCCGACGGAAAGGCAAATCAGTGCGCCTTCGTCGGCTTTCACTTGATAGGTTTCTTTTCCTTTCATTAAAACGGGCAGCATTTCAACGCTGAGTTGTTGTGGCACTTCGGTGTAAAGATTCATGTAAACATCGCCGTGGTGATGAAAAAGGTAATAGGTGATTTCCTTGACATAATCGTCAGTCCAAGAGGATTGCCGGAGGAAATATTTGCCGGCTGCGTTGCCGAAGGCGGGCAGCACGAAATCGACAGGATGCGAGGTGCCGTAGGTGGGCATGAAATCGGGCCACATGTTGTCGTAGACACCCCAGACATAGACATCGTTTACGAAAGAATAAGAGACTTCGGTAGCGGCAATCAGGCCGAGAGCACCGTGCTGGTGACGGTGGAAGGCTTCGGCGAAACATCCGTCAACGCTGCCGTAATTGAAGCGACCGGTGAGGCAGTTGTTCGACATGACGAAAACTAAATCTTTGTTTTCCAGTTTTTTGATATTGCTGATGCTGTATCGGGGTTCTCCCCAAAGGTCTTCGTTGCCGTGGTCGCGGTGTTGCAAAAGGAAAGCGCCTTCGTTGATGGCGCCGTTCACCATTTCGCCAGTGGCATCCCATTGGGTAAGGTGCGACATGGTCTGTGGAATATAGCCTGTTCCGTTAGGACCGAAGTAGTTGATGATTTTGTTGGTATTGTCGGCTGTCGACCATTGTGAGCCGGGCGTGCCTTCGTAGATGGCATTAAGGCGCACAGGGTGTTTGCCAAGTTCGTTTTCCCAGAAGCCGTTTACGACTTCTGAGCAGAGCTGGAACCAGCGTTCCAATTGGAACCCCATGGCTGTAATAGGTTTGTCGTAAAAACCAGGGTCGGTAGGAGGCATGCGCTCATAGTCAAGATCTTTCTTTATCATGTGATAAAGTTCATCGAAATTGCGTCCTGTGATGCGGCCTAGAATGATGTCGCTCATCATGTTGCCGTTCATGTCGGAGTAGGCGTGGTCGGAGATGTAGGGGTTATAGCCGTTGCCACCTGGGTGGTTGTTCATGGTGTATGAAACGATGCCTTTGGTGCCATCGCTGTCATGGTCGCCAAGCAGTTCGACAGCCGCTGGCGGCATGTCCCAAGTGTTGTATGCGTTTTTAATGAAGTTGTAAATGGTGTGATAATCGTTCCCGCCGCAATCCGTTACGGTGAATATTTCAGTCGGTATGCCTTGCGCGATGCGGAACATGCGGATGCTGTCGGCCAACTGGATGAAATCGGGATTGTCAGGGGTGATGATCATGTATTCGCATCCTGTTTCACGGTTTTCGTAGTGCTGGCGTAAGCGCTTGCCGTAGTCAATGCTTGGCAAGTCGTTGAAATTGAGTATGATGTCGCTCAAAATATGGTCCCATTCCTTGTTGCGGTAGCGCATGTCGCCATATCCTCTTTCACCACCTTCGATGATGACTTTCAGGTCTGCTTCATCGTAAACGAGCAGGTCCTTTGTCACGGGGTTGTATTGGAAAGGCATGGCATCCAGCGATATGACATTGACACCTCGAATCGTCGTGGATTCCGAAAGGCGGAATGGCGTTTCGGGATAGTTGGCGTTTCGGCTATAGATGCTCATGTCTTTTTCGTGAACCGTTATTGAATTTTCATTGTCTAATTGAGGCTGGGCAGCAGGGATGATGTCCACATTATTTATAATATGTGTCTTGACATTGCTGACTTCAAGACGTGCAGTGGCGCCTTCGGGCAATGCGATAAAAGTGCTGTGGCTTGGCAGGTCGGGCGCACCGGCTTCATTTGGAAGATAGATGCCGCTGAGATTGATGGTCTGTCCTTCAATGGTTTCGCTTTTCTCAATGTGCACATTGCTGATTTTGTGCTTGATGTTGAGGCTTGTTGCGTTTTTGCCGATGATGCTGAATCCGTCATTCCTTGTTTGGGCGTTTGCTATACAACTGATTGCCAGAATGGTAATGACGAAAATGCGTTTTAAGCTACTCATGATTTTAGCGTTTTATTAGTTTGAAATTAAGTGTTTCTTTTCCTTGCAGCGTGACAAAATACATGCCTGCTTTTAATTGACTTAGGTCGATTTGCGTCTCTCCACGCAGTTGTTTCTGTAAAATGTATTGCCCTAATGCATTGTTGATGATTATGGTCCCGTATTGGGCATTTTCAAAATGGAGTAAATCGTCTGTTGGATTTGGGTAAAATGTTGGTCCGTAGATGCTTTCATCTGTCGTGTTTGGCATCTCAATGGTGATTGGTTTTTCTATGGAGTCGCTTTGCAAGCAAGAACTTACGGTCAGTTTGATTGTGTAAGTGCCTGATGCTGTATATGTGTGGATTGGACTTGTCTCTTCCGAAGTGGAACCGTCTCCAAAATCCCACAAATAGCTTGTGTTTGGGTAGGGAGACTGACTGTCATTTCTAAGTTTAACTGTTTGGTCGTCAAGCAAATGAATTTTGAAAATGGCTTTGACTTTTGGCGTAAGGTTCCATTCGGTTCCGCTTTCAAAAACGGTTTCGTTGGCAATTGCTTGCAGTGTCAAGGCTTCTTCTTCGCTGATTTCAAAAGCGGTATTGAGGCCAATGGGACTTTCATTCCAGATGTTGGCAAACATGACGCAGGCCGTAAGGTAAGTTCCGTATTGTGAAGGATGGCTGCCATCGTTTGAAAACAGGTTGAAATCGGTTTGATGGATAGCGGTTCGCCAGGCTTCGCCGGCTGGTGAGCAGATGCAGCTGAGGTTTTTGGTCAGTTCGTAATAGGCGCTGGTCATGGTGTCTTGCATGTGGTCGAAATCGCGGAAGTCGGCGCTGCAATAGAGGCCTTCGCCGTAGTTTTCGCATTGTTGTCCTCCGTCGCGGCGTCCCCATGTCATGTAGAGGATGATTTCAGCGCAAGGGTTGTATTTCTTAATGCTGTCGCGAAGCTTTTCAGCTGACGGATACATGCTGTGGTAGCGGTAGTAATCGATGCTCGGCATTTGGCTTTGTTCCTGCAACACCACATAGTCCCAGCCGCCTTTCCTGATTTTCTGGAGGCTTGTTTCATTTTGTGCATGCATTTCGAAGGTACAGCCGCCAGGTGTGTTGCTCTCGACCATCATGGAATGGGATGCGCTTTGGGTAAGGTTGACGATTGCGCTTGGCAAATTGTTGACTTGCGTGTAACTGTTGCCTAGGAACAATACATTTATCTCTTGGGCGGAAATTAGTCCAATTTGAAATGCAATTACTATGAAAACAAATGCTTTTTTGATGTTCATTTATCTGATTATGATGTTTTTGCCTTGAGTGTTCCCGTTTGTGTTGATTAGGATGTGATATAATCCGCTATTTAAATTTCCTGTATTGATTTGTGTTGAAAACTCACTTCCGTTTGATTCGTATTGCTTTGAAAATACGATTTTGCCGTCGATGCTGAAAATGCGTATGTCAATTTGTTGTTTTCCGATAGTTTCGCAGGTCAATGTAATGTGGTCTTGCGCAGGATTCGGGAAAATGTTGATTGGCATTTGGTTGTTTTCGGCAATGCCGCTTGAATTGGTTACTTCAATTTCCTGGATTTCTGAAAATTCGGTTTCCGAACAGCCGTTTGTGGCTTTTACGCGAAGTGATACCATTCCTTCAAAAGTCTTTCTCCATCTGATTTCAGTTGTGTTGCCGCAATTGTTCAATGTCCCTGCCATAGATGGTTCTAACTGCCAAATGTATTCTGCGTCAGGAATTTGTGTGGTCGTATAAGTGTATTCCGTATTTGCAAATGCATCAGGTTGCAGTTCTCCTATTGGCTGGCAGAGTTCGATGTTACTGATGTCGGGCGATACGCTGACTATGATGGTGTCGGAACCAAGCTGACTGTTGTTGTTGGCAATGATGTTCATCGACAAAGTGACTTGCCCGTTATTGAGGTCTTCTGAACCAAAAATGTATGTGGGTTGCTTGAGCATTGGGTCGTTAAAAGTACCATCGCCTTCGGTTCTCCAGAAAACATTGGTGCATTTTTTATTGGCATAACTGTCAAGTGTGATGGAATCGCAGGCGAAACAGTCGTCTCCAGCATAGTAGGTCATGACTTGCACGGGCATCAGTTCGACGAAGTCAATCCAGGCATAGCGCTCCTGGTTGTCATCGGCTTCTTTTTTAGTGTAAATGAAATTCAGTCGGTTTAAACCGGGATGAACAGGCACTTCTACTTTTGTCCAGGTGTTTATGTTAGGCAGTGTCTGGCTGTAAAACGGGTAATCTGCATTGCCAATGGATATTTCAAATATGTCGAGTTCGCTTTCGCTGGTTTTGTAGTAAAATGATACGATGCCGTCAACATCAATTTCATGTGTGCATTTTAGTGTTTTTGAAACATTTGAAGCGCATTTTTTCGATCTCATGCTTTGTGCACCTGAAAATGAGCAGGAGTCGTCAATTTCCCATTGATTGGCGTATGACCAAATTCCTGCGGCTGTGTTGAAATGCGATGTCTCGAAGTCGGTTATGCAGTTTCCGAGAGGCAAATATCCGGAAAGGGAAGCATTGTCCGCTGTGTTGATTTCATAACTAATGCTGTTGTATTCAGGCGCTTCGTCGCTGAAAGCCACATTGAAACTGATAAATGCGGAATCGTGGGGTTGGATGGTGTCTATAGATACCAGTCTGTCGTAGATTGCGTATGGGGCGAAGATTTTCAATCTGTTTTCGATATTCCAAGCGGCGCCGTCCCCGTCGTTGAAGATTTTGAACCATACTTTGTCGGTTTCGTCTTTTTGCAAGGTAAATATGGTTTCTCCTTCTGTGTTGGTGATTCTGTCATATTCCGTTTTCAAAATAGGAGCTTTGACAAAAAGGGCGAAATTTTCGGTCTTTTCGTATCCATTCGATTTGTATTTCAATGTGATAGGAACTTTTGTTCCGTTTTCCAAGTTTTCGCTGAAATAAAGTGTGAAGATGTGCTTGACTTGTGTATGATTTCCGGCTTTCAGTTTGCCGATAACGGAATGGGAATGGATGGCTTGTGCTTGTGTGCTGTCGCAGGATAGGGTGATTTCGAGGTTGTCGGAATCACTATGACCGTAATTGAAAAATTCAAGGTTGAGGTAACATTCTTCGCCGGCCTCGGCAAGGCCGTTGTTGTTGCCGATTTGATCATCGATGCAATGTTCGCCAAGGACAATCAAAGGTTCTCCTTCTGTCCGTCTGTATATGGTGGAACTGTATCTCAGATGGTTGGTCTTCGTGGCGGTAATCAAGATGTTGTCGCTTTCCGTATCAAGCAGTTCTATCGTTTGGTCTTGTCCTGTAGCGATGGCATATCCGATGATTTGATTATCAGCATAAAGGCTGATGACGGAACCTTGCTTTGCCTTGACGATGATCTGTCTGTCAGTGGATTCAATGAAGTTAGGGTGTTCTATTTCTAATGGTTGAGGCACTTCGCTGAAAAGGCTGACGTAGGCATCTCCGAAATGATGATATAGGTAATGGTGCATCTCTTTCAGAGAGTCGGTCAGGTAGGATGCTTGCTCGAAAAAGAGATTGGCGCCGATGTTGGCGAAGGCGGGCAGCATGTCGCTCTCGTGCCCAGTGCCGTAGTTTGGCATGAAATCGGGCCAAAGGTTATCGTAGAAACCATATAAATAGGTGTCTTGGAAATTTTGGTAGGAGACCATGGTGGTGGCTATCAGTCCGAAGGCTCCGGCCTTGTGCTTGAGCATGTCGTCGGCGAGGCATCCGCCGTAACCTTTGATGTTGCCCATGTTGCAGCCGTTGGCCATAACGAAAGTGAGGTTGGTATTGGTCAGCTTGTAACAGTCTCCTTGAAGGAATTGTGGGCAGGCAAGGCCGAAATTGTTACCGTGGTCGCGGAACTGGGTAAGGAAGGCTCCGTTGTTGATGTTGTCGATGATTTTCTGAGTGGTTCCTTGCCAGTTTTCCGGCGCACTGAGGTGAGATAAGTCGGCAGGAATGTATTGCGTGCCGTTTGGTCCAAACAGATTGACAATGTCTTGGGTGTGGGGCCTTGACGACCAGGCTGTGCCGACGGAATCATACCAAGGATCGCAGATTCCGTAAACCTTGTTCGGGCGCTTGCCTAGCTTTTTCTCCCAGAAACCATATATGATTTCGGCTGTCATTTGGTTCCAAAGGTCGGTTTGGTAGCCGGCGGCAACGAAGGGATGGTCGTAGAAATCGGAAGACAAGGGTGGGTTGGTCTCGTAGCCGATGCTCTTCATAATCATGGTGTGAAGGTCGTCGTAGTTTCGTCCCGTAAAGCGGGCAAAGGCTAAGTCGGGAAGATGATCGTCGTTCACATCGGCGTATGGGAAATCGGTCCAGTAGGGATTGTATATAAGATGGTTGTTCATGCAGTAGGAGGGGACTTCGTTATAACCGCCCATGATGAGGATGGCCGCAGGCGGCATGTCCCATGTGTCGTAGGCATTGCGTATGTATTGCCTGATGAGGGTGTCGGATGCGCCTCCGATTTCGTCTGTTGTGATGATTTCTGTCGGGATGCCTTGCTCCATTCTGTATTGCTTGATGGTGTCGGCCATCATCTTGAAATCCTGATTGTCTGGAATGATAATCATGTATTCGCAGCCCGATTCGTTTTTCGCGTAATGCTCACGGATGCGCTTGGCGTAGTCGGGTTTCGGAAGCATTCCAGGATTGAGCAGCATGTCGCCCAAGATGTTTTCCCATTCTTTTGTCATGTAGCGTTCTTCGCCGTATGTGCCGTCACCGCCTTGGTAATCGAGTTGAAATTCAACATTGTGATAAACGATTAGGTCTTTTGTGACGGGGTTGTATTGGAAAGGCATGATGCCGACTTTGATCATGTCCACGCCTCTGACAGTCATCACTTCGGAGATGCGGAATGGGTTTTCTGGATAATAGGTGTCTTTTTCGTAAACCTCTTTGTTTCTGATGTATTGTGCTGTCTTATGTTGGTCGTTTGCGGTCGGTGTTGGGGCGGGAAGAAGATCAATGTTGTGGATGTGTTCGGTTTCTGTCTTGATGACATTCATGGTCACGCTTGCCCCGTTTGGAATGGCAACAAATATGCTGTGGCTGGGCAAATCGGGTGCGCCGGCTTCGTTTGGCAGGTAAACGCCTTCCATGGAAATGGTTTGCCCATCTTGGCCTTTGGCGTTTGAGTCAACAATGTCAATATTGCTTACGATATGCGAAATAATGGCTTGTGAACGTGTTTCGCCGCAAATGGAAAAACCTTGTTTCCCGGAAGCATCAAATTGGTACCTAGTCTGCGCATTCAGGAATAATGTGCAGAAACAAAAAAGGATGAGTGGTAGCTTTTTTTTCATCGTGAATAGGTATTTGTTGATGCAAAATTAGGACGATAGTCCTTTCCAGTCAAATTTTGAAGCGCTTTTTTTTATAAGTAATTATAAGTGTTTTGCTATAATCGGTTGATTTTGAATTAAATGTGAAAAATATAAGTAAATATAAGTAATTTTATGTAATTTGTTGATATTTATTGTTTTATGTTGGGTTTTGCTTTTGGTGAAGCTTCAGCAGCGCGGCTCTTGTTGACGAGAATAACGCCGGTAAAGACTAGCACGGCTGCCACAACTTTTTGCCAGCTCAGTTTGTCCATGCCTAAATAAATGCTTGTGATGGTGGCAATTAGCGGTTGCAGGTAAGAATAAAGGCTGATGACGGTCGGGCGCAGCGATTTCTGTCCAACCGGAATGAGGAAATAGGCGATGAAAGTGGAAAAGAGGATAAGAAAACCTAATTCCAGCAGGTAATTGGTCGGCATGACGCTGAAATTCAAGTGCGTGATTTCGTTCAGGTTGAGCGGAACGGAGACCAGCATGGAAAATAGGAACATCCATTTCATGAAAGTCACGACATTGTATTTGGCAATCAGCGGACGGAAAACGCCTAAGTAGGTTGCAAAGAAAAGGCTGTTGCAGATGATGAGGACAATGCCTAAAGGTTGGGTTTGGGTGACGCCGTTGTTGCTTGCATGAACGGTGTTGAGAATGAGCATGATGACGCCGATGAAACTCACTGCGACACCGCCTGCTTTTTTCAGCGTGATGGGTTCCTTCAGCGCGATGGCGGCAACGAACATGGTGAAGATAGGCGTGATGGAGTTGATGATGGAAGTGTCTAAAGGCGTGGCTATCTTGATGGCTTTCAGGAAGGTGAGTTGCGTGAAGAAAAGTCCGAGCATGGAAGCGATGAAGATTTTCCACAAGTCGCTGAATGGCACTTTTTCCTTGGGCATGAAGCATGAAATGAGCCAGAACAGAATGGTCGCACCGATGGCGCGGAGGTTGAAAAGTCCGATAGGGGAGATGAGACTCGAATTCGACAAATCCTTGCAAATGATGATGTTGAATCCGAAAATGGTGTAAGCGACGAAAACCGCCAGATGCCCGAGAAGTTTGCTGCTTGATTTCATTTTGTGAGTCTTTTCATAGTCAATGAGAGAATGATTTGTGTCATTTTCAGCATGATTGAATTGGGAAGCAAAAATACGAACTTGTTCAATGCGTTGAACAAATCGGGTGTTGAAATGTGTTTCTTCTAAAACAAAAAACTGCGCCAATTGACGCAGTTTTTTGATTCATAATATCTGTCAATTCATCAATCCTGTGCAAGGAAAGGATAACCGTAGTTTCTTGCAGGGCAGAATGTTGTCTTGATAGCGCGTGGGTTGGTCCAGCGGATGAGGTTCCAGAGGCCACCGGCCTTGTCGTTGGTGCCTGATGCGCGTGCACCGCCGAATGGCTGCATGCCGACCACAGCTCCCGTAGGTTTGTCGTTGAAATAGAAGTTGCCGGCAGCATACTTGAGTTTTTCGTTGGCAATCTTCTGAGCCTTGAGGCAGTTGCCGAAGAAGGCACCTGTGAGGGCGTATGGAGAAGTCTGGTCGCAGACATCGAGCATTTCTTCGAACTTGTTGTCTTCGTAGACGTAGATGGTGATGATAGGTCCGAAGATTTCTTGTTCCATGGATTCGTAATGAGGATTCTTGGCGAGGATGACGGTTGGCTCAACGAAGTAACCGACGGTCTTGTCGCAGTTGCCGCCGAACACGATTTCAGCGTCAGCCGAAGCTTTGGCGCGGTCAATGTAGCCCTTGCAGTTGTCGAAGGAAGCTTCATCGATGACAGCGTTGACATAGTTCGTGAAGTCTTTCACATCACCCATCTTGATGGTGCTCATCATGTCGCCGATACGGTTCTTGACATCGTTCCACATCGAAGCAGGAACGTAAGCGCGTGAAGCGGCTGAGCACTTCTGGCCTTGGAATTCAAAAGCACCGCGGACGATAGCGACGGCAACTTCTTGTGGGTCAGCTGAATTGTGGACGAAGATGAAGTCCTTGCCGCCAGTTTCACCGACGAGACGAGGATAAGCCTTGTACATGTCGAGGTTCTGACCAGCCATCTTCCAGAGGCTCTTGAAGGTAGCGGTTGAACCGGTGAAGTGGATGGCTCCGAAGTCTTTGTGCTGCAAAGCGACATTGCCAATCAGGCTGCCCTTGCCTGGCAAGAAGTTGACGACGCCTGCTGGCAGACCGGCTTCCATGAAGATTTGCATGTCGGTGTAGTTCGACAGCAAAGCGGTTGTTGAAGGCTTCCAGATGGTGGTGTTACCCATCAAGGCTGGAGTCATGTTCAGGTTGGAAGCGATGGAGGTGAAGTTGAATGGTGTGACGGCCATCACGAAACCTTCCAGAGGACGGTATTCGGTGCGGTTCAGCTGGTCGTTGGCCGATGCAGGCTGTTCAGCGTAAAGTTTGCTTGCATAGTAGTTGTTATAACGGAAGAAGTCGATGGTTTCGCAAGCTGAGTCGATTTCGGCTTGGAAGCAGTTCTTGCTTTGGCCGAGCATGGTGGCTGCGTTGATGCGGGCGCGGTATTTGGTAGCCAGCATTTCGCCGATGCGTGCCATGATGCATGCACGTTCGTCCCAAGGCGTGTTTTCCCATTCCTTCTTGGCAGCCATGGCTGCATCGATGGCCATCTTCACTTCCTTCTCGCCAACTTTGTGGTAGCGGGCAATGACATGATGGTGGTCGTGTGGCATGACCACTTCACCCATATCACCGGTGCGGACTTCCTTGCCGCCGATGATGATCGGTATTTCGACAACTTCATTTGATTGTCTTTCAAGTTCTTTCTGAAGTTCAATGCGTTCCGGGCTGCCTGGTTTGTATGATTTCACAGGTTCGTTTTCCGGTTTTGCAAATGTAATGAGTGCGTTGTTCATTGAATTGATATTTAAGGATTTAATGACTTAGAATTTTAAAAATATAAGCAGCAAAACAAAGGCAATGTTGCATGGTTGTTATTTGAATTTTTGATTTATGAGACGATATAATTGTTGATCAAGGATATGGGTGGGTTTGCTGTCTGGTTTGATTGAAAAATCATAAAACGGAATATTCTTTTTATTTGAGTCATAAATAATGATTGTCAGCTTAGAGTATGCCTCATAGTAATCACTTGCACCATAAGCTCCTATAGAGTACGCAAAGCCTTTAAAAAACATCTCGCCCCAATTTTGCTTGGTTCTTTCAAAACCTTCAAGGTGAATCAGTAATCCGAATCTTTTCCCGTTTTGTTTTAGGATGGAATCTATGGTAGGCAAATATGCGTGTTGTGCTTTCTCCTTGATGGCTACATTGGCACTGTTGAACTGGCGGATTTCTTCGTTAACTCTATTCTGTATAATTGAATCTTCTATTGATATATAGCCTGTCGTGTTAATGGCGTTTTGCTGGTCCATGTAATTCTCAATAGTAAGACGGCATAATTCAGAAAGTGAGTCGTTGTGACCGCCGTTGTCGTATTTGTCGAGAAGGTCTATATCGCAAACAGGTGCAAAACGTTGAACATCACGAATTTCGCTTTTTGGAGTTTCGGTTACAAAACCAGTTAGAGCGCAGGATGAAAACGTTAGTAAAATAAAGGCAAATATAAGTGTTTTCTTAATTACCATATATAATGCGGTTTTAACTGTTTGTAATTGCGATTTTGAAAGGGCAAATATAGTTTTTTTTTGATATGGAAATGCAAATTTTTGTGAATGCAGCGATAAATTTCTAATCAAATCATCCTCTTGACACCCACCAACTGATGCGTGTGTATCCCGGTCTCCTTATTAAATATGCCTGTTTGGTCGAGGTAATCGATGCGGACTTCGCCCGAGGCGTGAATGATTTGCTCGTTGCCGATGATGATGCCCACGTGGGTGATGGTGCCGTTTTCGTTGCCGAAGAAGGCAAGGTCGCCAGGTTGTGTTTCTTGGAGGAAATACACGACCTCGCCGCATTGTATTTGCTGTGAGGCATCGCGGGGAAGGAGCAGGCCTGCGCTGCGGGCGCAGAGCTGCACGAAGCCCGAGCAATCGATGCCCATCACGGTGCGGCCGCCCCAAAGGTATGGCGCGCCAAGGAGTTTGCGGGCGTTGTCAATCATGGCTTGCGGTTGGAAAGCCTGCGGCATTTCGGCGGCACATTCAGCGGGTTCAAACAAAGGCGTCCCGAAGGAAACGATTCTGCCCTTGTAATTAGCAACGGGTTGATTTACAATGAGAAGTTTGCTGTCTTTCAATTGTAAAAACTCGTTTTCATTGATGGGGTGATGTTGTTTGGCGGGTATCCAACCTTCGTATTGGTCGAGTTCGGTGCGAATGAGAATCCATTCGGATTTTTTGTCTAATTTGACGTATAACTCGTTGTAAAGCAACTGACTGACCATCTCGCTTGCATGACTGTTTTCCTTGCGCATGGCGATGGCCGATTGTGTGCAGATTCCGTATTCCATTTTCTTCAATTTTGCCGCTAAATTAGCGTTTTTTTAATGGAAAATGCGTTTCTTACCGCTTTTATTTTTATTTTCGCTTTCCGAAATAGGTCACTTTGTGTTGTTTAAATTGGTGATTATGAGCAAATTGTATGAAAAAATACAGGAAGTCGTAAATGATTTTTCACATTCTTACTATAATGTCATTAAGTTGTCGGCTTTTGTCGTTGCCATTTTTTTGGTGTTTTGGCAGATGCCGCGTGCTGCAAAATTCAAGTATGAGTTTGCAAAGTCGAAACCTTGGCAGCACGAGACTTTGTATGCGCCTTTCGATTTTCCGATTTATAAGGATGAGGAAAAGCTGAATGCCGAATATGAGGAAATTAAAAAATCGGTAAAGCCGATTTTCCGTTTCGATGAAGCCAAGATTGATGGTGCGCGCGAAAGTCTGCTGTACGATTTCGAAAAGCAGTGGAATGCAGGTGCTCACGACAAGGCGAAAAGTCAGGAACTGCTGTTGAGCGTTTACGACACCATTGAAAATTCCGGCGTGGTGGCTTACGATAAGGCCTTGGATGATTGGGATCCTGAAGCACCGGTCACTTTGGTCAGGAATAAGGTGGCGCGAACCGTGCAACTGAACTCAATGTTTACCATGAACACCGCTACCGAAATGGTGCAAAACTGGGTGGCAAGTGCCAATGATGATGTTGACAAACAATTACTCATCTCGTTGCTGCTCAATAATATATGGCAGAATGTATTTTATGATGCCGCACTCTCCAAACAGGAACTGGATGTGGCCAAGCAATCGGTTTCGCTCACCTACGGTATGGTGCAGAAAGACGAAGTCATTGTGACGGAAGGTCAGGTGGTGGACGAACGCATTTATTCCATTCTGACTTCCTTGCAGCGCGAATATGCAGGCCGCGAAATGTCGTTAGGCGAAACGCTGCGCATGTATTTGAGTCAGCTGGCTCTGGTGATTTTGGTTTTTGTGGTGTTCGCCGTGTATTTGCAATTGCTTCACAAAAAAGAGATTTACAGCGAATTGCGGAAAATCAACATGATTCTTTTGATGATGCTGATGATGATAATTCCTTCGTATTGGATAATGACGCTGCATCCGTCTTACATTCTGGTTATGCCTGTCAGCATCCTGACGATTATGATGGTTACATTTTTCAGTTCGCGCTTGGCGTTTGCAACGCAGATTTTTACCATCCTTTTGATTTCCTTGTCGGTACCGAATCCGTTCCAATATATCTTTATGCAGATAATGGTCTGCTCGGTAGTGATTTACACCTTGTCGACACAGCGCAATGCACGCGTCACCTATTTCAAGACTTCGTTCTTCGTGTTTTTGGTATATGTGTTTGTTTATGTTGCGTTTAGTTTCTTGACGGATTCAGTAATCGAAGTCTCGACGATTGGCCTTTTGGCTTTGAACGCTTTGTTTACTTTGCTGTCGTTGCCTTTGATAAGTTTGTTTGAAAGGATTTTTGGTTTTACTACAGTGTTGACTCTGTTGGAGTTAAGTAATACGAACAGCCCTGTCTTACGCAAACTGGCGACGACGGCACCGGGCACTTTCCAACATTCTTTCCAAGTGGCAAACCTTTGCGAAGAGGTGCTTTATGAAATCGGTGGCGATGCGCTTTTGGCACGAACAGGTGCCTTGTATCATGACATTGGAAAGATGAAGAATCCGTTGTATTTCACAGAAAATCAGCGTAATGGATATAATTCACATAACGACATTTCAAATGTTGAAAGTGCGCAAATCATCATTTCTCATGTCTTGGACGGCATCGAAATGGCGCACGAGGCGAAACTGCCGGAACAAATAATCGATTTCATCCGCACGCACCACGGTACGCGCCGCACGGATTATTTCTACATCATGGAACAAAAGGAACAAGGTGAGGGCGAGTATGTCGACCCGACGCCTTTCACCTACCATGGTCCGGAGCCATTCTCGCGCGAAACGGCCGTGCTGATGATGGCCGATTCCATCGAGGCGGCATCGCGAAGCCTGAAAGAACCTTCGGAAAAGAGCATCGGCGATTTGGTGGATAACATCATTGCCAAACAGACCGAAGCGGGCCAGTTCAATAACACCGACTTGACCTTGCGCGACTTCGAAACCATCAAGAAGGTGCTGAAAAAGAAACTGATGAGCATCTATCACGTTAGGATTGCTTATCCGGACAAGTGATTGTAGGTTTATTCCTTATTCAGCATCCGATATTTCATCAAATTAATTCTGTAATCAATGCGGCTGTCGGTGAGTTCGTCGCGGCTTTGCTTGAGCAGGGTCTGGGCTTCGAGGACTTCCGAAAGGGTGGTGATGCCGGCCTCGTAATAATCGTTGGCCATTTTCAGGTTGGCTTCAGCTTCGCCTAACGAGGTGCGTGCCAGCTCGATGCGCATCCAGCTTTGCTGCAATTCGAACCAGGCCTGTTTGGTTTGCAGTTCCATCTGTTCGGTGAGGTCGCGCTGCTGGTTTTGCGCCATTTCGGCTTCGATGTCGTGCTTTTTCAACTTACAGCTTGTCTTGTACCAGTCGGTGATAGGCACTTGCAGCATGGCGAAGACCATGGCGTTGGGTTTCGGATGCTCGAAAACCGTGTTGTAGTTGACGCTTCCGCCGACCACGAGCGAGGGTAAGGCTTCGCCCAAAGTCATTTTCTTTTTCAGTTTTTCGGCTTTGATGGAAAGGTCGAGCAGTTGGGTTTCATTACGCTTGCTGACGGCATCGCTTACGTTGCAGCAGGTGGCCAAAGGTGAAGTTTCCATGCTGAGCGTGTCAGTGAGAATAAGATTATTGGCTTCTATTCCGATGTATTGCGTCAAGAGCATTTTCAGCATCGTGATGCCGTCTTCGGCCTTTTTGCGGTTCAGGCGGCTTTCGTTTTGCTTTATCGAGACTTTGAATTGGTCGTTGGGCAAGGCTAGTCCCGCATCAATGGCGCCTTTCAGGTCTTTGTTCAGCGTGTCTAAGAGCATGTCGAGTTCATCCAAAGTGCTGATTTTCTCTTGCAAGGAAACGATTTGCCAATACAGGCATTCGGTTTGCTGCATCACTTCGTCTTCCTTGATTTTCGTTTGCAGGTCGGCGGCTTCGATGCCCAATTTCGCCAAACGGTTGCCGTTGCGGATGCGACCACC
The DNA here is from genome assembly GCA_024400455.1 of Bacteroidales bacterium. GTDB lineage: Bacteria > Bacteroidota > Bacteroidia > Bacteroidales > F082 > Limimorpha. The sequence goes on along the minus strand of JAKSMU010000008.1, from coordinate 152,952 downwards.
GGCATAAATGGGTTCAGTGACCATCAGGTTTGCAACCGTACCGTTTCTGATGTATGAAATTTCGTCGTCATAGCCCCACAGATAGCCGTATTCTGAAATCAGGTTGTGCAAAGTCTGTCTAATCAACGCATTATCAATGTCATCAATGCCGAAATTGATGAGCGGATTCTTGGCATCGAAAGCCAAAGCCTGCGCCTTGACGGTGGGGAAATATTCCGCTCGGGCGGCATCTTTCACGGCTTGTGCCTCTTCGGTTTGCAGCCTTGCATTCTGCAAGGGGATGTTGTTTTTCAAGGCCAAGTCGATGCAATCCTGAACCGAAAGACGCGGAAGTCTGTCGTTGGTTTGCGCTTTGAGGCTTGCGGACAAAATCAAGGCCAAAAATAATATGAGGTGTTTTTTCATGCTAACTATTCTTAAAAATTTGCCAATACATGACGGGCATCACGGCAAGGATGATGACCATGGAGAGCACTACGCCGAAGCAAATGACGACGCCCATCGGTGTCCAAAGCGGGTTGCGGCTGATAATCATCGGGATGACGCCCAAGGCGGTTGTGGCGGAGGTGAGGAAGATGGGTCGCATACGGCGACTGCCGGCTTTCATGGCGGCATCGTGCGGCGTGAGGCCTTCGTCGGTGCGGAGGGTCTCGGCGTATTCGTACATCACAATGCCGTTGCGGACGATGATGCCGATGAGGCTGACGATGCCAAGCACAGAGGTCATGCCGAAATCGAGGCCGAAAAGCCACTCGCCAAAGAAAGCGCCGAACATGCACAAAGTGCTGGAGCCCAAGGTGAGAACAGCCAAGTTGAGTTTCTTGAAATAAGCCACTAAGAAGATGAGCAGGACAGCAACGGCGGCAATCAGGCTCCAAAGAATTTCAGGAATGACGCCCGTGTTGAGCGATGAGAGTCCACCATATTCAATGCTCACGCCTTCGGGCAAATTGGGGGTGATTTCGCTGTTGATGAAGGTCTGGATTTTCTTCATGCTCACCGTTTGCGGTTTCCAGAATTTCATGTCGGCGCCTACGGTAATCACGTTTTTACCGTCGCGGTGGATGAGTTTTGCAGGATGCCATTCGGGGCTGATGTCGGCGACTTGCCGCAGCGGCACGCTAAGCCCAGGCGTCATGGTCGGAATCAGTTGGTTGCTGATGGATTCATAATCATCGGTATCGCAGTTGTTTTCCGCATAGAGCTTCACGGGAATGTTTCTGCCGTCTTCCCAAATTGTGGTGAGCGGTTGCCCGCCAAGGCTTGAGGCTAATTCGAGTGAAAGGATGCCTTTGGTGAGCCCTAAACGTGCGCTTTCTTCGGGTTTCATGGTGACGCCTACCGATGGGGTGAACTCGTCGTAGTCGGAATGAACCCAACGCAGTTCATTGTCTAAGGTAAGCATGTAATCCTTGATTTGTTGCGCAACAATTGAGGTCTTGGTATAATCGTCGCCATAAACGTAAACCTCCACGGGATTGCTGACGGCTTGATAGTCCATTTGGCGGAATCGCACATGGGCATTGGTGAAATAATAGGCGTATTTGTCGTCCATTTCTTTCAGCAGGTCTTCAGTGTCTTGCTTCGATTTGGTGTTCACAATCAGCTGCGAAAGGTTTTTGGCGGGAATGCTGGGCGAATAGGTCACGTGGAAACGTGGCGCGGTTTCGCCGATGAATGCAGTTACGGAAGTTACACGTTTGTCTTTCAATAACATGCCTTGCAGCGAATCGCTGATGTGTGTGGTTTCTTGCAGACTGCTGCCTTCGGGCAGACGTATCTCGATGGCAAAGCAGTCGCGGTCGGCCATCGGCATCATCTGCACGTTGAGCGCGAGGAACATCAGTATGCCTAAAACGATGGAAACAATGCCCAAACCAATGGTGAAATGCGGGTGCTTGAAACAGTGTCTCTGCATTTTGTCGTAAAGGCCTTGCAGGGTGTGGAAGAAACGGATTTGTCCGCGTTCGAATTTGCTGATTTGCCGTGTCTCGGTCTCGGGTTTGATGAACTTGATTTCCAAGGCGGGAATCACGAGCATGGCGTAGGCTAGCGACGACATGAGCGAGAAGGCGACGGTCCAGGGAAACAGTTGCACGAACTCGCCCAAAGGTCCCGTGATGATGCGCGTCATGGGGAAGAACATGCAGGCGATGGCGCTGGTGGCGATGAGCATGGGCATGAACAGTTCGCGGGCGCTTTTGGTGGCGGCCTCGAAAGGTTCGTAGCCTTGACTCAGTTTGTCGATGTAGCCATCTATATTAATAATGGAGTCATCGACAATCATGCCCAACACGACAATGAGCGCCGCCAAAGTGACGGTATTCAGCTCAATGCCAAAGATATACATCAAGGCGATGCTGATGGCGGTGCAGACGGGAAGTCCCGAACTGGCAATCAAGGCGGTGCGCAGGGGGAAGAGCATCAGCATGACGATGATGACGACCAACATCGAAATGACCAAATCGCGCAAAAACGAGTTGACGGATTTCTTGACCACTTTCGGCTGGTCGGTGATGCGGAACATCTTCACGCTGTCGGGCAGGGTGGATTGGAACGCGGTCAGCACCTTCTCCACTTCGTTGCCGAAAGCGACGATGTTGTAGCCTTTTCGCATCTCGACGGAAATGATGAGGGCATTGTTGCCGTTGTAGTTCACCACTTTAGAAGGTTCGGCGTAACGGCGTTCAACGGTGGCCACATCGCGCAGGCGGATGGTGTTGCCTGCCGGGTCGGAGTAAATGATTTGGTCTTCGAGTTCCTGCTCGGAAACAATGGGGTTCTGAATGTGGAGGTCGAAGTCGAAATCATCGGTTTTGAAGGAACCGGTCGTGGTTTGCAGGCCTTGCGTGGCGTATTGCAGCATCAGCGTTTTTGGGCTGATGCCGTAAAACGAAAGCTTTTCCTTGTCGATGGTGACGGCGATTTCTTCGGTCTGCTCACCCATCACCCTCACATTGCCCATTTCGGGAATGTCGCGCAGGCGGCGGGTCAGGTCTTCGGTGTAGCTGTGCATTTCGCGGTAGGTCTTGTCGTCCGATTCCATTGCGATGAGCAGGGAAGAAGTGTCGCCGAAATCATCAATGACGGCCAAGGCCAAAACGCCAACGGGAAAACTTAATGTCTTGGATTCGTTGAGTTTATGCCTGATTTTCGACCATGCAGCATCTTTGTCTTTCACCGAAAGGTCAAGACTGACGTAAACGTAGCAAAGTCCGTCTTTTGAAACGGAATAGGTGCCTTTTCGGTCGACTTCGGGCATGGCATAAAGTATCTGTTCGAGGGGCTTGGTCAGCTGTTCTTCAACCTCTTCGGAATTGGCGCCCGGATAAATGCCTGCCACAATGCCTTGCCTGATGGTGAAAGCCGGAAACTCATCCTTTTTCATGTCGATGAGGGCATACACGCCAAAGGCAACAATGGCAAGTATAACCATTAAAATGATGCGCTGGTGCCGGATGCAGCCTGCTATAAGTCCTTTGTCCTTAATCTTTTTCATATTCCGAGACTTTCATTCCTTCGCTGATTTTCTGATAGCCTTCGGTGATGACATGGTCGCCGATGTTGAGACCGCTGCCTACCACGATGCCCTTGCCCGAATAGCCGGTAATGGTAATCTGGCGGCGTGTCGCGCAGCCGTCTTTCACAATCCAGACGAACTTGCCTTCGTTGTTGATGAGTACTGCATTGGCTGGAATCACGATGCCGTTGCTGATGTCGGCTTTCATGGCGACTTTCCCAATCATGCCGGGTGCAAGGCCCTTGATGCAGTTCGCAAGGCTGACTTTGGCGGGATAACTGTGCGCCATAAGCGATGCCGTCATGCTCTTTTCGGTGACGCTCCCTTCAATGACCGTGTCGCCCAATGCGGGAATGGTAACGGTGGCCAAATCGCCAAGATGGATGTTTGCAATTTCGTTTTCGGGAACGGCAATCCTGACGGCAAGGCCATCGGTGTTGATGAGCCGTGCAATGGGAATCAAAGGCGATATGTTTTGCCCGATTTCGACGTCCAAATCCGTGACGGTGCCTCCGAAAGGCGCGTAAAGGTTGTTCTCGTTGGTCATCGAAAGGGCGAGGTCGTAGGCGGCTTGCGCTTTCTCGAGGTTGGCGACCATTTCCTTCCATTTTATTTCGGGCAGACTGCCGTTGTCATACACTTTTTTCAGTCGGTCGTAAGCGTCTTTGGCTTGTTCGAGTGTGGCTTGCGATGAACGTAAGGTGTTTTCCAGCGATGGCGATGAAACCCGCGCAATCATCTGACCTTTCCTGACCTGCGTGCCTTCTTTCACAGCAAGACTTTCCAAAGTGCCGCCGTATTTGAAGCTCAAATCGATGGACTGGCCTTCTTCTAAGGTGCCAACATAGGTATGGCTGACGATGCCGCTGACCGAATCGATGCTCATGGTGCCGACAGGAATGATACGCTCGGCTTTGGGCTTGTCTTTTGCGACTTCCTGGCAAGCCGTGAACATCAAAGCAATGATGATGAATGACAAATGTTTGGTTCTCATATATTTATGGAATTAGTTTCGGTTGGCAACCATCCTAATGTCGTTGCCGTGAATCTTGTAATCTCTCTCATCGATGGTGGCTTCGCCATCATAATTCATGTCGATGACGATGGTGTTGTCTTCGAACATTTTGCCCGAAGCGCTGACTTTGACTTCAGTGTTAATGTTGATCTCATCGCCTACCGAAAACATCAAGGTGTTGCGCCTGAAATCCTTGAAAATGATTTCGTCGCCGTCGCAAGATGCGTGAGCTACAATGACTTCGCCGCCCATAATGTTCATGACGACCAGCACGCTGTCGGCATTTTTGTCCAAGGTGCTGATTTCCATCTGACCGATGTCGTTAGGCAAAGCCGCTTCAAAATTGACGGGTTGTGTGGTGTCGCCTTCATGCATGATTTGGTTCAAGGTGACGTTGCCCGAAGTCTTGATGGAATATTCGCCGCGGAACAGGTTCATGCCGCTTTTGTGGCACGATGCCAAACTGATGAGGCAAATCAATGTGATGATGAAACTGGATTTTTTCATTGTATTTGTGTTTAATTACTGATTGTCATGTTTTTAAGTATGAAATTTACCATGGCTTCGTAAGTCTTTCTCGATTCCTTATAGCTGTCTTTGGCAAAAAACTGCACTTCCAATCCTTTCAGCAGCATCTGGAACATGTCGGCAAACACGCTCGGCTTGATTTCGTTGCCTAAAATTTTGTTTTCCTTTCCTTTTTGGCAGATGCCGTAGAAGTAATTCCATTCCCATTGATCGAATTTTTTCCGGATTTCCTTGGTGATGGTCACAATTTCGTGGTTGGTGCCGAAATATTGTGCCGAGAGGGTCTGTTTCAGCATGACGGTCTGGTTGAAAAGTTCCATTCTTTCGAGCAGATACTGCGAGATTTGGCGGTTGCTTTCGTGAAGTTCCTGCAAGCGACATTTCTCCTGAAGTTTCGTTCGGATGTTGTCTAACTCTTGTTCAATCAGTTCTTTATAAATGTCAATTTTGCTATTGAAATTATAGTAGAGCGAACCTTTCGCCTTGTGTGAATGTAGGGCAATGTCGTTCATCGAGGTCTTGTCGTAGCCGAACTTGTCGAACAGGGCTTTTGCGACTTCGAGTATGCTTTTCCGTGTTTTCCCTTCTTTCATTATTTTGTACTTTTTAGACCGATATGGTTTTTCGGTGCAAAAATAGGACATTTGTAGAGAACAAAAAAAATGATTGCGGAAATATTATCTGAAAAGGACGATATGAACGCTGAAACGTATGGATTTATCTATAAACAATACTGAAATGAAAATGTTGGATTGATGCTTTGCAAACAAAATTTCTGAAAAATCACAAAACTTCTTTTCAATACCTGTTTTTTCCCTATTTTAGCAGCCGAAAACTTTAAAAATCATCAAACGCAATTGAATATGAAGAGATTATTTACCGTATTGTTAGGCTTGGCGTTGTTCATGCCATTTGCATTAAAAGCAGAGGTCAGGGCTGAATACTATCCTGATCCTGAAGACCCGAATTCACCTTACGTCAAGGTGTATTGGAGCTGGGGACCCTTGAGCTCAATGATTGAGGATTTCGAATCGGGCGACTTTTCGTCGTACGCTTGGGACCTTCAGGGTTCCTATCCTTGGGAAATTTCGACCAATCATCCGCAGGAAGGCACTTATTGCATGTGTTCCTCCAACTATAACGTGGGCTCTTCAACTTCCAGCATCGAAGTGACCGTCAACATTCCGCGTGACGGCCTCATGAGTTTCTACGATTACATTTCGTCGGAATCCAGCTGGGACTATGGCTATTTCTACATCGATGGCGTGCAGCAATATTCCGCGACAGGCACTGCCACTTGGACTGAACATCGTTATGAAATCACCGAGGGCGAGCACACTTTCAAGTGGGCTTACACCAAGGACGGCTCTGTCAACTCAGGCGAAGACCGCTATTATGTGGATAACATCAATTTCAGTTTTCAAGATGATAAAGGTTACGGCCTCACCGATCCTGAAGGCCGTGCTTTTTCGCACTTCCGTGTGTATCGCACCGATTGCTACAACATGGGCGAATATACTCTCGAAAACACAGAGGTCTTGAGTTGTGAATTGCACGATACCCTTTTCCTCGATGTGTCGTTTGCTGACCTTGAACCTGGCGTTTATAAATGGGGCATTGGCTGCGTTTACGCAGGTAACCGTCAGGCCCTCGATTCAACGCTTCAGGAACCGCGCGAGTCGCCTATCACTTGGTCGAATTGCCTCGACAAGGACATGTATATCGGTCCAACCACTTGCGAAGCAGGCGCGCCAATCCGTGGCGAATACATTTATAATGATGAAGATGATACATACGGTGCTTTGGTCTCTTGGGGCGCTGCAAAGTCGCGTTCCAACTTGGTGAAATACAATGTGTATCGTTCCATCGATGGCAATGATTACACCCGAATCGCTCAAATCGATGCAGTCGAAGGTCAGGACTATTACGAATATTTTGACGCATCGCCAATCGGCACCTATTATTATCAAGTGACGGCTTTGTATGACGATGATTGCGAATCAGACCCGGCACTAAGTGAATCAGATCCAGACCTCAATTATGTTCTCATAAACATTACAAATGTTGTGGAAAACAGCAATGGTCGCATGGCCATCTATCCAAATCCGACTCATGACGTTCTTATTCTGGAATCGCCTGATGCAATGGAATATAGCATCATCAATCTGACGGGACGAAAGGTGAAGGAAGGCCTCGTGAAAAATGCGTCTGAAACTACTATTGACGTCTCTGATTTGCCGGCTGGCATGTATTTTATCAAGGTGGGCAATGAAACCCGCAAGTTTGTGGTGAAGTAAAACAGATAAGAATTAACCTAAGAAGCTATAATCAAAGGCATCTATTGACTGCCACCTCCCAAGGTCCTCGCCGTACTTATGCCTTTGTTTGTAACAACCTGACACACAGTTTGTCCAATTCTCCGGATTGGATGAGCATTGGGCGAAGTATGGACAAGTATTGGACGAAGTACGGAGCGGGTATATGGCAGGTGCGGTTTTGACCCTTCGGGCACTGTGTTGGTTGGCATATTAACAAATATAGGTCGAAAAGTATATTATTGCCTATTTTCCTTACATTTGCAGTCCGAAAATAATGTCCATCACAGCATCGTCCAATGATGAAAACACTTTTTGTATTGATTTCAATGGTCTTGTTTGCAACGGATGCCATCGCCCAAGGTCTTACCCAGCGTTTTTGGCGTCAGCTTACCGACCCTAATGGTTATGTGGTCTATCGCACGAAAACACCCATCGTCATCGATGGCGTTCCCGATGAGGCTGCATGGCAAAATGCCCCCATCATCGACAAGTTTCAGGATATCAGCGGCGAAGGTTTTCCGCTCCCGCTTTATTACACTCAGGCTCGCATGCTTTGGGACGATGATTATCTCTACATTGCGGCAGAATTGGAAGAACCTAATATTTGGGCATCTATTACACAACACGATGAAGTAATCTATCAAGAGCCTGATTTTGAAATTTTTCTTGATCCGGATAACGATGGTCAGAACTATTTTGAAATGGAATTCAATGCTCTTGGCACTCTTTTCGACCTCTTCCTCACCAAACCTTACCGAACAGCCTCTGGCACTTTCGTAAACATTGCGTGGAATGCTCCCGGTGTCAAGATTGCCACCCATATCAACGGCACTCTTAACGATGATTCCGACATCGACCAAGGATGGAGCGTGGAACTGGCTATCCCTCAAAGAGCTGTAGCTCACAATTTCGAAGTTCCACTCATGGCCGGCAACTACTGGCGTCTAGGTTTTTCGCGCGTAGAATGGCAGACCCAAAATGTGAATGGCAAGACGGAACGCAAGCAAAATGAGGCGGGTGAATTTCTCCCCGAATACAATTGGACTTGTCCTGCTACGGGCAAAATCAACATGCACATGCCCGAGCGTTGGAATTATCTCTATTTTTCAAACAAGCCGGCCGGCACCGACAGTTTCCGTTATCCTGCTAACCATAACATCGAAAAACTGCTTTGGGCCATGTTTTATGCCCAGGGCGAACAATTCGAAAGCACTGAAACCTATTTCAACCGACTTGAACAGTTCGGATTAAGCAAAGAAGACCTCGCTCTCCTGCCTGATGACGCTGAGATAGCGTTGGAAGCTACCACCCGTAAATTTGAGATAACGGTCACAAAAACTGATGGCAGCACTGTCAGCATTGATGAATGTGGCTGCATACGCAGAAGACAACCGAAAACTGCCATGAAAGCATACGTCTGGAGTTCGTGGGACCAGGAGCATGTCTCTGAAGATAGCCTTCGCGCTGTTATGGAGTCGTGGAAGTGCCATGGTATCACTGGCGTCTGCATGAATTGCGGATTCGACTTCGAGAAAACGGCCAATTGCGCAGCAATAGCTCACGAAGTCGGATTGGAATATCATGCTTGGGCAGCCGCAATGCTTCAAGGTGGTTTGGATTCTGTTTGGTACACTGTCAACCGATGGGGACAATCGGCTTCGGTGCCTCAATATCGTGCGTATGTCGATTATTATCAGACACTTGATCCTCATAATCCTGAGGTAATCAATTGGCTGACGCAGCAATACCTCCAGTTGGCTCAAATTCCTAATGTGGATTATGTGCAACTCGACTATATCCGTTATGCCGATGTCATCCTTGCCGAAGGACTGTGGCAAAAATATCAGGACAGAATCCATCATGAATGGCGGAATGCCGAGGGTAAGGTGCAGGAATATCCGGGCGCAGATTACTGCTATTGCGAGTCGTGTTGCGCTGATTTCAAAGGCCAAACAGGTATTGACATCAAGGCGAAATTGGCTGAAGGCGTTGATCCCGCCTCAATTCCCGAATGGGCGCAATTCCGTTGCGACAACATCACCAATTTGGTGAATGCAATCTGCAAAGCGTTGCATGACAATGGTTTCCGTGTCAGCGCTGATGTTTTTCCTGGTCCTTATAGTTATGCTGAACCAATGGTGCGGCAACAATGGAATGATTGGGAATGCGATATGTTTTTCCCGATGAATTACAACGATTTCTATATTGAACCGGCAGAGTGGGTGGGCAAAGTTACCCAAGAAGCGGTGTTGTCCACGGATAAACCAGTCATCAGTGGGTTATTCATCTGCCGCGACTGGCAAAACAGGGCCGACATACAAGATCCCGAAGGCCTTGGACTATCGCCAGCTGAACTGAGAGTTGCAATGTGTGTCGCCATGATGTCTAAAGCTTCTGGAGTATGCCTTTTCACGCCTGAACGAATGACAGAATCTCACTGGAAAATTTTTGAGGAAGCGATGAAACAAAACCAGAATTAATTATGGCAGCTATAATTTGAAAAAGGGAAGCCTTAATTCTATCTTTCCAAAATATGTTTTTTTGCCTCTGGCCCTTCATTGAAAATCAGGTCCAGGACGCTCAAGTCGGGAGCAAAAGGATATTTGTTGCAAAACACTTGGTAGTAAGGCGGAAACTGTAAACCTAAATCGGCATTCTTTGAGGAAAGCAGTTCGCGGAAATCGTTTTCCGCTTCGTGAATGTAATCTGTTGTGTGCGTGATCTCCTTGTCGATTTTCAGCATCTTGAAAACGGCTTTCAGTGCAGCATCGTTGACATCGGTGAGTCGTTCGAACTTGGTTTCAAAGATAGGAGCAATGTATCCGTAATAGTGGTCGAAATAAGGCGAAGCTTTGTAAGCCGACTCCAAACAGCGGCGGTGAATTTGTTGCCATGGCTCCACGGGGCTGAGAATCATGTCTTTAGTCATCGTGTGGTTGCCGTTCACTTTCTTGACGGGGATGCTCAAGGACTGCACGCCGTTGGCGGTCATCACCTGACAGCGGTTGCGGAAAGTCTGTTTGTGGTAGGTGTCCCAAATCTCGATGACGGGCTGTTCGGCTTGCAAAAACAGTTTCATGTAGCCGATGCTCGGGAAGTAGGCTGTGGGGAATAATGTGCTCATTTTTTTAGGTTATCAGTTATCGGTTTTCAGTTATCAGTTGTCAGTTTTTTACAGTAACTGAAAAACTGTAAACTGTAAACTGAAAACCGAAAACCAAACTCACTTCAGCAAGTTGTTCTCAATAATCTGCTTATACTGCTGCTCGCTCAAAGCGCCGACTTGTTTCATGGGTTGGCCTTCTTTTGGGATGAAAAGGACCGTAGGAATGTTTCTGACTTCAAATGTGGCGGCAAGTTTCGGCTCTTTGTCGACATCGATTTTGTAAACGGTGAGCATGCCGTCGTATTCCTTTGCAATTTTTTCCATGATAGGGGAGACCTTGCGGCATGGTCCGCACCAAGTGGCATAAAAATCAACGACACAAGGCAGTTTGCCTTCATACTTGAATGTGCTTGGGTTTTTCTCGAAGTTCCAGACTTTCTTGATGAATTCCTTGTAAGTCAGATTGATGACTTTGGTCTCTTCTTTTTCCTGGGCAAAAATGTTAGCAGAAAAAGCAAAACAGATTAAGGTGAGGATGATGGCTTTTCTCATTTTTCTTCAAATTTAACGGGCAAAAGTAAGAATATTTTTGAATATGTATTATTTTTGTGGCACTAATCAAATTTTGCAATTATGTTACTCGTTAATATCAAGGAACTTGTAGGCATCGAAGAGGAAGGCCGCCTGATGAAGTGTGGCGCCGAGATGTCGGAAATCGGTAGAATAAAGAATGCATTTCTGTTGACAAGAGGGAAGAAAATCGTCGATTATGGTCCGATGGATTCGCCTGAATGCAAGCGTTATCTGTCTGAAAACCGCCGTATTGTCGATGTCAGCGGCAGTCTGGTCATGCCTTGTTTTTGCGATTCGCACACACATTTGGTCTATGCCAACTCGCGCGAATTGGAGTTTGTCGACAAAATCCGTGGCTTGAGTTATGAAGAAATCGCTAAACGCGGCGGCGGCATCCTCAATTCGGCCAAGGCAACGGCTGCTGCGACGGAAGACGAATTGTACGAAACTGCCATGGAACGCCTGAACGAAATCATGCATTATGGTACGGGTGCCGTCGAAATCAAGAGCGGTTATGGCTTGACCACCGAAAGCGAACTGAAGCTGCTGCGTGTCATCCGTCGCTTGAAGGAGAACTCGCCTCTGACCATCAAATCGAATTTCTTGGGTGCGCACGGCATCCCGATGGAATACCGCGGTCATCAGGAGGATTATGTCGACTTGGTTATCAACGAGATGATTCCACTTGTGGCCTCAGAGGATTTGGCTGATTTCATCGATGTGTTCTGCGACAAAGGGTTCTTTACATGCGAAGATACCGAGCGCATTTTGATGGCGGGTATTAAATATGGCATGCGTCCGAAAATCCATGCCAACGAGATGGCTGTTTCAGGCGGTGTGCAGGTGGGTGTGAAATATGGCGCCATCAGCGTCGACCATCTGGAGCAGATGGGCCAGGCTGAAATTGAGTGCCTGAAAGGTTCTGAAACCATGCCGACCATTTTGCCAGGCTGCGCTTTCTTCCTGAATCTTCCTTTGTCGCCGGCTCGTGAGATGATTAAGAACGGCTTGCCGGTTGCCATGGCTTCCGACTTTAATCCGGGCACTTCGCCATCAGGCAACATGCAGTTGGTGCTTTCAATGGCTAGCATCCGCTATCGTCTGACGCCAGAAGAGGGGCTTAATGCCACCACTTTGAATACGGCTTATGCTATGGGTGTGAGTGACGAACTGGGCAGCATTACGCGCGGCAAGATTGCCAACCTCATCATCACGCAACCGATGACGCAGTTGGAATACATGCCTTATTACTATGGCGCAAATAAAGTCGCCAAGGTGATTCTGAATGGCAAAATGATGTAATCAGATGAGAAGAATCCTTTTGTGTACATTGATATGCGTCGCTTTGTTCGTGTCGTCATGCAGTAAGCGTTACGATTTCGACAATGTGTATGGCGTGGCCATGGATGGCGAACTGTTTTTGCCTCTGGCTACGGCTTCCTATTCGCTTGAAAGCCTCATGGAGCGCTTTCAAATCGATACTTTGCTGACTTTTGACGAGGATGGAGGAATGCATTTCGTGATGAATTATGATTTGGAAGATGTCGTCGATGGCAAAAACATTCTTTGTTTTAAGGACATTGATGTCAACGAAGAGTTCTTAATTCCGAATCCTTATCCATTTGTGTTGCCCGAACCGATTGATACGACTTTGACATTTTCCCAAACCATCACCTTGGAATCGGAATACATCAGCGTGCTGATGGCTGAAATTCGTTCGGGGCGTTTCGATTTTGAGATTTCGTCGAACATTATTGGTCTAAATCGGGTCGTCATTCGCTCTTCCGAAATCAAGGATGCCGATGGCAATGACATGTGCTTGAATTACAATCCGTCAGCTGGTCAAAATGGTTTGGATTTGGCAGGTCTGCGTTACGAAACTGATGAGGAAAACACGGTGAAATTCAATTATGAAGTGAGTTTTACCGCTTATGATTTCACCGCTCCGGAACTGAGCTTTGGCATTATGATGCATGTCACCAATCTGCGCGTCAGTGAGATGATGGGCCGTGTGACAGGCTATTCTTCAAGAATGTCAATCGACACGATGTTTAGCTTGTTCCCAAATAAGGTGGAAGGCGTGGCTGGAATTTGTGATGCCCGCATCAGGCTGTTGGAAAGGAACGGTTTCGAGATGGCAGCAAGACTAAGTGTCGACACGGCCATGATTTCGGGTGAAGGCGTGGTTCAATACAATATCTTTGAACAGATGCCCACCATTATCAATATCCCTAAATCATCAGAGTTCAGCGAGGTTTTCAATGAGAAAGTGCGTGGCAATCTCAACATGGTCTCGAATTACACTTACGCTTCAGGCTCTTTTTTGCTGAATCCTGACGGCATGTCGCAGAATGTATATGTCAGTGACACTTCCACGATTGATGTGAAAATTACCGCCGATATACCAATGGCTTTCAATGTGCAGGAAATTTCTTATCGCGATACGGTGAATATGAAACTCTCCGAAATCGAATACCCTGATATGGTTCGTGAAATTGTCCTCGATTTGGATTTCCTCACTGATTTGCCTTTTGATTTTGGAATCAATGCTTTAATGTATGATTCTCAAAATCAGATGATCATGGATACCATAGCTTCGAATGCAAGGATCCTTGGCTCTTTTGACGGGACAAAAAAAGCCTCGCAAATCGTAGTGAAGATTACGGAAGACCGAGTGAATAGGGTGTTGTCTTCTGACCGCATCATTTTGGATTTTACACTCGATACCGATGCGCGCGATGTGGTGTTGAACATGAAGCAATGCCTCGATTTTGCTGTCAAGGCGGATGTAAAATATAACGGAAATGTTGAATTCTCAAATGATTAAGCCATGAAGAGATTACAGATTTTCAGTATAGCGGTTTTATCATTCGTGTCGGCAATGGCAGTCGCCCAAAATGTTTCGCCGGTCGATTTCATGGATACGAATCCTTATCAGTTGAAGGACAATGCCTCTGCGGTGATGCCTTACGATAGTCATGTTTCGTTGGCCATAGGCAACGTTTGCGGCGACTTTCGCAATCAGGATTTCCGCTTGAAAAACCTCTTTGACTACGATGCTTCGGGCCGCCCTTCGGTCATCGATTTGAAGCAGCTCGCCAACAGTTTGCATCCTGAAAACGGCATGAATTCCGCTTTCGACATGGAAGTCCTTGGTGTTGGACGAAAGTTGCGTCGTGGATATATTACTTACAGCCATCGTGTCCGTTTTCAGTCCATCTGCAATTACAGCGATGATTTGCTTCAGTTGGCGGCTTCCGGTAATGCGGCATTTGTCGGAGAAAACAATCCTGCTGATATGAAATTGGACATGAACCTGATGGCTTTTCAGGAATTCGCTTTGGGCTATCAGATTTGTCCGAATGATAAACTCTCTGTTGGCGGTAGGGTGAAACTGTTGTTTGGCGTGGCCGAGATGCAGACGGAGGCTTGTGATGTGAAACTTTATACCGACCCCGAAACATACGCTTTGCGCTTATGCGAGGATGTGGCGGTACGGGTGGCTTCGCCTATGCCTTTCCATATTGCTGATGGCGAATTCAAGTTCAATAACAGCCGTTTCGATATTGCTAATCTGTTCCGTAGTCCAGGCTTTGGTGTTGATTTTGCTGCAAGTTACCGTTTCAATGAAAAATTCAGTATGACGGCTGCCGTCAACGATTTGGGCTTCATCAGCTGGGGAAAGACCTCTGTGATGCTGAACAACCAAATTGTTGATAACGGTGAGTTTTATGACGATGGTAGTTTCCTGTTTGAAGGGTTGGACGTCAATGATATACAGAAACTTGTATCCGATGAAGGCTATCGCGAATGGTTCGTCGAAAATTTGGGTAATTATTTTGATTTCACTTCTGAAAACACGGAACCATATACGACCATGTTGCACACCAATTTTCTGCTTCGTGGCACTTACGACTTGAACGAAAAGCATCGTTTCGTTGCACAGATGCAAGGCTATTGCAGTGGCCTCGGTTTCCGTCCTGCCATGACATTGGCCTACAACGGCAATCTGAACAAGCATTTCGACCTGTGCGCTACCTACACCATGATGAAAAATAGTTTCGACAACCTTGGCGTCGGCGTTACCTGCAACTTGAAATTTTTCCACTTTTATATCGCCACGAACAATATTATTGGCTGTTTCAGTCCGCTCAATACCAGTGGCGTAAATTTGCAGGCTGGAATTTTCTTTACGGTGAAAGACAAGTGGAATGCAATGTGATAATTGGAAAATAAATCTATTTGATATGAAAGGCAAACAAACCTGTAAAATCTTGAAGGAAATCCGCAAGCAGATTGCGGAAGAAAATGACATTGAATTTGTAACCTCAGAATGTACCTATCAAGGCGAATGTAAGGGCACTTGCCCGAAATGTGAGGCTGAAGTGCGTTATCTTGAACATGAACTGGAAAAACGCCAGCGCATGGGCAAGGTTGCCGTGATTTCGGGAATGGCAATCGGTACCATGTTCGGTGCTACATCATGCCTTGACCAAGTTCGGCCATTAGAGGGTGATGTAATGTATGTGCCCGATTCGTCGGAAATCGAAGCTCTTGAACAGCCGCTCCCTGGTGAGATTGCTGACACTTGCAATTTTCCTGTTGAGCAACAAGGCGAAGACAATATCCCTGTAGTGGAATGAAATTTTATGGCGGTAAATTTTACAGCCATAAAAATTTCGCTGCAAAAATGATTTTCTGTAGAGACGCGATTCATCGCGTCTCTTATTGAAACATCATGTCTCACATTGATTAAATTCTTTTCTTCAAAAACCGAATTGCCGCATACGCCAAAGGCGTTCCGCCCAAGGCTTCGATGAGTAGTTTGGCAACGATTTGGATACCGATCATGGTGAAGATGTCGCGCGTCGGGACGGTGCCGATGAAAGCGATGCAGACAAACAGCGTGGTGTCGACGATGTAGCCAAACACCGATGAGCCAATGGTACGCACCCAAAGCAGCCGCTCGCCCGTCTTTTCCTTGATTTTCACCATTGTCCATGCGTTGATGAGTTCTCCGCATAGGAAAGCCGTCAGCGAAGCCAGCATGATGCGTGGCACGAAACCGAACACTTGACGGTAAGCCGTCGCCATGCTTTCCGTTTCGGCGGGGTAGGGCAGACTGATGCCAATCCAGGCAAACAGCGTGAAGATGATTTGGCAAATCAAGGTGAGCCAAATGACGCGCTTGGCCGTCCTGAAGCCCCAAATCTCAGTCAGCACATCGCCCAGCATGTAGGTAATGGGGAAAATGATGGTTCCCGCGTCGAAAATAGTGACATTTCCGACTTTGATGAGTTTGACCGCCATCACGTTGGCCGTCAGGTAGCAAGCGATGATTAAACCGACAATAATGACTAAAGGAGGCAAAAGTCTCTCGTCAGAGACAGCTCGGTTTTTTGAAGGGTTTTCCGATACCTTATTCATAAAATGATGTTTTGATGCCGCAAAAATACAGATTTTTTCATCATTACGAAAAAATGATTATTTTAGCAGCCGATATGACACAAGCACAAATCTTTGCAGTCAGCCGCCATCGCCTTACGACCGATGGTGAGGGCGTTACCACTTTGGTGACGTTCAATGGCTGTCCTTTGCGTTGCAAATATTGCCTCAACAAAACTTCGTGGGATGCTGCGAAAGGAAGGCTTTACACTCCCAAGGAACTTTATGAAATCGTGAAAATCGACCAGCTTTATTTCCTTGCCACGAAAGGCGGCGTTACCTTCGGCGGCGGCGAGCCTTTGCTTCAGGTGGATTTCATTAGGGAGTTCCGTGCCTTGTGCGGACCGCAATGGAGCATCGTGGTGGAAACCAGCCTCAATGTGCCTGAAGAAAGCGTGATGAAGGTTGATGAAGTGGTTAATGGCTATATCGTTGACGTCAAGGATGTGAATGCTGAAATCTATCAGACCTATACGGGAAAAGATAATGCTTTGACTCTGAAAAATTTGGAATGGTTGTTGCAACGTCGTGGGGCGCGAAATGTTGTGGTTCGTGTGCCACATATCCCGAATTTCAATACTGATGCCGATGTGCAGCAAAGCATTGCAACCCTGAAATCGATGGGCGTGACTGAAATTGACGAGTTTAACTATATAATAAGGTGAGCATTATGACAAAAGGAAAAAGAACTTGCAAAATCCTGAAGGAAATCCGCAAGCAGATTGCAGCGGAAAACGACATTGAATTAGTCATCAGTGAATGTACCTATCAAGGCGACTGCTTGGGCACATGCCCGAAATGCGAGGCCGAAGTGCGCTATTTGGAGCGCGAACTTGAAAAACGGCAAAGGCTTGGAAAGGCCGTGATGATTTCGGGTATGGCACTGACTTCTATGCTCGGAATGTCGTCGTGCGGCAATAATGGCACTTCGTCAAACAAGGCTTCCAACCCTCAGCCCGCAGATGATGTGGAATTGGCTGCTGATTCGTCTGATATTATTGTTTCCGAGCGCCCTCTTGCTGGCGAATTGGCGGCTGATTCCGTCTCTCCTCGTCCTGCTTTTTCTTCGTTCAATCTTGAAATTCCTGGCGATGTGGTTGATGCTGTCGATGGTTGTGAAATTGCTGTGTCGTCAGAGGAAGAAAAGAATTCGTTGTTGTCGCAAAAGCAGTCAGATCATCATAATATGTTTGAGGCAATTCCTGATGAAGACGAGTGTTTTATGACTGGTGTTATTATTGAACCGGCTGATGATATTGATGCCTATATGTTTGTTGAGCAAATGCCCGAATTTCCTGGTGGTGAGGAAAAAATGATAGAGTTTGTTCAGGATAACGTTGTCTACCCGCAACAGGCAAAAGACGCAGGTGTGGAAGGCCGTGTGTTTGTCGCCTTTATTGTTGAAACAGATGGCAGTTTATCGGATGTGAAAGTCTTACTCGGCATAGGCCATGGTTGTGATGAAGCAGCGGTTGAAGTTGTGCAGTTGATGCCGAAGTGGAAGCCGGGTTTTCATAATGGCGAGGCTGTAAGGGTAAAGAGTTTGCTTCCCATTAGCTTTCAATTGAACAATCCCTCAAAGAATTGACGTTTTCTCATTTCGTCCCGAAAAAAGCATTACCTTTGCACCCGTTTTTATGGAGAGCTAAATCCTTAAATCTTAAATTTTAAATCTTTGAATTTTTAAATCTACCCTTATATGAAACAACTTATCGAATGTGTACCGAACATCAGCGAAGGCCGCGATATGAACATCATCAATCAGGTGACCGCTGAAATCGAAAAAGTGGAAGGCGTCAAATTGCTTGATGTCGACCCTGGCATGACCACCAACCGCACCGTCATCACTTTTGTCGGTGAACCTGAAAATGTTTGCGAAGCCGCTTACCGCGTGGTGAAGAAGGCCGCCGAACTCATTGATATGTCGCAGCATCACGGAGCTCACCCGCGTCAGGGTGCCACAGACGTGTGCCCTCTGATTCCTGTGTCGAACATCACGATGGAAGAGGTCGTCGCATACGCTCACAAATTGGGCGAACGCCTTGGCAATGAATTGAATATCCCGATTTACTGCTACGAAGACGCAGCTTTCCGTCCTGAACGCCGCAATTTGGCTTATTGCCGCACGGGTGAATATGAATCCTTGTCATCACGCCTCGGTTCCGAGCAATGGAAGCCTGATTTCGGTCCTAATGAATGGAACGAACTCGTGGCTCATACCGGCGCAACGCAAGTCGGTGCCCGCGATTTCTTGGTCGCCATCAACTATAACCTTAACACCACCAGCACACGCCGTGCCAATGCCATCGCTTTCGATGTCCGCGAAAAGGGCCGTCCGAAGCGTATGGGCGATAAGGTGACCGACAAACCGATGAAAGACGAAAACGGCAACACCATCATGATTCCTGGCACTTTGAAATGCACCAAGGCAATCGGTTGGTTCATCGAAGATTACGGCATCGCTCAGGTCTCCATGAACATTACCAACATCAGCGTTTCTCCGGTTCACGTCTGCTTTGAGGAAGTCTGCGCTAAGGCTGCCGCCCGTGGCGTGCGTGTCACCGGTTGCGAAATCGTCGGCTTGATTCCTAAGAAGGTTCTGATGGATGCTGGCCGTTTCTATCTTGCCAAGCAGCAGCGTTCGCTCGGCGTCAGCGAAGAGGAAATTATGAAGATAGCCATCAAGTCGATGGGCCTCGATGACTTGAAACCTTTCAATCCAAAGGAAAAAGTCATTGAATATCTGATTGAAGACAACAGCCAAAAGAAACTCGTCGACATGACCTGCACAGGTTTTGCCAACGAAACGGCAAGCGAAAGCCCAGCTCCAGGCGGCGGTTCCATTTCCGCTTACATGGGTGCTCTTGGCGCATCGCTCGCTACCATGGTGGCTAACCTTTCGTCACACAAGCCAGGTTGGGACGACCGTTGGGAAGAGTTCTCCGAATGGGCTGTCAAAGGTCAGGCTATCAAGGATGAACTGCTCGCTTTGGTTGATGAAGACACCAACGCTTTCAATACCATTATGAATGCTTTCGGCCTGCCGAAGAAGACCGACGAAGAAAAGGCTGCCCGCTCAAAGGCCATTCAGGATGCTACAAGGTATGCTACTGAAGTTCCTTTCCGTACCATGAAAGCCGCTTTCAGCGCTTTTGAAGTGGTTCGCGCCATGGCCGAAACCGGCAATCCGAACTCGGTTTCCGATGCTGGCGTCGGTGCTTTGTGCGCCCGTTCTGCCGTCATGGGAGCGCATCTGAATGTCAAGATTAATGCCGCAAGTCTGAAAGATGAAGCCTTCAAGGCCGACATTTTGAAGCAAGCAGCCGACATTGAAGCCGCCGCTTTGCAGCAGGAAAAGGAAATTTTGGCTATTATTGAGAATGTAATCAACGGAAAATAAGTTAGTTATAAAAAATATTGCAAAAGCGGTTGCAGGAATGGAAAAATTATCTATTTTTGCAGTCCAAATTTGAAAGGAAGATAAGCAATGTCAAAGAAACAGAAAGACGCACGTGTAAAGGTCATCCTCGAATGCACCGAACATAAGGCAAGTGGTATGCCTGGCACATCCAGATATTATACCATGAAGAACAAGAAGAACACTCCTGACCGTTTGGAGTTGATGAAGTATAACCCAATCCTTAAGAAAATGACCCTCCACAAGGAGATTAAATAATTTATAGTTATGGCAAAGAAAGCTGTTGCTACACTTCGTAGCTTGGATAAGACCTTTAGCAAGATTATCAGAATGAAGCGCTCAGAAAAGACTGGTGCTTACTATTTCGAAGAAACAGTAGTTCCTGCTGACAAGGTTCAGGAATTCCTCGCCAAGAGATAAATTGCTTAATTAGGTGAATTTTAATAGCTTTTCCATAACAACTTATGGAAGAGCTATTTTTTCGTTTTTATAACCGAAGGGAAAATCAGTTCCTTGAGCTCGTCGAAAGGACGTGCTGAAAAAAACCGGTCCCCTTCCAAAACAAAGCATTATGGGCCTGTTCTCATTCTTAACGAAGAAAAAGGAAAAGGAGACCAAGGAAGACCTTGACAAAGGTTTGGAAAAGACCAAGACTTCCGTTTTCTCCAAAATCACAAAAGCCATCATGGGCAAGTCGACTGTCGATGATGAGGTGCTTGACAATCTTGAAGAGATTCTCATCACCTCTGATGTCGGTGTCGAAACGACCCTGAAAATCATCGACCGTATCCAGGCGCGCGTGGCTCGCGACAAGTATGTCGGTACCAATGAGTTGAATTCCATCCTGAAAGAGGAAATCGCTGCCTTGTTGCAGGAAAATGAATCTGGTGATGGAACCACATTCGACATTCCTGCCGATAAGAAGCCGTATGTCATCATGGTGGTCGGCGTGAATGGTGTGGGCAAGACCACGACCATTGGCAAACTGGCTCATAATTTCAAGAATGCAGGCAAGAAAGTCGTTCTTGGCGCTTCCGATACTTTCCGCGCTGCCGCTGTTGAGCAGTTGCAGATTTGGGCCGATAGGGTAGGCGTGCCGATTGTCCAGCAGGGCATGGGTGCTGATCCGGCATCAGTGGCTTTCGATACCATCAAGTCGGCTGTGGCTCAGGATGCCGATGTCGTCATTATTGATACGGCTGGTCGTTTGCACAACAAGGTCAACTTGATGCGCGAACTGACTAAGATTAAGACCGTCATGCAGAAAGTCGTTCCCGATGCACCGCATGAAGTGTTGCTGGTTTTGGATGCTTCTACAGGCCAAAATGCCATCGAACAGGCCAAGCAATTCACGGCTGCTACCGAAGTCAATGCATTGGCTTTGACGAAACTTGACGGTACGGCAAAGGGTGGCGTTGTCATCGGCATTTCCGACCAGTTCAAGATTCCTGTAAAATACATTGGCGTTGGCGAAGGCATCGATCATCTCCAAATCTTTGACAGAAAGGCTTTTGTCGATAGCTTGTTTGAATGAGAAAACCTGTTTTTAATATCGTAACGCTTGGCTGCTCAAAGAATAAGGTGGATTCTGAACATCTTGCAGCCTTGCTCGAAAAACAATTCCTTATTCGTCACGATTCCGACCGCAAATCGGATGTGGTGATGATTAATACCTGTGGCTTCATCGGCGATGCCCAAGAGGAATCCATCGACACGATTTTGGAATATGCGGAATTGCGTAAGCAGAATAAAATCAGCAAACTGTATGTGATGGGCTGCCTCTCGCAGCGTTTCCGTAAGGAATTGCAGGAGGAAATCCACGAGGTTGATGCCTGGTATGGCGTTGAAAGCGTCGATAAGGTGGCCGCTGACATTCTGAAGGAAGATGTGCCATGTGGCTTCGTCACGCAGCGTGTTTTGTCCACGCCGAAGCATTACGCTTATCTGAAAATTTCGGAAGGCTGCAACCGCCGTTGTGCTTTCTGTGCCATTCCGCTGATTCGCGGCAGTCATGTATCCGTGCCAATGAACAAACTTCTTGAAGAAGCGCAAATGTTGGCCAAGAAAGGTGTCAGGGAGTTGATTCTCATTGCGCAAGATTTGACCTATTACGGCATTGACTTAGATGGCAAATCGCATATCGTGGAATTGGTCAAGGAGTTGTGTAAGATTGATGGCTTTGAATGGATTCGCTTGCATTACGGTTATCCGCTCGGTTTTCCGAATGAATTGCTCGATTTGATGCGCGAAAATCCGAAACTTTGCCATTACATCGACTTGCCTCTGCAACACATCACCACATTAATTTTGAAGCGTATGCGCCGCGGTGTCGACCGTGAGCAGACCATTGGTTTTGTCGAAAATGTGCGCAAGCATGTGCCTGACATTGCTTTCCGCACGACTTTCATCGTTGGTTTCCCTGGCGAGACTGAAGCGGATTTTGAAGAACTCTGTCAGTTTGTCCGCGATATGCGTTTTGAACGTGCTGGCGTTTTTGCCTATTCTCCCGAGGAAGGCACGCCGGCTTACGAAATGGAAGACGATGTCCCTGATGAGGTGAAACAGGAACGTGTCGACAGACTGATGGCTATCCAACAGGATATCTCGCTTGAAATCAACGGAATGCGTGTCGGCAAAACTGAAAAAGTCTTGGTCGACCGCTTGGAAGGTGATTATTACATTGCCCGTTCACAATACGATTCGCCGGAAGTGGATGACGAGATTTTGATTTCCGCTGACAACGAATTGGAAATCGGACAATTCTATCAGGTGAAAATCACGCAGGCCGATTATTTCGACTGCTATGCGGAAGTAATTGGAAAGTAAAAATCGCTTCATGCAACAAAATTCAATTTTGTGCGTTATTTAAGCAGATTGAGTTTTGCGATACATGAAGATTTCTGAAATCATCTCTATCTTTTCAAAGGGTATCAGTATGGGCGTGGTGAATGTGCTGCCCGTGTCGAGTGGCACCATCTCGCTGATTTTGGGCGTTTTCGAACGTTTTGTCAATTCAATCAAATCGCTGAATCATAAGAATTTCAAGCTGCTCCGTGAGCGTCGCTTTCCGGAATTTGCCAGACGCACCGACTTGAAATTCCTTTCCATATTGATGTTCGGCGTTTTGGCAGGCATGGTGCTGACGGCGGTCTTTTTGAAATCTGTTTTTTCCTCACATGAAGTCTACACATGGTCTTTTTTCATTGGCCTGATTGTGGCTTCGGTGATTTACATCCTGAAGACTTTGGAGCAAGTGAATCTGAAAATCGTGCTGCTTATGGTTTTGGGCACGGCGGTTTCTTTTTTGTTATCGATTCGCTCCAACCCGGTTTCAAACGATTCGTTTTGGTATCTTTTCCTTTGCGGCATCATTGGCACAACAGGTATGGTTGTTCCTGGCATTTCAGGCTCTCACTTGATGTTGTTAATGGGAAATTATGAATTGATTGTCACGGAGGCGATTCCGAATCTGACGCATTGGGCCACATTCGGCCAAGGCATGAAAACCTTGTTGCCTTTTGCTTTGGGCGCAGTTGTCAGCATTGTCATGTTTTCGCATTTGCTTTCGTGGCTGATGAAGGAATGGCGCGACGAGACCTTGTCGGTGCTGTCGGGTTTCATGTTGGGCAGTCTGCCTGTTGTTTATCCATGGAAAACGACTAGTCCCGATGTGTCGGAATACATCTTTTCCTGGCCGCCGCTTTCATCGGAATTGCTTGTTGCAGTGGCGTTCGCCTTGTTGGGCGCAGGCCTTGTCCTTCTGCTTGAAACGTTGGCTAAGCGGAAGGAATCTGTCGTCCGTTAAAACATTGCTAGGCGTGAAGTTGCTTTTTGTTCCACAAAACCTGCAAATGTCGTGAGGAAAGCGTAAGGTGTTGGTCCTCTCAAAAATTAATCTGCGTTCAGGTTGTTGTCCGTGTTTTTTCCTATCTTTGCGGCAATGAAACTGAAACATCTCATATTGTTTCTTGCCGTGGTTGTTGCGGGATGCTCTTCGCGGCACCCTGTAGAGACGCTCGTCATTGACTGCGTCGAATGCAAAGCATTTCCCAGCGAAAGCGGGAATATCGTGTCTCCTAACAAACAATTACAAGCCATTGACAGCCTGCTATGGCAACAGCCCGACAGTGCGCTGATGGTGCTGGTGGATTTTGCGTCTTCCCCCAAGGCCGACAGCCTGAGTACATTTGACGGGCATTATTTCCAAATTCTGCTTTCCGAATTGCTTTATAAGAACGATTGCGAGCAGACCAACCGCGAAGAACTGCTGAAAGCGGTGGATTACTTCGATTCAATTGTGGTGACTGATGGCAGAGACGCGATGAATCGCGTCTCTACAGACAACACCGTTTTCCTTGATGCGCGGGCACATTACATTAATGGGGTAGGATATTATGAGCAGGACAGTGTGGTTGATGCCTGCACGGAATATCTGAAAACTGTGGAAATTATGGAAATCCATTATAAGACAGAAAACCTGGCAGGTAAAAAAGCGCAGTTCATGGGGCTGACTTTCAATAGGCTTTATAGCTTGTTCTCAGACCAATATATGTCGGAACCTGCCATTATTTGTGCCCAACAGGCTTTGGCATTTTTCCGCATTGTACCTCTTTCTGCCTATAGCATTCCTATCACTTTGTATAAAATTGGAATACAATACGCTGTCAAGAACGAAATAGACAGCGCGGAATACTACTATGCACAAGCCTTAACCATGATGCCTGACACCGCTAACGTTTATTATCGCGACTTGCGTTCAAGTTGGGCACTGAATGACTACGTGTATCACCAAAAAGGCGATGCCGCATTGCAAACACTTAAACGCATGGCTATTGAAGCCGAAGATGATGATGAAAGGTTGACCAGATACCTTACCATTGGAGACCTTTATTACAGGGAAAGCCTCTATGATTCCGCTCTTCGGTACTTGCAACCTGTATTCGATTATAAGTCGGATCTTGATATTAAAATTGAAGCAGCCGAACATCTTAGCAAAATCTATGGCAGCCTTGGCGAGCACGCAAAAGAGGATGCCTCTATCCGGTTCATGGCTCAGTATAAAAGCATAGGAGCTGAAACCAAGTCGGGAGCCTCAAAACTGAGTACCTTGTATCAGGACTATGCAAACAGAAAACAGCAACGGCAAGCCGAGGCTGAGCAAAAGTCGGCTCAGCAAAAGGCCGTGAAGCGCACCCTTTTCATATTGATTCCTATTGTTCTGATAGTGCTTCTCATTTTAGCCTTAGCTTTGAGAAAAAGACAACGAAATCGCTTAAAGACTGCCGAGAACGAGGCGAAACAGCAATTGGAGGCTACAAGGCAACAACTCGACGAGCAATTGCAGCAGCATCAGGCCGAAGCAAGCAAAAAACTGGACGAAGCAGAAAAACGGTTCGAGCAACAGAAAGCCCAAACCGAAGCCTTGAAACTGGAGATGGTGAAACAAAAAGAAGCCGCGATGGAGAAGAAATCCGATAAGGGCGAAGCCTTTTTCAGCGAGCCGGTGTGCCTGAAAATCAGGGATTCGGTTCTGTTGCGTAGCATCACGACCCGAGACCTTCCCGTTGAACATAAGGAAGTGGTGCTTGACGAGGCTGCCGGCTTGCAGTTTTGCAGTGTGGTGAATCAGCATTTCGGGGAATTGGAATCGCAGTTGCGTGAGCGTTATCCCCGCATAAAGTCGCAGGATTTGCTGCTTTGCTATCTGCTTCTGCTCGATTTGGAAGAAAAGCAAATGGCCGCCTTGCTGAATTTGACCTACGGTGCGGTGAAAAAAAAGACAGCCCGGCTGCAGGAGTATCTTAAAACCGACGAAAATCTGACAGATTTCATGAAAAGACAGGCTGGTCTTCGATAGGGAAAACTGCCATTGAAGTTCGTTTTCTTGATTTTTTTTGATGTCCAAAAGTCTTGTCAGACGGCGTCCAAATAATTAGAAATCAATTGTTATGAAATAATAAATAATTGATTTTTAATCATATATATCATAATTGTTGTTTTGTCCAACAATTTCCATCAACTTTCCATCATTTGTCCAGCACCGTTTTTGTTTTGCGATTCTACTTTTGCCGATGCAAATCTCAAACAGAATGCGATATGGCAAAAAAATTCAAAACCGTTCTGATGCTCATGCTGTTCGTCTCGTCGGCAGCTATGGGTTTCGCACATGGTGCTGAAGGAACAAAGCAAGACGAGCATGATATTATTATTATTTTGAAGACTTCTCATTGTGGTGTGGAAAAAGGCGAAAGTATTCACGCCACGCTCAATGGTCACAGCCTGGTGGTATCTTTCAGTGAAAATCTCGGCCAAGTGGTCGTTGAGGTGGAAACCATTTCGGGCGGCAATGTCCAGGGCCTCTCAATGCTTACCCCAAACGGAATGCAGTTCTACATTCCTTTTGAAGGAGATTACATCATCACCTTTACGCTCCCCAATGGAGATGAGTATTATGGTGAGTTTACGGTAACGGATTAAAAGTCAATTAAATCAATTATTAACAATTAAAAATCTACGACAATGAAATCAAGAAAAATTTCTATTGCCATCCTTGCTGTGGTGGCAGCGGCCTTTGTTTCGGCCATCGTGGTTTCCTGCAAAAAGGAAAAACAAGAACAGGTAACAAGTAATTTGGAACAAGGTGTTCAGTCATCGGAAAACATAGACGAATACCTAATTTCATTCAAAAAGCGTATGCTTTCTGCCACCAAGGGCGGGGAAAGCATCAGCTTGGAGCAGGCTCAGCGCGATTTCGGAAACCTGTTGAACTTCGATTTTGGTGATGCGAATTATGAAACCAATATGTATCAGTATGATACGATTAAAATTAAAGTTTCGATTGCACAAAACCAGATAGAATTATCGCAGTTGGCATTGGCATACAATGAGGCAGTTAAGTCCATTATTGAAACTTATCACGAGAATAATATGCCGGAAAAGAGCATTTATTGCATTTTATGTAATTTCAATGAAATGCAAAGTAAAGATGGAGATAATGATGGTTTGGAAATAGTTGTTGTGACAAGAGGTTATGACAATTCTGCTACTCCCGTAAATAATCACGATTCTTTTGATTGGCGTCCAAGGAATTATGCAGGAACTTGTGATGGCCAAAACATTGGTACTGGTGCTCCGGAAATCATAACTCAGTGGATTTATCAATCAAGAGAAGCAATTGCTTGTTCTAATGGTGCTAGAATATATTTTACAGATGTTGACCATTGGGATACATACGGATATTTGCATTATGATTCAGTTGCAGGTTGTTTCCGTATTTACACCTCGTTCAATACGGACCAGAATTCAATTTGTATTCCTCATGATGAAATGGAATACTATTATTCCCAGATTCTTTCATTATATCACCAGCAACCATTTGGCAATCATTACATTCAATATGTTGTAATTAATCATGAGTATAAATACAACACTTATATTCCTGCTCTTGGAGAAGTCCGTGCATTTTACACTTGGAGTATCAGAATAAGACACGGAAAGCCCAATTGTTCAGATCAACCCGCAGTAGAATAACACATTATCGCGTTTCTCCACGGACAAGGAAACTCCTTGTCCGTGGCATTTGTTTCTGTTTTTTTTTATAAAATATAAAATCTCCTATATAATACAACTGCCATGAAAACTAAATCTATCATTCAAATTTTCTTGTTATTGGTCATCGGTAACCGTCTATCGGCGCAGCAGCCGGATTTCTATTATGAGCATCGATATCCTTCCGAAATGGAGATTGGTGGCACGCATGCGCTGGAAATAAGAAATGATGATGGCGGAGTCCAGTGCTATTTCGTAGCCGCCTGCGACCTGACGATGATAGGCTATGGCATCGGTCAGAAGGATCAGCCAATGCCGGCAAGAGTGCTGAAGCTATCGCCTGAGGGAGAACTGCTAGGCGAAATGGTTTTGAATGAGGCTGGAAGATCCTCTTCCATCATAAGCCTTTTCCAAGACCCGTCCGATTCAAAATACAGTCTGGCTGTCGGCATTATTGTCGACAGTACATCGACATACGAAAAGCCATATCTAGCCAAATTCGATGTTGACATGAACCTGTTGTGGCATAAGGAGTTTGAACTTCCTGAAGCCTATCATGCCGACGCCCTCACAGGAGGAAGAAGCCTGATGGACAGCCAAGGAGACATCGTTTTCTGCACCTTCCCGTTTCGGATTTCTTCCTATTTGTCCAATCTGCTGTACATGCGTTTTTCATCCGATGGGGAGATGCTGGCGATGGGCGAATCACCTCTGCCAAGCAATCTCTTTTTCTCTAGCCAGGGCGGCTTGTTCGAGTATAAAGACGGCAGCGGTGACTACGGTCAGACCATTGTTGGCGAACCGGAAGGCAGTGAGACGCCACCAGCCTATCTCATCCGCATGAACAGAGAGTTCTCGGAATTCAGCACGAAAGACCTTGTGCGAAACATTCATCTGTCGATAACCGATGGCATTGTCATCAATAATTGTTATTCGGAAGCGTTCACAGAAGGAATGGAAGATGGAACAAAAATAATGAGCGTCAGAGGGTTCCGTTACGACGGTTATGATCCTGACTTGTGGGATGAAGTGATATTGGCTATGAAATTGGATGCAAACGACAGTATCGTTGCCATTTCTTTCACTCCTCACGACAACGACAGTGTCAGGGTAATGGCATTTTGCCAAGGCATGGATGCGTCGGCCGACAACAAGTTCTTTATCTGCAACGGAGTCTATGACCCCCGTACATGGCATGGTGGAGAGATAAGCGGAGTGAATCACTTTGTCGTAACCAAGACTGATAACAATGCCAACATCATTTGGTGCCGTTATTACAGGGATGACATTCATGTATTTCAGCCATGCTCCGTAATGGCCACTGGCGACGGAGGCTGTCTGGTTGCAGGTCGTTGCTTGACGCAAGATAATAGCGAAACAAGCCTTTTTGTCCTTAAGTTCTTCGAGGATGGTTCACTTTCCGTGTCAAACGCGGAAGCATTGGTCCGTCCCTACACGTTCTATCCGAATCCTGTCAGCGACAATCTGAACTTCCAGTATTCGCCCGACGTGCAACCTTCGCAAATTGAGCTTTACGACCTGCAAGGCCGCATGGTGCTCACGCAAAGCGGCTCCTTGGAGCAACTCAACCTGCAAGGCCTTTCTGCTGGTGAATACCTCATGAAAGTCACCTTGGACAACGGCAAGGCGTTCACGGATAAGGTGGTGAAGCAATGAAAAGGCCAATGAACAGCCTCATCCTCACGGCAGCAGCGGCGGCCACCGCCGCCCTGCTGCTGGCAGGATGCCAGGAAGAAAACCGCAGTCAGCCTTCCGCACCGCAGGAGACGGAAATCCAAGTTCCGGCGCCAACAGACACGGCGGCAATGGACGAGGAGCATCGCTTTCGGATACGGCTAATCAAGTCCACGCACTCGGATACACACACGGAAAAGTAGAGACGCTGCGTGGCATTTTCGCGCACTGCTGAAATAGATGTGGTAGACCATCCTGCGGGGCAGTATGTGGCGAAAATTACCCTTGAAGGCGGAAAAGTCTATTCGGACAAGGTTGTCAAGCAATGAAAAAGACAGCAATCAAGCTCATCCTTTCGGCGGCAGCGGCAGTTATCGCCGCCCTGCTGCTGGCAGGATGTCAGGAAAGAAACAGCAAGCATAGTCCTTTGCAAGAGAAATGTGAAATTCAAACTCCAGCCTTTACCGATACCTCGGAGATGGACGAGGAGACGCGTCATAGAATCATTCAGATTCTTGTTCTATAGAGTTACTTGGAATTATTTCTTCTTCACGTAGTTGTTCATTTTATCAGCGCCCCAAATCACTTCCATGATTTTCATTGATTCCTCCACATCCATGTTGCCACGAGCTTCGAGGTTGCGTTGGATGAAGACGCAATCGGTGAGTTCGGCATGTTGGCAAACGATGTCATGGGCCAAGGCATCGCATGTTGGAGCACCGCAAATGCCGCAGTCGGTTTGAGGAAGCATGGCCCTCAATTCGTTGATTTTCTTCATCTTTTCCAAAGCCACGGTCCTGTCTTCGTCAAGGACGAGCATGGAACGGGGTTTGATGTTGTCGACATGAAGGTTGCGGGAGAGATAAACGCGTTCTTGCTCCATTTCGTGGTCTTTAGTCTGTTCGCCTTTACGTTCGCGTTCTGCGATTTTGCGGCCTCTTTCAAAGACGCGTTCGCACATGATGAAACGGTTGTCGCAGGTAAGAATGCCGCCAGGGCAACTTTGGTCGCAGGCGCGAAGTTCAAGGAAATCAACGTCTTCAATTTCTTCGTTTTCTAGTTTTTCCAAAAACTCTGTGACATTGTCAATTTCATCTATGGCATAGGAATGGTGAACGTTGGTGAGACGCCGTTCTCCGTTGGTGAGTGAGGTCAGCACGCTGTCGGCTGAAAGTTGCGAAATGGGCAGTTTCTGCTCCTTATAGTTTTTACCTTGTTGCTTGATTTTCTTATAGACGCGGTTGTAGAGCGAATCCATGTTGATGACGCCATCTACACTTGATTTCTCTTCTCCTACCGGAGCTTTTACGGCTGCGATTTTTGCAGCGCATGGCGTGATGTAAAACAGGCCAATTTGGTCGTCATCGAGTTCGTATTCTTTCTTGATTTTTCGCCTGATGTACATGGCGGTGATGTCAATAGGCGCTTTTATCGGAATGAGGTTCTCGACAAGGCTTGGGAATCTGACTTGAATCAACCGCACAATGGCCGGACAGAATGTCGAGATGAGCGGCCTGATGTCGGGATGCTCGATGGCGTATTTGTTTTTGGCGGCTGTGTAGATCGGTATGGACGACTCGGCTTCAATCACATGAGTAAAACCGATTTCTTTGAGTATGCCGTAGATGCGCGAGACTGAGATGTCGTTCGGAAATTGTCCCATGAATATGGCTGGGACGATTGCCACGCGGCAAGGAAAGTTGAAGATGGAATCGAAGTCGTCTTGCTTGACATAGATGGCGTGTGTGGGACATGCTTTGAAGCAGTTGCCGCAGTCGACGCATCTGTCGGGCAGAAAGACGGCTTTGCCGTCAAGGACGCGGATGGCTTCTGTCGGGCACGATTTCATACAATGTGAACAGCCGATGCACGCATCTTCATCAAGGGCTAAGGCGTGAAAGAAAGGAGTCTTTTCCATAGTAGTCTGATGTTTTTGTGGTTTAAATGAAATTCACTTCCATTTCAACGGTCGTTCCAACGCCGACGGTGGAACTGACATTGAGCTTGTCGACGTTTTTCTTTATGTTGGGCAAACCCATGCCGGCTCCGAATCCCATGTCGCGGACCTCTGGCGAAGCGGTTGAATTGCCTTCTTGCATGGCCCAATCGATGTCGGGGATGCCAGGACCTGTATCAACAATTTTCACCGTGATTTTGTCCGGTTCAATGTCAGCGTAAATAGTGCCGCCGTAAGCGTGTGCTATGGCGTTCACTTCGGCTTCGTAGAGTGCCACTACAACCCGCTTGATGATACTTGGGTTGATGTTGAGCTGCTTCAGCGTCTTTTTGATGGCACTCGAGGCTGCTCCGGCATTCACAAAGTCCGCTTCGTAAACTTGGTATTCGAAATGCATGATGTTTTGTTTTTAGTTAATACTCAGTAAATTGCCTTTAAACCTGCTGCATATAAAATGCCGCAAGCCTTAAACATGGAATAGTCACATTCCATTAGGACCATTCCTTCCTCTTCGGCTTCTTCAATCATTTCCTCGGTGGCTTTTTTCTTGCGCACGAGTACAATGACGTCTAAGTTGCCCATCTCGCAGGTGCGGATGGTCTGCATGTTGCAGAGTCCAGTCAGGATGACTGGGTTGTAATCGCCGAGGGTGAGGACGTCGCTCATCAGGTCAGAGGCGAAGACGATGTCGTTTTCTTCGTCCAAACGGTCTGCGCCGCAAAGCACCTTGGCTTCCAAGAGTTCTGAAATTTGTTTGATAGTCATTTGGTTTACAAATGTTTAAAATAAAAAATATTAGTCGTTATAATTGATTTCCTTTAGGTTTTCCTGAATCATTTCCTTCAGGTATTGCATGATGTGGACATCGTTCATCGGCATCCCGTCAAGGGCTTCCTTGATCTCGTCGGTGTCGAAAACGAATTCGCCATCATCAGTGATGTGGGTATAGATGAAATGGATGTCTTCGTGGGCAGAGAAAAGCATGACGAGCGACCCTGCTAAGTCACCCATCGGAGGTCGGTCGAGATGGTCGTGCTGGAACCAGAAATTGAGCGTAGTGCCCACGCCGACGGTGCTTTCGATTTTCATGCCGCCGCCAGCGTTTTCGGTGTTCATCTTAATAAGAGGGAGACCCAGACCAACTTTGCGCGTCTTGCGCGTGGTGGTCCAGGGATCAGTGACCTTGGCGAGAAACTCAGGACTCATGCCTTTGCCGTTATCCTTGATGGTGAAGGCGTAGACATTGTCTTTGAGACTGTCGCGGATGGTGAGCTCTACGAGGGTCGAATTGGCCGCCGTGGAGTTTTCCATTAGGTCATATACATGGAGTGATAGTTCTTTCATGGTTTTTTATCCAAATAACAATTGTAACTTTTCCTTTGGCTCAGTGTCAATGTATCTGCCTTCTTCGCCGTGAAGGGTTCTGCGGAACTCGTCGAAAGTCTTGTCGTACATGTATAGCACGCAATGCACTTCGCCGATGATGTGCAGGAAATGCGCGTCGCTGCTCTTTGTGAAATTGAACCGCTTCAGATAGGCGAATTTCTTCAGGAAATCCTCTTTCTTGACGTGCTTCGATATTTCTAGTGCATCGGCCTTGAGGTCGGGCGGAATGAAACCCAACTGGCTCATCAAGCTGCTGGCAGGTTTGTTGACATGGGCCGGAACGAAAAGACCGCCGATTTCGTGAACCTTGTCGTAGAGAGTGTCCAAGTCAGCATCCAAAGCCGACCAAAGCAGCCATTCCTCTTCGCCAACGACTTCCTCGTTTTCATCTACAATGAGCTGGTAGCCAAACTTGTCCTCGTCAAGCGGAATGTGGGGAAGGTGCTCATCGAGGAACTCCTGGAACTTGTCTAACTGTTCGTCAGTCTCGAAATAGGCGAGGGCATGGGCTTCTTCTTGCGTGGTGATTTCAACGCCGCCGATGACCAGAATGCCGTTGTCGCGCCCGATTTTCTGTGCCACCTTGACCTGCCGTGTCGTGTTGTGGTCGCAAATGGCAATGACATCGAGGTGCAGCTTCTTGGCTTGCTCGATGATGGCACTCGGACTCATGTACAAATCGCCGCACGGCGAAAGTACAGTGTGCAGGTGCAGGTCGGCCCTATATGCTTTCAGTTCCATTTTTTTTCTTTTGACTTGTGGACTTATGGACTTTTTAGATTCGTCAAAATGTCTAATTGTCCAATTGTCCAATCGTCCAGTTGTCTAATGTAACAGGTTATACACTAATCCGGCGATTTCGTAGGTTGGCAGCGAGGTTTGAAGGACAGGCAACCCGTCGTCGTTGCTTTGCTCGATGGTCTCGGCATTCGGAACGAGGTCTTTCACCAGGATGACGCAGGCCAATTCTTTCAATGAAGCGACAGCCATCACGTTTTTGTGGGTCTGCAATGTAATCCAAATGTTGCCTTCCATGGCGTTGCCCATCACATCGCTTAAAAGGTCGGAGATATAACAACCGTCGATTTCGCGGTTAAGCCCATTGGCTCCTGACAGGACTTTAAGCCCTAATTTGTCTACTAATTCTTGTACTTTCATTTTGCGTAAAATAGATTTGTGAAAAACTGACGGCAAATGTAATGGTAATTTTGGAAAATTGAAAACAAATCTTTGATTTTTTCATTTGTTGGAAAGAAATCTTTTCTTTTGACCGTAAATAAATTTATTGCTGTCCGCTATACTTTTGGCCGACAGCAATATTTAGGATTGTATATTTTTTTCGTTCGGGCTGTATCGCGTTTTCCCCAATTCTAGAAACTCAGCGTCATTCCGACACCGCCAGGAGTGAAGCCGAAGTCGAGGTTTACATCATTGTAAGAAGTTTCGCCTATTTTGGCGTTGTAAATTTTGGCGGCTTTGGTTGCATGATGGTTGGAGATGGGACCTAACACGCAGCTGGTGACCAATGAACCTACACAAACAGCTTCGCAAACTTGCAAATGGAAGAGGTATGTCGTGCGGTTAGAATATGGCAAAAAGCGGACGGCAAAAAAAGTGATGATGCTAGCCCCGGTGATATAGTAACAGTTGTTTCTGGCTTTAGCGAAGTTCTTGGCTACCTTTGCATCGTGTTGCGCTTCGGGAACGTCTATGACGATTTCGCAAAGCCTCTCTGGGGTGACGGTGATGCGTCCGCAGTCTTGATACAAATAGCTCCTAAAGGTTGATCTGTCTATTTCTATGGGCATGCTCTCTGCCTGCGAAAAGGCTGTGGCAAAGCCTGTCGCCAGAAAAAGCAAAAGAAAAAGTGTTTTCCGCATGTTCGTTGTGTTGTGTGTTTTTTTTGATATTGTCGGACGTGTTTTTAATAAGCGTTCGCACAATTAATCATCATCTGCTTGATGCTGCGTTCGCTGCCGTCTTGAAGTACGTCGTCAACGAGCCATTTGCCGGTGTTTTGGTCTTTCACCATCGAGAGATGCATGATGACGGGATCTCCCCATTCTTTGAAGTCAAGTGAAGCCAACACGTTGGCGTGGCTGGCGTCGATGGTTTCAGCAGTGATTCTTGGCTTATTCTCAAAGACAACATCCTCTTGGGTGTTGTAGAAGAAATCCCAGTCGATGCAAAACTCCTCGCCGTTCACCGAGGCTTCTTGGGCGGCCAAAAAGTCGGGGCTCATCAAATCGTAGATGTTGAAGTCTAAATAGGCCTTGGTTATCAGTTCCTCTAATTCCTTTAGGTTTTTTTTGCCGCTGGCAGTTTCTTCGCAAGCAGCAGTTTCCTTGTCGTTTTCCTTGTTGCCTTCAGTCGACCCGCAGCCAGAGATTGTGCAGGTAATGCCTAAAATGACGGTCAGTGCGATGACTGTGAAGATGAACTTGCTGTTTTTCAGTCCAATGAATGGTTTCTTTGCGCTTTTCATAAATAAGTAAGTGTTGAATTAAGGCACAAAGATATGATTTAATTTGAATTGTTCAATGGAAAATCAGTCCATTGTGTTTTTGTAGGCACACGGCGAAACCTATAGGTGCAAAATGTGGTTGGGGTTTAAGTTGTTGAATGGGTAGCGTCAAGCAATCTATCCGAATCTCTCGACCCTAAACCGTCTGCTTTCACCGATCGTATTAATATTTCCACTACTGTAACTTCCTGGCAGGAAGAGACTGTTGACATCTCGCAATATGCCGGACATGAATATCTGTATATCGCATTTGTGTACAAAGGCCATTTTCACTCATGGAACATCGATGATATATGCATCACTGATATATGCATCACTGAAATCAAACCTGATTATGAGATTACGGTGAGAGCCAATGACACTTTGTGGGGCAATTATGCTTTTTGGAACAAAATGATAATGAAGGCGAAGACCACGATGGCGACAATCCAGATAAGCATGGCTAGAAGCTTGCGTTTGAGGGAGTCGAAAAATTTTTCTCTTTCGTTCATGATGGCAGGTGTTTTGTTGTTGAATTTTAAAACTGAAGCGCAACCCTTCAAAAGTTGTTCAAAACCATATTGTTAGAAGGGACTGGCCCCGTGGCTTATAATATCGTCACTTTCTTTGTTTCGGTGCCTTTCGGAGTCTCTGCGACAATGATGTAAACGCCAGCTTTATGTTTCCCGAAATCGTATTCGAAAGCATCGCCGTTTGTGATGCCTTCAAACACTTTTTGCCCGGAAATGTTGTAAATGCAGATGCTCCTAATGTCTTCAGCTTCGATTCTGACGACACCTGTCGCTGGGTTGGGATATACTGCTGATGCGACATCTTCTGTTTCTGAAACGGCGTCAAACTCGGCTTCAATGAATTCATAAAATCCATTCCATCCCATGGGGTCATACCATGCGGAGTTCTGATAGGCTGGTGCACATCCGTAGGGAACGGTAAGGGTAGGGGTGCCGAAGTATTCAAATACGACGCAATCCCATCCGGGTTCGCAGCCAAGTTCGGGAGGCGTGACGGCCAACGAAACGGCCTCGGTGAAACCGGAGCAGTTCCTGAAGGCATAGTCGCCGATGAAAGTGACGGATTCGCCTATGGTGAGCGTGCCGTCAAAGGAGCTGCAATAGAAAAAAGCACCGGCACCAATGGTGGTTACGGAATTCGGAATGGTCAAGTCGCCTGTGAGACTGTAGCAAAATGAAAATGCGTCAGCCCCGATGGAAGTCACCGAATTTGGAATGTCGATGGTGGTCAGCCCTTGGCAGCCCTTGAATGCGTCAAGGCCGATAGTGGTGACCGTGTTGGGTATGAAGGAGCTCTTGCATCCGGTGACCAACTCGTTGGTACTTGTGGCGATGATGGCATTGCAGTTGTCTCTTGAGTCATAGACGCTGTTCTCGGGATCGACGGTGATTCCGGAAAATGCCGTATAACTGAATGTGTCAGGACCGAGCGACGTCACCGAGTTTGGAATGCTCAGCGTGCCAGTCATGCCGTCGCAGGAATTGAAGGCGAAGTCACCGATGGAAACGACGGAGTTGGGTATGGTGAGGTTGCCAGTGAAACCATAGCAAATCTGGAATGCGCCCTCGCCGATGCTGGTCACGGAATTGGGGATAATCAGGTCTCCCGTGAACCAGCAGCAATACGCAAATGCACCATCGCCAATCGAGGTTATCGAGTTCGGGATGTTCAGGCCACCTGTAAAGAAACCATACAGGAAAGCGTTGTCGCCAATGGCTGTCACCGCATAATCGTTGCCTTCGTAGTTCACTGATTCAGGAATGTTCAGCTCGCCCGTCGCGCCTTGTCCGCCGACGGAACTTATGATGGTCACGGAAACGCCGTCATCGTTAACTTGGTAATTCAAATCGCCGACAGTAAATGTCGTTTGGGCGAATCCTCTTAAAGTCAATAAGATAGAAAAGACGAATAGGAATGTCGTTTTGTTATGTAATGCTTTTTTCATACGGAATGAATTTTAGTTGGAATTGAAAATTGTACGACTCGTTTGAGTGCTGTAAAAATAGGTGTTTTTTTAGTTTCTACTTTTATTTCATGCTTTTTTATCCGAAGAACTTCTTAATCTCGCCGGCGAAGGCATCTTCAACCGCTTTCCCGTCGCGGGTCTTGGCGAGGCCGGCGCGGCTGGTCTCCTTGTAATCCACGTTGAGGCGTTGGCCGACTTCCCTCATGGTGAGCATCACCTCGTCGGGCGAGATGAACGACTTGACACCACTCAGAGCCATCATTGCCGCACTGATGGATTGGGTGGCATACATGCCGTTGCGCTTCACGCATGGCACTTCGACCAACCCCGCTACAGGGTCACAAATCAGGCCCAAAACGTTCTTGATGGCGATGGTGAAAGCCTCAACCATCTGCTCGTTGCTGCCGCCTTCCAGATAGGTGAGTGCGGCCGCTGCCATGGCTGATGCGGCACCTACTTCAGCCTGACAGCCGTAGTCGGCGCCGGCGGTGGAGACGTCGTCAAACAATATCATGCCAAAGAATCCGGCTACCATCAGGGCTTCGCTGATGCGTTCTTCCGATGGATGCCGCAACTCGTCGTAGGCTTTCAAGACACCGGGCAGAATGCCGCATGAACCTGCTGTCGGGCAAGCCACAATCAGTCCCGACTTGGCGTTGATTTCGTTGACGGCCACTGCGTAGGCGATGGCGCGTCCGAAAAGGTTGTCGAACAAGGCGTTTTGGCCGAGGTAATCATCAAGCATCGAGGCGTTTCTCCCGCTGAGTTTGAAAAGCGACAGTTCCTTGCTTTGCAGCCCTTTGTTGACGGCACTTTTCATGATGTTCCAATACGAAGCCATCTTTCTGTAAATCTTCTGCTTGCTGGTGTTTTGCAAAAGAGTCTCGGTCTCGATGATGACATCCATCATGTGGCGGCCTTTGGCATAGCGCAGCATCTCCTCAAAGGTGTTGAAAGGCATCTGTGGCGGATTGGCTATGGCTTCATCGTTGAAAATCTTGGCGATGGTAGGGTAGGAGACGTTGCTCTCGTTGCAGGCAACGATGGCACCTTCAACGAGGCGCATGTCGTTTTTGCCATTGAGTGGTGCGTTGAGCAAGCCGTCGAAATAACGGATTTCTATGTTGCCGCCACCGATGGAAAATCCGGTGATGTAGTGTGTCGTCTTGTCGGTGGTGAAGATGATTTCGGCGATGTTGTTTCCTTGCTGCTGGGCGTATCGCTGTTCTTCGTCGGCAGTGCCTTTTTTATAGCCGCAAAACTCAATCTTGCAGTCTTTTATAAGGAATCCGTTCTGTTTCAGGAAATCAGGGTCGCCGTGCGCCAGAAGTGCATCGTCATCGGTGGCAAGACCCGAAAGTCCGCCGCCTATGGCATGGGGCGTCTTGTGGGCCACGCCCGTGTCGCGGAACGAGGCAAACAGCTTGACTTCTATTGATTTGACCTGCTCGCCGCTTTCAATCACGGCTTCGATGATGTGGCGCGACAAAAGTCCGATTCTGCTGGCTCCTGCGGTGTGCGAACTCGATGGCCCAACCATGGCGGGACCGACCAAGTCGAAGATGCTCATGGCCTTGATGCGAGTCTGTATGTAGCGGCGGAAGTCGTTGGCAATGGAGGCGAATCTTTCTTCTTCAATGGGTTGCGAAAGTAGGATTTCGACATCGAAAAACGACTTGTTTTTCCTTGATTCGATGGCAAGTGCTTGGGCAATGTGTATCTCGCAAATTTTCAAATCGTTCTTGCTAACGATTTCCAGGAAATTAGGGAAAAACGTGTAGTGCGATACATTGGAACATTGCAGGTGTATCTTCTTGCGTTCGGCATCCAGATCGTCAACGATAACGGATTGAGTCTCGTGAGCAAAATCAAGGGAATGGGGGATTGGTTTGTCAAGTGCCTGATTCCTAATTGGTTTTACTGATAAGAGGGTGACAATCAAATCATCGGCAACTGATGGGAAAATGGAATAAAAGCAATTCGTCGTGTCATTAGGCAGCTTTATTGGCATCAATTTGCTGATAATGCTTTCTAGGTTCAGATGGGCGGCGAAAATGGCCTTGTCGTGTGAAAATAGTATTCTGACATCGTCATTGTCCTTGAGTTGGCCTATTGCTTTTTCCACTTCCATGAATTCCTTTTCGCTAAGGAATCGGTGCAGTGTGTCTTCAAATTCTCTGTCCATGTTTGTCATTTATAATCCGATTTCCAATTCCAGACCGACGTTCCATGGAGAAGGTTCGGGGGTTGGAACATTAAAGATGTCCGACAAACGGTAGTTCCCGTAAACGGAAAGGCCGATGCCGCTGCTGAATGATTTGCTGATGCGTGTCGTGACGCCATATTGATACCAGTTCATGTCTTTGTAGCCTGTGTATTTCGTCACGACGCGGTCGTTGTATGGCCATTCGTCAGGCGTGTTGGTCATGATGTCCTTTGCTTTGCGCGTTGCCGCCAAGGAACCGTAGACACCCAAATCCCAGTTCATGCCCCACAGCCGGTTGACAATGCGCTGGAACACCTCGCCACGGATTTGCATGGAACGTATTGCTGTTGTGTGGTTTGTGCCATCTTCGGTGGGAGGCACGTCTTTAGCGCGGAAACGGTAGAAGTCGGCGCTGAGGCCCATGCCGAATTTGTAAGTCTTGCCGTACATCCAGCGTTTGCCGAAGGCGTAATGGCGGCTGTAGCCGTCCCAATAGTCTGTCGGCAGGTTATAGTCGTATTGCATGAAGAATTTCGATGCCCAGTTTTCTTGTTGGGCTTTATAGTGGGTTGCATTGCGCTCAATGCCGATGTAGGCGTTGCCTTCCGAAACGGGTGCGCCAATGGCCAAGGCTTGGTTGCCCTTCACTTCGTAGGAATCGTAGAAACCTTTGTATGAAACGTTGATTTTCTTTGTGTTGGCTAATCTGTTTTTGTCGATGACAATGTCTTCCTGGTCGGCAATTAGAAGTTGGTAATAACCGTTCAGAATGCCGTTTTCGCCCTCGTAGTTGATGAAAATTTCATCCATGATGATTTCGGTCGAATCAAGAGGAACTTTATTGGTGAAATGAATTCTGATGGCGTTTTCGTCTTCAACGAAAACGAAATTGCGTGGCGTGACTTTTCTTTCCTTGATGAAATAGCCGGCTTGCGGCACACCGTAACCGAAAGCATAGTCATAATAAGGATATAGATCGCCCGATTTCTCGATTTCGGCTTTCAGTTGCAAGGCGGTGAGGTCGCGGCGGGTCTGCCAAGCGCAGGCGCAGAAACCTGCCGTCAGCGGACTGGAAAACGAAGTGCCGAAAGCACTTTCGTAGCCGCCTGATGGATTGGCAACCGTGGCTTGACCGAAAGCACAGACATTAGGTTTCATCCTGCCATCGGCTGACGGACCATACGAACTGAATGCAATGTGGCGGTAACGTTCCAAATCGGCGTTGATGCCGCCCACGCAGAGTACATTCTCAGCGTCGGAAGGCGTGATGATGGTGCGCCAGCGGCTGTCGTCGCCTTCGTTGCCGGCTGAATTGCAAACCAGAATGCCTTTTTCAACGGCTTTGTTAGCAGCCTTGGCCACATACGATGTGCCGTCCATGTCTTTGGTGTAGTGACGGTCTTTTCCGTAGCCCAACGAACTGTTGATGATGTCGGCGCCATTCTTGTCGGCCCATTCGGCACCTTGCGCCCACCAAATCTCTTCCTTGAAAGGCTCAGGGTCGATCTCGGTGCGGCCGAGGAGAAATTCGGCGCCTGTGGCAAGACCAAGCTGTTGGTCTTCAATCATGCCGGCAATGCAACTCAGCACCATGGTGCCGTGTGTGCCCCAACCGTAGACGTTTTCCTGCTTTTTGGGGAAATTATAAGTCTTGATAATCTGATGGTTGTCTCTGAGATGTTGAAAGGCAGGGTGCGTGTCAACGCCTGGAAAACCAGCATCCAAAACGCAAATGCGAATGCCCTTCCCGTTGATGCCTTTGTTGATGAATTTTTGTCCTTCGAAACGCTTCACTTGGTCGGTCAGGACATCCTTGTCTTCACCAGTGATTTCCGTAGTTTTATATTCAGCTACGCTGCCTTCCGAGGCAATTTCTTGCACATAACTCACAAATGGCATCTGGCTGATTGCGTTGATGTTGTCGTCGGTGGCCATAATGCCCAAAGCGTTGAGCCAGCGCGATTCGCCCACCATTTCATTGGCGTAGGCGGCCACGGCGTTCACATAACTGTCGTTGAGCGGATAGTTGCTGATGTCGTAAAGGTCGGCGCCGCATTTTTGGTAACGCTCGATGGCTTTCACATCAAAATAGGTGTAAGGGTCGAATTGGGTATCGTTTTTGTCGGTGAGGAACACCCAATAGCATTTCTGCTGAGCAAAGCCTGCAATAGCAAGCAATGCGAATGCGATGGTGAGGATTTGCTTTTTCATTGTATTTGATTTGATGGCACAAAGATAGGAGTAAATTTGAATATGACAAATCATAATGTCTGTTTTTGTGTAACATGTTCATTATTAAAAATATAACAATATTCATTTTGTCAAAAAATCATTTGTCATTTTGTCACAATAAGCAAATTCGACCCTCTCGTCATTTGTTACCTGCCAATTAATAAAATAATACATAATATATTATTAATTAGGTATAGTAAGTAGGCGAAAGGAGAAAGGGAGAAAAACATTGAAATCGCTTATTGTGATTTTTTGACAAATGACAAAATGACAAAATCGGGCATGCTGGGATGCGTACTATACCAAGGCCGTACCAAGGCTGCCTCCGCATCCAGTCTCCTCCCGATTTGCTCCCACTCCGCTTCGCTGCGCGGCGGAGAAAACCATCAAAAAACTGCCGGATGGGGCGAAAAGA
Source organism: Bacteroidales bacterium (assembly GCA_024400455.1). GTDB lineage: Bacteria > Bacteroidota > Bacteroidia > Bacteroidales > F082 > Limimorpha. The sequence goes on along the minus strand of JAKSMU010000008.1, from coordinate 111,088 downwards.
ACACGGCCTTGGCATTGGGATTGTGGTGCTCTGGCCTATTTTCTCTGCAAATAAGGCAATAATCCGTTCCGCTCAAAGGAAAAACGCTATGATTGGAATTTTCGAGTTAATCCATTTATCCGCATAATTCTAAATTAGAAAGATTCTAATTTACTGGAATTGTGATTATATTTGTTTAAATTTATTGATTTGCAATAAGTTAATTTGTTCTTGGGGATGAATAAAATCACCTGATATTATTTGGAATTATTGGGAAAATATTCGTATATTTGCACCGAATTTCGAGAAATCGGAATTTCAACCTGATAAGTTTAGAATAAACTCAAGTAATAACCTATAAAAAGGAGAATAAAATGGCAAAAGTTAAGTCTTTAGCAGAACTGAAAGCTATGAGAGAGAAGCTTCAGTCTAATCTTGACCTTCGCGAAAAGAGCAACGATCCTGACTCGTTAGTTCAAATCAAGGTCGCAATGGCAACTTGCGGTATCGCCGCTGGCGCAAAGCAAGTTATGGAACACATGATGGAAAAGGCCGACGAGCTGAAACTCGCCATCGTCTTCACACAGACCGGTTGCATGGGCTACTGCCACGCAGAACCGACCATCGAAGTGAAGTGCCCAGGCAGAGACCCGCTGGTATTCGGTCATGTCGACAACAACAAGGCTGATGAAATCCTCACCAAGTATGTCATGAACAACGAAATGGTGGAAGGTATCATCCCTGTGAACTATGAAACAATTGGTTAATCTTTAATTGGAGGACTTTATATGACAAAAATTAAGATGCACGTGCTCTGCTGCGGCGGTACTGGTTGCCAGGCATCAGCAAGTGCTCAGATCGTCAAGAACTTCGAGACCATCCTGGCCGAGAAGGGCTTGCAAGATGAAGTTCAGGTAATCAAGACGGGTTGCTTCGGTTTCTGCGAAAAGGGACCTATCGTCAAGATCATGCCTGACAACACTTTTTATGTTCAAGTTAAACCTGAAGACGTTGAAAAGATAGTCAACGAACATATCATCAAGGGTCGTAAGGTTACGGATCTTCTTTATCTGGATCCTGAAAACCAAGAACACGTTGCTGACTCAAAGCACATGGGCTTCTATCGTAAGCAGCTCCGTATCGCTTTGCGTAACTGCGGTTTCGTCAATCCTGAAGACATCGACGAATGCATCTCACGTGGCGGTTACGAAGGTCTCGGCAAGTGCTTGACCGAAATGACACCTCAGCAGGTTATCGACGAAGTCACCAAGTCAGGTCTCCGTGGCCGTGGCGGCGCTGGCTTCCCGACCGGCGTGAAATGGGGTCTCTGCGCAAAGAACAAGTGCGATGAAATGTACGTCATCTGCAACGCCGACGAAGGCGACCCAGGTGCGTTCATGGATCGTTCCATCATGGAAGGCGACCCACACTCAATCGTCGAAGCTATGGCTATCTGCGGTTATGCAATCGGCGCTACCCACGGTTTGGTCTACATCCGTGCTGAATATCCTCTGGCTATCCACCGTCTGCAAATCGCTATCGCTCAGGCTCGCGAATATGGTCTCCTCGGTGAAGACATCCTCGGCACTGGCTTCAATTTCGACATCGAACTCCGTTACGGTGCCGGCGCATTCGTTTGCGGTGAAGAAACAGCTCTGATCCACTCCATGGAAGGTAAGCGTGGTGAACCTACGTTCAAGCCACCGTTCCCAGCTGTTGCAGGCTACAACATGAAGCCTTCAAACGTGAACAACGTCGAAACCTTCGCCAACATCCCGATCATTATCACAAAGGGTGCTGACTGGTTCCAGTCAATCGGTTCGGAAAAATCAAAGGGTACAAAGGTGTTCGCTTTGGCTGGCCAGATCAACAACGTCGGTCTGATCGAAGTTCCTATGGGAACAACCCTCCGCGACATCATTTATGAAATCGGTGGTGGCATTAAGGGTGGCCGTCAATTCAAGGCCGTCCAGACAGGTGGCCCTTCAGGCGGCTGCTTGACTGCAAAGCACCTCGACACTCAGATTGACTACGATAGCCTCGTGGCTGCCGGCTCAATGATGGGCTCTGGCGGTATGGTCGTCATGGACGAAACCTCCTGCATGGTCGCTATCGCTAAGTTCTACCTCGAATTCACTTGCGAAGAAAGCTGCGGTAAGTGCTCACCATGCCGTATCGGTAACAAGCGTATGCTTGAAATCCTCACCAAGATCACTGAAGGCAATGGTACAATGGAAGACCTCCAGGAACTCCGCAACCTCGCTGCTGTCATTAAGGACGCTGCTCTTTGCGGTCTGGGTCAAACCTCACCAAACCCTGTCCTTTCAACCCTCGACAACTTCTGGGATGAATACGTTGAACACGTCGTCGACAAGAAGTGCCGTGCTGGCGTCTGCAAGAAGTTGATGAACTACGAAATCGACAAGGAAAAGTGCATCGGCTGCGGCAAGTGCGCTAAGAACTGCCCAGGTGAAGCTATTTCAAAGACAGATTACATTGCTGAAGGCCACAAGCTGCCATCAATGTGGATCGATACCACTAAGTGCATTAAGTGCGGTGCTTGTATCGCTGGTTGTAAATTCGGTGCTATTTCTGTCAAATAATCGATAAGGAGATATTAATATGATTAATGTAACAATAGATAACAAACAGATACAGGTTGAACCAGGTACCACTATTCTGAAAGCTGCCCGTCAAGCCGGTATTGATATTCCTACCCTTTGCTACTTTGAATTGGCAGGAATGAAATTTGAAAACAAACCAGGTGGCTGCCGCGTTTGCGTTGTCGAAGTCGTTAAGGACTTCAACGGCAAACCACGCCGTAACCTCGCTCCAGCTTGCGCTACCGACTGCGTCGAAGGCATGGAAGTGCTGACACACAGCCCACGCGTCATCAACGCCCGCAAGACTGTCGTCGAACTGATTCTCTCCGACCACCCGAATGATTGCTTGCAGTGCGAAAAGAGTGGCGACTGCGAACTTCAGGCTTTGGCTCAGAAGCTCGGCATCCGCAACATTCCTTTCAAGGGCGAACAGTCAACATATCGCAAGGACCAGACTTTGTCAATCGTCCGCGATGTCGATAAGTGCGTCATGTGCCGTCGTTGCGAAACGATGTGCAACACCATCCAGAGTGTTGGTGCTTTGTCAGCCGTCAACCGTGGCTTCCAGGCCGTCGTAGCTCCTGCTTTCGAAATGGATCTGGCTGAATCAAGCTGCGTCAACTGCGGCCAGTGCGTCCAGGTTTGCCCTGTTGGCGCTCTGACTTTGAGAGACAACATCAGCGATGTCATGGCTGCCATCAACGATCCTACCAAGACCGTCGTCGTTCAGTCTGCTCCTGCAGTCCGCGTCGCCCTTGGCGAAGAATTCGGCATGGAACCTGGCACAATCGTCACCGGCAAGATGGCTGCTGCTATGCGCCGCGTCGGTTTCGACTATGCTTTCGATACAGACTGGAGTGCTGACCTTACCATCATGGAAGAAGGTACAGAACTTCTCGGCCGCGTGAAGAAGGTTTTGAACGGCGAAAAGGCTGCTCTGCCTCTGTTCACATCATGCTGCCCAGGTTGGGTTACATTCTATGAAAAGAACTTCCCGGACCTGCTCGACTACCCGTCAACAGCTAAGTCACCACAACAGATGTTCGGTGCTGTCGCTAAGAACTACTTCGCTCAGAAGATTGGCGTGAAGAGAGAAGACATGGTTGTCGTTTCCATCATGCCTTGCTTGGCTAAGAAGAGCGAATGTGCTCGCGACGAATTCAAGGTCAACGGCAATCCAGATGTCGACTTCTCACTGACGACTCGCGAATTTGCCCACATGATCAAGCAGTGCAACATCGACCTTAACAACCTTCCTGAAGAAGATTTCGATAGCCCACTCGGCCAATCAACAGGTGCTGCTGTCATCTTCGGTGCTACCGGTGGTGTTATGGAAGCTGCTGTCCGTACTGCTTACGAAGTCTACACAGGCAAACCTCTCGCCAATATTGACCTCGAAGTCGTTCGTGGTCTCGAAGGCATGAAGGAAGCTACTGTTGACTTCAACGGCCTCCCAGTTCATGTTGGTGTTTGCTACGGTCTTGCCAATGCCCGCAAGATGATGGAAGAAGTCCGCAACGGTAACCCACGCGGCTTCCACTTCATCGAAGTCATGGCTTGCCCAGGCGGTTGCATCGGCGGTGCCGGTCAGCCTTACCACCATGGCAACAGCGACATCATCCGCAAGCGTATGGAAGCTACCTATCGTGAAGATGCTGGCAAACCAATCCGTAAGTCACATGAAAATCCTGACATCATCGCCATCTACAAGGAATACTATGGCGAACCTTGCGGTCACCTCAGCCACGAACAGCTCCACACTCATTACTTTGACAAATCACAACACGTTGAAGCTTGTGGTGAATAATCTGTAAACATAGAAAGGAAATAATTATGGCAACTATTAAATTATCAGAATCAAAGATAAACTTCATTAAGGACGTTTGTAAGTCTTTTGGAAACAAGGGCGGTGAAGTCATCAACGTGTTGCACAAGGTTCAGGGTGAATTTGGTTATCTGCCAAAGGAAGTCCAGGAAGTTGTTGCTCTCGAACTGAACATCCCTGTTTCAAGAGTTTACGGTATCGTTTCCTTCTACTCATTCTTCACCATGACTCCTAAAGGCGAACACCCAATCAGTGTTTGCTTGGGCACAGCTTGCTATGTGCGTGGTGCTGAAAAGGTTTTGGACGAAATCAAACGTCAGCTCGGCATCAATGTCGGTGAAGTTACCCCAGACGGTAAGTTCTCACTGACAGTGCTCCGTTGCGTCGGTGCTTGCGGTCTTGCTCCTGTTATCGAAGTCGGTGACAAGGTTTATGGCCGTATGACCCCAGACCGCGTGAAAGACGTTTTGGCTGAGTACAAATAATCAGTACACCTATATTAATATATAGGCATGAAAAAACTCCACTCTGAATAGGGGTGGAGTTTTTTGTTGTTCTTATTGCAGTAAATGCAATGTCACGGCCAACTAAATTGTTAATTATGCAAAATTGGCATTGATTCAAATTCTTCTGTTCAGATAGTCTGAATAGTCTGTCACTTCGGGTTTGTATTCTTCTCCGAAAAGTCCGGATGAAACCATGAAGTCGGCTGAGGCACGATTGCAGGCTGTTGGAATGTCGTATAACACGCTTAGCCTCAATAACGCCTTCACATCAACATCGTGAGGCTGACTCGTCATCGGATCCCAAAAAAAGATGAGATAATCGATTTTCCCTTCCGAAATCAACGAGCCAAGCTGTTGGTCGCCACCAAGTGGACCGCTTTTCAGGCAATGAATACCATCAAGAACAGTTGACAACAGCTTTCCCGTTGTCCCCGTTGCATAATACTCGTTACCACGAAGTTTATCTACATGTTTCGTGACCCATTCCAATAGGTCTTTCTTTTTGGCGTCGTGTGCCACTAATGCTATGGTTTTCATGATTTTAATAGGATAGGAACTAGGACTTGCCTTGCTCCATAGTTAGTTTATTGAATTTCTTTCCCAATTTTAAAGCCTAAATCGTAAAGCCGTTCAATGTCTTCTTCGCGAATTGGCGCGCCTTTCACTTCAACGCTTTCGGCTGCGAGTTGCCAACCGCCTTCTTCAGCGTGTTTGCAGAGTGTTTTCACACCACCGCCGCCCCAGCTCATGCCGCCGAAAATGCCGTAGATTTTGTCTTTCGGCTTGAATTCGTTGAGCTCGTGAACGAGCAAAGTCATATTCGGGAACATGCTGCCATAATGGGCGCAAGCCCCGATGATGACACCTTTGTATTTCCAAATGTCGCTCATAATGAAGGAGACCTCGGTTTTGGCTACATCATAAACACGTATGTTTTTGATGCCGGATTCGGCTGCACCACGGGCTATGATGTCGGCCATACGGGCGGTGTTGCCGTACATGGAACCGTAAACAATCACGATGCCTTCCTCGCTTTGGTGACTGCTCCATTGGATGTATTTGTCGAGAACCCATTGCAGATTGCTGCGCCAAACAAGTCCGTGCGACGGAGCTATCATCTTGATTTCCAATCCGCCGAGTTTCTGAATGGCTTTCAAGGTAGGTCCTGCCACCTTGCCGACGATGTTGGCGTAGTAGCGGCGCATGTCGTCTTCGTAAAAACGGATGTCGGTTTCATCATCGAAAATGCCACCGTTCAAGGCACCGAAACCGCCGAAAGCATCGTTTGAAAAGACAATCTTTGTGCTTTGCTCGTATGTGACCATGGATTCTGGCCAATGGACCATAGGAACCATGAAGAATTGGAACGTGTGTTGGCCAATATTCAGAGTCTCGCCATCGGCAACAATGAGTTTGTTGTCAATTGGGCCGTAAAATGCCTCCAAAGGAGCGAAAGTCTTTGCATTTCCAACGACTTGAACTTCGGGATATTCCCTGATGATGGCCGCAATGGCTCCGCTATGGTCGGGTTCGGCATGGTTGACGATGAGATAATCGACTTTTCGGTCATCGAGAATGAGTTTCACCTTTTGAAGATACTCGTCAAAGAAACCGGCTTCGACGGGATCGATGAGGACGACTTTGTCATCGACTATCAGATAGGAGTTGTACGAAACGCCGTTTGGCAGTTCCATGTGGTTTTCGAAAAGTTCTGTGCGTCTGTCGTTTACGCCAACGTAAAAAATGTTTTCTGAAAGTTGAATGTGACTCATATCGCTTTTTTCTGTTTTTTATTCGAATATTTCAACGAAAACTTCCCTGCCATGCTTGCAAACTGGGCAAACGAAATCGTCGGGCAGTTCGTAACCTTCGTAAATGTAACCGCAAACCTGACATTGCCAACGCCGCAACTCTTTGTCTGCATTTTCAACCTTTGGCTGTGGTTTCGGCTTGATGTTTTGCTGGTAATAGTCGTATGTCAGCGAAGGCTTGTCGGAAAGCACCTGAGCATCTTGAACCTCGGCGATAAACATGGTGTGCGTGCCGAAATCGATGGTTTTCACCACATGGCAAGCGATGAAAGCATTGCTGTATTTCGGAATGTAAATCACATTGTTCACGGCGCGTGGTTCTTCCTGACTGTTCTCAAATTTGTTGACATTCCTGCCGGATTGGAATCCGAAATGCTCGAATACCGACATTGGTGTCTCGGTGGTTAGGCAGGAAACATTGAACACGCACGAGTCTTTAATCAGGTCGTGGGTGTAGTTGCTTTTGTTGACTGTGACCGAAATTCTTAACGGGTCGCTCGTGAGTTGCAGCACGGTGTTGATGATGCATCCGTTGTCCTTGTTTTCGTAATTGGTGGTCAGGACGTAAAGTCCGTAACTGATTTTAAAGAGTGCCTTGTTGTCCATAAAATTTTGATTTTAAGAAAATTGCAGGAACGTCTTTTCCGACACTCCCGCAATTTTCAATTGGTTTTACATTTCCGAGAAACTGTCTTTGCCGACACCGCAAAGTGGGCATGTCCAGTCGTCAGGGATTTCTTCAAATGGTGTTCCTGGGACAATGCCACTGTCAGGATCGCCTTTTTCTGGGTCGTAAATGTAACCGCAGACATCACAAACGTATTTCTTCATAGTGTGTTGGTTTTTAAAGTTCACTATGATAACAATTCCTCTCCAAAAAGGTTCAACTAATCAATAATTTTCTGCCTTGATTTGGAAATAGGACTGTGGATGGTTGCAGACTGGGCAAACCTGTGGTGCCTTTTTGCCAATCACAATGTGACCGCAGTTGGCGCACTGCCAAACCATATCGCCTTCGCGTGAGAAAACAATGCCGTCTTCGATGTTCTGGAGGAGTTTGCGGTAACGGGCTTCGTGTTCTTTTTCGATTTTGGCGACCATTTCGAACAGCACGGCAATCTTTGTGAAACCTTCTTCGCGAGCTTCTTTTGCGAAAGTGTCATACATATCGGTCCATTCGTAGTTTTCGCCGTCGGCGGCATCCTTGAGGTTGGTCATGGTGTCGGCAACTTCGCCATCGTGCAGGAGTTTGTACCAAATCTTGGCGTGTTCCTTTTCGTTGTTGGCAGTCTCTTCAAAGATGTCGGCAATTTGGTTGTAACCTTCCTTGCGTGCTTTTGAAGCAAAGTAAGTGTACTTGTTGCGAGCTTGTGATTCTCCTGCAAATGCAGCCTGCAGGTTGGCTTCTGTTTTTGAACCTTTTAATTCCATGATGTTTGTTGTTTAGTTGATTTATGTTTATTTGTTTAATTGTTTATCCGTGTTAAATCTTTGAATTTTAAATCATTAAATATTTAAATTTCTTTCTTTTTGCACTTTTCGCAAATTCCGTAATAAAAGACTTTCATTCCATTGATTTCAAAACCATCAAGTTGCGGCACTTCGGTTTTCGGCATTGGAATATCGTAAATCTCTCCGCATTGCGAACACTGAAAATGTGCATGAGACTGCACATTGCCATCGTAATGTGTGATGCTGCCATCCATCGTGAGTGAATCGACAAGTTCGTGTTCAAGGAAAAGCGTGAGCGTGTTGTAAATGGTAGTCTTTGAAAGTGTCGGAATGATAGGGGAGAGGTCTCTGTAGATTTCGTCGACGGTGGGATGGGTGAAATGTGTCATCATGTAATCATGAATGGCAACCCTTTGCACCGAAGGACTGATGCCTTTTGCTCTTAATATTTCGGCTGACTTTGTATTCATGTAAAATTTGTAATCATTACAAAATTAAATTCGGTGCAAAGATACGTCTTTTTTTTAATCTACCAACTAATTATGACTTTTTTTCATCATCTTTTTGCTAATTTTGCATACTTTTGAAATGAAAAAAAGTAAATCGGAATATACCTTATTTATATATGGACGAGGAAAAGGAAAAAAAAGAAAAGGTTGAGAAGCCTGAACAGCGACCGGATTATATTCCTCCTAAACATTTGAAGAGTTTTGTAGCCATTGATTTTGAGGCTGCTAACGGTGAAGTGACGAGCGCTTGTAGTGTGGGAATTGTCATTGTTAAACGAGGAAAGATTGTCGATGAGTTTTACAGTTTGATAAAACCGGTGCCGAATCATTATGATTATTGGACGACAAAAGTGCATGGCATTTCATATAAGGACACGAATAATGCAGAACTTTTCCCGGAAGTGTGGCGCAAGGTTTCGCGTAAGGTGAGAGGAATGGCGTTTGTGGCGCATGGCAAGTCGTTCGATGAGCGTTGCTTGCGTGCTTTGCATAACTACTATCACATGGAATATCCGGAATATCCTTTCTATTGCACGCATTTGGGATCTGAAAAACTGCTTCCTGATTTGGAAAATCATAAATTGCAGACGGTTGCGAAACATTTCGGATACGATTTGGAACAGCATCACAACGCTTTGGCCGATGCTGAGGCCTGTGCCGTGATTGCGATGAACATTTTCTGATGAAAAGTTTGAGAAAAAACGAAAAAATCAATTTTTTTTCAAATGAGATAATGTTATTTGCTATTTTTGACGATTATTTATTAACATAGACTATCATGTTTGAAATACTTAGAAAAGAGACTTTTGCAGCTGAGACTTATCTTATGGAAGTGTCAGCGCCTCACATTGCACAATCTGCTTTGCCTGGTCAGTTCCTTATCGTTAAGATGACTGAAAAAGCTGAGCGCATTCCGCTGACTATCAGTGATTATCAACGTATTAAAGGTACGGTTACCATCGTGTTCAAGGCCATCGGCGATTCAACGCGAAAGATGGCGGAATATAAGGTTGGCGACCGTTTCTGTGATGTGGTCGGCCCACTTGGCAAGCCATCGGAGTTTGCCACGATGACGGCTGAGCAACTGCGCCATCGCTCGTTTGTGTTTATCGGTGGCGGTGTGGGCATTGCGCCAATTTATCCTCAAGTGAAATGGTTGTGCGAACATGGTGCCTTGCCGGATTGCATTATCGGCGCCCGTACCAAGGACCTTCTTATTTTTGAGAAGGAACTGTCGGAAGTTTGCAACCTTTATGTCACATCCGATGATGGGTCTACAGGACGCAAAGGCTTAGTTACCGATGTGTTGCGTCAGTTGGTCGCAAGTGGCAAGAAGTATGACGAATGCGTTGCCATCGGCCCGATGATTATGATGAAGTTTGCCACAAAGACTTGCGAGGAATTGGGCATCCGTTGCACGATTTCGCTGAATAGCCTCATGGTTGACGGAACGGGTATGTGTGGCGCTTGCCGCGTGAGCATTGCAGGCAAGACCAAGTTCACTTGCGTTGATGGACCAGAATTCCTAGGCAAAGATGTTGATTTCGATACGGCCATGAAGCGTCAGGCCATGTATAATAATGTGGTGACGCGCAAGCAGCTCGAAAAGGAAGAAAAGGAAGAGGGTCACGTTTGCCATATTGGGGGCATTGCCGAAGAGGTGGCCGATAAGAAGCATCGTGTGCCTTGTCCGGAGCAGAAGCCTGAAGTGCGTGCTCACAACTTCGATGAGGTGTGTTTAGGCTATACCGCCGAGATGGCTATTCTGGAAGCTCAGCGTTGCTTGAACTGCAAGAATCCGCAATGCGTGGCCCATTGCCCTGTGAATGTGAATATTCCTGGATTTATCGCCCGAGTGGCCCGTGGCGACTTCGAAGGCGCTGCTGGCGTCATCAGTTGCGACTCGGCTTTGCCTGCCGTTTGCGGTCGCGTGTGCCCTCAGGAATCACAATGCGAAGGTAGCTGCGTGATGGGCAAGAAGTTTGAGCCTATCGCTATTGGTAAACTTGAGCGTTTTGTTGGCGATTATGCCATCGAGCATGATTTGCATTTCGATAATCCAGGCTTGAAGAACAACCATAAGGTGGCAGTCATCGGTAGTGGCCCTTCAGGTTTGACTTGTGCCAAGGATCTTCTGGCTATGGGCTATGATGTCACCATTTTCGAAGCTTTGCATGAATATGGTGGCGTGCTGGTTTATGGCATTCCTTCGTTCCGTCTGCCAAAGGACACTGTGGTGAAAAAGGAAGTGGAAAGCGTGGTTCGCTTGGGCGCCAAGATGGAAAAGGATGTCATCGTGGGCCGTACCGTTACCGTAGGCGAGCTGCTTCACCGCAAGGGTTATGATGCAGTTTACATCGGATCGGGTGCCGGTTTCCCGATGATGCTCAATGTGCCGGGTGAAAACCTTTGTGGCGTAGTTTCTGCCAATGAGTTCCTCACTCGTAACAACTTATTGTTCTCATATAAGGAAGGTTTTGAAACGCCTAACTATGTAGGCAAGAAAGTGGCTGTGGTCGGTGGTGGTAATGTCGCCATGGATGCTGCCCGTACCGCTTTACGCTTGGGCGCTGAGGTGCATGTCGTTTACCGCCGTTCAGAGGCCGAACTTCCGGCTCGTGCCGAAGAAGTGCATCATGCCAAGGAAGAAGGCGTGCTGTTCGATTTGCTGACGGCTCCTGTCGAAGTTTTAGGCGACGAAAACGGCTGGGTAAATGGCTTCAAGTGCGTGAAATGCGAATTGGGCGAGCCTGATGCTTCGGGCCGCCGTAGTCCTGTTCCGATTGCGGGCTCTGAATTCGTGCTTGATGTTGACATGATTATCATGGCTCTTGGTACATCACCTAACCCGTTGATTGGCAGTACGACACCAAACCTTGAACTGAATAGAAAGGGCTGCATAGTGGCCGATGAAAACGGACAAACCACACATGAAGGTGTCTTCGCAGGTGGCGATGCCGTTAGTGGTGCCGCAACGGTCATCTTGGCAATGGGTGCTGGTAAGAAAGCAGCCAAAGCCATTGACGAATACATTAAGGGCTTGCCGAAGAAATAAAGTAAGTTTAATATGATTCAATAGGAACCGACTAATTGCCGGTTCCTATTTTTATTCCTTTATTTCCACATAGAAAACTGTCGGGTCATCATCTTCTTCGAAACTTTCGTCGGTGTAGTATTGACCTGGCTTGTCGTCGTCTTGGAAAAGAATCAAAGTCACTTTCTTGAATGGAATTGGCTTGCCGTTGTTGCTGTATTTTATGATGTCTTCTTCGGTCAAGCCTTCGATATGCATCATTTTCAGCATCATGGCGAGGTCTAAGTTTACGTTGAGCAATTCCTGCTTCCATTCAATGCTGATGACGGCAGTGGTGTACAGATGAAAGTTTTTTACCTCTATCTTTTTCATTTTTAATGGCTTTTTTTCTTTTTGTAATCTGTTAATTTGATGGTTCAAAGATGCGAAAAAAAAACAAAGAATGAATAAATTGCACGAGATTTGTAATAGATTTGTTGTTTTTTTATAATTTTGTCCAACTTTAAAAGAAAAATAAAATGCGTAAAAGTTTAATGTTTTTGGCGGTTGCCATGATGTTTTCAGTGGCAATGAGTGCGCAAAATGCAGAAACAGTGAATGTTGCTGGCGCTCCGAACGGCAAATTCTCGGCAATGGGAAATGATTGCACCATTCAGGGGCAAGTGTTGAATGGCCTGAAAGAAGGTACTTGGATTGAGTATTTCACGGGCGACAGCTTCTTGCCGAAGCGTGTCATCACTTACCAAAATGGCAAGAAAAATGGCGTTTACATCGAAATCGACAAAACAGGTTCCATTACGAAACAGGCTGAATATAAAGATGATCAGTTGAATGGTCAGGTCAGTTCGTGGTTCCGTGGCGGCCGTCTTTCAAGAATGAACACATATAATATGGGTGTTATGGAAGGCCGTCAGATTATGTGCTACGAAAAGGGTGGCGTTCAGGAAGAAAGCTATTATCTGAAAGGTCAGCGTAATGGCGTTTGCACTTGGTTCGATGAAAACGGCAACAAGATGATGAGCATCGAATATAAGGCGGGTTCGTTTGAAGGAAAGCAGGAAACTTTCTATTCCAACGGACAACTGAAGTCATCGAAGAATTACAAGGACAACAAGCAGGATGGCGAAGCCAAGGAATATTACGACAACGGTTCCTTGAAATCAGAATCGACTTTCAAGCAAGGCCAGCAGTCGGGAAAGACGAAGACTTACGAAAAGACCAATGCACCGGCAAAAGCTAATCCAACTGACAAGAAAAAATAAGCTTTGGGTTTTGAATAATCAAAAGCGAGGAACTGCAAAAACGGTTCCTCGCTTTTTTTGCTTGTGGAAAAATGATTCGGTATTAGGGTTTTGTGTTAGCAAATGGCTAAAGTCCCAAAGCCTCTTTGCCAGGATACATGAACTTGGTTTTCGCTAACTCTTTCGGATAAACAAAATAGGTGGCGATGCCTTCGGCACAAAGCGAATCGGTTCCGTCAAACAATTGTGTTTCAAATGCGTAGAGATGTTTTCCGACTTGTCCTTTCAGTTTTGCCGTGACGGTGATCTGCCCATGGCTGATGTGAATCGGCTTTAGATATTTGACATCCAATTCGGAGGTTACGCCGCTGCTGTCGAGCAAGGCCTGAACCGCCCAAAATGCGACTTCGTCCAATAAAGTGGCGGCAATGCCGCCATGAAGGAAATCGCCAAAGCCTTGATAGTCAGTCGAGGGCATCCATCGGGCTGTGACTTTGTCCTCGTCTTTTTCAAAATCGAGTTTCAAACCGATTGGGTTTTTGGCTGCGCATCCGAAGCAATTGTGCTCGGGAATGGCGTTATAGGGATTGCGTATTTTCATTCTGATTCACTATTTGCTGCAAAGATAGTCTTTTTTTCCCTAACTTTGCACCCATGATGGTAAGAATGAAAACCTTATTGATTTGGCTGACCGTTTTGTTCCCAAGTTTGCTTTGGGCGCAAGACACCATTATGCTCAATCAGGTTGAAATTCAAGGCAATGGGGTGGGTGAGAGTGTGGCAAAACCTTTGGTCGCGCGGAAATTGGACACGCTTGTCCTTGAGTCGAAAAGCACTTCCAATCTCTCGCAGTTGCTGATTCAGCACAGTCCAGTTTTCATCAAGACGTATGGTCCTGGCGGCACTTCTACGGCTTCGTTCCGTGGCACGACGGCAAGCCATACTTTGGTGTTGTGGAATGGTTTTCAACTGAATGCGCCCAATTTGGGTCAGGTCGATTTCAGCACCATTCCTGTCTTTCTGGCCGATGATGTCAATCTGAACTGGGGCAGCGGCACGTCGAACAACAGCGGGGGATTGGGCGGTTCGGTCAATATCGACAATTCCACGGGTTTTGGCGAAGGCCTGATTCTGGATTTGAAACAGACCTACGGCAGTTTCAACACCTTGGGCAGTTTCGTGACAGTTGGCAACCGCGGGAAGAAGTTCTCTTTCCGTGTGAAAGCCTATCGTAATTCATCTGACAATGACTTTGAATATGAGAATCTTGCCACCATTCCGCATCAGAGAATGAAGCAGCAAAACGCTGATTTCGTTGATTATGGCATCATGCCGGAAATCAGTTTGCTTTTTAAGAATTGTGTGCTTTCGGCCTCGTCGTGGAACCAATGGAACAATAGGAACTTGCCGCAAATCATGCCGAATGTGGGCAATAAAAATACGGAAGAGTGGACGAAAGACAATTTCTCGAGGAATTACATTTCGTTTAAGACGTATTGGCAATCAGGAAGTTTGCAGTTGAAGTCGGCGGCTTTTTTTGAGAAACAAAACTATTTCTTGGAAACGCGAAATCCGGTGACAGATGATGTGATTACCTCTATCAACTCACAAAATGATGCCGTGATTTTGCATCAGATTGCCAATGTAGTGCAGCAGCTTTACAAGTCGTGGCAGCTGAACGCCAAACTGCAATGGGACAGGGAAAATGTGAAGTCGAACAATTACGAAGGGTCGAAAAAACGCGACATTGTGTCGGCATACGCTGCCGTTGATGGTTCGCCTTTTGCCTTTGCAAATCTGAAACTTACGGCACGTTACGACATTGTCGATGGCAAGCCGATGGGCATTTTTCCGACAGCGACTTTTTCATATCAAATGCCTTTCCTGAAATCGTTGACGACCACTTTGGGCTATAGCCACAATTACCGCAATCCGAGTTTGAACGACTTGTATTGGTATCCGGGCGGCAATGAAAACCTTCTGGCGGAAAACGGTCGAACTTTGGATTTTGCCTTGAAATACGCCTTGAAAAAGGAACGTTTTTCAGCTGAAGTCCGTTCTGGCGTGTATGCCTCGAAGGTGAAGAACTGGATTCAGTGGGTGCCGACGGAATACCGCTTTTGGGTGCCTGAAAATGTGGTTTTGGTTTTTGCGCGAGGCGTTGAAAATCATCTTAGTATAGCCTATAACTATAAGGATTGGAAATTTGCCGTTTCGGGCAATTATGTCATTACCGCCACTACCGATGAAAGCGACTTGGCGGTTGCGAACGGCAACAGGGGCAAGCAGTTGATTTACATTCCGCGCCATCATGCCAACCTTTTTGCCGATGTGCATTGGAAGCAATGGAATTTGAATTATACACTCGAAATGACGGGCGTGCGGAACACGTCCTACGCGACGGGCTCGTATTTCAGTTACGATTTGCCGGCCTACGTCTTGCACCATATCGCTGTGGGACGGCAGATTGGAAAATTCAAACTTGAGTTGCGATGCAATAATTTCACTGACAAGGCATATCAGAATGTGCTTTGGCGCGCCATGCCTGGGCGAAGTTGGGAAGTGATGGCTGGGTGGAAGTTTTAGTTAGTGGTCATTTTCTTTTTCAATCTCCGCATTGAACTCATTATCAATGGCAAACTCACAAACAGCGTCAACAACTCTGCAATCGGCATGGAAAGCCAGATGGCCATTTGCCCGATGAGGGGCGAGAGGGCGAAAAGCGGAATCAGGACAAAGACAATGGAACGGCACAAGGCGATGATGGCCGACTCTAAAGGCCGCTCGATGGCAGTGTGGAAACTCGTGCCGATGATGTTGACAAACGACACCAAGTAATGTAATGTGATGTAAGTCATGGCAGTAGTGGTGAGTGCTGCTAATTCCATGTCACCATTGGCGAAAACATTAACGATGCCTTGCCTGAAAATCAAGGCTATCAGATAAATGGAAACGCCAATGATGCCGCTGAAAAGCAATGAATTGTAAAGCAACGACTTGATGCGGCCATAATCTTTTGCCCCGACATTGAACGACATCAGCGGATAGAGTGCCTGCGACAATCCGAAAATCGTCATGTTGACGGCAAAGTTGATATAACAGACGATGGTGAGTGCCGCTACGCCATTTGGCCCGATTTCGCGCATCAGGAAAAGATTGAAAATGAAAGTGGTAATGGCTGCCGAAACGGATGTCAGCATTTCGGAACTGCCGTTGTAGAAAATCTTTCCCACTTGCCGCCAGCCGCCTTTCAATCGGCCCATTTTCACGTTGGGCGCAAGTACCACAGCCGCCGATGAATTGGCGATGCAGGTGGCGATGGCGGCTCCCGAGACGCCCCAGTTGAATTTCAGGACGAAGAAATAATCCAAAACGACATTCACCACGCAACAGATGGTGCCGCTCAGGAAAACCCAGTTCGGCTTGCCCGCAAAACGGGTGAAAGCTTCCGTGAAATTAGGAATGCAGTAGAAAATGAAAGCACCGCCAATGATGCCTAAATATTTCCTGACGAAGGGGTAGACTTCATCGTTGCAGCCAAGTAAATAGCAGATTCCCTTTAAGTTGAGCAAAAGCAATGCGGAGAGAATCAGCATGGAACTGACCAAAACCGTAAAGGTCAGGGTGGTGTAGCCTTTGGCGTGTTCTTCGTCACCACGGCCTTTGGCAATGCCTGCAATGACCACGCCGCCGGAGATTATCATGATGGCGACGCTGAGCATTACGCTAATGAGTGGCATGGAAAGGTTGACGGCGGCCAAACCGATGGCTCCTACACCTCTGCTGACGAAAATGCCGTCGATAAAGGTCTGGATGCCAACAATCAGCATACCGATGATGCTGGGAAATGCGTACTGAAAAAGTTGTTTTCTGATTGATAGTGTTTCTGCCATGATTATCCTAACAAGTCTTATGCGGGCCTGTTATCCGAAAATAAGGCGCAAAATGCTTCCAAATAGTGTTGGTCGGTTTCATCGAAGGCATCAAGTTCGGTGCTGTCGATGTCGAGGATGGATTTCACTTCTCCGTTTTTGTCGAAAATCGGGACGACGATTTCGGAACGCGAGAGCGAACTGCAAGCGATGTGCCCTGGAAATTGCTCCACATCGGGCACGACGATGGTCTCTTTCCTTGCCCATGTCGTTCCGCAAACGCCTTTGTTGTAACCGATTCGTGTACATGCGACTGGCCCTTGAAATGGTCCTAAAACCAATTGATTATCAATCACTCTGTAAAAGCCAATCCAATGCCAAGGGAACACTTCGCTGAGCAATGATGATGCATTTGCCATCAATGCGATTTCATCTTTTTCGCTTTCCATCATGCAACGCATCTGCTTGATGAGCAGCTTGTATTTTTCTATTCTGTCTTCCATTTCTTTAAATCCGCTGCAAAATTACGATTTTAACTGATTATTTCTTATTTTTGCGTTTTAATTTGATTGACTTGAAAATAGCAGTAAATACACGTTTGTTGTTGAAAGACAGGCTTGAAGGCATCGGCTGGGTGGCCTACGAAACTTTGCGTCGCATGGTGGCATCTCATCCCGAAGTGGATTTTTATTTCTTTTTCGATAGGGAGCCAGACCCGAAATTCATTTTTGCCGATAATGTCAAGCCGATAGTTCTTTTCCCACAAGCAAGGCATCCGTTTTTGTATATTTGGTATTTCGAATTGTCTGTGACGAAGGCGTTGAGGAAAATCAAGCCTGATTTGTTTTTCTCACCTGATGGTTACATGAGCCTGAAGACGAAAATGCCGTCCGTAATTCAATTCCACGACTTAAATTTTGAGCATTTCCCGAAGGATATGCCAAAAATACACTTGTGGCATTACAAGAAGTATTTTCCGAAATATGCACGAAAAGCCAAACGCATTGTGACGGTTTCGGAGTTCTCGAAACAGGACATCGTTGATTGCTATCACGTTAGTCCCGATAAGATTGATGTTGCCTATAATGGTGTGAATGAGATATTTGCGCCGATTCCGGAGGCCGAACAGATTGAAATTCGTAACCGTTACACTGACGGGAATCCGTATTTCATGTTTGTCGGTTCATTGCATCCTCGAAAGAATCTGGCGCGTCTGTTTACGGCTTTCGATTTGTTTAAATCACAAATGCCATCGGATGTTAAGTTGTTGATTGTCGGTGAGAAACGTTGGTGGTCGGAGCCGATTCAGCAGGCGTACGAAAAGATGCGTTTTCAAGGTGATGTGATTTTTGCAGGCCGACTGAGTGCTGAAGATTTGCACAAGGTGACGGCTTCGGCTTTGGCATCGGTCTATGTGTCTTATTTTGAAGGTTTTGGCATTCCGATTTTAGAGGCCTTCAAGTGTGATACGCCTGTCATCACTTCGAATGTGACTTCCATGCCTGAGGTGGCTGATGATGCGGCTTTGCTCGTTGATCCGTTCAGTGAGTCGTCTATTGCCGAGGCTATGACCGAAATGCTGGACGAAACGAAACGTGCCGAACTGATTGAGAAGGGTAGGGAACGTCGCGAAGCATTTTCGTGGGATAAGGCAGCAGAAGATATTTGGAATTGCTTGATGAAATCACTTAATTAGTTGAATATGTGGAATATTGGTTTACAGTTATCGGTTCTCAGTTTTCAGTTGTCGGTTGGTGGAAAACCGAAAACTGATGACTGTGAACTGAAAACCAATAAAATTATAAATCATTGAATCTTAAATTTTTAAATCCTTAAATTGACTCTCAAATGGCAAAAATAATAATGTATCCTGGTGATAATGGAAAAGAGGCTGTAAATTGGAAAGATATTCAAGGTCAGAATGTAACGGCATTTGATGAAATGAATGTTTTGGTTCTTGGTTCGGGTGGCCGTGAACACGCTTTGGCTTGGAAAATCGCGCAAAGTCCTTATTGCAGAAACCTGTTTATTGCTCCTGGCAATGCAGGAACGGCTGAAGTTGGGAAGAATGTGCCGATTAAAGTCGGTGATTTCGAGGCAATAAAGCAATTCTGTATAGAGCAAGGTGTTCAAATGGTCGTTGTCGGACCGGAACAGCCTTTGGTTGATGGCGTTGTTGATTTCTTCAAACATGACGATGTGCTGAAATCAGTGAAAATCATTGGCCCTGACAAGGTAGGCGCTCAGTTGGAGGGCAGCAAGGCATTTGCCAAGGTGTTCATGGAAAAATATGGTGTGCCGACGGCAAAATGTTGCACGGTGACGGCTGAAAATCTGAACGAAGGTCTCGCTTTCCTTGAAACCGTCAAGGCTCCGTATGTTTTGAAAGCCGATGGTTTGGCCGCAGGAAAGGGCGTCTTGATTCTTGACTCGCTTGATGAAGCAAAGGCCGAATTGAACAATATGTTAGGCGGAAAATTTGGTTCGGCTTCGGCAACGGTTGTGATCGAGGAATTCCTGAAAGGCATCGAAGTCTCAGTCTTTGTCTTGACTGATGGTGAACATTATGTCTTATTGCCTGAAGCAAAGGATTACAAGCGCATTGGCGATGGCGACAAAGGCCTGAATACGGGCGGTATGGGTGCCGTTTCGCCTGTGCCTTTCTGCACCGATGATTTCCTAAAAAAAGTAGAAGATCGTATCGTGAAACCGACTTTGAAAGGTCTGAAAGCAGAAAATATCGATTATAAGGGTTTTATTTTCTTAGGTTTAATGAACGATGGCGGCAATCCATTTGTGATTGAATATAATGTCCGTATGGGCGATCCTGAAACGGAAGCCGTGATGACACGCATCGATGGCGATTTCACCTTGATGCTGAGCGCCTGTGCTGAAGGTCGTCTGAATGAAGTGGCCTACGCCAAAAATCCAAAGACGGCGGTGACGGTGATGATGGTTTCGGGCGGTTATCCCGAATCCTACAAGAAAGGCATGAAAATGTCAGGTTTTGAAAATGTGAAGGATTGTGTCGCTTTCCACGCAGGAACTGCTTTTGATGCTGAAAACGATGTCGTTACATCGGGTGGACGTGTGATTGCTGTAACAGCCCATGGCAATTCGATTGAAGAAGCCCGTGAATTGGCTTATCAGAATGTTGAGAAAATCCATTTCGAGGGCATGAATTTCCGCCACGACATTGGTGTGGACTTGATGAAATATGTCCAGCAACAGTTAAACAAATAAACACTAAACATTTAAACTTGTGATTAAGTTTTTTCGCCAAAGCTATATTATCCAATACATTGTGCTGGCTTTGCTAGCGATTGCCTTGTGGATTCCGGCGTTTTTGTCGGGTGCGGTCGACATGACTTTGACCTCTCCAGTCACACCTATCTATAATTGGTTCTCTGGCCTTTTGGATGCTTCGTCGCTCGCCATGCTGATTACTGCTTTTGTACTGATGGTTTTGGAAGCTTTGTTTTTCAATTCCATCTTGGTTGCTAATCAGATAATTTCAAAAGTAAGTACGATGGGGGCGTTTGTGTTTCTCTTGTTCATGAACCTTACACTTACGCAAACCGGTTTCTTCCCTTTTGCGTTATCCTTAGTTTTCGTGCTGGCATTGATTCATATATGTTTCCTAATCTATCAGACGTCCAATCCTGAAATTTATCTATTCAATGCCGGGGTCTGTCTTGCCTTGGCAACTATGTGCTATTTCCCGCTTATCGTATTGGTTCTGTGGGTTATAGCTTCGCTTATTGTTTCGCATTTCAGTTCGATGCGTTTGCAAATCATTCCAATAATAGGCTTCTTGTTCCCGTATTTCATTTACTTTGGAGCGGCATTCCTGTTCGGAGATTTGCCAAGCGTTCTTCATGCTTATGCTGATTATTTTACTGGCTTCCATTTGACGGCATCTGGCTTTAGCGGTCGCTATGTGGCACTGTTTATTGTGCTTGCGGTTTCCGTCGTGCTGCCGCTTTTCAATGGTCGGAATTTTAGTTTTGAAAAATCGGTGCCGGTTCGTTCGAAAATGACAATGACTATAATTCTGTTGCTGTTTTCGATTTTCCTGCTTTTCATTGGAGGCAATCCTTTGATTCATGGGCTGATTTTCCTTGCTTTTTCGATAATCGTGTCCTATGAGTTGTCATATGTGGATAAAACAGGGCCTGCTAATGTCGTTTTGTCCATATTCGTCATTTTGGTTTTCTTGAATCGTTATTTGTTGAAAATCTTTTGATTATGGCACTTAAGACACACTATTCCGAATATATTGAAGCGGGATGCGATGAGGCAGGCCGTGGTTGTTTGGCGGGACCTGTCGTGGCTGGCGCTGTAATCCTGAAGAAAGACTATGATTTTCCAGAGTTGAATGATTCTAAGAAACTTACGGAGAAAAAGCGCATGGAATTGAGAGAAATTATTATGCGCGAAGCCTTGGCGTATGGTGTTGGAATAGTGACGGCTGAAGAAATTGACGAGATAAACATTCTGAATGCTTCGTTTCTGGCCATGCATCGTGCTTTGGATAAGTTGGTTGTGAGACCTGAATTTCTATTGATTGATGGCAATCGTTTTAATCCGTACCGAGAATTAAAACATATCTGCATTGTGGGTGGAGATGCTAAATACCAGTCAATTGCGGCGGCATCCATTCTGGCAAAGACAACCCGCGACATGATGATGGTGGACTATGATGCACAGTTCCCAATGTATAATTGGAAAAAAAACAAAGGCTACCCGACGCTTGAACATAAACAGGCTATTGCTGATTACGGCATCTGTGATTTGCATCGCAAGACCTTTAATATGGCCATTCAGTTGAAACTTGATTTGTAATGGATTAAAAAACAGGTATTTATGATGAAATGGATAAGATATGCAATGATGTTTGCGTTTTCGCTTTTGCTGTTCTCTTGCAGCAAAAAGCTGGAGACTTCAGTCTTTGATGTGTTGCCTTCGCAAACTGCAATAATGGTTGAGTCGAGGAATTCACATGAATTTGTGAATGCTTTGCATCCTTATTTCCAGTCGGTTGACATATTGCAATCGTTTGAGAAAGAGTTTTTTGAATACGATTCCATCTTTTCGTCTGATGAAAGGCTGTCGGCTCCTGTGAAAAATGCTCAATTCGTTTTTGCCGTTTCAAAAATGGATGTTGCTTATGAACCTTTTATTGCTGCTAAACTGAATAAATCATTATCAGATAAGGATTTAAAGAGGACCCTTGAAGCGAATGGTAAAATCCTTGAATTCAAAGAGAAGGGAAAAAACGGGTTGTTTTGTGTGGATTCTTTGTGCGTTTTTACTAAAGATGAATTTCTGTTCTATACTCGTAACGAAGCAATGGCTTGGGAAGTGCTTGAGCAATATGAAAGTCCTCGAAAGATAAGTGATAACCCTGATTTCCAGCGTGTCCGTTCTACATTTGGAAATAATGTCAATACGCACATATATTTGAATTATTCCTTGTTGGGCGATTTCGCCGTATCGTCGGTTTCAGATAGATATGCGAAAGGCGGTGAGCGGTTGGCTGCGCAGTCAAAAGGCTTAGCGGCTTTAGACATGTTGGTGAAAAATGAGGGTGTTGTCTTGAATGGCTATTCAAAGGCGACTGATTCGGCTTTGTTTATGAAACCGCTTAAATATCAGTTGCCTGTGCGCAATTCCATTATCAACATTTTGCCTTATAACACAAAAATGATGCTGCATTATGGCATGTCGGACTATACTTCTTATTGGGAGGAAGTGACTGATAAGCAATCTTATGAAGCTTTGAGTAAGTGCATTGGCATGGATGTTAAAACGCAGTTCGTGAGCAGTTTGTCGGAAGTGTCGTATGCTGTTTTCGGTAATGCGGCTTATCCTGTTTTTATTGCCCGTATGGAAGATCCTTCCACGGCTATTCGGTTCTGGACGCGGATGATTTCAAAGTTTGGCGTGTCTGAAACTGTTGAATCGCAGGGATATACGCTTTTTAATTTGAATGTGGATGACTTTGTTCCGGGAGTTTTTGGATCAAGTTTTTCTGCCTTGAAAAAATGTAGCTATTCGATTGTCGACCAGTATTTGGTGATTGCCAACGAGGTAAATGTGCTTCAGGATGTGATTGCGTCTTATCGTTCTGGGCGTACGCTAGATTTGAATGAGAATTTTAAGGATTTTCAGGAAAACATGCTTGAAACATCAAACATCTCGTTTTATGTTTCTTGTGCTGATAATGAGAAATTTATCTATTCCTATTTAGGTGGTGGCTTTTTGGATTTCCTGAAACGGAATGATGGACTCTTGTCCAAATATCAAGCATTTTCCTTGCAATTTGCTGCGTCAAAAGACTTGGTTTACACTTGCGCTTTCCTCAAGAATCAATCGGAGGTTAAGGAAGAAAAAAATGTCGCATGGAAATTGAATTTGAGTGCTCCTTTAAAAGGGAAACCATACATCGTCTCCAGTGCTACTGGAAATTCGAGCGACATTATTGTTTTTGATACTCAGGATAATATGTACTTGATTTCGGCTGATGGCGAGATCCTGTGGAAAAACGAAATCTCTGAGTCGCCGATGAGCGATGTCTTTGTGGTTGATGCCTTGAAAAACGGTCAGCAGCAGTTCGTTTTCAATACGGCTAATTACATTTATTTGCTTGACCGTAATGGCAATAGCATGGATGGTTTTCCCGTGAAATTGCTTTCTAAGGCTTCGAATGGACTCTCTGTTTTCGATTATAGTGGCTCTTCTGATTGCCGTCTGGTTTTGTGTGGCGAAGACCGTTTTGTATACAACTATGATTTGTCGGGCAATGAAACTGAAGGTTGGAACCGTCACCGTACTGATGACCGGGTGCTGAAGCCGGTTCAGCATTTAGTTGCTGACAATAAGGATTTTATCATTGTTACGGATGAAAAGGGTGCCATCCGAATTTTGGACAGGCAAGGCAGAATTAGAATTCCTTTGACTGATGAATTGAAGAAATCGCAAGGCGCCGACTTTTATGAAAATAAGACCAATCGAAAAGGCATAATCCTGACTTCCGATGATAAAGGCGATTTGCTGTATATTTCATCGGAAGGCAAGTTGGCGCGTACTGATTTTGGTGATTTTTCTGATAAGCATTTCTTCTTGTATGAAGATTTCAATTCAAATCAAGATCCGGATTTCATCTATTTAGATGGAAAGAATTTGTGGATTTTCGACCGGTTCAAGAACATTCTTTTTGAACATGCCTTTGATGTTGAGATCAATTCAAAACCAGTTTTTTTCAATGTTTCTCGTAATAAAAGGATGTTAGGTGTTGCCGCTACGGCATCCCGTGAGATTTATCTTATTGACAATAAGGGAAATATATTGGTTAGTTCAGGTTTGATTGGAGAGACTCCGTTTGCGGTGGGCAGCCTTCACGACGACAATGAATTGAATTTGGTGACAGGAGTGGGCAATGCATTGTATAATTATATTGTGAAATAAATGTTTGTGAATCATTGAATTATTTGTGACTGTGCATAATTTGACATAAAAAACGGAATAAATGTTGGATGAATCGAAAATTGTAGTATTTTTGCAGCGCAAAAGGGAGCTTAGCTCAGTTGGTTCAGAGCACCTGCCTTACAAGCAG
Source organism: Bacteroidales bacterium (assembly GCA_024400455.1). Classification (GTDB taxonomy): domain Bacteria; phylum Bacteroidota; class Bacteroidia; order Bacteroidales; family F082; genus Limimorpha. The sequence goes on along the minus strand of JAKSMU010000008.1, from coordinate 86,638 downwards.
GGGGTCGCTGGTTCGAATCCAACAGTTCCCACACGAAAAGCCACTTTTCAGTGGCTTTTTTTATTGGAAATATCAAAGAAATGGAATACACAAGAGAAGAACAGGAAGCCATCGTCAGCGTGCTTTATAATTTGGCTCACGCTGATTTCCGTAGTCATGAATTGGAGGATGCTGTATATCAAGAGTGTTTGAAGGAACTTGATTTTTCGGATGAGAGTTTTGTGCCTTGCCCAAAAGATGAATTGCAATCTAAAACCTTTGAAACATTGAGGCGTTTGGCGAAAGAGAAAAAACATGATTTTTCGCTTATGATGACAAAAATAGCCCGTTCCGATGGCGAGTTTGGCGTCTTGGAACGGAAGTTTGTCACAGAAATTCTTGATATGTGCAACATTCCGTTTGTTGCAAGATAAAATGAAAAAGCCGCCCAAATGAGCGGCTTTTTTCATCTATAAGGCATTGATTACTTTTCTTCAATGATGTTAGGCTCTTCCAGACCGAGGTGTTTCTTTTTGTCAACACCCTTGAGGATGACGCCGATGATCAGGGCAGCAATGCCTAAGCATGCCAACATGACGAGAGGCCATGTGTAGTTGAATGCCGTAGGATCGGTTACGCCAGGGTTGGTCTTGTCGAGGACCTTACCAATCAGCAGAGGGAACAGCCACAAGCCGATGTTCTGAATCCAGAAAATGAGTGCGTAGGCCGAACCGATGATCTTTTCGTCAACGAGCTTTGGAACGCTTGGCCACAAAGCGGCTGGAACCAATGAGAACGATGCGCCGAGGACCAAGATGGTGAGGTAAGCCACGATGATACCGCCAACGGCATTGCCCTTGAACATAGGCAGGACGAATGCGAAGGTGAGGTGGCAGAGGATGAGCAGCAGTGAGCCAATCATCAGCATGGAAGCTGCCTTGCCTTTGTGGTCGACATAGTTGCCAAGGATTGGCGTGATGGCCACAGCGAGCAGTGGGAACACTGCGAAAATGGTTTCGGCGGTGCCGCGCTTGTAACCCATCCAGCAGTAAACCACGAGAGCCACAACGGCGAGAGCCATCAGACCGAATTTCAGGCCTTTTTTCTTTGAGAAGTTGCTTGCGAAAGCGCAGATGGCCACGACGAGCATAATGATGTATTGAACGATAGTGACAGTATTGCTAGCCCAGAAACCTTCGCCAGGAACCAGGGTCAGGTTGCACTGCAGCATGTTGACGGCATATTTCTGGAATGGGAAAATGGCTGAGTAATAGAGCACGCAGAGAAGGGCAACCAGCCAGAAACCGAGGCTTGAGAGGATCTTGCCGATATCCGAAACCTTGAATGGATCGTCTTTTTCTTCGGCTTCGCCAGTCTGAGCGTCCAATTTCTTATCCATGAAGAAGTACACGACAAACATAATGAGTGCGATGCAGAGCAGTACAACACCGAAAGCCACTGACTTGTCGACATGGATGCTGCCACCAAGTTTTGCAAAATAAGGTGAGAAAATCATGCAGGTAGCAACGCCGAGACGAGCCAAAGCCATTTCTGAACCCATAGCCAATGCTGTGTCGCGTCCCTTGAACCACTTCACGATACCGCGTGAAACGGTGATGCCACCCATTTCAGTGCCGCAGCCGAACAGCATGAAACCGAGGGCGGCAAGCTTAGCTGAAGCGGGCATGCCTCTATAGAATGGGGCAACGCCAATCTCTTCAAAGCCAGGGATGTAGTTAAGGTTGTTTGTGAACCATGTTTCAGCACCGCTGCCGATGAACTTGTCGGAAATAGCGTACCATTCGATGAGGGCGCCTACTAACATCACCGCACCTGAAAGGACGGCAGTGAAACGGACACCCATCTTGTCGAGGATGATGCCTGCAAAAATCAGGAAGAATACAAACACATTAAGGAAGGTCTCTGCACCTTGCATAGTGCCAAATGCCGTTGAATCCCAACCGCGACCGCCTTCTTCGACTGAAAGCATCATCAAGTCCTTAATGGGGGAGAGAATGTCCATAAAGATGTATGAACAAAACATGGCCAAGGCCAAAAGCAGCAAGGCAATCCACCTATAGGTGGCATTGTCTCTCATTGTTAATTTTTCTGTCATTTGACTAAGTTTTTATTGTTGATACTAAATTGATTGCTCATTATTCAGGCAGTTGAACGATTTCCTTCTTGTAGCCGTTGAGGACTTTCTTGGCCATGGCCGTTACATCTTCACTGCTGATGCTGTTGAGGACTTCTACATAATCCTTCATCTGGTTGAAGCCGTCGCGTTGTTCGGCAACGATGCTGTTCATCCAGTAACGGTTGTTTTCAAGGTCTTCAGCATGTTTCTTGACGAGGAATTCCTTTACTTTCTTGAGGTCTTCTGGACGTGGACCGTTGTTTGAAACATTGGCAAGTTCTGCCTTGGCGATGTTCATCAGTTTTTCGTGCATTTCTTTGTTAGTGTCGAAACCGATGAGGAACATGAAGTTGCCTTCAGGACGGAGGCCGACATTGCCTTGAACGCCAACACCGTATGTGCCGCCTTCATCTTCACGGATTTTCTCGGTGTAGACAATGTCCATCACATCATTCAGAACTTGCATGGTGAGCTGGTTCTTGAGGGTGTATTCCATAGCTCCATTGTAAATCATGTAGCAGGTTGCCTTTGGCGTTTCCATCTGTTTTTCGTAGTGGCAGATGTTGTCTTTCTGGGTGAGGTTCAAACCGTTGTCTTTCCAGGTTTCGTTGTTCTTGTGTTTCTTCAGTGAACCGAGATATTGTTCAACCAATGGTTCGAAGGTGGCAGGATCGATGTTGCCAACGAATGTGAAGACGAAATTATTCGGGTCGTTGAAGCGTTCTTGGTAGAGTTTCAGAGCTTTGGCGTAGTCAATCTTGTCGTAATCTTCTGCTTTCATGCGCTTTACCAACGGATGTGAGTCGTACATGACGGCATAGAGGCTGTCGCGGAAAGCGGTCATTGGGTCTGATTCGGCATTGGCCAACATCGACTTGGTACGGGTCAGGTATGACTGAAGAGCTTCTTCGTCAGCACGCGGTGAAGTGAAATACAGATAGGTGAGTTGCAGCATGGTTTCCAAATCCTTGACGGAGCAGCTTCCGCCCATGCCTTCGGTGTAGTTGCTGATGGATGGGTGAACGCTGGCTTTCTTGCCTGCCAAAACCTTTGGAAGGTCAACGGCACTGAAATTGCCGACGCCGCCTAATGTGACCAATTCGTTGATTTCCTGTAAGGTGTAAGGATCATCCATGTCCATGACAGAATAACCGCCAAAGCTGTAGGCTGACATGATGATTTCATCATCCTTGAAAGTGGTAGGCTTGTAGATGACCTTCATGCCATTGCTGAGTGTGAGTTCGGTCGTGCCGAAGGTGTCGTTGGTCTTCTTGCTCTTGATTTTGCCACTCTTTGGAAGCTTTGCAATCAAAGGTTCGTCGGAAACGGTTTCGGTGTAGGCTTCAACTTCCATGGTGTTGGCCTTGTTGAAGAGGGCCAGCAATTCGTCCTTGGTAGGAAGTGTTTCGCTTTCTTTCTGAGGAGCAGTCAATGCAATGGCAATGTTGTTTTCGGTGATGAGTTCCTTTGCATAGGCGTTGACGACTTCCAATGGGAGGTTAGGCATGATTTGTGAAAGGAGTGCATATTCGTTTTCGATACCCATCATTGGTTCATTGCCCAGGAAATGGTTGAGGATAGGGTTGAGGTATCTGCCGTTATCCTGTTTGTTGCGTTCTTCGTATTGGCTCTCAACCATTCTGAGGTAATCGGCCTTGGCGCGTTCGTATTCCGAAGCAGTGAAGCCGAATTGCTTCATGCGGTTGTTTTCCATGACGATGGCGGTAAGGGCTTCGTCGATGCCGTCGAAGTCTTTTGCGTATGCAGCACTTGACCAAGCGTCTTTAGTATCTGAAACAAAGTAAGTTCCGTAATAGCCGCCTGCATAGATGAACGGAGGATTTGGCTTTTGGGTCAGTTCTTCCAAACGGTTGTTGTACATCGAGGAAATAATGTCTGCAACGTAGGTGGAAAGCCAGTAGTCAACGCCGCCTCTTTCTTCAATAGGAGTGATGTCGTGCTTGTAGTAAACGCTAATCTGATAGCTGGTTTCTTCTTTATCGGAGGCGATGGCAATCAGCGGTTCGTCGTTGTCGGCAACCTGGAAGCGTGTGCGTTCAGCAGGATTTTCGGCAGCAGGAATGGCACCAAACATGGTCTTCACCCTGTTTTCGATTTGGTCGACATCGATGTCGCCAACGATGATGATGCCTTGCAAATCAGGACGATACCATTTTCTGTAATAGGCGCGCAGGGTCTCGTAATCGAAATTGGCAACCACTTGTTCCGTGCCGATTGGCAGACGGGCACCGTAAGGGCTATCTGGATACAGGGCGGGAAGTAAGGTCTCGTACATGCGCATCATGGCGTTTTGTCCTTGACGCATTTCTTCCAGAATGACGCCACGTTCCTTGTCGATTTCTTCGTCTTCAAGTGAAACGTAGTTTGACCAGTCGTGCAAGACCAAGAGGCAGGAATCAATCAAGCCGGGATTGGTCGTCGGGACATTGGTCAGCATGTAAACGGTTTGCTCGATGCTGGTCCAAGCATTGACGTTTTCGCCGAACTTCACGCCATTGTGTTCCATGTAGTTAAGCAAATCCTTGCCAGGGAAATGCTGCGTGCCGTTGAAGCACATGTGCTCGAGGAAGTGAGCCAGACCGCGCTGCTCTTCTTCTTCAAGAATGGAACCGACTTTCTGGGCAATGTAGAAATTGGCGCGCTGTGCCGGTTTCTCGTTGTGACGGATGTAATAAGTCAATCCGTTTTCCAATTTGCCAGTCCTGACATTTGGGTCAAGTGGACATGGCATCGCTTGCTGTGCGATACTTGCCGTGGCAAAACCAGCCACTGCAAGGAAAAGTAATGCTAATTTTTTCATTTTTTTGAATTATTTGATTGTTAAACTTTTAGACTTTTTGACGATTAGACTTTTTGAAACCATTTTTATTCGCAAAGGGTGTCATTCGCAAGCTCATTTGGCCCTTCGCTCTTTTTATGTTGCCCTTTCAGGGCGTATGCGTGTCCAGAAAACATACTTCTTCTTTTTCTCCTAACTCCTAACTCCACACACTTTAAAACTTTCTCCTTAATAAAGGTGTACTACATATTTCTCCTCAAAATATTCCTCCCTAAACCATTTGCTGACAGCCACTTTCTTGTGTTTCCAGTATTTAGAGATGGCGTTGAATTCTTCCGTTAAGTCACCGCCTTTCAGGTAAAGGATGCCGCCGGCTTCAATGTCTCCTCTGATTCTCAACTTGTTGCCCGCCAGGTTGACGATTTCGGGCAAGGTCATTACGGCGCGTCCGGTGATGAAATCGAATTTCTCCTTCACTTCTTCGGCGCGCTTGTGTTCAGCAACGACATTTTCCAAGCCGATGGCTTCTTTAACTGCGTTGACCACGGTGATTTTCTTTCCCGTGCCGTCAATCAGATAGAACTCGGTTTGTGGAAACATGATGGCCAACGGAATGCCAGGGAAACCACCACCTGTGCCAAGGTCCATAATTCTCATGCCGGGGAGCAATTCCATATATTTAGCAATGGCAAGGCAATGCAAAACATGGTGCTCGTAGAAGTGGTCCATGTCCTTCCTGGAAATGACATTGATTTTGCTGTTCCAGTCTAAATATAAGTCTTTCAACTGGTTGAACTGCGACTTTTGCTGCTCGCTCAGTTCTGGAAAGTATTTGAAGATTCTTGTTGTGTCCATACGGGTATAATAAACTGCCAAAAATAGTAAAAAAAATGTTCAGTCGGCCAATATTTTTTGTCTATCTTTACGGCTCAAAATTGATTCGGAATATGAGAAAATTGTTGTTCGCTTTTTTGCTGTGTTTTCCACTTTTCCTTCAAGCGCAAAGAATTACTGCTGAGGAATATATCGAAACATACAAGGACATTGCCATGCGTGAAATGCGTGAGCATAGGATACCTGCTTCCATTACACTGGCGCAAGGTTTATTGGAATCTGGTTGTGGCAATAGCGAGTTGGCGCGTGAAGCCAAAAATCATTTCGGCATCAAATGCCACAAGGAGTGGATGGGCAAGACTTACACCATGGATGATGATGAGAAAAACGAGTGTTTCCGTGTGTACAAAAATGCCGAAGAGTCGTTTGTCGACCACTCGCTTTTCCTGACGGGAAGAAACCGTTATGCTGCTTTGTTCGATTTGGAAATCACTGATTATGAAGGTTGGGCGAAAGGCTTGAAGGCTGCAGGTTATGCCACCAATCCGAAATATGCAGAACTCCTGATTGCACGGATTAACCAATACGATTTAACGCGTTACGACCGTGAAGCTTTGGGTCTTATCGATGAAAATGAACCTCTGGAAGAACCTGAACCGCAACTTGCCGAAACACCTTTTGAAGATTTCGGCCTGCTTTATAATCCTGATGTGAAATCGGCTTTCGAAATTGTTGATATGACCGAAACAGAACGTTTCATTTATCTCAACAATGGCGTGAGATTCATTTATGCTAAGGAAGGCGAAACCCCGAAATCCATAGCCAAGGAATTAGGCATTGCGACACGCCAAATCGCTGATTATAACTATATTTCAAATCCAAAGGATTTTGTTTTCCTCAGCGGTGATGTGGTTTATGTCGTCCCGTTGAAGAACAAATGCAAGCATCCGTCATCCTTCACAGTCGAGGAAACCATGACCTTGCGTGATGTTGCTCTGCGTTTCGCTGTTAAGGTGGAAAAATTACAAAAGTACAACGATAATGTAGGGAAGGTGGTTAAGCCTGGCACCGTGGTCAAACTGAAAAGGTGAGTCGGAACGGAAAACGAAGTTTTTTTTCAAGGCATTCCTAACTTTCTACTTCTTCATTCCCAATTCCTCTCTCAGGTACTTCGCCGTATAGCTCTTCTCGCATTGTGCTACTTTTTCTGGCGTGCCTTCGCATAGGATGGTGCCGCCTCTTTCGCCGCCTTCCGGTCCCATTTCGATGATGTAATCCGCCATCTTGATGACATCTAGGTTGTGCTCGATGATTAGTACTGTGTTGCCTTTGTCGACAAGTTTGTTCAGCACGTTCATTAGCACTTTGATGTCTTCGAAATGCAAGCCTGTTGTCGGTTCGTCCAACACATATAAGGTCTTACCTGTATCGCGTTTAGCAAGTTCAGTGGCTAATTTTACGCGTTGTGCTTCGCCACCCGAAATCGTTGTAGAAGCTTGGCCTAAAGTGAGATAGCCTAATCCTACATCCTTCAGTGTCTTGATTTTTTGCACGATGGAAGGAATGTTCTCAAAGAAATCGACGGCCTCGTTGATGGTCATGTCCAGCACATCGTTGATGGATTTGCCTTTATATCGCACTTCCAAAGTCTCGCGGTTGTAACGTTTGCCTTGACATTCCTCGCAGACTACCGAAACGTCAGGCAGGAAATTCATTTCAATAAGTTTCATGCCCGCGCCTTTGCATGCTTCGCAGCGTCCACCTTTTACATTGAATGAGAAACGCCCTGATTTATAGTTCCTTATTTTCGATTCAGGCAATTCGCCAAACAGTTTGCGGATGTCGTCAAAAACCTTGGTATAAGTGGCAGGGTTGGAGCGTGGAGTGCGTCCAATCGGCGCTTGGTCAATTTCGATGATTTTGTCGATATGTTCCAAACCTTCAATGGAAGCGTAGGGCAGAGGTTCTTTCACGGAACGGTAGAATTTCTTGCAAAGGATAGGGGAGAGCGTCTCGTTAATCAAGCTGGATTTGCCCGAACCCGAAACGCCGGTCACGCAAATCATCACGCCGAGTGGCAACTTCAAATCAACGTTCTTCAGATTGTGTCCCGTTGCACCTTTTAATAATAAGAAATTGTCTTTTAATGCTTTGCGACGCTCTTTCGGTATCTCAATGCTGCGTTTCCCAGTGAGGTAATCGCAAGTGATTGAATGACCTTGCTCTATCTCTTTTGGCGTTCCGGCAAAGACCACTTCGCCGCCATGCCGTCCTGCACCAGGACCGATGTCAACGAGATAATCAGCCGCCAACATGGTGTCTTTGTCGTGCTCGACGACGATGACCGAGTTGCCGATGTCGCGCAATTCCTTGAGCGATTCAATGAGTTTGTGGTTGTCGCGTTGGTGCAAACCAATACTTGGCTCGTCCAGAATGTAAAGCACGCCTGTCAGTTGCGAGCCGATTTGCGTTGCCAGTCGGATGCGTTGTGCCTCGCCGCCCGAAAGTGAGCCTGCCGGACGGTTCATATTGAGGTAATCGATGCCGATGTCGAGCAGAAAATGAACGCGTTTGTCGATTTCGCGCAAAATCTCTTTGGCAATTCCATTCTGTCTTTCAGTGAGTTGACTTGGCAAATTTTCAATCCACTTGCCCAAACTCAGCGTGTCCATTTCGGCCACTTCTGAAATGTTCTTGCCTGCAATTCTGAAATATTGTGACTCTTTTTTTAGACGCGAGCCGTTGCAAACAGGGCATGTTTTGTGGTTCATGAACGAGCTCGCCCAGCGTGAAATGGAAGCCGGAGCATCGTCGGTATTTTGCTCCTCTATGAAATTGATGATGCCTTCGAAGTTGATTTTTATCTTTGAGGTGACGCCCAAATATTCGTGCTTGACTTCGAACGATTCATTGGTGCCGTAAAGAATGACATCGATGGCTTCATCGGAAAACTCTTTCAATGGCGTGTCGAGTGTGAAACCGTATTTCATACCGATGGCTTCCAATTGCTTGAAAATCCAGCCGCCGCTTTTATATTCGCCAGCCGGTGCCAAACCGCCTTTCTTGATGCTGAGGTTAGGGTCGGGAATCAGTTTCTCCTTGTCGACTTCGGTGATTTCGCCAAGGCCGTTGCACTTTGGGCAGGCACCGTAAGGTGAGTTGAAGGAAAAAGTATTTGGCTCGGGGTCTTCGTAGGAAATGCCGGTGCTTGGGCACATCAGCAGTCGGCTGAAATAGCGAGGACTTTCGGCACCTTGTTCCAACACCATCAGCAGGCCTTTGCCGTAGCGGAACGCTGTCTGCACGGATTTCTTGATTCGCGTTTCGGAGTCTTCATTGACTTCTATGCGGTCAATGACGATTTCGATGTCATGCGTTTTGTAGCGGTCGACCATCATGCCGAATTCAATCTCCTGCATTTCGCCATCAATGCGGACTCTGGTAAATCCCGCTTGGCGGATGTGTTCAAACAATTCGCGATAATGGCCTTTTCTGCCTCTGACGGATGGCGCCAAGATATTGATGCGCTTGCCTCGAAAGTCATTGAGAATCAAATCTGTGATTTGCTCTTCGGTGTAGCGGACCATCTTTTCGCCTGTGTTGTATGAATAGGCTTCGCCAATGCGTGCATAAAGCAAACGTAGGAAATCGTAAATCTCTGTGATGGTGCCGACAGTGGAACGCGGGTTCTTGTTGACGGATTTCTGTTCAATTGAAATCACAGGACTTAATCCTGTAATTTTGTCAACATCAGGACGTTCCATGTTGCCGATAAACTGTCGGGCGTAGGCTGAAAAACTCTCCATATAGCGCCGTTGACCTTCCGCATAAATGGTGTCGAAAGCCAATGATGATTTTCCGCTGCCGCTAAGGCCGGTAATCACAACAAGCGCATTGCGCGGAATGCTTAAATCGATGTTTTTCAGATTGTTTTCGCGCGCGCCTAAAATCTCAAGGTTCTTATCTTCCGAAAAGTCGTTCATGATTTAATGTAGAGACGTAACGGCTACGTCTCAATTGTTTTATTCAGTTCTGGTCTTTTTGTGCGTTTTAGCAAATTTTCCCGTCGGTATTTTGATTTGGTAACTATTGCCGGCAGAGATGGTTAGTGTATTTGAGCGCAGCCACGGATTGTAATATTTCAGCATCTTGTAATTCGTTCCTTGACTGATGGCGAAATCAACGAGGTTGGGAATGCTTTCAGTTACAGTAACGGTTTTGTATTCAAGTGGTTGATACCATCCATTATCGCTGATTTGGAATCCGTATTTTCCAGGATTCTCCGTGATGACCTTCAAGGCAAGGATGCGAAATACGTAGCGTTCGGTTTCCTGTGGAAGCATCATGTCGAAATATGAACCGACTTTTTGCTCGCTTATGGTGCGTGTGATTCTGCCGTTGCCACAATTGAATGCAGCTGCAGCTAAAATCCAGCTGCCAAATTTTCGATAGGATTCTTTCAGATATTTGCAAGCGGCAACTGTTTCTTTCTCAACATTGTAGCGCATATCAACCTCTTTGTTGATTTCCAGGCCATATTCTTTCCCTGTACTTTCAAGGAACTGCCAGAAACCGACGGCTTTTGATGGCGAAACTGCATTGGTGAGCGAACTTTCAATCATCGAAAGAAATTTGAAATCTTCAGGCAGACCGTATTTCTCCATTAAAGGCTCCATCACTGGAAACCAACGTGTTGTGCGCTTCAGCAAGAGCAAAGTGCTGGAATGAAGATACGAATTGACGAGGATTTCCCTTTCTAGACTTTCTCTGACATAAAACAAATCCAAAGGCACTTCTTCACCGCAAAACTCAAGGCTTTCGGGCAGTTCGATGTCGTGGGTCGGATGGTCGATTTTGTCGAAAGTCAGAAATTCGCGGTCTGTGCCTTCGTAGCGCTCCATCTCGTCGTCGGCATAATTCTGTGCCGTGCAATAGGTAATGGCCGCGACTCCACAGACTAGCAGAACCGCTAGGCAACTTATCAGGATAATGTTTCTTTTTTTCATGTCAGAATTGTTCTTAATAATTGTTTGTCAAGCAAAGAATAACAGAAATCTTTCAAATAATTCAAAGTGTTTTTAGCTTCACAATCAAAAGCTTACGGCTTATTGCTTATGGCTTTAAGCCATCGCAAAACTCCCTAAACATCGGTGAAACCTTGTCTTTTTCCGATAGGATCGGGTTCTCAATGTTCCAGTTAATGTTCAAGTCGGGGTCGTTCCAGCGGATGCTGCCTTCCGAGGCCTTGTTGTAGACGTTGGTGCATTTGTAGGTGAAAACGGAATCGTCTTCCAGACACACAAAGCCATGAGCAAAACCTTCAGGAATCCAATACATGAACTTATTGTCTTCAGTCAGCACCACTGATTCCCATTGCCCGAAGGTAGGCGAACCTTTGCGAATGTCGACGGCCACGTCCATCACGGCACCTTTCACAACGCGGACTAATTTGCCCTGTGCGTATGGCTCTTTTTGAAAGTGCAATCCGCGCAAAACACCCTTCATGGATTTGGATTCGTTATCTTGAACGAAATTCATATTCAGTCCCAATGCGGCAAAACGTTCCTTGTTGTAAGCCTCAAAGAAATAACCTCTTTCGTCCAAAAATACATCTGGCTTAATGATGATCAAATCTTTAATCTTAGTTTCAATGATTTCCATGATATAAAGTTAGGAATTAGGAGTTAGGAGTGAGGAGTAGAGACGCGATCGCGTCTGAAATTAGAAGATTATAAAGGATACTCCTTCCAAATCCTCCTAATTCCTCACTCCTAACTATTTGCTAATTAAAGGTGTACACATTCATCGTAAGCAGCGGCGGCAGCTTCCATCATGCCTTCCGACATGGTCGGGTGAGGGAATACGGCATGGATGATGTCTTCGCCCTTGGCACCCAGTTCGCGGCAGAGAACGGCAGCGGCAACCATTTCGGTCACATTGTCGCCAACCATGTGGCAACCCAACCAGTCGCCAGTCTTGGCATCGAACACAACCTTGATGAATCCATCGCGGTTGCCGGCAGCGGTAGCCTTGCCTGATGCGGTGAATGGGAACTTGCCAATCTTCACTTCGTAACCTGCTGCAAGGGCTTTGGCTTCGCTCAAACCGACGGATGCAATTTCGGGAGTAGTGTAGGTGCAGCCTGGAATGTTGCTGTAGTTCAATGGCTTCGGGTCTAAACCGCAAATCTTTTCCACGCAAATGATGGCTTCATGGTCGGCTTTGTGAGCCAGTGCCGGGCCGTGGACAATGTCGCCAATGGCATAAACGCCAGCCACATTGGTGCGGTAGTATTCGTCGACATTGATTTTGCCGCGTTCCGAGGTGATGCCCAGTTCTTCCAAACCAAGGTTGTCGATGTTGGTCTGAACGCCGACGGCTGAAAGCACGATGTCAGCCTCAACGGTTTTTTCGCCTTTCTTTGTATTGATGGTGCAAACGCACTTTTCGCCAGTTGTGTCAACATTGGTGACAGAGGCTTCCGTCATTACGGTCATTTTCAGCTTCTTGAAAGCGCGTTCCACTTGCTTGGAGACTTCTTCGTCTTCATTCGGCACCACGTTTGGCAGAAATTCCACCAAGGTGACTTTCACACCCATCGAGGTGAAGAAGAAAGCGAATTCCGAACCGATGGCACCCGATCCGACAACCACCATGCTTTCAGGCAGTTTGTCCAAAACCAAGGCTTGACGGTATCCGATGATTTTTTTGCCATCGATAGGCAGAGCGGGCAATTCGCGCACCCTTGATCCTGTGGCAAGGATGATGTGGTCGGCTTCGTAAAGTGTTGCATTGCCTTCTGCATCAGTCACTTCAACTTGCTTGTCAGCAGTCAACTTGCCATAACCGGCAATCACTTCAACGTTGTTCTTCTTGAAAAGATACTGAACGCCTTTGCTCATGGTGTCGGCGACGCCGCGGCTGCGGGCGACAACGGCTTCCATGTCGGGCTTCACTTCGCCTTCCAGTTTAATGCCATAGTTTTCAGCGTGTTGCATGTAGTTGTAAACCTGTGCGCTTTTCAACAAAGCCTTGGTGGGGATACAGCCCCAGTTGAGGCAAATGCCGCCAACTTCGGCCTTTTCGACCACTGCAACGTGTTTTCCCAATTGTGATGCTCTGATGGCAGCCACATATCCGCCAGGACCGCTGCCTATAACGATAACGTCGTATTTCATTGTGTAGGTGTTGTTTAAGATTTAATATTTAATGATTTAAAATTCAAAGATTTAAGAGTTAAGATTGTCGTGCGTGGAATTGTCTTCCGTGATAGAGGTTTCTTCTTGTTTCTCAGCATCGCGTTTTTCGCAGATGCGTCTGATGGCTTTTGCGGCCAATGCCCAAATGACAAAAAACAAAATGACGGCTCCAATCCAGACAAATGCTAATTTCCACATAGCTATATTATAAAATAAGGTATCGTTTTAATTATGCAAAATTAGTAAAAAAAATCATTGCTTCTGCTGTTTCACTTTATTTGTTCAAGAAATGGAATTATCTGGTGTATGCCACCTTTGTCGCCGTCAAGGGCAAACAGATGAGCAACAGCTGCTATGTGGGTGCGTTGTCTTGACGCAAAGCGGATTCTCAATTCACAGAAAAGGCGTTTTTTTTAAAAAATTGAGAAAAAACCTTGTCGTATTATGAAAAAGTTGTACTTTTGCACCCGCATTCAGAGATGAATACTGTCGAGTGGTGTAATGGCAGCACTGCAGATTTTGGTTCTGCCTGTCAAGGTTCGAATCCTTGCTCGACAACTTGAAGTGGAAGAAAACCTGCTACTGAGAGTAACAGGTTTTTTTATTGTATGCTCGTCTTTCCTGTTCGCAGGCCCCATCCTTAAAATGTTAAATACTGAATCTTTAAATCTTTAATCTGAGATGATTACAAAAGAACAAATTGCTGTATTAGCCGAAGAAGCCCTCACCGAAACCGACCGTTTTCTGGTTGAAGTCAAGGTGAAAGCAGGCAATGTCATTGAAGTTTATGTCGATTCCGATACGGCCGTCACGATTGACGACTGCGTCGAAATCAGCCGTTACATTGAGAGCAAGCAGGACCGCGATGTTGAAGATTATGAACTGAGCGTGCTTTCATGGGGTTTGAGCGGTGCTTTGCGCATCGACCGACAGCTCAACAAATACATCGGTAAAGATGTGGAAGTGAAAACCAAGGAAATCGGGAAGGTCCAGGGCAAACTGGTTCGCTACGATGCCGAAACGGTCGAAATAGAGCCGGAGAAGAAAAAGGCTACTAAGAAAAAACCAGCCGTCGAAGGCAATCTCACTTTCGAAAGGAAAACCGTCGAAATCAAGCCGGCAATCATTTTCTAATTAAGAGGGAAAAGGAGTCAGCCCCGACAGGTTCAGCGGGCGACTGACAAATAAACAGATAAATAATAGACAAATAAACATATACACGATGGAAAATTATAAATTAGTTGAAATCTTTTCTGAATTCAAGGAATTCAAGAATCTCGACCGCGAAGCCATGATGCGTATCGTTGAAGATGTGTTCAGAGGTATGCTTAACAAGAAGTATGAAACTGATACTGAAGAATTTATCGATATTATTGTGAATGTCGATAAGGGTGACTTCGAAATCTATCACAACCGTGCCGTTGTCGATGATGACGAATTAGAAGATCCGCTGCGCGAAATCAAGCTGACCGACGCCATCCGCATTGAACCTGACTTCGAGGTCGGTGACGATGTGTCGGAAGTGCTGAAAATCGAAAGCTTCGGCCGTCGCGACATTCTGGCATTGCGTCAGAACTTGCAGGCCAAGGTGCTTGAGTACGAAAAGGAAAACATCTTCCAGAAGTATAAGGAAAAAGTCGGTGACATCATCACTGCCGAAGTGGCTCACAGCTCAAAACGTGAAATCGTTGTGGTCGATGATGAAGGTATTGAACTCTACATGCCTCGCGCCGAGCAGATTCCATCTGATATCTATAAAAAAGGTGATACCATCCGAGCAATCGTTAAGAGCGTTGAAAATGATAATGGCTCTCCGACAGTTATCCTGTCTCGTACTTCGGAAATCTTCCTGCAGCGCTTGCTTGAGGCAGAAGTACATGAAATTGAGGAAGGTCTCATCACTTTGAAGAAGATTGTCCGTGAACCAGGTCAACGTGCCAAGGTTGCCGTCGAATCCTACGACGACCGTGTCGACCCGGTCGGCGCTTGCGTCGGTCCTAAGGGTGTCCGTATCCATGGCATCGTCCGTGAACTGCGCAACGAAAATATTGATATCATCAATTACACCACAAATCCTACACTGTTCATCACCCGTGCCCTTAGCCCGGCCAAAATCTCCACTATCGTCTTCAATGATGATAACACGGCTGCTAATGTCTATATGGAGAATGATCAGGTCAGCCTCGCCATCGGTAAGGGTGGCTACAACATCAAGCTGGCTGGTAGATTGACAGGCTATGAGATCGATGTCTACAGAAACAGCGAAATGAATAACGCTGAAGAAGATGTCGACCTGAAGGAATTTGAAGATGAAATCGACGGCTGGGTCATCGATGCCCTTATTCACATGGGCTGCGATACGGCCAAGGACGTCTTGTCGCACACACCAGAAGAAGTCGCCAACCGCGCTGACCTCGAAATGGAAACCGTTGTTGAAGTATTCAACATTTTGAAAGCTGAATTCGAATCAGATGCCGAATGATGCCAAGGCATTGAAAATAAACGAGAAACAAAGAGAAAGAAACTATGTCCGACGAATCAAAAGAATTTACAGTTCGATTGTCGAAAGCGGCAAAAGAATTTAATGTGGCGGTGTCGACCATCCAGGAGTTCCTCACAAAAAAGGGATTTCAGGTGGATTCTTCACCGAACACAAAGCTCACGAAGGAGATGTACGATCTCGTCGTGAAGGAGTATCAGGGCGAAAAGGAAGTGAAAAACGAGGCCAAGAAATTGGGTAACCTGTCGTATAAGGGAGGTTCTGTTTCCGTTGAATCGGCACTGCAATCGTCAAAAGATAATGAAGAGGATGAATTCGGTGATGATGTGTTTATCCGTACCAATACGATAACTTCGCCGAAGAAAACCGCAAAACCTGTGGAGGAAGCCCCAGCAGCTGAAATGGAGGTGGAAAAAAACGTTGTTGAAACACCTGAACCTGTCGAGGAAAAACCAAACGCTCTGGAATCAAAGAGCGAACCTGCAGAAGTGGAAAAAGCAGAGGAAAGACAGCAGCCTGAATTTGAGGTAAAGGAAGAGACTCCTGAACCGAAGGCTGAAAGCGATGCTAATTCTCCTTTCAAAGTAGTGGGTAAGATTGACTTGGACAGCTTGAATACCAAGACTCATCCTGAGAAAAAACAAAAGGAACAGGGTGCGAAAAAAGAGGATAAGCAGCAAAAGCAAAAACCGCAACAACCTCAGCAGAAGCCGCAACAGCAGCCTAAGCAAAAGCAACAACAGCAGTCACAGCAGCCTAAGCCACAGCCACAACAGCAGCCTAAACCTGAACAAAAGCCTGCCCAGGATGTCAAGACCGAACCTAAAGTCATCAAGATTGAGGTCAAGAAACTGGAAGGTCCGAAGATTTTGGATAAGATTGAACTACCTGTCGAACCAAAACGCTCGAAAGGCTCTGACTCGGCTGATGCCAAGAAGAAGAAACGCAAGCGCATAGCTGGCAAGCCGGAAGGTTCTTCCGAACGTCCAATCGATCCGAAACAGCAACAAGGCGGAGCCAAACCTGCCAAAGGTCCGAAACCGCAAGGCACTGGCGATGGCACCAATGCTCCTAAGAAAGGCATGGGTCCGAAGGATGCTCAAAAACCTTCTAAGAAAGATAAGAAAGGTTTCAAGAAGGAGGAAAAGGTCGAACTGAGCGAAGAGGAAATCTCGAAGCAGATTAAGGATACTTTGGCCCGCCTGTCACCAATGGGTAAGTCGAAGACTTCGAAGCACCGCCGTGAAAAGCGTCAGCAGGTGGCTGGCAACCTGATGGAAGAGATGATGCGTCAGGAGGAGGAAAAGTCGATTCTGAAAGTCACCGAATTCGTGACTGCCAACGAATTGGCTACCATGATGAATGTGCCTGTGGTCAAGGTCATTGCTACTTGCATGAGCTTGGGCATGCCGGTATCTATCAACCAGCGTCTTGATGCTGAAGCCTTGTCTGTCGTGGCAAGTGAATTCGGCTTCCAAGTCGATTTCGTCAGCGCTGATGTTCAGGAAGCTATCGCTGAAACCGAAGAAGAAGATAGAGAAGAGGATATGGTGCCACGTGCTCCTGTGGTCACCGTCATGGGTCACGTCGACCATGGTAAGACCAAGCTTTTGGACTACATCCGTAACACTAATGTCGTGGCAGGTGAAGCCGGTGGTATTACTCAGCATATCGGTGCTTACGAGGTGACGACTGAAAGCGGCAAGAAGATTACCTTCCTCGATACGCCTGGTCACGAAGCTTTCACCGCTATGCGTGCCCGTGGTGCCAAGATGACCGACGTCGCCATTATTGTCATCGCTACCGATGATAACGTGATGCCTCAGACTGTTGAAGCTATCAACCACGCCCAAGCAGCCGGTGTGCCTATCGTGTTCGCTTTGAATAAGATTGATAAGCCTACATCTCAACCTGACAAAATCCGTGAACAGTTGGCTAAGATGAATATTTTGGTTGAAAGCTGGGGCGGTAAGTATCAGGAACAGGAAATCGCTGCTAAGATAGGTTTGAATGTCGATGCCTTGCTGGAAAAGGTTTTGCTCGAAGCTGAATTCCTCGACTTGAAGGCAAATCCGAATAAGCTGGCCAAGGGAACCGTCATAGAATCGGCTTTGGATAAAGGCCGTGGATATGTGGCCAAGATTTTGGTGCAGAGTGGTACGCTTCGCGTAGGCGACATGGTTTTGGCTGGCACGACTTACGGTAAGGTCAAGGCTATGTTTAACGATCACAACCAGAAGATACAGTCGGCTGGTCCATCAACACCAGTGTTGCTTCTCGGCTTGAATGGCGCACCTCAGCCTGGTGATGTGTTCAACGTGATGACTGATGAACGCGAAGTGAAGGAAATCGCCAACCGCCGTGAACAGTTGCAGCGTGAACAGTCGCGCCGTACCAATCCGCACATCACTTTGGACGAAATCGGCCGCCGTATCGCTATTGGCGACTTCAAAGAACTTAACATCATTGTCAAGGCTGACGTGGATGGTTCCGTTGAAGCATTGTCCGACAGCTTGCTGAAATTGTCAACCGAAGAGGTGCAGGTCAATGTCATTCACAAGTCGGTGGGTGCCATCAGCGAATCTGATGTCAATCTGGCTTCGGCTTCCAATGCCGTCATCGTGGGTTTCAATGTGCGTCCTACGGTTCAGGCCCGTAAACTGGCTGAGCAGGAAAAGATTGATATTCGTATGTACTCGATCATCTACACTGCCATTGAAGAAATCAAGTCGGCTATCGAAGGCATGTTGGCTCCTGAAATCGAGGAAGTCATCACTTGCAATATCGAAATCCGTGAGACCTTCAAGATCAGCAAGGTCGGTACGATTGCCGGCTGCATGGTGCTCGATGGCAAGGTCAACCGCAATACCAAAATCCGTGTCATTCGCGATGGCATCGTGATTTACACGGGATCCCTCGGTTCCCTGAAACGTTACAAGGACGATGTCAAGGAAGTCAGCGCAGGCATGGAGTGCGGTCTGAACATCGAAAACTTCAACGACATTAAGGTCGGTGACATTATTGAAGGCTATACCGAAAAGGAAATAGCTAGAAAACTGTAATCATTTCGTTGAATATGAAATAAATAGGGGAAGCTGTTTGGCTTCCCCTGTTTATTTTAGCATGTCTGACAAACTCATTTCCAGCTTCGTCTTTCAAGAAACTCATTTACCATTTTGCAAAACTCTTCTTCGCTGAGTGGTTCTTCGCCTGAACCTTGTGCTGCACTTCGGCAGTCGTTTCTTTTCAATGTCCTCCAAAACGGATTGTTGGCCTTGATGTTGTTTTGTCGTTCCACGGGCAGTTTCCCCATATCGCACATCATGTGGTAGAGAATGGCCTCGCGTTCATCGTCGGTGAGTGGAAAACCAGCACATTCTTCAATCATGTAAACTGATTTTGAACCGTCGTGTCCATGTCCGGTAAAACCATAAGTGTTGCATAAATCGTGCAGCAGCGTAACAATGACCCAACTTGAAATGCTTTCCGGATGCCTCTTCTCTAAACTCCACAGCATCACCTCCATACAGTGCTGTGCCGCACCGCCCGAATAGTGATGATGTGAAAAGCTTCTGGCTTTGAAGAAACCGCTTTTTTCTACGAAATGCACCAAGGGCTCGATGTCTCTGTTTAGGGTATCGTTCTTGAAAGCATTGCGGAGTATGACGCCGTAGGCTTCCTTGATAATCCGTTTGGTGTCGTTGCTGAGGGTCATAGTTGTTATTTTCTGATACAATTATACCTTGTCAGTGTGAAAAGTGCAAGTTCGGTTCCTGTGTTTTAGAGATTTGAAATCACTTTCAAAAGTTGCTCTCCCAATCCAATGGTGTAGCCTTGCGATACGAAAACCACTTCATTGTTCGAGTTGGCGATGATGAAAATCGGCAGGTTGGCGTTGCTCAGGTGCAGGTTGCTGATGATTTCATCTTGCATTTGCCTGTCGTTGATGCCGTAGGTGATGTTGGATGGCAATTCGTTGAAATTCTTTAGTTTGAATTTGTCGTAATTCTCCTTGTTGTTGAACATGAAGAGCATTTGCAAGCCGCATGTTTCGAACTCGTTTTTGAAAGTGGCAATGTCCTGCATGGCGTGTGTGGTCGGCTCGCTGCCTTGATCGAGGATGCCGAGGACATAGAAATTACGGCCTGCCACTTGCAGGACACTTTGTTTTTCGTTGTTTTCGGCATTGTCAAATCGGTTTTCTGCATTGAAGTTGCCGATGATGCTCACGCCTTGGTTCGGTTCGCGCAAAATGAGATTGATGTCGGTGGTTTCGCCTTCCTTAATGGTGAAGAACTCGCTGTGTTGCAGCACGCTGCCGTCACTCAGGCGGGTTCCTGATGTCAGAATGTAAAATCCAGCATCCAATGGTGTCGGGTGGTCGAATGAGGAAAGGGTCATGCCGTCGTCAATGCCAGGGTCTTTGGCATCGTAGGCGAGGAGGTCGAAACTGCTGCCGTTGAATTTCTTGATGCTGAAATGGGTGTAATATTTCGGGTCTTGGATGCCGTTGCTGATGCTGTAGCTGATGTTGAGGAAACCTTTTGCGTTGGCGGCAGATTCGGCAGCTTCAAAATTCACATTGTGCCATTGCGTGTCATAGTATTGCACTTGTCCCGTCACTGGGTCGATTTGTGCGGCAATGTCCAAGCTGCGTGCCATGGCTACGAAGAAAATGTCGCGCGAATGGCTGTCGGCGGTTTTGGCTTTCAAAACGCCGGTCGGGAACATCGGAATCTGGCGCACATTCAGCTCGTTCTTGATGCAGATGTTCTGTTTCACCCAATTGACAAGTAGTTCAGGATTTGACTGAAACTCTTGCTTCTCGGTTTCATTGAAATATTGTGAAAGCGTTCCTCTGTAAGGCGTGATCATTTCGTTGCTGACGCGAGGGTTGAGGATATATTGTCCAAAATGCATTCTTCTTTCTGCAATATCAGTGCTTGGCTCATCTTTCGGCATTACGGAAGAATTGTCCAAATGGTCGATGAGCACATCCAGACTGACATCGCGAAGGTCTTTGCCAGAAATGACAAGGAGCAGGGCAGTGGCTTTGTCCTGTTCTCCTTTGTCGATGGCATAGTTCATGAAATGGCTGATGGTCTGGTGGTTGCCCCATGAATTGCTGAGGATTTCCGTCATCAAAGAATTGAAATGTTCGGCTTCGTTGGCTTGCTGTGCTTGGCAATTAGCAATATATGCGTTGCGGATGGAATCTTCGGCGGCAAAGTGTTTTGTGTTTTCGGTACGCATCTCGTCGCTGATTTCGGGAAGAACGCTGGTAGCGACAGGAGGGACGATGTCAAATTCGAAGGGCTCCATGCTGTTGATGTTGTGGTCGAGGGTGATGGTGATTTCATCGGTTTTGCCGAAACGGATCATTTGAAATCCAAATTTACCGTCTTTGGCGGCGTATGCCATCATGTCGCCTAAGCCTCCTGTTATCCATGTCTGGCCGTTTTCGTCGGTGTTTTTCGTGACGACGGTGCAAAACTCTGCGTAGTTGTAGATCTTGAACTCGACTGGAGTGTTGGGCACAATTTGACCTTCAGCATTTTTAACGGTGATGGTGGCTTTCGCAGTCTCTGCATAGTTGTCAACCACGTTGATTTCGGTGTGGTTTTCAGTGCGTTCAATCACTTCTTCCGGACCATAATAGCAGCCAAAGACGCGGGTGTGGAGCAGCAAAGCGCGCGAAGCAGGTTCGTTGAACCAACCCAAGTCGAGTACGGGTTCAGGCTCGCAAGCACCGAGGAAATGCCACTTGCCATCGACCCAGGCTTCCACCCAAGCGTGGTTGTCGTCGCAATGCGCCCAGCGTGGCGTATAGACTTGACGTGCCGGAATGCAAACCGTGCGCAAGGCCGCCACCAAAAGCGTGGATTCTTCGCCGCAGCGTCCCCATGAGGTCTTCACCGTTGCCATGGGCGAGCTGGTGCGCATATCGCTGCCTTTGTAGTTGGCTTTTTCGTGGCACCAATGGTTCACTTCGAGAATGGCATCGTAGAGGCTGAGGTTTTGCACGCGGGCTTTCAATTCTTCGTAATAGGTGGCGCGGAAAGCATCAAGGTTTTCGTTGTTGGTGCGCACGGGCAGCACGAAATGATTGAACTCGCGTTCGGGAATGTCATTTCCCCAAGGCATTTCTTCTTTTGCCTTGAAAGAAAGGTCGACGTTCTCTTTGTAGTATTCGCCAGGGTAATCAGTGATGTCGCCGAGCGGCATATAGGCATAAAGGAATTGCAAAGCTTCACGCTCCTTTAAAGTCAGTTCGGTGTCGAAAATGCTGAACAGGTCGCCTTCGGGCAGTAGCTGCATCTTGGCTTTCAGATCACTTTCAACATCGTTGCGTTGCTGTGCATCGCTGATGAAATGGGTCTCCTTTTGTGTGCAGGATGCGAAAATCAGCAGAAGAGAAATAAAGAAAATGATTGATCTTTTGTTGATGATATTCATGGCTTGTTAATTTGATGTAAATCTTGTTATTAAATAAAAAATGCTTGACCTTTTAAGCATAATTAAAGTTGCGAATTTACGACTTTTCAAGATTATTGGCAAAAAAAACAAGCAAAAAAGAAAAGGCCACACTGAAAATGTAGCCTTTATCTTTTAAACAGTATGGGTAAGGTGTTTTATCCGTCCCCTTATCTATACATCACCTCTTTTCGGTCAGGACCGTATGAGACAAATGTGATTGGCACGCCAATGTAGTCTTCGATAAACTTGATGTAATCTTCCAGTTTTTGTGGAATCGTGTCGGTGATTTTTTGGTTCCAGCCTGGCAATTCGGTGTAGACAGGTTCCATGGTCTCGGTGCATGCGGCAAACGGAAGTTGCTTGGTTTCCTTGCCATTATAACGGTAGGCCGTCGCCACTTTGATGGTCTCGAATTCGTCCATCACATCCGATTTCATCATCATCAGGTCGGTGACACCGCTAAGCATGACGGCATATTTTAGGGCAGGCAGGTCGAGCCAGCCGCAGCGGCGTGCGCGTCCTGTAGTGGCGCCGAATTCACCGCCGTTCTGGCGGAGTGTGTCGCCTGTGGCATCAAACAGTTCGGTAGGGAAGGGTCCTGTGCCTACGCGTGTGCAGTAAGCCTTGAAGATGCCAAACACCTTGCCGATGCGGTTGGGGGCGATGCCCAAGCCGGAGCATACGCCAGCAGCGATGACATTGGAAGATGTAACAAAAGGATAACTGCCGAAATCAACATCCAACATGGAACCTTGTGCGCCTTCAGCCAATATCTTCTTGCCGTTGTCAAGCGCTTCGTTGAGGTAGTATTCGCTATCGATGAAAGTGTATTGCTTCAAGTATTCGATGCCTTCGAACCACAGCTTTTCGTATTCGGCAAAACTGACGCCGTCGAGCTGGAAACCTTCCATGTCGAAACCTAAGGATGCGATCTGCTGAAGGTGTGCTGCTTTCAGTGTTTCGTAACGGGCCTTGAATTCGGTGGAGTTGATGTCGCCAATGCGTAAGCCTTTTCTGGCGGTTTTGTCGGTATATGTTGGACCAATGCCTTTCAGCGTTGAACCTATTTTCATTTTGCCCAATGCCTTTTCATTGGCAGCATCCAATGCGCGATGGGTAGGCAGAATCAGGTGAGCACGGCTGGAAATCAGCAGGGTGTCCTTAAGATTGAAGCCGGCTTCGCGCAGACCTTCGATTTCACCTTTTAGGATGTTCGGCTCAATGATGACACCGTTGCCGATGACATTGATGCAACCAGGTGTCAGGACGCCTGACGGAATGTTGTGCAATACGAATTTTTTTCCTTCGAATTTGATGGTGTGACCAGCATTTGGTCCGCCTTGAAAACGAGCCACAATGTCGTATTTTGGAGTCAAGGCATCAACAACCTTGCCCTTGCCTTCATCACCCCATTGCAAACCGAGGAGTATGTCAATTTTATTCATGTCGTGTTTTGTTATGTGTTCAAATTTGTGTTTTGTTGTGCAAAATCTGGTTTTTTCTTCCGATTCATTCCTTTTTCTTTCTTCCATAAAAGATCAGCGAGTGGTGCGTGATTTCCACACCCAGTTGCTCTTCGATGGATTTTTGTATTTCAAGAAGCCGTGGGTCGCAGAATTCCAAAACGGTTTCTGTCTCCACATCGATGAAATGATCGTGCTGGCGGAATTTATACGATTTCTCGTACTGAGAACAATTGCGTCCAAACTGGTGCTTGATGACTAAACCGCAATCGAGAAGCAGTTCAATCGTGTTATATAATGTGGCACGGCTGACGCGGTATTTGCTCTCTTTCATTTTGTTATAAAGCTGCTCAATGCCGAAATGCCCTTTGATGGAGTAAATCTCTTTCAGTATGGCGTATCGTTCCGGCGTTTTGCGCAGGTTCCTTGATTGCAGGTAGTCGGTGAAGAGCTTCCTGACAGTAAGTAAGGTGTTGTCGTTTGAGTCTTTCATTGTCACAACGGTTGCTTTTGCAAAAGTATGAAATAAATCGAAATGATTTTGAATTATTCCAAATAATGATGCTTTTAGTCGTTGCTGATCCTAATGACTTTTTGTACGCCGTTGATTTTGTTTAGTTTACCAATGAGCGCATTGAGTTCTTGCGTGCTGTGGACATAGATTGAAATGGTTGCTTCAACAAGTTCCTGTTTCGATTCCATCTGCAGGGAGTGCAGGTTGAGCTTCATTTCGTTTGAGAGCAAATCTGTCATCTTGTTAAGCAGGCCGACTTGGTCTAAGGCAGTGAATTTCAGTGCGGCAAGGAAAGCAATTTCGCTCTTTGGCTGCCATTTTGCTTTCACGATGTTTCCGCCATAGCGCGATGAGAGTTCGATGGCTTTCGGGCAGTTGCTGCGGTGAATGTGAAGCGGCTCGCCGGGGAAGTTGAAAGCGATGACATCGTCGCCCGGAATTGGGTTGCAGCAGGTAGCCACCTGGAAGTCGAATTCTCCCGATGACTTGAGTGTCGGTTTTTCTTGTTTTGTTTTGCCGTTGTTTCCCCAGATGCCAAAGGTGATGGCGCTCAGGAAACTGTTGTTGCCCGATTGTGGCTTAAGGATGCTGCGTATGCTCTGCTCGTTGATTTTTCCAGTGGCGACAAAATAGGTGAAATCAACAGAACTAGTGATGCCTTCGACTTCCATAATTTTGGTGCGGTTGCTTTTCGAAGGCTCTTCGCCGATTTTCTTCATGATTTCGTTGAACAAGGCTTCTCCTTCTTCGCGGAACACTTTGCGGTATTCCTTGATACCGTTCTTCAGTTTCGATTTGGCAAAAGCTGTGATGACATATTCGAACCATTTCTCCTGCGGATGTTGCGCTTCGGAAGTGATGACTTCCACTTGGTCGCCGGTGCGGAGCGGCTGGTTGAGTTGTGCTAGCTTGCTGTTCACATTGGCAGCAATGCAGTGGTCGCCAATTTCGGAGTGAATGTAGTATGCGAAATCAAGAACGGTGGCGCCTCGTGGCATCGAAATCATTTTGCCTTGCGGTGTGAAAACGAAGATCTCTTTTGCGAAAAGGTCGAGCTTGAAATTGTCGACAAACTCAATGGCGTTGTTGCCGCTGTTGCCGATAAGGTCTTGTGCTTTCTTCAGCCATTCGTCGAAACCACTTTCGGTCTGTTCGTCTGTCTTATATTTCCAATAAGCTGCAAAACCTTTTTCGGCCAGCTCTTCCATGCGTTTGCTGCGGATCTGCACATCGACCCAGTTGCCGTTTTGCCCCATCACTACGGAGTGAAGTGATTCGTATCCGTTGATTTTCGGGATGGAGATGTAATCCTTGAGCATGGCTGTGTTAGGCCTGTAGATGCTGGTAAGCACGGCGTAAATTCGCCAACATTCCATCTTTTCCATTTCCAAGGGACAATCGACAACGATTCTCACAAGGAAATTGCCGTAAAGATCTTCAAAAGGCAGTTCCTTTTTGCGGATGCGCTGGCACACCGAGTTGATGGAACGCTCAATGATTTTTATTTCGGCAGGGATGCCGTATTTCTTCAGTTTTTCTTCAATCGGTTGTGCGAATTCTTTTAGTTCGTGGTTGCGTTGCTCGCGAACACCGTCCATTCGTGCGCTAATAGTATTATATAAGGTGGGGTCGGTGTATTTCAGTGCCAGGTCTTCCAGCTCGATCTTGATGGAATGTAATCCCAGACGATAGGCGAGAGGCGCATAAAGGTAAACGGTTTCCGAGGCAATCTTCAGTTGTTTGTGAGGCGGCATCGAGTCGAGAGTTCGCATGTTGTGCAAACGGTCGGCCAGCTTTATGAGCACCACGCGAATGTCGTAAGAAAGTGAACTGATGGTGCGCTTGAAGTTTTCGGCCTGAACGCTTTCCATGTCGTCGCTTTGGTTGAGTTTGGTCAAACCATTGACAACACGCGCCACCTTTTCACCAAACATGTCCGTGATGTTTTCTATAGTGTATTCAGTGTCTTCCACCACATCGTGGAGTAATGCACAGATAATGGAAGTGCGGCCCAAACCGATGTCTTGGGCAGCAATGGTGGCTACGGCGATAGGGTGGTAAATGTAGGGCTCGCCTGAACGGCGGCGCTGGTTTTTGTGAGCTTCGGCAGCAAAGTAAAATGCCTTCTCGACCATCTCGAGGTCTTGGGTTTCTTTGCGGGTTTGCCACGCATCGAGCAAAATCTGATGTCGTCGTTCGATTTCCTCTTTTTTTTCCTGTGAGTAAGTGTCAGGTAACATGTTCATGAAGTTTTAGACTGCAAAAGTAGATATATTATTTTGTCATATACAATCACAAATGGGATTTTTTATTTTAATCGCTCTTTTTTTTCTATTTTTGCACCCAAATGAAAAACATACGCAATTTTTGTATCATTGCTCACATCGACCACGGCAAATCGACCTTGGCCGACCGTTTGCTTGAGCTTACCCACACGCTGAGCGACAAGGAACTTGTCAATCAGGTGCTTGACGACATGGATTTGGAACGCGAACGCGGCATTACCATCAAGAGTCACGCCATCCAGATGAAATATAACCGTGATGGTCAGGAGTATATCCTCAATCTGATTGATACTCCCGGCCACGTTGACTTTTCTTACGAAGTGTCACGCTCCATCGCGGCTTGCGAAGGCGCACTGCTTGTGGTTGACGCAACGCAAGGTATTCAGGCACAGACTATTTCAAACCTGTATCTGGCTTTGGAACACGACCTCGAAATCATTCCTGTGATGAATAAAATCGACATGGATAGTGCCATGGTTGATGTCGTGGAAGACCAGATCGTGGATATGCTGGGGTGTGATCCTGAAGATATTCTGAAGGTCAGTGCACGCACAGGCGAAGGTGTCCCTGCCGTTCTTGATGCCATCGTTGACCGTGTGCCGGCTCCTGTGGGTGACCCTGACGCACCACTGCAGGCTTTGATTTTCGATTCGGTCTTCAATTCGTTTAGAGGTATCATTGCTTATTTCCGCGTGATGAACGGAACAATGCGCACTAATGATTTGGTGAAGTTCTTTGCCACGGGAAAGGAATATAATGCCGATGAAATCGGTGTGCTGCAACTGAAGCAGGTGCCGAAAGACCATCTGTCGGCTGGTGATGTCGGCTACATCATTTCGGGCATCAAGACTTCGAAAGAAGTCAAGGTGGGTGATACCATCACGCATGTGGAAAGACCTTGCGCTGAACCGGTCGCTGGCTTTGAAAATGTGAAGCCGATGCTGTTTGCGGGTATCTATCCGGTGGATGCTGATGATTATGAGGAACTGCGTGCTTCGTTGGAAAAACTGCAGCTGAACGATGCTTCCTTGGTATGGGAACCTGAATCATCAGCGGCCTTGGGCTTTGGTTTCCGTTGCGGTTTCTTGGGCTTGCTGCACATGGAAATCGTGCAGGAACGCCTTGACCGTGAGTTCAATATGGATGTCATCACGACCGTGCCTAATGTCTCGTTCAAGTGCTTTATGACCGACGGCAATATGGTCGAGGTGCACAATCCTAGCGGCTTGCCCGAAATCACCAAGATTCATCATACCGAAGAACCTTATATTATTGCACAAATCATTTCGAAAAACGATTTTGTCGGTCCAATCATGACACTGTGCATTGAGCGTCGTGGCGTGATGAAAAACCAGGTTTATATTTCCACCGACCGTGTGGAATTGACATTTGAAATGCCGTTGAGCGAAATCGTGTTCGACTTTTATGATAAACTGAAATCCATATCAAAAGGCTATGCTTCATTCGATTACCATATTGCAGGTTATCAGGAAGCCAGCCTCGTCAAATTGGATATTATGCTGAATGGCGAATCGGTCGATGCTTTGTCGACGCTTATCCACCGTGACCATGCTTATGATTTTGGTCGCCGCATGTGCGAGAAGCTGAAGGAACTGATTCCACGACACCAGTTTGATATTGCCATTCAAGCTGCCATCGGTGCGAAAATCATCGCCCGTGAAACCGTACGTCAGGTGCGTAAGGATGTAACGGCAAAGTGCTATGGTGGTGACGTCTCGCGTAAACGCAAACTTCTTGAAAAACAGAAGGCTGGTAAGAAACGTATGCGTCAAATCGGTAACGTTGAGGTGCCGCAGTCGGCCTTCCTTGCCGTGCTGAAATTGGATTAAACTAATCGGTCTTTATGCCGTTTTTGAAAATATAACCCCATCATTGATAAATAATTAACCCATCACTGATTGAAATGAATAACGAACTGATTTATCAAATTGCCTTGACCTTGCTTCCTGGCGTCGGCGACATCGTCGGGAAGAAATTCGTCGCCTATTGCGGCAGTGCCGAGGCTATTTTCAAGGAAACGAAAAAGTCGCTTGAAAAGATTTCCGGAATGCGCGAAGTCACCATTGATGCCATCACTTCGAACAAGGACTTGATGGTCCGCGCCGAAAAGGAAATCCGTTTCATCGAAGAAAACAATGTGCAGCCTTTGTTTTATCTTGATGCCGACTATCCGCATCGTTTGTTGCAGTGCGACGATAGCCCGCTGATGCTTTATTATAAAGGTAATGCCAATCTGAACGCAAATCGTGTGGTCGCCATTGTTGGCACACGCAACATCACTGAATACGGCAAGGAAAACTGCCAGCAGTTGATTGAGGACTTGAGACAGGACAATGTGTTGGTTGTTAGCGGTTTGGCATATGGTGTGGACTCATGTGCTCATCGTGCTTCGGTGAAAAACGGCATCCCGACTGTAGGTGTCATGGGATGTGGTTTGCAGATGGTTTATCCGTCGGCGAACAAGCAGATTGCTGAGGAAATGCAGCAAAACGGTGGTGTGCTCACCGAGTGTATGAGTGGCACGCAGCCCGACCGAGAGAATTTCCCGCGACGCAATCGCATCATTGCTGGCATGGCTGATGCTGTGGTTGTCATTGAGTCGGCTTTGAAGGGCGGTTCGCTGATAACGGCGGATTTGGCCAATACTTATAACCGCGATGTGTTTGCTTATCCAGGCCGTGTGATGGACATATTCTGTCAAGGTTGCAACTATCTGATTCGCACCAATCGTGCTCATCTTATGGAAAGTGTCACGAATTTGCGTTATGTGATGCGTTGGGATGTGCCGCAAAAAGCAGAAGAACGCCAGACTTCGATTTTCCGTGAGTTCACCGATGAGGAAAAAATGATTATGGATTGTTTCGGCGATAGTAGCATCGTCAGTCTGGACGATATCATCGTAAAGACAGAATTGCCGACGACAAAAATCGCATCGTTATTGCTAAATCTTGAATTCGATGGCTTGCTGATGGCGATGCCGGGAAAAAGATATCAGAGGGGGTAGGAAATGAATGGCAAAGTAATCAAATCGACAGGAAGCTGGTATATCGTTTTGGATGAAAACGGCAAGCAATGGGAATGCCGTTTGCGTGGAAAAATCCGTTTGGACGGATTGCGCTCGACCAATCCCGTTGCGGTGGGCGACAATGTGGTTTTTGAACAGGAACCTGGCAAGGATACCGGCGTTATCAAAAGCATACAGGAACGTAACAACGTGATTGTCCGCAAGTCGGTCAATCTCAGCAAGGCTTCGCATATCATCGCTTCCAATGTCGATTTGGCTATTGTGGTCGCCACCATTGCCGAGCCACGCACTTCCACGGGTTTCATCGACCGGTTTTTGGTTACCGCCGAAGCCTATCACATTCCTTGTGCATTGATTTTCAACAAATGCGACCTTTATTCCGATGAGCAGATTGAAGACATGTGCGTGTTAATGGAGTACTATCAGGAATTAGGCTACACATCATTTGGCGTTTCGGCCAAAACGGGTTTCCAGATTGAGGAATTGCGTGCCTTGATGAAAGGTAAAATTTGTTTGTTTTCGGGTCATTCTGGCGTTGGAAAATCGGCTTTGGTGAAAGCCTTAGACCCTTCGCTTGATGTCCGTATTGGCGCCATTTCCGACATCCACCACAAAGGGAAGCATACGACTACCTTCGCCGAGATGCATCATCTCGATTTTGGAGCCTGGATAGTGGATACGCCTGGCATTAAGGAGTTTGTGCTTTACGATTTGGAAAAGGAAACGCTTGCCCAACGCTTCCCTGAAATGCGAAACCTGATGAGCGAATGCCGTTTCACGAATTGCACGCATACCCATGAACCGGGATGCGCCGTGAAAGCAGCTGTTGAAAATGGTGATATTGCCGACTGGCGTTATGTCAACTACATTCGCATGATGAACGACGAAGACCACGATTCCATGAAAATGGAGGAAGAATAAAAATATTGCCAAAAAAATCTTATTTTTGCCCCAAACTCATCAAACTATGACTGTCGCGCTGTTTGGAAAAAATCTGGCTCCCGAAAATTCCGTTTACATGCGGAGACTTTTGGAAGAATTGCTCAGGAATGATGTCGGACTTTTGGCTTACAAACCTTTTCTGGAAATGATTTCAGATTGCCTCCCTGATGGTTCGCAAGTTTCTGTTTTTGAGTCGTATGCCGATTTGAAAGGCAAAGCCGACATGTTGTTTTCCATTGGCGGTGACGGCACCATTTTGGATGCAGTGCCTTTTGTGCGCGATTCGGGCATTCCGGTTTTGGGCATCAACATGGGCAGGTTGGGTTTTTTGTCGAGCATTTCTAAAGATGAGATATCCAAGGCTGTCGCGAATGTCATTGCTGGCAATTTTTCCTTCGAACAAAGAACGCTTTTGGAATTGATCTCTCCCGAATCGGTTTTCGGAGATGTGAAATACGCCCTCAACGAACTGAGTTTGATTCGTAATCCCGAACATTCGCTTTTGGCCATCAAGGTCTTTGTTGATGATGTCTATCTGAATACCTATTGGGGAGATGGTATTTTGCTTGCAACACCAACGGGCTCAACAGCTTATTCATTGAGTGCGGGCGGTCCGATCATTGCGCCTAATGCGCATAATTTTGTCATAACTCCGATTGCAACCCATAACTTGACTGTGCGCCCGGTTGTCATTACCGACGAAAGCGTGATTCGCATTCAGGTGGATAGCCGCGAACGGAAATATGTCTTTAGCATGGACTCGCGAACGGGAGTGCTTGATACTTCTGTCGAACTTGTCGTGCGCAAGGCCGGCTTTTGCATCAACATGGTGCGCATGGAAGGCAGCGGCTTTTTCGGTACCATCCGCAATAAATTAATGTGGGGAATAGACAATAGAAACTAATTTCTTCCGTTCTATTGTAAAATTTCATATTTTTGCAAACTTTATGCTGCGAAGTGTGCCGTATTTGCGGTAACACGGTTGGCTGTAAGTGTTTTATTATTGATTGAATATGTTGAAGAAATTTCGTTTTTCATTGATTATCATTTGCTTGGCTTTTGTCGGCCGAGCAAATGCTCAGTTTGATGACCCGAAGACTTTGGAAGTCGGTTTCCATGCAGGAACAAGTTACTATATTGGTGATATTAACCCTCAGAAACATTTTGGGATGCCCGATTTGGAGTTCGGTGGCGTGGCGCGTTACAATGTCAATTCACGCTGGACTTTCCGTGCGGATTATACATACGCAACGGTGAAAGCTTCCGACGAAAAAATCGGTTGGCGTCCTGAACGAGGCTTGGGATTCCGCACCACCATTCACGATCTCAGCCTGATAGCTGAATTCAACTTCCTTGAATATTACACTGGCAATCCGAAGCGCAACTGTTCTCCTTATATTTTTGCAGGCATTTCAGGTTTTATGTTCAATCCTTGTTGCACGGTTGATAGCATTGGCGCCGAATTGCGTTCATTGACGACTGAAGGACATGAATATCAAACCATTAGTTTGTCGATTCCTTTCGGATTCGGCGTGAAATTAGCGCTGTCGAAACATATTGCTGCCACACTTGAATGGCGTTTGCAGAAAACGTTTACCGATTATCTTGATGATTGTGGAACGGTTTATCCAATTGCGCATGCTATTGGTGAAGGCGGATTCGACTATACGGATCCAACGGGTAATTATCATCCAGGCCAACAGCGTGGCAATTCTGCATATAAGGATTGGTTTGGCGAGGCTCGCGTTTCATTTACATGGAAATTTAACTTGCCTGATGGAAGGGGCTGTAACTTGAGTAAATTCTAAACTATGGAACTGAAACAACAAATCGATTTGGAGCGTTTGCCTAAGCATATTGCCGTTATTATGGATGGCAATGGCCGTTGGGCGAAAGAACATGGAAAACAGCGTATTTTCGGCCATCAGAGTGGTGTGAATTCGGTTCGCGAAGTTACGGAAGCTTGTGCTGAACTTGGCGTGAAGTATTTGACACTTTATGCCTTTTCTACCGAAAATTGGAATCGTCCGGCAATGGAAGTTGCGGGGTTGATGACGCTTTTCGCAAAAACCATAATGGATGAAGTCAAGACTTTTCAAAAAAACAACATACGCTTGAATGCCATTGGCGATTTGAAAAGTCTGCCTAAGTCGAATTACGATTTGCTGATGAAAGCAATGGAGGATACGAAAAGCAACGACCGCTTGATTTTGACTTTGGCTTTGAGTTATTCGGGCCGTTGGGACATTGCAAATGCCATGAAAAACATAGCTTTTGCGGTGCAAAACAACGAGATTAAACCTGAAGACATTTCTCAAGACACGGTTAACGCTTATCTTTCGACGGCGAAAATGCCAGACCCGGAATTGCTTATCCGTACTAGTGGGGAAGAGCGCATCAGCAATTTCCTGCTTTGGCAGTTGGCTTATTCCGAGTTTTATTTCATGCCGAAATACTGGCCTGATTTTAAGAAAGATGACCTCTACGAAGCCATCATCAATTATCAGCACCGCGAGCGCCGTTTCGGAAAAACGAGTGAACAAATCGTCAATAAAAAAGAAGATGAATAAGACATTACGATATTTTTACTGCTTGTTACTTGCAATCGCCTCTCTTGCCTTCGCCCAAGAAGCCAAGGCCCAGATTCAGGTTGGCGATGATTTGTCGGAAATCAATTATGGACGTCCGACTGAGTATGAAATCGGAGGCATCGTGATAGAAGGGGCTAAATATGTAGATAAGAATGCGTTGCAGATGATTTCCGGATTAAGGGTCGGAAATACGGTCAAAGTGCCTGGTGATGACTTTTCGCAGGCCATCAAGAAGATTTGGGAACAAGGTATGTTTGAGGATGTTTCCATCAATGCCACGGAATTTGTCGGTAACAAAGTCTTCCTCGAAATCCTGGTGAAGGAACGCCCCCGTGTTTCAAAGTTTTCATTTAAAGGCGTGAAAAAGACTGAAGCCGACGAAATCCGTAACAAAATTAATCTCTCCCGTGGTGATGTCGCTACCGATCATTTGTTTACGAAAACACGACGTATCATTGAGGATTATTATTATGACAAGGGTTATCTGAATGCCGAAATTGATATTGAACAGGTAGTTGATACCGCCAAGGATAGCTATGTTGATATGGTGATTCATGTTGACAAAGGCCACAAGGTAAAGATTGGCAAAATCAATTTCATCGGCAACGAAAACCTCTCTGATAGTCAACTTCAGGCAGCCATGAAGGAAACTAAGCAAAGGGGGCATTTCGACCCGCTTAATCCACTTGGTCCGCTGGTGGTTAATACGGTCGCTGACGTATTGACTCTCAAACCGTTGAAGGCTATTACCGGTGTGGAGGAATATTTCTATGAAAACTATCGTCCGAGAATCTTCAAGTCATCGAAATTCCTCGATAGCAATTATAAGGACGATAAGCAGAAAATCATTGAAAAGTATAATTCGAAAGGTTATCGCGATGCGTTGATTGTCCGTGATTCGGTGTACAAGATTGACGACCGGAACATTGGCATCGACATTGTCCTTGACGAAGGTAACAAGTATTATTACCGTAATATTGATTGGACCGGCAACACCAAGTATTCCACAGAAACATTGAATGAGATCCTGGGCATCAAGTCTGGAGATGTTTATAACAAGGAACTGCTTGACAAGAATTTGAATTACAGCGAGACTACTTTGGATGTCAGTTCGTTGTATATGGACGATGGTTATTTGTTCTTCCAAGTCAATCCTGTTGAGGTGAGGGTTGAAAACGATTCGATTGACCTTGAAATCCGTATGCACGAAGGCGAACAGGCGCGCATCAGCAATGTGTCGTTGGTTGGCAATACAAAGACTAATGATTTCGTTGTTTTGCGTGAACTTTATACACGTCCGGGACAATTGTACAGCCGTAGCGATGTCGTGCGTACCATCCGTGAATTGGCCACTTTGGGCTTCTTCAATGCGGAAACCATTAACCCCGACATTAAGCCGAACTATTCCGATCAAACCGTTGATATTGAATATTCTGTTGAAGAAGCCGCTGCCGACCAGATTCAGTTCTCGGCAGGATACGGTTATGGCATGTTGATGCTGCAGGCTGGTTTGCAGTTCTCCAACTTCTCGGTGAAAAATCTCTTCAATAAGGATGCGTGGAGACCTATTCCTGGTGGTGATGGTCAGAAGCTTGGCCTGAATGTCACAACATACGGACGAAATTATATCGCCTACGGAGTCTCGTTTACTGAGCCTTGGTTGGGTGGCCGTCATCCTAATTCTTTGTCAGTTTCGTTCAGTCAGTCTCATTTGAGGAATTCGTTGACGGGCTCCGATGATTATGGTTGGTTTAAAATGACTGGCGGTTCGGTCGGTCTGGCTAGACGTCTGACATGGCCTGACGATTACTTCTCGCTTTATCAAGCTGCCAATTTCATGCGTTATAGTCTTGAAGACTATCACACATCATATTTTAATATTGGTGGAGGAAACGGAAATTATAACAAGTTGAGTTATACTTTTGCGCTAAGCCGTAATTCCGTCAGCCAGCCTATTTATCCGAGAAACGGTTCGGAGTTCATGCTCTCCGTTGAATTGACGCCACCTTATTCATTATTCTCCGATAAGGATTATTCCGTTATGGAAGATGTTGATAAGTATAAGTGGATTGAAATGCACAAGTGGACCTTTAAGGCGGCTTGGTATACCGAACTTTACGACAAACTGGTCTTGATGACTCGTGTTCGTTTTGGTTACCTTGGCCATTACAACAGTCAGATCGGTGCTACGCCATTCCACCGTTTTTATCTTGGAGGCGATGGCTTGAGCAATTATTCACTTGACAGCCGTGAATTGATTGGCATGCGTGGTTATAAAAATGAATCATTGACTCCTGGAGGTGCAAATAGCACTTCGGGTGGTGATATTTTCTCGAAATACACCCTTGAGCTCCGATATCCGTTGTCGTTGAATCCTCAGGCAACCATTTATGCCTTGACTTTCCTTGAGGCAGGTAACTGTTGGCTGGGGTTCAAAGGCTTCGACCCGTTTAATGTTAAACGCTCAGCAGGTCTTGGCGTGCGTATCTATTTGCCAATGTTCGGTTTGCTCGGTCTCGACTGGGGCTACGGTTTTGATGAAGTTCCTGGCAGTCCTGGAGCAAACGGCAGTCAGTTCCACTTCTCAATCGGTGGTTCAATTGACTGATGATTTTGGAACGATTGTTGTAATAAAGTATTCGTGTTTGAAAATTTAAATTGAAATAAAATGAATAAATTGAAATCATTGTTGTTGGCCGCAGCTATTGTGTGCTGTGGCGTAATGGGTGCCAATGCGCAAATTGGTGGTCAGAAAATCGTTTATGTCGATTCCGAGTATATCATGGAGAATATTCCTGAATATGCTGATGCTCAAGAAGAACTGAATGCCTTGTCGCAAAAATGGCAGAATGAGATTAAAGCTGTCATGGACAAGGTTTCGGAAATGTACAGTAAGTATCAGACCGAACAGGTGTTGCTTTCTGAAGACCAGAAACATGCCCGTGAACAAGAAATCATTAATAAGGAGCAGGAAGCCAAAAATTTGCAGATGCAGTATTTTGGTGCTGAAGGTCAGCTTTATCAAAAGCGTACCGAATTGGTGCAGCCTATCCAGGAAAAAATCTATACGGCCATGCAGGAACTTGCCCAAACCAAGAATTACGCATTCATCCTTGATTTGGCTTCGGGCACATCTGTTCTCTATGCCAGCGATAAGAACGATATCAGCGACGAAGTCCTTGACCAACTTGGCAATGTGATGCAGACGGTTCGCCGTGAAGACCGTCATAGAAACGCAGCAGTTTCGGGTACTTCTAAACCAAGCACAACAAATAATGGCGGAGGTAAAACACCTGCTCCGACAAAACCTGCAGGAAAGAAATGATTTTGTAAGGAATTATTTCTTATCTTTGCCGCCCAATTAGGAAATAGATTAGAGTTAAATCATTAAAAATCCATAAGATGAACAAATTATTTAAAGTTTTATTCCTCGCTGTGGCCATGTTCGTAATGAATGGCGTTGTCAGCGCACAAGTGAAAATCGCTCATGTAAACACTGCAGAAATCCTCGATGCCATGCCGGATAAGGCAAAGGCTGAAAAAGATCTTGAAAAGTTTTATGGCGATCTCGAAAAACAATTGAAAGTGATGGGTGATGAATATACCGCCAAGATTGAGGATTTTCAAGCCAATCAAGCTACAATGTCAAACCTTGTCAAGCAGTCAAAGACCAAGGAAATCGCTGATCTCGAAAGCCGCATTCAACAGTTCCAAGCTAGCGCTGAACAGGAATTTGAAGCTAAGCGTGCAGAACTGCTTTCTCCAATCCTTGAAAAGATTCAGAATGCCATCAATGCAGTTGGTAAAGAAAAAGGTTATACCTATGTTCTTGATGCAGCTACAGGTGCAGCCGTTTATATTGGCACGGATGCCATCGATGCAACCAAGGATGTGAAAGCTAAATTGGGTATCAAGTAATTGAAAACCTTTGATATTAAAATGAAAAAAGCCAGCTAATTAGCTGGCTTTTTTCATTTTATGTTTTCTCGTTTTACTTTAGCAAATCGTAGCAGCTTCATGATGCCTAGCGGCTTGTGGTCGTCTTTTCCCGCCATATTGAATGACAGCCCAAGTTTCTTGGAAATTGACACCTTAAAAGTTTCGACGAATTCAATCAGAGTGCCGTCGGGGTCTTCTACGTAGGTGAAATGACCGTTGGCGTCGCCCATGTCGAAATCAACGCCACTGTCGCAGACAAATGGGTGGCCAAGAGCTTCGGTCTGTTCTTTTATTGCATCCATGTTGCGTACATCGAAGCATAGATGGATGAATCCGGGGTCGCCCCAATAGCGTCCTTCGCGAAGTTGACGGCCTTCAACATCAAGATTCTGAACCAGTTCGATGTGCGATGTTCCCATCACCCGGCTGAGAGGTCCTTCAATGGGTTTGGAACGCTCAAGGATGACGCGTCGCAGCGCATTCTCGCCGCCAGGAACACCTTTAAGGTCGCTGAAGAAATCCGTGTTGTCATAAGCGACTTTGTCGTAATCCAATAGTTTTCCGTAAAAATCTATGGAACGATCGATGTCACTGACACCTATTGTCACGCCGTTAGCGCCACCGGTGGTTTTCTTTTCCTTGATGAATACGTAATTGTCTTCTTCGATTTCAAAGAGGTTGCCGTATGGATCTTTCAAGAAGAAATGCTTGTAGCCCAATGGCGTTTCGCTGATTTCGGTTATGACATTGAGTCCTTTCCTTGTAAAAGTGTTGTATGCGTTTTGAATGTTTGCAGTTTTGATTTTCGCCACCAAAATGCCGTAATCGCCAAGGTGAAGCGGTTCTTTGAGATAGTTTAGTTCGCGGCCTTTGGGTTGCCAGATTTCAAAACCGCCGCCACCGCGTATGTTGAAAGCCATTATGGCGCGTCGGGGTTGTGGTTTGCCGCCCGTATAAGGCAACATCCGTTCTGCAACACCTTCTGCATCAACTATTTTTATTTCATAGCCGAAATTGTCGTAATACCATTTCCAAGCTTCGATGACATCAGCAACGCCTATGCCGACCTGTTGTATGCCGCAAATTACTTTTTCTTTCATGACGGTTTGAAATTTAGGAGTTTAAAGATTTAAGATTTAATGATTTAAGGTTGTGGAAATGTATTTAGGTCGCTGAAATTTTCCGTGCCAGTTTGTAATACAAGCCAAGGCAATATTTGTGAATGTAAGCCATAAGCAATTCTTTTTTGCCAATGAGTTTCCTGTGTTTTTGTTTTTTTATGGCGCGGACTGCTATTTCGCCGCACTTTTCGACTGATAGGCCCGTGGCTTGTCCGGCATCCATTTTGGCATGGGCTGTTCCGTCGCCATGCAAGGCACTCTTGCTGATTTGCGTGTTGATTCGTCCCGGAATGAGAAAAGTGACATTGATGTTATTGTATTCCAATTCCAAAGATTCGTAGAATCCAAACAGGGCATGTTTTGCTGCGCAATACGCCGAGCGTAAAGGAAAACCAAACAAACCCGATAGGGAAGTGGTTACGCTGAACTGCATATGTTCAGAAGATTTAATCATTTCTTTGAATTTCTTTACGAGATACACGCCGCTCAGGAAATCGATTTTCATGATTTTTTCGTCAACTGAAAAATCGGTTTCCAGAGTTTTCTCTCGTTGTGAGATGCCTGCATTCAGAACAAAAATATCGATTTTCAGGCCTAGGTTGTTAACGAAATCATAAAGTTGGTCAATGGATGCGTAATCATCTAATTGTGTTTCCGTTGCGTAGGCTTTTATTCCGAATTTTTCGCAAATGGCTTTAGCCTGGTTTAATTCTTCGATACCTAAACCGGTGAGAATCAGGTTGCAACCTTCTTGGGCCAAATGTGTGGCGATGGATTGGCCGATGCCCGTTCCGCCGCCAGTAACAAGTGCTGTTTTTCCTTTCAAATTTATCATGTTACAAAGATAAGACTTCTTTCTTAAACCAAGCGGCTCTTTCGCAACTTTCTCCAGTGTTGAGCAGTACGCAATCGCCGTTGTGTATCTTGTTTTCCTCTAGTGCTTTATAAAATCCAGCGTAGCAGACCATGGAAGCCGGACCTAGCAGAATACCTTTTTCATGCAACATTTTTTTGCCGTAATTAGGCAAATCTGCTTCCTTGACGCGAAGATAATCTCCGCCACTTTTTTTGACAAGAGGAGCGACCAAAGGATAATTTCCGGGATTGGCTGCCGTCAGAATGCTGATTTGCGTTTTCACGTTTTTTTTCGCTTCGTATTGATGTTCCCAATCTTGCGGGAAGCAGTTTGCTTTTGCCTTTTCCCAAGCCGTGACCATTGGATCACATTCGTCTTGCTGAACCAGCAACATTCTTGGAAGTTTCAAATCGGTGAGTCCGGCTTTTTGCAAATCGTTGAAGCCTTTTTCAAATGCTAATGGACTTGTTCCGCCAGCAACTGCCTGCATATAAACGGTTGGCATTTTGCCTAATTGACGCAGACATTCAAAAACCATGGTTCTTTTCGACTCAATGCGTAATGGGTCGGTGTTGCCGCCACTGATTAAAACCTTGCCATTTTTCTGAA
This sequence comes from Bacteroidales bacterium, assembly GCA_024400455.1. Lineage (GTDB taxonomy): Bacteria > Bacteroidota > Bacteroidia > Bacteroidales > F082 > Limimorpha. The sequence continues at coordinate 47,346 of JAKSMU010000008.1, read as the reverse complement.
AATCAGCGGCTTCTGCTTTTGCATCACCATAACCGCCTTTTGAAATGACAATGTTTTGTCCTGCGTTTTGGATTGATTTAATTGAGCCTTCGTCAATGAAAGAAGGTGCAAATTCGGTGAATTTGATGCCGGCTTTGGCCAAATAGGTTGCAAAGGCGACACCCGCATTTCCGGTCGAGGCAAGGCAATAATTCTTGATGCCGTTTTCCTTTAAAACGCTGGCAGCCAATGCTGCACTGATGTCTTTGAAGGTGCCGGAACCCCCGTTTAGGTCGTTTCGGTAGACGTAAACTTTGCAATCAATGCCATGCTGTTTTGCCGCTTTTTCCAGGTTCTCCCAGCGTTCCATTGGAATGAGACCTTCGCCGCAAGTGACGATGTTTTCCTTGCTTTTCAATGGTAGGAATTCAAAATAGAGGCTTTGAAAGTCTTTTTTGTTTTTTGGAAGTCTTTCAAAATCAGGAATTGTGTTTTCCTGATATTCAACTTCTGCGTAGGTAGACCCGCATTCGCATTTTTGGTCTTGCTCAAACCAGGTCTTAAAGTCACCAATGACTTTACCGCATTTTTTACATATAATTTGATATTTCATTTTGTTTTAGCCTTTTTTGTCAATCCATTTCCATAATCTGAACATAAGCCAACCCCAAACTAAAAAAAGTACAATATGTATCCAGCGAGGTATGGCTGTTTGGTAAACGCTGCCGTTGTCGATTTTTTCGTAGTCAGGAATGTCGGCATAGTAATAGGCACCGGCACCAAAGTCGAGACTGTCAACGAGGCCCAATCCGTTTGCCATTATATAGAGTGCGACTATCACGGTCGCAACGATGACCATGATAGTCGCAATTTTGAATATTCTGTGTGCTCTTGTCATTGCTTAATCAAGAACAGGTATCGGGAAGAATCTGCCAGATAATAAGAACCATACAGCAAAGAATGTCAACGCAATGTTGAATAACTGACCGACAATGTAAAGCCAAAGCACTTTGCCGCCTTGCATTTGCTTGGCGATGGCCTTGAAATTGGTGTCAAGTCCGATGCTTGTGAAGGCGAGGACGAATGCCCAGTTCTTGAATTGGTCGAGTACTTTGTTGATGGCGCCAACATTTTCGGCTCCAAAAGCGGGCTGAATGATGAATGAAGCAATCAGAGATGCGGCGAAGAAGCCGAGTATGAATTTCGGGAATCTAAGCCAAATCTCGCTTGCGCCTACTTTTTCGGTGCCTTCTTTGTCAACTTTAGTTGCAAAGAAAATGGCAACAAAGAAGGCGATGAAGCCAATCAGAATGTTTTGGATTGATTTGACCAGAACGGCAGCTTTTTGTGCTTCTTCACCAAGTGCAGTACCAGCAACAACAACTGCTCCTGTGCTGTCGACCGTGCCGCCGATGAGTGAACCGCCCATGATTTGGCTCATGCCTGTCCATTTGATAATCATTGGTTCAAAGACCATCATCAGAATGGTGAAGATGATGGAAACGGAAATGGCTGCCGAAAGGTCTTCTTTCTTGGCTTTGGCGGCTGCGCCTGTTGCGATTGCGGCACTTGTTCCGCAAACGCTGGTCGCTGCTGCAACGGTGATTACTAATGGTTTATTGTCGATTTTAAAGATTTTCGTTCCCAGCCACCACATGAAGATGATGACGATTGGAGTGACAATCCATGCGATGCCGAGACCGTAAAGGCCGAATTTTGCAATGTTGGAGAAAAGGACCGAAAAACCCATGATGACCAAGCCTGTTTTGATGTAAAACTCAGTCTTTACAGCAGGTTTCAGCCATTCTGGCGTGCCTATAGTATTAGAAATGATGAGGCCGATGAGCAAAGCCCAGAAAGCCCATTCAAGATAGCGGTTCAGTGTAAACTCTGCACTTATCCAACGTACAATGATTGAGATAATGAACAAACCGATGAATGCAGGAATGTATTCTTTCACGCTTTGTCCCATCAGTTTTACGCCGAGTGTGAACAAAATGCCTAAGACTAAGAAGGTACGCAACAGTTTTCCCCAGAATGCACCGTTTAGTTGTGCTCCCATTGATTCGGCAAAGGTGCCTCCGTCTTCCCAAGTGTACCAAGTGCTGAATTTCGCAGCCGAAAAGTCAAACCATCCGGCAAGGACGGCAACGCAGGCTAAAGCGATTACGATGAAGCCCAACCAGCAGGCTAACCAATCTTCTTTTTTATAGAGTTCTGACCAATTTGTGTTTTTTCCCATGATTTTAAGTTTTAGAATTTGTAGGAAAGAATGGCGGCAAAACGGTGAGAATTGTCGCTGATTTTATGCTGAATGTATGAATAGTCAAGTTTGAAATTGACATTTTTCCAAGGCCAATAATTGATGCCGGCAGTATAATAAGTGGCATCGTCGCCCGAATTGACATCCTTGATGAATTTTTCGTAACGGAGGACTGGCATGAGTTTTTGCGGGTGCGATTCGCTGCCGAAATGGAACCAGTAACCTGCAACGGCATAGTAGCCATTGCTGTTGAAAAGATTCTCTGAATAAATCGGTTCTAATTCATTTTCAGGCAAAACGGCTTTTCCTGTTTCTCCGTTGACGTATTCGCTGCGTACTAAAAGATTGTTGTCGTCGTATTGCACGCCAAAACTGTAGCGGTTGCGGGTGAGGTCAATGTTGTTGAGATATTTGCCGTAATAGTAGGATCCCGTAAGCGTCATGCCTTTAATCCAAGGGTGAATCTCCAGACGTCCGACAATGTCTTTGCGATTGTTGTTGTCGACGACGTTGATGCCGTTACCATTGAAAACGCCAAGGCTGTAGTCAATCAGTGAAAAATCTTTGTCGTCGAGTTTGAAAAGGCTGCCGGTTGCCATCACACCGATGTCACGGCCTTGCTTGCCCACGCCGCAAACGTCATCGTAGCCACTGAGGCCTTTGACGGTTTCGCCGTAATCGAAGATTTCCAGATTGAGCGGGTTGATTGGGCTTTCAAGGGTGAAAGGTGTCTTGAACTGACCGACCTGAACGGCAAATTCGGGGCAAGCCTTAATCTTGATGTAAGCATCGACGAGGATAGGGGAGCAAACCCAGTCGCCTTGAATCTTGTAGGAAACGTGTTGGCTCAGTTTGCCATCGACTGACATACGCACGCGACGCATTCTCAGCGTGTTGCTTTCAACATTGAAATCCTTGTCGGCATTCAATTGATAAAGACCCTGAACGAAACCTGAGATTTTAGGTGTTCTGTCAATTTGTTTTTCTTGTTCTTGTGCGTTGATGCACAAAGGAATTGCTAAAAGCAATGTCCCAATCATCATGCGAAATTTGTTTGTCATATTTCCGATTTTTTAAATTTTTGTTCTCGAATTTTCGCTGCAAAAGTAGTAATTTAATTGATAGTACAACAATATAAAGTAAATATATTTACTAAAAAGTGAAAATATTGAGCGTTAGAAATCAATCTTTTATATATAATAATGTGTAACAAAATATTTGAGTAAATGTTTTTATAATAAATATATTTACTAATTTTGCTGCGTGATTTAGAATGAAAGAATAACAGCTAAACAACAAAAATATGGACATATTTGAAAGAATATCAATGGATTCCGGAGGACCGATAGGACAATATCGCGAACGTGCTGACGGTTATTTCGCATTTCCTCGTCTGGAAGGCGAACTCGGTCCGCGAATGATTTTTAATGGCAAGGAAGTGCTTTGCTGGAGCTTGAACAATTATCTCGGTTTGGCCAATCATCCTGAAATTCGTCGGGTTGATGCCGAAGGCGCTGCCAAATATGGCCTTGCTGCTCCAATGGGTGCCCGTATGATGAGTGGCCACACCCGTATGCATGAACATTTTGAAAAAGAATTGGCAGATTTCGAGAAAAAAGAAGCTGCTTATCTTTTCAATTTCGGTTATCAAGGCATTTTCTCAACGATTGACTCTTTGCTGACGCGCCACGATGTGCTGATCTTTGATGCTGAAATCCATGCTTGTCTGCAAGATGGAAAACGCTTGCACATAGGTAAGTCGTTCTCTTTCAAGCATAACGATATGGCTAGCCTTGAGCAGAAATTGAAAGTCGCCACTGAAGTTGTGAAGGAAACTGGTGGCGGCATTTTGGTTATTACCGAAGGCGTTTACGGCATGACTGGTGCTTTGGGTGATTTGGCTGGTATTGTTGCCTTGAAGAAGAAGTATCAGTTCAGGATCCTCATCGATGATGCTCATGGTTTTGGCGTGATGGGCCCGAATGGTCGTGGTACTTCGGAGCATTTCGGCGTAATGGATGATATTGATTTATATATAGGTGCTTATGCAAAGGCCATGGCAATTATTGGTGGTTTTGTGGCAGGACCGAAGCATATCATTGATTATCTGCGCTATAATATGCGTTCGCAGATGTATGCTAAGTCTTTGCCTTTGGCTATCGTCCATGGTTGCGAAAAGCGTCTTGAGATTATCCGCGGTGCTGAAGGAGACCAACTTCGTGCGCAATTGTGGAAGGTAACGCGCGCATTGCAGAAAGGATTCCGCGATATGGGTTTTGATATTGGCCCTGCCGAGGCTTGTGTTACTCCTGTCCATGTGCAGGGTGATGTTGCTCAGGCAACTAACATCGCCATGGATTTGCGCGAAAACTACAGAATTTTCTGTTCGGTAGTGACTTATCCGGTCATTCCAAAGGGCATGATTATTTTCCGCATCATCCCGACAGCCGCTCATAGCATGGAAGATGTGGAATACACTTTGAAGGCTTTCGCTGAGGTGAAGGAAAAACTCACCAAAGGCTATTACGATTCAGACGAAGTGCCAAATATGGCAATTCTATAAATTGATTTTCAGTCGTTTTGTTTGCTCGGGAGGCTTCTCATTAAGCCTCCCGGTTTTTTTGTTGTTTACATGTTGCAAATGTTTGAATTTTCCGTATTATTGCACTTTCAATAATAAGTGATAATCATAAATATAGGATAATATGATGCTCGTGAAACAGGCAGCCGTGTATGTCAACATAATGAACTGCAGGCTGAAAAAGCACCTTGGTGAGGTGTTTAAGAAAAATGGAATCAACTTGACTGCTGAACAGTTTCTGGTTATGGATACGCTTTGGAATGAAGGTGCTTTAACTCAGCAAAACATCGCTTACATCATTCAGAAAGACAAGAATTCCGTTACGCAATTTATTGATAATCTGGAAAAAAAAGGTCTTGTCGTCCGTTCGGTCGATAAAGAAGATCGTCGTGTAAACAATATCATGGTGACCAAAGAAGGTCTGGCAATGCGTGACAGGACAAAGGAAGTTGCCATTAACGCGATGAACGACATCCTTTTGGGGGTGTCAGAGGCAGATTTGAACACTTTTGTCAGTGTTTTGCAGAAGGCATGTGCCAATGTTCATGAATTTGGAAAAGATGATTTGAGAGAGGTTTGAGATGATTTGCCATCCGATTTCTCCGATTGGCATAAAAATTGCTAAAATTTTGTGAGGCATCGTTCTTTTTTTCCTATTTTTACCGCTCATAATTAGTTAAGACAATGAAATACTTGAAGTTTTTTATCGTGGTCATGGTGTCTGTTTTTGCCTTGACAGCATGTAATAAAGGCGAAGGTGAAGGCGGAACTGGAGCTGTTCAAGGGCTCGTGAAGCTGGTTCAACATCCTGACGATGACTTGAATCTCAATACCGATACGGTCCCCGCTGCCAAGACGGATGTTTTCATCGTTTATGGCGATGATTCGTTTTATGGCGATGATGTTGAAACCGGTCCTGATGGATTATATCGTTTCGAGTATTTGCGCCCGGGAAATTATACTTTGTTTGCCTATTCCACTCTGCCAACGGGCGAAAAAATTCCAGTGAAACAGAGTGTGAATGTGCAGAATGGACAAATCACAGATGTGCCGACGATTTATATTCATGATGGCAAGGCTTATGGAACTTCTATTGTGAAAGGACTGGTGTATGCCGAATACTATCATAATGGAAGTTACCGCGGTGAAGGCTGGGCTTGCGATCATCGGGTCTACATTCGAAAAGCTGGCGAAAACATGCCGATTGATGACACTCGGGTCGGTCCCGACGGCTATTTCTATTTCCAGAAATTGCTGCCTGGCGAATACGAAGTTTATACATCGACTGAGAATTTCATGGAAGTGCCTGAGTTTGTTTTCCAAACCATCATGGTTGAAGATGCGGGTGCCGTTTATGAATTGGAAGAACAGTTTGAAATAATCATAAATGTTTAATTAACAGAGTATGAAACGGTTAATAGCAATCGCGTTTTTTTTATTTGTAAGCGTGACGATGTTTGCCCAAACGGTTTCCGAGGGCACAGTCATCAAACGTGAACGCCGCAAGAGTGTTACTGTCAAAGAGTGGAATACGCCGGTTGGTAGCAAACAGGCTTTTTTGGATCATGTCACCACTTATGATGAGCTGGGCCGAAAAATCGAGGAAATCGAATATGCCAGTTATGGCCAGAAAATGCGTGTGGTTAGCGAGTATCCCGCCGGCAGCGGAATTGACGCGAAAGTGACGCGCGAAATTGAATACAACGACCGTGATAAAGTGGTCAGAATCCGAAAGTTCGAATATTATGAGGATGGCTCGAAAAAGCGTCAACTAAATTATTATCCGAATGGGAAGCTTGAGTCGGTGAAGACTTTTGAGTTCATTTTCAAGGATTAAGTGCAGGAAATCATTGACATAGTGAAGGCCATGCAGCCGATTTCGTTGGACGAGATGAAAGAAGTCCAGCTGATGAACCGTGTCGATACGAAATATCTGATTACCGAAAAGCAGTTGTTGCAGATTTTGCAAAGGATTTGCAATGAATATTATGCCCAGGAAGTTTTAGGAAATCGTTTTGCAGCATATAGGACAGTGTATTACGATACGCCAGATTTGACGATGTATCTCATACATCACAATCGCCATCTAGTCCGCGACAAGGTGCGTGTGCGCACTTACCTTGACTCAAATCTAAGTTTTTGCGAGGTCAAACACAAAAACAACAAAGGCCGCACAAGCAAAAAACGCATTCAGGTTGAACCAATTGCTAACATCGTGGAAAATCCCGAAGCTGCAGCTTTTCTTGCTGAGAGACAGCCATACGAAGTCGGCATTTTAAGTCCTAAATTGGTGACATTGTTTGATAGGATTACCTTGGTGAATTTCGGTAAAACGGAAAGATTGACCATCGATTGTAATTTGAGATTCAATAATTTTGAAAACAATGCAACGGCATCGGTGGCGCCTTTGGCGGTCATGGAACTGAAACAGGACGGACGCGCACATTCCTTGTTGAAAGATGTGCTTTTCGATTTGAGGATTAAACCCTTTAAAATGAGTAAATATTGCATCGGGACATGCTTGACGCGGCCTGATGTGAAACTGAACAGATTTAAGAAAAAACTGCGCCGGATTGAGAAAATGAAGATATGTGAAGGGAAATAGTTTGAAATCATGTTCAGAAAGACAATTAAACAGATAAACAATAAACAAAATTCGATATGTTACTCTTACAAGCCATGATGCAGGACTTCGATCCTGAAATTGCCCGTGAATTTGGCGGTGGCGTGGCGGCTGCCGATTTTCTTGGTGTCCCGGTTTTCGATGCCATGAGCTTTTGGACAACCATAGTCCGTTTTGCCTTTAACTTATTGGTTTGTTGGTTGATAATTCATTTTTTCTATTATAAGAAAGCCAACCGAAAGGATTATTATTTTACTTTCATGATGTTTTCTGTTGTAATCTTTCTGTTGATTACCTTGATGGAAAACATGAAGATGAACATCGCTTTTGCCCTTGGCTTATTTGCCATTTTCGGCATGATTCGATACAGGACGGAAACCATCAAAATCCGAGAAATGACTTATCTGTTCGTCGTCATGGGATTGTCTATCATCAATGGTCAGGCTTTGACGGCAAGTTATGTGGAATTGCTGGTTGTCAATGTCTTGGTGATTTTGTCCATTTGGATTCTTGATGGTACGAATTTGCTCTCGCATACGGCAACCAAGATTATCTTGTACGATAAAATTGAGAATACGAAACATGGCCGTGAGGAAGAACTTAAGGCAGATTTGATTGAGCGCACCGGGTTGGATATCAGTAGGGTAGAGGTCGGCCATATTGATTATTTGCGCGATGTCGCTTACGTTAAGGTGTATTATCGTCCCGAAGATGGCGAAATCAACACGATTGATAATGTTACGAAGTTAAAGGATTTCAATGAATGAATTGTGGGAGATGCTGCGTGCGTCTAGACCGGAATATTTGATATGAAAAGATTATTGCTAACGGTTGCGCTTGTGATGCTTTCGGTTTGGTCTTTTGGTCAAAGCGAGCGCACAAAAGATTTTGGTGCCATAGCATCTGCTGAAATATCAGTAGGTGTGGCTCGAAATGTCGATCTTTCCATTGAGGAAGAGTTCCGCCTGGATAACAATTGCACGCAGTTTGACCGTTGGCTGAATTCTTTTGGAGTCGATTACACTTTCCTTCGTGGCAGGATGAAACTTGGCGTGATGGGCGATTACATCCGTCGGTTCAATGATGACAGGTATTTCGAAAATCGATATCGTGCAGGTGTACAGCTTACTTATTCCGAGACTTATCGCCGCTTCAAATTCTCGTTTCGGACAAAACTGCTCTCCACTTTTCGTGATGAAGCGACGGGCGACTATCGTGTGAATCCAAAACTGTATTGGCGCAACCGTTTGCAAGTCTCGTATCAAATGCCAAACAGCCGTTTCAAGTATTCGGTTTCCACTGAATTACATTGGCTGGTGAACGATCCTAAGAATAATATTGTTGATAATTTGCGTACGGTGGCGGCTGTCGATTATCGTTTGACGCGTCGCCAATATCTCTCTGTATTTGTGCGTATGGACAATGATTTGCAGGTAAAGGAACCTGTTGATAGATTCTATCTTGGCGTGACATACAAGCTGAAATATTGATGCTTCACATTTTTTATCCTTAAAAATCTTCCTTTCTTCTTGCGCAATTCAAATTTTATGAAGAACTTTGCCCTTCATTAAATTGCAATTTATGGGAACATTTAAAAAAGGAGAAAAAATCGGCAAATTTGTTGTCAATTCTTTCATTAAAAAAGGTGCTGTCGCTGAATCCTACACTGTTTACGGAACCGACGACATGATGTATTTCCTCAAGATATATGACCTTGCATTGATTCCTAAGAGTCAGTTGCTTGAAGGTAAGGAGGTCTATGAAATCGTTCTGTGCCAGGAAATAGACAATGATAATATTATTCATTTTGTTGATAAAGGCGAAGTGAAGAAAGACGCTAAGACTTTCCGCTATTTGGTGACCAAATATTATCGTGGCGATTTGTTGGTCGATTCCATTAAAAGGGACGGTGTTTTCGGCCCTGAAGACGCTGCGCAAATCACGCTCTGCGTTTTGAATGGCTTGGCTTATATGCATGCAAATGCATTACTGCATAATGATGTAAGACCGTCAAACATCATGCTCCAGGAATTGGAAGATGGCATGCTGCTTCCAACGATTATCGATTTGGGACACATTTCTTATATGGTGATGGGGCGTCCAACGTTTTCGGTTGAGGATCTGGCTCCATTTTTCCGCGCTCCGGAAACTTTCAAAGGCATATATACGCCAAAAACAGACATTTTCTCAACAGGTGCGCTTCTGTATTTTATGCTCTTCGGCAAAGCACCTTGGGAAACTGATTTAGAAGATTGCAAAGGCGATAAAAATCTTATCAAGGAGGCTGTTAAAGAAGCCCGCGAACAGGAACTTATTCTTGAAACAGAAGAAGTTAAGTTGCCTGATTATATGAAAGTCATATTGCAGAAAGCGTTGTCGAAAAAGGCAAGTGGACGTTTCGAATCGGTGGTTGATTTTGCTAAGGCTTTGGCAGATCAAGTGATGCCTGAACTGGCAAAAGAAATGGAGCAAAGCGCATCAGAAGCAGCTCCGGCACAAGAACAAATGCAGCAAGTCCCTCAGGTTGAAATAACTTTCAAGAAAGGTTCGGGCAATGGCTTCGAAAATGTCACTGGACGCAATGAGTTGAAGGAACAACTCCGTAAGGAAGTGCTGTTTGCATTGCAGAATCCCGAAAAAGCTCAGCAGTATAAGTTGCCTGCCATAAACGGCATTCTGCTTTATGGCCCTCCTGGATGTGGAAAAAGCCTTGTTCTTGAAAGCTTTGCGGAAGAATTGGGTTTCAATTATTCCATCATTAAGGCCTCGGATTTTGGCAATATTTATCAGCCTGGCGTTCTTGAAAACTTACAAAGACTGTTTGATGCCGCTGAGATAAAGGCTCCTTTCCTCATTTGTGTTGACGAAATTGAATTCCTGGTGCCTGGCCGTGGTGAGGAAGAAGTTGGCATTACGCCTCAGGTGGCAGCATTTTTCGCCTTGATGAACGAATGTTCAAAGAAGGGTGTCTTGATTGCTGCAACTTCGAATCGCCCTGATTTGGTGGAACCATCCATTATGCGTGTGGGGTGTATCGATAGGGTTTTCTTCGTTCCGCAACCTGATTTTGAAGCGCGTAAGGACATGTTTAAGAGCCATTTGGAAGGTCGCCCATGCGAGGAACTCGATTATGACGAGCTGGCAAAAATGTCGAACGATTTTAATGCTGGCGACATTACCGAAACCGTGAATGAAGCTGCTATGACGGCTGCCTATATGGGAGTCCCGATTTCGCAGAAAATACTTACGGATGTTCTGCGTTTCAAGAACCCGACTTATTCAACGAATACAAAAATCGGCTTTAACAAGTAATTGATATGACTGCAAAAGAACTAGTCGTTGATTTTTTAAAGGCAAATGATATCGAACCGGAAAAAACGGAATTTGGGCTTCGCTTCTTTCTAGATAATTGGAGCTTTTTGCTTTGGGAAGATCCGCAAGATCCGAATTATTTTCGTTTGACTCTCCCTGGCATTTTTGATGTCACCGATGAGAATTTCGCTGAAGCTATCATGGCTTGTAATGCAATCAATATGCAGTATAAGGTCGTGAAAGCCATTTTGTATGATTTCGACGGGGAAAAAGAGGAAGAAAACGCTTCGAATATCTGGATTTGTTTTGAGCAAATCTTGGATAATACGCCTGAAGTTGGCGATTTGGTGCCGCGTTCTGTCGAGTCGATGATTGACGCAGCAGATTGCCTTGTGAAATTGATGTCCGATGAAGATTAAAAATTAAATCATAATGAAAAGAAATCTATTATTACTCGTAATGTTGTCATTGATGCTTGTTGTTAATGCTCAATACGCTCCAGCTGGCGATAAAATCAAAACGGATTGGGGTGCAAAGGTGACGCCTGAGAATGTTCTTCCCGAGTATCCTCGCCCGATGATGGTTCGCTCTGATTGGCAAAACCTCAATGGTTTGTGGCAATATGCCATCACGCCGAAAGGGGAGAAGACTCCCGCATCATACGATGGTGATATTCTTGTCCCTTTCTGTGTTGAATCAGCTCTTTCTGGAGTGCAAAAAACTGTTGGACAGGATAACGCATTATGGTATGAAAGAACATTTTCCATTCCTGCAAATTGGAAAAACAACCGGATTCTGCTGCATTTTGGAGCAGTCGATTGGATGACTGATGTGTGGGTGAATGGCATTAAGGTCGGTTCGCATACGGGTGGTTATGCTTCTTTCACTTTCGATATCACTCAGGCTTTGTTATATAAGGAAAACAAATTGGTTGTCCGTGTTTGGGACCCGACTGACAAGAGTTACATTCCTCGCGGAAAGCAGGTTTCGAATCCGGAAGGCATTTTCTACACGGCTGTGACGGGCATTTGGCAAACGGTGTGGCTTGAACCTGTCCCAGATGCATACATTCAATCTGTGAATACGACACCTGATTTGGACAAGGCTACGGTGAAAGTCGACATTGATTTTTCGAATCCTACAGCCGACGATTTGTATTGGGTTGATGTGATTTACGAAGGTGAAAAAGTGGCCGAAGGCAAGTCAATCAATGGTCAGCCGGTTGAGGTGAATATGCCTGAAGGTTTCTTGACTTGGACGCCCGACCATCCTTTCCTGTATGATTTGAACATTAAGGTTTTCCGCAAAGGAAAGCAAATTGATGCGGTTGACAGTTATTTCGCCATGCGTAGTTTCGGTACGCGGCGCGATGACAATGGCATTGTCCGTCTGACCTTAAACGGCAAACCGATTTTCCATTATGGCCCGCTCGACCAAGGTTGGTGGCCTGATGGACTTTACACTGCGCCAACCGATGAGGCTTTGGCCTACGATGTGCAGAAAACCAAGGATTTTGGCTTCAACATGATTCGTAAGCACGTTAAGGTGGAACCGGCGCGTTGGTACTATCATTGCGACCGTCTCGGCATCATCGTCTGGCAGGACATGCCAAGCGGCGATCGTGGCCCAGGCTGGAATACCAAGGAATATTTCCAAGGTCCTGAAAGTCTGCGTTCTTTGGAGTCGGAAGAAAATTACAAAAAGGAATGGACAGAAATCATCGCTGCTTTGAAATCGCAGCCTTGCATTGGCGTTTGGGTGCCATTCAACGAGTCATGGGGACAGTTCAAGACACCCGAAATCGTTGAAATGACCAAGAAACTCGACCCGACGCGTTTGGTGAATCCGGCTTCGGGCGGCAATTTCTATCAGTGCGGCGATATCCTTGATTTACACCATTATCCCGACCCAATAATGGTGCTTTACGACCCGACACGTGCTACGGTCTTGGGTGAATATGGTGGCATTGGCCGCAAGGTTGTTGGCCACACTTGGGTGAAAGACCAAGGCTGGGGTTATGTAGAGTTCGATACTGAAGAAAAAGTCACCGATACATACGTCGAATATGCCAACACTTTGTACAAGATGATTCCGCAAGGTTTTTCGGCAGCTGTCTACACCCAGACCACTGATTGCGAAACGGAACTTAACGGTCTGATGACCTACGACCGCAAGGTGATTAAGTTGGACGAAAAACGCTTGCACGACATCAACAGCAAAATTAGCCACGCCTTGGCGGAATAATCTTGTAAGATTGTCATTAAAAAACGGTCAAATGTGGTAACATATTTGGCCGTTTTCCCTTTTGTGTTTCAGCTGAATGTATTGTTTAGGCTCCTACATATAGTCGATTTTCTTAATGGTATGGTCTTTTGTAATAAACGGAAAAAGGCACCCGGAACGGATGCCTTTTTGTGTTGTTGATAATTATATCCAATTATTTGGCTTCGCCAGTGATGGTGAGTTGAGTGCCATAGTTGCCAGTTTCAACAGCGCAGTGGGTGATGTGCATGAGGTGCATTTCACCATCTTTAATTGTGCCGATGATTGCATCGTAATCGCTGCTGTGAGCTGTCGTGATTTCGCGGAAGCTTTCCATTGGGTGCATGGTTTCCATTGCTGTAGCGAACAAAGCGGCTTTGTCAGCAACGGTGAGGATTTCTTCCCAGTTAGCATCAATCTTATAGAGGTTGTAACCTTCAATTGGCTTGAAAGTAGCAAAGATTTCCTTGTAGCTGCCAGCCCATGTGAGGCCGAGAGCTTCGAGTTGAGCAGCACCTTCGGTGACGTTAGCGCCTCTTCTGACCCAGTTAATAGGTGTAACGAACAGAGGGGCAGATGGTTCGTTGATGCTGAGGGTGATGGTAGCGGTAGCTGTTTCGCCTTCAACGTCGGTAACGATAGCCTTAATAACTGATTCGCCGATGATTTCTCTTTCTTCCATTGAGTACACCAATTCGCTAGTGTAGGTGTATGAAGTGCCAGTGAGTTCAACGTTGTCAAATTCTGCATCATCGATTGTGATAACCAATGATTTCAGTTCTTTGTTGGTTTCAAGATTTGAAGCCAAAATGAAACCAAAGTTAACGGTTTCGTTGAGGTTGACGATGGCGCCATCAGTAACGTAACCTTCTTCAGCGAGAATGGCGATTGATGGTTCTGGGTTTTCGACAGGGTCGGTGCAGCTTGCAAAGAAAGCAACGCTGACGAGGCAAACGAGTGCCAATGCTAATTTCTTCATTTTTTGAAATTTTTAAGTTAGTAATGTGTTATTAAATGTGTTTGTTTGATGTTTTCTGTTTGATGTCCTGTTCCCAGAACAGCGGCAAAAGTAGCAAATAATTTGCCAAACTTTTCAAATCTCAAGAAAAAGTGCAAAAAAAATGAAAAAAGCCTGTTTTTGACAGGCTCTTTCACTTTTAATGCAACTAAATACAATTGTTTAGTCTTCAACGATTGCTTCGTTAGGGCAAACGCCAGCGCAAGTACCGCAACCAACGCATGAATCAGCGTCAATTACATAGATGTCGCCTTCTGAAATAGCGCCTACTGGGCATTCGTCAATGCATGTGCCGCAAGCAACGCAGCTGTCTGTGATTTTATAAGCCATAGTTTTAATGTTTTGAAATTAGTTTATCTTTTAATTTTTGTGCTGCAAAAATAGTACTATTGTTTCATAATTGTTTCTTCTTTCACTAATTTATAACAAATCTAAATAATTTGAAGACCGAAGGAACACGAGGCCGCGAGAATACTTGATTTTGGGAATTTAAGGTCTCGAAATCTCGTTGTTTTCCAATCAAGTTGCCTCGCCGTCAAAATAAATTCCATAAAACATTTCATTTGCACTATATAAATATGTAACTTTGCACCCTCAGAAAAGATTTTGCCGAAAAGGCAATGTAAATAACTAGTTAAATCATTTAAAATTAGTATAATATGACAGGAAAAAGTAAAGTTGTAGCTCTTGACCACGTCGTTATCCGCTTTGCGGGCGACTCAGGAGACGGCATGCAACTTACCGGAAATCTGTTCTCAGATTCTACGGCATTTGCAGGAAACGACTTCGCCACCTTCCCGGACTACCCGGCTGAAATCCGTCCTCCACAAGGCACGGTTGCAGGCGTTTCTGGTTTCCAAGTACACTTCGGACACAAACCGGTCCATACCACAGGCGACCTTTGCGATGTGCTGGTGGCCATGAACCCAGCTTCCATCAAGGCTAACATGCGTTGGCTGAGACCAGGAACCATCATCATCGTCGACACCGACTCCATCACCGACAAGGCTCTTGAAAAGGCTGGCTATGCCGCCGACCCAACCGTTGATGGCACACTCGCCGACTATCAAGTCGTCAAGGCTCCTATCTCGGAACTGACCAAGGAAGCCCTGAAAGATTTCGGCATGGATCAGAAATCGATGCTGAAGTCGAAGAATATGTTTGCTCTCGGTATCGTGATGTATCTGTTCAACCGCAGTCTGAATACCGTTTACGCATATTTTGAAACCAAATTCAAGGGCAAGGACCAGGTCATCAAGGCTAACCGCACCGTTCTGGATGCCGGTTATCACTATGCTGACACTTGGGAACTCTTCACCAATACTTATAAGGTGGAAGCTGCCGAACTTGAAAAGGGCAAATATCGCAACATCACAGGTAACACGGCTATGGCATGGGGCCTCATGGCAGCAAGCGAACGTTCAGGTCGCCCGCTGTTCTTGGGTTCATATCCTATCACGCCTGCTACCGATATTCTGGTGGAACTCACCAAGCATAAGGAACTCGGCGTGAAGGCTTATCAGGCTGAAGACGAAATCGCTGGCATCATGTCGTCAATCGGTGCTTCATACACTGGTTGCCTGGCAGTTACAACGACTTCAGGTCCTGGTCTCTCGCTGAAGAGCGAAGCTATGGGTTTGGCCGTTATGACCGAATTGCCATTGGTTATCATTGACGTTCAGCGTGGCGGTCCTTCAACAGGTCTGCCAACCAAGACCGAACAGAGCGACCTCATGCAGGCACTCTACGGCCGTAACGGTGATGCTCCGCTGGTAGTGATGGCTGCAAGAAGCTCCGCTGGTTGCTTCTATTCAGCATTCGAGGCTTCGAGAATCGCTCTCGAACACATGACTCCAGTCATTCTGCTGAGCGATGGCGCACTCGGCAATGGCTCCGAAGTGTTCCGTATCCCTCGCATGGCCGATATGCCTACTATTACTCCACGTCTCGCCAAGGCAAACGATCCTGACTATCGTCCATATCGCCGCGATGAAAAGACTTTGGCTCGCGAATGGGCTATCCCTGGAACCGAAGGCCTCCGTCACCGCGTAGGTGGTCTGGAAAAGGAAAATGTGGCTGGTAACCTTTCCACAAATCCTGAAAACCACCAGATTATGACCGAATTGCGTGAAGAAAAAATCAACCGCGTTGCCGACGACATTCCGTTGCAGGAAGTCTATGGCGACAAGAACGCTGACCTCCTCGTCGTCAGCTGGGGCGGCACTTTCGGTGTTGTCCGTACCGCTGTCGAAAAGATGATGGAAGAAGGCAAGTCGGTGGCTCACGCTCATTTCGATTACATCATGCCTCTGCCAAAGAACACAGCTGAAGTGCTCGACGGTCACAAGAAGATTGTGGTGTGCGAAATCAACCGCGGTCAGTTTGCCAAGTATCTGAGAATGAACTTCCCGGAATACAAGACCGAACAATATAATAAGGTTCAAGGTTTGCCGTTTACACTTGGCGAACTGGAAGACAAGTTTAACGACCTTTTAAAATAATACGACTATGGAAAATTTAGATAATCAAGTTCTTACCAAGGCAGATTTTGCCAGCGACCAAGTCGTTAAATGGTGCCCAGGTTGCGGCGACCATGCTATCTTGAAAGCCGTTCAGGACATTTTCCCACAATTGGGCGTTAAGAAGGAAGACATCGTAGTCGTTTCAGGTATCGGCTGCTCTTCACGTTTCCCATATTACATGAACACTTACGGTTTCCATAGTGTTCACGGCCGCGCTGCTGCCGCTGCAACAGGCGTCAAGTTGGCCAATCCGAACCTCTCCGTTTGGATGATTACCGGCGACGGTGACTGCACCGCAATCGGTGGCAACCACTTCATTCACGCTTGCCGTCGTAACATTGACATCAACCTGCTGCTCTTCAACAACCGTATCTATGGCATGACCAAGGGACAGTTCTCACCTTGCACATTCCGTGGCACGAAGACTAAGACCAGCCCGCAAGGCACTTACGAAGATCCGTTCAATCCTGGCGAACTCGCCATCGGTGCAAAGGCTACTTTCTTCGCCCGCGCCGTCGATGTGAATCCAAAGGAAATGAGCGAAATCTTCATGGAAGCCTATAAGCACAAAGGCATGTCAGTGACCGAAATCCTCCAGAACTGCATGATTTTCTCGAATGGTGTTCACGAAAACATCACTGGTAAGGATGTCCGCGACGATATGCAGGTGAAGTGCGTTCACGGCCAGCCGCTGATTTTCGGTAAAGACCGCAACAAGGGTATCGTTTTGAGAAACAACCGTCTCGAAGTCGTTACCATTGGTGAAAACGGCATTACCGAAAAGGATATTCTCGTTCACGACAAGACCACACAAGACACTGGCATTCACATGATGCTGGCTCACATGATGCCACCTGAGTACCCAGTTGCCATTGGCGTTATCCGCGATGTGGTGGCTCCAACCTTCAACGACAGCCTCGACGAAATCATCGTCAACGAAAAGGCCAACTCGAAGGTGAAGAACATGGACGACCTGCTGAACAGCGGTTCAACATGGACTATCGAATAAGAACATTCAACCATTTCATAATGAAAAATCCCGTTCCTTTGAGCGGGATTTTTTTGTGCTTTGCGGCACAAATTGCGTTTTGGGAAGGATGACATTTTTACGTTTTGTGCTGATTATTGTATATCTTTGCATCGCAAATATAATTCAACGACAAAACAATGCAGACAAAGGAATATCATTTTACAATTCAATCGCGAGGCAAACAGTGGCTGTTGATGCTGCTTTTGATTGCCTGTGGCACGGCATTGACTCTGATTCTCGGAAAGGAAATGAATGAGACGACGCAGATTCTTGTAGTGGCAGCAGTTGTCTGTGTTTCGGTCGTGTTTGCTATGTGGGCTTCTTCGGCAAAGGTGACTGTCCGTTTGTCAGAAAAAGGCTTTGAGCATATCTGGAACCGTCGGTTTTCCCTCTGTTTCAAGAAAGATAGGCTGATTCCTTGGAATCTCATTGAAGGCATGAATCTTCACACAGGAGGCCGTCCTGCCCGTTTCGAGACACCTGCTGCGTGGTATTATTTCACTTTGAAGGTGAAAGATGGCAAGGATTATCGTATTTCCAAATCCTTCATGGGCACTTACGATACCGATTTCACGGAGTTTGTCCGAAACTTCCTCCAAATTGGTAACGAGTTCAAGAAGACGCTTTATCCGGAACTGGATTTGATTGCTGAAATTTAATCATGAGTGAATAATGGAAAACTGATGTCTGACTATTAATTCAAATGTTTCTATGGGTAAGAAAAAGAAGGGCTTTTCTAAATCGCAAATAATTGGATTGCATTATCCTAGGGGATTCGATGTGATAAAATTTCCTTGGTGGTTATTTTTCATTGAACTTTTCCTTGGCGCTTTCGTCGCTTTTTTGTTTTTTCGCTATGTTGGTATTCCTAATGTGTGGCTTTTCTGGCTTATTATATTGCTGATATATATACCGATTGTTTTTGTGGGACATAAGGTGTTTCATTCAACACTTAATTTGAGGATTACACCTTCGGGTTTAGAAGTGACAAGGGTGAAAGGATTTGTTTTTCTCCCTAAACATAGAGTTATAAAGTGGAAAAGCATGAAGAGATGTTATTTGTGGGGGAGGACGTATAAATCTTCTGATTTTATTATTAAGACAAGAACAGGGAGAAACTTAAGAATTTATGAATCAGTTTTTTCTTTTTGCAAAGCAATTAAAGATTCTAATAAAACACTGTTTGATTTCCGTATTGCATTTGAAAAGGCCGCAAAGAGTCACGGAGTTAAAACACTCACTAGTAAAAATATGTTTAACAAATAAATTATGAAAATCCCCTTTAAACCTGGAACATTGATATATCCTCTGCCAGCCGTGATGGTGACTTGCGGCGATTGCGAGGAAAACTACAACATTCTGACCGTGGCGTGGACGGGCACCATTTGCAGCGACCCGCCGATGTGCTATGTCTCCATCCGCAAGGAACGGCATTCATACGCCTTGATTAAGAAGAACATGGAGTTCGTCATCAACCTGACGACGGAAGATTTGGCTGCAGCCACCGACTGGTGCGGCGTGCGCTCGGGCAGAGACTACAACAAATTCAAGGAGATGCATCTGCATACCGAAAAGGCGCAAATCGTGAAGGCTCCTTTGATTCAGGAATCGCCTTTGAACATTGAATGTCGGGTGGTCGAAATCAAGGAACTAGGTTCACACGACATGTTTATTGCTGAAGTCGTGGCCATCAATGCCGATGAGAAACTGATTGACAAAGGCACAGGCGCTTTCCAACTGAATCATGCGCGGCCTTTGGCGTTTTCTCACGGAAAATACTACGGCTTGGGCGAAAAAATCGGTGGCTTCGGTTTTTCGGTGAAGAAAAAGAAGTGACTTTTTGCCGTTATCGGCAAGAAATGCGTATTTTTGTAAAGATATTGGACAATAAACTTGCCGATAGAAGTTTTATGCTTTCCGAATTGCAACAATATAATAAGGTGTATCACCTGTTTGAGCCGGACGAAAAACTGGTGCTGGCCGTGAGTGGGGGAGTGGATTCGATGGTCCTGACCGACTTGATGCAAAAGGCGGGCGCACATTTTGTCGTGGCCCATTGCAATTTCCATTTGCGCGGCGAGGAATCCGATGACGATGAGCAGTTTGTGCGTGGTTATGCCGAAAAAAATGATTTGCAATGTTTTGTGAATCATTTTGATACGGAAAAATATGCTGTAGAGGAAGGTGTTTCCATCGAGATGGCGGCGCGCGATTTGCGTTATGCCTGGTTTGAAGAACTGAGGCAGCAATTGGGTTACGATAAAATCGTTTTGGCGCATCATGCCGACGACCAGATTGAGACTTTTTTCATCAATTTGTTGCGCGGAGCAGGTTTGCACGGCTTGAAGGGCATGAAGCCAATAAACGGTGTCTTGATTCGGCCTTTGCTTTGGGCTTCACGAGAGCAAATCAGAAAGTATGCCGTTGAAAACCAAATCGTTTGGCGAGAAGATCACACTAATGCCGAAACGGTTTATTTGCGCAACAAGATTCGCAACCAGCTGATGCCTTTGATGGATGAAATCTCTGCTGATGCACGAAATTCAATCGGAAAATCAATCGGATTTTTGGCTTCGGAAAATGAATTGTATCGTCAATTATTGAATGAAAGGTTTTCGCAATTGGTTTCGGTTGATGGTTCGGTTCAAAGCATTGAAAAGTCTGTTTTTCAATGTGATAACGGCTTTCAGTTGCTCTTTGAATGGTTGCGGCAATACGGGTTCAATACCGACCAATGCCGTTTCATTTTTGAGGGTTTAGAGAATGGTCTTGGAAAACATTTTTATTCGTCTTCGCATCAAGTGACGATTGAGCGCGAAGTACTGCAATTGACTGAAATTTCTGATAAGCCGGATGAAATCTACATCATTGAGGCTGGACAGGAGGATTTCGATTTGCCTTTCAGGATGCATTGCGCTTATTTTGAAAAATGGGAAGGTTTTGAAGTGGAAAAAAAATCCTCAGTTGGAACTTTTGATTTGGATAAAATCGATTTTCCTTTGACTTTGCGCCATTGGCGGCAGGGCGACCGTTTCCATCCTTTTGGCATGAAAGGCTCCAAGTTGTTGAGCGATTTCTTTGTGAATCAGAAATATACAAATTGTCAGAAAGAGAACCAATGGCTGTTGGTTTCGGCAAATGGCGATATTTTGTGGGTTGTCGGGCAACGAATTGACGACAGATATAAAGTGCAAAAAGATACGAAATCTGTTTTTGAATGTTGTTTGATGTAAAACAATAATTTGTATTTTTGTCCCCAATATTTTTATAACTAAACAATCGTAAAATGAAGAAATTATTCCTTTGTCTGCTTGTGGCTTTTGTGACCATATTGCCTTTCGGTGCGAAGGCGCAGATTGTTGACCCTGTGAAATGGGCGATTTCAATTGAAAATGTTAATGAGTTGGAATTCGATGTTGTTGCAACTGCAACAATTGAACCTGGTTATCATGTCTATTCCACTACAATGCCAGATATGGGTCCTATGCCTACGGCTTTCGAAATTGAGCCTAACGAATTCTACGAACTGGTTGGAACAGCAAAAGATGTTACTCCAGGTGAGAAATATTATGATGATACTTTTGAAATAGAATACACACAGTTTTCTGGCAGCGCTTCCTTTGCACAGAGATTGAAGAAATTGACGGATCAGCCGTTTATTGTGGAAGGTACTGTTGTAGGACAGGCTTGTACAG
Organism: Bacteroidales bacterium; assembly: GCA_024400455.1. GTDB lineage: Bacteria > Bacteroidota > Bacteroidia > Bacteroidales > F082 > Limimorpha. The sequence continues at coordinate 26,061 of JAKSMU010000008.1, read as the reverse complement.
AAGGTGGTTGTGTCCCGCTGTCGGAAGATTTCAATGTGAAGGTCCCAGGCGCTAATGGCGAGATGCCTGCCGATATCGAAGAAGTTGCAGAGGCAGAAGATGAAAATGCGGAAGACAGTCAGGTGCTTAAAGCTGGTGGTGATGATTACGAATATTTCACTTCTGAAGGCGCAGAAAGCACTGATACAAGTCTTTGGGGCATGATTCTTTCCGCAATCCTTTGGGGCCTTGCCGCTTTGCTGACTCCTTGCGTGTTCCCAATGGTGCCTATGACGGTGTCATTCTTTATGCATGGTGAAGGCGAAAGCAAGAAAGAAGGTCGTTTCAAGGCAATCATGTATTTCCTTTTCATCGTATTGCTTTACACCTTGCCAATCGCTCTTATCATTTTGATAACCTATTTTATTGGGGGCGAGGGTGTTACGACAGGTATTTTCAACTGGTTGGCTACAAACTGGATTCCTAACGTGATATTCTTCATCGTGTTCATGGTGTTCGCAGCTTCATTCTTTGGCGCATTTGAAATCACCTTGGGCAGTGGAATGTTGAACAAGAGCGATGAAAAGCAGAGTACCAAAAATCTTGGCGGTATTTTCTTCATGGCCTTGACTTTGGTGCTTGTGTCATTCTCTTGCACAGGTCCTATCGTTGGCACCGTTTTGATCCAATCGACGCAAGGTAAGATTTGGACACCAATCATTTGCATGCTTGCTTTCTCAATAGCATTTGCATTGCCATTTGCCTTGTTTGCCATGTTCCCGAACATGCTGCAAAAACTGCCAAAGAGCGGTGGCTGGATGAACTCAGTGAAAGTCGTTTTGGGCTTCGTTGAAGTTGCTCTTGGCTTCAAGTTCTTGATGACTGCTGACCAGGCTTACGGTTGGGGTTTGCTCGACCGCGAAGTTTACCTTGGCATTTGGATTGTGTGCTTCACTTTGTTGGGATTCTACCTCTTGGGCAAGATCCGTTTCAAGGGCGAAAAAGAAGTCAAGGAACTGGGCGTGTTCCGTCTGATTCTCATTATCGTTGACTTTGTCTTCGTTATCTATATGATTCCTGGCATGTGGGGCGCTCCTCTGAAGGCTTTGTCAGGTTATCTGCCACCTCAACAGACTTTGGATTTCAATTTGAATAGAACGATTACCTATGTTGACTCACAGATTGAATCCGACATTTGCGAAGAACCGAAATATGGCGACATCCTTGAATTGCCTCACGATTTGAGCGGTTATTTCGATTACGACCAAGCTTTGAGCTGTGCCCGCGCACAAGATAAGCCGGTCTTCGTCGACTTTACAGGCCATGGTTGCAACAACTGCCGTGAAATGGAAAACAGCGTTTGGAGTGATCCTGAAGTGCTGAAAATGTTGCGTGATGAATATGTCGTGGTCGCTCTTTATGTTGATGACAAGACCGAAATGGCCGAGGAAGACTGGGCCGTTTCCGAAAAGAACGGCAAGGTGAAGAAGACCATCGGTTCGAAGAACATCGACTTCCAGGAAACTCGTTTCGGCGCCAATGCACAGCCTTACTATGTGCTGCTCGACAACGATGGCGACATGCTGATGATTCCTCGTTCTTACAGTAAGGACAAAGCCGCTTTCCTCAGCTTCCTGAAGAAAGGCCTTGACAACTACAAGAACGGCAGAAAATATGTTCCTGAACGTTATCAGTAAAAACTGAATGTCTCAAATGAAAATCACCGCAGGAAAATTCTTGCGGTGATTTTTTTTGTTTGAGGCTCAATGCCTTGACAATAATCACTACCTTTGTCCGTTTGATAATCAACTTAATATTATACACAATGAAAAAAGTTACCTTATTATTTGCATTTCTGCTGGTGGCGGGTCTCTCTTTTGCCCAGCAGGAAGACTTGAAAACCAAGACCATACATTTGGATAATGGTCTGAAAGTGGTGATGTGCGAAGACCACGCAACACCTGAAATCTATGGCTGCGTTTATGTTCATGCGGGCAGCAAAAACGACCCTGCCGATGCAACAGGCATGGCGCATTATTTTGAACACATCATGTTCAAGGGAACGGACAAGATTGGCACCACCAATTGGGAAGCCGAAAAGGTCTATCTGGATAGCATTTCGCTGATGTACGATAAGTTGCACGAGACCAACGACCCTGAAGCACGCAAGGCCATCCAACGTAAAATCAACGAGTTGTCGATTGCTTCGACGGATTATGCCATCCCGAATGAAACCGATGTCATCCTTACCCAAATGGGTGGTGAAGGCTTGAATGCGGGCACGGCTTACGACCAGACCATGTATTTCAACTCCTTCCCGTCGAACCAGCTTTCGAAGTGGATGGATGTGTATGTCGAGCGTTTCCGCAATCCTGTTTTCCGCCTTTTCCAGTCGGAATTGGAGACCGTTTACGAAGAAAAGAACATGTATGGCGATGGTCCGACCAACGCTTTTCAGGAAGGCATGTTCCGTGAGGCTTTCGGCGAACACCCTTATGGTCGCCCAGTCATCGGCTACACCGAACATCTGAAGAACCCGCAGCCATCCAAGATGCGCGAGTTCTACAACACCTATTATGTCGCCAACAACATGACCTTGATTTTGGTCGGAGATTTCAATATCGAAGAGGCCGAACCGATGGTGGCCGAGAAATTCGGCACTTGGCGCAGCGGCGAAATTCCGGCACAGCCAAAATACGAATTGCCTGAATATCATGGCAAAACCGTCAAGGAAGTGCGCCTGACACCAGTCAAAATCGGCACTTTGATTTTTCCGGGCGTGAAAGCTAGCGACCCCGACCTTTTGCCTTTGTCAATCGCTTGCAGCATTTTCAGCAATGGCGAAACGGGTCTGATGGACAATCTGATGCTCAATGGCGACATCATGGCGGCCATGCTGATGCCTTTGTCGTTGGAAGATTACGGTAGAAACATCATCCTTTATGTCCCTAAAATCTTGGGTCAGAAGCATGAAGACGCAGAGGCTTTGATTTCGGGCTGCCTCGACCAACTGAAAAAAGGCGATTTCAGCGACGATTTGTTCGAAGCCATTAAGACCAACATGGTGAAAGAAAGGATTTTTGATACGGAATCGCTTGATAATCTTGCCAATCTGTTCATGAGTCTGGAAATGTCTGGCCAGACCTATCAGGACTATCTTGATGAAACCGAAAGGATGAAGACTATCACGAAGGATGAAGTCGTTGCCATTGCCAACAAGTATTTCGGCGATGATTACATGGCCTACCGCTCAAAGATGGGTTTCCCCGAAAAAGACAAGGTTGAAAAGCCTGATTGGAAACCGATTGAGGCCAAGAACACCAACGAGAAATCGGATTTTGCCAAGGCTATCGAAGCCCAGCAGATGCCTGAGGTTACGCCTCAAGTTATCAAATTTGGCGAGGATGTGAAAATCAGCGATGTGAACGATAATTTCAAACTCTATTCGACCATCAATACGCGCAACGACATTTTCAATATGAGCATCAACTACAATTATGGCAATCTTGCAGACCCCGATTTGGAACGCGCCATTAGTTATCTCGAAATGCAAGGCACGAAAGACAAGAGTTTTGAGGAATTCCGCCTCGAACTTCAGAAACTTGGTGCCAATATCTTTTGCTCAAGTTCGGATGCCGTTTTCTGTGTGCATATCGAAGGTTTCGAAAAGGATTTGAACACCATCCTTGGCCTATGCCACGAAAAGTTGTTCAATCCGTCGAATGACGAAAGTAAGAAGAAGCTCATGATTGAGAACGAAGCTACCGAGATTACCATGTCGCGCGACGATGCCTCCACATGGGCTAAGGCTGTACGCGAATATGCCTTGTATGGCGAAAAGTCATCTTATCTGTCAAAAATGCCTTTGAAGAAATGGAAGAAGCTATCGGGCAAACAGCTTTTGGCCGAGGTCGCTGAAGCCTTGAAATACGATGGGCATATTACCTACAGCGGCAATACCGACCCGAAACTTGTCGTCAACATGCTGAAAGAAAACCATTTGGTGGATGGTACCATGAAGGGTAAAAAGGAAATCCGCCAGATGAAGACCTATGGCGAGCCGCAGGTTTTGGTGGCCAGCAGCAAGAAATTTCGCCAGAGCAACATCTATTTCAATGTGTCGGGCGAAAAGATGAACCAGAAGGATAAGGCTTTGTGCAGTGTCTTCAACAAGTATTTCGGGACGGACATGTATTCGATTGTTTTCCAGGAAATTCGTGAGTTCCGTTCATTGGGTTACACCGCCTATAGCTATTTTAACTACGACAATTTGAACCGTATTCCAGGTTCGTTATTCGGCTTCTTGGGTACGCAGTCCGATAAAACCATCGACGGCATTACCGCTTTTAGGGATTTGATTGTCAATATGCCTGAGCGTGAGGAAAAATTCAAAGCTTCTAAAGAGGCCTTGATTATGTCGCGTGCCAGCGATTATTATTCGTTCCGTTCAAAGCCATTCGCCGTCCAAAGCTGGATGGAACAAGGTTACGACCATGATCCGCGCGCCGAAATGACGGATTTGATAAGAACTGTGGACTACAAGGACATTTACGATTTCTACACCAGAATGGTTAAAGATCGTCCTGTAGTCATCATGATGTCGGGTAACTTGAAGCAAATCAGTGCAAAAGACCTGAACCAGTTTGGCAAGGTGACGCAACTGAAATATAAGGACATCATCAAGGAATGATGTGAAACTAAAAGAGCCGCTTACGAGCGGCTCTTTTTAGTTTTTATTGGGGGTGATAAAGATTGTTTCTCTCGATGAATTTAGTCCGTTTTATTAGTTGCTGAATCTATTTGATTCATCTTAATGAGTCCGTAAAACGCGACTTGTAGATTTTGATTATGCTATTGTTTTTCTGTTTTAGCATTTGAAAATCAAATCGCAAATGTCGTTTAGTATGGCGCTTGAATAGTCGAATTGCGGTGCTTTCATTGTGCTGCAACCTTTCAGCAGTCGCTCGGCTTGGGCGATGATTTCGGTGTCTAAGCAGTCGGAGGCAATCTGAATGTCGTTGATGATGCTTTCGGCTTCGTTGATGTGGAGCGAAATTTCAACGGCACCCCAGTCGAATTGGGCGCGCTTGGTGGTCTTGAAATGCTCCCAGCGGGCGAAAATGAAATCGAAAGATGAAATGCGCTTTGCAGTAGCTTGCACCTCTTCGTTTTGCGACAATGCTTCAAAGTCGAGCATGACAGGTGTGCCGCCGTAGATTTTTCCAAATGAATGAATCAGCGGTTCCTTAATGTTTTCAGAGGTAAGTTCCGGAACGGCTTCGCTCAGATTGATGACACGGCTGCTGACGCTTTTTACGCCGTGTTTTTGCAGTTTCGCCTGATTGACGGTGAGGTAACGCATCATCTTTTCGCCATCAGTCTTGATGAGAATGGTGCCGTGATGCAAGTTGTTGTTGCCTTTTGAGAAAGCATTGCCCGAGAATTTGCGACCTTGGTAGGTGAGGTCGTTCCGCCCTGAGATTTCGGTTTCCAAACCATAATTCAGCAAAGCATCTTGAATGACAGATAGTTGTTTGCGAACGTCGTAGTTCTTGCGGTTAGCAACGAAAGAAAAGTTGATGTTGCCGAGGTCGTGATAGACGGCACCACCGCCAGTGCCACGTCGCATGACATGACCGCCTTCGTCAAGGAGCATCTTGACATTGCACTCGGAGTAAGGGTTTTGGTTGTAACCGATGACGACGGTCTGCTGGTTTTTCCAAAGATACATTGTGACGATGTCTTCTTCTTGATGGTCAACGAGAAAGGCTTCGACCGCACGATTCAAAAACGGGTCGTATTGTGTGCTGATGATGACTTGCAGTTTTGGCATAATGCAATAGGATTAAATGAAAAAAGCCCGCTTTTCAGCGAGCTTTGTAGTCTCTCCGGGATTTGAACCCGAGTTACCAGGATGAAAACCTGACGTCCTAACCAGACTAGACGAAGAGACCACTTGGTTTGTCTTGCAGCCCTTATTGGTTTGTTTGACGGTGCAAAAGTAGGTAAAAAATCAATACGTGCAAGAAAAAAATGAAATTATTTCTAATTTTTATTGTAAATAGCTGTCTTTGAGATTGATAAAATTTTGTTATTTTTCTAATGAGATGTGCTGAAGGTGTCTTTTCTGAATAATTGGACTGTTGTTTGATTCTTTCAGATTAAAACGGTAAACTCAATTATTCGAATGTCATCGATATTTGGAACATCTTGTTGCGTAGTTTGTCGATGGGTGCGGTGTAGATGAAAGCTTCGTTTTTCACTACATCGAGGAGTCCGTAACTCATTTTTACTTCAATGCCCATCTTAAACCATTGGTTGTAGATGTCGAATCCGGCACCGACTTCCAAGGCACAGTCAAATCGTTTTGTCACCAAATTGTTGATGATGGAGGAACCGTCTTCCATGATGAACTTGTTGCTTTTTTGCGAGGCAAGGTCAAGTTTTGGATTAACGCCGCCAAGAAGATAGGCTCCGATATTGTTGAGTCTCTTTGAACGGTATTTGATTTGTAATGGAAATTCAACGAAAGTCGAGAAAATGGCTTTGCTGGCCAGCATGGTTGTGTCGATGAATTCCGGTGTGTTTTTTGTGTCGATGGCAATGGAGTAATCAAGTCGTCTTTCGCCAAAACTTAAGGATGGAATGAGCCTCAAGTCGAAATATTTGCCAAGGCGTTTGCTGCCGATGATGCCTACGGTGAAACCAGGCACTTTTTGGGTCTCCAAGTTGTAGATGTAGATGGCTTGTGTGTTGTCGGGGTTGATAGGGCCGCCGGGCCATTGGTTGGGATCATGAGGCACATTTTGGTAGTCTTCAACGGTTTTGAGGGTGTACATCATGGAATTGAATCCCAAAAGGAAGCCGAAATGGTAAGGCTCGTTCTCGTAATTCGCTAAGTACCTGACGGCTCTTCTCTGAGCCTGTGCGCTGCTTATGCCGCATCCGGTAAGCAGCAAGGCGATGACGATGATTCTAAATGCTTTTTTCATGTCTGTAAAACGGAGTGTTTCCTTGTTTATTGTAAGAAAAGAAATTGCAAAACTATAAAAAAAAGGTCGAATTATTGCTTTTCGATGCAATATAATGTGGCAATACCGCCCGAAAGACTTTGTTTTTGTGTGCAATTGAGACCATGTAGGCTCAGCAAGGCGATGAATTTTTCGGGTTGTGGAAATTTTGAAACGGAATCAGGGAGGTAACTGTATGCTGAATCGTTTTTTGAAACGGTTTTCCCAATGATGGGGAGGATTTTGTGAAAATAGAAACTGTAAAGGCTTTTGAATAATATTCGTGTTGGGGTGGAAAATTCCAAAACTGCAATGTGTCCTCCAGGTCTAATTACACGTTGCATTTCAGATAATCCTTCCTCCAAATTTTGAAAGTTCCGCACACCGAATGCAACGGTGATGGCATCAAAACTGTTATCGGCAAAAGGAAGTTTGCAGGCGTCTCCTTGATTTAAAGTGATTTGCTGCTCCAAATGCTTGGTTTTGATTTTCTGTTGACCGATTTGCAGCATGTTTTCCGAAAGGTCAAGGCCGGTGATTTTTGCCTGTGGGCAACTTCGGGCAAGCAGGATGGCAAGGTCGGCAGTGCCTGTGGCAAGGTCCAGAATGTTAGCGGGCTTGTGCCGGGTAATGAATCGGGCGGTTTTTCTGCGCCAGATTTTGTCGATGTTGAAGGAGAGGAGATGATTGAGAAAATCGTAGCGAGGTGCAATGTCATCGAACATCGCCGTAACGTGTTGCTGCTCGGACATTCTATGCGTATATGTTTTTAGTTTCGGAAAGAAGTCGTTCTTTGTCAATTGGGACAACACCTGTTTCCTCGCAAACAAGTCCGCCAGCAATATTGGAAATGGCAGCAATGTTGAATGGCGCTTCGCCGGCAATAACGCAAAGTGCTGCTACGCTAAGCACGGTGTCGCCAGCACCTGACACGTCTTTGATGTCACGCTGATGGGCGGGAATGTGGTGAAAACCATTGCTTTTTTCTTTGATAATAATGCCTTTATCAGACATGGTTGTCATCACAAAGTCGCATTGGAGCATCTCCTGAAGTTTCGCAGCGGCGGATTCGATTTCGTTTATTTCGTTGGCGGCAACAGAAAGCCCCTCCCGCAATTCTTTGGCATTGGGCTTGAAAAGCGTCACGCCTTGATAGGCAAGGAAATTCTTCTTCTTTGGGTCGACAACAACAGGAATAGAACGCTTTTTTGCCGTGGCGACGATTTCCTTGATAATGGTTCCTGTGAGTACACCTTTATTATAATCCTGAAGGATGATGCAGTCGATTTTATTCAAATCGAGGGTGCAGCGCAATGTGGCGAGAATTTTTTCGGTTTCTGTTTCATTCAGGTCGAAAATGTCTTCTTCATCAACGCGCATCATTTGCTTGCCATCGCATATCATTCTTTCCTTGAGGGTAGTGGTGCGGTTGCTGCTTTTTATGATGCTTTGCGTGTCGAGGCTTTGATTTCTGAGCAATTGCAATAAAGTGTCGCCTTTGCTGTCGTTGCCGATGACGGAGCAAATCAAAGGCTCGGCGCCTAAGGCCTTGATGTTGAGCGCCACGTTGGCGGCACCGCCCAAACGGTTGTAGCGTTTCCTGACGCTGAGCACGGGAACTGGCGCTTCGGGCGACATTCTTTCGACGATGCCTTCGGTGTAGGCGTCAATCATCACGTCGCCGATGATAAGGACGCGCATCTTGTTGAAGGCGGCGAAAAGTTGCTCAATATGCTCGGAAGAAATGACCATGGGATGAAAAGAAAAAGCATAGAGACGCGAACGCCTCTATGCTTGTAAATTGAATTAGTGCAGTTTTGCCAAAGCAGCCTTGATTCTCTTGACGGCTTCGATGAGTTTGTCTTCGGAAGTTGCGTAAGAGAGACGGATGCAGTCGTCGTTGCCGAAAGCGTTACCAGCCACGCAAGCCACATGGGCATTGTAGAGCAGGAACATGCAGAGGTCGTCGCTGCCTTTGATGGTGGTTTCGCCATCAGTCTTGCCGTAGTACGACTTGACTTCAGGGAACACATAGAAAGCACCGGCTGGCATGTTGCATTTCACGCCTGGGATTTCGTTTAGCATGTCGTGGAGCATGTCGCGGCGCTTACGGAATGCTTTCAGCATGGCCTGGATTTCTGGTGAGTTTTCGGGGGTGAGTTCCATGGCTTTCAGCGCAGCAGCTTGTGCGATGGTGCAGATGCCCGAAGTGTATTGGCCCTGAATCTTGTTAGTGGCCTTGACGATGGCTTGTGGAGCGGCAATGTAACCGATTCTCCAACCTGTCATGGCATAGCCTTTGGCAACGCCGTTCACGATGACCATGCGGTCTTTCAGTTCGGTGAACTGACCCATGCTTTCGTGCTTCTGGTTGTACTGGATGTATTCGTATATTTCATCGGAAATGACGATGATGTTCGGATGTTTTGCCAAAACGCCGGCGATGGCGGTCAATTCAGCCTTAGTGAAGACGGAACCGCTTGGGTTGCATGGCGTGTTGATGATGAAAGCCTTGGTTTTAGGCGTGATGGCTGCTTCCAACTGTTCGGCAGTGATTTTGAAATCGTGTTCGATGTCGGTCTTGATGATGACTGGAACGCCGCCGCCCAATTTCACCATTTCAGGGTAGGAAACCCAGAATGGGGCAGGGATGATGACTTCGTCGCCGTTGTTGAGGATGGCGAGGAAAGTGTTGGTGATGGCTTGCTTGGCACCATTTGAAATGATGATTTCGGTGTCTTTATAGTCTAAACCGTTGTCTCTCTTCAGCTTTTCGGCCACGGCCTTGCGCAGTGCAGGTGTGCCAGGTACTGGAGGATAGTGTGTGTCGTTGTTGTTGATGGCGTCGATGCCGGCTTGTTTTGCTGATTCAGGTGTGTTGAAGTCAGGTTCGCCGATGCTGAGGCTGATGACGTCGATGCCTTGAGCCTTGAGTTCGCGGCTCTTGTTGGTCATGGCTAAAGTTGCTGATTCGGCCATGTTTAAGACTCTGTCTGATAAAATGATTTCGCCCATGATGGAGAATTTTTTTTGTTTATTTGTTTGTCGTTTAATCGTTTAGTTGCTGCCGCCCGTTGAGTTTGTCGAAACGATAACTGTTTGTTTATCAGTAACCGCCCGTTGAGCTTGTCGAAACGGCTTTCTTGACAATATTATCTATTTAAAATAGGTGTGCAAAGGTAGGTCTTTTTCCGATAGGGTAGACCTTTTTAGATGGAAAAGATGGTTTTATTCCATAACCTTGTGGATTTATCGTCGGTCTTTAGCTATTTATCGTCGGCGTCTTTAGCAGATGCCTTTTATCTCTTCACCACAGTTCTTTCCGTCACACCCGCACCGCTCATTATGCGTACCAGATACAAGCCATTGGCGGCATTGCTCAGGTCGATTTCTGTTCGGTCGCCTGAAATCATTTGAGTTCTGATAAGTTGGCCCTGAGCGTTATAAACTTCAACTTCTGTAATATCTTGTCCTTCAATGATAAACAAACCCGTTGTCGGATTCGGATAGACGGAAGCCGTTGCCATTTCGTTGTCATCGACACCGACATTATTGAAAAATCGAGCGACAAGGTGTAAATCTTCAGTTAAGGTGAAGTTGTAGGGGTTTTCGTCAGATACGAAAACGCCTTCAATGGTTTCCCAGTTCTGAAATTCAAAGCCGTTTTCAGCAACGGCCAATACGATGCCTTCGGTTTCGCAATCGGGTTCCTGCAAGATGTCAACAGTCCCAGTCATCGGTTCTGCCACTTCGACGATGAACTCGTAATAAGGCATTTGCCGATAATTGGTGAACTGATTCCATCCTTCAGCTGTTTGATAGGCTTGCATGGAGCCGCATGGAACATAAACTGGGATTGTATTGCTGACAGATTCAAAGGCATCAAATCCAGTAACAGGAGGCACGTCACGGTATACAATGATGTTTGTCAATCCATAACAAGCCTTAAAAGCAGATTCGCCAATTGAAGTTACAGAACTACCGATATAAAGATTCGCTGTTGTTTGCTCTTCTTTTGAATACAACCAACAAAAATCAAAAGCGGCTCTCCCAATTGTGGTCACAGAATTAGGAATAATAAGGTCTCCAGTGATATGAAAACAACAACTGAAAGCCAAATCTCCAATCTCAACTACTGAGTTTCCAATGACCACATGGCCATTAAATCCCCAATCGTCTTCAAATGCAGCTGTTCCAATTCTGGTTACAGAATTAGGAATAACCAAATCTCCCGTGAAATTTATGCAATTATGGAAGGCATAGTCACCAAGTGAAATCATAGAATCTGGCATGGCCAAAACACCTGAAAAGCCACAACTCTGAAAAGCGGAGTTCCCAATTGAAGTCACTGAATTACCAATGACCAGATTGCCATGAAATCTAGAACAACTGTTAAATGCCAAATCTTCAATCAAGACAACGGAATCAGGAATTACCAAATCGCCAGTGAACTTGCAACTATCGAAAGCGCCTTCTCCGATGGAAACCACAGAATTGCCTATGGTTAGACTGCCACTAAACCATGTGTCGTAGAATGCGAGTTTCCCAATTGAAATCACGGAGTTGCCAATAACCAAATTGTCGGCATTGTCATAGTCATAACTACCATTAAAGGCAAAATCGCCTATTGAAACGATTGAATTAGGGATGATTAAGTCGCCAGTCAACCCCCTGCAATCTCTAAAAGCATAATCTCCGATAGCAGTTACAGCATAATTGATGCCATCACTTTCAACGCTTGTCGGTAATTCAATGTAGCCGGAAGGTCTGTCGAACCCAGACCAATTCCAATTATTGCCTTCACCTGGACAGACAATTTCCACCTCATGGTTCGCGGCATTAGTAATGTTGTAATACAAGGTTTGTCCGGTAGAGCAAACTGCTGAAAAATCGTAGGCAAATGCGCTGCTCATGCCGCAAAAGGCGGCGAGGATAAGGGTGAGGAAAAACTTTTTCATGGCAAATAAGATTTAGAGTTATTACGCTGCAAATTTAGGCGGCAAAAATGTAAAAAACAAGAAAATGAGCCGCCAAAAGCAACTTTTTTGTAAGTTTGCACCTTAATTCAATGGAAATGACAAAAACTTGGTTGATTATCCTTATGGCTTTGGGCGTGGCGATTGCTGCCATCGCAACCTTTATCCTGTTGCAGCTCTTGAAAATGAAAAAAGCTGAAAACCAGCGCGGTGCCGCTTTCGAACTCAAAGTGAATGCCTTGAAAATCATCATGCCGCTGAAAGTGCAGGCCTACGAGCGTTTTCTGCTTTATCTGGAGCGCGTGCAGCTGCCTGTATTGGTGAAGCGCGTTTATGTGCCGGGCATCGAAAAAGGCGTTTTCCATTTGGAACTTTTGCAGAATGTGCGAGAGGAGTTTGAACATAACCTTGCCCAGCAATTGTATGTCTCGAATTCTACTTGGAACGCAGTGAAAAACGCAAAGGAAGAACTTATTAATCAGATAAATAGTACTTTTGAACAACTGAAGGACGAAGAGGATGTGTCGATTCTGGCACAGTCTTTGGTTGCTTTGCCAAACCCGAGCGTGGAGCAGGCTGTTGCCGTGTTGAAACACGATTTCGACCGCTTGCTTTGATGCGCAATATTTTGTGCTTTCGCTCGTTATTGTCTTGATTTAAAATATACGAAATGAAATTTCTTGCCTCTCAAATCGCTGAACTGCTTTCCGGAAAGATTGAAGGAAATCCTAATGCCGAAGTCTGTAATGTCGCCAAAATTGAAGAAGGCGCACCCGGAATGTTGAGTTTTCTTGCTAATCCTAAATACACGCAATATATTTATGAAACGAAGTCGTCGGTTGTCATTGTCAACGATGATTTTGAACCAAAGGCTCCTATTGCCGCCACGTTGATTCGTGTTCCCGATGCGTATGCTTCTTTTGCGAAATTGTTAGCCATTTACGACCAGCTTTCGCAGAACAAGTCGGGCGTTTCGTCGCTGGCTTTCGTTTCTTCTTCGGCTAAATGTGGCGAGAATATCTATTTGGGCGAGTTCGCATTTGTGGGTGAGAATGTTACGATTGGCAATAATGTGAAGATTTACCCTCAGGTTTATGTGGGCGACAATTCGGTCATCGGTGACGGGACTACGCTTTATCCTGGCGTAAAACTTTATCGGAATACGGTCATCGGAAAAAATTGCACGCTTCATGCTGGCGTCGTATTGGGTGCCGATGGCTTTGGCTTTGCGCCACAAGCTGATGGCCATTATGACAAGATTCCGCAGGTGGGCAATGTGGTTGTTGATGATAATGTTGAAATCGGTGCCAATACTACGATTGACAGGGCAACGATGGGTTCGACGCATATCCATAAAGGTGTGAAACTCGATAATCTTATCATGGTGGCTCACAATGTTGAAATCGGTGAAAACACGGCCATGGCAGCCATGACGGGTGTCAGCGGATCGACACATATCGGTAAGAATTGCATTGTCGGCGGTCAGGTTGGCTTTGCCGGTCATCTGCATATTGCCGACCGGACGAGTTTCGGTGCGCAGTCGGGTGTGTTGGGCGACATCAAGGAACCGGGCTTGTCGTTTATGGGCACGCCGGCCATTCCTTACCGTCAGTTTTTGCATTCTTCAGTGCGTTTCAAGCAGCTTGAAAACATTGCGAAAAGTGTTGATGCGATGGAAAAAAAGCTCAATCAATCGGACGGAAAACAGTGACAATTATTCCGCAAGGGAATGTTTTTTGTAAAACCTAAAGACTTTTTCCATATCTTTGCACGTTTTTCTTGGGTATAAAGGCCCGAGTTTTGATTTTTATGGCAGAAAAACAGTGTACGCTTAAGAATAAAGTCAGCATCCACGGAGCAGGTCTCCACACCCGTCAATGTGGCACTTTGACTTTCAATCCGGCTCCAGTGAATACGGGTATCCGTTTCCGCCGCGTCGATTTGGAATGTCAGCCCATTATTGAAGCCGATGTTGACAATGTCATTGATACTTCAAGAGGGACCACGCTTGGAAAAGGTGGTGTTAAGATATATACCGTTGAACATGTTTTGGCTTCGTTAAGAGGCATGGGTATCGACAATGTCTTGATAGACATTGATGTTGAGGAGATGCCTATCATGGATGGTAGTGGAAAAATGTTTGTTGAGGCAATCCGTAAGGCAGGCATCGTCGAGCAGACGGCTGATCGCGATTACCTTGTCATCACAGAACCGATTTCTTATAAGAATGAGGTGCTTGGCATTGAATTGAATATTGAGCCTTGCGATACTTTCCAAGTTGATGTAACGGTTAAGTATAATACTAAGGTGTTGGACGAACAGTCGGCTTCGTTGCACGACATTCATGATTTTGAGACCGAAATTGCGCCTTGCCGTACTTTCGTGTTCCTTCACGAGTTGGAAACTTTGTTGAGCCGTAACCTTATCAAAGGCGGCGACTTGACCAATGCCATCGTGTTCGTTAATAAGAATGTGTCTTCCGAAGAACTTGACCATATTGCTGCATTTTTCAAGAAACCGAAGGTCGTCGTGAAGGAGTGCGGTATTTTGAATAATGTGGAATTGAGTTTTGAAAATGAACCGGCTCGGCACAAATTGCTGGATGTCATCGGTGATTTGACTTTGGTCGGAAAACCTATTAAAGGTCGTGTAACAGCTTATAAACCAGGGCATTTTTCGAATACGGCATTTGCAAGAAAAATCAAGCATGCTATGTTCTAAAAGTGTTGTTTAATCAATATGAAATCGGCTTCTGAGAAGAAGCCGATTTTTTTTGTGCTCTCCAATGTATTATTTTCCTATTTTTGGCGTTTCATAGAAAAGGAAATACGATGAATCAACCTTTAGCATATATTCATCCGAATGCAAAAATCGCTGAGGATGTGAAAATTGAACCCTTTGCCTGGATTGGCGAAGATGTCGAAATTGGTGAAGGCACATGGATTGGACCAAATGTCACCATTATGGATGGTGCCAGAATCGGCAAGAACTGCAAGATTTTCCCAGGCGCTGTGGTTTCGGCCATTCCTCAGGATTTGAAATACAAGGGTGAAACGACTTATTGCATTATCGGCGACGGTACCACAATCCGTGAATCTGCGACTGTAAATAAAGGTACAATAGCAAGTGGAAAGACGGTTGTCGGTAAAAATTGTCTGCTGATGGCTTTCACGCACGTGGCGCACGACTGCTATTTGGGTGATAACGTGATTATGGCCAATGCTGCAACTTTGGCAGGACATATCACAGTGGGCGATTGGGCTATTTTCGGCGGTTTGTCGGCAGTCTCACAGTTCGTTCATATTGGTGCTCACGTCATGATTTCGGGCGGTGCCATGGTCAATAAGGACATTCCGCCATTTGTTAGGACGGGAACGGGTTACCCGATTTCGTATGCAGGTGTGAATTCTATCGGTTTGGGCAGAAGAGGTTTTTCGAGGGAAAGAATCAATGCCATTCAGGACATTTACCGCGTGATTTACAGCGTTGGAATGAATGTTTCCCAATCAGTTCAGTACATTAAGGAAAACCTTCCTGAATCGGAAGACCGTCAGTTTATCATCGATTTCATTGAAAATTCAAAGATTGGCATCATGAAAAACTCCGTTACGAGCAGTAACGAGGTGTAAGTTCACTTTCCGCTGATTTTCTGGTACCATTGTGTGAGCAATTGCCCGACTTTTTCCTTCCCGTAATTGTCAATGACGGCATCGCGTAAGGATTGCGCGTTGTAATTCTTGTATTTCTCGCACATTTGAGCCATGGCTTCGGTCAAGGCATTTTCGTCGTGGACAGGAACCACAATGCCGTTGTTTTCGTTGATGATATCAGGAACGCATCCGACTTTTGTGCTGACGACGGGCAAACCACACATCAAGGCCTCGATGACAACGATAGAGGCGGTCTCGTAATTGCTCGATAAAACGAAGAAATCACCCGAAGCAATTTCGTCAAATAATTCCTGACCTTCTAAAACTCCCGTAAATCTGACTCTGTCATTCAATTTAAGTTGTTCGGAGCATTTGCACATCTCCGCAAAGTCCATCCCATCACCGATGAGGGAGGCTTGGTAATTGATTCCATTGTCTTTCAGTGCTTTGAGCGAATGAAGCAATCCGGTGATGTTTTTAGATTTATCCTCAAAGCAACTCACATGGATGATTTTCGGAATATCGTTGTGGTGCGGAATCGGTTTGAAAAGCTTTGCGTCAACGACATTAGGCAAAATTGCGTAATTCGGATTGCAAAGACCGTGTTGCTGCATGGCTTGTGCTAAAAAATCGGTGACGGTGGTAACTAAGGCCGCGTTTTTGACAACGGCTTTTGTCGTGATTTTTCTGAAAAGTCCGTGAAAATTGTTGCCTGGCAGATAGCGCGACCAATGCTCGGTTATCATGTAAGGCGTGTTGTGACGCAATTTTTCCCACCAAGCCACAACGCCTAAACGGGTAAGGATATGAACGTGAATCAAGTCGGGACGGTCAGCCATTTCAAGACCTTTTTGGCAGGCTTTCCAGAAACGTATTGCCGAACTGATGCGGTTGGTTTTCTTGTAATAGATACGAATGGTGTCAACACCGTTCTCCATGCTGCGCTCAATGTCGTATTTCGTCTTGGCTGCTGTGTCGGCATGGACATAAACGACAGTCACCTTATTATATAAGGCGGCTGCTTCGGCGTGGCGCTGAACAAACAGGCCGAACATCGGGTCGTATTTGTGCGGATACCAGCGTGCGAGGAAAACGATATGTCGTTGCGCTTTATTCATTTCATTGATGGCTTTGAGAGCGTTTTCAAACCTGTCTTCGCCTTGCCCCGAAATGATGGCATAGTTGGCTTCAATGGCATTCAATGCTTTCAAATACAGTGCAAATATAGTCTTTCTTTCGTTCAAATCTGGATTTTCGCGCAACGGATCGAATGTCCACTCCAAATCTGTGTCGCAAAGCAGGTAAAGGTCGAAATCTTGCTTTTGCACAAGGTCTTCAATTTCTTTCGGCGTTTGCTTGAAAACGTATTCGCACCACACCTTGTTCACTATGGCTTCCGTGTCGGAAATGAGAATTTCTTTGTCTCTTTTCGCCGCTTCATCAATGCTTCTTTGTTGCCCTTTTGCAATGGCAATCACATCGTTAATGCTGTATTTTCCTTGGAAATCTTTCAGGTATTCCCTCGAATATTCGGGAACAAAATCGGTGTGAAAATGTGCGGCAAGTTGTTCGGCGAGCATCGTTTTGCCCGTAGATTCTGGGCCGAGAATGGCTATTTTAAGCATTTTGCAAGCCCTCCTTTCTCCATTTGAAATAGCCGACGAAGGCTAAAACCGTCAATGCCGTGAAAAGGACGGCGGTAGGGTAGAGGCCTTTGTAAATGTAAAGAATGGTTGAAACGGCATCGACGACAATCCAAAAGATCCAGTTCTCGATGTGTTTCTTGGCCAAAAGCCAGGTTGCAGTAATGCTGAGTGCAGTAGTGAAGGCGTCGCCTGCAGGTATGGGTGAGTCGGTGAAACGTTTCAGAATCAAATATATGGCGGCAAAAAGAATTGCTGATGCGATGATGCTGATAGATAGTTTTTCTTTCTTGAGCTTGTTAACAGTGAGTTTGCTGTCATCGTTTTCGCGCTTGGTTAGCCATAGATACCAGCCGTAAATGCTGACGGCGAGGTAATAGAATTGGAAACTCATGTCGGCGTAGAATTTGGATTTGTAGAATACATAAATGTAAAGCAAAACCATCAGTATGGAGGTGAGCCAATACCAATGACTTTGCTTGATTTGTAATCCGATGCCGACAAGGCCGAGGACTGCCGCTGTGATTTCAACCCAATCCATTACCGCATATCGATGACATCAACTTTTGGATGTGCTTTTTCGTCAAAAGTGAAGAATTTTGCGTCAAGATCTTGGTCAAAAACGGTTTTCTTGATTCTGATAGTGAAAGCATCACCGCTGCGGTTGCTGATGGTGGCGCTGACGATTTCGAGTTTCGCTTCGTTGATTTTCAATGTCACTTTACTGAATTCGCCTTTAGGATTGCTCATTTCAACGACTTTAATGCCTTTTTCGTTGCTTTTGCCGTATTTTATGGTGTAGTCCTTGTCGTAGGTCGTGAGCATCTTGATAGGCGTGATGATATTGTCGTCGTCCGTTGGGTTGCTGACCATCACTTCTTCGTCATCAATGAGATAAGTCCACAGGGTTTTCCCATCGGAGATAATCTGCTGACCTTCGATTTCCATTTTGTAGGCCTCGCCTTGCATATAAGCGGTTCCCGATGCGCTTTCTGTGACAGCGATGGTCTCGTTGCTCATATCATAATCGAAGACAAATTCAACGTTCTTATGCTTGTTGATATTATCAATGGTGTTTTTGACCAATTGGTTGGCCATGGTTTGGGCTTGTGCTGCGCCAACCATGACGGTTAGGATGATTCCGATGATTGCAGTTACCTTTTTCATATTAAATTCCGTTATCTCTGTTGTAGAGGTCACGCAAAATCTGTTCCAAAGCTGTTTCGTTTGCAACTTTTACTTCACGTGTCTTGCTGCCTGCAAATGGGCCGACAATGCCGGCTGCTTCCAGTTGGTCGATGATGCGGCCTGCGCGGTTGTAACCAAGTTTCAGTTTGCGCTGAATCATGGATGTTGAGCCTTGCTGGGTCTGAACGACGATATGTGCGGCTTCTTCAAAGAGGCTGTCGCGTTCGCCGTCGTCTTCGTCGAAATTGCCGCCATCGCCTTCTTCTTCAGGAACTTCCGGCAACATAAACGGTTCTGCGTAACCGCGTTGCGCTCCGATGAATTCGGTCATGGCTTCCACTTCAGGCGTGTCAATGAAGGCGCATTGCAGACGGACGATGTCGTTACCTGTCGAGATGAGCATGTCGCCTTTACCGATGAGCTGGTTGGCGCCTGTGGCATCAAGGATGGTCTTTGAGTCGACGGACGAGATGACACGGAATGCAATACGGGCAGGGAAGTTGGCCTTGATGGAACCTGTGATGACATTCACCGATGGGCGCTGTGTAGCGATAATCAAGTGGATGCCGATGGCACGTGCTAACTGTGCCAAACGGGCAATAGGGGCTTCGACATCGCGACCTGCCGTCATGATGAGGTCGCAGAATTCATCGACGATGAGCACGATGTAAGGCAAGAAACGGTGACCTTCGGTTGGCAATAGGCGGCGTGCCTTGAATTTCTCGTTGTATTCGATGATGTTGCGGCATTCGGCTTGCTTGAGCAAGTCGTAACGCTGATCCATTTCGATGCAAAGTGAGTTGAGCGTGCGGACAACTTTCTTGGTGTCGGTGATGATGGCGTCTTCTGAATCCGGCAGTTTAGCTAAATAATGGCGCTCAATGCGGTTGTATAATGTCAACTCAACCTTCTTCGGGTCGACCATGACGAATTTCAATTCAGACGGGTGCTTGCTGTAAAGCAGTGAGGCGATGATGGCGTTCAAGCCGACGGATTTACCTTGACCTGTTGCACCAGCCATCAGAATGTGCGGCATTTTGGCCAAATCGAAGACGTATGTCTCGTTGGAAATGGTTTTGCCGATGGCGCAAGGGAGAGCGTATTTTGAGGTCTGGAATTTCTCCGAACTCAGCACGCTTTTCATAGGAACCGTTTCTGGCTTGCTGTTCGGGACTTCGATGCCGATGGTGCCTTTGCCAGGAATAGGGGCGATGATGCGGATGCCTAATGCAGCAAGACTCAAGGCAATGTCGTCTTCCAAGTTCTTGATCTTCGAGATTCTGACGCCAGCTGCAGGGACAATCTCGTACAAAGTGACGGTTGGGCCGATGGTGGCTTTAATCTTGTCAATAGCAATGCCATAGTTGCCAAGCGTTTCGACAATCTTGTTTTTGTTGGCTTCGAGTTCCTCGCTGTTGATTTCGCTTTTCCTGCCGCCATAGTCTCTCAGAAGGTCTAATGGCGGGAACTGATAGTCGCGTAACTCAAAATGCGGATCGAAAGGCGTGTCTACAGTGTGGTGCTCTTTTTCTTGAGCGGTCTCTACGGTCTTTTCTTCCTCGGCTTTTTCGATGACCAATTTGACATCCCTTCCCGCTTCAGACTCGGCTTTCGTAATAATGGACTCTTCAGCTTTCGGCTGATTAACAATATTAGGTGTATCAGTTGCAGGCGAAGGAATGTCAATGATTTGAGGAATTTCGTCAGCTTTTTCCGAAGTGATGGTCTTGACAGTGTAAATATCAGGCTCGTTGACATTATCCTCTTCTTTTGGCTGTTCTACTTCAAATTCGATTTTCGGCGGCCTGACGGCAACATTTTCCTTGTGCTCGTTGTCGGTCGTTGGCGGCATGATTCCCATTTCGGGTTCTTTCTTGTAGGAAGAGATTGGAGGCAAGTCCTCTTCGTCAATGTCTTTGGTGAGGGAATCGTCTTCCTCGGTAGTGTCTTGCTCCTCTTCGAAAATAGTCCCTTGGTTTTCTGTTTCTTGCTGTGCAACTTTATCCTTCGCTTCGGCTTCAGCTTTACGTGCTTCACGCTGTTCCTTGAGTTTGCGGAAATAGGCGAATGTGATGTTAAATTGGTAGATGGCAAAAATCAGGAAAGTGAACACAAGGACGAGAATGACACCAGCGCGGCCAATGTAATTGCTCAGATTCGTGTTGAGCCAAGCACCTGTTGCACCACCGAAAATGGCGCATTTCGGAGCTGGAATGAATGCGAAAAACAATGGGAACCAAACTAAAGACAGCAATGCATATTTCCATACCTTCCACATGCGTATTCTGCTGTTGACCAAAAGTTTGAAGGCAATGACAACAATCAGGTAGACAAAGAAAAAAGCGCCAATGCCAAACGATTCTTTGATGAGCGTTTGTGCTAACCAAGCACCAAGACTCCCGGTCCTGTTGTCAAGCTTAATGTCCTGGCTGAAAACCTGAGCACCAAATTCTTGATGGTGTCCGCTAAAAAAGCTGCTGAAATAGGATATGAATGCGACGATGAGGAAGACGGCAAGACATATCAGCAGGATGCCGATGATGATTCTGCCTCTGCCATCAGATGGTTGCTTCTCTTTTTTCTCCTTTGTCGGCTTACTTTTGGGCTCTTTTGTTTTAGGAGCTTTCTTAGGCTTCTTTTCTTCTGCCTTTTTCTCTTCCACTATGACCGGAATCTTTTCGATGACCGGCTCCTCGGTAGGTTTTACCCTTAATGTGTTTTCTCTCTTTTCAGTTGCCATTTTCTTCTTTATATTGAATGGGCAAAAATATGCAAAAAATATTATTTAGGAATTCTAAACATTCTATTCCAACGGATGCCGCCGTTTTCTTTGTCTAACGACAGCCAAACGAATACGGCCTTGCCAACGATGTGGTTTTCAGGGACAAAACCCCAATAACGTGAGTCGGCGGAATTGTGACGGTTGTCGCCCATCATCCAATAGTAGTCCATCTCAAAGGTGTAGGAATCAGTTTGTTGACCATCGATGAAAATCTTGTCGCCTTCAACCTTCAGGTCGTGGAGCTCGTAGGCGTGGATGACGCGCTCGTAGAACGGCAGATTTCCGGTGTTCAAAGCCACGGTGACGCCTTTCTTTGGCAGCACGATTGGTCCGTAATTGTCGACATTCCAAGGATATAAGTCTGGGCGATGCGGGAACAGTTCGTAGTTGGTGCCCTCTCCCGCAGGTGTGATGATTTCCGTTGCTTCGATGATGAAAGGCAGCTTGCGCAGTTCTTCGGCCACTTTTTCGCTGATGTTGAGGACAAATTCGTTGGCTTTGTTTGTGGCGTAGCCTTCGGTGATGTTGTATTTGTCCAGAATCTTCTTGTTGATGCCGCCGCCTGAGGTGACAACCTTGTAATTGTGTTGCATGTTTTCAGGCTGGTAACTCATTTCGCCATCAATGTAAACGACGCCATCGATGATTTGCAGCGTGTCGCCTGGCATGCCGATAAGACGCTTGATGTAGTTTTCGCGCTTGTCGACGGGATGCGAAATGACCTTGCCGAAATTCTCGTGGTCGTTCCAAACGCGCTCGCGGCCATATTCGCGAACCAAATCATAATAACTGACGCTGCTCTGGTAGATGTCGCAAACCGTGTCGCCGGCAGGATAATTGAACACGATAGGGTCGTAACGTTTTATGTGTGAGGTGCCTGGATAGCGGTGATATGGCAATTTGATCCATTCCAGATACGATTTTGCAGTTTTGCTTCCCGGTAAGGTGTTGTGGACGAATGGGAACGAAAGTGGTGTGTTAGGTCCTTTAGGTCCGTAATGTATCTTGCTGACAATGAGGTAATCGCCGACACAAAGCGATTTCTCCATACTTGATGTCGGGATGGTGAAGGCCTCAAAGACGTATGTCCTGATAATCATTGCGGCAACCACGGCGAAAACGATGGCATCAAACCATTCGCGTGCTGTCGATTTTTTCGGACGGTTGTCGGTGGCTGGGTCTTTGTAAATGGCGCCTTGTTTGGCAATCATCGGGAAAAATACGTAGGGCAGAATGGCGGCCATGCCTTCTTCCCAAACCTTGAATTTGCCGAAACATTTTCCTAACTCAATGAGCATTAGGAACAGCATGAAAATGTTGATGTAAGGGAAGACAATGAAAAACCACCACCAGAATTTTTTTTGCTTGCCGATGATTTTCAGGAAAACGTAAATGTTGTAGTAGGGGATAAGGGCATAATAGCCTTTTTGACCGGCTGCTTCAAATTGCTTCCAGCAGAAGGCAATCGGGATGGTGAACAGCAGCGGTACTAAAAATATGAAAAGTATGAGTGACATGATTTTATGTGTTTTATCTGTTGTTTAACGGGTGTTTTCTGATTATCGTATTTAGATTTGCATTAAATCGTCCATGGTGAAGCACCCCGCTTTGCCAACGAGGAATTCGGCGGCGACCAAAGCCCCCACGGCAAAACCTTGACGGCTGAAAGCCTCGTGCGTCAAGGTGATTTCGTCGACTTCGGAATGTGCTTTTACGCTGTGAATGCCGTTCACTTCGCCTTCGCGGATAGCCGTGACGGGCAAAATGCCTTCGCCGTTTGCGTCAAGACTCCAGGATTGGTAGTCTTTGTTTGCGGCAATGATGTCGTTGGCCAGTTTTACGGCGGTGCCGCTGGGCTTGTCCAATTTGTGAATGTGATGCGTTTCGGAAAGCGAAAGCCGGTAATTGTAAGTCTCGGCGAATTTGGCAATCAACTTGTTCATTTTGAACATCATGTTCATGCCGATGCTGAAATTCGGTGCGTAAAACAGACTTTGCTTTTCATCGGCGCAGCGTTTACTTATGGCATCAAAGTGATCGTACCAGGCTGTTGTGCCGACCACTACGGGCAGATGTAAATCGAAACAGCGGCTGATGTTGCCTGCAGCTTGGTCGGGCTGGCTGAAATCGATGGCGACATCAGCTTGTTTCAACTGCTCAAATCTTTCCGCCCATTCCTGTTCGTTGTCAATGGTGACGACGATTTGGTGACCGCGTTGTAAGGCGGCTTTCTCCACTTCGTGTCCCATTTTGCCATATCCTAATAATGCTATTTTCATTTTAAAAAGTCAGTTTGAATGATAATCCGGCCTGCGCAAGCGGCATACCTGGATTCAATGGTGTTCTTTCGGTTGCAATCATCGGGTCGATGTTGAAACTCAAATCGTCGCTGATGTCGTAAGTGTAAAGGTGACCATCGACGCAGGCATCGATGATGTTGACACCGTACCATGCCACAAGGATGATTGTGTATAATTCGAAATCATGGCGGTACGATTCCTTGTAGGTCTGCAATTGACTCGCTTGGTAGCGTTGCGCCAGCTGCTGTTCGTACTCCGTCAAAGGATTTTCGATGGATTGAGGGTCGGACACATACTTGTAAGCGTTAAGGTAGCTGTTGTACTCGTAATAGTTGTTGTAGGCCATATATCCTAAACCGCCCAAACCTGCGTAGACAATCGGCACTTTCCACCATTTCCCGTTGTAAATCTGCCCTAATCCAGGAAGACAGGCCGACATGATGGTGGCTTTTTTCGCGCTGTGCGGTTTTCTGGCTTTCGGCACTTTTACGTTGTCTTTTGCATTTGCCGTGATGATTGTTTCTGCCTTAATCGGTTGGTTTAGAGTGTCGAATACGATTACTTGGGCCTTCATGTCGTGGAGGCCAAAAAGGATTGCAAAACCTAAAAGTAAAAGTATGCGACGCACCATCTCTTATTTCTTGTTGAATAATTCCATGATGCGGTCGAATTCGGCTTCGTCCTTGAAGTCGATGACCAGACTGCCCTTTCCCGTCAGGCTGCGG
This sequence comes from Bacteroidales bacterium, assembly GCA_024400455.1. Taxonomy (GTDB): domain Bacteria; phylum Bacteroidota; class Bacteroidia; order Bacteroidales; family F082; genus Limimorpha. The sequence continues at coordinate 1,808 of JAKSMU010000008.1, read as the reverse complement.
TTGACTTTCACCTTGGTGTTGAGCACCTGGGAGAGTGTCTTGATTTTGCTCTTGAAGTTCTCTGGCAGGAAATTGGTTTGTCTTTTTTCCTTTTTGTCCTTGCCGGCATCTTTGGCTTTTTCAGCCAGTTCTTCGGTCTCGCGCACGCTCATTTCTTCTTCGATGATTTGTTGGAGAAGTTTGAGCTGCTGTTCTTTGTCTTCAACATTGATTAAGGCGCGGGCGTGGCCCATCGTGATGTGGCCGTCGCGGATGGCAATCTGCACCTCTGGCGGCAATTTCAGCAGACGAAGGAAATTGGCGACGGCGCTGCGGCTCTTGCCCACCTTTTCGCTGACTTCTTCTTGCGTCATGTTACATTCGGCAATGAGGCGCTGGTAGGAAATGGCAACCTCGATGGCGTTGAGGTTTTCGCGGTGGATGTTTTCGATGAGGGCGAGTTCGAGCATCTGCTCATCGTTGGCCACGCGGATGAATACCGGAATCTTCGACAATCCGGCCAGTTTCGATGCTCTCAAACGGCGTTCACCAGAAATGAGTTGATATTTGTTGTAGCCAAGTTTGCGGACGGTAACGGGCTGAATGACACCTTGTTCCTTTATGGAGGCAGCCAATTCGTTTAAGGCTGTTTCGTCGAATTCCGTTCTTGGCTGAAATGGGTTGGTCTCGATGAGGTTGATGTCGATTTCGGCGACGGCACCTACAACGTAATTGCCTGATATGTCTTTACTTGTGATGTCTGTCTCGGGGCTTCCCAAAATGGCATCGAGGCCGCGGCCCATGGCTTTTCTGTTTTTATCTGACATGATGCGTTAGTTTTTGGTTTCTATGTTGTTTTTGTCAAGTATTTCGCGGGCAAGGTTCAGGTAGTTGATGGCACCAATGCTGGCGGCATCGTGCATGATGATGGTCTTGCCGAAACTCGGTGCTTCGCCCAAACGCGTGTTGCGGTTGATGATGGTGTCGAAAACCATGTCCTGGAAATGCATTTTTACTTCTTCGACGACTTGCTTTGAAAGGCGCAGACGTGTGTCGAACATGGTCAGCAGGATGCCTTCGATGTCAAGGTCGGGATTGAGGCGGTTTTGCACTATCTTAATGGTGTTGAGCAGTTTGCCGAGACCTTCCAAGGCGAAATATTCGCACTGCACGGGAATGATGACCGAATCGGCAGCAGTGAGCGAGTTGACCGTCACGAGGCCAAGCGAAGGCGAGCAGTCGATGATGATGAACTCGTAATCGTTTTTGATGTCGGCCAAGGCTTTTTTCATCATCTGTTCGCGTTCCGGCATGTTGATCATTTCGATTTCGGCGCCGACCAGATCGATGTGGGCGGGCAGAAGATAAAGATTCGGCGTTTCGGTCTCAGTGATGATGGTGCGCGGGTCGACGCCGTCGATGATACATTCGTAGATGCTGGTTTCTACTGTCTTTGGGTCGAAGCCGACGCCCGAAGTCGCATTGGCCTGAGGGTCAGCGTCGATGAGCAGCGTCTTGTGTTCGAGTACGGCTAAACTTGCCGAAAGGTTGATGGCCGTTGTGGTCTTTCCCACACCGCCTTTTTGGTTTGCTATTGCGATAATCTTACCCATATATTGTTTCTGTTCCTATTCTAATTTTAAGCCTACAAAAATACGCAAAATAGTTCGGATTATTGCCGTTTTGTGCCGAAAGTTATCAACAAAATAAAAAAGTGTTGATAAATCGTGAATTACAACAAAAAAAGGTCGCACCAATTGGTGCGACCTTTTCCTAATTTGTTAGTAACTAATTGATTAGGCTTCGCCGTTGTTCTTCTCCAGTTCGTC
>JAKSMU010000075.1 GCA_024400455.1 Bacteroidales bacterium | reverse complement strand
GGCATAGCCTTGCCGCTTGCCTCATCCTTTACCGTTCCTTTTACACTGAACTGTGCCATGGCATTGACTGCAAACGCAGCCAAAAATACTAATGCTAAAAAGAGTCGTTTCATATTCGTTTAATTTTAAGATTTTCAATTTAATTAACTTAACAACAAGCACTTGTCCCAGCGGGGTTCAAGTTCGTAGGTATATGTAGTCAGTGCGAGACCTATGCCAGCAATGCCTTCCAAAAAGCCATACACAGGTTTATAACCTTCATCTGATCCCATCCAAGATTTGTAGCCAGCCAAACCGTCTTCAAATTTGGCCATTTTCAACGTTTCGTCAAACCAGTAGTCGGCTGCTGCCTTAAATTCTGGCAGACGTGTATTCCACCACATACGGTAAAATATTTGACCAATACCCGCCGTGCCATGGCAGATGCAAGCATCCATAACCAGATTGCTTGGCAAATCGCGGCGGTTGTTGGCTGCATAAAGCAGCACTTCCAAGGCTTTGTCCACCCAATCCTGCCTGTCCATAATCTTTCCGACCTGATACAAAGCAGAACAGACACCCAAGTCGCCATAGCACCAAGCCATACGGCTACCATACATTTCCTTCGAACTTTCGATGGAAGTGTATGGAAAATAAGAACCATATTTGTCTTTGTCGATTTCCTGGGCAAGGATATAGTTCACAAAACCTTCAATCATGTTCTTCAGTCTTTCGGTACGCAAGGCTTCAATGGTATAGATACGCGCAAGCACCGAAACGATTGCCGACATGCCATGTGACAGCGAAATATTGTAGATGGTTTCCTTTGTCTTGAAATCCTTGGTTGCAAGTTTCGTCATGCCATCTTCGGTTTCCACCAGCTTTGACAGCATATCCACATACATTTGCAGCACATCGTTAGCCTTTGGATTATTCTTACTGCGGCTGAAAAAGTAATAGGCAATGCCGGTGGCTCCATGAAGGAAATCCGTTTCGTTGCTCTGCATTAAGGCCCTCAATACAGCAGCCAAATACAAGTCGAAATCTTCAAGCAAATAATTGGTATCGTCTTCAAAATAGCCTTCATCATTCATAAACTGGTAGAACCAGCCTATGCC
>JAKSMU010000074.1 GCA_024400455.1 Bacteroidales bacterium | reverse complement strand
ACCGAAATCCCATTGAAACCATAAAAAGCAGACTGAAAACGCCGGAAAGCATTTTCGATAAAATTGCGAGAAAAGGATGCCCGTTAACCGTTGAAAGCATAGAAGAAAATATAACGGATATCGCCGGCGTCCGGGTCATCTGCTCGTTTCCGTCTGACATTTATATGCTTGCCGATGCTTTTGAGAAGCAGGACGATATACATGTAATTACCCGCAAGGATTATATCAGCAATCCAAAGCCAAACGGATACCGCAGTCTGCACCTGATCGTTGATACCCCGATTTTCCTTCACGACAGAAAGCGATATATGAAGGTCGAGGTACAGTTCAGAACCATCGCAATGGACTGGTGGGCAAGTACCGAACATAAAATACGCTATAAAAAAGACATCTTAGAAAGCGAATCCTTCAAGCACGAGCTTGCCGACTGTGCAAGAATAGCGGCAGAACTTGATCAACGAATGGAGCAGTTACATACGATAACGAAGCAGAATCAAGGAGAAAAGAGAATATGAACAGCAAAGGAAACGAATCGGGGATCATCGGACACTTTTCCGTTGCACTCGGTCTGTTTGATTACATAAATCCGATTTTTTACGGCGTCACCGTTATTACGATTATGATAAAAATGTTCGGCATCATGAGCACGCCGACCTATATTCTTTTTGCAGTCGGCGCGGTGATCTCGCTGATTTTCGGCCTATCCATACCGACGGTCAAGCTCATCGTCGGACTCGGAAAAATGCAGTTCAAGATGCCGGTCAATCTGGTATCGTTCGTGAATACGGGCATCCTGCTTTCCGGCATCGCGCTCGTTTCCCACGTTGTCGGAGTAAAGCCGCTGACGCTTATCATCATTTTGCTATGTGCGGCGGGCATCATCGGCTTTTTATGGTACAAGACCGGAAAATTCAACACCGTTGCCGTGCTGATCGGCGCGGTCGGTTATCTGATGATTTACGCATCCCTTATTACGCTGTCGATCAGAAACGGTGTGATACTGCCGATCATTCTGTATGCGCTTGCAATCTGCCTGTTCGTGTTCCTTTGCCTTGTCGGAATTCTTTCCAACCTCAAAAATGCAAAAGTGCATTGGGTGATTGAAATCTCCAACGTAGTGTGCCAGTTCTCCGTTGCGCTTGCGACGGTAATCCTGCTTTGCAGATAACCAGTTTCGGTGCATTGACAGATTATGCTGCCCCGCTCGGAATCAAGAGTTTTCTTGGCTCCGGGCGGGGCTTTTTTCAAGCGAATACCGGCAAACAAATTTTGTTGTTTGCC
>JAKSMU010000073.1 GCA_024400455.1 Bacteroidales bacterium | reverse complement strand
CACTAGTGTCCACTAAAAATTCAACATAAAAACAGGTCGTCGAAAAGGTCGAGGGTTCTATTCTCGGCTTTTTCTTGTTTTTCCGAATTTTTTGCTGTCAGAAGTTCCTGAAGAGGTGTCTTGTCAGTCAACGATATTCCTAGAATCTGGAGGATTTCGTATAGTGATCGGTTCAATTGCATGTCGTGGTGTACTATTGCAACAAGGCAATACGTGATTATGGCGACATAAATTTGAATCTTCACGGCGTTCTCCGATGTGCCCCAGAATTTCTTGATTTTCAGGTGTTGCTTCAGCCATTTGAAGAACAGCTCTACCAGCCAGCGGTTCTTGTAAAGTTCGGCCACGCGGCTTGCGGATATTTTATTCGAGTTCGTTAAGTACGTGAACACTCGTTTGTCTTCGGCATCGTAGTATTCCACCATACGGAGCGGCTTGCTGTAAAGTTTACCTGTCTTGTATCCAGTCAGGATTATCCTACAGTCCTTCAAAATGTTGTCAGCGAGTTTCTCTTTCGTATCGAAGACTTCGTACTGCATGTTCATCTTGGCTCTGACAACAAAAAAGCATCCCATGGCATCAATTCGTGCCAAACGTCCAAAATCGTTGTAGGCCCTGTCAAATACATAATAAGACGAGGCTTCGTAAGGAATGAAATCCATGGCTTTAACGTCATTCTGCTTAGCCTCGGTAATCAACAGGAACGAGGGAATCTGCGTTTCAACATCGAGAAGCGTGTGGACTTTGACACCGCCCTTTGTCGTACGAAACCTAGCCCATTCAAAAAGTTCCAGGCAGAGATCTATCGTCGTAGAGTCGAATGCGTAGACGTGGCCCTTGAATCCGAAAATTTTCCTTGACCGTTTTTTACGGGCGAGCTCAATCATGTGAAAAGCGAAATCTCTGAAAATACGAAAATCCCTGTTTTCATTGGCTTTGGCAAGATTGCTTCTGGTCACATGGGTGCCAACACCGAGATGGTAGCACTTGGAACTGTGCGCCTCGAAAACGACAATCAGGGCGCGCAGCCCTTCACGGTTGGAAAGCTGTCCGAACATCAGCGCCAGCAACTGGTTCCAGCATGTGAAATACTTGATGTAACGGTCTCCGCCATATTTTCTGACGATACGGCTAAAAAGGCTTCTGTCAAGAAACGAAACCAACTGGGAAAAGACAAATTTTTCGCTAAACATACCTCTATAGGTATGTTTTTAGCCGAAAATTTTCAAGTCCGTTCGCATTGAAAATCGTCTACAGCCCTTTATTTATGCGGACTCAAGACGTTTGACCTTATTTTTTAGTGGACAGCAGTG
>JAKSMU010000072.1 GCA_024400455.1 Bacteroidales bacterium | reverse complement strand
GAGAAGCGAACCGACTATAAAACAAGTACGCCGGAAGTGTTATACGAAGCAAGAAAAATCGTAATAAAGATTATGAATGTTGAATATGCCTGGAATGCCCTTCGCGCGCGGTGCAGTTTGCCCGACAAAAAGGAATCCAATCCCGCCGTAAATTCTGGCTGTCTTTCAAGGGGTTTTCCTGAATTGGCAGACGAAATAAATTTTGAGGAGGTGGTATGAAATGATTGACAAAGCACGGAATAAAAAAGCGTTTGCAAGAGTTATATCGCTGATCTTCATCGTTGTGCTGTTGATCTCTGCCATACCCTGCACGGTATTTGCCGGAGAAAGCAAAGAGTTGATTACTTCGTTTACCGACCTGAAAACAGCGATCCGTGCAGCAAAAGACGGAGACACCCTATATGTCGGAGATATTGACTTCACGCCGTCCGGCAATATTTTCAATTCTTTGATGCGTATTGAAACGGATAAGAGTCTCACCATCAAAAGCGGGAAAAGCAACGGGAAGGCTGTATTGACGAACGGTAGTTTTATTCTTTCCGGTTCAAAGACAGGTGAAAGCAGAAATACTTTTCACTTTGAAAATATAATATTTGACGGCGGGGTCGATACAGCCTCGCTGAAATTTACCGATTATGACTGTCAGTGGAGCGAGGAAGAACAGAGATATCTTCTTGAGGAGCCGAGAGTCGCGCAATACGCACTTTCATTCAAAGGAAATGTTGATGCGGAATTCGTTGGCTGCGATTTCAAAAACTACACGCATGAATACGGTCCGGTCATGCACATACGTTACGGTGATTACACTTCAGCTCCTTCTCTTTTGGAAATGTTCGGTGATTATTCCGGATGTACATTAAACCTGTCATTTTCCAATTGTAATTTCAGCGGAAATGCCGCAGCCTATGACGGCGGTGCAATCTATATTGAAGGAAACAGGAACGTCACTTTCACGGCGAGGGATTGTGCTTTTGAAAACAATTACAGCGGCGACACCGAGTTCAGTGTCGGCGGCGGAGCGATTTATGCAAAGGGCGCAAAGCTTGCGATGGAGCGCTGCCGTTTTGAAAACAACACGGCGAACCATCTCTTCCCGGATTCGGAGCTTCCTGACTCAGATATTACGCAGGGCGGAGCTATGTTTCTCTATGATACCGAGTTTACCCTGTCAGATAGTGTGATCGTCGGGAATACCGCTTCGATGGGCGGCGGAATCGGATTCCGCAGTGCGGACGGCGTGGCAGACGGATGTGTCTTTACGGGCAATCGTGCGGAAGAACATTCTACCAACTGGACGGGCGATACCGGGCCATGGAACAATATGGCGCAAGGCGGCGCGATATGTCATATGGGCGCTACCGGCTCAAAAGTAACCGTCATCAATTCGAGCATTTACGGAAACTCCGCACAGAATGCTTACGGCGGGATCTA
>JAKSMU010000071.1 GCA_024400455.1 Bacteroidales bacterium | reverse complement strand
GAAGATTCTAACGGTTTGTTGCCGCTGTGGATTGCGGATATGGATTTCAGAACGTCCTCCTTTGTTCAGGATGCTCTGATCCGCTCTGTGGAACATGGCATTTTTGGCTACACCGAACCCAAGGCCGAATACTTCAAGGCGCTTCAGAATTTTTACCGTCGTCGCCACAATTTTGAATTTGATCCCAGCTGGGTAATCAAGACTCCAGGCGTCATGATTGTGCTGGCCTTGGCAATCAAGGCCTTTACGAAAGTGGGCGATGCCGTGCTGATTCAGCAGCCGGTCTATATGCATTTTCCGGATGTGATTCTGCAGAACGATCGCAAACTTGTTAGCAACGATCTCGTTTATGGCGAAGATGGCCGCTACCACATTGACTTCGAAGATTTTGAAAGAAAGATTGTGGAAAATAATGTGAAGTTGTTTTTGCTTTGCAGCCCCCACAATCCGGTTTGCCGCGTATGGACTCGTGAAGAACTTTTGCGCGTTGGTGAAATCTGCCTGAAGCATAATGTGTTCGTTGTCGCCGATGAAATCCATAACGATTTCGTTTTCGAAGGAACCCACACCGTGTTCGCTTCTCTGGGTGAAAAGTTTGCGGACAATTCCATTACGGTAACGTCTCCCACAAAGACATTCAATCTGGCTGGCCTCCAAATCGCTCACGCCTTTATCAAGAATCCCGAAGTCCGCAATGCCATTCGCAAGGAAATCGATGGCATCGGTTACAGCCAAGTCACGATTCCTGGGTTGGTTGCCGCCCAGGCCGCATACGAACACGGCGAAGAATGGCTGGAAGCTTTGAAAAAATACCTGAAGGGAAACATCGATTTTGTGGACAAGTTTGTCAAGGAAAATCTGCCCGGCGTAAAGCTTGTTCCTATGGAAGCCACCTACTTGGCATGGCTGGATTTCAAGGACACGGGACTTTCAACCACGCAGGTGGATGACCTGATTCGCAACAAGGCACGCCTGTGGCTCAACAGCGGAACCCTCTTTGGAAAAACCGGGGAATGCTTCCAGCGCGTGAACCTTGCTTGCCCCCGCAGCATTCTGGAAGAAGCATTGAACCGCATTAAAAAAGCGCTGGAGGCTCTTTAATGAAACTTAAAACCACAAATTTGCTGAAGAAAAATACTCTTGATGATTACCTAAACGCGGCAATCGGTGCTGCCCGCTGGATTCAATCCTTGGAAGTGAAAGAAAAGGTGGGCAAGACCTGGAAAATTTTTCCAGATGGTCAGAATGGCTATAAGGACAACCCTTTCGTTGGCAAGACCAGTTTTTATGCGGGTTCTGCCGGCATCGGCTTTTTCTTTTTGCGTCTGTACCAGGTGACTAGCGATGAGCAATGGCTTGACGAAGCCAAGGCTGCTGCGGAATATATTCTTGCCAATCCTCGCGGACTTGAATTTTATCATAAAGTTCAGAAGC
>JAKSMU010000070.1 GCA_024400455.1 Bacteroidales bacterium | reverse complement strand
AAGTTCGACAAGAGCGAAGTGGGTGCCATCCTGATGGGTGCCAAGGTGCCTTGCGTGCTCTCTTCACGTGGCGACACCACCAAGACCAAGCTCTATTCCATCGCCCTGGCTGCCATGCTGGCAAAATAATGCGGGAAACGAGGCTGCGAGACTACGAGGTCATGAGCCCCGCTGTCTCGCAACCTCGAGACCTCGAAAATCCAAATAAACAAATAAACAACATACAAATCAACACAAATGGCATACAAGATATTAACGATAAACCCAGGCTCAACTTCAACGAAAGTTGCCCTGTTTGAAGACGAGAATCAGGTCTTCAAGAAGAACATCAAGCACTCAACGGAAGAATTGGCTCCTTACGAGAAAATCGCTGACCAGTATCCTTTCCGCAAGGAAGTCATCATGCGCGAATTGAAGGAAGCTGGCGTCGATATTAGCGATGTGAACATCATCGTTGGCCGTGGCGGTCTGCTCCACGCACTGGTATCAGGCGTTTACGAAGTGAATGAAGCCATGATCAAAGACCTTTTCAACAGCCCAGTCGGCGAACATGCCTGCAACCTCGGCGGCTTGATTGCCAACGACATCGCTAAGGAACTCGGCGTGAAGGCTTACATCGCCGACCCAGTCGTCGTCGATGAAATGGAAGACGTGGCCCGTTTCTCAGGCCATCCGGCATTCCCACGCCTCTCCGTTTTCCATGCCTTGAATCACAAAATCATTGCCCGTCAGCTGGCTAAGGATTTGGGTAAGAAATACGAAGAAATCAGCGCCATCGGCGTTCACCTTGGCGGTGGCATTTCGGTCTGCGCTCACAAGAATGGCCGCGTGGTCGATGTCAACAACGCTCTGAATGGTGAAGGTCCTTTCACTCCTGAACGTTCAGGAACCTTGCCGGCAGGTCTCCTCGTCGATGCTTGCTTCAGCGGCAAATACACCAAGAAGGAAATCGGCCTGATGCTGAAAGGCAAGGGCGGTTTCGTGGCTTACCTCGGCACCAACGATGCTCTGGAAGTTGAAAACGCAGTGAAGGCTGGCAACAAGGAATGGGAACTCGTTTATCGCGCCATGGCTTATCAGGTGGCCAAGGAAGTCGGCGGTCTGGCTGCTTCGGCACTCAGCATGAATGTCGATGCCATCTATGTCACAGGCGGAATGGCTTACGACAAGACTTTCTGCGGCATTCTGAAAGACCACTTCGGAAAGATTGCTCCAGTTCACATTTATCCTGGCGAAGATGAAATGAAGGCCCTCGCCCTCAACGGACTGATGGTCCTCACTGGCGAAGCCGAAGCAAAGGTTTACGAATAAATGCTTTTGAATTAAAAACATTATGAAGGACTGACCAAAAATCTGGTCAGTCCTTTTTTCTTGTTCAGAGACAATTTTGTGTTGTCACATTTTTAGGGGCAATTATAATAGATAACTTTTCAATCTCAGTAAAAAATGGGACAAATGGCTCCATGAAGCCGGGGCAGGACCTTCCCTGTACCAAGGCTGTCTTCCCTGCTG
>JAKSMU010000007.1 GCA_024400455.1 Bacteroidales bacterium | reverse complement strand
ACTGGCGCATGGTGCTGGGCTGTGTTTCGGAGTTTTCGTCGGAGGTCGTCTCAACAGAGACATATCTCAGGAATTTGTCTAATAATTTTTCCATGATGATTATGAATTTGCATGGCACAAAAATAGGAAAAGCATTTGAAACAAAGCCTTTCCATGAAATAAAAAAATCACGGCCAGCACCCCGACCGTGATTTTTCAACTTTAAAAACCTGAGACACTTATCGTGTTTCGGCATGCTTTTTCGATTTCTTCCTGTCTTTTGCCCAAAGGCCGTAAACTTCGCTCACATTGCCTGCCGTGGTGAAAGCGTTGATTTCGTTCTTGTTCAGGAATTCCATCAAGGATGAAAATTCGTCTTTGGTCAAAAGGGCTTCCAATTCGATGGATTTTTCGTTGGTGTAACCGCCAATCACTTCGTAAAGCGTGCAGCCGCGTTTCAGGTCATCGATAATGTAACGACGGACACGGTCGTAGTCTTTCGTAACGACACAGACGCGCTTGCGGTTGTTGAGGCTTGCCGTGAAATAGTCGACCACAAGGCCGTTAATCCAGGTACCAATCAAACCGATGACGACCATGCGGAAAGGATTGATGGCGAAAGCCGAAAGGCAGATGATGGCACCGGCAATGCTCACCGATTTGCCAATATCGAAGTGCAAGTATTTGTTCACGATTTTTGCCAAAATGTCGAGGCCACCTGTTGAAGCATTGATGGAGAACATGATGGCTTGAGCCGCACTCAGCATCAGCACGAAGCAGCATAGGTCGAACCAAGGGTCACCCATGACGGATTCAGCACCAGTGATTGGGTTGGGAGTTGCAAAAGTCTGCCAAGGCAAAACGGCATCCCAAAAATCGGTCAAAGGACCGAGAATCATGGCCGAATAAACCGTCTTGGCACCAAACTCCTTATCGATAAGGAAATAAGCCAAAACGAGCAAAATGGCATTGATGACCATAATGACGACAGAAAGGCTAAGATGGATGCCCAAGTTCTCAAAAATGCCGCACAACACAATGGAGAAACCCGAAATGGTTCCCACGATCAGTTTACTCGGAACAAGGAAATAATAGACGGCTGCTGCAGTCAAAAGCATGCCCAAGGTCATGATAATGAGTTCGACCCAGAACTTTTTGGTGCCCAATGTTTGGGCAACCGTACTGAAAAACTTATTCATATCTAACTAATTACTAAATATTTAATTAAAAAATTTCAAGTTCAAAAAGCGGCTGCAAAGAAACGGAATATTTTCCAATTTCCGCCCTTTGTAGCAAAATAAAATGTACTTTTGTGCTTTAATTAAATCTAATCCAAACAATCCATGAAAATCATAGCCATTTGTGCCATCGATCAGGAAGCTGTGAAATTTGAGCTTCCAAATGCCGAAATCCATTTCATTCAGGGCGGTGTGGGCAAAACCCTTTCCGCTTTTCATCTCACCAAAGCCATTTGCGAAATCAAGCCCGACATGGTCATCAATTTCGGCACGGCCGGAACCGTAAAACACAATGTTGACGACATTGTCGTATGCAACCGTTTTGTTGACAGGGATTTACGGAAAGTCAGCATCGACTGCATCCAAAGCGAATATCAGTTTGAACCTATTAAAGGTCTGCCGTTCTTGGAGAAAGTCAAGGAATACGGGACCTGCAACACGGGTGACAGTTTCGTCACCGAATTGGCCGATTTGGAAGGCGATGTAGTCGATATGGAAGCCTTCGCCGAAGCCACGGTTTGCCACGAAATGAACATTCCTTTCGTTTCCGTGAAATGCGCCACCGACGTCATCGGACAAAACTCAGTGAAACATTGGGAAGACAAACTGGCTGATGCACGGGAAGTGCTGAAGGCGTTTTTCAGCCTATAACACGGATAATATTAAATCGAACACGGATTCGTTTTGCGGGCAAAACATTTTTCCGTGTCCTAATTCTGTAGAGACGTAGCGTGCTACGTCTCCGATTTTATAATTCCAAAGAGACGTAGCGCGCTACGTCTCTACTATTTTCAATGCCTGACAACAAATTGGCAGATGCGATAAGTTTTTTGCGCATCGGTGACGCGAAGCAGATAAAGCCCATCGGTCAAAATGCTGACATCCAATGTTGCCGTTCCGTCGCAGCCATGCAAATTGCGTTGCATGACTCTCACGCCAAACACATTGAATATTTCGACTTCTTCGAAGTGTCCGCCTTCGATGCACAAAGTGCCTTGCGTAGGATTTGGATAAACCACGAAACCGTTTTCCGACACTTCGTCAACTGCCATATCAAGTCCCATGAGGATTGGGAAACCGCTGTTATGGTTTTCTTCATCCATATTCCATACATCGGTATTATCGTTGAGCGTGGCCACAAAATCGGGAATCCGCATGGCATCTTCATCCATCGCAACGCCCAAGCCTTGCGCTCCGCAAGTATTCAGATAATAGCAATTACTTACAGAAACCATTCCGACTCCTTGTCCGACAACACTGCCCGTAAAGCCATCCAGTCCGTCAATGTCGCCAACATTGTAGCAATTGTGGAGATTAATGCCATCCAAAGTACTGTACCCTAGGCCCAAAATGCCGCCACAACCTTTTGCTTCAACTTTTCCTTCCGCCAACGCGGTAACAGAACCGGTGTTGTAGCAGTTTTCAATGTTTCTTATGCCCATGATGCTGCCAGCGACGCCTCCTGCAATGGCTCCTTTCGAAATCACATCACCTGTATTATAAGATTGCTCAATTCTGCTATTGGATCCTGCAATACCGCCTGCGGAATCTTCCGCCGTTACTTTTCCTTTGTTGTTGCAGCGTTTCACACTGCCTCCTTGACCGACAATGCCTCCGGCCATTCCTGTTCCGTATATTTCAGCATAATTAGTGCAATCAGAGATCAAGGCCCGCGAATAACTAGACACTAAGCCGACAATGCCGCCCGTAACCTCTCCTTTAATATAACCACTGACAATGCGGATATTTTTCAATACGACAGTGTCAGACACTTTGCCAAACAGTCCAGCATAACTCTTGCAGTCCACATAAATATTGGAAATGGCATGATCACCGCCATCGAAATTGCCCAAGAAATAACTATAAGCAACATCTTTATCTTCCCTTTCGCAACCATCTTCATAATAATAGAATGAGCCAATAGGATCCCAACGCTGGTCTTCACTGCCATTGAGGTCAATATCTGTGGTAAGTTTAAAATACAAATCTTTCGTACTGAAGCCTTTGTTGACCACATACGAAAGCATGGCCAGCTGATCGGCACTTTCAATAAGATAAGGACTTTCTTCGGTTCCTTCGCCGCGCGTTCACATTTCGCGGCCACCGTGCCAGACACTCGTCTGCGCCACGGCAAGATTGCCTGCAAAAAGCAAGGCTATAATGAAATATATCTTTTTCATAGTTGTAATTCTTTGAATTTGAAACAATAAACTTTCATATTACTTCTTCAGGCCATTGAAGAAAAACTCCCTGACATGGTCGATGAATTCGCCTCGGCGTTCCATAGCCGACTGGCTTTCGTTTTTCCACACCGTGGTGAGTGCGAAATCGATTTCCTGCATTTCCTGATAACCCAAATTGAAAGGTCCCATTGATCCAACGCCACGACGGTCATCTGGATCTTTATCGCAATATTCTTCAGTCCAATATTTACCTTCAGTGTTGAAACCGTCTTGAGGGGCAACACCGTCCGTGCCAAAATTGACAGGATCCGAATCGCCTGGATACATGAAATGACATGCCGGGCCAGAATAATCGCACCCATACCCTACAGTTGAACCATCACCGCCCCTCATGCGCATCATGTTATAATAATCATTGACATATTTGGGAAAATGCTCATTATATTGTGCTTGATAGCAGAAATTGCACAGCCCCAGACGCTCGTCATCGGCAATGCCATTGCCGAAATTGATACCATTATAGGCGAACTTGTCGTTAGGAAACTCCTCGTTGAAAAGATGTTCGCCAACGCCATCGAAAGCAGGATTATCGCGGCCATCGGCTTCCACGCGCGGACCTGCCAGCACCGTTACAACCTGCACGGGAGGATTACTACCATATGCAAAAGGCTGGCCTTCACCATCCGTAGGAGTAGCGTTATAGCCATAGAACGAACCGCGTTGCACATCGCAACCTATAAAGTCGTCATAACCATCACCAATATCAAAATCGGCAAACAAACCGGCATAGCACCATGAATATTCATATGCGCGCCTGTTGAAACACTTGTAGTTGAAGAAGATGGTGTTATTGATGGCTTCATCTTCGGGAGCATCGAAGGCATACACCATGGCATGGACTTCAAGGCCAATACTCTGACCGCAGGTTTCCGTATGCTGACACGCATCGTTGAAAATGAAAAACAGGCACTGGTCGCCCTTGATGTCGGGATAGTCGCCATCGGCAGGCACATAACGTCCGTCGCCGTTGACATCGACAAAAGGCGCCAGATTTGGGGCAAAGCCTTCATCGCCATGAGCCGGCCATTCGAGAATGTCCTTGGGAATCTCGTAACCACTATCGCCATGATGAGCGATGAACTGTTCGATTTCGGTTCGCGTCAAGTTCCAAATGCGCATGTATTTCATTTGGGTCATAAGGTCGTTTGTGCCATAATCCTGTCTCAAAGGCCCCATCACAAAATCCCTACCCATATTATTGTAATACGTTCCCGAAAGATGAAGTTGATTGGCAATATCCACTGCGCCAAACCAAAACGAGAATTGAGTAAATGTCTGGCAGCCGCTGCCTTGCGGCACTTCATACCACGGACAAGGGTTGGGTTGGCCCGATTGGTAAGACCATTCCGAAGGCGGCATAATAGAGCCATTGCCCAAAATGGTAGCCCGAATGTTGTTAATGTCGAGATGCGAGATAGGCGGAGTCTGGGCCTGAAGCACTCCGCACAGGACAAAGGCCAAAAGAAAAGCTAATGTCTTTTTCATAATGCAAAGTATTTAGTGAGTAATTAATTCCGCGACAAAGATAGAGGAAAAAACATACGAAAGGCAAAAAAAATGTCAATAAGTCCAAAAGTCAAGCAATAAAGCCGCCACTTCGACAAGCTCAGTGAGCTAAGTATCTCGCAATTTTATTGTCTGCAAGTCCAAATATCTAAATGTCAAATTGTCTAAATGTCCAAAAGTCTAAATGTCTAAATGTCTAAATGTCCAAAAGTCAAATTGTCCATTCACAATTTATTACTACCTTTGCATAAAATATCAAACGATGAACTTATTAGACTGGCTCCCGATAACGAAAAAAGAGACCGACCTGCGCGGCTGGGACGAGGTGGATGTGGTTTTCATCACGGGCGATGCCTATGTTGACCATCCGGCCTTTGGCGCTGCCGTCATCGGGCGCGTCTTGGAACATGCCGGCTATCGTGTCGCCTTGATTCCGCAGCCCAACTGGCGCGACGACCTCCGCGACTTCAAGAAATTCGGCAGGCCGCGCCTGTTTTTCGGCGTTTCCGCCGGTTGCATGGATTCGATGGTGAACCACTACACCGCCAACAAGCGCCTCCGCTCAAACGATGCCTATACGCCAGGCGGCGAAGCCGGATTCCGTCCCGATTATGCGACCATCACCTATTGCAACATCCTGAAAAAACTCTATCCCGATGTGCCCGTTGTCATCGGCGGCATCGAAGCCTCATTGCGCCGCGTGACGCATTACGATTATTGGTCGGACACGTTGAAGCCCAGCATTTTAGTCGATTCGAAAGCCGACTTGGGCGTTTACGGCATGGGCGAAATCACCATTATCGAAATTGCCAAGGCCTTGGAGCAAGGCAGGAAAATCAACGAACTGACCGACATTAAGCAGACGTTTTACCTGCAAGACAAGAGCACTCTCCTACCCGATTTTGAAGGTCAGACCATCGAATTGGTCTCGCACGAAACCTGTCTGAAAGACAAACGGCAATACGCTTCCAATTTCAAGCACATTGAAGAGGAATCGAACAAGAAAATTGCCGCTAGGCTGATACAGGAAGTTGGCAGTCAACGGCTTGTCATCAATCCGCCATTGCCGACTTTCACTGAAGCGCAAATTGATGCTTCGTTTGATTTGCCTTACACGCGGTTGCCGCACCCGAAATATGCCAAACGCGGCACAATTCCGGCATACGAAATGATTCGCCATTCCATCAATCTGCATCGCGGCTGTTTTGGCGGCTGTGCCTTCTGCACCATCTCGGCGCACCAAGGCAAATTCGTCGCCTCACGCAGCAAGGAATCCATCATGAAAGAAGTGGAGAAAGTCGTTGAAATGGAAGACTTTAAAGGCTACATCAGCGACTTGGGCGGACCTTCGGCCAACATGTACCGCATGAAAGGCAAAGATGAAAGCCTTTGTGCCAAATGTGCGCGGCCAACTTGCTTGCAACCAACGGTTTGCAAGAACCTCAACACCGACCATCATCCGCTTTTGGAAATCTATAAGGAGGTTGACCAGCATCCGAAAGTCAAGAAAGCCACCATCGGTTCGGGCATCCGCTACGACCTTTTCCTACACGAAAGCAGTGCCGAAGAAAACCGAGCCATGGGCTACGATGAATATTTCCGACAGCTGGTGACGCGCCATGTCAGCGGACGCCTGAAAGTGGCTCCCGAACACACCTCCGATGCCGTGCTGAAACTTATGCGCAAGCCATCATTCGACATGTTCGTGAAACTGAAAAGGAAATTCGACCTCATCAACGAAAAGGAGAACCTAAAACAGCAACTTATACCCTATTTCATTTCCTCCCATCCCGACTGTTATCTGGAGGACATGGCCGATTTGGCCGTGAAGACCAAGGACCTAGGCTACCATTTGGAACAAGTGCAAGACTTCACGCCAACACCTATGACTCTAGCCACTGAGATTTACTACTCAGGCTACAATCCCTACACTTTGGAACCTGTTTTCGTGCCCAAGTCCAAAGACGAAAAATTGGCCCAGCAACGCTTCTTTTTCTGGTACAAGCCCGAGAACCGCGAATGGGTGAAAAACAGTTTGCGCCGCATGGGTCATGCCGATTGGATAAAAAGGCTGTTTGGAAAGTAAAAAGTTGTAATTTTGCACAATAAATAGAAACACAAAACTATCATAAAATGAACAAAAAACACATTTTCGGAGCAGCAATGCTCATCGTGGCCATGGTTTTCGCTGGCTGCGGCAACAAGAACCAGAAACAAGAACAAGAAGAAGTGAAACCTGAAGAAGAGACTACAACTGAAGTGAAGCAAGCCAAGCGTTTGCTCATCATCGTCGACCCGCAAATCGATTTCACCACGGGCAGCTTAGCCGTCAATGGCGGATGCGAAGCCATGGACAATCTCATCGAGGCTTTTCAAAATGGTCTAGCAAGAAACTACGACAGAATCTTCGTGACCCAAGACTGTCATCCTGCCAACCACTGCTCTTTCGTTGAGCAAGGCGGTGATTTTCCACCTCACTGCGTGCGAGACACCAAAGGCTCGAAAGTTTATCCTGACCTTCAAGATGAACTTGAACATGTAAATGGTATCGAAGTCGAATACCTTACCAAAGGCGACAGAGCCGATGTGGAAGAATTCTCCATCCTGAAAAACCAAAAGTCGTGCGAACACATCAAAGAAATGATTAAGGCCGAAGAATATGCCGGCATCGACATTTGCGGCATTGCCTCCGACTACTGCGTTTATGAGACATTGAAAGACCTCCTTGAGTTTTATCCAGCCGAAAAAATCCGCGTCGCCACCAACTGCGTTGCTGCCGTTGCCGACAACGAACTGCTGCCTAACTTCATGACAGAAAAAGGCGTTGAAGCCATCGAATTCTGATGTCCAAATTCAAAGATTTCTGCACACGCAAAGGTGTCGATATGACTTGGAAAGCCTATTTCGTCGATGCCCTAGGCGCGATGGCTTTAGGCTTGTTCGCCTCTTTGCTCATCGGAACGATTTTCCAAACCATTGGCGATAAGACCAACATCGAAGCTTTCGCCACCATTGCCAAATATGCCAAGCAAGCCACTGGCGCCGCCATCGCCGTCGCCATAGCTTACACCTTGGGTTGCAAAGGCTTGGTGCTTTTCAGTGCCATTGCCGTTGGCAGTGCAGGAAACGAATTAGGCGGCCCGATGGGTGCCTACATCTCTGTCATCGTGGCCATCGAATTGGGCAAAATGGTCTTTAAGGAGACGCAAGTCGATATTTTGGTGACGCCGGCAACGGTCATCATCAGCGGTGTGCTGATTGCTTTCGCCATCGGCCCAGCCATCAATGCCGTAATGACTGCCTTGGGTGCTTTCATCGAAAAAGCCACCGTGATGCAGCCATTCCTGATGGGCATCATCGTTTCAGTGGTCATCGGCATGGTGCTCACCTTGCCCATCAGTTCGGCCGCCATTTGCCTTGCCATCGGCTTGGGCGGACTGGCAGGCGGTGCTGCTACGGCAGGTTGCTGCGCTCAAATGATTGGCTTTGCCGTGATTAGCTTCCGCGAAAACCGTTGGGGCGGACTCGTTGCACAAGGCTTAGGCACTTCCATGCTGCAAATGGGCAATATCGTCAAGAACCCACGCATCTGGATTCCACCTACTTTGGCTGCCGCCATCACGGGACCGATTTCAACCTGTGTCTTTCATTTGCAGAACATTCCTATCGGTGCCGGCATGGGCACCTGCGGCCTGGTCGGACCTATCGGCATCTATACCGCCATGCCCGAAGGAGGCCTGAATATGTGGTTAGGAATGTTGCTCGTCTGCTTTGTATTGCCTGCCGTCTTATCCCTGATTTTCAACGAAATATTACGCAAAATCGGATGGATTAAATTCGGTGACATGAAGATTGAATGCTGATTTTCCGCCATGCCCACGAAACCGCTTACACCCGACCAAGTCCTCGACAAAATGGCGAAATACTGCGCCTATCAGGAACGTTGCACCAAAGACGTGACGGACAAACTGAAGACCTTCGACATTCCCGAGAGCGATAAAAAAGAAATCCTTAATTACCTCATCGACAATCGTTTCGTTGATGACGAGCGTTTTGCACGCAGTTTCGTAAGGGGGAAAATCAACCAAAGCGGCTGGGGCGTGAACAAAATCCGATACAACCTAAAACGAAAAGGCATTGCTGACGAACTCATCAGCAATGCCTTATCGGAATTTGATGGCGAACTTTATCGCCAGAAGTTAGAACAAATCCTCAAAGCCAAGAAAGTCAAGGCCACAACGCCTTTCGAGGAAAAACGGAAACTGGCTGCTTACGCCATTCAGAAAGGCTTTGAACCGAGCTTGGTCTGGGAAGTTCTAAAAGGATGGTAATAATCCCAAACTTGGGACTATTACCAATTTCTTTGATCTTTAATTTTCCTTCTGGTTTCTTTCCTTCACAATATCTTCCTGCTTGTCTTTCGGCATTGGCGCATATTGGAAGAATTCCATCGAATAGTTGGCACGGCCTGACGAGAGGTTGCGCAAAGCCGTAGCATAGCCGAACATCTCCATGAGCGGCACAAAAGCATCAAGTTTCTGCGAACCCTTACGGAAACGACGCATGGCTTCGATGCGGCCACGACGCTTGTTGAGGTCGCCCGTCACATTGCCGATATAATCGTCAGGCGTGTTGATTTCGACCTTCATCATAGGTTCAAGCAGCACTGGGCTGGCTTTCATAAAGGCCTGTTTGAAACACATTTGGGCGCAAAGCTGGAAGGCCATGTCGCTTGAATCGACAGGGTGAGAACTGCCATCGACCAAAACACATTTCACGTCCACGACCGGATAGCCTGCGAATGGACCTTTGGCCATAGCAGCGGCCAGACCTTTCTGCACCGAAGGAATGAATTCCTTTGGAATGACGCCACCCTTGGTGATGTCGACAAACTCGAAACCTTTGCCCGGATTAGGCTCGAAACGGATGACGGTATGGGCAAACTGACCCTTGCCGCCTGTCTGCTTCACGAAGCGATAATTACATTCAAACGGAGCCGTGATAGTCTCGCGGAACGAAACTGAAGGTGCGCCAACGCTGACCGGCACCTTGAATTCTTCCTTCAGACGGTCGACGATGATTTCCAAATGCAATTCGCCCATGCCGGCGATGATGGTTTCTTCCGTCTCCTCATCGAAATGTGCACGGAACGATGGGTCTTCGTTGCAAAGTTTTGCCAAAGCCTCGCCCAACTTGTTGCGGTTTTTCTTGTCTTCAAGGTTGACTTTCATTTCGATAACCGCCGGAGGAATATGAATGTTTTCCAACATGACCGGTGCCTTTTCGTCACACAAGGTGTCGCCTGTGCGCGTGTATTTCATACCGACCAAAGCAACGATTTCGCCCGGACCAGCTTCCGAAATTTCTTCGCGTTCCTTGGCCTTGATACGGAAAATGCGGCCAACACGCTCATCCTTGCCTTTGTTGGTGTTGCGCACGCTCATGCCGTTCACCAGTTTACCGCTGAAAATGCGGATGAAAGTCTGCTGGCCGACATACGGGTCGTTGATGAGTTTGAAAGCCAAAGCCGAGAAAGGTTCGTTTTCGGATGGATTTCTCTGAACGGTCTTTTCCTCATCGCTCGGGTCGTGGGCGATGACCGTTCCCAAATCTCTTGGCGAAGGCAGATAATCGACGATGGCATCCAAAAGGAGCTGAATGCCTTTGTTTTTATAGGCTGAGCCGCAAAGCACCGGCACCATCATCAATTTGATGGTGGCCTTACGGATGGCTGATTTCAGCAAATCCAAAGGAATTTCCTCATCGGAAAGATAAAGCTCCGCAACATCGTCATCGACATCGGCAACATGCTCGATGAGGTTATGACGGGCTTCTTCGGCCTGCGCCATCATGGCCTCCGGAATCGGACCGACGATGCGTTCCTTTTCCTTGAAAATCACCGAGTTCATGTTGACCAAGTCAATCATGCCTTCGAAAGTGGCTTCTGAACCGATTGGCAGATGCAAAGGCACGGCATTGGCACCAAGATATTTATTCATTTGGCTGACGACTTCGTTGAAATCAGCACCCGTACGGTCCATCTTATTGACGAAAGCAATGCGTGGCACACGGTATTTATCGGCCTGATTCCAAACGGTTTCGCTCTGGGGCTGCACGCCGCCAACGGCACAGAACACAGCGACCATACCATCGATAACGCGAAGTGAGCGTTCCACTTCAACGGTGAAATCGACGTGGCCGGGAGTATCTATCAAGTTGATTTGATGGTCGTTCCAGTGCGCGGTGATAGCTGCCGAAGCAATGGTGATGCCGCGTTCCTGTTCCTGTTTCATAAAATCCATGGTGGCTTGTCCATCATGCGTTTCGCCCAACTTGCGGTTGACACCCGTGAAGAAAAGGATACGTTCAGAGCAAGTGGTCTTTCCTGCATCGATATGTGCTGCAATACCGATGTTTCTAAGTTTCGAAATATTCTGACTCATTATTTATTTATTGATTTTCAAAAAGATAGTCCGAAACTCAACTCGTGAATTTCGGACTGCAAAGATAGGAAAAATCTTCTAATTCACCGCATTGCCGCCTCAATCTCCTCAATTTCAATCGGCAAGCCTTCGAACAAGTTGACAGGTTCGCCTTCGGTGATGAGCAAGTCGTTTTCAATGCGGATGCCGATGCCTTCTTCACGGATGTAGATGCCAGGCTCGCAAGTGAGAATCATGCCGGGCTGGAAAGGCTTGTATTTGTCAACACTATCGTGGACATCTAGACCGATGTGATGCGACATGCCGTGCATCAGATATTTGCGGTAAAGCGGATGGTCGGGGTCTTGTTTTGCGACATCTTCGGCGGTGAAAAGTCCCAGCTTGATCATTTCCTGTTCCATCAGGCGGTAAGTCGTCTGGTTGATTTCGTTGATGGTGCCACCCACCTTATATAATTTGGTGATTTCCTTCATCACGCGCAATACGGCACTGTAACATTCCTTCTGGCGTTCCGTAAACTTGCCGTTGACAGGAATGGTGCGGCTGAGGTCGGAAGAATAGTTCTTGTATTCACAACCGATGTCGAAAAGCAGCAAATCGCCATCATTGAGAATGTCGTCGTTCTTCGAATAATGCAGGCAGCAGCCGTTTTTGCCACCCGCCACAATTGGCGCGTAAGCGTGTCCCGATGCGTTGTTCAGTTTGAAAATGTATTCTATTTCGGCCTGAATCTGGTATTCGTAACGGTTCGGTTTCACGGTTTCCAAGCATCTGCGGAAAGCCTTTGCTGTGATGTTGCAGGCATCTTGCGTGATGTCGAATTCCTCTTTCGACTTGATCATGCGCAATTCGTTGAGAATCGGGGCAGTTCTCCCAAACTGGTGCAAAGGATACAACTCTTTGATTTTCTTTACGAAACGCTGCTGAATGGTCTCGACATTGCACTCATATTTTGGATATTCGTAAGTGTTCATGAAAATGGTGTCGCAACCGGTCAAGGCTATGTCGTTCAGCACGGCATAGAACTCATCGCTCGACTTAACGGTTTCAATGCCAGAGATTTCCTT
This sequence comes from Bacteroidales bacterium, assembly GCA_024400455.1. Taxonomy (GTDB): domain Bacteria; phylum Bacteroidota; class Bacteroidia; order Bacteroidales; family F082; genus Limimorpha. Next base: position 162,301 of record JAKSMU010000007.1, on the reverse strand, counting down.
GGCTTGCTTGTTATCCATCATCTCGCCTTGCCAAGTAGCTTTCACCTCGTCGTAAGGCTCAATGAAAAGCACTTCGCGATATTGCTCTGTCGGGTTGTTGGGCGACAAGATTAAAAAGGCATTTTCCGCATCGATTCCCGTAAGGTAAAAGAAATCAGACTGTTGACGGAACGGATAAAACTGGTCGCCATTGCGCGGCATAGGTTCATTGGCTGTAAAAACGGCCACTGATTTTTCGGGCAGACACGCCATGAGGTTCGCCCTGTTGCGAATGAAAAGGCTATTTGGAATGTTTGTTTTCATAATTGTCAGACTTTATTGCTGGCAAAATTAAACATTCTGTTTCAATGTGCAAACGGTTTCGTGTATTAAGGCAGAAGCAAATCTTCCATCGTGACTTGATTTTGAACGATGTCGCTGTATTCATTTGCAGCAATTCCGTATGTCGTAATCATTACTAAATGAATGGCATAGCGCGTTTTTGTATCAGCGGTGAAGATGGCGATTTTCTTCAGCAGTTCGTCACGGGTTTTGCGGGTAATGGTGAATTGCGCATTCCAGAATTTCATTTCACAAATGTTGATGATGCGGTCGGCACGACGGATTACGAGGTCAATTTGTGCACCTTCATGCTCATCGTTTGCTTTGCACGACCAGGCTGATGCTTCTGTCATAATGCTTTGAATGCCAAGCTTCTTCTCGATTTGTGCATAATGGTAGAGGCAAAGTTGCTCGAAAGCGTAACCGCTCCACGCGTTGTGGTTGGGCGTGTTCAGTTGTGTTGACCAAAACGCCATGTCGCTGCTTTTGTGTTTTTTGACGAACTTGAAGTAAAAGAAAGTGTAGAAATCGGTCAGTTGATAAATGCTTTGCCTTTCCGTTTTGCCGAAGGCATAATATCGCCTGATGATGTCGCAATTGTCCAAATCGTCGAGTATGCGCGTCAGGCGGCCACCGTTTGCCAATCCCGTTTCCGTAATGATTTCGTCACGGCTCAATCCTCTGTTTTTCAATCCAATGGCTTCAACCACCTTGACATAATCGTCACTGTTGTCAAACAAGGAGGCGTAAAGATTGTCAAACTCATCGTAAAGTTTGCTCTTGCGTTGGAAAAACATTTCATCGACATTTTGCGCGAGGCTTTTGCCTTTTTCCAATTGGCTTAAATAATAGGGAATGCCACCCATAATCATGTAACATTCAAGAATTTCGCGTTGCCCGAAATTGATGCCGTTGCTTTTCAGGTATTGCTGGACTTCATTGAGCGTGAATGCTTTCAGATAGATTTTGTGTGTCAGCCTGTTGTGCAGTCCGCCGTGGTTTTTAATCAGTTTTTTGGTTATCCACGATGTTGCTGAACCGCAAACGATGAACAGCAAATCATTGCGTGTGCACCCCCAATCATTCCAAAAATGTTCCAAGGCTGTCACAAAATTGCTGCATGGCGTGTCAAGAAATGGCATCTCATCAATGAAAACCACCTTGCGTTGCCTTCCCTTTTTCTGTTCTAAAAAATGCCGCAGGTATCTGAAGGCTTCCATCCAGTTTTTCGGAACAGGATACACATCGCCCGATTGGTCGTTGAGCGTTTCGGCGAAATTCGCTAATTGTTCCAAACGATCTTTTTTAGCCAAGCCCGTCAGCTTAAAAGTGAAACGGTTCTTGAAATATTGGTTGATGAGAAAGGTCTTTCCTACACGGCGTCGGCCATAGACAACTATGAATTCAGGCTTTCCCGAATCTTCGATGATTTTAAGTTGCCTTTTCTCATCTTCTCTACCGATTAAATCGCACATAATAAATTGATTTTTACGCTGCAAAGATAAAACAAATTTAAATAAGATGGGGCTGTAACCCGTTATTTTTTTGATTTACAGCTCCAAGTCTGATTTTAAGTTAGAGCTGTAACTTGATTTTATTTTGAGTTACAGCTCCAAGTCAGAATGCAGATTCGAGGATTCGAAAAAAGAAAATCTTATCGATTTAAATCTTTTTACCTTGTTTTGCGTCTTCATTTCGGATGCATCCAAAAATCCAATCAAATCAGAAGACAAATGCAACAGGATTTCAAACAGTCAAGGTTAAAGGATCTCGAGAAAATCATCGGGAAGGAGCAGGACAGGCTGTTCAGGTTTGCTTATATGCGTGTCGGCAACCGCGAGGATGCAGAGGACATCGTTCAGGATGTTTTTCTGAAACTGTTTGCCTCGGACGAAAACCTTCACCATGTCCGCAATCTCGAACATTATCTGTTGCGTTCCATAAGCAATTGCTGTCTGGATTATCATAGGAAAAAGACTTTCGATATTGTCTCCATTGATGAGGCCGGACAAGTTGCCGCGGAAACCGAAGACCAGCAAATTCACGATGAATACCTGAGAATCAACAAAATCCTTGCAACACTTTCAGATGAGCAAGCCGAGATTGTGCGTCTCAAATGCTACGATGGACTGAAATTTCGGGAAATTGCGAAAATCCTCGAAATTCCCGAAGCCACGGCAAAATCGCGCTATCGCTATGCAATTGCTCACCTTCAGCAAAACATTAACGAAAACCTCTAAATTTTTAAGAAAATGAAAAAGAATAGCAAATCGGAAATGGAAAATACGCTTACTCCAAATTGCGAGTTTCACGCTTCCAACAATCTGAAAGAAAAGGTTTTGCAAGCTGCAGAACAAAAGGTGATTTCGGGAAAGACAATCAGACTTAAGTCTTGGAAAACGGCATTGGCAACCTGCGCCGCGACTGCCGCCGTCGTCGCAATCGTCTTGCTGATAAAACCAGGAATGACGCCGCTGTATGCCGAAAATGATGTTTTCGCCCGAGCTGCACAATTCATAAGCAAAGTCAGCGGTTACACCATAACATTCGATGCAAGGACTTTGCCCAACGATAATTTCAGCTATATAGACGCATCAAAAGCATTCGTTGAACACAAGATGTCGGTTTGTGCCGACGGAAGATGGCAACTCGACAAAGGTGGCCGCATGGCGGAATTCGACGGGGAAAATGTTTGGGTTTGGTTTCCCGAACAAGAATGGGGATGGAAAATGGATGCAACGAAAGGTTCAGGAGTTTTGGAACAATACGAGTTGCTCCGCCATATCGGCGATATGATGCAATGGCTTGAAAAATATGCACATAGTCATCAGGACTTTACCTGCCGCAAAAGCGAAACCGACAGCGAAATCACGCTTTCCATCAAGGCGGCGGCACAAGGAGACTTTCAAAATGATTACACCAAAAACAGTTCAATTTTAGAAAGCGACACAAGACAGACTTATACTTTCAGCAAAGCCGATGGCAGGCTTTTATCCTTCAAAATTGACGTGTTGTTTTTAGGTATTCCGAGATCCATCCTGAAAGTTCAGGAAATCAATTACGACGCTTCAATTCCAGAATCAGATTTCATCCTTCCGGCTTCCATTGAGTGGATTGACGAAACCGCCGAGCACATTGCCGAAATGGCCGAAACGCTTCCGATTGACCAATTCACGGGAATCACTGCAGAAAAGGCAGCCGAAAAAATGTTTGAAGCTATGAAAACATGGGACGAGGCAAGTCTGAAGGTCATTATGAAAGGTTATCCTCTTTCAAAAATGCAGGAAAAATACAAGGGTTGCACATTGACGGAATGTGGAGGTGCTTTCAAATCAGGACTTTACGATGGCGTGTTCGTGCCTTGTACCATAAAATTCGCAGATGGCAGCACGCAAAAACTGAAAATTGCATTCAAAATCGACAAAGCACTTGGCACTTGGTGTGCCGACGGTGGAATGTAACTTGTTGCGATTAAAGCCCTTGCAAAACCTGCAAGGGCTTTTTTATTGTATGATTTGTTTCTAAAAATGTTGATAAATAATCTCTCATCTTCATTTCATAAAATCTCAAATCATATTTTTCCGTACATTTGCACGCAATAGGATTTATCCGGTTTTACGTCTTTGAATCATGATTACGTTGAAATTTAAACCTTTGCTTTCTTCCATCACGAAGAAACTGATTATGGCCATCACGGGCGCGTGTTTCGTGCTTTTCCTGGCTTTCCACGGAACAATGAATTTTGTTTCCATCCTCTCGCCTGATGCTTACGATGGCATCTGTAACTTCTTGGGTGCCAATTGGTATGCTGTCGTTGCGACATTGGGGCTTGCAGGATTGGCTGGATTACACATCCTTTTTGGCGTCATTTTGAGCCTTGAGAATTTCATTGCACGTGGTTTTGTCCGCTATCGCAAGACAGAAAGGCCGAAAGGCGTGGAATGGTCATCGAGAAACATGTTAGTTTTAGGCATTTTGATATTGTTAGGTATGGCCTTGCACCTTTTCGATTTCTGGTATAAGATGCAGTTTGCCGAACTTGTTGGCCGTGAACCGATTAACGGCATCGAACAGATACAATTCCTCTTTTCGCACAACTATTTCAGCATTTGTTATTTGGCTTGGTTTGTTGTGCTTTGGCTTCATCTTTCGCATGGCGTTTGGAGCATGTTGCAGTCGGTGGGCTGGAATAGCGAGCATTGGAAAAAAGCATGGCAAGTCATTGGTTATGTGGTGGCTACGATTATCGTTCTGCTGTTTGTTTCAGTGGTCATTTATTACTGGTTAATCAATCCTTGGAAATAAAACCGGATAAAAAAGTTCAAAAAGAGTTCAAAATCGTAAGAAATAGTTGCTTCGACAAGCTCAGCAACCGATAACTGATAACCCATAAAAACGCAAATCCATGAATCTTGATCCGAAAATACCGAATGGTCCATTGGCCGAAAAATGGACGAATTACAAGGCTTCCCAAAAACTGGTGAATCCTGCCAACAAGCGCAAACTCGACATCATTGTGGTCGGTACAGGCTTAGCTGGTGCTTCGGCAGCAGCAAGTCTGGGCGAGCTGGGTTTCAACGTCAAGATTTTCTGCATACAGGACAGTCCGCGTCGTGCGCATAGCATTGCGGCTCAAGGCGGTATCAATGCGGCGAAAAACTATCCGAATGACGGAGACAGCATCCAGCGTCTTTTTGTCGATACCATTAAAGGCGGCGATTACCGCGCCCGCGAAGCGAATGTCTATCGTCTGGCGGAAGTCAGCAACAATATCATTGACCAATGTGTGGCGCAAGGCGTGCCTTTTGCCCGCGATTATGCCGGCATGTTGGCCAACCGTTCTTTTGGTGGAGCGCAAGTTTCGAGAACGTTTTATGCCAAAGGCCAGACGGGCCAGCAGTTGTTGTTGGGTGCTTACGGTGCCTTGAGCAAAGAGGTGAACAAAGGAACAGTGAAATTATATACCCGTCGCGAAATGCTCGATTTGGTCATCGTCGATGACCGCGCGCGTGGCGTTATCGTCCGCAATTTGGAAACAGGCGACATTGAGCGTTATTCGGCTCATGCCGTGGTTTTGGCAACGGGCGGTTATGGCAATGTCTTCTTCTTGAGTACCAATGCGATGGCATCGAATGGCTCTGCCGCTTGGCGTTGTTATAAAAGAGGTGCTTATTTTGCAAATCCTTGTTATACGCAAATCCATCCAACTTGTATTCCGGTTCATGGCGACTATCAGTCGAAATTGACGCTGATGAGCGAAAGCCTGCGCAACGATGGCCGCATTTGGGTGCCGAAAAAGAAAGAGGATGTCGAGAAAATCCGAAAAGGCGAATTGCGCCCCATAGATATTCCCGAAGAGGACCGCGATTATTATCTGGAGCGCCGTTATCCGAGTTTCGGCAATCTCGTTCCGCGCGACGTGGCTTCGCGTGCTGCAAAAGAGCGTTGCGATGCCGGTTTCGGCGTGAACAAAACCGGTTTGGCGGTTTATCTCGATTTCTCCGAAGCCATTAACCGCTTGGGAAAGAACGTGGTAAAGGCTCGTTATGGCAACCTGTTCGACATGTATGAGGAAATCGTGAATGAAAATCCATACGAGACCCCGATGATGATTTTCCCGGCTGTTCACTATACGATGGGCGGCCTTTGGGTCGATTACGAGTTGCAGTCAACGGTGAAGGGCCTGTTCGTTGCGGGCGAAGCCAATTTCAGCGATCATGGTGCCAACCGTTTGGGCGCTTCGGCTTTGATGCAGGGACTTTCTGACGGTTATTTCGTGTTGCCTTATACCTTGCAGAATTATCTGGCCGACCAAATCCAAACGCCTCGCATTAGCATCGAAAGTGCTGAATTTGAACAGGCTGAACAGAATGTCCGCGCACAAATCGAAAAACTCTTGAATGTGAAAGGCACTGAAACCGTCGATTCGTTCCATCGTCGTCTGGGCAAAATCATGTGGGAATATGTCGGCATGGCACGCGAAAAGGCTGGTTTGGAAAAAGCCATCAAGTTGATTTCGGATTTGAGGAAGGAATTTTGGAAAAACGTGAAGGTCTCAGGCGGCGCTATAGGCATGAATTCCGAACTTGAAAAAGCTCTTCGTGTGGCTGATTTCCTTGAAATGGGCGAACTGATTGCCCACGATGCCTTGCAGCGCGAGGAGTCGTGTGGCGGCCACTTCCGCGTTGAGCATCAGACCACCGAAGGCGAAGCACAACGCGACGACCAGAACTTCAAATTCGTGGCAGCTTACGAATACAAAGGCAGTGAATCAATACCTGAACTTCACAAGGAACAACTTGAATTTGAGTTTGTTGAAGTGAAGCAGAGAAACTATAAATAAATCTAGAAAATGAATTTCACACTGAAAATATGGCGTCAAGCCAACCGCACAGCAAAAGGACATTTCGTTGACTACAAGATAAGCGACATTTCGCCCGATGCTTCGTTCCTGGAAATGCTTGACATTCTGAACGAACAATTGGTTCTGAAAGGCGAAGACCCAGTTTATTTCGACCACGATTGCCGCGAAGGCATTTGTGGCGCATGCAGTCTTTTCATCAATGGCCGCCCTCATGGGAAAGGAGAAGGGACGACGACTTGCCAACTGTATATGCGTAAGTTCAAGGATGGCGAAACCATCACGGTTGAGCCTTTCCGTTCGCGTGCATTTCCTGTCATCAAGGATTTGACCGTCGACCGCTCGGCTTTCGATAAGATTATCCAGGCGGGTGGTTATGTGTCGTGTCACACGGGCGGCGTGCCCGATGGCAACGCCATTCCGGTCCCCAAGGCCGATGCAGACCGCGCCATGGATGCTGCTGCCTGCATTGGTTGTGGCGCTTGCGTGGCGGCTTGCAAGAATTCGAGTGCCATGCTTTTTGTGGCAGCAAAGGTTTCGCAATTTGCCTTGTTGCCGCAAGGCAAGGTTGAAACGGCTCGCCGTGCCCAAGCAATGGTAGCCAAAATGGATGAATTGGGTTTCGGCAATTGTTCCAACACCTACGCTTGTCAAGCGGTTTGCCCGAAACACATTTCCGTATCGAACATTGCGCGTTTGAACCGCGAGTTTCTTAGCGGGAAAATCGTTTCGCCATTACGGAAAGAAGATTAAATCATTGGTTTTCAATAAACAAAAAAAGGTCAGGACGCGTCCTGACCTTTTTTTGTAATGTAGTTCGTATGAATTATAAGAACTTAAAACCAAGGGTCACCATAAAGAGATTCTGCTTGGTGTTGTCGATGTTTGAAAGGTCGACATACTGGCCGAGTTCTGTGTTTTCGATAAGATTAGCACCGAAAATCTTGCTGATGCCATAGTTGTAGTTGATGTCAAGCGTAATCTTGTTGAGCACATCAACACCGATGCCGCCTTGGATGCCCCAAGCGATTGTTTTAGTGTCAAGAATAGGATCGCCTTCTTCAACAGTAATTGGGTCAGCGCCTTCTTCAGGTGTGATAGAGAACACTCTGTCATAAACAGGTTTGCCACCAATGATGAAATTAGCGGTAGGACCAACCTGAACGCGCAATGACACGATGTCCAAATCCAAAACTTTATAACCTACAAATACAGGGACTTGAATGTTCATCGGGTTCCAAGTGATGGTGACTTCTTCTTCAGGAATCATTCCTTCAGCAACATTTTCAAAATCAAATGAGAAAGCGCTACCGCTCTTAAACCACAGTACTTCTGGCTGAACATACAACTTGTTGAATGTTACGCGGCCAAATGCGCCAATGGTGAAGTGTTCGGCAAAACCACTCTTAATATCAGCTTTGTTATAGGAAAGCTGAGCAGTTTGGTAACCGACTTTTGGACCAACACAAAGGTCAAAGCTTTGTGCAAATGATGCGCTGCCCAAAAGAAGAGCAGCAATTAAAAGTAGAAATGATTTTTTCATTGTTTGTTGAATTTTTGTGTTAGACATTAAATATTTGAGGCAAAAATAGTACTTTTGTTCAATTTAACAGCAATAAGTATGCAAAATGCTTGTTATTTATCATGATTATTAACCTAAAACAACAACAAAATGAAAATTAAGTTTTTGATAATTAGTGCATTATTATTCTGCACCATGCATGTTTCGGCACAATACAAGGAATATGTCATTGGACTGAAAATGGGGCCAAGCTGGAACTGGATGTCGTCGAGTAGCGAAAGTGTCATCAACAATCAGACTTTGGCTAGTTTTAATTATGGTTTAATTGTCGACATGTATTTTTCCGATAAATGTGCCATTTCGTCCGGCTTAATGGTGAATCACATTCGCGGTGATTATGACTTTTACGCCAAGAGATCAATTCTCAGTGGCGTAATGCCTGATTATACTGTCAATGTAAACCGCAATCTAAAAGCAACATATCTTTGCGTTCCGGTGATGCTGAAAATCAAGGTCGCTGAAATCAGTGACTTTCAATGTTATGTACAAGGCGGTTTGGATTTAGGCATCCGCATGAAGGCCAATGTAAAGGACGATTATGTCATCGGGGTCTATCATCATTCCGATGAAGATTTTTCGAGCGCTGAAAAAGAATACAAAAGATTACACACATCCTTCGATTTGGGTGTTGGGACGGAATACGAAATCCAGAAGTCGCTCAAAGTTTTCGGACAATTTGTCTACAATAGGGCTCTCACAAATCTGACTTCCATCAATTATTCGAAGGATGGCGGTCCAATACTTCTGCCCAATTACTTTGCATTTGAATTCGGCGTCATGTTCTGATTATATTTTGATTCTTAATTTTTTAGATAATGAAAATAGCATTAGCTCAACTTAATTATTGCATTGGCGATTTTGAAAAAAACACCGAAAAAATCATCAGTTCCGCATTGAAAGCAAAATTAAAAGGTGCTGATCTCGTCGTGTTTTCTGAATTGTCAATTCCTGGATATTTCCCATCCGACTGTCTGCTTTTTGATGATTTCCAGAAAAAATGCCAGGCATCTTTGGATCAGATTGCTGAAAAGTGTTTTGATATTCCCGTTATCGTCGGCTGCCCGATGCCAAACGAAAACGAAGGTCAGAAGCCTCTGCAAGATTGTGCGGTCTACCTTTATCAAGGGAAACGGCAAATATTTGCAAAACAGCGCATTGGAAGCAATCCGCTTTGCGATGAAAGGCCTTATTTTGAGCCTTCGGCTGAAAATGAAATTCTTGAATTTGAAGGTTTCCGCATTGCCGTAACGCTTGGCGAAGACCTCTCCAATTGGAGCGACGACCCGATTCTGATTGAAAACCGCATGGACCAATTGATTGGCAAACATCCAAATATGGTTGTGAACCTTGCAGCTTCTCCTTTCGATTACACAATGCCTAAAAAGCGCCTCGATTTGTTGCGCCTGACGGCTTTGAAACACGAACTGCCTTTGGTTTTCGTCAATCAGGTGGGGGCACAGACGCATTTGATTTTCGATGGCGGTTCGATGGCTTTTGCCAACAACGGCCATGTCGACCATGCCTTGCCTTTCTTTGAGGAAGCCGTTGAAATCATCGACACCGACACCTTATATAATTATAGGCCGAATGCTGACGATATTGTGATTCCCGAAAAAATGTCGCTGATTCACGATGCTTTGGTTTTGGGCGTCCGCGATTATTTCCATAAGATGGGGTTCAAGAGTGCAATTGTAGGTTTGTCAGGTGGTTTGGACTCCGCTTTGGTGACTTATTTTGCAGCGAAAGCCCTTGGCGCTGAGAATGTCCGTGTCGTGCTGCTGCCTTCGCAGTTCTCCACCGACCATTCGGTTTCGGATGCCGAGGCCTTGGCCATCAAGTTGGGCGTGGCTTACGACACCATTCCGATTAAACCTTTGTTCGATAGCTTTGAAACCGCTTTGGCCGATGTGTTCCAAGGTCGTCCGTTCGATGTCACCGAAGAGAACCTTCAAGCGCGTATCCGTGGCGTCATCTTAATGGCGGTGAGCAATAAGTTCGGCAATATCTTGCTGAATACCAGCAATAAATCGGAAGCATCGGTGGGTTACGGAACCTTGTACGGCGATATGTGCGGTGGCCTTTCCGTCATCGGCGATGTCTACAAGTCGGAGGCCTACGAGTTGTCGCGTTTCATCAACAAGGAGGATGAAATCATACCATGGCATACCATCAACAAGGCGCCTTCCGCCGAGCTGCGTCCCGACCAGAAGGACAGCGACAGCCTGCCGGATTACAGCATTCTCGATGCCATTCTTTACCAATACATCGAATGTTCGAAATCGAAGGAAGAGATTGTGGCACAAGGTTTCGACGAGGCAGTCGTCACGAAAACCATCCGCATGGTAAACCGTAACGAGTTCAAGCGTCAACAAGTAGCGCCGATTTTGCGCGTCTCGCCTCGGGCTTTTGGCGCAGAACGGACCATTCCGGTTGTTGCAAAATTCTGACATCTTAAAGTCATTTTATAAAAAAGCGAAGCGCATTTGCGTTTCGCTTTTGATTGTTTGGTTATAGAATCTTTTAAAATTGCGAATAGGTTCTAAGTAATAACAAAAGATACTAATCCTATGAGAATCAGTAAATATCGTAAAAGTGATTTGATTGACAGATCCTTTAGAATGACGGTGACCAGTACCACCCTTACGGCAATGGCTCCTCTTATTGCTACTCTTGTGGACGGGCTTGTTTCTAGCAACATTTTAGGTCCCGATGCATTTATTGCTGTTAGCGTTACCTTACCTATTGTCAATGCTGTCAGCGTGCTTTGCATGATTTGTTGCCGTGGTGGCAGCATGTTGGCTGCAGGCCAGCTGAACAAAGGTGATGAAATTAAGGCCAATCGTATTTTCACCGTTGCTCTTTCATCGGCTGTAATTGTTGCGTTAGCAGTGGTCGTTGGAATACTGTTTAGAATTGACAACATCTCTTCATCCATCTCTCATAGTCCTGAGTGCGCAGCCTACGTGAAGGAATATCTGCAGGTAATACTCGTATATTTTCTTGTAGTCCCGTTCAATTGCACCCTTAACGACTTCGTGACCCAAGGGGGTAATCCTCAACTCACTACCCGTGCAGTGGCAGCAGGTTGCATTGCTAATGTCATCCTTGATATTGTCTTTATCGGTTTGCTCCATTGGGGCATCAAGGGGGCTGCATGGGCCACTGTGGTCTCAGGCCTTATCAACATTGCGATTCAACTTCCTTTCTGCCTGAAAGGCAAGGGACAATTCCGTCTTGCAAAAACAAAAGGTGATTTGGGGAACATTCTTTGGAACAACCTTAAACATGGCTTCGGCTTCAACATTTTCTACATTGTGGTCAATGGCTTCATGTTCTTGGGCAATGCTTTGGTGCTTAGGGTTGCTGGTGTGGAAGGACTGACCCTTTTTGATGTGTGTTTGCAGATACAGTCGTCCACTTTCTCAGTTACCGTTGGGCTTTGCATTGCTGGCATCGCGCATGTGAGTTTCATGCGTGTCAGTGGTGACAATAATGGATTGCGCCGAATTTTGTCCAATACCGGCACCATTGTAGTGGCTTTCTACGGAACGTTGGCTTTACTGATGATAGCATTCCCCGGCATTTTCTTGAGGATTTTCGGACTCTATAATGTGGTTGACATCGCTATGGCCCGAAGGATCTTTGCATGTTATGGAATTTACTATTTCTGTTTTTGTGTTGTATCGGTTTATGTTACCGTGGTTCTTCAGCTGGCGGGCCATTTAGGAGCGAAAATCGTTCTCGTTTTCAGCATGGGCATTTTGGCTTACTTAGGCATGTTTGGTTTTTCTTTCATAAGTCCGAATGTCATGTGGTATGGGCTGATATTAGGCGGTGTACCTGTCTTGTTGGCAAGTTTTGGCTATGGGTATTGGCAGCATGTCAAACATCCCGAGTATACCCAATTTACTCTTGTGGATAAGTATCCGAATCAGGTTAAATTCGAATGTTCGCTCGACTACGAGCGCCGCCATGTTGAAGATTTTAAACACGCAGTGCGTGTTTTTGCCGATGCATGTGAAATGTCGGAAAAAATATATTCATCCATAATTGAAACAAATGGCATACTTTACGATAATGCTCTTGAGCACAAACCCAAACACTTGAAATATATGGATTTGGCTCTTTCTGAAGGCGACGATTATTTTCACATGACAGTTAAAAACTGCGGTAAGCCATACAATCCTGTGAATCAAGGAATAATCGACACAAAGTCGTGTGGTGCAGCTTCAATAGAATATCGGTTCATGTTTGGTATGAATTTCATTTCGATTAAATGGAACAAAAAATCAATGATGTGATTTGCTTGTTGCGAAATGAGCCATGTAGGTTTCTATAATACAACGGATTATCCTTTGTCTTATTCAAAAAAAAGCGAAGTGTCTGAGGCACTTCGCTTTATTATGTAAGATCTGATGCTTTATGAATTAAAAGTCAATGTCAATCACTTCGAAATTCTTGTTGAACTCAATTTCGATATCATTGTTGAGCTCGATGTCCCAGTTTCTGCCATCTTTGCTGATTTTCACGATGGTGGTGTTCTCCGGATATTTTTGGCTCACATAATCGGTGATTTGCTGCGGAACCAAGGCCGAAGGAACAAATGTGTAAATGGTTGAATGTTCACAATCGATTTCTTTCCATTCCACCTTGCGGTCAAATTCAAGTTTCGTGTTGTCGGAAAGCATCACGTCAAACTCGCGTCCGTCGGGAACTGTGGCGGCAATGGTAGCCTGTGGAAAGTAAGTGTTGACGAAGCTTTCAATTTTTGGATTGTTGTCGGTTTTTGTGCAGAATGCCATTGTGGTTAAGCTAGCAATTGCAGCGCAGATGATCATCAATTTCTTCATGGTGCGTTGTTTAAATTTGTTAGTTAATAATAAGTTTGTTGTACATTTAAAATGGTTTCCACATATAACAAATCTCGTGCCAAAATGTTCACAAAATTGTATCTAGCACATCAAAAAAAAGGCCTGCAATTATGCAAGCCTTTATCTCATGAATTATTTTGAAAAATCAATCTTTTGCTTTTCCTCCAAATTCCATCAGGTAAGCCTTTAGGAATTCATCAATCTGGCCATCCATCACGGCCTGCACGTTTGAGGTCTGATAGTTGGTGCGGTGGTCTTTCACGCGGCGGTCGTCAAAAACGTAGCTGCGTATCTGTGAGCCCCATTCGATTTTCATCTTGCCGGCTTCAATCTTGTTCTGCTCTTCCATGCGGTGACGCATTTCGCGGTCGTAGAGTTGTGATTTCAAGAGACGCAGGGCGTTTTCCTTGTTCTTCGGCTGGTCGCGGGTTTCGGTGTTTTCGATGAGGATTTCCTCTTCTTCGCCCGTGTAAGGGTCTTTGTATTGATAGCGCAGGCGCACGCCCGATTCCACCTTGTTCACATTCTGACCGCCAGCACCGCCGCTTCGGAAAGTATCCCACGAGAGGCGCGACTGCTCGACAACGATTTCGATTGTATCGTCAATCAGCGGAGTGACGAAAACGGATGCGAAGGATGTCATGCGCTTGCCTTGTGCGTTGTAAGGGGAGACGCGCACCAAGCGGTGAACGCCATTTTCGCCTTTTAGATAACCGTATGCATAATCGCCTTCCAGTTCCATTGTCACCTGTTTGATGCCAGCGTCGTCGGCTTCCAAAAGGTTTGCGATGGTGAGTTTATATTTGTGGTCCTCGGCATAACGCATATACATGCGCATCAGCATCTGTGCCCAGTCTTGGGCTTCGGTGCCGCCGGCTCCGGCGTTGATTTTCAGCACGCAACTCATCGGGTCGGCTTCTTCGCGAAGCATGTTCTTGAATTCAAGGTTCTCGACGATTTGCAATGCCGTGGCATACTGCTGGTCGACTTCCTCCTCGGTGGCTTCGCCTTCCTTGGCGAAGTCGACTAAAACGGCGAGGTCGTCGTAGGCTTGCTGGGCTTCGTTGTAGCCGTTGAGCCATGCTTTCACTTCGCGCATTTTCTTCATCACCACTTCGGCGGCTTTCGGATCGTTCCAAAATTGCGGGTCTTGTGTCTTTTCTTCTAATTCCTGGGCTTCGATGGTACGTCTTTCGACGTCAAAGATACCTCCTCAAGGACTCAACCCTCTTACATAAATCTTTCTGAGCTTCTAATGTTATCATTGTTTGGATTTAATATGAAATTTCGTGCAAAAATAGAGAAAAATTGGGACATGGCAAAATTGAGGTTCAAGGTTTGGGTGTGTAGTGAAAAACAAAACTTGTATTTTTGCAATCCTAATTTATCATCATTATGAAACGATATTTCTTGATTTCCCTGATGTTGGCCTTTGGTCTCGCCAGCATTCTCTCAGGTTGCAAGAAACCTGAAACTGACCCGTTTGTCGAATTTGAATCCAAACTGAAAGAATTGCCCCAAGTGGTTTCCGTCACCAAGGAAGAAACAACTGATTTCACGGCAAAATACAAAGTTTTCTTTGAGCAGCCCATCGACCATGACGATGCTTCTGCTGGCACTTACAAACAATTGGTTTACGTCTTTCTGAATCATCCGGATAGCATAAATATTTTGGTTACAGAAGGTTACCATGCTTTTGATGCGCAAAGGGTTTCGGAATTGGTGCCAATGTTCCATGGAAATCAGATTGTGGTGGAGCACCGCTTTTATGGCGAGTCAAAAATTGATGACGACACTTACCGTTATATGAATGCCGACAATTCGTGCGACGATTTGCACGAAGTCGTGACTTCGTTGAAGCAGTTGCTTTCGGGCAAATGGATTTCGACCGGTGTCAGCAAAAGCGGCCTGACTTGCAACATGTACCGCGCCTGGTATCCCAATGATGTTGACGTTACCGTGCCTTACAGTTCGCCGTTCTGCATCGGGCGCTATGATGACCGTGCTGCCCAAGCACTTGCCGAAACCATCGGAACACCCGAAGATAGGGCAAAAATGACAGCTTTTCTGCGTGAATTATTGAATCGCCGTGAAGTGATGGTTCATAAATTCGATTCGGTTGCCGCTCTGCAAAATATCGAATTTCATATCCCTACCGAAAAACTTTGGGACTTGCATGTTATGGATTACCGTTTCGCATTTTGGTCTTATTCATACGACATTAACGACATTCCAGCACTTGACGCTTCGGATGATGAAATCTTCAACTACATTATTGATATAGATGGTCCTGAAGCTTGGGACCAGAATTATGAAGTCTGCCAATACTACATCCAAGCCTATATGGAACTGGGACATTTCCGTTTTTGCACGGCAGGCCTTGAGGATTTGCTCATCGTCGATGATTACATCCTTGACAATTATTTGAAATATGTGTATGTCCCCGAACCTGTCGGCGACAACTTTTCGACCGCCATGCACGAAAAGGTTGATGCTTTCCTTAGAAATACCGACGCGAAATATATGTTCTTATATGGCAGTTACGATCCTTGGCTTTATGTCGGCATCGGCGAAGAATACGTCAATGGCGACAACATTGTGCGTTATGTCTTGCCTGGAGGCGGGCACGGCACCAAGATTGCCAATTTCGATGCAGCCACGCAAAAGGAAATCAAGGATAAGCTGAATGAATGGTTGAGATAAAACGAAAAAGAGACACCCGCACGGATGTCTCTTTTTCGTTTAACTTGAATCTTTACTCAATGTTTACCTCTTTGCTGAATTTCAGCCGGTCAGGATTCAATTCCATAAGTTGAAGGAACCTTTCCTTGTCGGTAGTAGCAGCATTGCCATCAATGTCACCAGAATAAGCATCATTTCCAATGCGTTTATAGCGTATCCCGACAGGGGTGCCATAGGTGATCTCTTCTGGCAGTTCAGACTCGACATAATTCATCGAACCCTCGATTTTTGCCGTGAAAGGAGCTTCAACGGTGAATTCCTTTGACCAAGGTAATGTTACGTCATTCAATTCAACCATTTGGCCATTGGCATCCATGTAACTGAAATTGGCCTTGAAACATGGCGAGATGGTGAAGGTGATAACTTCTCCGGTTAACGGATGGGTAAATTCTTGGACATTGCTCAAGTCATATCGCACCATATACTGTTTTTTTGCATCAGTCGGGTTGTCGTCTGGGTTCTTCTTACATCCGCTGAAAACCGTTGCCAGTGATAGCAGTGCGAAAACAATGATTGTGATGTGTTTCTTCATTTTTCAGATTATTTGGAATTACGGCGGCAAAATTACATTTTTTCTAAAAAACCGCGTGGGTTTGGCGCGGTTTTTGGGAAATATGGGCGTGTAGGAAGCCAAGCAGTTTAGTTTGGTGAAAGTTTTGCCGAAACGCAATAATTGCCTTGTCTTTCAGTTTAGTTTACGTACTTTTGCAAATCAAATTTTCTAATAATGAAAAAACTGTTTTTTCTTGCTCTTTTGATGAGCGTTTTCACTATGGGTTTCGCCCAAAATAAAGTTTCTGGCACTATTGTCGATGAAAAAAGCGGTAAGGGTATTCCTTTCGTCAATGTGGGTCTCTTCCGTCAGACTGACAGCGTTTTCGTGAGTGGCGCAGCTTCCGACGACAAAGGCGTTTTCGCCTTGCAAAGTGTCCCGAAAGGCAATTACAATCTGAAGGTTTCCGCCATCGGCTATCAGACTTTCGAACAAGTGCTTGAAGTGACGGGCAACGTCAATCTGGGCAAACTGAAAATGAGCGAAGGCGCCACCCGACTGAGCGAAGTGGTGATTTCGGAGAAACGTCCGCTCTTTGCTGTAGAGGGCGAAAAGTCGATGTATAATGTGGCCGAAGATCCAAGCATTCAGACAGGTACGGCTTCCGATGCCTTACAGAACGCCCCTGGCGTTGAGGTGGATGTGGAAGGCAATGTCACCTTGCGCGGCACATCAAGTGTGGAGGTTTGGATCAATGACAAGCCTTCGCACATGAACGAGGAAAACCTGAAGACCTATCTCCAAACCTTACCCGCCAACAGCATCGATCGCGTGGAGGTCATCACCAATCCTTCGGCGCGTTACGGTTCAAAGGCCGACGGCATCATCAACATTGTGACCAATGCGAAAGTGCAGAAAAACGAGTTCTTTAGCTTCGGCGTGAATGCTTCCACGAAACCTTTTGTAAGTCCATGGTTGTCATACGTTTGGCAGAATGATAAGCTCACCATCAACGCATACGCCAATTTCAATTATTCGAGAAACAAGTATTTCTTCAATAGCGACCAGTGGATTGGCCAGCCAAACGATGACAATGTTTGGGATACCATCAGCCATAAGATTGATGAGAACAATAGCATTTCAAGGAGTTATAGCGGTGGCGTGTATTTAAATCTTACTTACGAAATCGACAGCATGAACGAATTGTCGTTCTGGGGCAACTGCTTTCCTTCAATGTCGGTTGATACCTCTTGGGGAAGTTCATTCCGTCAGGAATTTGTTGATAATCCAGGTAGTTACAATTATTTAGACAACACTATGTCACGCAATACCCACATGTTTGCCATGGGCGGCTTATATTATCAACATAAGTTTGACAATGAGGGACATAACCTTTCAGTCAGCGTAAATGGTAGTACTTTTGGTTTCAACAGCAAGCAAGGAACAGACAGATTATACACAACTCCTTTTGAAAGATTGCGTAGCATTCAATGGAATAATGGTTCATCGAATACGGGTGTTGAAGGCGAAATCATCTACAACCGTCCTTATTCAAAAGATGGTGAGATTTCGGTTGGCTATTCATCGTCATACGACCCTAAAAGGTCGCACATCGTTTATGATACTTTGTCGGACAATGAATATGTCCACGACTTGTGGCGTACTTATAATACAAGGTCTTACGAATGGGAGAACGAGGCATTCATCACTTTGCAGCATAAGTTTGGCGGGTTTACAGTCAAGCCGGGCATCCGTTTCTGCCATGAGATGACAGGTATCGCCTACAGCGAAACCAATCAGAATGTGCCAGACACCACCATCCATTTTTTCAATCTGCGTCCGTCGCTGCATCTTTCTTACCGCACCAAGTCGATGCACAACTTCAAGTTGAACTACACGCGCCGCATTTCCAACCCGTCGGCTGAGCAATTGACTACATTCTATGAATTTGAAGAGGAATCGTTTAGTCAGGGCAATCCTGAACTGATTTCGGTTTTCACCAATTCGTTTGAGATTGGCTGGACCAAATATTGGAACAGTTTCGGCTCCATTGGCTTGTCGGGTTATTATCGTGGCAAGTCGAACGAAATCAACCAGATAATGGTCACGCAAACTTATCTTCCTTTGTATGATTATGAAGTGCCTTTCAGCTATCCAGTCAATGTGGGCAAGTCGTCCAATGCCGGTGCCGAGTTCAACATGATGTACCGCCCGAATGCCATGCTGAACCTGCGTTTCTATGCAAATGTCTATAATTCGACCATCAACACTTCTTATGACGATTTGCTGCATCAGCACCATGAGGTCCATTCCAGCATGTGGTCCTACAGTTTCCGCTTGAATTTCTGGACAAAACTTTGGAACAAACTTGAAGTTCATGCTTCGGCACGTTACAATTCGCCAACTCAAGGCCTTTATTCCATGCGCAAGGCCCGCTATGGCATCGACTGCGGTCTGCGTGCCGATTTCTTCGACAAGAAAATGTCGGTTTTCGTCAATGCTCAGGATTTGCTGAATTCCGCCAGCTGGGGACAGACCAACGAAAGTCCATACATTCATTCAACGAGCGACAGCAAGTTCAATATGCGTAGCATCAGCGTTGGCCTGACCTTCCGCTTCGGCAAGATGGAACTTGAAAGATCGGCCAAGACCGGCAGCGAGGATGACAGCGTGGGCGGAGATATGTAATGAAAAAACATAAAGGGGCTGACTAAAAAGTATGGTCAGCCCTTTTCATATTCGGAGGGGGATACGAGAGCAAAGTCAAATACGCGATTCTCCAGAGCGTTTTTTGACTTTTTAGTCACCCTCTTTTTTCTTGAGAATAGCTAATCAAGAGCAACCAGTCCAAACTTTACATCGGATAAAACGCATCTTCCAAATGCTCAATATTGGGTTCTTGACCTTCTTTCACAACGACTGTGATAATATCAAAACGAGTCTCATAATCAATATTATGCCTAAAAATGTAGGCATTGGCGGCTGCAATCAATAGTCTTTGTTTTCGACGGTCGACAGCCAAGTCCGGAGTGCCGAAATCATCAGTCTGTCGGGTTTTAACTTCCACAATGACAAGCATTTTTTCCGTCAAAAGCAATAATATCAATCTCCTTGTGATGGTTGCGCCAATTCCTTTCAAAAATGGTGTAACCTTTGCTGACAAGATAATCTGTAGCTAAATCTTCGCCAAGTTTACCAAGCTTGATATTGTGGGGATCTTCCATCACTCTCTATAAAACCCTTCATCAATCATGTATTTCCATGCTTCTAATGGCATGAAATGTCTCACATCTTTACCATTTTTCACGCAGTCGCGGATGAAGGTGGAGGAAATTTCGATGATAGGGGTCGGAAGTACAATAACAGACGGATAGTTAACTAAATCACCGCCATCGTAACCTGCTCGCGGAAATACCAATAAACTGTAATTATCCAGAATCTTCTGATATTCACGCCAATTTGGAAAATTCTGCAAACTATCCATGCCACAGATAAAGACAAACTCATAATCAGGATACTGTTCTGAAAGCGCAGTCAAGGTGTTGATGGTGTAGGATGGCGTTGGAAGATGCATTTCAATGTCGCACACATGAAAACGCGAGTCATCGCCAAGGGCAAGTTGCAACATTTTCAAGCGCTCGTCGTCATCCAATAGGTCTTCCTTTTTCTTTAGGGGATTTTGCGGCGAAACAACAAACCAAAGTTCATCCAAGTCAGAAAACTCGACCAAATAGTTTGCCAGCATCACATGTCCGTGATGGATTGGATTGAACGAGCCAGAATAGATGCCTACTTTTTTCATTTGTTCAAAAACTCTTGCACGACTTTAAGAATCTCATCCTTAGCTGTTTGCAAGTCATCGTTGATAATGGTCACATCAAATTTGCCTTGAGCGAAATCCATTTCCCAAGCGGCTTTTGAGATACGTTTTTCGATTTCCTCCATCGAATCGGTGTCGCGGCCAATCAGACGCTCACGCAAGACTTCGACGGATGGAGCCTGGATGAATATCGAAAGGGCTTCGTCGCCATAGAATTTCTTGATGTTTGTGCCGCCAACCACATCCACATCGAAGACCACATGCTTGCCTTCGTTTTGCATGTTTTTCACCACGGATAGCAAAGTGCCGTAGCAACGGCCTGGATAGACTTCCTGCCATTCGAGAAATTCTCCATTGTCGACACGACGCTTAAATTCCTCTAAACTAATGAAATAATATTCTCTGCCATTGACTTCATCGCCACGCGGCTCACGGGTTGTGGCCGAAACGGAAAAAGCCATTTCAGGAATGTTTTCCAAAAGATGGTTTACCAAAGTGGATTTGCCCGAACCCGACGGAGCGGAAAAAATCAGAAGTTTTCCTGTCATAGTCTTAAGATTTACAAAATGTTACACACTTGTTCCTTAATCTTCTCCAATTCATCTTTCATCTTGACGACGATTTTCTGGATGTTGACTTCATTGGCTTTCGAACCCAAAGTGTTGATTTCGCGGCCCATTTCCTGACTGATGAATCCTAATTTTTTGCCGGCTTGGTCTTCATCGCTGCTTTCGTTGAAATAGTTGCAATGCTGGCGCAAACGCACTTTTTCTTCTGTAATATCCAGTTTTTCAAGATAATAAATCAATTCGGCCTCAAAGCGATTTTCATCGTATTGACCATCAGTAGTGAGTTCGGAAAGGTTTTTGGTCAGGCGCTGCTTGATGGTTTCGTGGCGTAATTTTTCGTAAGGCTCCACTTGGTCAAGCAAACCGACAATCAGTTCCACGCGATGCAGCAAATCCTTTTTCAAGGTCGCGCCTTCCTGGATGCGGAAACCGTCAACAATGTCAAGAGCCTGGTCGATGGTTTCGCCTACTTTGGCAACGAAATCTTCATCGTAGCTTTGCTCAGGAATATTGAAAACGCCTGGCATTCTGAACAATAAGGCAGCCAAATCAGCCGATGGTGCAATATTGAGTTGCTCGGAAATCTGACGGATTTGCCGCAAATAAGAAGCTACCACTTCGCCGTCGATATGATTGCTTTGGTCGAGATTGGTGTCGGTAATCGTGATTACCATATCGATTTTACCGCGCTGCAACTTGGCGCCAACCTTGTTGCGGAAATCCAATTCGGCAAAACGCAACTCATTAGGCAGTTTTACGTTAAGATCTAACTGCTTGCTGTTCAAGGTCTTGATTTCGACCGTTATCTTTTTTGTATTGTAAATGTTTTCGGCTATGCCATAGCCTGTCATTGAACGTATCATCTCAAAAAATTTTATTTGCAAAAATAGTCATTTTATGCTTTCACTTTCAGCAATTTCACCATTTTCAGACTCGTGTCAAGAAAAATGAGTGGTGCGTAGCCGTTGCGTTCGATTTGCCTCATGCTTTCTTCCAAAAGCTCCGCAATCTGTGCCAAATTAGCCGGATTGATGAAAGGTGCAAACTTGGAATTAAACTGTTTTTCATCATCGGGCAGCATCACGATTTGTGCCAGATTATTGTTGAATAACATGGAGTTACGCACAATTTTCAGTCCATATTGCAGTAGTTCCTTTTGCTTTTCACGGCCAAGGCTCTTGATGTTGTTGACAAAGTCAATGAGTTCGCCGACCGCAGCTTTGAAGCACAAGCGCATCCATTGCTGGAAAGTGGTGAAAAAGAACTTTTCATCCTCTTGGTCTTTGGAGAAACGGCAAGCATTCAGCCAGTTGCCTTCTGCAACCATAGCAGCGTTTCGGGCAATGTTTGCATCGCAGCCTTCGCGCGTAATCAAGGCATTGGCTACATCATTCAAGTCGATTTGCGGAATCTTGACCAAGGCAGTCCTTGATTTGATGGTGGCCAAAAGTTGGTCCTGATTTTCAGCAATCAAGATGAAAACCGTTTTCTCGGGCGGTTCCTCCAACAGTTTCAGCAACTTGTTGGCAGCCACTTCGTTCACCTTTTCGGCCATCCAGATAATGGCGATCTTGTATTCACCTTCGTACGATTTGAAACTCAGTTTCCGCAGCAGAGTGGCCGCATCGCGCACATTGATGACACCTTGCTTGTTCTCGACATCCAAAAAACCGTACCACGATGAAGCATCAATGTAGCCTTTGTTTTGCAAGACATATTCGCGCCATTCTTCGGAAAACAAGTCCGATTCAGGGTCTTTCTTCACCTTTTTCGTGACAGCTGTTGGCATGACAAAATGTAAATCGGGATGAACCAGCTTGCTGATTTTCTGGCAAGTAGGGCAAACGCCACAACTATCCGTTGCCGTGCGGTTCGGGCACAAAATGTATTGCGCATAGGCCAATGCCAAAGGCATTTTTCCGCTTCCGGCAGGACCTAAAAACAACTGTGCATGGGGAACACGATTCTCCTTAACGCTCAAAATCAGTTTCTGTTTGACGGCTTCTTGCCCAATCACATCCTTGAATTGCATATCGTTTGAATTTTGCGGGTCAAAGGTACACATTTTATTTATATCTTTGCGCCAAATTCAATCTAAACGATATGTTAAGCGAACAGGAACAAATCAGAAGAAATTCTTTAGCCGAATTATATAAGTTAGGCATCAATCCTTATCCGCAGGCTGCTTATCCTGTGACGGTGAGCACTACGGAAATCCTTGAAAAGTTTGACGACAACAATCTTGAGCAGTTTCAGGAAATCAGCATTGCCGGCCGCATTATGAGCCGCCGCATCATGGGTGCTGCTTCGTTCTGCGAACTGCAAGATGCAAAAGGCCGTATCCAGCTGTATATCAAGCGCGATGAAATCTGCCCAGGCGAGGACAAGACCATGTACAACACGGTTTTCAAACGTCTTTTGGACATCGGCGACTTCATCGGTGTGAAAGGTTTTGCATTCCGCACCCAGATGGGCGAAATCTCCGTTCACGTCAAGGAACTGACCGTTTTGAGCAAATCGCTGCGCCCGCTGCCAATCGTCAAGGAAAAGGATGGCGTTGTATACGATGCCTTCTCTGATCCTGAATTGCGTTACCGTATGCGTTATGTTGACCTCGTGGTCAATGACAAGGTGAAGGACATTTTCATCACCCGCAGCCGCATCATCAACTCGATGCGAAACTTCTTCAACGAAAACGGATGCCTTGAGGTTGAGACTCCTGTTCTTCAAGCCATTCCTGGCGGCGCCACCGCACGTCCATTCATCACTCATCACAACGCATTGGACATCCCGATGTATCTGCGTATCGCCGACGAGCTCTATCTGAAGCGCCTGATTGTTGGCGGCTTCGCCGGAGTCTACGAATTCTCTCGCAACTTCCGCAACGAAGGCATGGACCGCACCCATAACCCGGAGTTCACCTGCATGGAAATCTACGTCGCCTACAAGGACTACCTCTGGATGATGGACTTCACCGAAAAGATGATCAACAAGGTGGTGACAGAAGTGTTGGGCACCGACACCGTCAAGGTCGGCGACAACGAGATCTGTTTCAAGGCTCCTTTCAAGCGCATCACCATGATTGATTCCATCAAGGAAAAGACCGGCATCGACATTACAGGCATGGATGAAACCCAACTGCGCGATGTGTGCAAGCAACTTGATATTGAAGTGGATGCATCAATGGGCAAAGGCAAACTGATTGATGAAATCTTCGGCGCCAAGTGCGAAGGCACTTACATTCAACCTACATTCATCACTGATTATCCAGTGGAAATGTCGCCACTTTGCAAGCGTCACCGCAACAATCCTGAACTGACCGAACGTTTCGAGCTGATGGTCAACGGCAAAGAACTGGCCAACGCTTATACCGAACTGAACGACCCAATCGACCAACGCGCCCGTTTCGAAGAACAAATGAAACTCTCAGAACGCGGCGACGACGAAGCCATGTTCATCGACCAGGACTTCCTCCGCGCTTTGGAATATGGTATGCCGCCAACCTCAGGCATGGGCATCGGCATCGACCGTTTCGTCATGCTGCTCACGGGCCAAACCACCATTCAAGAAGTGCTTTTGTTCCCAATGATGCGCCCTGAAAAAGTAAAGAAAGTCGCCACCAAGGAAGACTTCATGGTTATCGGCGTTCCCGAAGCATGGGCCGAAGTTTTGGTCAGCAATGGCTACACTTCCGTTGAAGGAGTCAAGGAAGAAAAGGCTTCCGCTCTGCGCGAAAAGCTGAATGGCCTCCGCAAGAAAAACAAACTCGACATTCCGGCATTGCAGTTGGAAGATGTTGAGGCTTGGCAGAAATAAGACAATCAAACTTTTATAAAAACAGAAAAGGCATCCTTTGGGATGCCTTTTCTGTTTATTGTTACATGATTAAAATTCCATCACCAATTTCAAATTGACATATCGTGGAGTCAAATAACTTGGGACACCGTATGAAAGATTGTCTACATTCTTCACCCATGTGTAAGAAATCGTGTTTGGAATATTAAGCAAATTGAAAACCTCAAGGCTCACATTCATGCTGCTGACATAATTCAAGGGATTGCCACTACCAAAACTGTTCTTCTCATAAATCAGCTGCTTGCTGAAACCGATGTCCACACGGCGGTAAGGTTCAAACTTGCCGTTTGGATAATAGAAATCAGAATTGTTCGAATTGACAGGAAGGCCCGTTCCGAAAGTCAGCGTCATATTGACATGCCATGTCGGTGCCATCGGAATGTAATCTTGGAAGAAAAGTGAAAAAGTCAACAATTGATTTGACGGTCTGTCATGCCAACCCAAAGCAACCGTATCTGCCACCAAAGCATCAGAATGATTATAGAACGGAAGCTTCTTTCCTTCAGCATCAACCAGATAATAATCGCCTTTGATATCTTCACGGGTTCGCAACAAAGACAAACTTGCCCAACTATCGATACCTTTCACAAACTCACCATTGACTTTCAAATCAAGACCGGCTGCGTATGCCTTAGCCGACTGGTCGGCATAATAACGGATGCGGACATTATCAATGTCGTAAGGAATGACATGAGAAAAATACTTGTAATACGCTTCTGTGGTCAAGATGAAAGGCCTGTTCCAGGCACGGAACTTGAAATCGTTACCCAACACAACTTGATACGAACGCTGTGATTCAGAATCAGCAAACAAGGAACCGTCGCGGTTGCGTATTTCGCGATAGAATGGCGTCTGGTTATAAACGCCACCCGACAAACGGTATACTACCTCCTTCCCCTCCAGACTTGGCCGATAGGCTATGCCGGCACGGGGACTGAGATAAACCTTGTGATTGTAACCCCAGTAATTGGCGCGCAAACCACCCGTAACGACAATTTCGCCATCGTTTTCACAAGGTATCGTCCACGAGTTTTGGATAAATCCATCCAAATTGTTGACCGAAAGAAAATTGTGCGCCTTGCAGGTTGAATTCACTGAAAGTTCGGGCAAAACGTCGGGATAAAAACCGACAGAATCGTGCGGATGGGGCATTGCATAATCAGCGGAATCAATCATTTGCCACTCATCAACGACATCGTCTACATCCTGATGCTGGAAACGCAAGCCCCATTTCATCAAGCTGTTGCCGAAAGCATAGGTGCCTTTGTGATCCAGATTATAGACTTGAGCATAGAAAGCGTTGCGGGCATGTTTGATATGTTTTCCCACATCGTTATAAACGAGCACTTCACCCGATGTCTCTGATCCCAGCGACATATCACGTTCACCGAATTTATACCAACCAACAATGTCGTATGTTTCAGTTTCGTAAGTCGAATAAGCCGAAGCGATAAACTTCAGGTTCAAGTTGTTGCTTGGTTTGTACAACAAGGTCAAAGCCCCTAAACCCGTAGTAAAGTCATCACTTTCCTCTCCTTCAAAATCGATGTGCAAGCGAAGCGCCTGATTGATGGTTCCAAAATCCGTTTCACCGGATTCGGGCCTTAATGCATATTGGTTCTTTGAGTAATAGCCCAAGAACGACAATTCCCATTTTGAATTGATATTATAGTTCAGCAAGGTCTGGGCATCAGCGAAATTGGGATGATAGGAACCTTTAGTGTCCATCATGCCCAAAACCAAAGACGTGTTCTTATATCTTGCACCCGCCAGATAGCTGAACTTACCATTATTTGTTGCACCTTCTACATGCGCTTCGGCGCCCAACAAGCTAAGTGTCAGCGAACCTTCAGTTTCCCTGGGCTTCTTGTAAGTGACATCCAACACCGACGACATCTTGTCGCCATACTCCACCGAGAAACCGCCAGCCGAAAATTCAATATTTGAAATCATGCTCGAATTGACGAAACTAAGGCCTTCCTGCTGTCCGGAACCGACCAAAAAAGGCCTGTAAATCTCTATGCCATTGACATAAATGAGGTTTTCGTCGAAATTGCCGCCACGAACCGTATATTGCGAGCTCATTTCGTTGTTTGAGGTTACACCAGGCAAAGTCTTGATAAGGTTTTCAACACCGCCACCCATCGACGGCAAAAGTGTTGCCTGCTTTGCATTCAATCGCGTCAGACTCGAAGCTTCAACTGCACGGTCGCTAATGACAACATCAGGCAAATTCTGTGCTGTTGAAGTCAAAGACACATCAACCTTACGCCTTTCTCCTTTGCTCAAACGGATTGACATTATTTTCTGCTCAAATCCGATAAAAGAGAAATACACTTCAAGTGTCGTATCACATGGCAGCGATAATTCATAATTTCCGCGAGAATCAGTTGTCACACCATACAAAGACCCAGGCACAGCAACATTGGCCAAATCAATAGGTGCCTTATGTTCATCCGTAACCTTGCCAAAAAGCAGAGCCGTGGGCTTCTGCTGGGCAAAAGCGGCACAAGACATAAGTAACGCTATTAATATAAAGAGGTATCTTCGCATGTTGTGATAACTATGATTTGCAGGAAATATTGTTTCAAACAAAAAAAGCTGCTGCGCAACGCACAGCAGCTATATCTTTTTAATTCACATTCGGAATTACCAACGGTTTAAATGACCCTTTTCCGAAGCGTCCATGATAGCAGCATAAACGCCCTTCTTGTTGATGGTGCGGAGACCAGCAGCAGAAACCTTCAGGACAACCCATTCATCCCATTCCGGAACGTAGAACTTCTTGATTTTCAGATTAGGTTCGAATGTTCTCTTAGTTCTCTTGTTTGAGTGAGAAACGTTGTTACCAGTAATCGTCTTTTTACCTGTAATTTGACAAATTTTTGACATGACTCTATTTCCTTTATAATTAACAATTGCCTTTTTCCAAAAGGGACTGCAAAAGTACACTTTTTTTCGATACCACAATCCCCTATCTTCAAAAATCGCGGCAAAAGTAGGAAAAAATATGAAACGATTCGTTTTTTCGATGAAATTAATATTCCAAAAAACAGTTCCATCATAATACAGATGGGGGCTCAAGGTCTTTTGAATATATGAAAAATCACTATATTTGCAGCCCATTAAGACGCACACGAAAAATGAAAATCGATGATTTGAAGGTCGGCAAGCTGATTTATACCATTCAGGCCGACGATGCCAACGGGGAAATCCTCGAAAGCGCTACCGAAGATAAACCACGCGTAATGATGTTTGGCGTTGGCCGCATCATGAAGAGTTTCTCAGACGGATTGAGAGGTCTGGAAGCCGGTGATTCCTTTGCATTTACCATTGCACCCGACGAAGCTTTCGGTTGGCATTCTGATGAAAAGGTCATGGAAGCGCCTCTAAGCATCTTCATGGAAGATGGCCAGATGCGCGAAGATCTGCTGGTTGTCGGCAACATCATCAAGTTGCAAGACAAGAATGGCCATCCTTTCGATGGTAAAATCATCGAAATCTTTGAAGATCATGTGGTTATGGACTTCAACCACCCACTGGCAGGCCACAGCCTGTTCGTTAAAGGTAAAGTCCTTGAAGTGCGTGAACCCACAATAGAGGAAATGGACGAAGAAGTGGAATACCGCAAGAACCACGGTCACCACTGCCATCATCACGAACACGGACACAACTGCGAAGGCGGGAATTGCGACTCATGCCACAATTAATCCCATGAATCAGAAGTTACAAGACTTATATCAGAAATACCGAAATTTCATCTTGTATGCGGCGTTTGGCACCATCAGTACAGGGGTGGATTTCTGCATCTTTTGGATTCTCAATCATTTCCTTCCCTATCAAGGCGCCAATGCCATCAGTTTCCACACAGGAATCATTTGCAGTTTCCTGCTCAACAAAAACATCAACTACAAGGTCGAAAACCGCATCTTGCTGCGATTTCTGGTATTCTATATGGTACAGCTGCTAGGCTTGGGCGTCAGTTCACTGACCCTCGGCATTTTGATTGAAAGATTAGGATTCAGCAACCTGCTGGCTAAAGGTTGTTCGGTGCTGACAGTTGCCTTGATTCTTTTTCTGCTCGACAACTTCATCACCTTCCGCAAGAAGGATTCCTGATCATTGCTTCACATGCACATCCATTTGCGGGAAAGGCAAATGCAGACCTTCCGTCGGGAAAGTCTTGTAGACCTTTTCGTTCATGCTGAAGAAAACGCCCCAATAATCAGCGGTCTTTACCCACGCACGCACAGTGATGTCGACAGAACTTTCGTTCAGTTTGCCTATCTCAACAAAGACTTCAGGTTGTTTCAGAATGCGTTCATCTTCATCGCAAAGCCGTTTCAGTACGGTTTTTGCCTTATCGTAATCATCACCATAAGAGATGGAAAAAGACCAGTCGACACGACGGGTTTCCTCTTTAGCGAAATTAGTCATAATGCCTGTTGAAAGGATTCCATTCGGAATAGTAACGACTTTATTATCAAGAGTTTGAATAATCGTATTAAAAATCTGTATTTCCTTGACGACGCCTTCTTGACCTTGAGCCGAGATGTAATCGCCAACCTTAAACGGACGGAAAAGCATGATGATGACACCACCCGCAAAATTCTGCAAAGTGCCGCTCAATGCCATGCCAACGGCTAATCCTGCCGATGCCAGCAATGCGACCAACGAGCTCGTATTGATACCCAAAACGCTGATAATAATGATAATAAGTATGAAATTCAGCAAAACTGAAATCAAACTACCCAAAAACGAGCGCAAAGAAGCATCCGTGTTGCGGCGTTCCATAATGCGGTTAAGACCATTTTTCAACAGTTTAACAAGCCAACGGCCAACGATAAGGATCAAGAAAGCGACAAGCAATTTGAGTCCCAATGGGACGAGATAGTTGTCAACCAATTTCGGCAACCATTCCGAAATAGGCGTATCTTTCACTTTTTCAATTGTTTCTGCCATTTCAACGATGGTAGAATCATTCTGGATTGTTGCTGCAACTTGAGAAGTTATACTGTCATTTGCCATTTTTATTAGATTTTGGAGCTGCAAAATTACAATTTTTCTTATTTTTATCGCCTCAAAACAAGGCTCAATGTTGATCGAAAACATCAAGAAATACTGCAAAGACCCGAAAAACGCTAGCACTGTTAATGTAGCGCTTTTCATCATATTGATTTTGGGATTCCACTACCTCTATCTTGGATGGCAGGCTTTGGAATATTGGCCAATTAAAAAAGCCATCGACGACTTGTCATTATGGGCAGTAAATCTGGTCTTTAACCAATCATGCTGGGTGCTTGAACACATTTTCAGGATTGACATCACTACTATCAACGACATGCGTCTCATTGCCACGCCAAACAGCGACGGCGGTTGGGCAAGGGTCATCATTGCACCTGAATGTGCCAGCTTGAAACAATGGTGCCACTGGCTTTTCCTCATGCTTTTGTTTCCAGGTCCTTGGAAACACAAGGCATGGTTTATTCCGGCAGGATTAGTAATCATTGAATGGACCAATGTCGTCCGCATTTGCGGCGTACTGATGATGCAGATTCCGTGGCCAAACAGTTTCCATCTGGCACACGACTACATTTTTAAGGTGTTCTTCTATTTCATCATCTTCCTAATGTGGGTGCTTTGGGTGGAGAAATTCAAGAATCCAAAACAAAAAGAAGCAAATGCTCAGACTAACGAACAAAACAATTAATACAATATAACTATGAAATACGCAAACGATGTCATTTTCATCCTCGATGCCGGCGGCACAGGATTCAAGTTTTCGGTCATGCATGATGCACACGAAATCATCGAGCCATTTACCATTCCTTCAGCAGCACCAACCTTGTCAGAAGTCTTGCAAAAAATCATCGACGGGTTCAAGATGTGCGAAGAGAAATGCGGTTCAAAAGCTTCAGCCATCAGTTTCTGCTTCCCTGGTCCTGCCGATTATCCTAATGGCATTATCGGCGATTTGGAGAACCTCCCTACTTTCAAGGGTGGCGTGCCGTTGAAGCAGATGCTTGAAAACATCTTCCAGGTGCCAGTCTACATCAATAACGATGGCGACCTGTTTGCCTATGGTGAAGCTCTCGGTGGCTTGCTCCCTGAAGTCAACAACCTCCTTGAACAGCAAGGCAACCCTAAGCGTTACAAGAACCTGCTTGGCGTGACATTAGGCACCGGTTTCGGCGGCGGCATCGTCATCGACAAAGTTTTGCTCAATGGTGACAATTCTGCAGGAGGCGAAATCAACCGCGCACGCAATCCGCTTTATGCCACAACGAGTGCCGAAGATAGCGTCAGCATACGTGCCGTGCGCCGCGTTTACGCCCGCGAAGCTGGCATTCCATTCGACGAAGCGCCACAGCCATTCGACATTTACAAAATTGCCACAGGCGAACAGAAAGGCAACAAGGAAGCCGCACAGAAATCATGGGATGAACTTGCCACTGCATTGGCCGACATCCTTGCCAATGCCGTTTCACTCGTCGACGGCATCATCGTCATCGGTGGCGGACTGTCAGGTGCATGGCCTGTCTTTATGCCAAAACTCATAGAAAAGATGAACGAACCATTCACCGACCTCAATGGACACCAAGTCTCACGCATGGAAACCACTGCCATCAACTTGATGGATGCAGAAGAAATGATTCGCTTCACCAGTAAATCCGGAAAGATGGTCAGAGTGCCATTCAGCGACCAAGAGGTTTGGTACGACCCTAACAAACGCGTTGGCGTTGGGGTCACGAAACTTGGCACATCATCAGCCGTTGCCATTGGCGCTTATGCTTATGCCATCCAACAGTTAGGACTAAAGAAATTAGAACAGAAATGAGGTTCAGACACATAAACCAAGGGACTTGCAGCCAAGCCGTTAATTTCGAAATTGAAGACGGCATATTGAAAAATGTCGAATTCGAATACGGCTGCGACGGCAACACGCAAGGCATCTGCCGGTTGGTGGAAGGCATGCCTGTCGAGGAAGTCATCAAGCGCTTGGAAGGCATACGTTGCGGCTTCAAGCCTACCTCCTGCCCCGACCAATTGGCAAAAGCACTGAAAGAAGCTTTGGCTAAAATGGATTAATCACAATGAATGACTATGGCTTCCAGCAAACCGTAGTCATTCATTTTTATTGTTCTCATATTCTTCCCAAAAATCAGCGTTCTTGATATTCAATTCTTTTGGATTGAAGACAGGTTCTTTGCCTTCTTTTTTCTGTTTTTCGTAGGAACGGAGAGCCTTAAATGCAACGCGCGAAAGAAGCAAGATGGAAATAATGTTGATCCAAGCCATTGCTCCGACACCGATATCGCCCAAATCCCAAATGATTTTGGCTTCCTTCAGCGAGCCAAAGAAGACCGCGCCAATCAAGCAGAAACGCAACACCCAAATCAAAAGCTTTTCCTTCCGGCCTTTGCCAAAAAGATAAACCAAATTGGTTTCGGCATAATAATAGTAAGCCATTATGGTAGTGAATGCAAAGAAAAACAATGCGATTGAAATAACGGCTCCTCCCCATTTTGCTCCTAACAAAGTGCCCAATGCTGCAGAAGTATAGGTCACACCTGGATCGGCCACTGCAACCCCTTGAGCAGCAACCAGAATTTCGCCATTCGGTCCGAAAACATTATAAGTCTTGGTAGCCAAAATCATTGCAGCCGTTGCCGTACAAACCAACAATGTGTCGATGTAAACCGAAAAAGCCTGCACCATGCCCTGCTTGACAGGATGAGATACCTTGGCCGCAGCTGCCACGATGGCTCCTGTTCCTTGTCCCGCTTCATTGGAATAGATGCCTCGTTTGACGCCCCAAGCAATCGTGCTGCCCAAAATGCCGCCAATGGCTTCGTTCATGCCGAACGCACTGCGAATCATGTCTACAAAAACCGATGGCACTACAGATGCATTACAAATCAGTACGATGATAGATAAAATGACATAAATTACTGCCATAATTGGCGCTACGATTTTCGCTACATTTGCAATGCGTTTCACGCCTCCAATAATGACTAATCCTATTAATAAAGCCACGGCCAAACCCACCCACCATGCTTCAACATGGAAGGTGTCGGCAAATGACAAGGCTATTCCGTTGCTTTGAACCGGAGGCAAGAATAACCCCGCGGCAATCACAGCACACAACGCAAATACTACCGCTAACCATTTGCAATTCAGGCCTTTTTCGATATAATAGGCTGGTCCACCCCGGTATTGCCCGTTATGGCTTTCTTTGAAAATCTGTGCCAAAGTACTTTCTGCGAATGCTGTCCCTGCTCCAAAAAAAGCAATTATCCACATCCATACAATGGCACCCGGTCCACCATAGCCAATGGCTGTAGCCACACCGACGATGTTTCCCGTGCCAACACGTCCCGATAAGGCTAAAGCAAAAGCTTGAAAGGATGAAATGCCCTCTTTGCGCGATTTGTCTTTTGCAAAAAGCAATCTGAACATCTCGCGAAACCGACGCACTTGCACGAAACGCGTTCCAAACGAAAAGTACAGAGCAGCGACAAGGCACAGGACTACCAAGGCTGGGCTCCACACAAAACCATTTATTGTTTCTATAATATGATCCATAACAAACTGTTTGAAAGGTTCAAAAATACACTAAAAAACCTTTCAAAACAAAAACGACAATAAAATTATTGGGAATCATGCATTTGAAAATGCATCAATCCAAGCCTCGATTTCCGAAATCCGCTGTTGGTATTTGGCAATTTGGCCTTCAATAAAGTCGTCGCTGTATTTTCGGTCGCAAAAACCATTGCCGCGCGCCACATATTCATCGTCTTCAAGCGAATTAAAAACTTCCAAATAATTTTCCAGATACTGTTGGTTTTCCGCTAATAGACGGTTTAACCCTACAAGGTCCGTTTCAATGGTTTCGCCTGTTGAAAATGTGTATTTCATTTTTCAATCAATTAAAGCGTTGGATAAAAAGCATCTTCGATATGCTCGATACGTTTTTCTTTTCCAGAAAGGACAATGGAAACAATGTCGAAACGCGTTTCAACATCCATATCGTGCTGAATGATGTAGGCATCGGCCGACTTGATGATGGATTTTTGTTTGCTCGGCGTAACGGCCAAATCAGGCTCACCGAATTCATCCGTAGCACGGGTTTTCACCTCGACGATGACAAGCATATCGCCGTCTTTTGCCACAATGTCAAGTTCCAAATGATGGAAATGCCAATTGCGGTCAAGAATTTCGTAGCCCTTTTTGACGAGGAAATCCACCGCAAGGTCTTCGCCGATTTGTCCGAGTTCCTTATTATGTGATTGCATAGCACTTAGTTTTGCGGCAAAAATACTTCTTTTTTGTCAGAAAAGCACTGTCTTTCACATTATATCGACCACCATTCGGCATTATTCCGTATCTTCGCGCCCGTTTTCATAAACTGTTAAACAATGACCCTTTTGAGCCTATTTAACGTCCCCGACCGGCTGTCGTGGTGGTTCATCGCTATCATCACCTTGATTTTCACTGCCGGCGCTTTTTACGGGGCTGACTATCTTAAAGCCTACAAACAACACCGCAAAGAACTTGGACTACACGTTTTCTGGTACCTGCTGACCTTTGCGTCGATGATTCTGCTGACGCTGACCCAGCATGCCGTCGCCTTTTTGGTAACCTGGGAACTGATGGCCCTCGGCAGTTTCTTCCTCATCATCTTCGAGAGTTGGAACAGCGATGTCATTAAGGCTGGTATCAATTTCTTCATCCAGTCGCACATCAGCGTGGTCTTCCTGACCATCGGATTCCTGATGATGTACAACAAGACCGGTTCCTTCCTCTGGACGGATTGGAGTGCCTATCAAGGTCCTTGCGGACTGCCGTTTGCCTTCGTGTGCTGCGGTTTTGCCATCAAGGCGGGCTTTGTGCCTTTCCACACATGGCTTCCCGTGGCGCATCCTGCCGCTCCGGCACACATCTCCGGCGTGATGTCGGGTGTCATCATCAAAATCGGCATCTATGGACTGCTGCGTTCCGTGATGGTTTTCAATGTCGACTTGGTTCTTGCTGGTAAAATCATCCTTGCAATCGCCGCCATCAGCGGACTCTACGGCGTGATGATGGCCATCATACAGCACAACCTGAAGCGACTCCTCGCCTATCATAGCATCGAAAACATCGGCATCATCGGCATGGGCATCGGATTGGGTTGCATTGCCAAAGGACTTGGCATGCAAGAAATTGCATCGTTGGCTTTCGGAGGTGCGCTGCTCCACACCCTAAACCATGCGCTGTTCAAATCGGCGCTGTTTTTCACTGCCGGCAATGTCTATCAAGCCACACACACGCTCAACGTGGAGCATCTCGGCGGCTTGCTGAAGCGTCTCCCACTGACGGGATTTTTCTTCCTCGTTGCAGCAGTGGCCATCTGCGGATTGCCCCCGATGAACGGTTTCGTCTCCGAAATCATGATTTATCTTGGTCTGTTCGATTATCTCGGGCAAGCCTCAATTCTCTCGAAAGTCGGTGCTGTCGGCGCCATTTTGGCCTTAGTGATGATTGGCGGTCTGGCCATTCTCTGCTTCACAAAAGCCTTTGGCGTGGTTTTCCTTGGCGAAGCTCGCACCACATTGCCCGAGCATAAGGAATTCGGCGCATTACGCATCGTGCCGCTGGCCATTCTGTCATTGGTCATGCTGTCGGTGGGCGTTTATCCCGAATTTTATGTTCAGCAAATCAATAATATAACGCCTTTGTTCGGTTGCCCAGAAATCGCGCTGAACGGCACCATCGCCGCCATCGGTAGGGTTTCGGCCATCGTCATCGCGGTGACTGCCTTGCTTTGGCTTGTGCGCCGTCTCGCCACACGCGGCAAGAGCCTTGAGACTGGCCCGACATGGGGTTGCGGATACACGGTGGAATCGCCAAAACTGCAATACACAGCCACATCATTTGTCAAGACCTATTCGAAACTCTTTAACGGCGTGCTGAAAAGCGGCTTTCTTGAAAAAGCAGCCAACGCTTACGTCAGGTTCACCGGCAAGTTCGCCTTCCTGCAAAATGGCCGCTTGCAATCCTATATTCTATACGGTATCGTATTCATTGTCACCACTATCGTTTTAACCCTTGTGATATGTTAAGTTTCGCTTTAATCATATTGGCCTCGCTGTTTTTCAGCGGCCTCATCGTACGCACCAAGAGCATCTGCGCCGGGCGCAAAGGTCCAGGCATCTTTCAGCCCCTCAAGGATGTGCGCCG
The DNA here is from genome assembly GCA_024400455.1 of Bacteroidales bacterium. Classification (GTDB taxonomy): domain Bacteria; phylum Bacteroidota; class Bacteroidia; order Bacteroidales; family F082; genus Limimorpha. The sequence continues at coordinate 126,464 of JAKSMU010000007.1, read as the reverse complement.
CCTGTTCAAAAAAGGAACGGTCTATAGCACCAGCACGACATTCGTCTTCCGCATTGCTCCGCTTATCTACGCGGCATCGGTGCTGATGGCCTGTGCCTGCATTCCTTTTGGCGGCAAACCCGGACTTATCCACTTTGAAGGCGATTTCGTTTTTTTCGCCTACGTGCTTTCTCTGGGCAAGTTCTTCTGCATTATTGCAGCCTTGGATGCCACCTCGAGTTTCGAAGGCATGGGAGCCTCGCGCGAAGCACTTTATTCCATGCTGGCCGAACCTGCGTTTTTCCTCATCATGGGCAGCATCTCGCTCATCAGCGGACACACGAGTTTCGTCGACATTTTCGCCAACTTAAACAGTTACGGTGATGCTTTCCACATCGGCGCCACCATCGTGATGGCTGTCATCCTGCTGATTATCGCGATGGTTGAAAGCAGCCGTCTCCCTATCGACGACCCCAAGACACACCTTGAACTGACGATGATCCACGAAGTGATGATTCTTGACAACAGCGGCTTCGACTTAGGCCTGATTCTCTCGACGGGATATATGAAATTCGCCATGTACGGTGCCCTGATTGCCAACCTGTTTCTGGCTGGTCCCTTGGCCATGTCGATAGGCATTTTCTTCCTCGTGCAAGCCGTTTGCGCCATTGCCATAGGCATCACCGAATCGTTTATGGCGAGATTCAGAATGAACCACAACCCCGAGTTCATCTTCAGCGTTGCCGCTGCGGCTTTAGTGTTAGTTTTTTCAATTATGCAATTCAGTTAAGCCATGAAAGAAATCATAATGATGCTGTTTGTCATCACCATCTTTTTGATGGCTACAGCAAACCGACTGAGAAATTACGTGAAATTAGTGATGGTGCAAGGTTTCCTGCTCTTTGCCCTTGCCATCGTGCAGCTGAACGAGATAACGATTTCCAACCTCGTTTGGATTGCCATCGAGACCTTGCTGTTCAAGTCCATTGCAGTGCCAGTTTTTCTGTTCCGACTCATCAACCGCAACAAGATTACCCGCGAAGCCGAGCCGTTCCTGCCGCATTTTGCATCCTTGGCTATCACGGTGGTCATTGTTGCAGGAATGTATGTCCTGATTAGTGCTGTCAACGACGAGGGAATCGGGAAACTCTTCTTCGTCACATCCATGTCGGCCATCCTGTTCGGATTATATTTCATCTGCTCGCGCCGTAAGCTCCTTTCACATCTGATTGGCTACATGATTATCGAAAACGGCGTTTTCATCCTGACTTTGGCCGTCGGCAATCACATGCCTTTCCTCGTCAATTTGGGCGTGCTGCTCGACATTTTCGCCAGCGTGTTGCTGTTGGGCTTCTTCGCAGGCAAGATTGGCGACGTGTTCAAATCGACAGATGTGGATTCATTAACAACCTTAAAAGACTGATGCCATGCAATATTTCACACTCGATTCACTCTCAATCCTGATGATGGCTGTGCTTGCCATCGTGCTGTTGCCAGTCTTGATTCATTCCATCATCTATTTCCATGATTTCAAGGCTCCTAAGGGGCAAAAAGCCGTTTATTACACCGCCTTGTTCGTCCTAACCGCTGCTTTGGCATTAGGCTACATGTCGAACCAAATCGCAATGACTTGGGTGCTCACCGAAGTCACGACATTGGCGGCTGGTATGCTGATTTATCATCATCGCGAAGAACTGGCACTCGAAGCCGTATGGAAATATGTGTTTGTCTGCGCCATCAGCGTCACATTTATCTTTATCGGCATCCTGTTTTGGAGTCTCGCCCTCTATCGTTGCGGCTCATCCGATTTGAGTTATGCCAACTTGATGACTTACAGCGACAAGATGGATCCTTTCTGGTTGAAGATGGGTTATATCTTCATCTTCTGCGGATATACCGCCAAGATGGGACTTTTCCCCATGTTCACCGCCGGCATCGATGCCAAGGACAATGCCCCAGGTCCAGCCGCCGCCATGCTTTCGAGCGTGTTGGTGAATCTCGGTTTCGTGGGCATCTTCCGCGCTTACGCTGTCGTGGCAGGCAGCAGTTCGGCACAATGGGGACGTATTCTTATGATTGTCACCGCCGTTTTGACGCTATTCATCGCAACGACCTATATGGTGAAGATTTGCAACTACAAACGCATGCTGGCCTATTCGAGCATTGAGCACAGCGCCATCGTGATTCTCGGTCTGTGTTTCGGCAGAGTCGGCATCATCTTCGCCATCCTGCATTTGCTGATGCACACCTTCGTGAAAGGCGGCCTGTTCCTGCATTACAACCAATTGGTGAAAGTTTATGGCACCAAAATGATGGACAAAATGGGCGGTTATCTGCAACTCAATCCATTCGGTGCCATCGTCCTGTTGTTGGGACTATTCTCCATCACCGCCATTCCGCCGTCGGGCATGTTCATGAGCGAACTCGGCATATTCAATGCCATGATAGAAACCGGTTGCTGGTGGCTCGTTGTCATCGTTGCCTTGTTCCTCACCGTGCTGATTTGGGCCATCTGCAAGAGCATCATCCAAGTGATTTTCCTGCCTTTGAAGCCCGAAGTCGCCGCTGGACTGAAGGCCCCACACCTCAGCCCGTTGCGCAGTGTGTCGCAACTCATCCTGTTTGGTTTGGCCATTTATATCGGCTATGCTTGTCCTGATTGTATAACCCAATTGATAAACGACGTCGCTTCGTTGATTTACTGATATGAAAATACTGACACTCTACAATAATGGCCGAAGCGTAGCCTTTGGCGATATTCCGCAGACCACCGATTATCAAGAATTCGCGCAATATGTTCATGAAGCGATGGCCAACGATACATATCATTGCGTATCTTATTTCGGCTACCCGAATGCTGATGCGCTGCAACTGATTATGTGTCTTGCCAACGATACAAACGGCACAATAGAGGTTTCCTCTTTTGCTTTGAAAGAGAAATCCTGTCCTTCATTGAAAATCAGGGCGATTGACCGTTTTGAAAGAGAGATAGCCGAGAATTTCGGCATCGAGTTCGAAGGACATCAATGGCCAAAGCCCGTTCGCACGGCACCCGACGACTATCCCTTCTATCGTGCCGATGATGAAGAACTGCATGAGGTCGGCGTTGGACCTATCCACGCAGGTGTCATTGAGCCGGGCCATTTCCGCTTCACTTGCGAAGGTGAAACAATCCTCAATCTTGAGATTATGCTTGGCTATCAGCATCGCGGTGTCGAAAAACTGATGCTTGAGAAACCTCTGCTGAGTCAGAAAGCCATGCTAGCCGAATCGGTGGCGGGCGACAGTGCTGTGAGTCATGGCATCGCTTTTGCCACGAACTATGAAGCCCTCTGTGACTATCAAATCGACGAGCGCGCCGCCGTTGAACGCATGATTGCCTGCGAGTTGGAGCGTATCGCCATCCATACCGGCGACCTCAGCGCCATTTGCGGTGATGTAGCCTATCAGCTTGGCAATGCCGTCTATGGCAGGTTGCGCACGCCTATCATCAATTTCATGCAAAAATGGTGCGGCAACCGTTTGGGCAAGACCATGGTTCGTCCTTTTGAGGCTCCTTACGACCTGACTCCAGAACTCATCGCTGACCTACACACCACGCTTAACGCCTACGAAAAGGATTTCACCCAAATGAGCAACAAAATCAAGCGCTGCCCGTCAGTCCTGTCGCGACTCGAACGCACAGGCACGGTAACGCGCGAACAAGCCGTGGAGATTGGCGCCATTGGCATGGCCTCACGTGCATCAGGCTTGTTGAGAGACATCCGCAGCACACATCCTTACCTGAAATATGAAGGTCAAGTGAAACCGGTCGTCAAGAAGCACGGCGACGTGTATTCACGCACTCAAGTCAGAATCGAGGAAGTATATGAATCGCTTGCACTCATCAGAAAATTAGTTGACAATCTTCCTGTTGCCCAAGTAAGCCATACAGATGAGCCACAGTTGCAAGCCAACCGTTTCGCCTTGAGTCTTGTGGAAGGCTGGCGTGGCGAGATTTGCCATTGCGCTATCACCGATAACAGCGGAAAATTAGCATTGTACAAGATAAAAGACCCTTCGTTCCACAACTGGGACGCCCTTGAACTAGCAGTCAGAAACAACGAGATTTCCGACTTCCCGATTTGCAACAAAAGTTTCAACCTCTCCTATTGCGGACACGATTTATAAAGCCATGAAACACATCAGTAACCTTTCCATATTAAAAGCACAGGGCAAGCAATACATCCCCGACCCGACAACAGCACAAGTGCCTGGCATTTTCAGAGGTCGCCCTGTCATCAGCACTACACCAGCCGACAACGAGAAAATCGCTGCAATATGTCCCATGCAGGCCATTGGCACCCAAGGCGGACTTAGCATCGATTTAGGCAAATGCGCATTTTGCGGTCTTTGTGCGCGTCAATTTCCTGACAAGATTACGTTCACCAAGGATTACAAGATGGCCACGACTGTCCGCGAAAACCTGATTGTGCGCGAAGGCATCGACAAGCCGATAGAATACGGTCCGAAACCCGAATGTGCCAAACTGTTCAAAGGCTCGCTGAAACTGCGTCAGGTGAGCGCCGGCGGCGACAATTCCTGCGAATGGGAATTGGGTGCAACGGGCAATGTCAACTTTGACATGGGACGCTACGGCATCGAGTTCGTGGCCTCACCGCGTCACGCCGACGGCATTGTCATCACGGGGCCCATCACTGTCAATATGGCTCGTGCCACGCAAATCTGTTACGATGCTGTCCCTCAACCGCGGCTGCTCGTCCTTTGCGGCGTTGATGCCATTAGCGGTGGTCTGTATGCCGATTCCGATGCCATCGACCATTCCTTCCTTAAAACGCATAAGGTAGATCTTTACCTCCCCGGCAATCCAGCGCATCCGCTCACAATTCTGAACGGATTGAGGGAGTTGACGATTTGATAATACAGCAATAAAAAAGGAGTGCAAGAGCACTCCTTTTTTATTGATATTTAATCGGTTAGATTATTTCACTTCCTCAAAGTCGACGTCGGTCACTTCGTCGTCGCCGCCCTTGTTGTTGTTCTGCTGACCAGCATTCGGGTTGCCACCCATGTTGTTCGGGTCGAAGCCTGCGCCTTGTGGGCCGCCTTGTGCGCCAGCATTCTTGTACATTTCTTCGCTTGCCTTCTGCCACATGGCGTTCATTTCGGCCATGGCTGCATCGATGCCGGCGATGTCCTGAGCCTGGTGAGCAGTCTTCAGTTTGGCAAGAGCGCTTTCAATTTCGCCCTTCTTGTCGGCTGGCAACTTGTCGCCATATTCCTTCAACTGCTTTTCAGTCTGGAAGATGATGCTGTCGGCTTGGTTCAGTTTGTCAATGCGTTCACGTTCCTTCTTGTCAGCTTCGGCGTTGGCTTGGGCTTCGTTCTTCATGCGCTGGATTTCATCGTCGGTCAAGCCTGATGAAGCCTCGATGCGGATGTTCTGGCTCTTGCCTGTAGCCTTGTCCTTAGCGGACACATTGAGGATACCGTTTGAGTCGATGTCGAAAGTGACTTCGATTTGCGGCACGCCACGTGGCGCTGGAGGAATGCTGTCGAGTGTGAAGCGGCCGATGGTCTTGTTTTGGGCAGCCATTGGGCGTTCGCCTTGCAGCACGTGGATTTCAACCGAAGGCTGGTTGTCGGCAGCCGTTGAGAAGACTTCGCTCTTGCGGGTCGGGATGGTCGTGTTGGCATCGATGAGTTTGGTCATCACACCGCCGAGGGTTTCGATACCCAATGACAGAGGAGTGACATCGAGCAGCAGCACGTCCTTCACTTCACCGGTCAGAACGCCGCCCTGGATGGAGGCACCGATGGCTACCACTTCGTCAGGATTAACGCCCTTTGAAGGTTCCTTCTTGAAGAAATCGCGGACGATATTCTGAATGGCAGGGATACGGGTTGAACCACCAACCAGAATGACATCGTCAATGTCGTTGACGCTCATGCCAGCATCCTGAAGAGCCTTTTGGCAAGGTTCGATGGTGGCGTGAATCAGATGGTCGGCCAGCATTTCGAATTTGGCGCGGCTCAAAGTGCGGACAAGGTGCTGTGGAATGCCGTTGACAGGCATGATATATGGCAGGTTGATTTCCGTTTCGCTTGACGATGACAGTTCAATCTTAGCCTTTTCAGCAGCTTCCTTCAGGCGTTGCAGGGCCATAGGATCCTTGCGGAGGTCGATGCCGTTGTCGCGCATGAATTCTTCAGCCAGCCAGTTGATAATGACTTCGTCGAAATCATCACCGCCGAGGTGGGTGTTACCGTTGGTTGATTTCACTTCGAACACGCCATCACCTAATTCAAGGATGGAGATATCGAAAGTACCGCCACCGAGGTCATACACAGCGACTTTCACATCGCTCTTTTTCTTGTCCAAACCGTAAGCCAAAGCAGCGGCTGTAGGTTCGTTGATAATACGGCGCACTTTCAGACCTGCGATTTCGCCGGCTTCCTTAGTAGCCTGACGCTGTGCATCGTTAAAGTAAGCCGGAACGGTGATGACGGCTTCGGTGATGGTCTGGCCGAGGAAATCTTCAGCGGTCTTCTTCATCTTCTGAAGGGTCATGGCCGAAATTTCCTGTGGGGTGTAGTTCTTACCATCGATGTCGATGCGTGGGGTGTTGTTAGGGCCTTGCACCACTTTATAAGGCACGCGCTTCATTTCGGCCTGAACCTTGTCGTAGGTTTCGCCCATAAAACGCTTGATGGAATAAATGGTGCGCAGCGGGTTGGTGATAGCCTGACGTTTTGCAGGTTCGCCCACCTTGCGTTCGCCATTGTCGGTGAAGGCGACGACAGAAGGCGTAGTGCGGTGGCCTTCGCTGTTGGCGATGACAACCGGTTCGTTACCTTCCATTACTGCCACACATGAGTTAGTTGTTCCTAAGTCGATTCCAATGATTTTTGACATGTTTTTGTTCTCCTATTTATTAATTACTGATATTTTTCTATTCAAATTTTCACTGCCCGCAATTGGGCAACGCGCTTCAATAGTCAATCTTTATGCCAAACAAGAATTGACGCATTTTGTTTTCACTTGAAATGAATGAATTTATTCAAAATATTGAATGTCAATATGTTGAATATAATAAATTGAAACTGACAAAATGACAAAAATGACTGACAAATGATTCGGTTATCTTTTTTTCTTGAAGAAATCCGTCAATAATGAGAGACATTCATCGTGCAAAATACCTGTCTGGATCTTGGTTTTCGGATGCAGCATGTTGCCGAAACGCTGGAAACCGTTTTTCGGGTCATCGGCGGCCCAAACCACGCGACCGACATGAGCATGTTCCATGGCGCTGGCGCACATCGGGCAAGGCTCAAGGGTGACGAAAACCGTACATTCGTCAAGATATTTGGCGCCAAGTGCATTCGATGCGGCAGTAACGGCCAGCATTTCGGCATGAGCCGTCACATCGTTCAGCATTTCGGTCTGGTTGTGTGTGCGGGCAATGATTTTGTTGTTGCACACCACCACGGCACCAATGGGAATTTCGCCTGCTTCGAGGGCAAGTTCGGCTTCGTGATAAGCCTGCTTCATGAAATACTCATCAGAAAAGACGCTCAGTGTCATGGCTTTGATTATTGAACCGTGTAAGTGTCCCAATCGGGTCCCAACGGGAATTTTTCGCGGAAATGTGTCAATTTTTCAGCATTCAATGTGCAATGCGCCACACCTTCCTGATAGGGTTCAATTTTCGATATGACTTCGCCGCGGGCGTTCACCACCTGCGATTCGCCGCTGTAATGCAAGCCGTTCGGGTCGTCGCCGATGCGGTTCACACCTATTATATATGATTGGTTTTCGATGGCACGCGCCACCAAAAGTCCGTTCCACACAATCATCCTTGAATCGGGGAAATTGGCCAGATAGAAAGCCAAATCGTATTCATATTGTCCGTTTTCGTAGCGGTTGCGTGCCCAAACGGGGAAACGCACATCGTAGCACACCATAGGGCGGATGCGCCAACCTTTCAATTCAACCGTCAACTGATTTTCGCCCTTTTTCACCAGATTGTTTTCGCCGCCAATGCTGAAAGGATGCCTTTTGTGATAGAGTTCATAACTACCGTCGGGGCGCATCCAGACGAGACTATTATAATAGGTGTGGTCGATTTCCAGCAAAAGTGTGCCGCAAACCACAGCGTTTTTCTCCTTCGCTTTGCTGCGCAGCCAATTCATCGTTTCGCCATCAAGAAGCTCGGCAAATTGCCGTGGGTCGACGGGAAAAGCCGTGGTGAAAGTCTCAGGTAGCAAAATCAGGTCGGTGCCTGGCTGCACTTTGTCGAGCAGATTGGAGAAGTTTTCAAGGTTTGCGGCCTTGTCCTCCCAGCGGAGGTCGGTCTGTATGTAGGCGATGTTGAGGTCGGTCATATCTTTAAAATCATTGATGTGCAAAATTAGACTTTTATTTGATAGGAGTTTGATTTTTGCAAGAACAAATAATTTGTCCACAAAATGTTTTTCTGATTAAACTCTATGGAAAAATCTAAAAATATATGATTTTTTCTTAGAGTTTAATCATTTCCAACACAGAAAGCCGCATAAAGCGGCACTGATTTTATTTTGTTGTCGAAGCCAAAATGCTTCTGCGAAATTCTGATGGAATAAGGCGAGCCGTATTTTTGGGCAAAGATGTTCATGCTGATGGACTTGTTGCGCTTGCCTTTTTTCACTTCCACAGGAATAATGTCAGTGCCCGATTGCAGCACGAAATCAACTTCGGCGGTGTTGTCGTTTTTCCAATAGAAAAGCGGAATGTGGTTGGCGGCAAACTGCTGTGCCACATAGTTTTCAGCCAAAGCGCCCATAAAGGCATTGTCCTGTTCGATGGTCGAAAGGATAGTCTGGTAGGCAAGCCCCGATTTCATGGTCAAAAGGCCTGTGTCGGCCATGTAAAGTTTAAAGTCGGAAAGTTCGGCGTAGGCCGCAATGGGCATGTGTCCGTGGTTGGTCTTTTGGCATTTCAGCACGATGCCTGCCGATTCCAGCCAATCGATGGATTCGCCGAAAATGGTCGCGCTGCCGCCGCGTTGCACTACTTTGTACTGAAACTTGGTGTTTTCCTTGGCCAACTGTGCCGGAATGGAATTGTAGCAGGCTCTAATCCTGACCGACGTCGATGCCGTGGCATATTTCGCCATATCAGCCAGATACTCGTTAAGAATGCGTCCTTGAATATCAGCGACGTCAATAAAACTTTGATTTTCAGTAAATTGTTTTACAACCGCAGGCATTCCTCCCGTAATCAGATAATGACGGTACAATTCCGTTAGCATCTGATGAATTGGGTCAGGAAAAGGCTGGTTTTCAGCATAATGCGCCCTTATCTCCTCTGAGAAAAACCGTTTTCCCATTGCCCACAGAAACTCCTCAAAATCAAGCGGAAACAAACTGATTTCATCCACCTTTCCGACCGGGAAAGAATATTTTTCACGATTGACGGCCACACCAAGCAGACTTCCAGCCGCCGCCACATGATATTCGGGAGCTTCTTCGCAGAAAGTCTTCAAAGCCATCAAAGCACGTTCGCTGCATTGTATTTCATCAAAGATAATCAAGGTTTTTCCCGCGACAATCGGCTGATTATAAACGGCTTCCAAATATTTCAGAATCCGTATTGAAGTCAAATCGCCTTCAAAAAATGCGGAAACTGCCACCTGGTTTTCCAAATGGACATAAATGGTGTTTTCGAAACACTTTGCGCCAAATTCACGCAAAAGATACGTTTTTCCTACTTGTCTGGCTCCATTCAAGATAAGCGGCATATGGTTCGGCTTGTCTTTCCAAGCCATTAATGCCGACATTGCTTTTCTTTCCATAACGATGAATTTTCATGCAAAAATACATCTTTCTGATAAAACTCTGGGAAAAAATCTAAAATTTTATGATTTTTCCATAGAGTTTTATAAAAATTAGTTGACATGTCACAAAATTTGGGCTGTAAAGACGTTGCGCGCAACGTCTCTACATGGACAATCCACAATATTTAAAATTGGAAATAAATAAACGATTGCAAATCAGCGGTAATGAACTGATAGATGACGAACACAATCAGAGCGACGACGAAAATCATCAGCGGGATTGGCATCTTGGCAAACCAAATGCGGTAGCGGCGCTTGAAGTTTTCGGGCAACCAGTGGATAATCATGCCTAAGATAATGAGGCCGAAAACGTAACGGTAATTGTAGGCAATGTCGGGAATGACTTTCAAATTCCAGTGGCTTCCAATCTGGTTGACCATGTTTTTGGCTGTGTTCCAAGCCGTTTCGTTGGCTTCGGCTGGGTCGAGGTTCGAACCCGAACGGAAAAACAGTCGCGTAAAGGTGATGAAAGTGAAGGTCTGGAAAATTGCCCAGGCATCTTGCAACCACTGCATCGTCTTTTTGCCATGCAACAGATTGTAAATCATTCGGATAAAGTTGCCAATGAAAATGATGGCAATCCAGACGAAGAACATGTTGAACACCGGCCGTGGCACATAATAGCATAGCGCACCAAGCACAAGCGTCAGCATGAAGACGACCAAAGTGCGTGTGTAAACCGTCCAGTCTTTCCAGAACTTGTAGACAATCATGCCGATGCCATTCAAGCCACCCCAAATCATGAAATTCCAGCTTGCGCCGTGCCAAAGGCCGCCTAACAGCATGGTATCCATCGAGTTGAGGTTGGTCGTGATTTTGCGGCGTTTTTCGGGTTTTTCAATCGCCACAATGCCGATGATTCCCGTAAGAAGCAAGACAATGGCCGCTACCCAAAGGCTTCCCGAAAGGATTGTCCCAATGGCTGCTATGGAGAAAATGCAGGCGTAAGTGCCGAATGAAGCATTGCGGTTGCCGCCCAGCGGAATGTAGAGATAATCCTGCAACCATTTGGAAAGTGAAATATGCCAGCGTTTCCAAAACTCGCCTGGATTTTTGGCTTTGTAAGGCGAATTGAAGTTTTTCGGCAGATAGAAACCCATCAGCATGGCAACGCCGATGGCGATGTCGGTATAGCCTGAGAAGTCGGCATAGACTTGGAGGGAATAACCGAACAATGCCGTGAGGTTCTCAAAACCAGAATATAGCAACGGATTTTCAAATACGCGGTCGATGAAATTGATGGCGATGTAGTCGCTCAGCACGATTTTCTTCACCAAGCCGTTCATAATCCAAAAGACGGCGATGCCAAACTGCGTGCGACTCAGGAAATACTTCTTGTGCAGTTGCGGAATGAACTCGTTGGCCCTCACGATTGGACCGGCCACCAGCTGCGGGAAGAAACTGATATAGAAGCCGAAATCGAGGATATTCTTCACCGGTTCGATGCGTTTGCGGTAGACGTCCATCACATAACTAATGGCCTGGAAAGTGAAGAACGAAATGCCCACAGGCAGCAAAATGGCATCGACATTGAAGCGGTTGCTGTTCGTGATTTCGTTGCCAATCCACGAGAAAACATCGAAGACTGCAAAATGAGTCCCGAATATGTTGTTCACCACATCGGTGAAGAAATAGGCATACTTAAAATAACACAAAGTCAGCAAGTTGACGATAATGCTGATGGCCAAAACAGCATTTCGGCTCCAGTCCTTCTTCCGCGAATAGATCCATTTTCCGGCAAAGAAATTATAGATGACCGTGAAAATCAGAATCAGCGTGAACAGGCCGCTGGTCTTGTAATAGAAGAAAAGGCTGACAAAGAACAGGAAACTGTTTCGGAGCAAGGTCTTGTTCTTGAAAAGGCAGAATATCGCAAACACGATGGCAAAGAATGCCCAAAAATAGAACTGCGTGAACAGCAAAGGATGTTCGGCGTCGAAGGAGAACAGCTTTTGAAAGAAATCGAGCGCTATGTCAGGGAATGTCAACATATCAATTCTTCTTTGCGTGTGAGCGAAGGTGGTTCATGTATTTTTCAATAAAAGCATTATAGAGCAAGTCGCCCATCAATTCATAACCGGAGGTTGTAAAATGCACCTTGTCTTTCTGAGCCAGACCTTCATCTTGCCATTGCTGCATGGATTTCAATCCTCCCATAATGTCGAACTGATCCCAAACGGCGGCATTGTATTTCTTTCCCATCTCGTTGACCGCAATCTCAACGAGCAAGCCGTTGGTGTTCACTTGATATTTGTTCTTCTTCAATTTCTTAAAGCTGTCGTTATTACTCATGAAAAGCAAGGCACAATCGGGATTGACGCGCTGCATGATTTCAATCAGCTGGGCGTAATTGCTTTTGAAACCTTCCTTGGTGAAATTCTTTTCCGTTGCATCGTTGATGCCAATGCCGAATATAATCAGGTCGGGCTTGATCAGTTCAAGGTCACGCTCGAAATCATCGCAACGCAAATAGGAAGGCACGCTTGCACCGTTAACCCCAACGCCATGTACATTGATGCCTGGCATGCCGTTTTCAAGCAAAATGCCCGTAATGGTGAATTCACCCGGAACGGAATCGAAACAGATACAAACGGAATCGGTGAGACGCGGCAGGGTGAAGGCAAATGTCGACAAATCTTCATCGTATTTCCCTTGTATTGTGATGCCATCGATGCTCACAATGGGAGCCGTGTCGTCGGTGTCGGAAAAACCGAGAATCGTTACCTTGTTGAATACAAACTGTGGTGAGCGGTTAGTAGCTTTCTTTTCACGCGAAATGATGCTTACCGAAGCGTTCTCATCGCTTGTGGTAATGGCAGCTCCGGCTAAACCCATGCGTTTGTCGGTTTCCTTGCAGACAGCATTTCGCGAATACGACCAATCACCCGAATAACGCACAATGTAGTGAGACGGATTGTTGGTTCCGCCAGCCGAAAAAGGAAACACAAAATACTGTCCGCCAATCAAATCAGGAGCAATTTCCAAAAGATTGTCGCGGAACTGCTGCGTGAATACGCCGGCCTGAACGTGAGAGCCGCCAATGTGCATGATGTTCAGATTACCTTGTCCCATAAACACAACGGAATCCATTTTCTGGAAAAAGCGTTCCATGGCAAGGCTGTCGCCCGGATATTGGATGTGGTTACGCTCAAAGTTGGCAAAACCATAGTTTGGTATCGGCCGCATCAATGGCTTTGTCTGGGCTGATACCGTCAAAACACAGAAAAACAATAATATGACTAATGAAAGTCTTCTCATTGTTTCACTTTTTTGAAAGGTTGGTAAGTTGGAATCTGATAGCGCAAGGTTGGCGGCAAATTGTCAGCTTCACGTTTTACGTATTCTGAAACAATCTTATGCGGCACTCTTTGACGCAGTTTGTAGAAATCGTAATAAGTGGTAAACGATTTCGCCAAATCGGCACCAATTTCCTGTGCGCCCGTGAATGTAAAATGCACATAATCAGGTCCTGCCAAGGCTGGACTGTGTTTCACCCATTGGGCCATCGAACCTTCGCCACCCATAACATGGAACATGTCCCAATATGCGATGTCGTTTCGCAGCGCCATGGCACGCAGCGAATCGTTCAATTCAGGCAAGCCTTTCCATGTGCCCATCACGCCATTGTAACTCTTACCCATATCGGCAGGTCCGATGAAGAGGAAAGTGGCCTGAGGTGCTGTCTCCTTGATGTATCTGACGTGTTTTTCAAGTTCTCTCATATAGGCAGCAATATTGTTGCTGGTCTTGATGCCAGGCATACGGTTGCCGCCAAACTGCAAGATAATCATCTTGGTGTTAAGCATATCGTACGACTGTTTCAGCAATTCCTGATTGATGCGGGTAAATATATTGCCTGAACAACCTCTTAACGAAACATTATCCAGCGCCACACCAGGTTTGCCGTCAAGCATTACGCCATAGATTTCGGCACGGCCTTTAAATGAAATCGTTCCCTTCTTGACATTGGCAGGCAAAATCCATGTGACCATAGATACACTATCGTTAGCATTAAGCACCTTAGCTTCGCACACGATGGTATCACATTTCAACGAAGCAATAAAACCTTCGCTATTATTTCCGAGCAACACCGAAACCCTCGAAATCTGCTTCACCTTTTCGAACGCATGCTTATGACTGGATTGCGTGAACGAAATGCTGCCTTCGCCATTGATCTGGCCAAATTGCGTCATCACGCCATAACGGTTATGCGAAGGGCGGTGTGAAGTGGAATCGCCAATGATGGCATAACGCGACACATTGGATGCACGCTGTGAAACCGAAATTGTAGGCACTGGCTGAATGGCAGGGATCATGCTTGGACCCGAACCACCGAACAACTCTTGCAGCTTTTGACGAAACACCGACGAAATACGGTCCATCTCAATTTGAGAATCACCATAATGGATAACACGGCAGATCTCTCCTTTGGAACGGGCGCCTTCAAACGCGGCAAAAACACTATCGAAATATTCATAGTCATCGCCAGGTAAATAGATGCGGTTCGGATTTTCAGTCAAATAATCGCGGAAAAAGCACAAGCTGTCAATCAATGACTCGGAATGGGTCATTTCGAAACTTTTGCTCACATTTTCGAGGACTGCGTCAACATCAACCTCCTCTTGTTCACCCGCCTTAGCCTGAGCATACGAAGGGAAACGCAAGGATAAATTGCCAATTTTAATGCCGTCCTCCGGGAAGAAAAACCAGCCGATGCCAAACAAGGCAAAAACAGCCAGAATAAATAAAAGCGTGCGGTATGATTTCATCGTTTATTTCTTGATAATTAATTTCTGACCTTCGCGAATCTTGTCATTTTTCAGATGATTCCATTTCTTGATATCACTGACTTTGACATGCTGTTTTTGAGCGATTCGGCTTAAAGTGTCACCTTTCTTTACAGTATATTTAGTTGATTTGACTTTTTGCTTTTCTGATTTGGCTGGGGCTTTTGCCTTGGTCTCAGTTCCAGAGGCAGATTGGACCACTTCATTGGGTTTTTCGTCCTTCTTCACACTGACTGCATCTTTGATGGCGGCATTATCGGAAGAGACGTTTACAGCAGCAACTGGCCTATGATCTAAACTATAAACATAATAGCAAGCCATGAACTTCGCTATGATTTTCGAATCGGGCAAGGCTGACTGATGATAAATATCCCAAAGATCTAGCCATTTTTCGTTTTTCGTCAACGAATGGTGAAGCGATGTAGGGCTATTTGCATAAGCCAAAATGCAAAACCACCAGTTCTGATACTGGTCATGGAGTTCCATCAAATAATCAAGGGCGGCCGTAGTAGACGCCTCGACAGAGAAACGCTCATCCTTTTCGTCGTTGACCGCAACGCCATAACGCAAAGCAACTAAGGTCGGCATGGCCCAAACGCCACAACGATCGCCTTTCTCGTATTTGATTTGCATATTGCTCAATGCAACTGGAAGAAACTTTAAACCGAAAGGCATGTTGCGTTTCTGCAATTCTGATTCAATGAAACTCTCATAAGTTTGGTAAACCGATGGGAGTGGCTTTGCAAGATATGCATCAATTTCGGGGACCAAAGCATTGTCGTAAGGTAGAGGCAATTCCTTAGTCGAAAGGGTAGAAAGCCTACGCGCCACCTTCGGCGATTCAATGTTTTTTGCACAAGCTTCGCCAAAGAGAGCTATAAAACCCACTAATAGAATTGGTAATAACTTTATTTTCAATGCAATACGAATCAAAACAAACCCTTTGAATTGAACGGGCAAAGGTATGAAAAAGTTTTGATGATTATACCCAATTTTTATATTAAAGGTTCATTCTATTCAAATTGCTGTTTTTTGTGTAATTTTGCGCCCTCAAAAACGTGTAGAATGGAACAGTTGGACAAGACTAAAGAGTTAGAAACCAAGAGTATAAAGCGATTATTGTGGATTTACGCCCTGCCTGCCATCATCAGTCAGGTCATTGCATCGGTCTATAACATTCTCGACCGCGTGTTTTTAGGGCAATGTGTCGGCTCATTGGCCATTGCGGGCTTGGCCATCACCATGCCGATTATGAACATCATCCATGCTTTCGGCTCCTTGGTCGGTGCAGGTTCTTCGGCACGAATGTCCATCGTTTTGGGGCAGAAAGACGTGCGATGGGCAGAGAAGATATTGGGTAACAGCCTTTTGCTGACTTTTTTCTTCGGCATCTTGTTCACCACTTTCTCCTACACTTTTATGGATAAGATTCTGACCATGTTCGGCGCGACGCCTGAAACCATAGCCTTTGCCCGCGAATATATGGTCATCGTCATCCCTGGCATGTTTCTCACCACCGTCACTTTCAACCTGACTGGCCTGATTCGTGCTTCGGGTTATCCAACTAAATCCATGTTCATCTTGGCTGGCGGTGCCATTCTGAACATCATCTTAGATGCTATTTTCATTTACGGTCTTGATATGGGCATTGCCGGTGCCGCATGGGCGACAACCATTTCCATGGCTTGCAGTTCGGTGGCTTCCGTCTGGCATTTCTTCCAAAAAAAGTCGTTCATTCGTTTCAAGAAACACGCTTGGGCACCGAAACTCTATATTTTCCGCAACATCCTGATGATTGGCATCAGCCCATTTTCCATGAACTTGGCAGCATCGGCTGTGGTGGCTTTGCTCAACAGCCAGCTCATCCGTTTTGGCGGCGACTTGGCCGTGGGCGCCTACGGCATCGTCAATTCATTCGGAAGCATCTGCATCCTGCTGATGATTGGCCTCTGCCAAGGCATGCAACCGATTGCGGGCTATAATTACGGTGCAGGCCATCCAAGCCGTTTGAAGGAAGTTTACAAACTCACCATGATTGCCAATGTACTTGTCGGTTTGATGGGTTCCATTCTGGCGCTTTCCATTCCGCATATTCTGTTGCGTGCCTTCACCAAGGAAGCCAACCTTATCGAAATCGGCATTCCTGCCATGCGCTTCATGATGGTGATGTTCCCATTGGTCGGTTTCACCATTACCAACTCGCAGTTCTTCCAGTCCATCGACAAGCCTTGGATTGCCATCGTGACCAGTCTTTCGCGTCAGGTTTTGTTCCTGATACCGCTTATTTACATCGTTCCGACCATTTTCCTCAACCTCAACCAATCAGGTTTGACGGGCGTGTGGTCCTCCATGACGATAGCAGATACCTTGGGTGCCATCCTTGCTTTCGTTTTGATGTTGACCCAAAGGAGAGTGTTCACAACTGCTGAAATCGAAAACAGACAAAGGAAATGACCATCAGCAAAATAAAAGCCGTTTATTTCAGTGCAACGGGGACAACACAAAAAGTTGTCCGTCAAATTGTTGCTACCTTATCCAACGAATTGAATGTTCCATCAGAGGAACTTGACTTCACACTCTTGCCAAACCGTCAGGAGCCGATGGTTTTCAAGGCCACGGATTTTGTCGTTTTTGGCGTTCCAGTCTACGCTGGCCGCGTGCCGAATGTGTTGGTTAAATACCTGAACACGATGCAAGGCAATAGTGCGACGGCTTTATCCGTAGCCGTTTACGGCAACCGCGATTTCGATGACGCCCTGATGGAAGCCACCGACATTTTGGAAAACAGCGGCATGAAAGTCATTGCAGGCGGCGCTTTCGTTGGCGAACATTCTTTCTCGACCACTTTGGCGGCAGGCCGTCCCGATGCCGATGACTTGCAAAAGGCTGCGGATTTTGCCAAATTAGTAGCGGAAAAGATCAAACGGAACGACATTTCAAAGCCTCAAATCAAAGGCGTCCCCTACCCTTACCGTCAGCATTATCAGCCGAAAGATGCCCAACAGAATAGTTTCGACATCCGCAAGGTAAAGCCTTTGACTTCAGAGGCTTGCGTGAAATGCGGCTTATGCGTGAAGGTCTGTCCGATGGGTTCCATCAATCCGGAAAATGTAGCTGAAGTCACGGGCATTTGCATAAAATGCGGAGCCTGCGTCAAGAAATGCCCGACCCACGCCAAGCATTTCGACGACCCGAACTACAACTACCACAAGACGGAATTGGAGAAAAACTACCAGCATCGCGCTGTGGTAGAGTGGTTTGTGTAAGGAAATTGCGAAGCCAAGAAGCGAAAGACACGTAATCACCGGCCGTTCTCCTACATTTCGCCTACATTTCGCCTAGATTTCGCCTACATTTCGCCTAGATTTCGCCTAGATACCGTCTTTCGTCCCAAGCAAGTAGAGCTGAATCATAGAAACATGCTCCAATTAGCTACGCTGAAATCTATGATTGACTACGTCGAATCTAAAAGATTTCACTGATACGCAGTGAGGTAATCTTCGATTTTTCTAATTCTTGGCAAAAGAAAAACATTTTTCAATTTACCAAATATCTTTCCACCAGTCTCTCCCTATATTTGTCAGCGATTTCTTTAGCAATGGCTTCTCCATCGCCGACAGGTTCGGCATTGAACTCATAGAGGCGTTCGCGCCACCATTTACCTTCGTATTCACAAATGTGCTTGTGGTAAGCCTCTTCATCAAACGGCACATTGGCTTCGATGGCAGCATTCACATCCTTGAAGAATTCTTTCCAACGGTAGGCATAATAAGTCTTGGTCAAACCGGCCCATGAGCGGCTGCCGTATTCGTTGAGCAAAGCATCTTCCTCGCCCCAAGTCGTGATGAGGTTGCGGGCATTGCTTTCGAAATAATCCTTATCTTCATTGGTGATGCCGATGGCGCGCGAATCAGCAATCCATTTGCCAACCAAAAATGCGCTTTCGGTGTTTAGCAAGGTATCCAAATCATCAAGGATTTCAGTCATAATGGCTTCGTTTTCATGCAGTTTTTCATAATCGCCATCCTTGTATGCCGCCACATATTCCTTTTGCAAATCGCTGAAATAATTGCCTAACATTTGGCGTGTGACGTTCACCACATCGAAATGCAAGGTGCGACTGTCGCTGTCGACGGCAAGCAGTTTGTCCAAGACATTCAGTAAATCGAGATTATTGTATCTGTAGCGCGGATTGACATAATACTGATGATAGGCACCCATCGTTGGCCGTGCGTTGACCATCACGCACTGGCCAGGCGTTGAAGGCCAGTTGTAGACGCTATCGGCCAAGAGTTTCCATGCTTCGCGCATGTTTGGGTCTTCCTTTCCGGCGCGTTGGTCGGCGAGTTTTTCAATCCAAGCTTCCTTATCGGTGTGCAAATCGCCCGTCCAAGCCTTTTCAAAAACGTATTCATACATGAAAGGATTGCAGTCGAAACCTTCCAAAGTAGAGCCGATGCCGCAGAAATTGTCTCCGCCCTTGTCGAAAGCATGTTCAATCCTTGCATTGATGGTGTCGAGGTTTCCGACCAACATGGAATTGCCGCCAAAATTGCCCAAATAGCACCAAATGTAAGGCACGCCGTAATAGGAATCCGTACGCTCCCACACCGGCTGACGGTCGCAATAATAGTCGAGTAAAAGCTGCTTTTCCTTCGGAAATGAAGTGATATACGCCTCAATGCGGTTGTCGACTTCCCAATACTGGCGTTCGTTCCAGAATAGCCAAGTCATCTGCAACCAACGCGCATCGGGGTCGGCGGCGGCAAGCGATTCATACACCTGACGACTGACACGGCCCAGATAATCAGGCTCCCAGCTCGGCGGAATCATTTCATTGAAAATGTCGATGCCATAGATATGGTCGGTGCCGAACATGGCAGTTTCTTCGGCGATGAATTTCTGCTGAATTTCAGTGTATAAAGGCGACATCGGGTCGAGGAACTTGCACCAGCAGATGCTGTCGAAACCAGCCCAATCGCCCAGCGATGCCAAAGGCGCATCGGGATAAATCCTTGTGATGCAAGCCGGCACATGACCTGCGAAACCTGGCAACACAGGCTTCATGTTGAGTTCACGCTCGCGGGCGACAATCCGTTTTTGCAAAGCCTCCTGATTTTCGAGCCACGACATCGGCAAAGGACCGCCCCAGCGGTCGATGTTCTGCATACGGTGCCAAGGCAGATGCGCCGGTCCTGTGAAATAACTGCGGATTTCCTCATCGGTCAGGCCGAGGTCGCTCCAGACTTTGTACCACACGGCTTCCTGCCCCGTAATGGCCAAGGGCAGATTGATGCCATTCAGCGCCATCCAGTCGATGAAATGCTCCCATTCGTCCCAACTCCACCACGGCATGGTGTAGCCGTAAGTGCAGTAATTCAGGAAGAAACGTTCCGGAACTCTTGCCTGTTCGCTCACTTTTTCAGGAATGGCTGGAAGTTCGGCAGGCATTTCCAATTTGTCCGCCTCAAACCACGAATATTGCGCCTTGCAATAGTATTTCAGGTAATGATTCAAGCCCACGGCCATGCTGTTGGCGTTGTTGCCACGGATGATGATTTTCCGTCCGACCGATTCCAATTCAAAGCAGTCAACGCTGTCGTTTTCGATGTGTTCCAATTTGAATTTGTTGGCATAATCAGGCACAACGCGGTTCAGCAAACCTTGCATGGCGATGATTTCAGGATCCGTTTCTGGCCTTGCGCATGAAACGCAGAGCAAAAGTCCGATAAAAGCAAAAAGTAAGTTTCTTCTCATAGCGAAATTTTTTTGATGCACAAAAATAAGAATCTGAATGATTGCAACAGATGAATTTTTGTATTTTTGACCAAAATTTCACGGATATTTATGAAAGCAAAAGATAAATTCATGCAAATGGCCATTGATGAAGCCTTATTAGGCATCAACGAAGGCCACGGAGGACCTTTTGGCACCGTCATCGTCAAAGATGGCGAAGTCATTGGCCGAGGGCACAACAAGGTATTGAAAAACAACGACCCGACCTGCCACGGCGAAATTGATGCCATCCGACACGCTGCTGCCGTTTTGGGCACTTTTGACCTAACGGGCTGCACTTTGTACACCACTGGCGAGCCTTGCCACATGTGCCTTTGTGCCTGTATGTGGGCCAACATCGACCATATTTATTACGGTTGCACCATCGAAGACAACGGCATGATTGGCTTCCGCGATGACAAATTCGACCAGATTTTCAGCGGCAGAGACAAACTCACCCATTTTATGGAGGAACTCGACCGCGAAGCCTGCCTGGAACTTTTTGCGCAGTATTCATCGATGCAGCATGAGCTGTATTAAACAAAATCAGAAATGAACATATTCAAAAATATCAAAGTCATAGCTTTCGATGCCGATGACACTTTGTGGGACAATGAATCTCACTTCCAACAAGTTGAAAAAGACATGTGCCGTGTACTTGAAAAGTATGCCACAGCCGAAGAAGTCTCGAGAAGCCTTTTTGCCACCGAAATGGCCAATATGGAAGATTACGGCTACGGTGCTATGGCGTTCACACTTTCACTGGTCGAGAATGCCATAAAGGTATCGAAGGGCAAGGCCACCGACGACGAGATTCTGCAAGTGCTCAATTTAGGCAGGTCGCTGCTGCATCTGAAAGCCACGCCTTTGGCGGGCGTTGAAGAAGGTTTGTCGGCGCTGAAAGGCAAATTTCGCATGGTGCTTTTCACCAAAGGCGAACTCTTGACCCAAGAACACAAGCTGCAACGTTCCGGCTTGCTGCCTTATTTTGAAAAGGTCGTCATTGTGTCCGACAAAAAGGAAAAACAGTATTTAGATTTGTGCAAAGACCTGAACATCAACCCAGAAGAACTGCTTATGGTGGGTAACTCGCTGAAATCGGACATCAGGCCAGCATTGGAAATCGGGGCTTTTGCCGTTCACGTTCCTTTTGAAGTGATGTGGCAGCACGAAGTGACCGAAGATTTTGAGCATCCGCGCATGTCAAGGATTAAGAGTCTGGCTGAATTGCCGGAACTGCTTGGAATTTAATGATTTACAAAAACGGAGTCATATACACTGGAACTAACAGCGTTTCGCCATCTTTTCGAAGGTCTTTGGTATAAACAAGATAGCTCTGTCCGACACGCGAACCGAACTTTTCTCTAAAAGCATCCAACGAAGCATGGGTCTTGTAGCCTGACGATTTGACTTCGATAGGACATAACTTCGTGCCACGCGACAGCAAGAAGTCAATTTCATAATTGTGCCTGTTTTCAGAAGGAAATGTGTGGTAATATAACTCGTTACCTGCTGTCCGAAGCATCTGAGCCACCATATTCTCATAAATATATCCCAAATTGGCTTCAAGTTTGTCGCTTAACAATTTCCTATAAATGATATTGTCGGTATATTCCTTGTCGCGAAATGCCAATGTGACAAACAAGCCGGTGTCGTTCAAATACATCTTAAAACAATCGTTGTCGGCAGTCAGTTCCATCCCCACATTAGGATCATTCACATGCGAGGCCACATTAACTATCATGCTTTCTTTCATCAGGGCAATCACCTCCGACAAACGCGAAGCGGAACCATTATCTATTACTGTCGAAACTTGGTATCGCGACGCGTTTTTGCTTAGTTGGGCGGGAATAGCATTGAACAACGCTTTGGCTCTTCCCGTTGAATCAAGTTTCTGCAGGTCTTCTGAATAGAGAGACAATATCTTTCTTTTTGTCTTGTCAACTTCACTTAAATCATTGGTTTTTAGAAAAGTACTAACTGCCTGAGGCATTCCTCCAACCAACATGTAAAGACGAAAACGACGCATTGATTCGCGAACGACATCATCGCCTATTGATATTTTCTTCTCCCATACATCATGCAGAAGCCCCATTGTGGCATAGTCGCCCAAAGCCCATCTAAACTCCTCATAGTCCATGGGATACATCTTGATTTTTTCCTCTTCGCTTGGAATGACGATATGTTCAACATTCTTGCGAATGCTAATCAATGACCCGGTTTCGATATAATCGTAGCGACCATCTTTCACCAAATGTTTGATGGCTTGACGCGCTAATGGTTGCAACTGGACTTCGTCAAAAATAATCACCGATTCACGCTCTGCCAACGACACTCCATACAATACCTGAAGGCGAAGAAAGAAATAATTCAAATCCGCCAAATTCGACCTGAATAAAGAATCAACTTCTTCGAAAACATTGGAAAAGTCAATCAAAATGTACGATTTATATTCTTGTTTGGCAAACGTCTCAACAATGGTAGATTTCCCTATTCGACGAGCACCTTCTATGAGCAATGCACTGCGTCCGTTTTCTTGGTTCTTCCATTGAAGCATACGATCATAAATCTTGCGCTTAAAAACATATTCATTCATAGTGATTTACATTACAAATTCAGCTGCAAAGATACAAATTTGTCGATGAGCGCAAAATCTTTTTCTTTAAATTTGCATCTGAGCGCAAAATCTTTTTCTTCAAATTTGCATCTGAGCGCAAAATTTCTATCATCATTCCAGGATCCCCAAAACAATAATTTTATCTAAATTTTTTTGCATAAGAATGAATTTTTATATATTTGCAACACTTGTTGCAAAACATGTGTTTTAGAATAGTATGCAATAAATCAACGATATATGCCAAGAAAAGCATTGTTTACGAAAGAAGAAATGGTGGAGAAAGCCCTGGATTTGGTGCGCCAAAAGGGAATTGATGCCCTCACGGCACGCGAATTGGGGGCGGCATTGGGCAGTTCCTCACGACCGATTTTCACCTTATATAATAACATGGAAGAGGTCAACGCCGATGTCAAGAAAGCGGCACAGCAACTCTTTTCCGATTATGTGGCCGATGTAAATGACTATACGCCAGCGTTTAAGGAATTCGGATTGCGGCTTGTACGATTTGCCCGCGAAGAACAAAACCTATTCAACCTGCTTTTCTTTCATAAGGATGCTGATGTTTCGAACGAGATTCACCCAAAAGCCATGGAATGTTTGGATGTTATTTGCAGCGATTATGGCATCAGCAAAGAACAAGCCATCAAGCTCTTTGGACAACTGTGGGTGTTTGTCTGCGGATTGGCATTGTTGAGCAGCAAAGACCCGACTTTCTATTTCGACGAACTCGTCAGCGAGATGATTTCGCTGCAATTCGTCTCCACTCTGTCATTCCTCAAATCCGGGAAACCATTGGTCAGCCCTACTCCACATCTCCGCTCCGAAAACGAGAAAGAGACAAGCATCATCGAATACCTGGAAAAACAACAATAAAACATAATCAAAATGAAAAAAGCATTTCTATTCCTATTGATTCTGTGTGCATTAAACATTTATGCACAACCTGCAAAAAACATCAGTCCGCTTCCAAAGGCTTTGGCTGAGGCAAAAGCCGATAACATCAAAGGCGACTTCCTGATGACCTCACACTGGACGCAAGACGCGCCTTATAATAAAATGTGTCCGCGCGACCCAGTCACCAATTCGAATAGCTACGCCGGCTGCCCAGCCGTTGCCATGGGACAGATTATCAACTATCTGCGCACTACGCAAGGCACACGCTTTGATGACAGCGATGACTACCGCCACAACTATGCCGGACGCAACTACGACATCGACGATGATTGGGAGACCATCGGTTTTCCATCATTTGAGACTTTGAACCAATACCTTGACGATGCCGATGAGCTCTTTGCCATGGGCGAAGATGTCACTAACGACCTGGCAGCTGCCATTGTGTTTGCCTGTGGCACGGCCTGCACGCAGGTGTATACATCAAGCGGTTCGGGCACATTCTATGTTGAGCAAGCCTACGATGCCTACAAGCGTTTCGGTTTCGATGACTGCGTGCTCTACAAAGACCCTTGTGACGAAATGTACGACTTGTTGATTGACAACCTGCAAAACGGTTATCCGGCTCATCTCGCCGTGGAAAGTCCCGACGGGCAAAACGGTCACAATGTGGTGGTTGACGGCTACCGCGAGTCTGATGGAAAATATCACATGAATTTCGGCTACGGCGGCAGTTACGACGGCTGGTACCTCATTCCCGACCCCGATTTCTTCTACAACCTCACCGAATTGGAAGGCATCATCCTGAATATCATTCCGAAAGATGACACCAAAGTGAGCGAAAAAGTTTCACCATCTGTCAGCATTTATCCGAATCCTTCAAACGGGCATTTCACCATTGAAGCGGAAGGTATGAAACACATTGAAATATTCAATGCTTTGGGGCAATGCTTTAAATCGGAAAATGTTGACAATGAACTTTATGAAATCAATCTGGAAAGTTCAAATGCAGGCATTTATCTCATCCGCGTTCTGACCGAGACCGGAATCATTTCAAAGCCGATTTGCATTCAATAAGGAATAATCATATTTTTGAAAATCAAACAACTATCAAATTAACTATCAAATTCCAATTATCATGAAAAAAGTAACATTATCCTTTATTCTTTTGGTTTTCATGCCTTTATTAGGCATTTCGCAAACCGAAATCCCTGTTTCATTCGATGAACGTGCCGACCTTATGGCTGTGGTTTTCCGCTTGGCAGATTGCGATGAATACAACCGCTGCCTGATGGAAGAATATGCCGCCGCCGTTGATAACTATTTTGAACCTTACAAAACTCACGAAGTGATTGCGTTGGCAAAAGAATACTATGAAACAGCAGTCAGTTACGATGCCGTTGTGAGTTATGCGCTTCACCTTGTTTTACCAACTGACAATCAAGGACTTATTTCGATTGACAAGAATTACAAAGAAGGCGGCGACAAGTCTTTCGACCGTTGGACTGAGCAGCAGAAACAGGATTTTCTGGCACCGCTTTCCGATTTCTATCACAAGAGCCATTTTCATGAATGGTATGAAAGCACGCTTCCCGTTAGAAACCAAGCCACCGAGACTTTCAACAACGATATCCGTTCTGCGCTCGACTTTTCCTGGTTCGACACTTTTTTCGGTCCTCGCCAAAATGCCGATTTTAAAATTATCCTAAATTTTTTAGTCGGTTGGCAAAATTACGGTTGTTCTTCACAACGCATTGACGGACAGAATGTTTTATCGCCTGTCATTGGTTGCGCGAAACCCGATTCATTGGGTAATGCTTGTTATCAGATTAAGATTGTGCTTCCTATTGTCATCCATGAATTTTGTCATGCCTATTGCAATCCTCTGAATGCGAAATATTGGGCTGGAATGGAGAAAAAAGCCGACAAGGTTTTTGAATTAAAGAAAGAAAAGTTGACGCGGCAGGCTTACGGCTCGTCCCTCACCATGATGAACGAAACCTTTGTGCGGAGTTGCGTCATCAGATACATTATGGCTCACAATCCAAATGCCGACATCAATTCTCTGATTGCCAGTGAAAGAAGTTTTCTTTTGACTCAAACCATGGTGGAATCCTTGGCGCAATACGAAAAGCAACGCAATGTTTATCCCGACATTGAAAGTTACATGCCGCAGTTAATCAAGGATATTAACGGATTCAACGTCAGGAAATACAAAAAGGAGCTGAAAGCCTATCAAAAGCAGTGCGCACATGTCGTCAGTTGCAGCATCAAAAACGGCAGCACCGACATTCCGGCAGGAAAATCGGAAATGACGATTACTTTCGACAAGCCTATGCAAAACAGCATACACCTTGGCAAAGGAAACGATGGTGGAGAATTTCCTTCTTTTGCAGGAGCAGTAATGGAATCATTTTCATGGAGCGAAGACCAAAAAACCATTACCGTTCAGTTTGACCTGAAACCCGACACGCATTATTCTTTCAGCATTTTGGGAGACCATTTCTTTTCCGTTGATGGCTACCCGACTGTCGGGACGCATTTCATTTCATTCACTACGAAGAAATAATAACCAAAATAACAAATTGAAAATGAAAGAGATGATAGCGTTTTGCGGACTGGATTGCGAAAAATGCGAAGCCCGCATCGCAACGATTAACGACGACAACAATTTGAGAAAAAAGGTCGCTGACAAGTGGAGCAAATTGAACAACATTGAAATCCTGCCCGAACACATCAACTGCTTGGGATGCCGTGGCGAAGGCCCGAAAACCTATTATTGCAGCGACTAGTGCGAAATACGCAAGTGTGCCATGAGCAAGAAACTTGAAAGTTGCGGCAAATGCGCCGAAATGAACAGTTGCAAGAATGTCGGGGCCCTTTTGGAAAACAGCGACGAAGCGAAACAAAACCTTAAGGAACAATAAATTTGAAAATCATGAGAAAACATTGGATTGACAATCTCAGGTGGGTCACAGTACTTTTGGTGCTATTCTACCACGTCATTTATTTTTTCAACAACAAGGGCGTTTTCGGCGGCATCGGCGGCTTTGTCGATGATCCGATGAAACAACCGCAAGATGCGGTGATGTACATCCTCTACCCTTGGTTCATGATGCTGCTTTTCCTGGTGGCCGGCATCTCGGCGCGCTACGCCTTGGACAAGCAGACCGGCAAACAATTCATCAAGAGCCGTACTTTGAAGCTGTTGGTGCCATCAACCATCGGCCTGTTCGTCTATCATTGGATGACAGGCTATTTCAACACCGCCGTGGCTCGCGGCATGGGTATTTTCGACAACGTTCCCGCCATTGGAAGATATTTCATCTGCACATTCAGTGGGATTGGACCTCTGTGGTTCATCCAAGACCTGTGGCTCTTCTCGCTGCTTATTGTCCTCATCAAGAAGATTGATTGTCGTGACCGATTTTGGAACTGGTGCGGCAAGGCAAACATTGCGGTCATCATTCTGCTCGGCGTGTTGGTCTGGTTGGGCTCGCAAGTGCTCATCTTCAATCCGCGCCCCGAGAGTCTTGATGGTTTGTACAACCTATACAAGCCTCTGACCTATTTCATTCCGTTCCTGTTGGGCTATTTCGTCTTCTCGCACGACGAGGTCCAAGACAAGGTCGAAAGTATACATCTGCCCATGTTCATCTGTGCAGCGGCATCGTGTGTAGCTTTGGTTCTGTCGGGTTGGGGCAAGTGCAATACCGATCCCGACTTCCTTTCCGGCTGGCTCAACTGCCTCTACGCCTGGCTGATGATTCTCGCCATGTTGGGCTGTTTCAAGGCATGGTTCAACAGAACCAACAAGTTTGCCGATTACATGACCAGATCGAGTTTCGGAATCTACATCGTTCATTACCTTGTAGTAGTTGCTTTGGGCTATCAGATGAAACAATACACATCGCTTTCGCCTTGGGCAATGTATGTTATACTCACCGCTGCTGTTATGTTGCTTTCGCCGGCTATCTACGAGATTTTGAAGCGCATCCCGTTCATCAGATGGTGTGTGTTGGGTATCAAGAAAAGAAAGGAATAAACAATGAACAAGTTAAACATCTATTATTGTCCCAACTGCAAGAATGTTGGCATCGCTTACGGCAAGGCGCAAATCGAATGTTGCGGAAGAAAAATCGAACCCGTAGCCATTGAAAAAGAGAACACCATTCCCACCATCACCGAGATGGACGGAGAATATTTGCTGGAATACGCCTGTCCGATGACGAAGGACGACTTCATTGTCGCCATCGTGGTGGAGCGTTACGACCGTGTCGGGCTTATCCGTCTCTTTCCCGAACAGGCTGCAGAGGCTCGTGTGGCGCAAGTCAAAGGAGCGAAGATTTACACCGTATTTTGCCGCCAAGGCAAGGTGTGGGCCGAATTGATGAAATGAACATGGAAACGGAAAGACTGATATTGCGTCCGTGGTGCGAAGATGATGCAGAGAGCCTGTTTGCGTTTGCCAAAGACCCGGCAGTCGGTCCCATAGCGGGCTGGCCGACACATACCAGCGTTGAAAACAGCCGTGAAATTATCCGTAATGTACTGGCTGTCAATGAGACATACGCCGTTTGCTTGAAAACGGACAACAAGGCCATCGGTAGCATTGGCTTGATGATTGGCACACAAAGCAACCTCGATTTGCCCGAAACGGAAGGCGAAATCGGTTACTGGATTGGCGTGCCTTTCTGGGGTATGGGATTAATTCCCGAAGCTACGAAAGAATTGATCCGTCACGCCTTTGTAGATTTAAATCTTGAAACGCTTTGGTGCGGCTATTTCGAAGGCAACGCCAAATCGAAACGCGTGCAGGAAAAATGTGGTTTCGTCTATCATCACACCAACAAGGACATCTATTGGAAACTGATGGACGACATTCGTACCGAGCACATTACCAGGCTGACACAAAAAGAATGGGAGCAAAAACGATGAACACTTTTAAAGCCAACGACCGCGCCGAATGGCGCAGATGGCTCAGCGAACATTTCGAGACGGAGAAAGAAATCTGGTTCGTTTTCCCTACGAAAGTGGCGGGTGAGCAAAGCATTTCATACAACGATGCTGTCGAGGAAGCGCTTTGTTTCGGCTGGATTGACGGTCAAGCAGGCACACTCGACAACACGCATGGAATTCGTCGCTTCACACCAAGGCGGGAAGGAAGCCCTTATTCGCGTCCAAACATCGAACGGCTGATTTGGCTCGAGAGCCAGGGAATGATTCATCCGAAAGTCAGACCATTGGTGCTGCCTGTCATCAACGAGCCATTCATTTTTCCGGAGGATATTTTGGCTGAAATCAAGAAAGACCCAGAGACTTTGGTCAACTTTGAAAGATTTTCGGATTCCTACCGCCGCATTCGGGTTGCCTACATCGATGCGGCACGCAAACGACCCGATGAGTTTCGTAAGCGCCTTGCAAATTTCATCGGTAAGACCAAAGCCAACAAATTGATAAAAGGTTACGGAGGCATTGAAAAATACTACAAGTAAGAAAATGAACATTGAAAGCAAACGACTGAATCTGTTTCCCATCAGCAATGATGAGATGCGCGATCTGATTGAAAACGAAACGATTGAAGAATTGCGGCAAGCCTACGGTGAGATGCTGCAAGGCTGCCTTGACCATCCCGAAAAACGGATGTGGTATGCCGTGTGGTTCATGGAACTAAAGGAAAATCCAGGGACTATCGTCGGTGATTTCTGTTTCAAGGGCGTTGGCAATGACGGAACGGTTGAAATCGGGTATGGTCTCAGAGAAGGTTTTTGTGGCAACGGCTATATGACAGAGGCTTTGCTATCGGTTTCCGAATGGGCGTTGAAGCAAAATGGTGTCAAGAAAGTCATTGCTGAGACTACCGAGGAAAACGAAGCATCGAAAAAAGTCCTTCAACGGGCAGGATTCCTTTTTTCAGGACAATATGGCGAGGAAGGACCCGTTTATTACAAATCAGACAGATAACTATCATTAAAAACAGAATCAATATGAATACTTCAAAAGTTTACTACACCGACTTCCGCACGGGTTATTTCGGAGAAAGCATGCCTGCAAAACTCAAGCGGTTGGCACGCACTGCCGGCATTGAAAACATCGACATGAATGGCAAATTCGTCGCCATCAAGATGCACTTCGGTGAATTGGGCAACATTAGCTATCTGCGCCCGAATTATGCCAAAGCCATCGTCGACCTCGTCAAGGAATTGGGCGGGAAGCCTTTCCTCACCGACTGCAACACCATGTATCCCGGCTCGCGCAAAAACGCCCTCGAACATCTTGAATGTGCTTGGGAAAACGGTTTCACACCGCTCACCGTCGGTTGCCCGGTTATCATTGGCGACGGCCTGAAAGGCACCGACGACATTGCCGTGCCCGTCGAAGGCGGCGAATACACCAAGGAAGCCTTGATTGGCCGCGCCGTCATGGATGCCGATGTCTTCATCAGCCTGACGCACTTCAAAGGCCACGAAATGACCGGTTTCGGTGGTGCCATCAAGAATATCGGCATGGGCTGCGGCTCGCGTGCCGGCAAGACAGACCAACACTCCAACGGAAAGCCCATCATCAAGGCGGAGAAATGCCGTGGCTGCAAACGCTGCATGCGCGAATGTGCCAACAATGGTCTCATGTTCGACGAAACGACCAAGAAAATGCAAGTCAACCAGGAGAATTGCGTGGGCTGTGGCCGCTGCCTTGGCGCCTGCAATTTCGATGCCATCGACTTTGCCACCGACCAAGCCCTCAGCGTGCTGAATGCCAAGATGGCGGAATACACAAAAGCTGTCATTTCGGGTCGCGACAATTTCCACATTTCGCTCATCGTCGATGTGTCGCCATACTGCGACTGCCACGGCGAAAACGATGCCCCGATTCTGCCCAATATTGGCATGTTCGCCTCCTTCGACCCAGTCGCCCTCGACCAAGCCTGCGCCGATATGTGTCTGAAAGCCGAACCAATCCGCAATTCCGTGCTTGGCGACCATCTGCATCAGGAAGGTTTCACCGACCATCACGATCATTTCAAAAACACGACACCCGAATCGGAATGGGAGACACAACTCATTCATGGTGAGAAAATTGGACTCGGAAGCCGGAAATATGAATTGGTTTGGATGGGAAGTAAGTGATTTATCTCAGCCATTAGCTATTAGCTGTTAGCAAATGGCTGGTTTTGACATTACGGATTCATTTATTGAAGTATATTTTTTATCTGTGAATTAACAATGAAAAAATCAATCTTAATTATTGCATTATTAGCGTTTTGTATCGCTTTACCAGCGCAAAATACGCCGCTTTATAAGGAAATCGTAAAGGAACTGAGTTCAAAGAAATATCAAGGCCGCGGCTATGCCAAGGATGGCGTGCTGAAAGCGGGCGATTACATTGAAAAACAGTTCCGTAAGGCTGGCGTTGACGAAGTCATTCTGCAACCTTTCACCATCAACATTAACACTTTTCCGAGGAAAATGAAGATGTGGGTCGATGGCAGGAAACTCACTCCTGGCGATGATTTCGTGATGCGCGAATACTCACCTGGCGTGAAAGGCAGCTTCCCGCTCTATTTCATCGACACGGCCAATTTCGATTTCGAACAGATTTCCAAGGACTTGCAGAAACCTGAATACAAAAACGCTTTCATCGTCTGCGATTTCTGGTTTCCTTACAAACACGGCAAGGAGTTTTCCGTTCTGCAAAGCGACACGACTTGCCCCAATGCAGGTTTGCTTTACACTTGGGAAACCGGCCTGAAATTCTACAAGGCCTACGGCGAAAACATTGCCGCAAAACCTATTGTCTGGACAACTGTCGAAGCCGTCAGAGGAGCGAAAAACATCAAGCTGAATGTTGAAAACAAGTTTTTGTCAAACTACGAAAGCAGCAACGTGATTGCAAAAATCAATGGTGAAAGCCATGACAGTTGTTTTGTCTTCACGGCGCACTACGACCATTTGGGCAATTTGGGCAGAAAACTCTATTTCCCAGGTGCCAACGACAACGCTTCGGGCACTGCCGCCATCATCACTTTGGCTGAATATTATGCCCAACACAAGCCGAAATACGACATGATTTTCATCGCGTTTTCAGGCGAAGATGCCAATCTGCGCGGTTCGACCTATTATGTCAACCACCCGATTGTTCCGCTGAGCAACATCAAATATCTTTTCAATCTCGACATGATTGGCGATAACAATCCCGTGCAGTATTGCGAGGTCAGCGAGCAAGGCATGAAAGGCTTTGCCGAAATGGAAGCCATCAATGCGAAAAGGCATTATTTCCAGTCGCTCAACCGCGGCGATTTGGCTGCCAACAGCGACCATTATCCTTTTGCCGTGCAAGGCGTTCCGTGCATTTTCTACGAAAACGAAGAAGGCGACGCTTTCCAGTATTATCACACCGCCAACGACACTTTCGAACATTTCTATTTTGAGACTTACGAGTTGTTGTTCAAACTGATTACGGAGTTTATTGGCGATTAGCTGGCTGAGCCTGTCGAAGCCATTATCATTCATATCTAAAACTGAATGATTTTCAGAAATTTAGCAAATATCATAACCTTTTCAAGAATGATACTGTCGGTGGTGTTATGGTTCGTAGCACCACTTTCAGTGTCGTTTGGCATCATTTATCTACTTTGTGGTTTTTCCGACATGATTGACGGTCCCATCGCCCGAAAAACAGGAAACGCAACACCATTCGGAGCCAAATTGGACAGCATTGCCGACATGCTTTTCGTTGCAGTTTGCCTCGTGCGTTTGCTGCCCGTTTTCAACATTCCGACATGGCTTTGGATATGGATTATCGTGATTTTCTGCATCAAAATCATCAACATCGTTTCGGGATTCGTCTGTTGGAAAAAACTCGTTCTGCCGCACACTACGGCAAACAAAGTATCGGGACTTCTGCTGTTTCTGCTGCCAATCGCATACGAATTTGTAGGATTGAAATATCCCGCAATTCTAATCTGCATAGTGACAAGTTTTGCAGCAATTCAGGAAGGGCATTTGATTAGGGTGAAAAAATCAAGGGAGTTTATCGCCGATTAGTTGAAAAATATCGCCGAAAATCAGAATTATCGTAAATTTATCGCCGATTTCATCATAAAATATCAATACGCAACACAATAATGAACATCGAATCATTCCGCGAATATTGCCTCTCTTTGCCTTGCGCCACCGAAGACATGCCTTTCGACGACACCGTTTTGGTGTTCCGCATCAAGGGGAAAATCTTTGCCGCCATCATTTTGGACAAACCCGAACTGGTGGTGATGAAATGCGACCCCGAAAAGGCCATCGAGTTGCGCGAACAGTACAGCGCCATCGAAGGTGCCCATCATTGGAACAAGAAATATTGGAACCAAATCTGGCTCAACCAAGGATTGGAAGATGCACTCATTCAGGAACTTGCGCAACACGCTTGGGACGAAGTGAACAAGAAGTTGCCAAAAAAAGACAGGATTTGACATGCCACAAACTATCGACCCGAAAACCACGCCACGCGCCAAAGCCTTTGAACTTTGGATGAATTCGCCGATGCCTATGGTCACGCTGACCAAGACATTCGACATCAGCCATTTGGTGAAACTTGGCAGAAAAAACAATCTGAAACTCAATATGCTGCTGTGCTATTGCATCGGCAAGACGGCAAGCCAAATGAAAGAATTTTACCTGCTGCTACAAAACACAATCAACACAATTACAATTTAAAGCATTATCAATGAAACAATACATCATCAGAAACGAGCAACCATCAGATTATAAAGAAGTTGAATTTTTAGTCAGGGAATCATTCTGGAATGTTTACCGTCCTGGATGCCTGGAGCATTATGTTTTGCATTGCCTCCGCAACGATGCGGCTTTCGTTCCGGAACTTGATTTCGTAATGCTTATTGATGGAAAAATCATGGGACAAATCATTTTCATGCGCACCGAAATCAAGTGCGACGATGAAAAACAATTGCCCATCGTCACCGCCGGACCGCTAGCCATTGCGCCCGAATACAAACGCCAAGGCTACGGCAAGGCCTTTTTCGATTATGCCCTGCAAAAAGCCACAGCAATGGGTTTCGGCGCCATCTGTTTTGAAGGCAACATCGACTTTTACAAACATTGCGGTTTCACTTTCGCTTCCGAATTCGGCATCCGCTATCACGGTCTGCCCGAAGGCGAAGATGCCTCGTTTTTCCTCTGCAAGGAACTGAAACAAGGCTATTTAAATGGCATCAAAGGCGAATATGCCACGCCACAAGGCTATTTCGTCGACGAAAACGAATGTGAGGAATTCGACAAACAGTTTCCGCCAAAGGAAAAACTCAAATTACCCGGCCAAATATTCTAAACACCCTATCATGAACATCCAATCCAGACTTTTTGAATTGCAAGACAAGGAATATGCCGCATTTCAGGCAAAACTGACACCGACGATTCCGGCAGACCGATTCATCGGCGTGCGCGTTCCGAATGTGCGCAAAGTGGCAAAGGAATTTATCAAAAGCCCTGAACACGAGCAGTTTATCAACGAATTGCCGCATCAGTATTACGATGAGAACATGCTCCACGGGCTTTTGGTTTCCGAAATCAAGGACTATAAGAAGTGCATCAAGGAAACCGACCGATTTCTGCCTTTTGTCGACAATTGGGCGGTGTGCGACATCATGTCGCCGAAGGTTTTCAAGAAACACAAAACCGAACTGATGGACAAAATCCGCGAATGGACGGCTTCCAACAAAACCTACACCATCCGTTTTGGCATTGAAATGCTGATGAGCCATTACTTGGACGATGATTTCAAGGCTGAATATCTGGAAATTCCAGCCGCCGTGCGCAGCGAGGAATATTACGTCAACATGATGATTGCGTGGTTTTTCGCCACGGCTTTGGCCAAACAATGGGACGAAACGATTGTTTACATCGAACAGCGGAAAATGTCGCCATGGGTGCATAACAAGACCATTCAGAAAGCCTGCGAAAGCTATCGGATTAACGACGGACAGAAGGAATACTTGAGAAGCTTGAAACACTGACAATTCAACTTCGGGGAAAGTGATGCTGAAATGCGACTTTGACGATTACAATATTGAGACGGAATGTCCAAATCTTTTCATGGGCAAAGAGAAGAAAGTCAGGGCCTTGAAACTAGGGACATAAAAACATGAAGTGCAATGCTGATCTGGCAGAAAAATAATGTCTACACTATTTGTTTTTTGCCTAATTTTGCCCTCCAAATAAGAAAATCGTAAAAATAAAAGGAGATTAAATTATGTCAATCAAATACGACGGCCCGGTTGTGCTCATCATTATGGATGGCGTGGGCATCAATGAAATTGAAGCAGGCAACGCAGTGCGTCAGGCCAAGAAGCCTGTCCTCGACAGTTGCATGGCAAACTATCCTTGGCAGAAACTGAAAGCCCACGGCACAGCAGTCGGTCTTCCATCCGACGGCGACATGGGCAACTCCGAAGTGGGTCACAACGCCATCGGAGCTGGTCAGATTTACTCGCAAGGCGCCAAACTTGTATCGGAATCGCTTGAATCGAAGGCAATGTACGAAAACAAGGTCTGGAAATCGCTTGCTGCCGACGCCCTTAAAGGCGGCACCATGCATTTCCTTGGTCTGCTGAGCGATGGCAACGTCCATTCACACATCAATCACCTCATGCAAATGCTCGATGAAGCTCATGCTGAAGGCATCAAGAAGGTGAGAGTTCATGCACTTTTGGATGGCCGCGATGTAGGCGAGACCTCAGCCCTCATCTATGTCGAACAGATTGAAGCCAAACTCGCCGAACTTTCAGGCAACGGCTTCGATTACCGCATCGCATCGGGCGGCGGCCGCATGAAAATCACCATGGACCGTTACGGAGCCAATTGGGACATGGTGGCGAAAGGCTGGAAAACCCATGTACTTGGCGAAGGCCGTCAGTTTGCCACTTGCAAGGAAGCCATCGAAGCTTACAGAAACGAAATCCCAGGCGTCATCGACCAAGACCTGCCGGCTTTCATCATTGCTGAAAACGGCAAACCTATAGGTACCATCGAAGATGGCGACAGCGTCATCCTTTACAATTTCCGCGGCGACCGTGCCCAGGAAATCACACGCGCCTTTGAAGGCGGTCCTGATTTCGACAAGTTTGACAGAGTGAGGGTCCCGAAAGTCAACTACGCCGGTATGCTCGAATACGACGGCGACCTTCACATTCCGCATCAGTTCCTTGTGGCACCGCCTGTCATCAAGAACACTTTGGGCGAATTTCTCGCCAACAAGGGCATCAAGCAATTGGCCATTTCCGAGACTCAGAAATACGGTCATGTCACTTATTTCTTCAACGGCAACCGCTCTTCAAAGTTCGATGAGACCGCTGAAGAATACATTGAAATTCCATCTGATGTCGTTCCTTTCGAGCAGCGTCCTTGGATGAAATCCGCTGAAATCACCGATGTCCTGGTGGAAAAGATTCTGAAAAACGAACAGCCTTTCATGCGCGTCAATTTCCCGAACGGCGACATGGTAGGACACACGGGCAGCCTAGAAAGCACCGTCATCGGTGTTGAGTCTGTTGACATTGCACTGAAACGCATTCTCCCAGCCATCGACGCAGTTGGCGGCATGGCCATCATCACTGCCGACCATGGCAACGCTGAAGAAATGTACGAAATGGGCAAGGACGGCGCTCCGAAGACCGATAAAAACGGCAAAATCAAAGCCAAGACCAGCCACACGCTCAACAAGGTGCCTTGCATTTTCTACGACAACACTGAAAACAAGGACAAATACCAAGTTGTTGATGCCGACGATTACGGTTTGGCCAACATCGCTTCAACCATCGCATTGCTTTTGGGCGAAACGCCAAAAGACTGCTGGGAAAGACCTATGATTGAGGTGAAATAAAACGAATTACCTCTTTACACAAAAAAGTCCCAAGGTCGTGACCTTGGGACTTTTTATTTGGAAGATTAAGGTGCTACGTTAGAAAACATAATTGAAGCCGATGAAGGTCTTCATCTTCTGACCGTCGCGGTTGTCCAAAGCACGACCCAAGTCGGCAGAAATGACAAGGTTGCGGTTCATGATGAGTTTCAAGCCACAGCCAGCACTTGTGTGAATGCCTTCTTGATCTCCTTCGTAAAGTGTAAGTGACTCTTCCATTGAATTAACACTTTCAATCAATTCCTTTTCGCGGAATTTCTGTGTCACCATACCAGCATCGAAGAAAGGATTCAAAGCCACTTGCCAGTTTTGGTTGATGAACTGGAAACCAACCACACGCCAACGTAATTCTACATTTGCAAAGGTAAAACCTTCACCAATAACGCCATTACGATTCACACCACGCATGGTGACGCTACCACCCAATCCTTCAGTATACATCTTTTGGAAAAACATGGTATTCAGATTGTTAATCATATACCATGGTGTTTCGCCAGCCAAAACATTTTGTGTTCCAATGCGATAAGCGAAAGTCAGTTTGTCCTTATAAACAGGAATGTAATGTCTCCAAAGGAAGGTCACCGACAGATTGCTGTAACCTTTTTGGTCAATGATGTCAGGTGCGCCGACCAAAGTGGCTTCGGCATAAATGCCCCGTGTCGGGTCGCTGCGAAGGTCGCGGCTATCGTAGAGCAAACCGAGACGAATCTGAGTCGTGTTACCGCCATCTTTTTCATTTTCCTTGATAATGCCTTTGTCGACATAACGTTCGTAAAGGGTCGTTTGGTCTTCATAACCAGGCAAATCGATGCGACTTGTCTTGGTGTTATAATAGGCCAGGCCAGCCGTCCAGTTCAGGTTTTTCACGCCAAAGAACGGACGCTGCATGCTGCCAACGAAACGGAACTGGTTGCGGTTGATGAAGTTGTAGCCTGATTTTTCATAACTTATCGGATCTGAAAAATTTGAATCATAACCATTGAACCCGAAGAATTCATATTTCTTGGCATAGAAATAGGTGAGGTCAACGAAAAACTTCGTGTCTTTCACTATGTAAGGCATATCGGAATAAAAGCGGAACACGCCCGAACCTTTTGTGTAGCGCGAGGCCTCGAAATTAAACTTGTACTTGTAATTCGGATAAAGACTACCGTCGCCATAATTGAAAATGTCGCAGCAAAGGCCGTATTGGAAACCCAAATCGGCATCGAAACCAACCACAGGCAGCGGACCGAAGTTCCAACCCTTCTTGATGATTTCACCTTTTTCGTTATAAGTCTTTTCTTTCTTGGCTTTTTTCTGTTTTTCTTGCGAGAATCCACTGACAGCCAGCAACATGGATAAAGCAATGAATAATACTTTCTTCATATTATGTGTATTTTAATGTCGCAAAAGTAAAAACTTTTACTAATTCAAGCAAATTGTATTTTAAAAATGACAATTTTCTGATGAAAAAGATTGCTACCTTTGCAAACCAAACAAATTGAACATGGGTTTTGTTGAAATATTGCTTATAGGCATTGGACTTTCGATGGACGCTTTTTCGGTTTCAATATGCAAAGGATTGACAACCAAAAAGTTCTCATTGAAAATGGCCATAATTTGTGG
Organism: Bacteroidales bacterium; assembly: GCA_024400455.1. GTDB lineage: Bacteria > Bacteroidota > Bacteroidia > Bacteroidales > F082 > Limimorpha. Next base: position 88,005 of record JAKSMU010000007.1, on the reverse strand, counting down.
TTTGTGGTTTGGCGGTTTCCAAGCCTTGATGCCGCTTATCGGCTACTTTTTGGGCGTTCAATTCGAAAGCCTCATCGCCTCATTCGACCATTGGGTTGCCTTTGGACTTTTGGCCTTAATCGGCATAAACATGATTCGCGAAGCGGTTTCAAAAAAAGAGGAAGAAAAAGACAGCGGCGCTTTGGATGCCAGGACCATGTTTCTTTTAGCCGTTGCCACCAGCATCGATGCCTTGGCCGTAGGCGTTTCGTTTGCCGCCTTGAATGAAAACATTTGGCGTGCCATCCTAATCATTGGTCTTACGACCTTTGTTTTTTCAGCCGTTGGGGTGAAAATCGGCAATGTTTTCGGTTCAAAATACGAAAAGAAAGCCGCTATTGCAGGTGGTATCATTCTGATAATCATCGGTGTAAAAATACTACTTGAACATCTTGGCATCATTGCCTGATAAAGGATTAAGAAAAAAGTTTGAGGTATCAAAAAAAATAGTACTTTTGCAGCGCAAAATGTTTCGGGATGTAGCGCAGCCCGGTAGCGCGCTTCGTTCGGGACGAAGAGGCCGCAAGTTCGAATCTTGTCATCCCGACACAAAAAAATCAGCCGACGATTGTCGGCTGATTTTTTTGTTTGCATGTCGTTGATTATCATTCGCCTTGACCCAGCAAAACCTGTGGTCCCATGTTGTAGTAAATGTCAACAGGAACGCCAGCTTCGTTGACGCGGTCGAGGTCGCCTTGCAGTTCGCCTTTGATGACACTGTCTTCATCAATCCAACTCTTTACGCCTTCGTAATCGCCATTGCCTTGATGAACGAGGATGTCGCCAGCCAGTTTTTCAACGGCAAGTTTCATAGCATCAAAATTGATGGCATATTGACCATTTTCATTGCGAGTGAAAGCACCTTCTCTCTGGAAATAGTTGAAAGTAAGCATGTTGGCCTTGCCGTGTGCGCTTGAAGCACCGAAACGGACTGAACGGAAGATGCCAGCCATGAAGGTGGCGTAGTTGTCTTCCAATTCCGTGTTGGTGTATTCGCCCATTTCTGAAAGTTTGGTGATGAGATAAAGACCGAGAACATCAGCCTTGGCTTCCTCGATGGCTGAATACTGCTCCTTCAGAGCAGCACGCACAGTACCTTTGCCGTCCAAAGTGTTCTTGATGCCCATGCCGTGAGCAGTTTCGTGGAACATCACATTGGCAAAGAAAGCGTCGAATTTGATGTTTTTCATTGATTCGGGCGTCATCAGCTGCTCAGCAATCGGGACCAGAATGGCATCAAATTTAGCCTTCATGGCATTTTTTAACTGAAGTTTACGTGTGCCTTTTTCCAATTGAACGCGCTCGTCGTTAGGCAAGTTGATGGCAATGGTCTTGCTGTTGGCATTGCAGTCGCCTGCATAATAAACAGCATCGTAAACGGCGAGGTCGGCATCAGCGCCTGGAGTTTCTTTCTTATATTCCTCAGGCACAGGGAGATTACGCTGCAATTCAGGCAAGAAAGCCACATAACGGGCCAACTGCTGCGTCCAATCCTGATCCTTGATGAGGATGAAGGCTTCGTGAGCAGCCTTGGTGCCAAAGAGAGCATCGGTATAGTTTTCAATTGGGCCGACAACCATATCGATATTGTTGTTGCGGACGGTCATCCACTGCATGTCGCTTTCCAAATAGTCATCGGTGCGGAGAGCCGTGGCGCGAAGTTTCAGGTACTGAGCAAATTCAGGGTCGCCGGCAAGTTCCGAAGCCTGTTCGAGCAACTGGGCTGCTCTTTCGATTTTTTCAGCAAAGAATTCGTGATACCAAACGCATTTCAGATTTTTGGTTTCATCGCGGACAATCATGGTGTACTGGCTAGTCTTGTTCGGGTCGTCGAAGGTTTCCCATTCTTCCATGGTCATGTCTTGTGGATAAAATTGTGCGCCGGCAGGTTTTTCGCCAATGCCTTCAACGAATGAGGCTTCGTTATTGAGGCCGTCCCAAGGGCCGTAATTGATTTCAGCATAAAGTTTTATGTCAGGGTCGCTGATTTGTTCCATCAAGGCGTTTTTGTCGCCCCAATTTTCCATCCAAAAGATTTCGTCCATGATGTCGGCAGCTTCAAAAAGCAGCGGAAGCATCTGTTTTTCATTGTCGCTCAGGTGACTAATGTCGGAAGTCATGGTGACTTGCGCATACTTATCAGAGAGTTTCGTAGGAGCAGGCGTCGGCTCAGTGGTTTCCGGTGCCGGCTGGTTGCCGCAAGCCGTAGCCATCAAAGCCACGACAGCAAGGTAGGTAAGATTTCTGAATTTCATCGTTCTAATATTTTGAGTTAAACATTTGTTGTTGTCAATCAGGTGCGAAAGTAAAAGGCAAAAGTAGGAAATTTTCGATTCACTCAACGACACCTTACTATAAAAAGCGTATTTTTGCGTCATGGCGAAGAATAAATACTATGTCGTTTGGAAAGGCAGGAATCCCGGGGTTTATGACGATTGGGATGTCTGCAAGAAGGAAATCGTTGGCTGCAAAGGTGCTTTGTACAAAGGTTTCCCCGATTTGGGAAGTGCGGAAGCTGCATTCAAAATGGGATATGAAGCCTTCAAAAACAGTATGCCAATAGAAAAGGCAGAAAAAATGGCCCAAGTGAAAAGATGTGACGAGAAACCTATCGGGCAAGCCATTGCCGTCGATGCAGCCTGCTCGGGCAACCCAGGAAAAATGGAGTACCGTGGTGTTTTTGTTGAAACGGGTACAGAAATCTTTAAAAGTCCGGTATTTGAAAACGGCACCAACAATATTGGCGAGTTTTTGGCTATCGTTCACGCCTTGGCCTATCAGAAACAACACGGCATGCGCTTTCCCATTTATAGCGATTCTGTCAATGCACAATTATGGATCAGGCAGAAAAAATGCAAGACCAAACTGTCGCCAAACGACAAAAACGCATATCTTTTTGAGCTCATCCAACGAGCAGAAAACTGGTTGGTTAACAATACGATAGATGTTCCAATCATCAAATGGCGGACTGAGGTTTGGGGAGAAATTCCCGCCGATTTTGGCAGAAAATGATTCGTTGCTTTAAAAATAATCCTACTTTTACCGCGCAATTCAAAAGGCAAAATGTTAAAATTCGACCCATATTATTTTCAATGTCCCAACTGTCAGGCTTGGCTTGAGGGCCGCAACCTGAAGTCGGAGCTGGTCAACGAAGCCATTCTGTATTCTGATGGTAAGATATTGTACGACAATTACATCACCACCCGTCAGAAACTGGTGATGTGCCCATCGTGCGCCCACGCTTTTTGGATTGAAAATCCGGCCGAACCCATTATCACCTTGCAAAAGCCTGAATCATACATTTATTCGTGGAACACCTGGCGCTTTTATGGCATTTCATTTTCGGATAACAAAGGAAAAATGGCTTTAATAAACCATTATAAAACCTTTCTACAAAAAAGCCATTACGAGCCATCCAAAGAAATCTATTTACGCCGACTATTGTGGTGGGCATACAACGACTTACACCGCAATCACCAGCACATCCGCCTGAAATATTTTCTGAACGGTTTCATGAGTTTCGGTGTCTGGCATTGCAATCGCAGCCTTATCATTGAAGGCGAAAAGCTTTTTTTGAAAAACCAGAAAGACTTCACTGATAACCTACAACGGCTTCAAGCATTGTTAGAGAAACATCCCGAGGAGCAAATCGACCTTGAAATGCCTGAGATATACCGCGAACTACGGCAATTCGACAAAGCAAAGGAATTACTTGACCAAGCCGGCAGCCGCACCCATTTCACCAACGAGATGATTCGTCACTCGAAATGGAAAGACCCGCGCGTGTTCATGGTTTCAGGATGATTTTTTTGACAAAAACATTAATAACACTTTGATGGCAGTCGATTTGCTTTGGCAAATCTGGTGTGAAAACGAAGCGTTCAACCACTCAAGCAAGCTTGGCGGTTGGACGCTTCATTTCCGCACCAGCCTTAACAGGCATGACTGCCATCAAAGTAAAAACATGAAAAACAAACCTATCAGACAAATTAGATGTTGGATTTTTAAAATTTTCAACACAAAACCCTTTTTTCATTGTTTTGTTATAATCAAAAAGCATAAATTATGTTGTTTTTCTCGTCGTAATAGTAACGTTCACATTCGTCCATGACTGGTGCAAAATTATAAAGAATGCCAATACGTGTTTTGTTCAGACGCATATAATTCCACAACTGCTGCCGATGTTCGGAACATAGATGCTCGACCGCTTTACATTCAACAAATACATCATCGAAACAGCGGAAATCAACATAATGCTTATGTCTAATCAATTGATTATGGAACATTATGCCGAAATAGTATTCCTTGTTGTTTGGGATTTGGTGTTCATCAAATATGATTTTCAAAGCATCTTGATAAATGTATTCATTTAAAAACGCACCCAATTCTTTGTGTACCAATTGACAACAACCAACCACTTTGTATGTATAAACTCTAAGTTCTTCCATTAGTTGTGGATTCACTTCTTTTAGTTTTTTAATGGAATAAGTCATATTTTGAGTTTTTAAGAGAGTTTGTTTTTAATGTTTTTTCTTTGCCAATGGTCAAACACGTAGGGTTGCCATGGTTCAAGTCCCGAAATGCCAAGTGCGCTTGAGCATTTCGGGGCTTGATTCCATGACAATCTCGCCTTAGCGAGATGATCATTGGCAAAGTGTTTTCAGTGTTTTTTGTCATGGTCAACCGTCAATCTTCCTTCTTGTCGAACTCGAGCGGATAAAGGTCGGTGAGACGGATTTCAGTTGAAGTGCGGCGCTTGCCTTCCTTGTCGGTCCAGTCGTTGTTGCGCAGCGAACCTTCAATGGCGACAAGTTTTCCTTTCTTTACGGCTTTCATCACGCGGTCGGCCAAAGAACTCCACGCCACCACATTGAACCAATAGGTGTTATCAACGCGCTCGTTGTTGGCATTCGTGTAAGGCTCGTTGACAGCCATGCTGAAACGTGCAATTTTCTGGTTGTTGTTCAAGGTCTTCATTTCAGGTTCTGCACCTGGGCGGCCAATCAACATGACCGAATTTCTCATTGTACTCATAGTTTTATGTATTAAAAATTAAACAATAGTGTTATTCTGCGATCAATTCCTTCCCCCAATCCAGCAAGACAAAGTTATTCACATGAATTTCCGTTCCACTGTGACGAACGCCATTTTGGTCAGTCCATTCATTATTGTGCAAGGCGCCATCTACTGCAATACGCTTGCCTTTCTTCACCACCTGTGCAATACGCTCAGCGGTCTTATCCCACGCTACAACGGTAAACCATTGTGTTGTGTTCACACGTTCGTGGTTTGCATTCGTGTGCGAATCATTTACAGCAAGTCTAAAACGCGAAATGATGTGATTGTTGTCAAAAGTCTTCGTTTCAGGTTCTGTTCCCGGGCGGCCAATCAGCATGACCGAATTTCTCATTGTACTCATAGTTGTGTGTGTTTAATTAGTTAGTATTTGTATTTTCGTTTTGCCATTCCTTTCGGTTTGACGATGCAAAGTAACAACACTTGTCAAGAAGAAAAGCGTTGACAAACGTTTGTAGTCGACTGTAATCGTTTGTTGTCGTTTGCTGTCGTTTTTATAATTGTAAAACAATAAGATACAAAATAATCCAATTCAAGACAAAACCAAAACCATTTTGTCTTTTTTTAGAAAAAAGTTCAGAAAAACTATTTTTCAAGCAATCCGTTAATCACAACGGAAGCACAGAAAATGCCAAATGCCGCCGGCATAAACGAAATCGTACCGACGTTGGAGACCTTGTTCTGCTCGCCTTCCACATTTTTCAGAATGGCCGAATCGTCAACGGGTTCGGGAGAAAAAACCACGGTTATACCATCCTGAATGCCAAGGCGATGCAACCGTTTGCGGATATAAAATGCCAGGCGGCAATGGTTCGATTGCGAAATATCAGCAATTTGGATTTTTTCGGGATGGTATTTTCCACCTGCACCCATGCAACTCACAATGCGCTGGTTGTTTTGCTTGGCGTAGTACAGTAAAAAGACCTTAGGCGCCACGGTGTCGATGGCATCAACAATGAAATCGTAAGGTTTGGAAACCAGTTCAATGATGGCCTCGTCCTTCATATATTGATTGATGACCTCTAATTCTACCTCCGGATTGATATCGCGGATGCGCTCGGCCATCACCTCAGCTTTCGGGCGGCCAAAAGTGCTTTGGAGTGCCAAAAGTTGTCTGTTTCGATTGGTGACACTCACCGTATCACCATCGACAATGGTCATTTTTCCGATGCCGGCACGCGCCAATTGTTCAGCAGCGTAGGCTCCTACGCCACCTAATCCAACCACAAGTACATGACTGTTTTTCAGCCTTTCTATGCCTTGCTCACCGATGAGCAATTGCGTCCTATCTTGCCAGTTTTCCATTTTCGTAATTGAAATAATGCGCAAAATTAGCAAAGATTTTTTCGCGCAACGCATTTATCGGAATTTCCAAAAGTGAAGCCGCAGCCTGATAAATATCAACCACATCAATATCAGCCATATCGGTTTCAAAAAACAGCCTGTCAATTGGAATATTCACTATTGATTTGCAGATTTTCCTGTCGGGATGTAACAAAGCCTCCCCTACCGAAAAACAAAAACCATTTTCGGTTAACTGACTGACATCTTGTTCTGTACCGTTAAACCCATGCAAAATCCAAGCCTGTTCGGGTTTGTATTTTTTGCGCAAGGCTATCATTTCGTTGTTGCATTTCACATTATGAATGATGAGCGGTTTTGAGAAACGTTCCGACAAAACGATTTGACTTTCAAAAACCTCCAGCTGCCTTTCGAGACTGGTTTTATGGAGCCTATCCAATCCAGCTTCGCCCAATGCAACAACCTTGGACTCTTGCAATCTCTCCTCCAAAAGCCTCAAGGCATTAGCCGAATCAAAACGCTCATCATCCAAATCCCAAGGATGAATGCCGTAACTGAACAAGCCTTCGTTTGGGCAAGCCGATTCCAGATCAAGATTGAAAACGGATATTTCGCTGACTGTTCGGAAATTGTGCGTGTGAATATTTAAAAAAGCATTCTCCATAACGCCCCAAAATTAGGAAATTTTATATTTTCGCCGAAAATATCAAACCAATGAAACGTATTCTTGTTCTATTTCTATTATTCATTATGGCAGCAAGTGAAATTTCAGCACAGACCATACGTCAGAAAGACCGTTGGGGGAAAGAATTGTTTTATGTCGACGGACAGACCATACAGCAAAAAGACCGCTGGGGTGCCAAACTCTTTTACCTTGACGGACAAACCGTACGTCAGAAGGACCGTTGGGGCGCACAACTTTACTATTTCGACGGCAACACCGTGCGCCAAAAGGACCGCTGGGGTTCACCGTTGATTTATTTCGACGGCAACACCATACGTCAGAAAGACCGTTGGGGAGAACCGCTCTATTATTTGGACGGCAATGTGCTGAAAATCAAAGACCGCTGGGGCGCACCTGTCTATTATTTCGAAGGCATCCCAGAGAAGTGGGTTATTGCAAGCATCATTTTATAACTTGATCTCTATATTCTCTGGCAAAGTGATGCCGCCACATTCATGCTCTTGACAAGTGATGCCTGAGTCATCAAGAGTGCCATCTAGATAAGCCTTGACAACATCTTCCACTTTTCCAGAGCAGCCACGAATGACTTTTATCTGATTGCGGCTCAACACATTCACGGCACCTTCGCCCATGTTGCCAGCCAGCATGACTTCAACACCTAAATTATGTAAGGTAGGCGCAATATTGCTCTTGCAGCCACAGCCGACGGGCGAATCCATGGTTTCAAATTTTTCGGGTTGACCATCAGCACCAATCGTGCAAATCGTATAGAACTGACAATGACCAAAATGGCTGTCTATTGTGCCATCATTTTTCGTTGGTAAAGCAATTTTCATTTTTTCTCCAATTTTTCTGCAAAGATAGGTCTTCTTTTGAAATAAGTCTTACATTTGCACCCATAAAACTTATCAAACAACTTAAATTTCATCACTATGAGAAAATCTTTACTTTTCGTCTTTGCCATGCTGTTTGCAACAGCCACAATGGCACAAACTCGCAACTCCCTGTTGCATGAATCATTCGATGGCAGCTCAATTCCTGCCGGTTGGTCAATTGCAGGCGCAGGTGCCAGCAACTGGTCAATTTCCAGCTCAACCAATGCCGGTGGCTCTGCCAACGAGTTGAGACTCGACTGGGATCCTCAGTTCAACGGCATGTCCCGTTTCGTTTCTCCTGTTGTCGACCTCACTGGTGTTTCAAGCGTGGTCGTTTCCTTCAAACACTACCTTGATAATTACTCAGGCTCCAATACGATTGGCGTTGCCACCACATCCGATGGAGGCACCACATGGAATGACGCCTGGAGCCAAGGATTTTCAAACAGCACACAGTATTCTTTCTCTCAGGAACTTAGCACTCCTGACATGGGTAATGCCAACGTGCAGTTCTGCATCTATTTCACAGGCAACAGCTACAACATCAACGACTGGTATTTCGATGACATTGAAATCTACACCCTCGAAAACCTTGACCTTGGCGCAACAGCTATCAATGTGCCTGATTTCGTTGGCGCTGGCAATCTGCCTATCAGCATGCAGGTTTTCAACTATGGCGTTACCCCTGTAACATCTATTGAAGCCAGCTATCAGATTGATGAAAACGAACCTGTTACCGAGACTTTCTCCGTCAACATTCCTTCGTTGGGCACAGCAGCCTTGGATTTCACAACCTTGGCCGCTTTGATTCCTGGCACATACAGCCTTACCGTCAACATTCTGAATGTCAACGGCACTCCTGATGACATCGAAGACAACAACACGCTGGCAAAGACTGTTAGCGTGGCTTTGGGTTCAGCCCAGAAGATTCCTATGATTGAACATTTCTCATCATCGACCTGCGGACCATGCGTCAGCGTCAATACGGCTATGCTCAACCTCTGCAACAACAATCCTGGCAAATTCACTTACACCAAGTATCAGATGAACTGGCCTGGTAACGGCGACCCTTACTACACAGAAGAAGGCGGCGTCAGAAGAAATCACTATGGTGTGAATGCTGTTCCTCAAGTGTTCATGGACGGCGACGACCAAGGTTATGGTGCCGCCACACAAGCTACTCTTGATGCCCACTACAACACACCTGCTTTCGCTGAAATCCGCGGCGCTTTCACCGTTGAAGGCAACACCATCCATGTTTCAGCCGATATCATGTCGTACATTGACATGAACAACGTCAGAGCATATGTCACCGTCAACGAAAAAGAAACCCACAACAATGTCGGTGGCAACGGCGAAACAAGCTTCCACCACATTATGATGAAGATGTTGCCTAATGGTAACGGTTCAACCATCTCAATCGCTGCCGGCGAATACCAGCATCTTGAATTCACTCAAGACATGTCATCAACACACGTTGAAGAAATGACCGACCTTGAAGTGTCAGTTTGGGTTGAAGACTACAATGCCAAAAGTGTTTTCAACAGCCACTTCATGTATGAAAACACAGACCACCCATACGCTCCACAGAAAGTCGAACTGACAGAAGACGAAACCGGTGAAGAAAACATCATGGTTCTCACATGGGAAGCTCCTGAACAAGGCAATCCTACTGGTTACAATGTTTTCGTCAACGGCGAATTGGTCGCTGAAAACACTACCGATATGGAATACACCTTTGCTGGTGAATTCGGCACATTCTATGTCACCGAAGTTCAGGCCGTCTATAGCGACGACATGACCTCCGTTAAGGTCGTTGCAGCTAAGACAAACACTTGGGCTGTCGCTGAAAATACAGAAAACAGCTGCCATGTTTATCCAAATCCTGCCAGCAACATGGTTCGCATTGATGCAACCAACGAACTGCAGCAAATCGACATCTACAATGTGCTTGGCGCATTGGTTGAAAGCTTTAATGTCAGCGGCAAGTCAGTCCAGCTGAACCTCGCCAACTACAGCAACGGCGTCTATTTCCTCAACATCAACCATGCTGAAGGCAACAGCACACAACGCTTGGTGATTACACATTGATAATCTTATCAATTGATTTCTGACAGGAGAAGGTCTTGGGGCTTTCTCCTGTTTTTTTATTAATTCTCAGTTTTTCACACTCCAAGTCCCAACTTTTTACTACTTTTGCCGCCCGAAAATTTTCACATAATACTATACTTTAATGACAGAAAGAGAAAGCACTGGTAAGCGTCCACGCACCAGGAAGACTGTAGAACATCACGATGAGTTCCTACAGGGCAAGTCCTTCAGATTTTCTCACCGCGATGGTGACGAAGAAGGAAGAGAAGAAAGAAGAGAAAGAAAATTCGGTGACAAGCCGAGAGGTGAACGCCGTTTTGATGACAACCAAGGTGACCGCAAGTTCGGTGACCGTCCTCGCCGCCGCTTCGACGATGAAGAACGCGGTGAACGCAAATTCGGCGACCGTCCACGCCGCCGTTTCGATGACGAAGACAAGCCGAGAGGTGTCCGCAGATTTGACGACAAACCAAGAGGCCGCAAATTTGACGATGACAAACCGAGAGGTGAACGCCGCTTCGACGACCGTCCAAGATCACGCCGTTTCGATGATGACAAACCACGTGGCGAACGCCGTTTTGAGGATCGCCCACGTCGCCGTTTCGATGATGAAGACAAGCCAAGAGGCGAACGCAGATTTGAAGACCGTCCTCGCCGCCGCTTCGACGATGATAAACCAAGAGGTGAACGTAAATTCGACGACCGCCCAAGAAGCCGCCGTTTCGATGACGACAAACCACGTGGCGAACGTCGTTTTGACGACCGCCCACGCCGTCGCTTCGATGATGACAAACCAAGAGGTGAACGCCGCTTCGACGACCGCAGAGGCCGCCGTTTTGAAGACGAGAACGAAGAAGCTCCACGCAGAGGCCGTAAGGGCTATGTCCGCGAAAAAGACCCGATGTATGACCGTCCGAAGGCAACTGGCGAAATCCGCTTGAACAAATATCTCGCCGACTGTGGCATCTGCTCACGCCGCGAAGCCGACGACCTGATTAAGGCTGGTTGCGTCACCGTGAATGGCGAAGTCATCACTACAATGGGTTTCAAGGTTAAGACCGAAGACAAAGTCGTTTATGGCGGCCAGACCCTGAACCGCGAGAAGCTCCGTTATATCCTGCTGAACAAGCCTAAAGGCTACATCACGACAGCCGACGACCCATACGAGCGCGACACCGTCATGGAACTCGTTGAAGGCGCTTGCGAAGAACGCATCTTCCCTGTTGGCCGTCTGGATAAGCTGACGACTGGCCTTTTGCTTTTCACCAACGATGGCGATTTGGCAAAGAAACTCACCCACCCAAGCAGCGAAGTGTCGAAAATGTACCAGGTGACTTTGGACAAGGCTTTGACCAAGAACGACCTGCTCCGCATTGCCGAAGGCATTGAACTCGACGATGGTCCTATTGCAGCCGATGCCATTTCATACGTTGAAGGCGACGAAAGCAAGAAGGAAATCGGCATTGAATTACATTCGGGCCGCAACCGTATCGTCCGCCGCATTTTCGAACACCTCGGCTACGAAGTCGAAAAGCTCGACCGCGTGATGTTCGCCGGCCTCGACAAATACAAACTTCCTCGCGGCGAATGGCGTTTCCTCACCGATATGGAAGTGAGTATGCTGAAGAAAATCTAATATTTATCTGACAGATAATTGAAAAGTAAAGGCGCACATGTGCGCCTTTACTTTTTTAAATATATTCCTCCCCTTAGATTGCCTTCACAATATCCTCAAAACTCCTTTCATCTTCCAATCCATTCATTTTCTCCTGTTTGATGCGCGATTTGCGGCGGGCATAGGAGTTGGTCTGCAAATTCATCAGGATGGAAATGGCCTGATTGCTGAAGCCTTGTTTGGTGAGACAGCAGATTTGTATGTCGCTTTTTGTCAGATTCGGATATTGCTTGGTGAGGCGTGCAATGAAATTGCCGTAAACCTTATCGATGATTTTCACGAAATCGTCCCACTCGCTTTCCTTGAGTTCGAAATCGATAGTCGAAGTGGTGATTTGCTCGTTGAGTGCCAAAGCCGTGACATACACCTTGTTCTTCTTCAGCTCAAGTTCCAACTGGTTCTTCATTTCTTCGCTTTTCAGTTTGGCCATCAGCGTCTTTTGCCGTAACAACAGCAATACGATAGCCAAAGCCACCACCAAGCCACCGAGAATGAGGTAGAGATAGAGACTTTTCTGTTTCTGCTCGGCTTGCAGACTGATTTTCTGACTTTGCAAGTCATATTCCGCCTTGATACGTTGCACCTGCTCGTTGCGGTTTTCTTCATCAGCCTGCATCATGTTTTCGTTAAAAAATTCCTGACATTCAAGTGCTTGCTGATAATCGCCCACAATCTGATGGATGAACGACAGACTTTGATAAGCCGACATTCGTGTGCCTGCCTTTTTACTTTTCGCGGCTTCGCCGAGGTGGAACAATGCAAGGCTGTCCTGTTCCAGATAATAATGGGCCAAACCCAAGGTCAGATGACAGATGTCAGGTTCAGCACCGCCTTCCAAGGCTTTGGTGACGCGCTCAATCGCCTGATTGTAATCTTCCTTTACCAAAAGCACATCGCGGCTCGATTCGAGGAGAATGTCGCTTTCCATCGTTTTGTCGTTCAATGCTTTGGCTATGTTGTGAGCTTCGTCATAATGCTGTTGCGCCGCTTCAATGTCGCCCAACGATGCCATTGTCCTGGCACAATTGCGCAACGTATTCATTAATAAGGTTGAATCGTTGATTTCCTGAAACAAGCCGGCAGCTTCGGTGTGGAGCGACAAGGCTTCCTTGAAAAGGCCATGTTTCCAATAGCGTGTGCCAAGATTGTCTTCAATCTGACCTTTCAGCCGTTTTGCTTCGGGTTGCTTTAAATCGCAATGGTTTATGGCGAGCAAAGCTTGGCTGAACGACTCTGCCGCAGCCTCCGACTGTTTGACGGAAAGTTGTTCACATCCTTCTTGGAAATGCGTTTCAGCCTCCTCTAACCAGCGGTCTTTATGCTGACAGGCTGTTAAAAACGCCCATACAAGAAATGCCCATACGAAATATCGCGGTTTCATGGTCTTTCCTTTTTTATTGCACCACAAATTTCACCGAATGTTCGCCAACGCTGACGAAATACATTCCGGCAGGCAAATTGGCAATGTCAATCTGCTGGTTTTCAGATGTAATATATCCTTGCAGCAAAGTCTGTCCCATCAGGTTGGTGATTTGATATTTCTGTCCCATTGGCAAAACCTCAACGTAAAGAACGCTGTTGGCAGGATTCGGATAGACGGCAAAACCATTTCCATTCATTTCCTCCACGCCATGCAATTTTGTGTAGATTGCATCGCACTCATCACCATTGTGATAACGCAATTCTCCTGTTACCCAATAACAGCGCATACCATCAACGGTGAAGTTAACATTCCTATTCATCAGTCTTTCAGGGAAGAAACTGGTGAGATGGCCGATGCCGGAAACAATGTCACCGCTGAATATTCCGTTTTCGTCACTCACATGCAACATGCGATAACGCTCTCCCTCGTTTTCGTAGTATCCGACCGAATCGACATGCATGACAATGCTTTCGTAGCCCACCTTGATCTCCCATTCTTCGCCTTGGACGGCGGCAAAATCATAAAGTGTGGTGAACTCCTGCAAATTCTTGTTCCACCAATAAACCTTGCCGTTTTCCTCATAAACATATTCGTGTGTCACTTCGGTATGTCCGTCTTTATCATATTGCGTGTTGCTGCGCACAATCACCTTTGGGCGCTTGTTCTCGATGACGGTGTCGGTCTGACATTCCAAATGCTGGTATGTTACCGAGCCGTTATCATTCTGGATTTCGTAGTACCATTCGCTTTCAAGGTTCATTTCTGTTTCAATGAAATTGGAAAAATAATCCCATCCAGCCGCATTGCGATAGGCTTCGGTGGTGCCAAATGGAATGTGGATGGGAATCTCATTATTGACACCGCAAAAACTGCAATAATAATTATAATTTCCATAATTGTTGTAGGCAGTTGGAGGGTTAGAGGATTTGCAAATAATGGAAGTCAAGCCGCAGCATGACAATGCATTATCGCCAATGAAGGAAACGGATGATGGCAATGTGATCGTTGATAATGAATCACATCCGCTAAATGCTCCATCTTGTATCTGTTCAACAGATGATGGAATGGCAATAGAGTCTAAACCGCTGATGTAAGCAAAGGCATTCGTCGCGATAATGGAGACGTCGTCAGGAATGATAGTGTTTTTGCTTCCCTTGAGTAAGGTATTGGTAGCGGTCTCAATCAAGGCGTTGCAATTTCCTCGGCTGTCGAAAAAAGGGTTGGCTTCAGCAACGGTGATATATTGAAGATCAGGGCATGCATAAAAAGCAGAACTTCCTATAGTAGTTACGGTAGATGGAATATTAATTGACACTATCGGGCAATTTGCAAATGCCTGATTTTTGATAGTTGTGACTCCTTCAGGAATAATCACTGAGGGTATTTTGCAGTTTGAGAATACACCCTTTTCTATTGTGGTAATGTGAGGTGGAATAACGATTGTATCACAAAGCTGAAAGCATCTGCTGAAAGCTTCCTCTCCTAAATCTGTCAATGAATTAGGAAGACCTGATATGTGTTCCAAGGAGTTACAATCCAAAAATGCAAGATCGCGGATTTCAAGTAATGAATTGCCAAAGGCTACGGATGTAATGTTTGGACAAAAGGAAAAAGCGTTGGAACTAATGATGGTTACTAAATCGGGAATCACTATTTCTCCTGTGAGATTTCTACATGAGAGGAATGATGCTTGTCCAATAAAATTCAGTGTATTAGGAAATACGACAGAAGTGATATCATCACAATCACGAAATGCGCTGAAATCGACACGTGTAATTGTATAAACCGTATCATTATGAGTTATGGTTGACGGGATGACCAAATCCCCCGTTGGCTTATCATAACCATAATAAAAATCTTCTCCACTATTATGACACGGGTAGGTAACCCAAACCTCTTGTGGGCTGTAGCTCCGTTTCAAAAAATACAAAGTCTGTCCCGATTCAACGACTTCAGAAAAACTATAATGAGTTTGCTGCGCGAAGTTGCTGCCAACCATCGCCATCAATACGATAATGAGAAATAACTTTTTCATAGTATGTTAATTTTTTGGGTTGATTATCTGTCAATTACAAATTTTGTAGTTTCACCTTCAACCGTCAGGAAATACATTCCAGCGGGCAGCGTATTGATGTCGATTTGCTGGTTTTCGCTGTCGATGTTGCCTTGCATCAAGGTCTGTCCCATCAGGTTGGTGATTTGATATTCTGGACTTTGTGTTTCATTTACACTAAAATTCTCAATATACAGAACGCTGTTGGCAGGATTCGGATAGACGGCAAAACCATTCTCATTCATTTCCTCCACACCACCATGCAGTTCTGTGTAAATCGCATCACAGTCATCATCGCCGAAATGATAAAGCAATTCATCATTCACCCAATAACAGCGCAAGCCATCTACGGTATAATGAACATTCCTATTCATCAGTCTTTCAGGGAAGAAACTGGTGAGATGGCCGATGCCGGAAACAATGTCACCGCTGAATATTCCGTTTTCGTCACTCACATGCAACATGCGATAACGCTCTCCCTCGTTTTCGTAGTATCCGACCGAATCGACATGCATGACAATGCTTTCGTAGCCCACCTTGATCTCCCATTCTTCGCCTTGGACGGCGGCAAAATCATAAAGTGTGGTGAACTCCTGCAAATTCTTGTTCCACCAATAAACCTTGCCGTTTTCCTCATAAACATATTCGTGTGTCACTTCGGTATGTCCGTCTTTATCATATTGCGTGTTGCTGCGCACAATCACCTTTGGGCGCTTGTTCTCGATGACGGTGTCGGTCTGACATTCCAAATGCTGGTATGTTACCGAGCCGTTATCATTCTGGATTTCGTAGTACCATTCATTATTGATGTCAATGCTCCGTGCGTCAATGGCCATGTTAGTAATGTTGTCATTGTTGCCATATTGTTGAAACACTTCGAAATTTTTCCAAATGCAAGCTTTGTCTTCTTTCTTGCCGCACACATAGATGTCAGAAGGTGTAGCATAGATGTTGGTTGCGTAATTGCCGTCAAAATTAGAAAGCATTGTCTGATAGCCATGACCATCTGCAATTTTAACAACATCATGAACAAATCCATGAGGGTAGTTATAAATGTAATATATTTCTCCTGCAAAAGCACATATTTTTGAATGGCCCGAATCAAGACCCCAACTGACATAATACTCATTGTCTTTTAAAATGACACCGATGGTTATCCACTCGCCTGCATCAACATCCATATATCCATTTGTAAAAATAAGCCCATTGTCAACCGAAATTTCATTAGCAACGGAATAGGTAACTGAATCAAATGGATGTTGCTGCTGGAAGATGAAATGCAATTCGTTTTCTTTCCACACGGCGGCCTGTTTTGTTCCATTTGTTGTAATGTAACCGCAGAAATAGGGGATGCCAGTACGATTGTCCACATCGGCAGCATTGACAGATGTGGGGCGTATTCCATCGCCTATTTGCCAATAAGGCGAAAAGTCGTCACCTTGCAAAACAGCTCCAACCATTACTGAATCCGAGTTGTAAAGCTGACCGACGGCATACAATGTGTCGTTGAGGCAATAGAAATCCTTGAGCTGAAATCCGTTGGGAACAGAGAGAGCCTCATTGTTTTTCCTGATTCCGTTATGATGAATGGTACCATTGGAGTTGTAATAATCCACCATCCAATACACATCGCCTTCCGAATTGAGCATTACCTTTGATGCCTTCGTGGAATAGTTGGAGCCTTGAACCGTATAAAGTCTGGTGCCATTTTTGTATAATGCACCTCTCGTTTTGGTGCCTGTTGCATAATATCCTGTAGCATAAATGTCTTGTGCAAAGTTGCTGCTGGCTATGGCCATCAACATAATAATAAGGAATAACTTTTTCATAGTGTTATAGATTTTGTTGTTTGCAATGCAAAAGTAGAACATTCCCCAACACTAAAAACACTTTGTCAAGCCCTTAAAACGCCTTGTCTATCATAAAATCTGATGGAATAAAAATAAACGATTGGAAATCAGTTTGTTGAAAAACCGATATCCAATCGTTGTCTATGGGTTTGTCTATCATTATATGCCTGTAGAGACGCGCCATGGCACGTCTCTACAAGGGTATACCCATCATTTTTTAGGCTTCAATTCCTCGAAAATCATGCCGCGGAGGTTTTCAATTGGGACGCGCACCTGATTCATCGTGTCGCGGTCGCGCACGGTGACAGTGTTGTCTTCCAAGGTCTGGTTGTCGACGGTGACGCACATCGGCGTACCGATGGCATCCTGACGGCGGTAGCGTTTGCCGATGGAATCCTTTTCCTCGTATTGGCACATGAAATCGTATTTCAGCGAATCAATGATTTCGCGGGCCTTTTCCGGCAGACCGTCTTTCTTCACCAATGGCAGAACTGCCACCTTGTAAGGAGCCAGAATTGCCGGCAGTTTCAGTACAACGCGCTCGGTACCGTCTTCCAGTTTTTCCTCGGTGTAAGCATGGCTCAACATGGCAAGGAACATACGGTCGAGGCCGATGGAAGTTTCGATGACGTAAGGCGTATAGCTTTCGTTGGTGTCAGGATCGAAATACTGCAATTTCTTGCCTGAATATTTGGCATGTGCCGAAAGGTCGAAATCGGTGCGGCTGTGGATGCCTTCCAGTTCCTTGAAACCAAATGGGAAATCGAATTCGATGTCGGTAGCGGCATTGGCATAGTGAGCCAGTTTCTCGTGATCGTGGAAACGGTATTTTTCAGCCGGCAGACCTAATGAAAGGTGCCAGTTGAGGCGCTCCTGCTTCCATTGCTTGAACCAATCCAATTCGGTGCCAGGGCGTACGAAGAATTGCATTTCCATCTGCTCGAATTCGCGCATACGGAAAATGAACTGACGGGCCACAATTTCGTTACGGAAAGCCTTGCCGGTCTGGGCAATGCCAAACGGAATCTTCATGCGGCCAGTCTTCTGAACATTGAGGTAATTTACGAAAATGCCTTGAGCCGTTTCAGGACGCAAATAAATGGTGTCGGCGCCATCGGCCACCGAACCCATTTGGGTTGAGAACATCAAGTTGAACTGACGCACATCGGTCCAGTTGCGGGTACCCGAAATAGGGCAAACGATTTCAAGGTCAAGAATCAGCTGTTTGATAGCGTCAAGGTCGTTGGCCTCCATAGCGCCATACAGGCGGTGACTGATTTCCTCAATCTTGGCCTTGTATTCCAACACGCGCGGATTGGTGCTCACAAACTGTTCCTCGTTGAAGGCATCGCCAAAACGCTTTCTTGCCTTTTCAACTTCCTTGTTGATTTTTTCCTCAATCTTAGCCATGTAATCTTCCACCAAGACATCGGCGCGATAACGCTTCTTCGAGTCGCGGTTGTCGATGAGCGGATCGTTGAAAGCATCCAAGTGGCCCGAAGCCTTCCAAGTGGTCGGGTGCATGAAGATTGAAGCATCAATGCCAACGATGTTTTCGTGCATCTGAACCATGGCTTTCCACCAGTATTCACGGATGTTTTTCTTCAGTTCGACACCGTTTTGGCCATAATCGTAAACAGCCGAAAGACCGTCGTAAATTTCACTCGACTGGAAAATGAAACCATATTCCTTAGCGTGTGAAGTTATCTTTTTGAAAAATTCTTCTTGATTCATATAAGGTAGTTGTTTTAAGATTCAATGTTTTATCAGATAATCAGCATGGCATCGCCGTAGGTGAAGAAACGGTATTTTTCATTCACGGCTTCCTTGTAGGCCTTCATCAGTAAATCGTAACCTGCAAAGGCAGCGACTTCCATCATCATTGGTGATTTTGGAAGATGGAAATTGGTAATCATGCAGTTAGCGACTGAGAAAGTGTAAGGCGGGAAGATGAAACGGTTGGTCCAACCATTGAAAGGCTTGATTTTTCCGCCAATGGTGGCAGCCGTTTCCAAAGCCTTCAGCGAAGTGGTACCTACAGCAAACACATTGTTGTGGCGTTGGTTGGCCTCGTTGACCAAATCGCAGCAATTCTGGTCGATATACATTTCTTCCGAGTCAGGCTTGTGCTTGGTGAGGTCTTCCACTTCGATGTCGCGGAAATTGCCCATGCCGGGATGCAAGGTGAGTTCAGCAAACGAAGCGCCAATGATTTCAAGACGTTTCATCAGAATCTTGCTGAAATGCAGACCTGCCGTCGGAGCCGAAACTGCGCCTTCTACCTTAGCGTAAATGGTCTGGAAATCCTCAACATCTTCAGGAGTTTCCTCGCGATTGATTTCCTTCGGAATAGGTGTGTGGCCTAATGAATAAAGCTTCTTCTTGAACTCATCATTCGGACCGCTATAAAGGAAACGGAGTGTACGGCCACGCGAGGTGGTGTTATCGATGACTTCGGCAACCAGTTCCTCACCTTCGCCAAAATATAATTTATTGCCGATACGGATTTTACGTGCCGGGTCAACCAAGACATCCCATAAGTGGTTTTCCTGATTCAGTTCGCGAAGCAGAAGGACTTCGATTTTCGCACCTGTCTTTTCCTTGTTTCCTTCCAACTTGGCAGGAAAAACTTTCGTATTGTTGATAACGAAAACATCGCCATCACGGGTGTAATCAACCAAATCCTTAAACACACGATGTTCGATTTTTCCAGTTTGGCGGTCAACAACCATCAGACGGGCCTCATCACGGTTTTCCATAGGATGCAAAGCTATCAGTTCGCTTGGCAAATTGAATTTAAATTGTGATAATTTCATTCTTTAATATTGAATAATGTTCGACTTTATCTTCTATAAACTTGCAAATATACTGCAAAACGGAAATTTTGTCAAGTTTTTTTACTAATTAGTTGAAAATCAGATAAGACACAATGGACACAACATCAAAACCTTTTATCATTATCCTCAATGATAAAAACAGATTTTCCAAATCAAAAACTGATGTTATTTTTCTTTTTCTTCCTGTTCCTTCTTCCAAGCCTTGAACTCCTCACCCGTGTCAATAATGTGCTGTTTCAGGTCTTCCAGTTGCCAGGCATCTTCAACGCGGAAGTCACCGATGCGTGTGCGGCGCAACGATTTTAAGCAGGCGCCATTGCCTAGTTCCTTACCGAAATCGTGGGCGAGACTACGGATGTAAGTGCCTTTGCTACAGGTTACTTCAAAATCCAATTCGGGGAAACGTTCCGTGTTGAGCTTGAAATCCTCGATGTGAATATCGCGGGCTTTCAGTTCGATTTCCTCATCGGAACGGGCATAGTCGAAAGCACGTTTGCCTTTGATTTTGATGGCGGAATATTTCGGCGGATACTGCTTAATGTCGCCAATGAATTTCTTTCTTGCCTCGTCGATTTGCTCCGGCGTAATGTTTTCCGTCGGGAAAAAAGCATCGGGCTCGCTTTCAAGGTCGAAAGTCGGCGTGGTCTGGCCTAAAAGAATGGTACCGGTGTAAGTCTTTATCTTGGCTTGATATTCCTCTATCTGCTTGGTCATTCGGCCCGTGCAAAGAATGAGCAAACCCGTCGCCAAAGGATCGAGCGTGCCAGCATGGCCGACTTTTAATTTGCGGATGCCATAAAAACGCTTGATTAAGGCACGGATGAAATTCACAGTATCGAACGACGTCCAGTCGATGGGTTTGTCGAGGAGGATGACCTCACCTTCTTCAAAGTTGTACATTTAGCAGCAATAAGGTAAGACAATGACCAAAATACCGACAATAGCGCAATAAATGCCAAACCATATCAGCTTGCCTTTTTTCACAAGGTTAATCATCCATTTGCAGGCAAAACAACCACTAATGAAAGCGGCAAGGAAACCGATTATCAGCGATGAAACAGGAAGGCCTGCCATGGCAGAACTAACACCCACTTCAAGTATATCCTTTGTATCAAGCAAGGCCTCTCCAAGAATAGGAGGAATGACCATAAGGAATGAGAACTGAGCCAGTTTTTCTTTTTTGTTACCAAGCAAGAGGCCTGTGGCAATGGTGCTTCCCGAACGGGAAAGCCCTGGCAACACAGCAACAGCCTGAGCAATACCGATGATAAAAGCATGTACTGGAGAGATGTTCTCACGCTGACGAGGCTTCGCAAGATAACTGAAAATCAATAACATTGCCGTGATAAGCAAACAAATGCCAACAACCAGCATTCCGCTACCGAACACTGCTTCAACTTTGTCTTTGAAAAGGAAGCCAACAATGGCGACAGGAATCATTGAAACAAGAATGTTGACCACATACTTCATCCCTTCATTCCATTTGAACTTGAAAAAGTCCTGGAACAACCACACGATTTCCTTCCATAATATTACAACAGTGCTTAACACTGTGGCCACATGCACCATTACGGTAAATGCCAGGTTCTCCTCACCATTCAGGCCAAAAAGATTGGCACCTATGGTCAAATGACCGCTGCTGCTCACTGGCAAATATTCAGTAAGGCCTTGAACAAGACCTAAAATCAAAGATTGAAACCAACTCATGATACTTATTTATTACGTTTCCAGAATATGGCGACAATTTCAACGACAAAACCAGCCAACACCAAGATAGGCGCCAATGTAATATGCTGGAAGTCAAACATTTTTTCATTAAAAACATCAGGGTCTGACGAGCCGCCACCAATCATCAGGACAAAGCCCAAAATGATGAAGGCAAGACCTATCAACACGATGATGTAATTCTGTTTGCCAAAAGGCATAACCTGCTTATTTTCTTCGGTTTCAGCAGCTATTTTCTTATTATTATCTTGTGCCATAATGTAAAATTTGTGCAAAGATATGAATTTTTGCGCAATGCAAAACATTGTTAATGAAAACACCTACGGCATGATGCTTTTCAGCAGCCCCTCGCAGCCATCCCAAACATCGCGCCATGTGGTCTCAAAATCGCCCGTGTACCAAGGGTCGGCCACATCGCCCGGGCGGTGCGTGTAATCCATCAAAAGGCTGATTTTGTGCTGGGTATCTTCGCCAAACATGCGTTTCATGTTGCGGAGATTGTTGCGGTCCATGGCAATGATTTGGTCGAAATAATCATAATCCTGCCGCGTCATTTGACGAGCCGTTTTACCTACGCAACCTATGCCGTGTTCGGCAAGTATGCGGCGCACCGGAGGATAAACGGGATTGCCGATTTCCTCGGTCGAAGTGGCGGCTGAAGCAATCTCAAACTGCGCTTCACGGTCAGCGTCTTTCACCATTTTCTTCATTACAAATTCCGCCATCGGACTGCGGCAGATGTTACCGTGACAAACGAAAAGTATCTTGTGCATTTTTATCTGTTTATGAGGCAAAAATAAACAAAAAAGTTTTCATACCTTTGCAGAAAATTCATCGCTATGCAAATGGAGATATTACAAAATCTGGAATCACCGAAATGGAAAAAGATACTTATTATTGAAATCATTGTAATTGCTATTTGCTGCATGGCCCTCGTTTTTGTCAGCATTCACTATGAAGCTCAACTCTCATCATGGTGGTACCTTCCCATTTATATGGTTTTAGCAATTGTCTCATTCATCAGCAGCGCCAAAACAATAGCCAAATACCTTGCTGTTGATGATAATAATTTGATTTTCAAATGTATGATTGGAACAACATTATTGCCTTTGTCAGAAATTGCCACCATCGAAAAAGCTGATGACCAACTATATGGCCGTGGGAAAGACAAAATATTCGTTCCTGACAAAGAAGCGGTACGGGTTTACGGCACAAAGGACACAACTCATGCCGAAACTGATGACGAAACGCATCATCAGGGAAGTCAAGTTTTCAGTAAAAAGAACATGGCCTACGCCGGCTGGTGCAAGCGCGGCACGGAACACAAGTATTTCTTATTCAGCGCACAACGCGACAATCACGCGCTTATCACCACGAAAAGTGGTAAGCTCTATGTGGTTGATTACGAGAATATTGAAACGATAAAACGGAAAGCCGGACTTATTTGATTTTCGTCCAATAAGCCTTTTCGCTAATGCCAAGCACACTGCCTTTCAGCATCAGTTTGCCATCGGGCTGGAACTCACAAGTGACATTGGCACGAATACCACGTTGCGGGTCATAGATTTTCGTCCCGTCCCAGACTTTCTTTTTGGCATTGTATGTCAGGCCATCAAACAAAACGATTTGTGTGCAAGGCAGTTTGCGCAGGCTCTTGTCGGGATTCTTTTCATCCAACAGCACTTTTCCGTTTTCATCCTTGTCAATCTCCATCCAGAAAATCTGGCCTTTGAAAGAGCCATCGCGGTTTTGAGTGATATGGACCTTGAAATGGTCCTTGCCCTTGATGGATTCGTAATCACCTAAGATACTGTTTCCTACGGCGTTGTTTCCTTTTGTCTGAGCAAATGAGAAGGCTGCCAAAACGAGTGCCAATACTGTGAAAAGTGCTTTTTTCATTTTTATCCGGTATTAAATTAGACTGCAAAAATAAGATTTTCGGCCTTTCACGCAAAAACCTTGCCAACATTATTTGCAATGGCGTCGGCAATCAGGGCGTGACCTTTCTCGTTGGGATGAATGCCATCGTCGCAAAGGTACTCGCTGTAATTATTCACTTCTAAAAACGGCGTTGTCACATCGATAATCGGCACCCGCAGATGTCGCGCCAGCTTGAAAAGCTCCACATTATACATTTCGTGCCACTGATAGATGCGCATCGTGCGGCCACCCAGCCACGAAAGAATATTGTCGCGGTTCAGGCCAGCCGAAAGATGATCGAAAAAGCGGTCAGGGTCAATCAAAGGCAAGGACATGATGACAGGATTGCCGTTCATTTTCCTGATTCTCTGAATCAAATCGCGGTATTGCTTCACGAAAACATCAAGCGAATTTTTCGGAAGATGCTGAACATTTGGATTATCCGACACTTCTTTCCAGTTATGGTCACAATCGTTGCCGCCATATTCAAACAGAATGTAATCGGCTTCCGCCACATCTTTCTCGTGCCGGTCGATGTATTTCATGCCTTGCGTCGTGGTGCTGCCAAAACAGGCATAGTTCTTAATGCTGATGCCAAACCGCTGTCCGCAACGGTTGACGAAACTCTGCTCTGAGACCTGATAAAGCGGTTTTCCCGAAGCGTCTTTTTCTGACGAGACGACACCTTTCATAATGGAATCGCCGAATGTGCAAATCATATTTTTCATTTCCCTTTTGGTTTAAATCTGCCGCAAAATTACGGCGAGGTCATCACTCATAACAAACAAAGTGATTGAAGGTTTGGTGTTGTGATAAAAACCAGCGTTTTGGGACGAAAGTGATGAATTTAGGGACAAAAAACGACGAAATTGGTACCTAATTTTCGTTCCTCCCAAGGGAAATGGGACAAAAAAAACGGCCAAAAAGACCGCTTTTCCATCAAAAAAAACGCATGAAAAAATGCTATTTGCTCAGCACCTTCCAAAACGTTTCAGGCAGACTGACATTCAAAAGTTTTGTGGCATCGGCGAAAAGCGGCGCGATTTCGCCATCAGTGAAACCTGCAATGCCGCAGCCAATGCGCGTGACAAGGAATTTCTGTCCCGGATGCTGTTTTGCATACTCGATGAAACCATCGACGTAAGGTTTGATGGTCTCCACCCCACCCTGCATGGTCGGGATGGCGTAGCATTGTCCGGTCGGACCGACGCCTACACCCCATTCTGCGCCATATTTCGCATTGGCAATATGAGCCGCACCGCCGCCATGATGACCAGCCAAATTGCTACCGAAGACAAAGATTTCGTCTGAACGAAGTTCTTTGATGAAATCAGGTGTGAATCTATCCATGGTTTCAGTAAAATATGAAGGTTTGTAATACGTGTGTTTCTGCATTTGGTCGAGAATATGCCTGAAATCGGCAGGCAGACGACGCCACATTTCGGCCACAATCCATGCAGGAATGAACTTATAGTAAGCCTCGGCAATGCCGCCTGTGATGCAAGCTAAAGTGTCGCTGTCGCCGCCAAGCGAAACTGCCAAACGGATGGCGCTTTCAAAATCGGTGCTTTCAAGGAAAGCAATGATGGCTTCGGGCACCGTGCCTTGGCATGACCCGTCAAATTCATACTTCGAGCGGATTTCATCGCAAGTGCGGTTTAAGTTGTAACCATATTTTGCAGAAATATAACCTTTTATCTCCGCTTTGCTTTTTCCTGTGCGTGCCATGAAAATAGCTGCTGCCGTTGCTTGTGCGCCTTTGATGCCTTCAGGATGGTTGTGCGTGATTTCGGCAGAAATCTTGGCAATGCGCTCGGTTTCTTCCAAAGTGTCGGCCACCCAGCCACACGCACTGACACGCATGGCTGAACCATTGCCCCAACTGTTGTAAGGCCTGCGTTTGCCCGCCTTATTTGCATCAGCATAACCAGGATACTCGCATAAAAACTCTGGATTAAAAAGCCATCTGTGGAAACCGCCGCCATAACCGCCCATCGGGCAAGGATATTTGTTGGCAAAATCCAGCATCGACTGCTCCAATTCCTGCGTGTAATGACCTGCATCGCGCAACAGCCAATCGGCCACGGCCATGGTCATCACCGAATCGTCGGTGTAGTTGCTTCTCGGCGAGAAAAACGGAAAATCCGTTGTCTTAATGTTGTTGAACTCATAAATTGAGCCAACCGTATCGCCTATTATTGCTCCTAACATGATTTATGATTTTTTATCGTTATCATTCTGATTGTCATTGTCATCTTCATAGTATTTCGTCTCGGCGTTTTTCCTTGAACGGAACATTTTGCGTTCTTTTGCGGTCATGAATTGCGTGGCTGCAAAATCAGCGCTCATTGATGCGAAGCACCTGCTTTTGGCTTCTCTTTCAAGTCGCCAAGCTTCTTTCATGCCCGCCTCGTCATCAATGAAAGCCATGCTGTTACGGATGGACAAGTCTTCCGAAACCTTGTCAACATCCTGATTTGTACCGATGTAGGCGAAAGTCCAGCCTTCGTTGTTGGTCAGATCCTCCACCAAAGTCTTGACATCTTTCAAGCGGTATTCCTTCGATGCGTTTTCCAGACCGTCAGTAATGATGGTGACGACAGCCGTGGCATCGTTCTTGTCCTTAATGTCGTTGCGCAAAGCCGAAAGCGAAATGCCCATGGCATCGTAAAGCGGTGTGCAGCAGCACGGACGGTAATCTTTTGAAGTCAATTCCGGAATTTTGTCAACCGGCACCTTGTCATAAACGAGGCGCTTCTCGCAATCGCAGAAAACCATCAGCGAAACAAAATGTTCCTGCGTGTCCTTAAATTTTTCCTGCGCAGCACGGATGCCGCCGACGGTTTCGTTGAAGCCCGAAATGGCAGCACGTGCAATCGAGCTCATCGAGCCGCTCTTATCGAGGATGATGAGGTTGTAGACCTGAGTCTTGTTTGAGGTTTCGTTAGTTTTTTGTTCGTTTTGATTTTTGTTGAAGATACTCATAATGCTTGTTTTATTTGATTGTTAATGTGTTTTTTCGTTTTGGTTTCTGGCAGCCAGCCCCGAACTGACTGCCAGAACATAATCTTAGTATTGCTTAATTATTTGTTTTTCAAAATTCTATACGGAAAGTTCCCTTCTTTTTCATCTCATCATATTTTTCCTTGTTGAAATGAAATTTGCGGCCTTTGCGTCCCAAAGTCTGCTGTTCCTGGGCATCTTCCGATGGCCGGGACATTTGAAGAAATGCTGTCGTCTCGCCAAACAGTGCACCTATATTATACGATTTCATTTCGGAATGTGCACCATAATAACGCGGCTGTTCTTCTTCGTCAACTGGTTCAATCAGGCCGAGTTGCATCATCTTTTTCTGGAAATTGCGGCGGTCGAACTGAACACCCAGAATGGTTTCGTACAAACGCTGCAACTGCGGCATGGTGAAACTTTCGTCCAGAAGGTCAAAGCCAATCGGATTGAAATGAATGGCTTGCCTCAGTTTTTTCATTGCCTCACGCAAAATGTAATCGTGATCGAAAGCCAACTGTGGCACCTTGTCGACCGAAAACCACTGCGCCTGAGCCGCATCGTCGCCGCCCTTCACCTCCGAACTTTTTACCAATGCATAAAATGCAATGGAAACGACACGTTCGCGCGGATCGCGATAGACACCCGAAAATGCCCCAAGTTGGTCCATATATGTCAGTTTCAGTCCCGTTTCCTCAACCAATTCGCGCATGGCGCACTGCTCGGCACTCTCATCGATGCGCATGAAACCGCCCGGGAAAGCCCACATGCCTTTATAGGGTTCGCAACCGCGCTCAATGAGCAGCACTTTCAAATCGTAACCGTCGAAGCCGAACACCACGCAATCGGTGGCAATCGCCGGATGAGGATATTTGTATGTATAAGTCTGGTTTTCCATAGTCAATCCCATGTCAGTGTCATTGTTTCTATTCCTTTTTCATCACAAAACTTGAGAAAATGCTCCATTCCTCTGTAGCAGCCAAACAGCAACGTCATCTTCCCAGAGAAAGTAAGGGCTTTCAAGGCTTCGGTATCCAATGCATTAGACAATGTCTTCGAATCGACAATGACTTCAATGCATGAATCTTCCGCTTCGGTATATGTAGCCTCAACAAAACTCAAACTTCCATCAAAATCGAGATACATCTCACACCTACAGTTCTTATTATAGATTTCATTATATTCACTAATGTCTCTCATTTTTCCCTTATTTGTGTAAATTTTACGCAAAAGTACGACTATTTTTCATTTTGGCAATTATTTTTGTGTAAATTTTACACATTTACTTTTTACAACATTGATTATCAAACTATTTATATGTGTAATTTTTACACATTAAAAACAAAAGAGCGTAAGGCAAAAAGCCTCACGCTCTCTAATTTGTATGTAAATGCAGATATCAGTCGTTGAATAAATCACCGACATTAGGTGCCTCTTGTGCGGCTTCCGTAGCCTCAAAGTAAGGCATCTTGTCGAAATTGCCGAAGTTGGCGATAATGTTGTTCGGGAAACGGCGCAAGAAAGTGTTGTAATCCTTTGCCACCGAATTGAACTCCCTTCTTGCATTAGCAATCGTGTTTTCGCAAGCTTCAAGCTGACTGTGCAGATCAAGGTAGTTCTGATTGGCTTTCAGGTCAGGATACTTCTCGATGGTGACGAGCAAACGCGACAAGGCGCTTGACATTTGGTCTTGAGCAGCTTGGAAAGCTTTCAATTGTTCTTCGGTCAAATTGTTGGCATCGAGTGTTGTGGAAGTGGCTTTTGCTCTCGCCTCAACCACAGCGGTCAAAGTTTCCTGTTCGTATTCGGCATAACTCTTAACGGCTGCAACCAGATTCGGGATGAGGTCGGCGCGCTGCTGGTAAGCAGTCTGCATGTTACCGACGGCAGTCTCCACGGTTTCCTGTTTGCCGACAAGGTTATTGTAAACGCGAATGCCCCAAAGGACCAAAACTGCTAGTAAAGCCAATACGATAATAAGGCCCTTGCCTTTTCCTGACTTCACATTGTTTGAATTTTCTGTTGACATAATTACATATTTTTAACTGTAAAACAATAAATTGACTTTCATTATCATTCTAATCAAAATGCAAAAGTAATAAAATATCCGGAAAATCGTCTTTAAAAAGAAAAAACCAAAACGACACTTACAACACCAATATGAATTGGGCAAGTAAGATTCCAGTGGCATGATATGAGTTTTTTTCCTATTTTTGCAGATTTATATTTACCTATAATAATAAGAAAATTCAAATGATTGAAAATCAAGATAAAAAGAATATTCAAGAAAACGACGAACTGACATTTGAGCGCGGATGCAAGTTATGTCAAGAATATGCACCAGGACAAAAAGTGCTGGATAAAAGTGCATGCAAACTCAACCAATTCGACTGGATGAAAGATTATGAAGGCACCGACACCACCGAAGTCAAGAAACGATTGGCAGAAGTGCGTTTCAAAAACGACCGCAAAGACTACTTCCTTTACCCCGAAGATTTGGAGCTCGAAGTAGGCGAAATGGTAGCCGTTGAAGCTGCTATTGGCCACGACATAGGCATCGTAACCCTTTTGGGCGAAATCGTTGAACACCAAATGAAGCGGAAAAAATACCGCACGCCATTGGCCGAGATGAAAAAAATCTACCGCCGGGCCCGCCCTGCCGATGTGGAAAAATGGCTTGCTGCCATTAAACTGGAAAAAGGAACCCTGTCACGCACACGCGTCATTGCCGAAAACCTTGGCTTGGAAATGAAACTGAACGATGTCGAATACCAAGGCGACAAGACAAAAGCCATTTTCTACTATACAGCCGACGGCCGTGTCGACTTCCGAGAACTCATCAAGAAACTGGCAGAAGAATTTCATGTCAGAGTCGAGATGCGACAAATTGGAGTTCGACAGGAATCAGCCAAATTAGGCGGTTTGGGTTCTTGTGGCCGCGAACTATGCTGTGCATCATGGATTTGTGATTTTCAATCTGTTACAACCAGTGCAGCCCGCGTTCAACAACTTTCACCGAATCCTCAGAAACTAGCTGGCATGTGCGGCAAACTGAAATGCTGCCTGAATTTCGAATATGAAGCATATGTCGAAGCCATGAAAGCCTTCCCTGACACCAACATCGTACTGAAATTCCAAAGCGGTGACGCCATTCACCAGAAAGATGACATTCTTAAAGGCATTGCATGGTACTCGTACACCACCGACCGCAGCAACATCATGGCCATTCCGGTTGAGAAGGCTAAGGAAATCATCGCCCTCAACAAAAAAGGACAAAAGCCAGAGAAACTTGAAGATTTCGCCATCACGACCGAACAACACACCAACAATAATGAAGGCTTCATCAGCGATGACGACCTGAAGAAGATGAGCGACTAATTGAAAAAAAGCAATGAAAAAATCCATTCTTTATATTGCCTTCATGCTGACAATTGGCCTTGCCTCTTGTGGAAAAGGCATTTACAACGAAAGAGTTGTCATACCCGAAGCCGGTTGGGCGCAAGATTTCAAGACCACATACGACCTTACGGTTGCGGATACCGTCAGCAACTATGCTTTTGGCATTGATGTGCGTCATTTGGAAAACTACCGCTACAGCAACCTTTATGTTTTCATGAACACCACCATGCCTAATGGAAACCACACACGCGACACCATCGAAATCACCCTCTCGACACCTGAAGGCAAATGGATTGGGAAAAGCAGCGGCAGCATGCGCGACATAAGGAAAATACTGATGCCGAACATGCAGTTTCCATTAACTGGATCTTATCATTTTGAAATCGAACAAGCCATGCGCGAGCCCGTGCTCAAAGGCATCGCTGACATTGGCTTATACATTGAAAAACAATAAATCATGGAGAAAAAACAAAACAAGGCAAACGGAAACAGCTCCAGCGCCATCAAGAAACTTTGGATCATCTATGGCTGCCTTCTAGCAGTCATCGTGCTGTTTTTCATTTGTGTTGCCACAGGCATTTTCGGGACAATGCCAAGTTTCGAGGAACTTGAAAACCCTCAGACCAACCTCGCTTCGGAAATCATTTCGGAAGACGGAAAAGTGATAGGCACCTACTATGTGGAAAACAGGTCCAATGTGAACTATTCCGATTTGTCACCATACATTCCGCAAGCTTTGGTCAGCATTGAAGACGAACGCTTCACCGAACATTCCGGAATCGATAGCAAAGCCTTGTTCCGTGTTGCATTTGGCGTTTTAACCGGACACAAGAAAGGTGGCGGAAGCACCATCACGCAACAATTGGCAAAGAATCTTTTCCCACGAGGCGAAAACCTAAGCACACCGAAACTGGTCTTACGCAAATTCCAGGAATGGATAACCGCCACCAAACTCGAGCACAACTACTCGAAAGAGGAAATCATCGCCATGTATCTGAACACCGTGGCTTACGGTCACAACGCCTACGGCATACGCTCGGCCGCAAACACATTCTTCGACAAGACGCCGAAAGAATTGACCATCGAAGAAGCTGCATTAATGGCAGGCGTCGTCAATGCGCCAACAAGATTTAGCCCGATACGAAACCCCGAACGCTCATTAGGACGCCGCAACCTTGTCCTAAAAAAAATGGCTGAGAACGGATTCATCACCGAAGCAGAATGCGACTCCATTTCTCAAATTCCTATCGACATGTCGCATTTCAAAATCATGGATCACAACAGTGGCCAAGCCACTTATTTCCGTGAGTTTCTCAGAGGCGAACTCAACGATTGGGCCCAAAATCACACGCATCCTGATGGCAGACCTTACAATATTTATCGCGACGGCTTGAGAATCTACACGACCATCGATTCACGCATGCAGCAATACGCCGAAGAAGCCGTCAGGGAATTCATGGGCAAAGAATTACAACCCATGTTCTACAGACATTGGAAAGGCCAGAAAAATGCACCTTTTTATAATATCAGCACCGACGAATACGACAAAATCATGGAAACATCCATGAAGAGAACCGACCGTTACCGTTCACTCAAGAACGCTGGCATGAGCATGGATTCCATCATAGCCGAATTCAACCGCCCTGTTGAAATGACAGTGTTCTCCTGGGATGGTCCTATCGACACGGTCATGTCCCCGATGGATTCCATTCGCTATTACAAGTGGTTTTTACAAGCCAGTCTCGTATCCATCGAATCGCACACAGGCCATGTAAAGGCATATGTCGGAGGCCTGGACTTCCGATTCTTCAAATACGACCATGTTACGCAAGCCCGCCGACAAGTGGGATCCACCTTCAAGCCGTTCCTTTACACTTTGGCGATGCAAGAAGGCGAATATACGCCTTGCACGAGAATTCCAAACATTCCTTACAGCATCGAACTTGAAGACGGAAGATTCTGGCAACCTCACAACAGCGGCAAACATGTTGGTGATGAAATCACATTGAAATATGCCCTTGCCCAATCAAACAACTGGATATCAGCCTACTTGATGAATAATTTCGGACCCGAAGCCGTCATCGGAATGGCTCGACGCATGGGTGTCGAATCGCCTATCGAAGCAGTGCCTGCAATCTGTTTGGGCGTTTGCGACCTGAAACTTATAGAAATGGTCGGTGCCTTAAGCACATTTGCCAATCAAGGCGTTTACATCAAGCCGATGTTCATTACGAGAATTGAAGATAAGAACGGCAATGTTATTGAACGATTCATGCCAGAACAATCAGAAGCCATGAGCGAACTTACCGCCTACAAGATGATTGAACTGATGAAAGGCGTCGTTCAAAGCGGTACAGGTATCCGCTTGCGCTCAACATACGGCCTCACCAATCCAATTGCTGGCAAGACGGGAACGACACAAAAGCAAAGCGACGGCTATTTCATGGGCATCACACCTGATTTGACCACGGGCGTCTGGGTTGGAGCCGAAGACCGTAGTGTCCACTTCAGAAGCACTACTCTTGGACAAGGCTCTCACACAGCATTGCCTATCTGGGGCAAGTATATGAAGAAAGTGTATGCAGATCCTAGCCTTCATGTCAGCCAAGGCGACTTCCAAAAGCCGAACATTACTGACGTAGACCTAAACTTCGACTGTTCACACTATACTGAAGACGATGATGATGTCATCGAGTTTATCGATGAATTTTAAATTCTTAAAAACAAATGGATTATGACTTCAAATTTTGTTGATTATGTAAAGATTTTCTGCCGTTCGGGCAAAGGTGGTTCAGGCTCCATGCACTTCCGTCGCGAAAAATACATTCCAAAAGGCGGTCCTGATGGCGGCGATGGCGGCCGTGGCGGCGACATCATACTGCGCGGCAATGCACAGCTTTGGACTTTGCTCCATTTGCGCTACACCAAACATCTGATTGCCGGCGACGGCGTGCCTGGCGGCAAAAACCAACTCACCGGTGCGGCCGGAAACGACATTTACATTGATGTACCGCTCGGAACAGTCGCATATCGCTCCGAATCCCATGAGATGATGGGAGAAATCACCGAAGACGGTCAGACCATCGTGCTACTGAAAGGCGGCCGTGGCGGAAAGGGCAATGCCTTTTTCAAGACCTCCACTTTGCAAGCACCGAAATTCGCGCAACATGGCGAACCATCTCAGGAAGAATGGATTACCATGGAGCTGAAACTTCTGGCTGATGTCGGTTTAGTTGGATTCCCAAATGCCGGGAAATCAACGCTTTTGTCAGTCGTTTCTGCTGCGAAACCCGAGATTGCTGATTATCCTTTCACCACCTTGGTGCCGAATTTAGGAATCGTTGGTTATCGTGACCACCGCAGTTTCGTCATGGCCGACATTCCAGGTATCATCGAAGGTGCAGCCGAAGGCAAAGGTTTGGGCATCAGGTTTTTGAAACATATCGAACGCAATTCCACCTTGCTGTTTATGGTTCCAGCAAATTCCGAAAATGTGAAAAAAGAATACGACATTTTGCTCAACGAGTTGAAGAAATACAATCCTGAATTGCTAGATAAGGACCGGATTCTCGCCATCACGAAATGCGATTTGGTCGACGAAGACACCATCAAGGAAATCAAGAAACATCTGCCGAAAAAGATCCCACACGCTTTCATTTGCTCAGTGACAGGTCAAGGTATTGTCGAACTGAAAGACTTGATTTGGAACATGTTGACAAAAGGAGTTGAAGACGAAGAAGAATAATAATGGAATTCATCTCAAACATCGATTCCCAACTATTTCTGTTTCTCAACGGATTCCATGCCGATTGGCTCGACCCCATAATGATTGCCATTACCCAAATGTGGGCTTGGCTGCCAATTTATTTGTTTTTGATTTATCTTGTCGTAAAGCAATACGGCAAACACTGCTGGATGATTTTTCTCGCCATCGGGTTTGTTGTGCTTTGCTCCGACCAATTGTCGTCTCACGTATGCAAGCCTGTCTTTCAAAGACTGAGACCTTGTTATAATATTGATTTACAGGATTTAATATATCTTCCAAAAGGCAAAGCAGGCGGACATTACGGTTTTGTTTCATCGCATGCCGCCAACACTTTTGCAATTGGCACTTTCCTAACTGCAGCACTCCGGAAAAACACAAAATGGATTGGTTGGTTGCTTTTCGTATGGGCGTTTTTTTCAAGTTACAGCAGAATCTACATTGGATATCATTATCCAGGCGATATCCTATGCGGTGCCGTTCTTGGCATACTCATAGGATTGATCATTTGGAAATTATACCAATTACTAATAAAAAGAATTGGTCAGAAAGAACTAAAATAACAGACCCGACTCTGCGGCCGTATCTTCATTACCATCATAGAACACGACCTTGATGGTTGAACCTTGCTCGATGCCGCAAAGCGAAGCCAATTTGGCCTGATTCAAAGCTAATTCCAAGAAACCATGAGTTCCGAAAATAGCCACCAAATCGACCACATCAACATCCAGATAACTGTCGGAAATTTCCTCTACAGTATAAAGTTCGCCTTTCACCTTAATGGAGAAATTACGTCCACGGCGTTCAGTTTCAAACATTTCCTTTGAAATGTTAGTAATCAGATTGTCGTAAGAATCAATATGCATCACCACGCCCTCAATAGCGTTGCCCTTAGCAACGGCACAGAATGCACCACCTACATTTAGCGAATCGCGTTTCGCACCAATATTCGACAAAGGTTCGCCATTGGCAATCATGGCAGCGACTTTCGCATAACGGTCGCGCGTGGCAAAAGTGAAGAAATCAGTATCTTGAGGCACATCGATATATACAGCTTCGTCATATTTCCCATCAAGAATGTGGCTGAATATGCCATTATCAGTCGAGATAAAATACTGACCGTCTGCCTTCACGACGACATGCGGATGTTCGCACGACTCGATGGTTTCGACAGCAATGATATGGATGGTTCCCTCAGGAAAACTCTTATAGCAATTTTTTACAGTAAAACCCGCCTGCGCAATATTGAACGGCTCAATATTGTGCGTAACATCAACGATTACTGCATTAGGCAAAAGTGATAAAATTTTCCCTTTCACCGCAGCAGCATAATAATCAGTCGTTCCCCAATCGCTCGTAAGTGTAATTATTGCCATTGTACATATTAGTTTTCCAATTCGCAAAAGTATATCATTTATTGTGAATAAGTAAGACAAAATAATTGTTTTTTTGAATTTTATGTAAAAAAAACCAAAAAAGGGATAAATCTGTTGTATATTTGCGCAAAATAATTCCACTCATGGCAGAACAGATATTACAGATAGAAAATGTGGATCCAAAAGAGCTTTACGGCCCTAACGACAAGTATTTGAATAAGGTAAAGGAACTTTTCCCGAAGCTGAAAATCATTGCGCGCGGCGATTTCATGAAGGTGATGGGCGAGGAAGACGAAATTGATTATTTCATCAGCCGCTACGGAATGTTGGTGCTGCAACTCGAAAGAAACGGAAAGATTGGCGAGCAAGATGTTGAAAAAGTGATGCTTGCAAATAACGACACTGAAATCCAACGCCAGCTTTTCGATAGCGATGTCTTGGTCTTTGGACGCGGCGGAACGCCTATCAAAGCCATCACCGCCAACCAAAAGCGCATGGTGCAGTCGTCGGAGAAGAAAGACCTGATTTTTGCCATCGGTCCTGCCGGAACGGGAAAGACCTACACCGCCGTTGCCTTGGCCGTGCGCGCCTTGAAAGCCCGCCAAGTGAAACGCATCATCTTGACACGCCCAGCCGTCGAAGCCGATGAACATCTAGGTTTCCTTCCCGGCGATTTAAAAGACAAGCTCGACCCCTATTTGCAACCGCTTTACGATGCCTTGCGCGACATGATTCCATCGGCAAAACTAGAAGGTTATCTCGAAGACCACACCATCGAAATTGCACCTTTGGCCTTCATGCGCGGCCGCACTTTGGACCATGCTTTCGTCATCCTTGACGAAGCGCAAAACGCTACGCGCAGCCAGCTGAAAATGTTCCTCACCCGCATGGGACGCTCTGCCAAATTCATTGTCACCGGTGACATCACGCAAATCGACCTGCCGCCAAAAACGCCTTCCGGCTTACCACAAGCCATGGAAGTGCTGAAAGACGTGGAAGGCATTGATTTCATCATGCTTGACGAAAAGGATGTGGTGCGTCACAAACTCGTCACCGACATTGTGAACGCCTACAAACGGCACCACGCCACGACATGCGAAGAAGAGAACACACAAACACATTAAAAGAAGAAACAACATCTCACACATACAATCATGAAAGCATTAACAAGAACAGATTTCAATTTCCCTGGCCAGACCAAGGTTTATCACGGCAAAGTCCGCGACTGTTATTTCATTAACGACGAATATATGGTTATGGTTGCCACCGACCGTATCTCCGCTTTCGATGTCATTTTGCCCAAAGGCATTCCTTTCAAGGGACAGGTACTCAATCAGATAGCTTCCATGTTCCTTGATGCCACCACCGACATTGTGCCGAACTGGAAACTCGCCACACCCGACCCAATGGTCACCGTGGGCAAGCTCTGCAAGCCTTTCCCAATCGAGATGATTATCCGCGGTTACCTCACCGGCAGCTCATGGCGCACCTACAAGAGTGGCCAGCACACCATCTGCGGCGTACAGATTCCTGACGGAATGCGCGAACACCAGCGTTTCGCCGAACCTATCATCACACCTACCACAAAGGCTGATGAAGGTCACGACGAAGACATTTCACGCGAAGAAATCATCGCCCAAGGACTGATTAGCGAAAGCGACTACGAACAGATTGAAGCCATCACACGCAAACTCTTCCAACGCGGAACGGAAATCGCTGCAAAACAAGGACTTATACTCGTCGATACAAAATATGAGTTCGGCAAGATTGGCGACCAAATCTACCTGATGGACGAAATCCACACACCTGACTCATCACGCTATTTCATCGCCGACCAATACGAAGAACGCTTCGCAAAAGGCGAACCTCAGATTCAGCTTTCAAAAGAATTTGTCCGCGAATGGCTGATGGCCAACGGTTTCCAAGGCAAGGAAGGCCAGCAAGTGCCAGAAATGACACCTGAATACGTCGATAGCGTTTCCGACCGCTACATCGAACTCTACGAAAAAGTGACCGGCCACAAATTTGAAAAGGCCGCCGACTCGGAAGATTTAGCAAAGCGCATCGAAAACAATGTGATGAATTTCCTAAATAAATAATTCATAATCAATATGTTGAAAACAAAAACGAGAGGTGCATTGCATCTCTCGTTTTTTCATAATTATTGAGACGCGATAAATCGCGTTTCTACATCAGATGGAATGTTCAATCCATTTCCCATCCTTAAATCTGACGACACTGCGATAACCCGCTTGCCGCAAAGCTTCTTCAGCAGCTTCAAATTCCAGTGAAATCTCGCTGAAATGGTGCGCATCGGCGGAAATGATGACAGGAACGCCCATCGCGCAAGCCTCTTTCATCAGCCAAGGCGAAGGATAAAAGCCGTTGTAACGCTTCTTGTAGATGCCACGCGTGTTGATTTCCATCACAAGACCTTTTTCACGAATCAAGTCCAAAGTTTCCATTGCCAGCTTGCGGTACCAGGTTTCATCTTCATGGAAATAGCGGTCGCGGTTGTGCATCTTGATTTTGTCGAAATGGGCAATGACATCAAAATGCTCATACTCAATCATTTCATTCGTCTGCTCATAGAAACGGCGCACGCCACGGCGGATGTCACCATCGAAAAACATCTGCAAGCCTTCATCGTAGATTTCCCATTTCGGGCCATCGATAAACCACAACTCATCAGGATTTGCGGATTGGCCCACGAGATGAACGCCACCAATCAGATAATCAAGATGATGCTTTTCCTGTGTCACCGAAAAAGTCTCCGAAGTGTTGGGAATATAATCGGCCTCCAAAGCGCAATAAACCTCAATTTTATCCTTGAATTCCTCTCTCAGTTGCGCAATTTCAGCAACATATTTCGACATATCGTAATCCTTCACCGAAAAGGTATTATCGAAAGGCAAAGGACTATGTTCAGAAAAACCGATGGCACTAAATTCCTGACGGATAGATTCTTCAACAATTTCGCGAGGCTGCGACTTGCCATCGCTGAAAATGCTGTGTGTGTGAAAATTATAGTTCTGCATTGTTCATAACCATCTTATAAACCTTATCTCCCCTTCTCACCAACGATTTCACAGGCAAAGAGCAAGCCTCACCTTTCACGGTTTGCTGAACCGGTTTCAGATCGACGCGGATTTCTTCAATCGTATCTTCATAAACACCTGTTGTTGGGCCGATAATCATGATTTCATCGCCGACATTCAAGTCGTGGGTCTCCATACGGATTTCGGCAA
This sequence comes from Bacteroidales bacterium, assembly GCA_024400455.1. Classification (GTDB taxonomy): domain Bacteria; phylum Bacteroidota; class Bacteroidia; order Bacteroidales; family F082; genus Limimorpha. Next base: position 49,662 of record JAKSMU010000007.1, on the reverse strand, counting down.
CGCCCAGTTTGCTGAAATAATTGGTGATTTGGCCGACATAAAGTTTCGTCTTAGTAGCCTGTGAACCATAAACTTGCGTCCATTCTCCAGTCTTGCGGCCCAAATAATAGCCGTCCCAAAAATCACGGTTATAGACACTGCGCAAACGCTCCATCCAAGCATCGACTTTTTCCTGCGTAAACGTGCCTTCTTCAATGGCTTTGATGGCTTCGTGATAAACCGCCACCGTCAACTTGGTATATTCCGGCGAACGGCCACGGCCTTCGATTTTCAGCACTTCGACACCTGCATCCAAAACCTTATCCAAGAAAGGCAGTGTGCAAAGGTCTTTGGGCGACATGATATATTCGTTTTCGATAGCCAATTCAATACCTTCCTCACGGTCGCGGACTTCGTAGCCACGGCGGCAAAGCTGCAGGCAAGCACCACGGTTAGCCGACGAATTATAATTGTCTAAGCTCAAATAGCATTTACCCGAAATGGCCATGCACAAAGCGCCATGACAGAAGACCTCAATGCGCACCAAATCGCCTTTCGGACCGCGAATCTGCTGCTGTTCAATCTGTTCGGTGATGCGTTTCACCTGATTCACATTCAGTTCGCGCGCCGTCACCATGACATCGGCAAACTGCGAATAGTATTTCACAGCCTCAATGTTGGTGATGTTGCACTGTGTTGACATATGAACCTCAATGCCCAACTGACGTGCATATTGTATGACGCTTTGGTCAGAAGCGATGATGGCAGAAATGCCGTTGGCCTTGATGGCATCGAGCAACTGATGCATCTCTTCCATTTCCTCATCGTAGATGACCGTATTGACTGTCACATAACTCTTTACGCCGTTCTGGTTGCAAATTTCAGCAATCTGACGCAAGTCGTCCAAAGTGAAATTCTTCGCCGAGCGCGAACGCATATTCAGTTTGCCGATGCCGAAATAAACACTTCCGGCACCGGCTTGTATTGCGGCTGAAAGGGCTTCATACGAGCCCACTGGAGCCATGATTTCGATGTTTCGTTTCATGACTGCAAAAATAGAAAATTTCTTACAGTCCCAACCTCTTGTTTAAAGCTTCTGTCTTCTCTTCAAAACCCTTTTTACCCAACAAAGCGAACATGTTTTTCTTATAGGCCTCGACGCCTGGCTGGTCAAAAGGATTGACTTCGAGCATATAGCCACTCAAAGCGCACGACATCTCGAAGAAATAAATCAACTCGCCAAGTACTTTTGCAGAAATTTCAGGAATAACAATGCGGATGTTCGGCACACCGCCATCTTCGTGAGCAAGAATGGTGCCCAATTCGGCCTTGTGGTTGACTTCGGAAATGCGCTTACCGGCAATGTAATTCAGCTGATCCAAATCCTCGGCTTCATTAGGAATGCGCAATTCGCGATTGGAGTTTTCAACCGAAATGACCGTTTCAAAAATATTGCGCAAACCGTCCTGAATATATTGACCCATCGAGTGCAAATCCGTTGAGAATGTGACCGATGCAGGGAAAATCCCCTTGCCATCCTTGCCGTGGCTTTCGCCAAACAGCTGCTTCCACCATTCAGAAAAATACACCAGACGCGGTTCATAGTTGACCATGATTTCGTTGGTCTTGCCCATATCATACAAGGCCTGGCGCACCACGGCATACTCCGAAACCGGATTGCCATTCAGGGTCGGATTAGCCTTGCACATTTTTTCCATTTCGACTGCACCTTTTATCAATTGGCGGATATCGATGCCAGCCACTGCAATTGGCAACAAACCAACAGGCGTGAGAACCGAAAAACGGCCACCCACATCATCAGGGACGACATAAGTCTTGTAGCCTTTCACATTGGCCAACTGTTTCAAAGCACCTTTTGCCTTGTCGGTGATGGCAACGATGCGCGAAGCAGCTTCCTTCTCGCCATATTTATTAATAATGTGTTGTTTCAAGATACGGAAAGCGATAGCTGGTTCGGTCGTCGTGCCCGATTTCGAAATCACGGCCAAGGAATAATCCTTTTTGTCGAGAACTTCAATCAGTTCGCTTAGATAATCTTCGCTCATGTTGTGGCCTGCATAAACAATCAGCGGCTTTTTGTCAGCCAAAGGTGCAAAATGATTCGATAATGCCTCAATCACAGCACGGGCTCCGAGATAGGAACCACCAATGCCGATGACGACAAAAACATCGGATTTTGCGCGTAAATCTTTGGCAGTCTGCTCGATATCGCTGATGAGCATTTCATCTAAATCGGAAGGCAGATTGACCCAGCCAAGGAAATCATTGCCTTTGCCGGTCTTGTTGTAAATAGTGTTATAAGTGGCTGCAATTTTAGTTTCAGCCGACAGAATCGCGTCCTTTCCAAGGAACGATTCGAGGTGAGAAAGGTCTAAATTCATTGTGATTATGTTTTATAATTGCGGCAAATATACAAATTTCCAATTGCCTACAACAAGAAAATCCCAGCGGGTGCCGGGATTTTCAAGAACCAAAAACCAAAATTTATGAAACCTTTTATTTCACAGCTGATTGCTCAGCCATGAGGTTATTATGATAAGAACCGCTGCAAAAATAGGCATTTTCCAATTACACGCAACAAAATTTTGAAAAAAAATGAATTTCGGTGATATTTTTCCCATGTTAATGGAAAAAGCCATATTTTTGAATCATGAAAATCAAGACGTCAAAAAAAATAAGAGGAATCATCACATTGATGATTATTGTATGGATTGCACTGATTTTTAGTCAGTTGGATTTATTAAAGGCAAACATAAAAAACCAACGATCGTATTTGCAGACAAACGTCGACAACGCCATGCACCGTGCCGCAACCGACATCAATTTCAGGACTTTCGAGTTGCTAAAAGCCCAAAAACCAGAATTGATTGACGACCTTGAGTCATCAGACACGACTTCCGTCATCGTGCAATTTGCCAACGAGTTGCAAATCGAAAAGTGGAAAAGCTATTCGGTCATTGACTTTATCAATATGCACAAACAAGTCAAGGAACTGAATTTCAACTACGATTATCTTGATTTGGGAGTCAACACCATCGATTCCATCATCAGGAGCAGCCTTAAGAAAGAAAACATCGACCATCCTTGCGAGATTGGCATCTATTCTATAGAAAGTAACAAATTCATTTATCTTTCTTCCGAAAAACACATTGCCGATATGGAAAAATCGGCCTTTCGCCATAGGATTTTTGCACTCAAAGCTAACGGCGAAACGCGACTTGATGAATTAGTGCTATTTTTCCCAAATGTCAACTTTAAACTTTGGACACACAATTTTTCATACCATTTCTACCTGATTTTCATCCTGTTAGTTGTGCTTTTCTGTTTCATTTCCACCATATCCATCATCCGCAAACAAGACGAAATCGACAAGTTGAAAACCAATTTCGTTAACAGCATGACGCACGAAATCAAGACTCCGGTTGCAACTATCAGCCTGGCATGCCAAACTTTGCAGGACGAGTCCATCAAAAAGGACGAAACAATGGTTTCTACCTATCTTAATGTCATTGCCGAAGAAAATGACCGCATCAAGCAATTGGTGGAGGAAGTGCTGAACCTGGTCCGCATTGGCGACAAGAAAATCCCAAACCCAAAAGACATCAACATTCACAAAGTGATTGAAAATGTCACGAAAATGCACGAGTTAGCTGCAAAAGAAAAAGGCGGAGAAATCATCTTACAATTCAACGCAACAAACGATCTGATTGTTGGCGACAAAATTCATATTGGGAACGCTATTTCCAACTTGATTGACAACGCTTTGAAATATGGCAGGAAAAATCCGACCGTCACCATAAGCACAGAAAACACCGAAAATTCAATTGTCATCAATGTGAAAGACAACGGTATCGGAATACGGAAAATAGATCAACACAAGATTTTCGATGAGTTTTTCCGTGTTGACACCGGCAACCTCCATGATGTGAAAGGCCATGGTTTAGGATTGAATTATGTCAAGCATGTTGCAGAATTTCATCAAGGCAGCATCGCGGTAAAAAGCGAATTTCAGCATGGTTCGACATTTATATTCACTTTGCCGCTGAAAAAATGAATGTCAAATGTTAAAATGAATGAAAAAATTCATATTTTTGCATGCAGTTTCCCAATTTCAAGGGAATTTGCATTCGTTTTTAATTTACAAACGAAACGCGTATTTTTTATTTAACTGATTGTAAGGTTTTTAACTTATGTCACAAATCAATATTTTACTTGCCGAAGATGATAAAAATCTCGGTATGATTTTGAATGCATATTTAGATGCCAAAGGTTACCCCACAACCCTATGTGTCAACGGTGAAATAGCTTATGACACTTTCCGGAACGGGGAATTTGATTTTTGTATTTTCGACATTATGATGCCGATTATGGATGGTTTCACACTTGCGAAAAAAGTCAGGGAAATCAATCCTCGTGTTCCTATTATATTTCTCACTGCAAAGACAATGCAGGAAGACATTCTAGAAGGCTTCAAAATCGGTGCCGACGATTATATCACCAAACCTTTCAGCATGGATGAACTGTTGATGCGTATCCGTGCCGTCTATAATCGCTCAATTGCTTCTTCATCATCACCTACAAGTTTCAGACTAGGCAACTTTACTTTTGATGCTGCGCGTCATACGCTTGCAAACGGCCAAAAAGACATCAAGCTCACTTCCAAAGAATCAGACTTACTGCTGCTCCTTTGTGAAAACATGGGCCAAACGCTCGAACGCCGTGAAGCGCTTAGCAAAATTTGGAACGAAGTAACACAGGAAAATGCCCGTTCCATGGATGTGTACATCACAAAACTACGCAAATACTTTAAGGAAGAACCAAAAGTCGAACTGCTTAACGTTCACGGAGTTGGCTTTAAACTAGTAACACAAGATTAAACTGGAGTTCTTCTCTCAACCACATAAGCCTTCCATTTTTATGGAGGGCTTTTTTTATTGCTGGACGTTTTCTTTCATCAATTCATACCGAACATAGATAGGATTCATTGACGACTCAGGCAAACAATATGTGGAATCGGTGACAAACTCCCAAAGAATCTCTCCCGGCATATTGTAAGTCGTGTTGGCCAAAATAATAAGCACACGGTTTTGCACGACGTTGCGAATGACGGCACTCCTAAAGCCTTTCCACCATCCAAAATGGAAAACGACTCCCGGATGTTCTTCATTCAACCGCCAGCCAAATCCATAGTTTTCGCCACGTTTCCAAAGATCGGAACCTGGCTTAAACGCCTCACACTGAATGCTGTCGGGCAAAAGCAGATTGCAGTCTAAAGCCATCATAAACTTATAAATGTCATCGACTGTCGAAAACATGATTTTATCACCCATCACGCCATTCAAATAGTCGTTTTGCTCCCTCACTGGACCACTTCGATACAATTCGTGTCCCTGCACATCACAATCCATATAAAGTGACACTGCCGAATCATTTCGCATCGAATAAATGTACGAACGATTCATGCCAAGCGGTTCAAATATGTTTTCACGCATGAAATCCTCGAAATGCTGACCCGAAACGCGCTCGACGACCGTAGCCAACAAAGCATAATTGATGTTGTTGTAGAAAAAGGTCACATCGGGAGCAGCATAAACTTCAGGCTTACGCTCGGCAAGCATCTTAATCATCGCCTCGTTAGAAAAAGGTTTTGTACGGTCGGTCCAAAATTCATCAGCCATTGAATCGTAACGCGGCAATCCCGAACGGTGATTGAGCAAATGCCGAACCGTAACGCCTTCGTAAGGAAATTCCGGAACATAAGTCCTCACATCGTCATCGTATTCCAATTTGCCTTGTGAATAAAGAATCATAATGGCTTCCGCCGTAAACATTTTCGAATCGGAAGAGAGTTGGAACTGGTCGTCTAAACGCAACGAATCAAGATGACGTGTATTTAGATTACGGAAACCAAAAGCCTTTTTGTATACCACTTGACCTTGTTCAGCATAAAGCACCACGCCATTCATTCCTGCTTTCGCCAAATTCGTGAAAGTAACATCAGCCATTTTGCATTTTTTTGCCAAGGCATCGGCACCCAAATCGGTAAAAATGCTATCGACATCTATCGAAATAGAAGGTTTAACCAACTCATTATCATTATGTTTTCCTTTACAAAAACTAAAAGAAAACAAAAACAATGACAAAAATGCTATGGCAAAAGAAACGCTTTTCATTGGGAAGCAAAGATAAGGATTTAGTAAAATGATTGACAATAATTTCACTAAAACCGAAATAAAAACATCGTAATTCGCTAATTATTACTAATTTTGCCGTTTCATTTATCATCAACAAACATAATTTCATGTCACAATTTACAGATTTTGGATTGAATCCCGCTCTGTTGAAGGCTATAAAAGAGCTGGGGTTTGAAAATCCTATGCCGATTCAGGAACAAGCAATTCCTGTATTATTAGAGCAAGATGTTGATTTCGTGGGCCTTGCACAGACGGGTACTGGTAAGACGGCTGCTTTCGGTTTGCCGCTGCTGAACAAAATCGATGCGACACAACGTTGTGTCCAAGCCTTGATTTTGTGTCCGACACGTGAACTTTGCATGCAGATTACCAAAGACTTGCGCAATTATGCCAAGTACATTCCAGAAATTTTGATTGTGCCTGTTTACGGCGGCGCAAGCATCGAAGGTCAATTCAAAGACTTAGCCAAAAAGCCTCAGATTATCGTTGCTACACCTGGCCGTCTGCGCGATATGATTCGCCGCAACCGCGTGGATTTCAGCAATGTAAAGACCTTGATTCTTGACGAAGCCGATGAAATGCTCAACATGGGCTTCCAGGAAGAAGTTGACGACATTTTGGAATATATGCCAAAAGAACGCAACACCATGCTGTTCTCAGCCACCATGCCGAAGGAAGTCGAAGCCATCCTTAACAAATACATGACCGACCCGATAAAGGTTGCTGTCGGCAGCCGCAACTCGGGTACCGCCAATGTCGACCACAAGTATTATTTAATGGCCGCAAAGGACCGTTATTCGGTGCTGAAACGCATCATCGACTACACGCCTTCAATTTATGGCATCGTATTCTGTCGCACCAAGTTAGAAACGCAAGAAATTGCCGACAACTTGATTCAGGATGGTTACAATGCCGCTGCTTTGCATGGCGATTTGTCACAAGGCATGCGCGACAACGTGATGGAACATTTCCGCAAGAAAAGCCTGCAACTGCTCATCGCCACCGATGTAGCCGCACGCGGCATTGATGTCAGCGATTTGACACACATCATCAATTACAATTTGCCTGACGACATTGAAACCTACGTTCACCGCAGCGGCCGTACCGGTCGCGCTGACAAACGCGGCATCTGCCTCAGTTTGATCAACTTGCGCGAAAAAGGCAAGATCAAACAAATCGAAAAAATCGTCAACCGACCGATTGAAAGAGCAACCATTCCGACAGGAAAAGAAGTTTGCGAAAAACAGCTTTTCAACCACATCGACCGCATTGAGCACGTCGACATCAACCGTGAAGACATTGACGATTACCTGCCAGTCATTTTCCGCAAGCTCGAATGGATGACGCGTGAAGAACTGATTACCAGAATGGTAGCACTAAACTTCAACCGTTTCCTGGATTATTACAAGAATGCCATCGACCTGAATGTGGACGAAAAAGACGAAAAACGCGACCGCAAGGAACGCAAAAAGGAACTTGCCAACCGCGATGAAGGTCTGAAACGCTTATATTTCGGTCTAGGTAAAAACGACCACATTCTGCCACAGAAAATCATTGGCAAAATCAACGATGTCACCCACACCCGCGACATTCGCATTGGACGCATCGATTTGTTCGATGATTACTCATTCGTTGATGTCGAGGAATCAGCCATCCCTATGATTTTGGAATGTTTCGCCGACCCGCACAACAATCCGAAGGGCATTGTGGTTGAAGTTGCCAAAGAACAACCTTCAAAAGAAGAACGTGAAAAAGGTGGAAGAGGCGAACGTAAGGATCGTGGCAGCAGAGGGGAACGCAAAGAAAGAAGCGAGCGCAGCAGCCGTTCTGAACGTGAAGACAAATCAGAACACAAGGAACGCGAAAGCCGCCGCGAAAAAGCTTCGGAAGACAACATGTGGGAAAAGAAGTCGAAGAAAAGAAAATCGGATGACGAACCGAAAATAAAAGTGGAACGCTCACGCGATGGCCGCGAATGGATTCCCGATGACGAATGGTTCGCCATGAAGAACCACATCGATTTCTTTGATGACGATGACGAGCGTCCAAGCCGCAAAAAGCGCAATGCCGAAAGAGGTTTTGGCGCCAAGAAAAACAGTTCAAAAAGCTCAGCATCAAGTTCTTCAAGACCGTCGAAGTCTTCATCGAGAAGCGCTTCGAAAGAATCGGGCCGAGGCCGCCGTGGCGCAGCCCGAAACAACGATGATGATTTCTACTCACCACGTCGCCGTGGCGGAGGCAGAAGGAGATAAATTATGGCTTCAGTTAAATCATGGATAAGAGCAGCCCGTCCGCGGACGGTGCTGCTCTCTTTTTCAGGCGTTTTAATGGGCACTTTCCTTGCTTTGAACGAGGAACTCTATTATCCGTCTGTCCTGATTTTTGCCGCCATTACCGCCATTATGCTGCAAATTTTATCCAATTTGGCCAACGATTACGGTGATTATACAAAAGGCATCGACAACACGCAACGCATCGGGCCGAAACGCGAAATGCAAAGCGGCAACATCACGAAACGCGAAATGCTGATCGGCATTGGCATAGTAGGAATAGTTTGTATGATTTCAGGATGCATATTGCTGTTTTTCAGTTTTATAAAGAGTTCTTCTTGGAATGAATTAGCCGTTTTTGCAGCACTTGGCATTGCAGCCATTCTTGCCGCTTTATTTTACACTTTAGGAAAACACCCTTACGGCTACCAAGGTTTAGGCGACCTTTTCTGCTTCATTTTCTTTGGATGGGCTGCTGTGGCTGGCACTTATTATTTGGCCACAAAAAATCTTGATTTTTCGGTTTTACTGCCAGCAAGTGCCATGGGATTTATGTCGAATGCCGTATTGAATATCAACAACATGCGTGATTATGAAAGCGACAAGGCAAGTGGGAAAAACAGTCTGGTCGTTAAAATCGGATTGAAAAAAGCATTTGCTTATCACACATTTCTCATCGTTGGCGGATTTGTTTGTCTTTCGGCATTTTTAATCATCAGACACTGTGCGTTTTACACGCATTTGTTCTGGCTGCTTTTCCCTTTGTTTGCCAAGGATTTGATAACAATAAAAAACAATCTTGAAACACATCAATTCGATCCTTTGCTTCCAAAACAGGTTCGCAACACCTTCTTGCTGACTTTGGTTTTTGGAGTATTATTTCTCATTTAATATGGATTACTCGATTCTGACTTATATAGGTTTGCTTTTCACCGTTGCCTTAATCATTCTTGTTGGGACAATTTCAGGCAGAAAAGTAAAAAACGCCAGCGACTTTTCGACGGGAAGCAGCAAAGCCGGCACTTGGATTGTTTGTGGCGCCATCATGGGAACCTTAGTCAGCGGGCAAGCCACCATTGGCACGGCACAACTGGCTTTCAGTTACGGCATTTCAGCATGGTGGTTTACATTGGGTTCTGCAATCGGATGTCTCATACTTTCAATTGCTTATGTCATTCCATTGCGGCACAGCGGCAGCGTGACACTGTTGGAAGTCGTTTCAAAAGAATACGGCAAAAAAGCCGAAGCCATCGGCTCACTGCTTTGCTTTTTGGGCATTTTCATCAGTATCATAGCACAGATTCTGTCGGCCTCGGCCCTCCTGCAAACGCTTTTTCCAATCAGTTTTTTGGTCGCGGCCTTAATTGCCATTGCTTTGATGATTGTTTATGTCGTTTTTGGCGGCGTTTGGGGTGCCGGCATGGGCGGCATAGTCAAGTTAGCCTTGCTTTATGTCAGTGCCTTGATTGGCGGCATTGCCGTTTTCGGACTGGCCAAAGGCTATTCCGGACTGATGGAAACCTTGCAAGGCATTTTCTGCAACACAAATTTAGGTGAAATAAACGAAATCAGCACACAAGAAGCTGTAAATCATCGCTATCTGAATTTATTGGCACGCGGTCCGATGAAAGATTTAGGTTCTTGCCTTTCATTGATTTTAGGTGTTTTGGCCACACAAACCTATGCGCAAGGCATTTGGTCAGGGAAATCGGACAGCGCGGCACGCAAAGGCTCGCTGCTGTGCGCTTTCCTGACGCCACCCATCGGAATTGCCTGTATTTTAATAGGTTTGTATATGCGCGGACATTATATCACTTCCGATGAATTGGCCGTTTTAGGCACCATTCCCGAAGGCATGGCCGTTATGACATCATCGTCGCAGGCATTTCCGCTGTTTGTTCTCAACCATCTGCCGAAATTGTTTGGCGGCGTGGTTTTGGGCACTTTGCTCATCACGATTGTGGGCGGCGGTTCGGGATTGTCGCTGGGAGCCGCAACCATTTTGGTGCGCGATGTTTTTTATAAAATCAAGCCGAAAATCAAGGAATCAAAACGCAACTTGCTGATTTCAAGGCTTACCATCATTGTCATTCTGCTTTTGGGCGTTGCAGCAGCAGCATCTTTCTCAGGCAGTTTCATCAACGATTTGGGATTCCTGTCGATGGGCTTACGCGCTACGGCAGTGTTTTTGCCACTCACCCTTGCCTTGTTTTTGCCACAACACATTCGCCCGAAATGGATTCTCGCTTCGATGATAGCCGGAACCGCCATGTTGCTGGCAGCCAAGTTTGTAAGTTTGCCTGGCGACCCGATGTGGTGGGGATTGGGAGTTTGTTTGATGTGTTGTATTGCGGGATTTAGAAGGAAAACTATCAAACAAACATAGTCATAAAGAACAGCAGATAAAAAATATATAATATATTGATTTACAATATTTAATTAGACTTTTTATTACTTTTTCAAAAATAACTATTATCATAAAAATGGATTCTTTTAATTCCTTTTTGATAATTTTGAAAACAATTCATCTAAACTTCTATTAACGGCTTTTCTTATATCATCAGTTTCTGATTCACCTTGTCCCTCTCCCGTACACGAACAAATCAAAGAGCGTGTAGCAGCATTTGTGAATTGAATAGTTATTTCTATCGTATACCCCAATCCCGCGGTTCTTCTTCCGCTTTCGCCATAACTAATTATGATAGTTTTGTCAGCAATTGTTTCATCAATTGCATCTAATCTTGTAAAACCATTTTTCATCATCTTTCCTGTAATAATATCAGCAGGATTGACACTCTTACTTGAAGAACTTCCATATAAACCATAAACACCTCCATAAACACCTCCAGAACTTGAATTAACATCATTTGTTGGCATTACATAGAAGTACTGATAATCGTATAGTGACTCGTTTTGAATGATTTGAACTGGTTTTAATATAGCACAACCAACTAACAATGTGCAAATTAAAAATGAAAATGATAAGTAAAGTTTCTTCATAAGAATTTTGTTATTAATTACACTTTTTTCTTTTTTATAATGCAAAATTACAACTTTTTTCCACCTTCACAAGACTATTTTTGCAACTTTTTTCCAGTGTTTCAGCATAATTTTTGCAACTTTTCGCAAGAAATGGAAAATTTTTGACTTTCGTTCTCACCTGAAAGTTGGAATAAAATAGGAAAATAAAGACTCTGACCGCGCGTTTCAAAATGCAATAAAAAAAACGGCATCAGAAAACTCTGTGCCGTTTTTCAAGTCGAATGTCCTGCCAAATTATCGAACTTCTTTGAGGACTTTAACAAGATAGTTGTTTTCACCGAGAAACACTATGTGTTTAATAATAAAGAGGTATAATATAAATAGCAGGTGGATAGTGGAAAGATTGTAATTGATAAGTTAAAACTATGCTATAAGAGAGATAATGACAGCCGATTTTGGCAGATGATGGCAGAACAACCCGAACATATTCAAGTAGGTGATTTTGATTTGGTCAGAAGGCAAGCCGATGGAACATACGAAAGCATTTATGGGATTGCCTATGCTCAGCATGAACTTGGCACATTGCTATTCGACAGGTTTTCCGATAAGGAAAAGAAATATTGTTGGTTGAGCATCCGAAATCAAGTGTTCTATTCCGATACGATGAGCATTGCCATGCTCAACGAGTTTCAAGATGCAATGGAATTAGAGCGCATAAACAACATTACCCAATTGGAATTGGCTTGTGATTTACCATTTAATCCAGTGCCGAGAATAAAGAAATTATTGAAGCGTGAAGATGTTTCCGTTGTGCGATGTGGAACGAAGATTGAGGATAAGAAACAAGTGATTGATGGTTTGTTTTTCCTGCATCCCACCAATGGACTGAAAGAACTTGCACCAACCTTATATTTCAGCGATAACGACAAAAGAAAATCATTCGTGGTGTATGATAAAAAGAAGGAAATCCAGCGGAGCAATAAGACTTATATTGCCGAATACTATGGCAAGCCAAAGCACTTGTATAGGATGGAAATAAGGTTGACCTCCGATGAACTATTCCGTTACTTCAAGAAAAACGACATAACACCTTCTGTTGATTTGCTTGTTGACCAGTCGTTTTTGAAAACCATGTACGATGAATTTCTGTTTCGATTGCTCCATTTCAGTTATAAGCGAAAATCCATTGGCTTGTTGGATGCGGTGTTGGCGATGAAAGAAGGGTATGACATAGATGTGAAGATGCACCATTAGGGATATAACCATAGTCCCCAACAATACAAGAAACACATCCCTGTGGATGCAGGTTGATGTATTAAAACTACAAATGTATCAATATAATCTATTCTTGATGTTCAAACACAACTTGTTTTTGTGCCTTTTTAATCATTTAGATTTGATTGAATTATGATGATATTCAATTTGATTAGTCAATATTCCAATATGCCGAAGGGTCGCCGTCAAAGATGGTGTCAATATCATCATCGCTATAGCCCATTTCATCTTGGGCATAAGAACCTCTATAACGCCCATATCCATCATATTCATCTTCATTGCTTTCATATGAAGATTCCATTTGACTTTGAAGATAATCGTTATAAATATCTTCAGCTTCAATTCTTGCTTCTAACTCTTCATCATGAGCCTCTATTCTATCCTCTTCATTAAAAACAAAACGCAAGTCTTCCACTGCGAATGACTCCAAGCCCTCATTCGTATAATCCTCCAATTGATATTTTAATATCAAGATTGCAAGTTTTTTAAGTTTCGTCTTTTCAACATTGCACAAATGCTTATAACATTCATCAATTTTAGACTGAATCTCGATTAAATCTACGGGAAGAATGTGCTGATTGATTTTATAAAGATTCTTAATGTGACATAGAATAAACCACTGAATTAGTTTTGTGGTTCTTTGTTCTTGATAGCCCACCATTCCTTGGGGCGTATCATAAACACAAGATGAATATATTGGCTCGCATTCTTTATCACACTCAATAGAATACATTAAAAGTTGTTCTCCAACATGCGAGCAGTAATCAATGAAAGTTGTTTTCATTGATTTTTGGTAACGAGTACGCTTATAATATGTATTGTCAAGGAAACAATTAAAACAATATGCAATAACATGTCTTTTACGCATTGGACACAGAATAAAAGCCCTCGCATAACAACCCATAATCATAGTAGCAACTTTGCACTTGGTTTCATCATCCATTGAATAATCATGCACAACGGATAGTGCTTTCGCAATAGTACATAGTTGATTATAGGTTGTATCGGAATCAGTCATAAAGTGGTAATAGACATCTTCAAGGTATGGAGTGTTGCGTAAAAGCTGCCGTAATGCCTTTATGCAACCCTCTTCATCTTTTTTTTCATGGTAGAGTATAACTGCAACAATGTCGTTTTTAAATCTTTTTTTATTTAGGTCCATTTCATTCTATTATATTGTCAATGTTGTTTTATTTAGACATTGTGTTTTTTGTTTTCCCTTCGGTTTCTTTCATAAAGATTTCGCCTTTTCGGATGGTGTAGTCCGTTTTGGTCACAACCTGCAAGGGCTTGCCTTCTTTTCGTAACGAGTAGAAAGCATTGTTCAAGGTATGAATGTTCATACCCAGTTCAGTATCAGTGTGTTTTGAGTAGAGCGAAGCAGGTGAGCCAAAGAACTCAAAACCATCTTTCCATTCAAGATAGATTACATTTCGTGCCATACATGGTTTATATTTGGCGCAAAGATACATTCAAATCTTTAAAAAGTTATTATTTGTAACAAAAAATCACAAAAATATGATTATATGTAACAAATAATCATTATCTTTGCATCATATTTAATCAAACACATATCACTATGGAAAACGCAGTCATTTACGCAAGAGTTTCAACGCAAGGTCAAGACTATGAAAGACAAGTTGAAGAATTAAGAGTCTATGCTCAACGTAATGAATATCAAATCGTTGCAGAGTTCACTGAGAAAATTAGCGGAGCGAAAAAGGTAGATGAGCGCAACGCCATGTCTGAAATGTTGGACTATGTGACCAGCAACGATGTGAAACGAGTATTGGTTTATGAATGCAGCCGTATCAGCCGCCGTGCCGCCGATTTCTTAAACATCATTGACTTTCTGACCGAACATAAGATTTCCCTTTACATTCACCAAAACGGCTTGGAAACCCTGCAAAAGGATGGCAGCATCAACCCCATTGCTCAACTTGTTTTGGGCATCATCGGTCAGTTCAACCAAATGGAAAGAGGACTTATACGCAGCCGTATGGAAAGTGGCTATAACCATTATAGGAGCAACGGAGGCAAAGTGGGTCGCAAGGTGGGTTATAAGAAATCCGATGAGCAGATGAAGGAAGAGTATGCCGAGGAAATCCGTTTGTTGAAGAAGGGTATATCGTTGCGCAATGTGATGAAAATCACTGGAACATCCATAAACACCCTCCGTAAACTTAAAGAAATGCTCTGAAAATGAGCATTTTATCTATGTCCGTTTCGTTTTTTTTATGTTTGGTGTAATTATCCACGGAATCAATTTATAATAGTTTTATAATCAATGAATTACAAACTAAAAAAGGTGTTGTTTTTGCCGTTATCCATCTCCCGAAATATGGGGGATATGGTAAGCACAATAGGGGGCGAACAATTGGACATGAAAATTTTTTCTCCATTTCCGACCCATTATCCTTGACTTTCTATGCTTACTACACTATTTATTAGTAAAAATAACTACCAAAAAGTATATGAATATGGAATACAAAAGACAATACAGGGAATGCCCTGTGGAAGTGAGAAAGAAAATCAGTGCGAAGATGAAAGGAAAGAAGAAATCAGACATGACCAAACAACGAATTTCAATGGGTATGAAAAACTATTGGCGTGATGTGCCATCAATG
This sequence comes from Bacteroidales bacterium, assembly GCA_024400455.1. Lineage (GTDB taxonomy): Bacteria > Bacteroidota > Bacteroidia > Bacteroidales > F082 > Limimorpha. The sequence continues at coordinate 34,314 of JAKSMU010000007.1, read as the reverse complement.
AGTGGCAGCGACTTTACCAGCACAGGAAGGATAGTGTAATTTGTTTTTTTCAAAAATTTTCTGTATGTTATTATCAATAATAAGAGGTATAAAGTATTATGAATGCTAAATTATCAAGATTATGATGTAGATTTTAGAGAATTAGAACTTAATGAGAACGAACAAAAGGTGGTGTTAGACTATTTTAACCAATTAGGAGAAATCCTGTTTAATAATAATATAGATAAACTTATTGAAAATGAGTTGGAAGAAAAAACAAAAAAGGAAAGCCGCAAAGCGAGTTGAATTTTCAAAGTTAGACCACAAAGTTGCGGCATTGTGGACACGAGTTTCGAGCGAAAAGCAGGAACAGAATAATTGCAGTTTAGAAACTCAAGAAAAAGTATGTAGAGAATTTGCTGAGCGTAATGGAATCACAATTAAAAAGTGTTATGGCGGCACACACGAATCGGCAAAGAAAATGGGAGAGTTATTCAATAAAATGGTGACAGAGGTCGCAAAAGACAAAGAAATCAATGTTATACTGGTTTATTCATACGACCGATTTAGCCGAACAGGTGCAGAGGCTTCTATGTTGAAAGCATTTTTGAAGTCGAAGGGGGTCTATGTAGTCAGTGCCACACAACCCGTTGACCCCGATACAGCATCGGGTGACTTTATGGAAGATGTGTTATTGCTATTCAGCAAATTTGACAATACCATCAGAAAAGACAAATGTGTTTGTGGAATGAAGGAATGTTTGCGCCGTGGCGAGTGGTTTAACGCTGCTCCATTTGGTTACGACCATTACAAGAAAGACAAGCACCATTATTTGAAGGTGAATTGGAAGGGTGAATTGTTGCGCAAGGCATTTCGATGGAAAGCCGATGAGGGTTTGTGCAATCCCGAAATTTGCGACAGGCTGAAAGCCCTTGGATTGGATATTGACAGGAAAAAACTATCATTCATATTTATGAATCCAATCTATTGTGGTTACATTAGGCATAATTTACTTGACGAAGGCGAGTTGGTAAAGGGCAACCACGAACCCATTGTGGATGAAGAGACTTTCAAGAAAATAAACAATATGTCGAAGGCAGGTTATGAGCATAAAGAAGTAACTGAAAATTTCCCGTTGAAACGCCATGTCAGATGTGCCGATTGTGGTGGGTATCTAACAGGATATTCAGTAAAAGCCAAAGGCAAAGACTATTACAAGTGCAACAAGATAGGTTGTAAGAATAACCAATCAGTAAACAAGATGCACAATAAGTATATCGGTCTGTTGGATAGTTACGAAGTGCCGAAAGCGTTTCAACCAATATTAAAAAAGGTGTTGGCCGATTTGTTTGATGATTGTCATGCAGACAGGATGGAAACTACAAACCAACTCAAAAAGAAAAAGACAGAGATAGAAAACAAAATCACGAATGTTCAATGCAGGTTTGGACTTGGTGAGATTGGGGAAGAAGTTTACAATGTAACGATGTCAAAATTGAAAGAGGATTTGTCCGAAATTACGCAACAATTGGAAAGCATCACGGAAAATTTATCGAACAAGAAAAGATATATTGATGTGGTAATGCTAATGTGTTGTAATTTAGGAAGTTTATGGAGTGAAGGAGATTTTCATTTAAGGCAAAATCTGCAAAAATTGGTGTTTCCCGATGGCGTTCTATTTGACAAGAAAATAGATGGTTATCGAACAGAAAATGAGAACGCAGTTTTTGCTATATTTCGCAGGTTTTCAGATACTTATAAAAACAATAAAGGGGCAGCAGATAGTCTGTTGTCCCTTTTTGTCGGAGCGGCCGGACTCGAACTGGCGACCGCTTGCACCCCATGCAAGAATGCTAGCCAACTGCACCACGCCCCGATTTGCGCTGCAAAGATAGGAATTATTTTTCAATTGCAACAACTCTTCAATAATTCTATTATTTTTGCATCAACAATTCAACAAATAAACAACAAACAAATAAACACATCATCTCATGGAACACATCGAATGTTTAATCATAGGATCAGGTCCTGCTGGCTACACGGCAGCCATTTACACTTGCCGTGCTGACATTAAAACCGTCGTTTACGAAGGCATCCAGCCCGGTGGACAATTGACGCAAACAACTGAAATTGAGAACTTCCCAGGTTATCCGCAAGGCGTGAAAGGCCCCGACATGATGGATGAAATCCGTCAGCAGGCCGAGCGTTTCGGCGCCGACATCCGCATGGGTGAAATCACGGCCATCGATGCTTCGCAAAGACCTTTCAAAGTAACAACGGAATATGACGGCGAAATTCTGGCCGATTCCATCATCGTTGCCACTGGTGCTTCGGCACGCTATTTAGGCCTGCCAACCGAAGAGGAATTCAAGGGTGGCGGCGTTTCGGCTTGCGCTACCTGCGACGGCTTCTTCTACAAAGGAAAAGATGTAGCCGTGGTCGGCGGCGGCGATACCGCTTGCGAAGATGCGACTTACCTTTCGAAACTCTGCAACAAAGTGTATCTCATCGTGCGCCGCGATGTGCTGCGTGCTTCAAAAGCCATGCAACACCGTGTGCTGAACACGCCTAATATCGAAGTGCTTTGGAAGACCCAAACCAAGGAACTTTTCGGTGAACAGCAAGGCTTTATGAAGAAACTGAAAGGTGCCGTCCTGTTCGACAGCGACACCAAAGCTGAGCGCACCATTTATGTGGACGGTTTCTTTGAGGCCATCGGTCACATTCCGAACACCAGCGTCTTCAAAGGCATTCTCGACATGGACGAAGAAGGCTACCTCATCACCAAGCCGAAATCGACTGCCACCAATGTGGAAGGCATTTTCGCTTGCGGCGACTGCCAGGACCGCGTGTATCGTCAAGCCATCGTTGCAGCTGGCACTGGCGCTATGGCTGGCATTGAAGTTGAGCGCTTTATTATGTCAACTAAATAAAACACAATGCATCTCTCCACAGATGTAAAAATACAACCAATTGAGCAGCGTATCGTCTACGGCGATAAGCTGCTCTTTTTAGGTTCTTGCTTTGCCGATGAAATCGGGAACATTTGCAAAGGTTTGGGCTTTGATGCCTTGGTCAATCCGTTTGGCGTGTTGTTCAATCCGGCGAGCATTAGTCAATCCGTGGAGCGATTGGAAAGCGGAAAAAATTTCACGAAAGATGATGTGATTGAAGTCGGCGGCGAGTTTTTCTGCACCTTCAATCACAACACTGAATTTTGGAATCCTTCGCCAGAAAAACTGCTTGAAACAGTAAACAGCAGTCTCAACTCTGCCCGACAGCATTTCATGCACGCCAAGTGGATTGTCATCAGTCTGGGCACATCGTGGATTTACCGCCACAAACAACGCGGTTTGATTGTCTCAAACTGCCACAAACTGCCTTCACAACTTTTTCAACGGGAATTTCTCACAACGGAACAATCAACGGAATTATTATCACAACTCGTTGAAAAACACAAAGATAAGAAATTCATTTTCACCATTTCACCTTTGCGTCATTTGAAAGATGGCTTGCACGAAAACCAAATCAGCAAGGCTGCATTGCTTTTGGCTGTCGATGAAATCTGCAAGCATTTTGGCAATGCGCATTATTTTCCGGCATACGAAATCCTTTTGGACGAATTGCGCGACTACCGTTTCTACAAAGAGGACATGATTCACCCGACCGAACAAGCCGTGCGTTACATTTGGGAGCGTTTCACAGAGTTTGCCATCGCCGAAGGCGAACTGCCCGCCATGAAACAAGCTCAGGAACTCAAACTGATGCTGCAACACAAGGTTTTCTTCCCTGAAAGTGAGGCTTTTCGAAAGTTCGAGAAACTAAAAAATGAAAAAATCCAAGAACTCATTTCACATTATTCAAACATAAAACTAGAAAACCTATGAAAAAAACTATTTTCTTGTTTTGCTTCATTATATTGATATGCAATAATATAAACGCACAAGACCTGGATTTCACATTTGGTTTTAAAGGCGGAACAAACCTGACTTGGGCAAAAGCGAAAGGTGGCGCAAAAGTCAACAATGAACTTATTCCAAATGCCACTCTTGGATTCATTGCCGAATTCTATTTTACCGACCATCTTGCCATTGGAACTGGCTTTAATGTTAATTGGGCTAATGCAAAGTACGGTTTCAACGGTATCATTGAACCTTCAGGTTATCAAATGCCTAATGACCACACCCACACAAATCGCATTTTCAAAGGCTTTAACTATGAAATTCCTCTAAAATTCAAATTCAAAACCGGAATTTACGGACCATGGAATATTTATGCCGAAGCAGGAATTAGCATTCATTATTTTACGATTATGCGGGCAAAAGATGATTATACATTCCCTGAAAACATCTATTACAACCTAAATTTTCACGATGTTTCAAGTCAATACAATAATATACAGAAATCCATTTTTAGCAATATCGGATGTGAATATGCTATCAAAAATTCAAACCGAATCTTCTTTCAAATAGGTTATAATTATATGCTTTCAAATATGTTTTCTGAGCGTCCCGGATTCACCTATTATTATCGTTCAATTGGAATTGTTGCAGGTTTTATGTTTTGAAAACGCACTCGCATGATGCGTTTTTCGTTGAAAAAACTTCTTATTTCTTAGATGTTTTCATGAAAAATGCTAATATGACATTTTTTCTTATTTTTGTATTTTCAATTCAACCTAAATGAACAGCAGAAGAATCAATAAGGTCCTTGTAGCCAACCGTGGCGAGATTGCAGTGCGTATCATCAAGACATTGCGCAAGTTGCATATCGTTTCGGTAGCCGTTTTCGCCGACAATGATGCCCAGGCTTTGCACCGTCGCATGGCCGATGAAGCCTGTCCTTTGGGCAACGGCACATTGAAGGACACCTATCTCAACATACAGAAGATCATCGATGCGGCACTTGATGCAGGCGCCGAAGCCATTCATCCTGGCTACGGTTTCCTTTCCGAAAGTCCCGAATTGGCTGAGGCTTGTGCTGCCAACAACTTGATTTTCATTGGCCCCGATGCCGAAACCATGCGGCTGATGGGCAACAAGATTGCGGCAAGGCAATTCGCCATCGAAAACGATATTCCCGTTACTTTCGGCATTACAGGAAGCATTGGCGAAATTTTGGCGCAGGCCGATGCCATGCCTTATCCCGTCTTGATTAAGGCGGCGGCTGGCGGCGGCGGCAAGGGAATGCATATCGTCGGCAGCAAGGCAACGCTTAAAGATGAATTGGAACGCGCTTCTCGTGAGGCGGAGAAATATTTCGGAGATGGAACCGTTTTCGTTGAGCAATACATTGAAAATCCGCGACATATCGAAGTGCAGGTATTGGCTGACCATTTCGGCAATGTCATTCATTTGCACGAGCGCGAATGTACCATACAGCGCCGTTATCAGAAAATCATCGAGGAATCGCCTTCGCCGACTTTGACGGAGGAAAAGCGCCAACAGATGTTTGAGACGGCAGTCCGACTTTGCAAAAAAGTGGGTTACAAAAATGCGGGGACCATTGAGTTTTTGGTCGATAAGGACCTGAATTTCTATTTCTTGGAGATGAACACCCGCATTCAGGTGGAGCATCCTGTCACCGAACAGCGCACGGGCATCGACATTGTTGAGGAGCAAATCCGCATTGCACGCGGCAAGGAAATGGGCTACACGCAGGAGAGCATCACGGCACAAGGTCACGCCATCGAGTTGCGCGTGTATGCCGAAAATCCTGAAAACGGATTTTTGCCGACGCCTGGCAAACTGACGGCCTATCACGAACCGCAAATCAGAGGGGCGCGCGTCGACAGCAGCATCGATGGAACTTGCACGATTTCAGAAGCCTATGACCCGATGATTGCCAAACTGACCTGTCATGCCAAAGACCGTCAAGGTGCCATCGACACGGCCAAGCGTGCCTTGAACGAGTTCATTTTGCAAGGTCTGACCACCAACAAGGCTTATCTTTGGGAAATCATCAAGAATCAGGATTTTGTTGAAAATAAATTAGATACATCATTTTGCGAAAGTCATAAGGACGAATTGCTGACAGCCTTGACTGAAAGCCGCAAAGCGATAAATACGAATGATATTGTCGCCTCGTTTTTGCTGTACGATTGCTGCAAGAAGCAGTTCAACAGCGAAACTGAAAACGTTTGGGAACAAATCGGTTACTGGCGTTTTCACATGCAACTCACTGTCGATGTGGAAGGTGAGAAGATTCCTGTCAGCATCAAGAAGGTGCAAGCAGGTTATCTGGAAGGCAGCATCGAGACACAGCCTTTCAAGGTCGAATTTATCCATTTTGAGGATAATCAGTTAAAAATCATGCTGAATGGCCGCACCGAGACGGTTTATTGTTCGGTGAATGATGAAAACAAAACCATTGTCAATTTCCACGGTTTAAATTTCACCTGTTTCCGTTACGACCAGTTGAACGACAATCTCGATTATTCGGGCAAAGACAAGGCTAACGACAAGAACGCCTTGATGTCGCCAATGCCAGGCAAAGTGGTGAAAATCAATGTCAAGGAAGGCGATGAAGTGACTGAAGGCACCATCATGATTGTGGTGGAAGCCATGAAAATGGAGAACAACATCACCGCAACGGCCAAAGCCAAAGTGAAGCGGATTCTTGTAACCGAAGGCGAAATGGTGGACAATAAAATGCAGTTGATAGAGTTAGAATAAACGGTAAACACTGAATAACTATGAATTTCGATTTGACAGAACAACAGCAGGCATTTCGCCAGAAAGTGCGCGATTTTGCCGAAGGCGAAGTGAAACCTGTTGCAAGATATAATGATGAACATCAGCATTTTGATGTCGATTTGACCCTGAAAATGGGTGCCGAAGGCTTGTTGGGCATGACCGTCCCGAAGGAATATGGCGGCCAAGGTCTGGATAATCTCACCTACATCATTGCCGTTGAGGAACTGGCGCGTGTCGATGGCTCGACGGCTGCCACCATTGCTGCCGACAACTCTTTGGGCATCGGTCCCATCAAAGATTACGGAACAGAGGAGCAGAAACGCAAATACCTGCCTCAACTTTGCAAGGACAAACTTTGGGGCTTCGGCCTGACCGAAGAAGATGCTGGTTCCGATTCACGCGGTACCAAGACCACGGCCACCCGTCAAGGCGATGAATGGTTGCTGAACGGCACCAAGATTTTCATTACCAATAGCGCAACGCCTATCACATTGGGAACCAGCGTGCAAGCTATTTCGGGCACTAAAGATGGCAAACCGGAATTTACTGCTTTATTGGTCGAAAACGGCGTGGAAGGTTTCACGCAAACGCCTATGGACGACAAAATGATGTGGCGTGCTTCCAACACGGGAAAACTGGTTTTCAACAACGTGCGTTTGCCTAAGGAAGCCATTCTCGGCGAACCCGGCGAAGGTTCTCACATGATGTTGGCTACTTTGGATTCAGGTCGTCTCTCGATTGCCGCCATGGGTTTGGGCTGTGCGCAAGGCGCTTACGAAATGGCTTTGGCTTATTCGCAGAAGCGCGTGCAGTTTGGAAAGCCCGTCTGCAAATTCCAGGCTGTCGGTTTCAAACTTGCCGACATGGCCATGAAGATTGAAGCCGCACGCGGATTGCTTTACAAGGCTTGTTGGCTGAAAGACCAGCACCGCCCGTTTGGCAAGGAAGCGGCTATGGCGAAATTGTATTGTTCGGAAATCGCCGCCGAGGTTTGCGACAACGCCGTTCAGGTGATGGGCGGCCACGGCTTGCTGAAGGAATTCGACATGGAACGCTTCTATCGCGACCAGCGCATTCTGCAAATCGGCGAAGGAACGTCTGAAATCCTCAGATTGGTGATTTCTAGAGCGATAGGATGCTGAATATGACTTAGTCTAAAGCGATGATTTTGTTACCATTAAGGACAGGAACGGTTTTCACGCAATTAGTTTCGAGGCAGAATTTCAAATCGTCGTAAAAACCTAAAGCAAAGAGTCTTTTAACATGAAAGCATGCCGTCAATGCGGCAAAAAGATTGTTGGCGCTGTTTTGGTATGATCGTTCCAAAAGAATGCCCAAATCGTCACATTCACATTTTGTTTTCGCCTTGAGCAAATGAATCAACATGCCAGCGCACAAACCGTCGTCCATTGAAAAACGACCTTCGGTTCCAGAGCAAACAATGGAAATATCTTTTTGATTTTCAATCAAGTAATCGGAAACAACATCCAAATTGCGGAAACAGGCCAAAACGACTTTTTCTGCCTGCCTGACATTGTTGATAGCGTTTGTTCCGTTGGTCGTGGTCAGGATGATGTCCTTGCCTTCAATGGTTTTCCTTTTATATTTCAAAGGGGAATTGTCCAAATCGAAGCCTTCAATTTTCACGGAATGTCTTTCGCCGCCTTTCAGTGCTGAGCCTTCCGGCAAAGTCGAAAACACTTGTTCCGCCTCTTCAACTGTCTTGACAGGAATCACCGATTTTGCTCCATTATCCAAGGCGGTAGTGATGACGGAAGTGGCACGCAAAACATCAATCACAACGGCAATTTGACCGCTGAAATTGAAATCATTGCATTGCTGCGCTGTGCTGATAACGGAGATGTTCATGATTGGACAATTTGACTTCGGGATTGCGAGGTTGCGAGAACCCGAGACCTCGCAACCTCGTAGTCTCGATACCTAATTAAATACCGAGCGAAATGCCGAGACCTTCGGCGGTCTTGACCAAATCGCTGTCGATTTTCACTAAGTTTGGTTGGGCGATGGCTTCTTTCAATGGCACGGCAATCAAGTCTGGATGGCGATAAGCCACCATCTGGCCGAACTGTCCGTTCAAAACCATTTCGAAAGCCTTCACGCCAAATTCGGCAGAAAGCACGCGGTCGTAAGCAATCGGAATGCCGCCACGCTGCAAGTGACCCAAGGTGGTTTCACGCATATCGTGCGTAAAGCCTGCGGCTTTCATCTCTTCGATGAAACGACGGCCGATGCCACCGAGTTTCTTGTTTTCGTAGCCGACTTCGCTGCTGATTTCATAAACCTGCTGTCCGTCTTTCGGGCGTGCGCCTTCCGAAGCCACCACGACGGCAAAGCCGCGGTCGCGGTCGAATCGGCTTTCCAGTTTTTCCTTCACGATGTTGATGTCGTATGGAAATTCAGGAAGCAGACACACTTCGGCACCGCCTGCAATGGCTGAATGTAAGGCAATCCAACCGGCATCGCGTCCCATGACTTCGAGCACGAAGACTCGGTTGTGCGAGGCAGCCGTAGTGACTAGTTTATCAACGGCTTCGGTAGCAATTTCAACTGCGGTCTGGAAACCAAAAGTACATTCCGTCGAGGAAAGGTCATTGTCGATGGTCTTTGGCACACCGATAATGTTCAAACCCTTTTCGTAGAGTTTCTGCGATATGCGTTGCGAACCGTCGCCGCCAATGCTGATGACCGCATCAATGCCCATGTATTGCAGTTTACGGAGCATTTCATCGGAGCGGTCAACTGTCGACCAGGTGCCGTCGGCATTCTTGACAGGCCAGCTGAACGGGCCGCCCTTGTTGGTGGTTTCAATTATGGTGCCGCCACGGAAATGTATTCCGCGCACCACTTCAGGCGTCAGGCGAACAACTTCGGTCGGCTCCCAAAGGACGCCGTTGTAGGCCTGTATGCTGCCGAGCACTTCCCAGTCTTTTTCCTGAGAGGCTCTTTTCACGATGGCACGAATAACGGCATTCAAGCCCGGGCAATCGCCACCACCGGTGAGAACTAATAAGCGTTTCATTTTATCTATTTTTGAGTAGAGACGTAGCACGCTACGTCTCTACATATCAATAAATTCAATAAATTATTTCACATCCACCTTAATCTGCAACTCATCCAACTGTTCCTGCGAGATGGCTGACGGCGAACCGCTCATCACATCGCGGCCGGAGTTGTTCTTCGGGAAGGCGATGAAGTCGCGGATGCTGTCGGCGCCACCGAAGAGCGAGCAAAGACGGTCGAAACCGAAGGCCAGACCTGCATGAGGCGGTGCGCCAAACTCGAAGGCACCCATCAGGAAGCCGAACTGCTCCTGAGCCTTTTCGTCGGTGAAACCGAGGGTGTGGAACATCTTGTTTTGCAAGGTGCGGTTGTGGATACGGATGGAACCGCCGCCGACTTCAACACCATTCATCACGATGTCGTAAGCATTGGCGCGGATGTCACCCCACTTAGTTGGGTCGTCGAGCAAGGCTTCGTCTTCCGGTTTTGGTGCCGTAAATGGGTGGTGCATAGCATAGTAGCGTTGCGTTTCTTCGTCCCATTCGAGCAGCGGGAAGTCGATGACCCACAGCGGAGCATATTCGTTAGGATTGCGCAGGCCGAGTTGGTTGCCCATTTCGAGACGCAAAGCGCAAAGCTGTACGCGGGTCTTCATGGCTTCGCCACAGAGAATCAGCATCAGGTCGCCAGGCTTTGCACCGAATTTTTCGGCGATGAGTTTCAAATCGTCAGGCGTGAAGAATTTATCGACGGATGACTTGAATGTGCCATCAGCATTATATTTAATGTAAACCAAACCACCAGCACCGACTTGTGGGCGCTTGACAAACTCTGTCAAGGCATCGAGTTGCTTGCGGGTATATTCGGCGCAGCCTTCGGCATTGATACCAACAACGAGGTCGGCATTGTCGAACAGACTGAAATTCTTTCCTTTAGCCACATCGTTGAGTTCAACGAACTTCATGCCGAAGCGGATATCCGGCTTGTCGCTGCCGTAGTATTTCATGGCATCGTGCCAAGTCATGCGTGGGAAATCGCCAAATTCGAGACCTTTCACTTCCTTGAAGAGATGTTTGGCAAGACCTTCAAACATGTTCAGCACATCTTCCTGCTCGACAAACGACATTTCGCAGTCGATTTGTGTAAATTCAGGCTGACGGTCGGCGCGGAGGTCTTCATCGCGGAAGCAACGCACGATTTGGAAATAACGGTCCATGCCAGCCACCATCAGCAGTTGCTTGTATTGCTGGGGGCTTTGAGGTAGGGCGTAAAATTCGCCGGGGTTCATGCGTGACGGCACCACGAAGTCGCGAGCACCTTCAGGCGTCGACTTGATGAGCATCGGGGTTTCGATTTCCAAGAAATTGCGGTCGCTCAGATAGTTGCGGACCAACATGGCCATGCGGTGACGCAGTTCCAAATTCTTGCGGACCGGATTGCGGCGGATGTCCAGATAACGGTATTTCATGCGGAGGTCATCGCCGCCATCGCTGACATCTTCGATGGTGAAAGGAGGCGTCTTGCTGGTATTCAGCAGATTGAAGCCGTTGACGCGGATTTCGATTTCGCCCGTAGGCATGTTCGGATTCTTCGATTCGCGCTCGATGACCGTACCTTTTACCTGAAGGACATATTCACGGCCAAAACCGCGGGCCTGTTCCATCAATTCAGGGCTGCTGACGCCATCCTGCAAGAAAAGTTGCGTGATTCCATAACGGTCGCGGAGGTCGATCCAAACCAAGGAGCCCTTGTCGCGGACACGTTGCACCCAGCCGCATAACGTGACTTCCTTGCCAGCATCGGCAAGACGAAGTTCACCACAAGTATGAGTTCTGTACATAGTGTATCGTTTTTAAAAAATTCTAAACTGCAAAAATAAACAAAATGAGTTTATGTTTTTATCACATCTTTTTATATTTTTGTCCAATCTAAAATCATTTGTCAAGTGCAAGTCCTAAAATCAAACATACAGACAAATTCTCTTGAATTTCAGCAGAAAAAACAGGATTTCCTGAAACTGATGGCCGATTACCGTCAAGCGATGGGCGAGGCCATGAAAGGCGGCGGCGAAGCTGCCGTGGCCAAACACAAGAAGCGCAACAAGCTATTGGCGCGCGAACGCATCGATTTGCTCATCGACCCGAACACGCCGTTTCTGGAGCTTTCGCCGATGGCGGCCTACGGAACCTACAACAACGATTTTCCGTCGGCGGGCATCATCACCGGCATTGGCATCATTCAGGGCCGCGAGGCGGTGATTGTTGCCAACGACGCTACGGTGAAAGGCGGAACCTATATGCAATATACGGTGAAGAAACACCTTCGTGCCCAGGAAATTGCCATGGAAAACCATCTGCCTTGCGTGTATATGGTCGACAGCGGCGGTGCCTTCCTCCCCGAGCAGGACACCGTCTTCCCCGACCGCGACCATTTCGGCAGGTTTTTCTACAATCAGGCGCGCATGTCGGCCATGGGCATTCCGCAGATTGCCATCGTGATGGGCATGTGTACGGCGGGCGGTGCCTACGTTCCGGCCATGAGCGATGAGACCATCATCGTCCGCAACCAAGGCACGATTTACCTTGGCGGCCCTCCGCTGGTGAAAGCCGCCACGGGCGAAGTGGTGACGGCTGAAGAATTGGGCGGCGCCGACATGCACACTTCCATTTCGGGTGTCGCCGACCATTTGGCCGAAAACGATGAACACGCCTTGCAGATTTGCCGCAACATTTTCAAGACTTTGGAGAAATCGCATCGCCAAAAATTAGACATGTTGCCCGTCGAGGCACCTTTATATGACCCTGAAGAATTGTACGGCTTGGCTCCCGTCGATTTCCACAAGCTCGTCGACCCGCGCGAAATCATTGCACGCATCGTCGATGGCAGCCGTTTCCAGGAGTTCAAGGCGCGTTATGCCACGACCATTGTGTGTGGTTTTGCGCACATCATGGGATTCCCTGTCGGCATCATTGCTAATTTTGGCGTATTGTTCTCGGAATCAGCGTTAAAGGCGACGCATTTCATCGAACTTTGCTGCCAGCGCAACATTCCTTTGGTGTTTTTGCAGAACATTACAGGATTTATGGTCGGCAAGCAGTATGAGCAAGGCGGCATTGCCAAGGACGGGGCCAAGATGGTTCATGCCGTTTCAAACGCCAATGTGCCGAAGTTCACGGTCATTTTCGGTGGCTCGTTCGGTGCCGGCAACTACGGTATGGCTGGCCGTGCTTACAGTCCAAGATTGCTTTTCATGTGGCCTAACGCCAAGATTTCGGTGATGGGCGGCGAACAGGCGGCCAATGTGCTAGCCACCGTGAAAGAAGACCAATACAAATACAAAGGATTGGATGTCCCGACCAACGAAATCGCTAAACTGAAACGTGATATTTTGGCCAAATACGATTACGAAGGCTCGGCCTATTACAGCACGGCACGCCTTTGGGATGATGGCATCATCGACCCAGTTGACACGCGCAACGTGCTGGCTTTGGGCATTGCCGCATCGTTGAACAAGCCTTTCCCGATGCAGCAGTTTGGCGTGTTTAGGATGTAAGAGATTTGTTGAGCAAATACTACAAAAAGCTGCATTTTTATTGGCAATAACATACAATTTGTCCTTTTAATAGCCAAAACGTCCAAAACCTAATTCGTGGCAAATAAATGCACCCCTATCCGACTTTGCAGCATCAAAAAGCGGAGATAGCGTGACAGGAAGTTTTTATTTGCCACGTAGTGAGTTTCCTGTGCCTGTTGTCTGTAGCCTCCCAGGACCCTCACCGTATCCCTTCCATTATTTGTAATAACCTGCCGCACAGCTTGTCCAATTCCTTGGATTGGATGAGCATTGAGCGAAGTATGGACAAGTATTGGACGAAGTACGGAGCGGGTATAAGGCAGGTGCAGTTTTGACCCTTCGATCACCACATCGGTTGGCAGATTCCAACAAATATGGGTCAAAAATATATTATTGCCTTTATTTATCCATCATACTTTTGAAACTTTCTAACAGCCATTTTAACATTTCCACTACCAAAAAGCGCCATTTTTTTTTCATCCATTTCATCCAATTATCCAAATCGGATACAGTTTTTGTATCCACATTGGATAGTAGTAAACCATTGATAATTAAATATTTATATGTAGTTTTGCAGCGAAATGAAAAATAAGTTTTAATGGCAGAAACGAAACAACAATATATCCGTCCCGAATGGACTTGCGGCAGATACGACAGCAACAAGCACGTTGCCCTGATGTATAACCTTTTGGCGGGCTATAGCTATTTTTTTGAATCCTATTCCGCTGATGTCATCGGACAGGTGCTTTCCGTAGGGAGAAACGAAGAACTCTGTATCGAAAAAGTAGCCGAAGCCACAGGCATTGCCCAAGAATCCATCGTGCCTTTTTTCGACACCTTAATAAATGTGGGGCTGCTGACTAACGCCATTCCTTCGGAAGAAGGCATAAAGAACTATAGGGCACAGCTTGCCGAAATGCGATGCAACGAAACCATGACGGCAGAAAAAACCACAAAGGAGAAACTGCCTGTTGAGGTTTCAACCGCTGAGCAAAGTTATTTTGATGCCGTTGACGATGGCAGGACGGTAACATCCGTAATGTTTGAATTGACCTACAACTGTAGCGAAAAGTGCATACATTGCTATAACCCTGGCGCCACGCGCAACGATAGCGAGACAAGCCATCGTGGTGACCGCGAAAAATTGTGTCTGGAAGATTACAAGCGCATCATTGATGACCTTTACAATCACGGACTTGTGAAAGTCTGTCTTTCGGGCGGCGACCCATTCTCCAAACCGATTGCTTGGGAAATCGTTGATTATCTGTATAAAAAGGAGATTGCTTTCGATGTCTTCACCAACGGGCAGCGTTTGATAAACGATGTTGAACGGCTTGCCGGTTATTATCCTCGTCTGGTTGGCGTGAGCATTTATAGCGGCATTGCCGAAGACCACGATTTCATAACCCGCGTGAAAGGCTCTTGGGAACGCTCCATGAAAGTAGTGAGCCGATTGTCTGCCTTGGCAGTTCCCATGAATCTGAAATGCTGTATCATGCAGCCGAATCTGCACAGCTATTATATGGTCGCCGACATTGCCAAGAAATATGGTGCCATACCTCAGTTTGAGATTAATATCACCGATTCCATTGACGGCGACCAATGCGCAAGGCAGTTGCGTCTGACCGAAGAGCAATTCCAAGTGGTTTTGCGTGACGACAACCTTGCCTATTATGTTGGCCCCGAAGCGCCCAATTTTGGCGGACAGCCAAGAAGAATGGACGTAAACGGCTGCGGAGCGGCTTGCACTGCTTTCTGCATGACGCCCGATGGCGACCTGCAACCTTGTTGCGCTTTCCCGATGCCATTTGGCAATTTGAAGAAGCAAAACATAGCGGAAATACTTACCGGAAGTGATTTGCTGAAAGAATGGCGCAACGCCACCTTGCAGCAATATGAGGAATGTGGCCGACATGATTATTGCGCCTACTGCAACCTGTGTGTGGGCAGCAACTATGTGGAGCACAAGGACTACCGCAAACCAGCCGAGGAAAATTGCTTTATGGCAAAAGTGCGTTGCAACATGGCGCACAAGATGATGGAGGGCTACGACCCTCTGCAAGGAAAGGAATTTGTAACCGCGTTGAGAAGCCTGCCCAAAAACAAGCTGAATCTGCAACGCACCTATCATACAAAGGGATAAATGGTGTCTCCCGCAGCACACCTATAACCATCTAAATCTTACTGAAATGAAAGTAGAATTAGTTATCAGCAATGCTTCAAGTGTTGTGGCAAATCCTGGTTGCCCAAAATCCTCTGAGTATTCGTGCGGCATTATGTACAGAGCTGCGTAAATGATTAAAAACCACGAGGCAGAACTCTTTCGGGGTTCTGCCTCTTTCAACGTGAATAATTAGCACATTAAAAGTATGACACAAGACGAATTTAAAAACAAAGTGAAAGAATGGCTTTGTTCAAAACAAGGAAATAGCTGTATAGGCACCTGGACGCTTGAAGAAAAAGGTGATGATGCGCTTGTCAAAGTTTCATTAATAGTTAATAACTTTGAAATAGAAGTGAAGTCTCAGACTTCAAACAAAGAAGAGACAATAATGACAGCAGTATTAGCTATGAATGAAAAACTTGTCTCTATTTTAGAGAATTTTGAATGACAAAACCTGACATTACAACATTAAAACACGATTTACTATGCCTCTAATTCCCTGTCAATGTTGCGGGAAAGAATTCCCGACCGATTGGAAATGGTTTGTATGTGACAAATGTGGATATCGCGTCTGTCCTTCCTGTCTTAGCAAGCACAAAGGAAAATACAGTTCCGGTGGCTTCAAATGCAGCCAATGCGCCTTTGGACAAATGAAAGAAAAGAAATAATAAAAGGTGAAACTATGAAAGCAAACTGGCTTGACAATTTATTTCAATAAAGTACACATTAGTTTATAACGAATTGAAGATCAATAATTAAAAAACAAAAAAATGCGTCATTATATAATCCGTACAATAATAATCTTTATTATTCTCGAAGTATTAGCGATAATATTTATCGGTGCCCATGATATAGAGGGTTATATTGGGATTTCCGTATTCTGTATGATTTTTGCTTTCGGTATTGACAAAATCATTTACGATGTTTTTGAGAATGATGGTGGAAATGATGATGATGCCTGATTATGCCAAATGAAAACTGTTTCATGACAAGTTTTATACGGCTGAAACCTACAAACATAACTGTTAGAACATTAGTTGTTATCTGTAAGTCCATATTCAATAATCACGGCACAATTTTCGGCAAAATCACTGTTTGAGATCATTTGAGTTAATAATTTGTTTTCCTTTCAAATAATTTTCCTATTTTTGAAGCCTCAACAAAATAGGAGAATCGACAGGAGAAACAAATAAAACACACATAATCTGATATAAAAAGGGCTTTTGCTCTTGTTCCTACCGTAGTAAATCTGGAAAATTGAATCATACAGGAATGAAGAGCGAAGGTTCATGCTTTTTTAGCGTGAATCTTTCGTTTTTTATGGTATGATGAGGCATTTTCCAGAGCCTACTGCGGTCATAGAGGCGATAAGCGTTCACGCTATTTCTATGCCGAGGCGCAAGGGCGGAAGCCGAACCACAGGGCGGCATGGCTTACACAAAAGGCGACATACACATTGGCAACATCATCCACGAGCAGCTGAGGAAAGACCAACGCAGCGTGGGCTGGCTGGCACGCGAAATTCCCTGCACGCGCAACCACCTCTACAAGGTGTTCCACCGTCCTTCCTTAGACACGGATTTGCTCCTGCGCATCTCACAAGTCATGAATTTCAATTTCTTCCAATATTATGTGGCTGAAATCAAAAAAGGAGAAAGCCAAAGAATGGGAGAATAAGATTTTGTGTCATTTGTGAAAAAAGTTCCTGCTCCGCCCCGTCCATAACGATGCATACCGCTTATCTTTGCCGCCGAAAAGAAACGCGAAACGGCAAAAAACGATGAGAGCAAATATAATCTCGTAATCCCGAACCCTCGTCGTCCCGTAACCTCAAAAACAAGAAGAATTATGTACACATTAACCAACACAAAAAACAACACGACAAAGATTTACGCCCGCACCATTGAGGATGGCTGTATGGAGCAGCTGCAGCAGCTGGTGGAGAACCCCGCCTATTGCGACTCGAAGGTGCGCATCATGCCCGACTGCCATGCCGGTCTGGGCAGCGTCATCGGCTTCACCGCCACTTTCGATGACAAGATCATCCCCAACACCGTCGGCGTCGACATCTCCTGCGGCATGGAGGTCGTCAACCTTGGCAAAGTCGATATTGACCTGCCGCATTTCGACGACATGGTAAAACTGAAGATCCCGAGCGGACTCATGGTGCGCGATGGCAAAGCCTGCGACTTCAAGGCTTTGGAAGACCTGCACTGCTACCGCGAGCTGAAGGACACCAAACGCATCATCAGGAGCATCGGCACTTTGGGCGGCGGCAACCACTTCATCGAACTCGACCGCAATGGGGCAGGGGAGACCATCCTCGTCATCCATACCGGCAGCCGTAACCTCGGCAAGCAGGTCTGCGAGTACTACCAGAACATCGCCGTCGACCTGGCACACGGCAAGGAAGACTATTACCGCGATCGCGAGGCTCTCATCGCCCGCTACAAGCGCGAAGGCCGCCGCAGCGAGATACAGATGGCCCTGAAAGGCTTGAAGTACGAGAGGAAAGAGACCGACCTGCCCGACGACCAGTGCTTCCTCTATGGTGAGTGGGCTGAGCGTTACCTGCACGACATGCGCATCTGCCAGCAGTTCGCCCACCTCAACAGGGAAACCATCGCCGAGATCCTGGTCTCAAAATACTTCAAGGGCCGTCATTTGGACGACTGCGAGCATTTCGAGACCCTGCATAACTACATCGATTTAAAACACAACATCATCCGCAAGGGCGCTGTCTCGGCCATGGCTGGCGAACGCCTCATCATCCCGATGAACATGCGCGACGGCTCGCTCATCTGCATCGGCAAGGGCAACGACGACTGGAACTGCTCGGCGCCGCATGGCGCAGGCCGCATCATGTCGCGCAGCAAGGCCTTTGGTCAGGTCTCGCTCGAGGATTTTCGGAAGAGCATGGAAGGCATCTACACCACCACCGCCAACGAGCAGACCATCGACGAGGCTCCGATGGCCTACAAGCCGATGGACGAAATCATTGACCTGGTGAGCGACACAGTCGAGATTGTCGATGTCATCAAGCCCATCTACAATTTCAAGGCAGCGGATGACGTAAGATTTTGGAGGAACCAGAAATGAAACGTAAACGACACAAGCACAGAAGCAAGGAAGAAGTGGAACAGGATGCCATGAAGGCGGCGCGCAAGAAATCGCGTGAAGACGAGATTGCCGCCTTCGGCAAACAGGTTTCCATGTACTACTGGGTGGGCGACAAGAAACACCACGCCCGCGGCGGGAAGCATAAGAAACGGTATTTCTAGGACTGCCGTCTGTCTGCTTTCCAAAGAATGACAGTAAAAACTGCAAGCAATGAAATGTAATAAAAACAAGGCAACTATATGCTATTGAACCCAAATTGCGAATGAATTGATGGTAAATGATTGAAATGTAAGTAAAAATAATTAGAAAAATGGATATAATGAATATCATAACGGAATCCATGAAAAAGGTTTTGGATTCCTTCGTCATCAGAACGATGAGCGGTGTGAGGGAAGTCAGGTGCTTCCACCCATCAGGACATGCAATGCCTAACGGCTCCCACATACAGCGTGGGGGCTACCTCGAGGAATGCCGCAGAAACGCGGACTCATTCACCCTCGATGAAAGTGTACACGGCGAACAGTACGGGTTTTTGGACTATCGCGGAGGCGTAATAGTCCTGCCGATGGATGTCAACGCCGGGGAAATGTCGTGCAGCGCAGTTTTGGACAAGGTGAAGCAGGTTGTCATGACATACGGGAACAGGCTCAGAAAGGGACGCATCATCCGCAAGTCCCTGAACGGCGAAGGTACGGAACACATTGTCGCATACAGCGTGGGAAGGTCCTTCACAGGCAAGTTTGTCGGTGACAAAGAGGAAGTGTACGACGAAAAGTCGCTGTCCGTGGAAGTGAACGGATTTTCAGGCAGGTCGCTTCTCAAGTTCGCCGAAATGCTCGCAGATGTCTTCAGGCAAGAAACCGTGCTCGTCAAGGATATGAACACGGGCAAGATCTATCTCGCCGACCCGATTCCTTCCGGTGCGTTTGCAAACCCACAGTAGCGATGACTGCCGCATCCACTCAGAAGGACAATGGAAAAACTTTAAATAACAAACCGTAGAATAGAGATAAATGACTGAATGTAAAACAATTAAAATGTACAAGGAAAAGAAGGTGTGCGAGCCTTCTTTGTCGGAAAAAATCATCGGATTTGCTGAAACCTATTCGAAAGACGTGTATTTCAGGCTTAAGTCCAAAGGATTCGAACCGAAGAAATACAGCGTCCCCGGATGCTACATCATATTGAACAGAATAGAGCCAGGAGGAGATTCGTTCGGCGACTATGACTCGAAGAAAAAGACAATCACAATCAACTGGGACAGCGCGAACGAAAAGGCGTCGAAAATAATCCTGTACCACGAATGCTTCCACTATGCGGAAGACTGGCTGAAGGGATTCGGCGTGAACCAAAGGTTATATGGAAGGGCTCTCAAAGCCAGCGACAAGTCCGTAGCCAAATACATGAGTCAGGAAATAATGCCGTCAGACCTTTCAGACAAAGACCTGCTTAGGTATGTGTTCTACGAAGTTTTGCCCCTTGAAGCCAAGGCATACCTGTTCTCGTATTACATGAACGGCTACGAAATCGAACCAGGATACATCAACAGGCTGAAAGAACTCTCAGAGATTCACGGAAGGCTGTGCGGGATTCCGACAGGTATGTACAGGGAAGCATGGAACTCGTTCTCAGGGCTGTTCCGCCGCATAAGCGAAAAGGATGCTGATGTCTTGCGCTCCTATGTCCTCAAGGCTTCTTCCGCACTTGGCTCCTGCTATGAGAAAAGAGCCAAAAGACATTATGTGCTGAAGCAGATGGAATCGTTGGACAACTCCATCTATCATGTGCTTGGCATAGACTAAATCCCTACCATTCCATATCCTTCAGTTTTTCCAAATCCTTCATGTCGAAGTCATCGCCATCTTCGGATATTTTGGGTGTTTCGGCTTGCTTCGTCTCTCCGGCGGCCTTTTTCATCTTGTTGAAATCGGCCATAAAATACCGTATGATGGCTTCGCCCGCTTGGTTGTATTTGGCACGAGCCGACTTTGATGGGTTTATCGCATTGATTTTCTCTTTGATCATTGTCCTGCCCGTCGAGACGGCCTTATCCATATAGAAATCCATGTCTGGCGAATAGCTGTCATACATATCGTTAATGGTATTGTACCAAAAACCGAATGTTGGTGCCAAAGCGTTTTTCAAGTCTTCTTTAAACATGGCAATGGAGTCATCTAAAGTCAACAGAGGTGCCGTTTCGGCAACAAAAACGGTATCGTATTGCATAAGATATACCGTATCGTGTTGAATTTCAGTTACGACATTCGTCTTTTGATTGTTTATCGAGATTGGAATGGCAATAGCACCAGCAATAACCGCCAAAGCCAAAACTCCCCAAACGGACGACCGCTTCGGTTTGACAGCCTTTATCAATTCCTCAACGCTCTGAAAGCGCTCTTTGGGATTTTCTTTCAGGCAGTGTCGCACAACGGCATCTTTCGCCAAATGAAACTGTTGCATGATTTTGCCCAAGGCATAGATGTCGGTGGCCAGTCCGATGCAATCCGTGCGGTTTTCCAACTGTTCGGGTGCGCAGTAATCGCGGCTGAAACCTGCGTCATACAAGTAACTCTCCGACCATGCGAACCCCAAATCAATCAACTTCACATGATAGCCTTTGTTGGTGATGAGAATGTTGCTGGGTTTCAAATCCAAATGCAGCATCTGCTTGTCGTGCAGATAGGCCAAGGCGCTCAGCAATTCGTCAAGCAGACGCTCACGGTTTTCCTTTTTGCTGAAGAAATCGGGGTGCTTTGCGGCAAACTGCTCCAGGTTGTCGCCATCCACAAAATCCATGCGGATGAAAGGGCCACGCTCATCGTCGCCGTAGTCAAAATAGCGCACGATGTTGGGATGTTCCATATCAATGCCCAATTCAAATTCCTTGCGGAACAACGCCATATATTCCGACGAATGGCACTTGTCGGGCTTCGGCCTCTTTATGCAATAGGCGCGGTTGCCGACAATGAGTTTGTAGCAGTCGGAAGTACCGCCGCTATCGAAAAGCACTTCTCCCGCATCGTGCGTGACTTTGCTAGTATATTCGGAATCTTCTGTCATGTTTTATCTTGTATTTTTAACATTCTCAATCCATTACGTTTTCCTGCCACATAGCATTGCTCATTGCCATCGGCATCGCAAACGGTCTTGCCATCACGGACAATGTGGCTGACATCCAAAGGATGTTCGAGGCGGAAATAGTAAATAGTTATTTCATCACCAGCCTGCAATTTTCCGTTCAGGCTTTCCGTGACGCGGAAACGGTTTTCGCCAATGCAAAGCAAGACCAGTTTCCGGTCGGGCAACCATTCTAGCTCAATAGAAGAACCTGCCTTTATCTCGTCGGCACAGACGGCTTTTTCAGTCCATTCGCTGTCGTTTGGCGCCATTCCGTTGAGGCTTTCCCAAGAATCGCAGCCCAGATAATGCGCCAAGGCATCGAGGGTGGCCTTGCGTGGCGCAATGGGCGATTTGGCATAGCCGAAAAGCCTTTTCAAGGTGTTCACGCCCAATCTGTCGGCGGCAGGAAAAGCGCAGGAAAGCACTTCAAAATCCTTGGCATTGTTGAACGACAAGCCCGATTGCCGCTTAATTTTCTCTATGATGAAATTCGGTAACATGATTCGGCAAATATATGCAAAATGGATGAAATGGATGACAACAAATCGCTTTCGTTCAGATATTTTTGCCGCAAAATTCGGTCATGGAAAACTACGACAACAACATTCACATCGGACAAATCATCGAGGCACAGCTCAAGGCCGATAAGCGCAGTGTTTCGTGGTTGGCGGCACAGCTTCCATGCACCAGAAACCATATTTATAAGATCTTCAGAAAGAGTTCCTTGGATTGTACCTTGCTCCTGCGCATCTCGCAAGTCATGAATTTCAATTTCTTCCAATATTATAGCGCCGAAGTGAAAAAAGGTTCGGAGGAGAGAATGGGAGAAGGTTAAACGGAAAGCAGGGACGCACCGTGCGTCCGAAAAGTGGATGATCAATTCAAAACGATTTCTTTTTTCAATAGTTCGTATATGTATGCAGGACTTTGCGACACCAAATCAGCATCCTTGATTTGCAAAAGAAGGTAGACTTTTGAATTGTAAACCACATTCAGAGCTTCTTCCAGTTCAAGATTATGGTCTTCGATGAGGAATCCTGTAAGTTGGTCTATGATTCTGTTTAACAGATATTCCTGTATTTGTTTGTCGCTCATATTCTTTTCAAGAGTTTAATCGCCTTCTCCGTTCCAAAAAAATACTGATTGTTCAGTTCGCGGAATTGAAGTTCTTTTGTCAATTCATCGAGGGTCAAAGTCCCTTCTTCGAAACGTCCGAGAAGATAGGCAACGCCATCATTTGCAATCGGTCCAAAGACAATATCGTAATCGTGATGGAAATGAGAATTCCTGTTTCGGTTTTTGTAAATGAATTCAGCCCATTCACGTGTCGGCTTTTCAAAAAGCAAAACCTTATAGTCGGGAGAATGCAATACTGTTTCATCAAACTCATACATTTGAACAATTGGCGTACCTTTAAACAGTTTTGCCTTTTTTTCTGCCAATTGTTCAGCTTGGTTTCTGATGTCAGTCAAATAAAACCCCTTTCCGAAATCCTTGTAAGGAGATGATTTGGAAAGCTCTATGCCATCAAAATCCATATTTGTTCCGTGATACAAAATCATGCCAAATATCCTCCATTGTTTTGGCAACACACCACAAGATCGTCAACGGCATCCTCGATAGATTGCAGGTGCTCTATTTCATAAAATTCGATGAGAAAAGCGATTCCCTTGAAACGATAAAGATATTGGAAAGCATCTTTTGTCGTCATTTTGAAACGTCTTCCAAAAGCTCGGATACATGCGTTGGTATATGGAATCTGGTACTTGCTCATCGTTAGTTTTCTATTCGGTTGCAAAATTATATATTTTCCAGCAAGTTGCAACCATTTACCCAGAAATATATGACACAATCGGATTCGGCGAATTTCACAAACACACAAAAAGAGGGTGACTAAAAAGTCAAAAAACGCTCTGGAGAATCGCGTATTTGACTTTGCTCTCGTATCCCCCTCCGAATATGAAAAGGGCTGACCATACTTTTTAGTCAGCCCCTTTTCATTTATTCGCAGACTCAAATCTTTGAATCTGTAAATTTATCAATCCGCCATTTCGACAAGCTCAATGAGCGGATGAAATCTTCCGATTTTATTTCATTGCCTGCTCAACAGCGACGGCAACGGCGACGGTAGCGCCCACCATCGGGTTGTTGCCCATGCCGAGGAAGCCCATCATCTCGACGTGTGCCGGGACTGATGAAGAACCTGCAAACTGAGCATCGCTGTGCATACGGCCCATGGTGTCGGTCATACCGTATGAGGCAGGACCAGCGGCCATGTTGTCAGGATGCAAGGTGCGGCCTGTGCCACCACCTGATGCCACTGAGAAATAAGGCTTGCCAGCCTGAATGCGTTCCTTCTTGTAGGTGCCTGCAACAGGGTGCTGGAAACGGGTCGGGTTGGTCGAGTTGCCGGTAATGGAGACATCGACGTTTTCTAACCAAAGGATAGCGACGCCTTCGCGGACATCATCGGCACCATAGCAGTTCACCTTCGAGCGGAGGCCGTTGGAATAAGGAATGCGTTCAACGACTTTCACTTCGCCAGTGTAGTAGTCGAATTCGGTACGGCAGTAGGTGAAACCATTGATGCGGCTGATGATTTTAGCAGCATCCTTGCCAAGACCGTTCAGAATGACACGCAAAGGCTTCTGACGGACCTTGTTTGCCATTTCAGCAATCTTAATGGCGCCTTCGGCAGCAGCAAAGCTTTCGTGACCAGCGAGGAATGCAAAACATTCGGTCTCTTCGCGGAGCAAACGGGCAGCCAGGTTGCCGTGGCCCAAACCGACCTTACGGTCGTCGGCAACGGAACCATCGATGCAGAACGACTGGAGGCCTTCGCCAATGGCTTCGGCAGCATCAGCAGCATTCTTGCAGCCCTTCTTGATAGCGATGGCAGCACCGCAAGTGTAAGCCCATTTCACGTTTTCGAAGCAGATAGGCTGTGTTTCCTCTGCCATTTTATAAGGGTCGATACCTTTGGCTTCGCAGATTTCATCGGCTTCTTCGATGCTCTTGATGCCATACTGGTTCAAAGCTTTCAGGATGTTGGCCATGCGGCGTTCCTGACTTTCAAATTTTACTTCTCTTCTTGCCATGATGTATCCTCCTTATTCTTTACGTGGGTCAATATATTTAGCAGCTTCGGCGAAACGGCCGTAGGTGCCTTTTGCCTTTTCCAGAGCTTCGTTGGCATCAATGCCTTTCTTCACGAAATCCATAAACTTGCCAAGACTGACAAATTCGTAACCGATGATTTCGTCGTTAGCATCAAGGGCAACGCGGGTGCAGTAACCTTCAGTCATTTCAAGGTAACGAGGGCCTTTTTCC
The DNA here is from genome assembly GCA_024400455.1 of Bacteroidales bacterium. Lineage (GTDB taxonomy): Bacteria > Bacteroidota > Bacteroidia > Bacteroidales > F082 > Limimorpha. The sequence goes on along the minus strand of JAKSMU010000007.1, from coordinate 9,311 downwards.
AAGGTGCCGAACATGGTGCCAACCTGGCTGCGGAGACCTTTACCGAGGTCTTCGAGAGATGCACCGATGGCGAGACCGCCTTCTGAGAAAGCCGACTGTGAACGACCGTAAACGATTTGCAGGAAAATCTCGCGCATGGCGGTATTGATGGCATCGCAAACGAGGTCGGTATTCAGAGCTTCCAGAATGGTTTTGCCAGGCAGAATTTCAGAAGCCATGGCAGCTGAATGGGTCATGCCGGAGCAGCCAAGTGTCTCAACGAGAGCTTCTTGGATGATGCCGTCCTTCACATTGAGGGTCAGTTTGCAGGCACCCTGCTGAGGGGCGCACCAGCCGATACCGTGAGTAAAACCACTGATATCCTTGATTTCCTTAGCGCGGACCCATTTGCCTTCTTCCGGAATCGGAGCGCAAGGATGGTTGGCGCCTTTCTTCACGCAACATTGATGTTGCACTTCTTGTGTGTAGATCATTGTTTACTTGTTGATTTGTTTATTGTTTAATTGATTGATATTCTGATAAATGAAACAAATTCCACACATTATTCAAGCATGGAAACCATTGTTTCAGACTGCAAAGATAAACGAAAAGAGTCTTGGTTTGTTCAGCCAAGACTCTTTTTTGGTACCGAAGGCCGGGATCGAACCGGCACGAGTGTAACCTCATCGGTTTTTGAGACCGACGCGTCTACCGATTCCGCCACTTCGGCAACGCTTAAATTGCGGCTGCAAAAGTACAAAAAAATCCGTTTCTGCAAGTTTTTCTCCATAAATTTTTCTTCCAGCCTATTTTTTCCAAAGAAAAAGCATTTTTCTGACAGACTTACGGCCAAAAAGCCTATTTTTGCAGCCGCAAACACAAATCTACGTCATGTCAGAAAAATTTGTATCAATCTTTGCAGGCAGAGCCACCCGTGATTTGGGTGAAAAAATCGCTGCCGCATACGGTAAACCGCTTGGTAAATCAATCGTAAATGAATTCTCTGACCACGAATTCCAGCCTTGCTTTGAGGAAAGCATACGTGGTTATCATGTGTTTATCGTTCAGTCAACTATGCCATCGGCTGACAATCTTATGGAACTCCTTCTTATGATTGATGCCGCAAAGCGTGCATCGGCTCATAAGATTATTGCCGTCATCCCTTATTTCGGATGGGCCCGTCAAGACCGCAAGGACCAGCCTCGTGTCAGCATCGGCGCAAAATTAGTCGCCAACCTGTTGCAGGCTGCCGGTGTCAACCGTGTTGTCACCCTCGACCTTCACGCCGACCAAATCCAAGGTTTCTTCGACATTCCGGTCGATTCATTGTACGCATCAAGCATTTTCTTGGATTACATCAAAAACATGCAAATTGACGACTTGATGTTTGCCTCGCCTGACGTGGGAGGTTCGAAGCGTGTTTCGGCTTACGCAAAACGTCTTGGCACCGATTTGGCCATCATCAACAAGCAGCGTGCCCGCGCCAATGTCATTGATACCATGACACTTATCGGTGATGTGAAAGACAAGAATGTCATCCTCGTCGACGACATCATCGATACAGCAGGCACCATCGTTAAAGCCGGTAAGCTGATTATGGACAGCGGTGCAAAGAGCGTCCGCGCATTTGCAACCCATGCCGTTTGCAGCGGTCCCGCCATGGAACGCCTCGACAATTCAGTGTTTGAAGAAGTCGTTGTCACCGATTCCATCCCGTTGCCAGCCAATGCTTCAAAGAAGATTCACGTCTTATCAACAGCAAATTTGTTTGCTGAAGTGATCCACCGTATCGAATCATACGAATCACTCAGCACATTATTTAAATAATAACTTAATTACTAACACATTAAATTATGAAAACAGTATCATTGAGCGGTTCTCTTCGCGAGAACGTAGGGAAAAAAGATGCTAAGGCTCTGCGTAGAGCAGAAATGGTTCCATGCGTTATGTACGGCGCTGGTCAAGAACAAATCCATTTCGCTACCGAAGCCAAGAACTTCAAGAAGATTTTGTTCACTCCTGAGTGCTACATCATCGAATTCACCATCAACGGCAAGACTTACAGCACCATTCTGCAAGAAGCCCAGTATCATCCAGTCACTGACAACGTCATGCACGCTGACTTCCTGATCGTCAACGAAAACAATCCTATCACTGTAGTTCTTCCTATCGCTTTGGAAGGCACACCAGCAGGCGTTATGCGTGGTGGTAAGATGAAGCAAGGCATCAAGAAGATTAAGGTCTCCGGCCTCATCAAGGATCTTCCTGATTATGTCAGAATCAACATCAGTGGCCTGAACATCAACGATGCTATGAAGGTTAAAGACCTCAACATCGAAAATGTTACACCTATTACTCCTGGCTATACCGTAATCGCTGCCGTTAACGCAGCTCGCGGTGCCGTTGCTGAAGAAGAAGCTGCTGAATAATCAAGAAAATAGCTCTTTAATGATAAAAAGCCGTCTTCGGACGGCTTTTTTTAATGCCTTTGAAAATATGTGTATCTTTGGCAAACTTTTTAAACGCAAACCTACTGAACCTAACGAAATGAAATATTTGATTGCCTGCTTGGGAAACATCGGAGCGGAATACGACGAAACGCGCCACAACATCGGTTTCAAGATCGCTGACCGATTGGCAAAAGATATGGACGCCACTTTCACCACTGGACGCTTGGCGCAAACCGCGGAAATGAAATTCAAAGGCAAGACCTTATTGGTCATCAAACCGACGACTTACATGAACCTGAGCGGAAAAGCTGTCAAATACTGGCTTCAGCAGGAAAAAATTCCGATTGAAAACCTTCTGGTAGTCAACGATGACCTTGCCTTGCCTTTGGGCACTTTGCGCCTGAAAAAACAAGGCTCCAATGCCGGGCATAACGGTTTGGGCGACATCATCGAAAAATTAGGTACCAATGCGTTCTGCCGCCTCCGTTTCGGTTTGGGAGACGATTATCCGAAAGGCAGACAAATTGATTTCGTGCTCGGAACCTGGAAACCGAGCGAACAACCTATCGTTGAAGAACGCGTTGACGTGGCTGTCGAAATCATCAAGAGTTTCGTGACACAAGGACCGGATAGGACCATGAATCAGTATAATAATCAATAAAATTGGTTATGGGTTATCACCATTAACCCATCAACATTAACCCATCACTATTAACCCATCACCCTCAAAATGTTCTGGCCTCTCTTGCTCATAACTATCATCATCATTGCCGTGGCATTTGCGGCCATTGGCATAAAAATGTTTGTCAAGAAAGGCGGGCAGTTTGAACGTCATTGCGAAAACGAAGGCACATCAAACTGCACCTGCGGCGGCAAAGGCGGCGCGGCCTGCCTCCGCTGTCCGAATAAGGACAAAAAGTGATTTAAACACCATTTTCACCATTTCAAAATAATAATGAACAAAGTATAATCTGATTGTTTATTTTTGCATGACAAACAATCACTGATTTACTATGAAAAGGCATCTGATTTTTGCTTTTGTGTTTCTCTGCGGCAGCCTCTTTGCCCAGGAAACCAAATCCTATCAATTCACTTTGGAAGACTGCATCCGGTTTGCCTTCGCCAACAGCAACGAGCGTAAATCGATGGAACTCAGCGGCGAAACGCAACAAGTGAGCTACGAGCAGTCGAAACGGCAAAGGCTGCCAAACCTCAGTGCTTCCGTTGGCGAGAATTTCTCGAACAATGCAAACGGCTGGTCGGCATCAGGCAATGTAGGTTTAGGCTCATCCGTGGTGATTTACCAAGGCGGCAACATCCGCAACACCATTGAGCAGAACCACATCAACATGGAGCGCACCAACGCGCAATTGGAAAAATACGATGACCAGATGGTCATGCAAATCCTGCAATCGTTCCTTACGGTCTTGGGCAACGACGAACTGCTGAAATACCAGACGGAAGTGCTGAAAACCAGCAAGGAACAATTCAACCAAGGTCAGGTGAAATACAATGTCGGCTCCATTTTGGAAAGCGATTTGCTTTTGCTCGAGGCGCAATATTACAGCGATTCAAACAATGTGGTCGACACACGCATCGACCGCAACAACAACTTATTAGCGCTGAAAGTCTTACTTTCGATGGACCCAATGGACGAACTGCAAATCGTTTCGCCCAACACCGATGATTTGGAGGATTTGTTCACATCGCTTCCGTCGCAGGAAAACGCCATCGAACTGGCCATGGATTACATGCCCGACCTGAAAATGAGCGACTACGATATCCAACTCGCACAGAAAAGCGTCGATATGGCACGCGGCAGCTATTTTCCATCCATCAATGCGAATGCCAATGTAGGCATGGGCATCCTTTCGTTCAATCGCAATGAAACGCAATGGTACAATACGCCCAGCGAATCGGTCGGCGTATCGATGAGCATCCCGATTTACAGCCGTGGCGCCACCAAAGCCAATGTGAAAAAGAGCCAAATCGCGCTCCAGCAGGCACAACTCGATTATGACCAAAGTGTCCTGAATGTGCGTCAAACGGTGGTGCAATCGTATCAGGATGTGGTTTCGGCCTACAATTCCTACAAGGTCTCGGAGAAAAAGGAAAACGCTTACAGCAAGAGTTTCGATGCCTATAATCTTCAATATCAGTATGGGAAAATAACGACTGTGGAATTGTTGCAACAACAAAACAACTATCTAAACGCCTTGAACGGTTATATTCAGAACAAATATTCGTTGGTCATGAAACGGAAGATTTTGGATATTTACATGGGAAAAGAAATAAATCTTTAAATATTGAAATTCAAATATTATGAAAAAGAAAAATATCAAATGGATTGTAATCCTTGGAGTCATCATTCTTGCTCTGACATTGGTTTTCATTATCAAGGCTAATAAGGAATCAAAGAAGGAATTGATCATACGCACGCATGTTGTGGAAGAATACACGGTTGAAAACACCGTGACGGCAACCGGCACCATCGAGCCTGTGGAAACCGTTGAAGTCGGCACGCAAGTTTCAGGCAAAGTGGAAAGGATTCTGGTTGATTTCAACTCGGTGGTCAAAAAAGGCGATTTGCTGGCCGAGTTGGATAAACAGACTTTAAATCAAAGCGTTAGCCGCGCTAAAGCAAGCCTGACATCGGCCGAAAGCCAACTCAAATACGCCAAACTTGCCTACGAGCGCACCAAGCTGCTTTATGAATCGAATGCAGCCACGTTAGCCTCCTACGAAGAAGCACAAAACTCTTATACTCAGGCACAAATGAGCAAGAAAAACGCGCAGGCCGCCTACGACCAGGCTTTAGTCGATTTGGCTTATGCCGAAATCTATTCGCCTATCGATGGCATTGTCCTCGACCGTGCCGTTGAAGTCGGACAGACCGTGGCGGCATCGTTCAGCACCCCTACCCTCTTCACTTTAGCCAACGATTTGACCAAGATGCAAGTCGAGGCCAACGTTGACGAAGCCGACATCGGGCAGGTGAAAATCGACCAAAACGTGACCTTCACCGTCGATGCTTACCCTGACGAAATGTTTAATGGCACAGTGAGCCAAATCCGTATGCAGCCGACCACCACGAGCAATGTCGTGACTTACGTCGTCATCATTGCTGCACCCAATGACGAACTCAAACTTTTCCCAGGCATGACGGCAAGCGTCACCATCGTCACGGAAGAAGAAACCGGTTTGGCCGTTCCCGCTGAAGCTCTGACATTTAACCCAGATGAACAAGTCCTGAAAGCCATGCGCAAAAACATGACGAAACCTGACGAAATGCCTCAACATCCCGAAGGCGAAAGACCTCAGATGGGTCATGGCAACGGCACTGCTCCGCAAATGGTTTGGGTAAAGAATGGCAACAATATGATGCCTCGTCCTGTTGAAATCGGTATGAGCGATGTCGCTTACAGAATTGTGAAAAATGGCTTGCAAACCGGTGATTCCGTTGTGCTTTCCGCTCAATTCATGGTGCGTGAAAAGACTAAGAAAACAGGAGAAAACCCATTCATGCCAGGCCCTCCAGGCAGACGAAACAATAAAGCCAATGGCAATCCAGGTCAAGGCGGACCAAAATAATTCGGTTTATGGAGACAACGCAATCTATCATCAGGGTTGAGAACCTGAAACGCACTTTTGTAGTTGGCAGCGAGGAAGTCCATGCGCTGAAAGGGCTCACTTTTGAAATCAAAAAAGGTGAATTTGTTAGCATCATGGGCTCATCAGGAAGTGGAAAATCGACCTTGCTCAACATTCTCGGTTGCCTCGACCAACCCACATCGGGCGAATATTACATCGACAATATTTCGGTGCGCCAAAGAACGAAAAACGAGCTGTCGGAAATCCGTAACCGCAAGATTGGTTTTGTGTTTCAGTCGTATAACCTGCTGCCGAGGACATCAGCGTTGGAAAATGTGGAGCTGCCTCTGGTCTATAATCCGCTCGTATCGCATCAGGAGCGCCGCGAAAAAGCGCAATACGCCTTGGAAATGGTCGGCTTGAAAGACCGCATGGGGCACATGCCCAACCAGCTTTCGGGAGGTCAGCAGCAGCGTGTGGCCATTGCGCGCGCTTTGGTCAACGACCCGGTCATCGTGTTGGCCGACGAAGCCACAGGTAATCTGGATACGCGAACTTCATACGAAATCATGAGCCTGTTCCAAAACCTTCACGAACAAGGCAAAACCATCGCTTTCGTGACCCACGAATCGGATATTGCCGTGTTCACCAGCCGCACGATTTTCCTGCGCGACGGACACATTCTGCGCGATGAACAAGTGGAAACGAAATCGGCAGAAGAAGCGTTGAAAAACCTGCCCGTGGATAATGATTATTAAAGAGAAAATAAAATGGACATATTAAATCTCATAAGAATATCAGGGAAAGCCTTGCTACGCAACAAGACGCGCTCGGCACTTTCCATGTTAGGCATTGTCATCGGCATCGCGGCGGTCATCGCGGTGGTCAATTTGGGCGAAGGCCTGAAACAAAGCACCGCCAACCAACTGTCGGACATGGGCACCAACCTAATTATGGTCATGCGCGCCAACATGAGACGCGGTGGCGTGAGTATGGGTAGCGGCAGCGTTCAGTCGCTGAAAGTGAAGGATGTGGAGATGATTAAGGCCAACGCCAAAAACATCACGATGGTTAGTCCGTTAGTCAATGCAAGTGGCCAATTAGTGAACGGCTCCAAAAACTGGTCGGGGACGGCTTACGGCGGATCGCCTGAGTTTTTGGAAATCAAAAAATACGAACTTGCTACGGGTGTTTGCTTTACCGATGAGGATGTGAAGAAATACGCCAAGGTCGGCATCATTGGACAAACCATTGTGGAAGAACTGTTTGACGAAGGTGAAGACCCGATTGGAAAGAACATCAGAATCGGTTCAATGCCCATAAAAGTCATTGGAACACTGAAAGAAAAAGGCGAAAACGGCATGGGACAAGACCAGGACGACATCATTATTTTGCCTTATTCGACAGTGCAAAAACGTATGTTGGGTGTCGATTACATTCAGCAAATTGTGGCATCGGCGGCATCAGAAAACGTAGCCGAAGCTGCAGTGGCCGAAATCGAACAGATTTTGCGCGAATCGCATAAAATCAAACCCGACGGCACCGATGATTTCGAAGTGAGAACCCAACAGGAGATGCTTGAAATGATGAATTCCATGACGGGAACCATCACCACCGTGCTGATTGCCATTGCCTTGATTTCGTTGCTTGTCGGTTGCATCGGCATTATGAATATCATGTATGTAACTGTCACTGAACGCACTAAGGAAATCGGCCTTCGTATGTCAATCGGCGCTAAAAACGCAGCCATCTTGATGCAGTTTCTGACCGAAAGCATCATTTTGAGTCTGATTGGCGGCATTATAGGTTTGCTTTTAGGCGTCGGATTATCCTACATTGTCTCGCTGTTCATGTCGTTGCCGTTTGTCGTAAATGCAGTCTGGATGGTGATTTCATTCGTTTCATGCGCCATTTTGGGCCTCATTGCAGGTTTCTTCCCGGCGCTGAAAGCCTCACAGACCGACCCAATCAATGCTCTGCGCTATGAATAAAACCATCAGAAAAGACGCTTCGCAGTTTCTTCCGATGAAGACAATCCTTGCCTTCTCGTTGATCATTAGCGTGGCTTTCCATTTGGTTTTTGTCCTCGCATTCTATTTTGGCGAATCGCTGTTCTCGCCCGACAAAATGCCCGAATCGCGACACGCTACGCACGAAACGCTTGAAATGCCAGCCAATCATCCTGAAAATCAACCGCATTTCGACAATGATTTTGGACCAAGGCCACCACACAATAATCCTGAATCCCGAAAACCCATCCGCTTTGACCGCGCCTTGATGTTCACATCATTCAGTTTCGTGCTGATTTTCGTCCTGTTTTTGTTCAATCGTAAAATGATGAGCATCAACTACAAACGGAAATGGAGCGAATTGTCTTTCATGATTTTCGGTTCCATATTAATCACATCCATTCTCAGCATTGCGTTCTCGTTAGGTCCATCGCTTTTCGAACATCACAGACCGAATTCGGCTTTCCTTTTCCGAATCGTCCGCGATGGCCTGATGCGCGATTTTTCACTGATGACCATTGTCATCCTGATTTCACATTTGCTGCGGTCATTATTTAACCAAAGGACAATAGCCGTTGAAAACGAAGCACTTAGAGCCGAAAACATCAGCACAAGATACGAAGCCCTGAAAAGCCAGATGGATCCGCATTTCCTTTTCAATTCGCTGAACACTTTGCAATCGCTGATTGAAACCGACAAGGACAAGGCTGAAAACTACATCCAGCAACTGTCGTTTGTACTGCGCTACACGTTGCAAAACAAGGAAATCATTACGTTGAGCGAAGAACTGAAATGTGTCCGTTCCTATTGCAACATGATGCAAATCCGTTATGGCGAAAACCTGAAATTTGATTTTCAAGTCGATGCGAAATATCACGATTCCAATGTTTTACCGCTTTCCATACAAGGTCTGATAGAAAACGCCATCAAGCACAATGTGATTTCGGCAAGACAGCCGTTGACGGTCACGATTGCCACTGGAAATTGCACCATCAAGGTGTCCAACCCGATTCAGCCAAAAATCATGGACGAAACCGGAAACGGCATCGGCTTGTCGAATCTCGCCGATCGTTACCGCCTTATGTGGAACGAGGAAGTGAAAATTTCAAATGACGGAAATGTTTTTGAAGTGAATTTACCGTTAGAAGGAAGTGGGAAGTGTTAAAGTGGAAAACTGAAAGTGGAGAAGTGGAAAGTGTTAAAGTTAGGAGTTAGGAGTTAGGAGGAAAGTGTTAAAGTGGAAAACTGAAAGTGTTAAAGTTCGGAATGAGGAGTTAGGAGG
>JAKSMU010000069.1 GCA_024400455.1 Bacteroidales bacterium | reverse complement strand
AATTATGCCGTGTTTGCCATGATTCTGCTCTCCGAACAAAAAGAAACGAAGTGATGAAAGCAAAAAACATAATTCCTTGGTTTAGCATCATTTTGGCCTTGGCATGTGCTGTCGGCATCGTGTATATCCCTGCTTTTCAGCCTGTTTTCCTTGGCATTTTGTTGCTGAATTTGCTGCTGCCCATCATTTTCCACAAAGGTTACGGCAAACCTGCTTTGACGGTTTGTAGACTCTTGGTTGGCGGACTGTTCATTTTCAGCAGTTTCGTGAAAGGCGTCGACCCGTTGGGAACGAAATACAAAATGCTTGATTATCTGGCGGTTTACAATCTCACTTGGCTCAACGACATCGCCATGATTTTGGCTTGCTGCTTGATTTTGGCTGAGTTTTTGGTCGGCATCTGCTTGTTTACCAATGTGTTTCCGCGTTTGGCTGTGCTTGGCGCAACCTTGCTGATGATTTTCTTCACCACGACAACGCTTTTCGATGCCTTGTACGATTTGGTGCCCGATTGCGGTTGCTTCGGCACGGCCATCAAGATGACGAACTGGCAGACATTCGATAAGAATTTGGTCATCAATGCGGTGCTTTTACCGTTGATTTTCAATAATAAACAGCTTAAAAACCGTTTGACTTGGCGCGGACAGTTCGTTATTGGCGCAGTTTATGCCTTGTTGTTCCTTGGTTTTGAGATATACAATTACCGTCATTTGCCAGTCATCGACTTTATGAATTGGAAAGTCGGCAAACAGATGAAACAGGAAGATGCGCCTGAACAGCAGATTTACTTGACATTCAGGAATAAAGCCGATGGTCGCATTGAGGAATACCTCTCGCCGGATTATCCTTGGAACGATTCCGTCTGGATGAGTCAATGGGAATTTGTCGACCAGCGTGTCGAGGGCGGTGCTGATTATCTTGGCTTTACGGCCAACGATGAGGAAGGCAACAACATGACGGATATGCTGCTTGAGACGGAAAACCTGCTGATGTTCACGACACACGACATCAATGGCATCACCGAAGAGGAATGGGAGAAGATTAAAGCCATCACCGAAGCTGCCGACCAGCACGGCTATTATGTGGTTTGGGCTGTGGCCGAAACGCCTGAAGCAATGGCCGAATGGCAGGAAAAATACGATTTTATTTATGAAGTCTATTACGGCGATGAGTTGGAAATCAAGACTTTGGTGCGTTTCAATCCAGGTTTGATGTTATTGGATAATGGTCTTGTGAAAAACAAGTGGAGTGCCATCGATTTCCCAACGGGAAAGAAATTGGAGAAGATGTTTGCTATTTAACGTTTACCATAATGAGATTTCCGCCTGCGCGGAAATGACGGCCTAAAAAACCGTCAAATAGTCTAAAAGTTAATAATCAATTCAACAATTAAACAGATAAACAATTAACAATTAAACATCCATGCCAGCCTACATAACAAGAAAACTGCTTTACGGGATCGCGGTGCTTTGGGGTGTCGCGACCTTGGTGTTTTTCTTGTTCAACATCTTGCCGGGCGACCCTGCGCAAATGATGCTTGGCCAAAGGGCTGA
>JAKSMU010000068.1 GCA_024400455.1 Bacteroidales bacterium | reverse complement strand
TTGCTGTAATTGCATCTGCCAGAATAATCCGACAGGGAAATGTCTGCGCCGTTAATCGTTAGCGATTCTGCGCAATCATCGGGGATGATGTTCAGGTCATAGTGAAGATTTAGCGGATTTGAGATGATAAAGCTAACGCGAAAAATTTCGCCCTGCATCATTTTTCTAGAAATCGGCAGCGATGTCTTTTCGTCGTTTTCTCCTTGGTGAAGAATCACATTCTCCACACGGATTTGCCCGTATTGCAAAAATGCGAAACACGCAAGAACGCCGACGATGCAACGAAATTCAAAATTTCCAAGAATTTTCTTAAGCATGTTTTTCATTCTTTTTGCCTTCGTGATATTCTTCTTCGGTATTGACATTCCAAAGATCCGATTTGTCAACGGAGCCTTCGCGAATACACTTTACGGTTTCCATGGCTGTCAGCATACTGTGATCCATGTTGTTGTATTTGTGCATGCCGTTACGGCCCATCAGGAACAGGTTTTCGATGTTGTCCAGATATTCGCGAATCTTATGGAATTCGCCATAGGTTCCGAAGTAGGCCGGATAAGCCTTCTTGACGCGGAATACAACGGAATCGCGAACAGACTCCGGCTTTGCCACATGAATCCTGTCCAGTTCTGCAATGGCAAACTGGATGAAGTCGGCATCGGGCATTGTCCACATTTCGTCGCCTTCGTTAACGAAGTATTCCAGGCCAATCCAGACCTTGGATGGATCGCTAACCAGATATGGACTCCAGTTGTTGAACACCTGAATGCGACCCAGCTTTACATCGCTTTCCTGAACATAAATCCAGTTGTCCTTTACGTTTCCTATTTCAAGTTTATCCAGCAGCAGGCCCACTGTCATAAAATCGCGATAGACGAGTCCTTCCGCAACCCGCTTTACTTCGGCGGGAACAGAAGTCTCTGGCTGATCCATGGCGGTTACCAGTTCCTTCACGGGCATGGAGCTTAGGAAATAGTCGCATGGAATTGTCTTGACGCCTTGACCGTTGTCAACGGCGACACTCACCACGCGATTCTCGACCCGACTTACGCCCACAACCTTTGCGTTCATCACAATTTCACCGCCCATGTCAAGGATTTTCTGGGCGACGGTTTCCCAAAGCTGGCCTGGCCCAAGTTTTGGATATAGGAACTGGCCGATTAAACTTGTTTCGGTATTTTTCTGACGGAATTTATCTGCGCTATCCCTATCAATGGCGCGTCTATTACTTTTGAAAATTTGCTTTACCGCATGAACCACAGTCTTTGTAATGGAAAGCCCTTTAATGCGCTGGCCGCCCCATTCTGGGCTGATTTTATTGCAGGGAACACCCCAGAGCTTTTCGGTGTAGTCCCTGAAAAAGGTTCTGTAAAGTTCAACGCCGAAACGGTTGATCATAAAATCTTCAAGACTCTTTTCGGAACGGGCAGGAAGCAACTGCACCTTAAGATAGCTCAGGCCAATTTTCATCATTCGCCAAAATCCAAGTCCGCGAATGGTATTTCCGTTCAAGGTTACGGGGTAGTCGAAGAGTTTCCGCAGGAACAAGATGCGACT
>JAKSMU010000067.1 GCA_024400455.1 Bacteroidales bacterium | reverse complement strand
GCGATTATCCCGACATCCGCGGCGACCAATGCCTGTATTTCATTTTCAATGACAATTTATTCAACATGCATAGTGAAAGCTATGGCAAACCATTCGGCGTTGAGATTCACGGCATGGCATATGCCTATTCTGCACCTGAAAACGATGCCTTGAACAACACCATCTTCTTCAATTACAAATTCTTCAACCGTTCATCGGAAAACTATCATGATGTTTTCGTTGGCATTTTCGATGAATTTGACATCGGTTATGGATGGGATGACTTTCTAGGTTGCGATGTTCAGCGAGGCGCATTTTTCGGCTATAACGGCGATGACGACGACACCGACCCGCAGGGCGAATATCAAGGTTATGGCAGCAACTGGCCCGTGCAGGTTTGCACCGTTCTGGCCGGTCCCTACATGGATGCCGATGGCCGCGACAATCCTGATTATAATGGCGATTGCAACACGCTTTTCAACGATTCCTATCCTCTTGACAAATATGCCTACAACGGCCTCAATTTCGGCAACGGTGTAGTTGATGATGAGCGGCTTGGTTTATGCCGCTTTTCATTCCGTTGGATTGGAGATGCCTACAACGCCATGTCGCAACCATTACCATATCATACCGACTTAGGTCCTGACTGCATGTTTGATTTTCCAGGCGACAGCGACCCTTGCAATTTCGGCACAAACGGCATTCTGCCTTATAACGGTTACAATCAGAATGGACTTTACTGGACGGAAGAGGAACAAGGAAATACACCAAATGACCGTCGTGCTTTGGGGTCAGTCGGCCCATTCACGCTCAATGCAGGTGCGGTTCAGGAACTTGATTTCGCCTACACTACTGTGTTCAGCAACGAGACACAAACACAAATGCAACGCAAAGGCGCTTTCATCGACCAAATCAGGGATTTTTTCAAGAGTAATTTCACAAAATAAAGACTTAATATTATGAAAAACATATACTTAACTATCGTTTTAATGGCCTTAGGCATCGGCAGTATGGCACAGACATCCGTTTGGGATGGCAAACGCGAACTTTGGACACGCGGCAATGGCACGGAGGAATCGCCTTACCTGATTGAATCGGCTCAGAATCTGGCATTTTTGGCTTATATGTGCGCAAATGGCTACTACACCAACGGTTTATATTTCAAACTCACAACCGACATCGACCTAAACGGCAGCGAGGATTTGCCTTGGCAACCCATTGGTGGCATGATGTTCACCGATATCGAAACAGGATGTTCATCAAAATCACAAACGGCAGATAATGCTTTTCAGGGCCATTTCGATGGCGATGGACACCGAATCTACAACATTTATGTCGATGCCTACAACAGCGGACTATTCGGGTCGGTCTATACCCAAAACGCTTCCATTGAAAATGTGAAGGTCGTAAACGGATATATTCACGGGGGAAATAATGCAGGCGGAGTTGTTGGTTATTGCAATGGTAGAATCCGCAACTGCATGAACGGAGCGGAAATCCACAGCGACAAGAATGCAGGTGGAATTACAGGCAGAATTACGGATACCATTTCAGAATGTTATAATGAAGGAAAAGTTGTTGGAGAAACCGCTGGCGGTATTGCGGGCA
>JAKSMU010000066.1 GCA_024400455.1 Bacteroidales bacterium | reverse complement strand
AGGTGTTGAATTCGGAATTTCTGATTTTTTGATTTGTGATTTTTTGATTTTTTGCCGGAAATAAAGTCCATTGATGGCTCCTTTGCAGCAATTGGCGTTTTAAAAAATCATATCCAAGTTTTTTCCTATCTTTGCGGCAATGAAACTGAAACATCTCATATTGTTTCTTGCCGTGGTTCTTGCGGCTTGTTCCTCGCGGCACCCTGTAGAGACGCGATTCATCGCGTCTCCTAACAAACAATTACAAGCCATTGACAGCCTGCTATGGCAACAGCCCGACAGTGCCCTGATGGTGCTGGTTGATTTTGCGGCTTCCCCCAAGGCCGACAGCCTGAGCACATTTGACGGGCATTATTTCCAGATGCTGCTTTCCGAATTGCTTTATAAGAACGACAGCGAACAGACCAACCGCGAAGAACTGCTGAAAGCGGTGGATTATTTCGATTCAATTGTGACGACTGATGACAGAGACGCGATTCATCGCGTCTCTACAGATAACACCGTCTTTCTTGATGCACGAGTACATTATATTAACGGTGTGGGGTTTTATGAGCGTGACAGTGTGGTTGATGCCTGCACGGAATATCTAAAGGCCTTGAAGGTGATGGAAAGCCATTTTAAGGAGAAAGATTTGCTGAAAAACAAGGCGAAGTTTATGGCATATACCTACAATCGTCTCGGAGATATGTTTTCTGGGCAGTTTATGATGGAAAATGCCATTTCATGTTATGAAAAATCTCTCGTTTATTGCAAAATAGAACCGATCTCGTCACAAAGTGTTTCCAATATTTTTTTCCTGATAGGAAAGCAGTATGATAAAATGAATGAAATAGACAAGGCGAGATTATGCTATGAGCAAGCATTGGGGAGAATGAAAAATTCCGATAATCTTCTTTATAGAGATGTGTTTTTTTGCAAGACGGTATGTGATTATCAAGTTGGAAAGGGTTTGGATAAGACGATGGATGAGTTAAGGCAAATTGTCGTTCAAGCAGATGATGAAAAAGAAAGATTAAACCGTTTCTTGACTATCGGTGCCATATTTAAGGAAGAAGGCATTTATGATTCAGCTTTATACTATTTTGATTTTGTATTTCAATACGAAAAGGATATGGTTGTTAAAATGCGAGCGGCAGAAAGTATGCGCTCAATCTATGACAAACTGGGAGATAAAGAAAAGTATGATGAATGTTTGCATTTTTTAGCCTCACAAAAGAAAACGGAAGGCGAAAACAAAGCCTTGGTTTCGCAACTTGACAATCTAGTCCAGGATTATTTGAAGCAGAAGCAGGAAAAGCTGTCTGAGGCTGAACATGCAAAGCACATTAGGAAAATAGTAGGAATCATTGTGCCGATTGCGGTGTTGTTGGCCTTGGCCATTATTATTGTGGCGAAACTGAGAAGCAAAAAACTGCTTAGGCAGGAAATGGAGAAGCAGCGGCAAGCCCACCAAGCCCAGCAAAATGCCCTTTCTGGCCGGCTGAAACAGAGCAACCAGGAGATACGCGAACTGAAAGAGCAGATAAAGCAGCAGGACGATCTGTCGGCAAAAGCCGAAGCAACCCCAACGTTTGCCGAAGAACCCATCTGCCGCCTCATCATGGAGCGGGTCAACGAAGGACAATTCAAGGCGAAAGTGGATTATGCCGTCTATAAGGATTCCGCTTTGGACAAGCAGCAGCT
>JAKSMU010000065.1 GCA_024400455.1 Bacteroidales bacterium | reverse complement strand
GGCCTTTCTTACACCAATGTCACAGGACCTGATTATCAGGATGTCTTGGAAAATGGTCTTCCTGAAGAAATCCACAAGGTTTTGCCTTTCCTGATTACCGATGTGATGAATTCCAAGGGCTTGTATATCGAGACGAACATGAGAAACGGCGAATATTGGGCTACCGGCGAAAACAAATACGGTTGCTCGGGCACCAATCCTGAAGCCGAAACACGCATTTGCTCTGCGCTGCTGCCACGTTACATTGGTGAACGTTGCGCCACTGTCGACGAGGCTCTCGAATATTTGAAAACCCTCGACATTTACACCATAAACACCCCTGAACTGATTTGGAATTTCTGCTTCCTGATGGCTGATAGCACGGGCCACTACGGCATCCTCGAAATCGCTCAGAACGAAATTTCATGGCTCGATGGACAGCAGGCTCAAGCCAATTTCTATCTGACCGAAAAGTTCCAGTACAATAATGAATTGGCTTGCGGTATTGGCCGTTACGAAACGGTGATGAATGGCGTTGGTGCCGTTGAAACCGAAAGCGACATGTATGATTTGATCAGAAAAGTCTGCTATTCAAAGATCTATCATCCCGATGAGGCTGGATTTGATGTCCGCACGGAATTTGTCGCCTTAAAAGACTATTGGACTTACGAAGTGGTTACCAACGATGAGTTCAAGGACCTTGTCATGGAAAAAATCCGTGAGAACGTTGCTTCGATTGAAGGCAAGACCCGTCAGGAAATTCAGGATATGAATTCGGTTTGGGAATCCATCTTCACCGAAGTAGCCAACTGCAATGAAAGAACTTTGACGGTTCGTTTCTTTGAAGACGAAAGCCGTGTGCTGACGCTTTCTTTTGAAGAATAAGGCACGATTTCCTTTTATCAAAAAGTCCGATGTCGTTAATTTTTGCGGCATCGGACTTTGTTTTTGTTGAAATGCGCAAAGCGAATTTTGAAAACAATGGCAAACCTATTGTTTTAATTCGTATCTTTGCGGAAATCTTAAAGGAATTATTCAAAATTTAATATATCAATATTATGGAAATCAGAAAATTAGAAGAAATGTTTGAGGTTTTGCGCAGCAAACCTAAAAAACGTCTTGTCGCTGCATACGCCAACGATGCTCACACCATTTGCGCTGTCAGCAATGCTGTCAACGAAGGTCTTATCGAAGCCACTCTCGTGGGTGACCAAGCCACTATCGCCGAAGTGTGCAAAGCCGAGAATATCGACATCAACAGTTTCCGCATCATCCAGGAATCGGACGATGTGAAAGCCGCTGCCATGGCTTGCGACCTTATCAACGCTGGCGAAGCCGACATCTTGATGAAGGGTCTGCTCCCAACCGACAAGTACATGCGCGCCATCCTCAATAAGGAACGTGGCCTTTGCCCTCCGAATGTAACTTTGGCTCACGTGGCCGTCATCGAAAACCCGAACTATCACAAGCTGCTCGTCGTCAGCGACTGCGCCATCATTCCGCTGCCTGACCTGAAACAGAAGCAGACCTTGCTGAAATATGTAACCACCACCGCTAAGGCCATCGGCATTAGTTGCCCGAAGGTTGCCATGGTTACCGCTACCGAACAGATGAGTGCTGGTATTCCTGCTTGCGTCGACGCCGCCATCATCGCCAAGATGGCTGAACGCGGCCAGATTAAGGGTTGCATGGTTGAAGGCCCTATCTCCCTCGACCTCGCTCTCGATGCTGAGACGGCTGCCATCAAGGGCATGAAGAACCCTGTCGCCGGCGATGCCGACTGCTTAGTGTTCCCGAACCTCGAAAGCTCAAATGTGTTCTACAAGTGCTGCACCAAGTTCGACAAGAGCGAAGTGGGTGCCATCCTGATGGGTGCCAAGGTGCCTTGCG
>JAKSMU010000064.1 GCA_024400455.1 Bacteroidales bacterium | reverse complement strand
GCTCCCGTTCTTGTGTCCTTGAAAACGACCAACTTTTAACACACCAAGAATAGGAACAAAGGGGACTCATCCTTGCGGGTGAGTTCTTTTTGGGCTTTCTTTAAGCTGGCACGCCACAGGTGTACCCAGAACAGAAGTGAAAACGGGAAATTTCACCTGTTCCTTTGGAACACCGAGGCGATATGGCGTCCAGAAAGAGCACCCTTCGGGTACTTTCATTATTTTCCGGCTGCGGCGGGCTTGACTTGGGCCTTGAAGGCAACTTCTCTGTTTTAAGAAAATCCGTCAACGAAACAATCCATCCAGACTGGATCAAGGAGTCCATAAACAAGAACCAAATCAAATTGGCCAAAGGCCGTTTTGAAACGGTTTTTGCAAATGATATTCTTCCTTGCGCCATGAAATCCTGGAATCATTTTTTCAGGAAACGAAAAAATGTAGACGGAATCTATCGCCTTGAATCCATCGTTGATTTGGTGAAGAAACATAATGATGGAACGTTTGAATTTCCGGAAAACATTGACGTTGTCACCGGTGGATTTCCCTGCCAAGATTTTTCCGTAGCAGGAAAACGACTCGGTTTTGATTCACAAAAAAGCCATAACGGAAAAAACGAAGAACACGCCGAAGGCGAATCCCGCGGCACGCTCTATCTTTGGATGAAGCAAGTCATAGAAATCGTAAAGCCTAAAATATTCATTGCAGAAAACGTAAAAGGACTTGTTTCGCTGGGAGATGCCAAAAAAATTATTGAAGAAGATTTTAGAAACATTGACGAAGGATATTGCGTTGTCGATGCGCAGGTTTTAAAAGCCTGGGAATACGGCGTACCGCAAAGCCGCGAGCGTGTAGTATTTATAGGAATTTCCAGAAAATACGCCAATCCACAAATTCTAGCCGACTTAGAAAAAAATGGGGCTAAATCTAAATTCTACCCATACCCAGTCAAAACTCATGGAGACGGTTTACAAAAAATTGTCACCTGCAAAGACGCTTTTGTCGATTTGAAAGAACCCGAAAAATCCGATGACAAAGCGCAGCAAGTTTATTCAAAAGCCAAATACTACGGCAAAATGCAAGGCAGTTCCGAAATCAATTTGAACGACATCGGGCCAACAATCCGTAGCGAGCACCACGGAAACATTGAATTCCGCCGACTTAACGAAGAACACGGAGGAACGCACAATGACGAATTATCAAAAGGCCTTCCCGAAAGAAGACTTAGCGTTCGTGAGTGCGCTAGAATACAGACTTTCCCCGATGACTATGAATTCATTTTCAACGACGGAACAGAAAAAGTAAACTCCTCCGAGGCGTACAAGGTCATCGGTAACGCAGTCCCGCCATTACTCGGATATGCAATCGGGAAACGGCTCGAAACCATATGGAATAATCTATTTGGAGAATAACATGTCCATATCCGTCGGAGAAAATCTCAACCCTCGTGAAAACGAAACGACATTCAATTTTCAAAAACTTCTAGAATGCACAAAAGACAAATTGCAGTCTAGAAAGCATATTTCAGACAAGGCCGATTTTTGGAAATCTTTTGAATTAGATGTAAATGCGACCGTTTCCGAAGCAGTAAAGGACTTGAATCTTCCTTGGAAAATACAATATATCAGCGGACATAAATTCCCTGATATCGTTGCAAGAATAAATGAAAAACAAGCGCTCGGAATAGAAGTCAAAACGTTGAGCTTACGCAACGATTCCTGGAAAGTCATGGGTGGAAGCATCATGGAATCCACCCGAATCCCCGACGTAAGCAGAATCCAAGTATTTTGCGCAAAACAGAATCCCTTTCAAATCAAATATAGACCTTTTGAAGAATGCGTTTCAAGCGTTGCCGTAACACATAGTCCACGTTATATGTTGGATATGGACTTAAGCGGCAAGGACTCGCTTTTCAACAAAATAAACAAGTCCTACGATTCCATTCGTCAAATGCAAAATCCATTTGACGC
>JAKSMU010000063.1 GCA_024400455.1 Bacteroidales bacterium | reverse complement strand
CCGTGCTGGCCAACGACGAAGTCGCCGATGGTCTTTCCGTGCGCGGCGGTTATCCAGTCGTCCGCAAGTCGATGAAACAATGGCTGCTGCGTATCACCGCCTACGCCGATCGTCTCCTGGAAGACCTCGAAACGGTCAATTGGAGCGATTCCGTCAAGGATGTGCAGCGCAACTGGATTGGCAAGTCAATGGGTGCTTCAGTGCATTTCGGCGTTGAAGGCAAGGACATCGATTTGGAAGTGTTCACCACACGCGCCGACACCTTGTTTGGAACCACCTTCATGGTTTTGGCTCCCGAACATGAATTGGTCATGCAAATCACCACAGATGAGCAACGCGCCGAAGTGGAAGAATACATCACCCGCACCAAGAACCGCTCAGAGCGTGAGCGTATGGCCGAAGTCCGCAAGGTCAGCGGCGCTTTCACAGGTGCCTACGGCATCAACCCGATTACGGGTGCCAAACTACCCATCTGGATTGCCGACTACGTGCTGATGGGTTACGGCACGGGCGCCATCATGGCCGTTCCGGCTCACGACAGCCGCGACTTCGCCTTCGCACGTCATTTCAATCTGCCTATCATCCAAGTGGTGAAGAAGCCAGGCGCAGAGACCACCGACCCAGCCACATGGGAAGAGAGTTTCGATGCCAAGGACGGCGAACTGGTCAATTCAGGTTTCCTCGACGGCATGCCTGTCAAGAAAGCCATCATGCGCATGATTGAAGAACTGGAAAAGAAAGGCGTGGGCACAGGCAAGACCAACTACCGTCTGCGCGATGCCATTTTCAGCCGTCAGCGTTACTGGGGCGAACCATTCCCGATTTACTACAAGGATGGCATGCCTTACGCCATGGACGAATCGAAACTGCCGCTGATGCTGCCTTCCATCGACGAATACAAGCCGACCGAAAACGGCGAACCGCCATTGGCACGCGCCAAGAACTGGGTCACCGAGGAAGGCTACCCGATTGAAACCAACACCATGCCTGGTTTTGCCGGTTCAAGCGGTTACTATCTCCGCTACGAAGACCCGCACAACGACAAGGAATATTTCAGCCGCGAAGCCAACGATTACTGGCAGAACGTCGACCTTTACATCGGCGGTGCCGAACACGCTACCGGCCACTTGATTTACAGCCGCTTCTGGTGCAAGTTCCTCTTCGATTTAGGCCTCTCCTGCAAGGCAGAGCCTTTCCAGAGAATGATCAATCAGGGCATGATTCAAGGCCGTTCAAGTTTCGCTTATCGCGTCAACATCGAAAAACTGTGCGAATATGCCGTCTGGCACATCATTAAGGATAAGAAACTAGGCGTCGAATTCATCAAGAACTTCAAGGATGGCCGCCGCCAATTCGATTTCTTCTGCCCCGAAAAAGGCATCATTCTGGATGTGAAACGTGTCGGAAACCTTGAAAAGTTGGCCGAACCTTGGGAAGAATACGCCGAAAGCAAAGGCTATAAAATCCTGATGATTCCGAATGGCGAAATCATGGACGACTGCATCAACGGCACAAACTTTGTCGAACAAAAGATTAAAGATATTGTGGCCGGAAAGGATGTTCCCGCCTTCGTCGACAGACCTGCCCATAAGAGAACACTTATTTTCGTCTCCAAGAATTATACAGGCCGCGATGAATACAGCGACCCGATTCACGTCGACATCAACATGGTTCACAACGACATTCTCGATATTGAAGCCTTCCGTGATTGGAGAGACGACCTGAAAGACGCCATCTTCATTTGTGAAAAGGACAAGGATGGCAACGACATTTTCGTTTGCGGCTCGGAAGTTGAAAAGATGTCGAAATCGAAATACAATGTCCAGAACCCCGACGACCTCGTCGAAAAGTACGGTGCCGACACGCTTCGCCTTTACGAAATGTTCCTGGGACCGCTCGAGCAGTCAAAGCCATGGGATACGCAAGGCATTGAAGGCACATTCCGCTTCGTGCGCAAGTTCTGGCGCCTCTATCACGACGAATTCAACCAATTCAACGTGTCGGACGAACC
>JAKSMU010000062.1 GCA_024400455.1 Bacteroidales bacterium | reverse complement strand
TGAAAAGTTCGTATTTTTGCCTCTTAAATTTTTTACTTCATCAAGATGAAAAGTAATTATAAGGAATACAAACAGTTGAATCTCACCGAAACTGCCAACGAAATCCGCAAGTTTTGGGAGGAGAATGGGACTTTCCAAAAGAGTCTCGATAGTCGCGACAAGGATAACTCCTTTGTGTTTTTTGAAGGTCCGCCGAGTGCAAATGGTCTGCCTGGCATCCACCATGTCATGGCCCGTACCATCAAGGATATTGTGTGCCGTTACCAGACTTTGAACGGCAAGTATGTCGTCCGTAAGGCCGGTTGGGATACCCACGGTCTGCCTGTGGAACTGGGTGTCGAAAAGAAATTGGGCATCACCAAGGAAGACATCGGTAAGAAAATCAGCGTTGACGACTACAACCGCGCTTGCCGCGAGGAAGTGTTGAAATACAAGGACAGATGGGACGAACTCACCCGCATGATGGGTTATTGGGTCAACCTCGACGATCCTTACATTACTTTCAAGAATGAATATATCGAGACCTTGTGGTTCCTGCTGAAGAAGCTCTACGAAAAAGGTTTGCTTTATAAAGGCTACACCATCCAGCCTTATTCGCCGGCTGCCGGCACAGGCTTGAGTTCGCATGAACTGAACATGCCGGGCTGCTACCGCGATGTCAAGGATTTGACCTGCGTGGCCATTTTCAGCCTGAAAGCCGAACAGAGTCAATTCACCAAATTGCCTTTCGGTACCGATACCGCTTTTGCCGATACAAAGGTAATCGCTTGGACAACAACGCCTTGGACATTGCCATCAAATACGGCATTGTGCGTTGGTCCAAACATTGAATATAATCTCGTCAAGACCGTCAATCCGGTGAGTGGCGACCCGATTTGCGTCATCATCGGCAAGCCTTTGATGGGCTCGTTCTTCCCGGCCGAAGCCGAAAAGCCAAGTTTTGAAGATTACAAAGCCGGTGACAAGAAACTGCCTTACGAAGTGCTTGGCACTTGCAAGGGTTCCGAACTCGTTGGCCTTGAATACGAACAGCTGATTCCTTGGGTCAATCCGGGCGAAGGCGCTTTCCGCGTCATTCCTGGCGATTATGTCACCACGGAAGACGGTACGGGCATCGTTCACATTGCGCCTACATTTGGTGCCGACGATAAGCGCGTCGCCATGCAGAACGCCATTCCGCCATTGCAAATGATCGACAAGGACGGCAAGGTTCAGCCAATGGTTGACCGCACAGGTAAATTCTTCCTTTTGGAAGACCTTGACCCTGATTTCGTCAAGAATAATGTTGATGCTGAAGGTTATGGCCCATACGCTGGCCAGTTCGTGAAGAACGCCTACGACCCGACAAAAACCGACAAAGACAAGTCATTAGATGTCGACATCGTGGTTTGGCTGAAGGAACGCGGGAAACTCTTCAAGAGCGAAAAGCACACCCACAACTATCCGCACTGCTGGCGTACCGATAAACCTGTGCTTTATTATCCTTTGGACAGCTGGTTTATCCGCACGACTGCCGTCAAGGACCGCATGATTGAACTCAACAAGACCATCAACTGGAAGCCTGAAGCAACTGGTAGTGGCCGTTTCGGCAACTGGCTGGAAAACCTCGTCGACTGGAACCTCTCGCGTTCACGTTATTGGGGCACGCCGCTGCCAATCTGGCGCACCGAAGATGGCGCAGAGGAAATCTGCATCGGCAGTGTCGAAGATCTCCGCGCCGAGATTGAGAAGTCAATCAAGGCCGGTTTCATGACCGAAAATCCTTATGCAAGCGAAGACTACACCAAGTTCGACTTGCACAGACCTTATATCGATGGCATTATCCTTGTTTCGCCAAGCGGCAAGAAGATGTTCCGCGAACCAGACCTGATTGACGTTTGGTTTGATAGCGGTGCCATGCCTTACGCTCAGTATCACTATATGGGCAAGGAAGGCCAGTTGGGCAAGGATGTCTTCCCGGCTGATTTCATCGCCGAAGGTGTTGACCAAACCCGCGGTTGGTTCTTCACGCTTCATGCCATTGCTACGATGTGCTTCGATAGCGTTGCTTATAAGAACGTCATTTCCAATGGTTTGGTGCTCGATAAGAACGGCAACAAGATGTCGAAGCGTTTGGGCAATGCCGTTGACCCGTTTGGTGCCATCGAAAAATACGGTGCCGATGCCGTGCGTTGGTACATGATTACCAATTCGCAGCCTTGGGACAACCTGAAATTTGACGAAGCCGGTGTCGACGAAGTGCGCCGTAAGTTCTTTGGAACACTTTACAACACTTACGCATTCTTCGCCATGTATGCCAACCTCGACAACTTCCACTACGAAGAAGCTG
>JAKSMU010000061.1 GCA_024400455.1 Bacteroidales bacterium | reverse complement strand
CAGATTTCGCAGCCAACAATTACGCCATCGGCGATGCCCTTATTGACGCCATCAACAAGAATCCCGATGACGAAAGCAACTACCCCGCTATCACCGCAAGCGTCGAAGTGAGTTTCGCAAACTACAGCGAAGTGATTGTCGTTGCGCCTCTCTGGTGGAGCCAAATGGCCGCACCCATGCAAACCTATCTTTTCAAGAACAGCAAGGAACTCGCAAATAAAAAAGTGGGGCTTATTGTCAGCAGCCACTCCAGCGGAATCAGCGGCGTAGAAGCCGACGCCAAGCGCTTGCTTCCCAGCAGCAACTTCACCGCAAGTCTTTCTATAAAGGCTGCTGATTTCTCTAGCCGCGAAACAAAAATCGCCGACTGGTTGAAAAAGGAATTTTGAGAATATGAAAAAACTTCTAATTTTCTTCGTACTTCTTCTAGCTTCAGGAATGGCTATGGCAAAGACTAGTCAAGTGAAAAAACAGCCCTTTGAAAGCGACCGCATCGTTCGCCTGTCCTACATAGAGATTCACCCGGAGTATCACGACCAGTACATGGCCATGGCTCTTGAAGTCGGTGCCACCAGCATGCGTACGGAACCGGGCGTTATTTGCATGTATCCCATGGGCCTTCAGCGCGACAAGAACGCTCTATACATTCTTGAAATCTACGCCAGCCAGGACGCCTACAAAAAGCACATTGCCTCGGAACATTTCCAGAAGTACAAGCAAGGCACTCTCCACATGGTCAAGCACCTTGACCTGATTGACACGGATCCGCTGAACCCGCTGATGAGCATCAGCTCTGAGATTGCGGACAAGTAGATTCATCTTCGCAAACGATTCTCATGCCATTGAACGCAGACTGGATTGCGGTCATATCAGCATAGCTTCTAAAGTTCTCAATCAAAGGAACAAACAAGATGCATGTGTGAATTAACATTACATAGCACTTGAAGTCCATTTGACCAATGACCCATTCCAAAAGTTTGCTTTTATCGGCAGGACTTCCTATACCGATTTTACACGCAATCCAACCGGGACCAAAATTTTCCAGGACCGATTTCACACCATTGTGTCCACCATGATTCTCGGACATCTTTTTGACCCGAATGCATCCCGGTTCCAAGTGAATATCGTCATAAAAGACAATCAGCTGTTCTGGATTTTCAATTCCCAACTTCTTAGAAAGTTCCGGCAAGACATCGCCCGCAGAATTCATCCCTGTTAACGGATAGCACAGATAGTCAACGCACTTTTCTCCGTCAACAGCGTGTTCATACGCATACAAATCATACTGTCCTTCTACATGTTCTACGAGGGTCGTTTTAAACTTGATACGAAAAGCATCAAGAACTTTACAGCCCATTTGATGTCTTGTATTTCTGTATTTCAATTCGGGATTACCGAGACCAAAAAATAGCTTGGAATTTTTCATAATCGTTCCTTTTTTAAATAAGTCTGAACATCTGGTTTAGTACCAGACCTTCGTTGTTTGAGTTGTCTGTGATTCTTGAGGAAAATTGCCGAAATAAATTTTGCTCGTAAAAGCTCATTAATTTCGGATGATTTTCACATTCCAGAAATACAATGGTTCCGCCCACAAGGTTTTGGGCTTGCTGAATCGTGCTTATGGCAATGTTCAACAAGTGCGAACCGGGAATCTGCTGTTCCTTCGTGATGCGAAAGTTCTTTCCCAGCTGTGCAATGAGATACCCGCTGGCGCTATACTCTTTTGTATTTGCGTCGTACTTGCTAACACGTTCAACTACCTTTTGGGCGGTTTTGCTAAGAACTTCGCTACAGAAAGTGACAGGCTTTACCGCAAGAGCGAAATAGCCGACAAGATGTCCGCCTGTGCTCACAATATACGAGATAGACTGTTTCTTTTTCGTAAAAAGAATCGAATTCTTTTGTAGAAAGTGTTCAACATCTGGATTGACAGGAGAACTGAAGGAATTTAGAATTTCCTTCAATTGATCTTCATCAACACCATTTTTATTGTTGAAATAGGAATTTAGACTTGTAACTGAATAATTATTTTGCATCTGCCAATAACTTGGCAGTCAGTTCAAGGATTTCCTTGGGGTCCGTCACAAATCTTGCGATTTGGGGAATGGGTTTCTGGGCGTCGCGTTCGGCGGCTTCGAGCTGGTCAGCGAACCGCTGAGTGCTTTCGGCGTCAAACACGAAATTGTGCGTAATGCTAGAGGTTGCCATATTTCTCCCTGACTTTGTGCCTTTGGTGCCCTACGTTGATCATCAGGGGCCGGCCTCCCCATAGGGTTCCTGTCGCCAGGTTATAAACTAAGGCGACGACGTCAAGCAGAGAGTTTTACTTGCCCCACGCATGGGGATTACTCTTTCGTCCAT
>JAKSMU010000060.1 GCA_024400455.1 Bacteroidales bacterium | reverse complement strand
CCTGATGGCATCCTGTCAATAGGTAACTATGCTTTCACCAATCATAGGATGACAAGCATCAACATTCCAATGACTATTCAAACCATTGGAAACGAATCATTTAAAAGTTGTAATATTCTGGATACCATCATCTGCGAGGCCATGACTCCACCATTGGCTTATCAAACAACTTTTAATGGATGTGGCATTGATTACGATCATTTTGAATCTGTCACAAATGTTTATGTTCCTTATGGCACGAGCCAACTTTATAGAGAAGCCACCGGATGGAATCACTTCAGCAACTTCATTGAAAGAGGTATGATTATTGGTGGTGCCGAATGGTACTATGAAATCCAAAACGACAACGGTAGCATTACTTACCAGCAGTTGCAGCAAGAGGGCGACACGGTTATCAATCATAAGGACGTGAAAATCATTGTGCGCACCAACACTTTGTACGACAAGCATCAGGAAATCACGCACGAATATGTTTATGAAGAAAACGATGTGGTGTATTGGTGGGACAAGGAAAATGAAAACTTCACGGTTTTGTACGATCAAAACGCTGAAGTTGGCGATGAATGGCAGATTACCAAAGGTGGCAGGTCAATCATTGTCCGTGTTGATGAAGTTTCGGAATACGAATACAATGGCCGCACTTTCAAGATGATGCATGTCAGTGATGAAAACGATGTTTTCACGGGCAACATAGTGTGCGGCATCGGTCACTTGACGAGCTGGTTCCCTGAAAAGATAATGCGTGTGTATCGTGATTCACAGGTTGAAAGCCTACGCTGCTATTGGGTAAATGGCGATTTGATTTTCCATCAAGGCGACACCGATTGCGATGCCATTCTCACTGTAGAAGAAAATGTCTTAGCATCAGATTTCGAAAGCATCAGCCTCTATCCAAATCCGACCAACGGAACTTTATACATTGAAAACCAAGGCAATGCCAGCACATTCAACATCAGCAACATGCTTGGACAAACCGTGATGACAGGCAACATTGCAAACAGCCAGACCGTTGATGTTTCGGGATTGGACGATGGGATGTTTTTCATCCGCATTGGCCAGCGGACAGTGAAATTTGTGGTGCGGAAATGATTTTTTGGAAATCCGTGTGGAGACGTTGCACGCAACATCTCCGCATGGGAAAATTCCATGAAATTCAACAGAAAAATAGGGCGTTGCCCTATTTTTCTTATTTTTGCAGTTTCTATTCTTGGAAAACAATACTTAAATCATTGAATTTTAAATCTTTAAATTACAATAATCAAATGAAAAAAGTATTAGGAATCATTGCACTTGCCATTCTCGTTTCAGTTGGCAGAGTGTATGCCGATGAAGGCATGTGGCTCCCAATGTTCGTGGAGCGTTTGAATTACGTCGATATGCAGAAAATGGGTCTGCAGCTGACACCTGAAGAACTGTACAGCATCAACCACAGCAGCTTGAAAGACGCTATCGTGGGCCTCGGCGACGATGCCAAGCCACGCGGTTTCTTCTGCACGGGCGAAATCGTTTCCGAACACGGCCTGCTGTTCACCAACCACCACTGCGGTTACGGTTCAATCCAGAAACTCAGCTCAGTCGAACACGACTATCTGAAAGACGGTTTCTGGGCAAAGAACTATTCCGAAGAACTTCCTGCCGCCGACATGACCGCTTCGTTCCTCGTCCGCATGGAAGATGTCACCGAAACCATTCTGAGCGTCGTCACCGATGACATGGACTTCGCCGCCCGCAACAAGGCCATCAACGAGAAGGCTAAGGAACTTGAAGCCGCTGCTTCTGAAAACGGCAAGTACAACCCAGTCATCAAAGGTTTCTTTGAAGGCAATGAATATTATATGTTTGTTTATCAAGTCTATACCGATGTCCGTTTGGTTGGCGTTGCCAATTCATCCATTGGTAAGTTCGGCGGCGACACCGACAACTGGATGTGGCCTCGTCACACTGGCGACTTCTCCATTTTCCGCGTCTACGCCGACAAGGACGGCAACCCTGCTCCATATTCAAAGGACAATGTGCCGTTGACTCCAAAACATCACCTCCCAATCAGCCTCGATGGTGTCCAGAAGGACGACTTCACCATGATTTGGGGTTTCCCAGGTTCAACCGAACGTTACATGTCATCCTACGGCATCAACTACAACGTTGAAACCTTCTATCCTCTGATTATCGACATCTTCGGCAAGCAGCTCGAAGTGATGGAAGAATACATGAAGGCTGACGACGAAATCAACCTGATGTATGCCGACAACCACGCTGGTCTGGCCAACACTTGGAAGAACTTCATCGGCCAGTGCAAAATGCTCCGCAAGAACAAGGTCGAAGAAACCAAGGTCGCTATGGAAAAGAACTATCAGTCATGGGTTTATGCCGATGCTAAGCGTCAGGCTGAATACGGCAAGGCCCTCACCAACCTGAAGAACGCTTACGAAACCCTCGGCGATGTTGCCAAGTATGT
>JAKSMU010000006.1 GCA_024400455.1 Bacteroidales bacterium | reverse complement strand
TCATCTTTTTTCCCTTTCGTTTCTGCAAAGATAACCACTTTAACCTTTGGTCTAATTTTCAGGGAACATTATATCACCTTCCTCTTACGCAATTCAAACAAATCTCAATACTTTTATCAATTCCGTATAGCAACAATCGAAATAATGAGTATTTTTGCAAATGAAATCGAAGATTCAAGGCAGTTAAAAACCAGAACGCTCATGACAACCCAACTATCAAACGACACCTATCGCAAAGTCCATTTCGCAGTGATGGCCATCGAAGCTAGCGCGAAAAAGGAAAAGATCAGCGGAAAAAGAATGCACGACAGGCTAAAACTACAAGATCTGATCCACAAACGCCTATTCAGATATTATGACCAACTTCACACCCAAAGCCTTGAATGGGTGGTGGACGACACCATTGAGACACTTAACAATTGGGAACAAGAAGCAAAGGAGGACAACTTATGATCACGTTTTACCACGGTTCGTACATGGAGGTTCAACAGCCCCTAGCAAAAGCCGGTCGTCGAAATCTCGACTTCGGCCAGGGCTTTTATCTCACAAACATCAAGGAACAGGCTGAAGCATGGGCCGCCATCATCGCAAGCCGAAAAGGAAGAAACATCAAACCTGTTGTAAGTATTTTCCGTTTCGACGAGGAACACGCAAGATTAGACGGCGTCCGGTATAAAATCTTTCCATCATACGATCTTGATTGGCTGGACTTTGTGGTGGATTGCCGTCGTGGCAAAGACTATTCATCGAAATACGATGTTATCGAGGGCGGCGTGGCCAACGACAACGTCATCGACACGGTCGAAGACTATGAAAAGGGAATCATAACCGCAGAACAGGCTTTGGGCCAACTACAATACAAAAAAGTGAACCATCAACTTTGTATCCTCAGCCAGTCCGTCATTGACCATTATCTACAGTTTATAGAGAGTTATTCACCTAACTTGGAGGATGAAGAATGAGAGACACCGTACTTTGGCGCAAACAAAGCCACATCATCATAATGCTTGCCGAGGCACTGCAAATTGACGCTGAGCGGGCGTTGGATCTGTTTTATTCCACCAACACCTACCAACAGCTCTCCGACCCGAAATACGGACTTCAGCTGATGAGCGACCAGTATATCTTGGATAACATAATGATGGAAATCCAACAATGAAAACGAAGACATTACCCACTTAATCATTACTTTACTTCACCTACACTCTCATTTAAAGCCCCCCGGTTTTCACTTAAATGCCTCATCTTTTATTCATCTACCAATACCCTCCCCTACTCTTCTTCACCCTTGACGCAAGCACGACAGCACGATAGTACAATACAGAATCAATTTTTTACAATCAATAGAGATTATCCAAAACTATTCCAAAAGACTTCGACACACCGCCCGTCCAAGTCCCGTCACTTATGAGCAGAATCACAAAACGCCCCAACCCAATAATGAATTGAGGCGTTGTGGAAACAGCAAAAGCTATTTTCTCAAAGTTTTGATGAAATATAGATTGAATCCCATTTCCCAATACCATGTTAAGCAGTTGCGGTCATTAACGATTTCGGAATTTTGCCAATGTGCGTATCTTATACCTGTCCCTAAGAATAATGATTTGAACAAGTATTCCCTAACACTCACGTCAACATCATAGTTTTGAAATGATTTGAAATCTTTAAAACTATTACCAATGGAAATGGCAGGTGCTATGGCGAAATCCTTATAGTTCTTGAAGCTAAAGAGATAAGCAAGACTCAACGAAAGCCCTGCTCTTGGTTCGTAACGCTTAGCTTCATGATTGACTAAAGTGCCCGATTGAAATCCCAAACCTAATCGGAAATGATCAGACAGCAACATGGAAACATCAACCTTGTCAACATTAAAAGTCGCATCATCAGCATTCTCAGGATTCAAAGAAACACCGAACAACTCTTTTTGTAGCCCAATTCCGAAATCAATTTGAGCATGAAGAGAAACCGTCAATAACATCGCCAGCAGCACAAGCATTGTTCTGATTTTGTTTTTACTAAACATGATTTTAAATTTTTAAAGGTTTAACATTTAATTATTGATAAAAAAGTGTAGTTTTCATTTGTCGCTTTCTCTTTGCCTCATTCCGCCATGCAGTGCATCCCACCGCCGCATCCGCTCATAGAAGGCTTTCATAGAGTCCTCTTTTAAACTGTCTGCTTTGATTTCGGTCTGTTCTCTTTGTTCATTTGAAGGCGGCAGAGAAAGTTCCTTACGATGCCCTTCTTGGCATCCTGCAAGCAGCAGGGCGGCCAAAGCCGCCACTATTGCCGCAAGAATAATAGTTTTTGCTATATTTCTCATTTCTTGGTTGCGTTTTCTGAAGTCAACAATAAAGCATTAATCAAATAAAACCATACAATGTTTTTCCTTATCATAATAAAAGCCAACAGCAAGGACTTTATTTTTTAATCCGTTATCGTAAATTCACCATAGTATTCATCTCCATCGGAGAGTGTAAATGTGACAATGTAATTCCCAGAATTAGGGATATAGACCTGCAAACCATTCGGTGTGAGCACCGATAGACAATCTACCTGAGCACCTGAAGCCGTGGAAACTTCAACAGCAACTTGGCCGAGGTTTTCACAGAATACCACAATAAGCGCATTCCCATTTATTGATGGTACTATGCTTCCGCTCTTGTCTGTACCTCCATGGTGAGCTTTCTGCTTTATTAAAATGGCTCCTTCTCCTTTCATGTTTTCCGTTCCGGCCACGCCACTGGCATAGCACAATGCTCCCGAAAGGACTAAACAGAGCATCAGAATCAATTTTGCTACTTTTTTCATCGTGTATTAGTTTTAAAATCACGATGCAAAAGTACCGGGGGTCTAAAACCCCTGCAAGAACATGTTGGTTAGGATTGGTTAGGGTTTTTGACTAACGTCTTATCAATCAAATAAATAAAGAATCATTGGCCATACCCATCAAGGTGATGGGAAGTGGATTATCGCTGCCGAATATCTTACGCATTTTGCTTTTGCGCTCAAAAACGGTATTGTAGGTGCGCTGCATCAAGGCAGCAATATCGGCATCGGTCAGCCCCAAAAGATAAAGGCAACAATAGTCAAGGTCGCTATTGGTAAGCTCTGGATAGGCCTTTTTGAGGCGGGCGGTAAACTGCCCGAAATGACGGTCGACGGCCAAACGCAAGTCCAGCAATTGCTGCTTTTCCAAAGCAGCATCCTTATAGATGATATAATCTATTTTCGATTTGAACTGCCCTTCATTCACCCGATCCATGATGAGATGGCATATAGGTTCTTCATCAAAAGATGCAGCAACTTCGGTTTTTGCAGCCATATCATCCAATTGCTTGATTTGGTCCTTCAGTTCACGCAGTTCCTGGTTGCTTCGTTTCAGTCGGCCCGACATGGCGGCTTGCTCCATCCGGTGAGTTTGTCGCTCGGCTTCAAGCACTTCAGCGTGCTGCTTGTCCTTTTCTTCCATCTCTTTTCTTGCCTCGGCCTCTTTTGTCTCCAACTCCGACTGATAATGTTTCTCTTTGTCTTCCAGCTGCTTTTCCGCTTCTACCTGCCTCCGTCTCAATTCATCCTTATGCTGCCGTTCTGTTTCCCCAAGCATCCTGCCCGCTTCCTCTTGATGCTCCTTCAATAGCTTTTTGCTTCTATGCTTTAAAACAATAAAGATAACTAAAGCAACCACAACAGCAATCGGAATAATAATCTCCAAGGTTTTTTTTACAGCTTTTTCTCGAGCCAATCCAGCTTGCTTCTCTTGTTGTTTAGTCAAATGCTCTTTGAACATTTCGTTGACCTTTGAGACCTCTGTTTTCTTTTCAATTTCCGACATAGTAAAACCAGCAAGAAACAAAGCATATTTTTGGGCTTTTACGGAATCCCCTTTCATTTGGTATATGCTATTTAAACTCTCAGCAGCCATAAGTTGGGATGTAATGTCTTTTTCTTGTTGTTCAAATAAGGTTTCCAAATACACACGTGAAGAATCATATTGCTTATCTTCAAATAATATATTGCCAAGAGTCAATAATCTAGTTGTTCTTTCCTCTTCATCTGCCGAGAGTGTGACTAATTGTTTTAGAATCTTAATAACGGAATCCGAACTATATTCCAAATTAAAAAAAGCAAATATGGCTTTATTCGAAACAAGGTCTCTATAATGAAGATTATCAAAATCAGGCATGTTTGCCAATGCTTCATCATAATAAAAAGCAGCACTATCTTTTTGGTTAACAATGTCGTATTGTATTCCCAAGCGATATAACAAAACAGATAATCCATATTTAGAAGTCGGTTCTCGCCTGCAATAAAACAATGCTTGTTTATAGCAAGTAATGGCAGGTTCCGCCAACAACTGTTCCTCAAACATATCCCCAAGACGGTTATAGATATAGGTCATAAACTGAGCCTTTTTCCCTACCAAATCCTTCTCCTCAAAATGTTCCTCCATCAACTCCAATGCCTTTAGATATTCTGCACAAGCCTGCACTACATTTCCCTGCTCATAATGCCCAACCCCATTGATATAATGCGCCCGCGCATCCAAAAACACATTCTGTTTTTGTATAACCACTTCACGTTTGTTCGCATCGTGTTGGTTCACAATCAGCGAATCAAAATAAACCACCGCTTGTAGCAAATCCTCTCTGTTGGTCTGCTCACAGTCATTTTTATAAAGCAACTCCGAAATCAGCACTTGGCAGTAGTGCCCGTCAAAGGTATCAAGTTCTTCCACCTCAGGACTAACAACGAACTCCTGCAGCAATACAAAAGCACTATCAGCCCGCCGCCACATCAGTGAGTCAATCTCGGCCAATATGGCATGAGCACTACTGCCATGCTCCTCCGGCTGTCGCGCCCCTTCTCCACCACAACAGGCAAAAAAAAGCGTCCCCGCCAAAACGCCTATAATACTTAAGCACTTGCGTAATCGCAGGACATCACGGCATATCAGTTTGCACTCATTTCTCACTATAAAACTTGTAAACCTCACATAAATTCTGCTTATAAATTGTACAATTATTCTCAAAGTTATCGTCATACGGACACTCTCCAACTATAATGCGTCCCGAAGTTTGAACCACTAATAGGTGAGATTAAGGTGGTTTTCGTTTGCGGGTTAGCGTTGCAAATATACAAATTGTTTCTCATTCGATAGTGTTTTTCTCTTTTTGGTCAAGCAGCCTCTTTTTGATGGAGATAGCAGCTTGCGGGTGTCTTGTATCCGAGGCTTTGGTGAAGCCTCTCGTCGTTGTAGAAGCGGAAGCGAGATGCTGCCCGACAAAGGACAAGACTATGGCAAGCAACGTGGGTCAAAAAGCATATTATTGCCTGGGGTTATCGAGAAGCGGCGGCCTTTCACCACACTGTGTGAACCCCAAACACATTCATTCACTGACATCAAACCCCTTCAACCTGTCGGAGGTGTGTGACGGAGACCTCAAACCCCTTCAACCTGTCGGAGGTGTTGCATCAAGACCATCGACCCCGTTTAACCTGTCGGAGGTGTGTGACGAAGACAGAAAACCCCTTCAACCTGGTCAAAAGTGTGTGATAGAGACTTTTTACCCCCTTTTATCGGTCTTTTTGTCATGCATCAACATTAAAAAGGGCCTTTAACCTGGTTTTCGGTCGCTTTGCGAGACCAAAAACCCCGTTAAACCTGCCAATTAGTCATGTGCAGACATGTTTTACCCCCTTCAACCTGGTCAAAGGTGTTGCATCAAGACCATTGACCCCCTTCAACCTATCAGAAGGTGTTGCATCAAGACCATTGACCCCCTTCAACCTATCAGAGGGTGTTGCACTAAGACCATCGACCCCCTTCAACCTGTCGGAGGTGTGTGACGAAGACCTCAAACCCCTTTAACCTGTCGAAGGTGTTGCATCAAGACCATTTACCTTAATTAATCCAACTTACATTTTTCAACCAAGGTCTAAAAGTTTTATTATTGCCTTTGTCTTTTTCGCAGTGCGGCTCTGCGTAATCCGCGTAATCTGCGGTTTTAAAAAAATCAAAATCATTCTCGTGCCTCAAAAAAACATATCTTTGCACACCGAAACAAACTAAATCTACATACAATGAAAAAAGCAATAGCAACGACAAAGGCTCCCGGTGCCATCGGACCTTACAGCCAGGCCATCGAAGCCAACGGCATGGTTTTTATTTCCGGTCAACTTCCAATCAATCCTGAAACGGGTCTCATGCCTGAAACGGTGAGCGAACAGACCGAACAGAGCATGAAGAATCTGCAAGCCATCCTCGAAGCAGCTGGCTGCACTTTCGACAACGTGGTGAAATCGACCTGCTATCTGGCCGACATGAGCTATTTCGGCGAGATGAACACCGTCTACGCCAAGTATTTCACTGGCGACTGCCCGGCTCGCGCCGCCTTCGCCGTGAAGGAACTGCCCAAGAAAGCCTTGGTGGAAATTGAAATGATTGCTGCAAAGTAAAGCTTGGCTTAATGCAAAAATCGAAAAGTGCCTCATTTGGGGCACTTTTTTCATTTCTTCAAAGCCGCTTCCGCCGCTTTCAAAGTGGCTCGCTCGCCATTGACGAAAGCGACGACAAAGGCATCGCTGAAACCTAGGTTTCTTAGCTCGGTTTGCCGTGCCGTGGCTTGCGCTTTGCTGGTGAAATGCCCTGATATGTAACGGAATGCGCCGTTGTATTCGTAGACATCCACTTCGGGCACTTTCTTGAAAGCCTTGTCGGTGACAGGCACTTTCTTGTCGCGGCTGGCGAACTGCACGGAGAAAAACACATCGCTGTTGATGCTGCTTGCGGGCGTTGTCGCCACGGGTTTTTGCTCGGTCTTGTTGTCGGTCTCGTAGGCTTGCTTGTATTCGTTGAAAGCACGGTAGAGTGCCAGCGCCATCTGGGTCTGGCCGCGTTCCGAGTTGAGGAATTTCTCTTCGTTGGCATTGCTCAGGAATCCTAATTCAACCAGAATACTTGGCATTGATGTTTTCCAAAGCACAAGGAAACCAGCCTGTTGCACGCCTCTGTCGTGGCGTTCCACCTTGGTGACCAGCTGCTGCTGCACCTTGTCGGCCAGTTGCAGGCTTTGGTTTTGATAAAGGCTTTGCGACAGCGAAAACAGGATGTAGGCTTCGGTGCTGTTCGGGTCAAAGTTGTCGTAGGTCTCTCCGGCATTGTCTTCCAGGAGGATGGCCGCATTTTCTGCCTTTGCCACATTGAGGTTGGCTTCGTTTTTCGATTCACCCATGACGAATGTCTCGGCACCGTGAACCGATGTGCTGCCTGCCGAATTGCAGTGAATGGAAATGAATACGTCTGCATCGTTGCGGTTGGCGATGGCGGCACGTTCGTTAAGTTCTACGAACACATCCTTTTTTCGGGTGTAGACTACTTTCACATTCGGCATGTTTTCCTCGATGTAAGCGCCTAATTTCAAGGCAACTGCGAGGTTGAGGTCCTTTTCCTTGCATGACTTTCCCAAGGCTCCCGGATCCTTGCCGCCATGACCGGCATCAATCACCACAGTCTGTATCTTTTCGCCTTTCTGTGCCGCTACGATCATGGGCAAAAGAATTGCCAGCAGCAGCATACCAAATTTTATTTTTCTACGTTGATTCATATTGAGGTAGTTTGTGCGCCAAGAAAAACTATCTTTGCACCGAATTTGATGGCAAAAATAAAA
This sequence comes from Bacteroidales bacterium, assembly GCA_024400455.1. Classification (GTDB taxonomy): domain Bacteria; phylum Bacteroidota; class Bacteroidia; order Bacteroidales; family F082; genus Limimorpha. Next base: position 169,989 of record JAKSMU010000006.1, on the reverse strand, counting down.
TTTTCGTGTTGAAAAAACGCAAATTATATGGGATTTATTATTCAACGCTGCTTTTTTGCGGGTTGATTCTCATTCTTTTGCTGTGCCACGGCTGCAAGAACATGGCCAAAATGGAAGCCAATCCGCATCAGGCCCAGACCGATACCGTGCCCCAGCGCATCGTCGACACGATTGTCATGCAGCTGGATTCCATCCCCGAAGAATTGCCCGATTTGCCTCCGAATGACACGCTGCCTCATTCAGATAGCCTTGCGATGCCTATTGATAGCATTATGCCCGATTCGCTGATGATGCCACAAGATAGCATCCTGATGGATTCATTGCCAGAAACGGTTGAAAAACAGAAGTTTATTCCACCTCGCAGCGAGTCGGCTTTGGAGGCCAAAATCATCTGCTCGGCTACCGATTCGGTGGTCAGGGACATGAATACCCGCAAGATGTATTATTACGGCGATGCCGAAGCCAAATATGACGACATTGTGCTGAAAGCCGCTTGCCTTGAATTCGACCTCGAGTCGAATGTGTGCCGTGCCTACGGTGTGGCCGACACTTTGGGCAAATTGCAGGGAACGCCAGTATTCACGCAGGGCGAATCGACTTTCGATGCCGAGGAAATGATGTACAATTTCAAGTCGAAGAAGGGTATCATCACCAAGGTGTGGACGGAGGAAAGCGGCGGCTATCTGAACGGAACGAAAATCAAGCGCCTGGACGACAACAGCATCAACATCAAGTCGGGCGGCTACACCACTTGCAATCTCAAGGATCATCCGCACTATCAGTTCAAGTTCACCAAGGCCAAAGTGATTCCTGACGACAAGATTGTCACCGGTCCGATTTACCTTACCATCGAGGACATCCCGCTGCCTTTGGCTTTGCCTTTTGCCATGATTCCGAATGTGAAAGGGCAGAAATCGGGCCTGATTATCCCGACTTACGGCGAATCGGCCAACCGCGGCTTTTATCTGGAAAACGGCGGTTACTACTGGGCCATCAACGAGCATATCGACTTGCAGCTTTTGGGCGACATCTACACGCGCGGCAGCTGGGCCATCAAGCCGACCTTGCGTTACGCGCAGCGTTATAAGTTCAACGGTTCGTTGGCTTTGGGCTTCGCCGTGAACAAAATCGGCACGGAAGGCGCGCCCGACTACAGGAAAAGCAACGATTTCAAGGTGGTATGGTCGCACAAGCAGGATCCGAAGGCGCATCCACGCCACAGTTTTTCGGCCGATGTGAATGTCATGAGTTCGAATTACAACCAGTATAACGCCAACACTGCAAACGATTACCTGAGCAACACGTTCAAGTCGAGCATCGCCTATCAGACCAATTTCGGCGGCAAAGTCTATTTGACCCTTAATGCCGGTCACAGCCAGAATACGATGACCCGCCAAATAACGGTTTCGCTGCCCGAAATCACGCTTTCGGCCAACCGTATTTATCCTTTGCAGAAAGTAGGGAAGACGGGTAAGAAACACTGGTACAAGGATTTGAACATCAACTATACGATGAATGCGAAGAACTACATCACGGGCATCGATACTATGCTTTTCCCGCACGAATGGTACAAGGATTTGGAGGAATGGTCGAAAAATATGCAGATGGGCGTAAAGCATAGCGTACCTATCAATCTGCCAATCAAGCTGTTCAAGCATATCAACTGGACTACTTCGGCCTCGTTCAACGATTATATGTATTTCTCGCATATTGAGCAATCGTGGATGCATGACACGGATTCGACGGGTCATTTGCAATATGATACTATCCGCGGTTTCCGCAATCTGGTCGATTTCAACGTGTCGAGCAATCTCACGACAAAGGTTTATGGCATGGTCAATTTCGCCAAAGGTCCGATTCGTGCCATCCGCCATGTGTTCACCCCGACCATTGGCTTCACTTACACGCCTGATTTCAGCGCACCGCAATGGGGTGCTTACGGCCGCTATTTGGATGCCAATGGTGTTGAGCAGGTTTACAGCATGTTTACGGGGGCAATGTATGGTTCGCCGTCGAAAAACAGTTCGGGCAGAATCACTTACAATTTTGCCAACAATCTGGAAATGAAGGTGCCGTCGAAATCGGATACCATCACGGGAGTGAAGAAAATTGCTTTGTTGGAGTCGCTCAATTTCAGCGGAAATTACGACTTGATGCAGGACTCGCTGAATATGTCGAATCTGTCGGTCAGTGCGCGAACCACCTTGTTTAAGAAACTAAACATCCAGTATAGCAGCGTTTGGGACCCATACGCCACCGATGAGAACGGAAGACGCGTCAACCGTTTCGAAATCGTTGAAAACCATCGCCTTTTTCACAAAAACAATTCGGCTTGGAATTTCAGCATCAGTTATTCGCTCAACCAAAGCACGGTTGACAAGTGGCGGAAAAAGAAGACCAATGCAACGGATTTCAATACGGACATTGCCAACCGCGCCGCCAATTCGCCAAATGTCACCGATGGCGAACTGCTCGACATTATGGGTAATCCGAATGCCTACGTAGACTGGACTACGCCTTGGTCGCTGAGTTTCAGTTATAATTTGCGCTATTCGTCTTCAATAACTTACGCGAGAGTCTTGGGTATCGCTACCAACCAGACGGTGCAGACGCTGAGCGTCAACGGCGACATCAGCATTACGCCGAAATGGAAAATCACCTTCAACACGGGCTGGGACTTCACCAATCACGGACTTTCCTACACTTCACTCAATATTTACCGCGACCTCCACTGCTGGGAAATGCGCTTCAGCTGGATTCCTATCGGCAACTACAAGAGTTGGAATTTCACCATCAACGTGAAGGCCCAGGCCTTGCAGGACTTGAAACTGACGAAGAAGAAGGACTATCGTGACAATTAATGTTTTTGTACAAGTTGCATAAAAACAAAAAATCATTACTTTTGCCTCAAATTCATAATTCATAAATCACTAAATTCAAATCACTATGAAAAAAGTTTTACTTCTTTTAGCAGCAGTTGTTTTCAGTTTTGGTCTGAAAGCGCAGTGCCCTCATTCTGAGGCTATTGATTTTACAGCAACCGATTGTCACGGTACCGAAGTCCATTTGTTCGACATTCTCGATAACGGACAAAGTGTCCTTATCGACTTCTTCTACACCACTTGTGGTCCTTGCAATCAGGCTGCACCAAAAGTTGCCGAAGCTTATACCCGTCTTGGTTGCAACATGCACGATGTGTTCTTTATGGAAATCAGTACTTCCGATAGTGATGCTGCTTGCCAGAATTGGTGCAATACTTATGGCATCGAATATCCTACTATTAGCACAGCTGGTGGTGGTCATGACATCTGCTCACAATACGGAATCACCGCTTACCCAACCGTAATCCTCATCACCCCAGACCACCATATTGTCATCAACGACTTGTGGCCTATCAACAATTCGCAGACTATCGTCGACCAACTTGCTCCTTACGGCATTGAAGAACACGACTGCGATGCTCCTGTCGCCGATCCACAGGTTGAAATCGCTGTTGGCGAAGTCACTGCAACAACCGTTGAGGCTACCTTCACACCTAATGCAGACTGCGCTTCCTTCTGGTATATGATTGGCACCGAAAGTGAAATGGCAATGTGGCAGCAGATGATGGGTGCAACCCTCGAACAGCTCGTTCAGCAGTGGGGCATTCAGGCAGCTGAAACCACTACCTACACATGGACCGAACAGCAGCCAGCAACCGAATACACCATTTATGTCGTTCCTGCTGACGCTGATGGCAATACCTATAGCGTGATTAAGGAAAACGTCACCACCCTCACCCAAGGCGGCACGGGCGAAGCTCTCGTTGAACTCACCGTTGACCTGATTTCAAACACCGAAGCTACCATCAGTGCAGTTCCGAATTCCGAAGTTGCTGAGTATCACTATGGCTTCATTACCGTTGACTATTACAATGAAATCGGTGAAGAGGAAGCTGCTATCGTAATCCGAGAAGATGGTTTCCCAGCTTACGAACCGGAAAGCTTCACATGGACTAACCTTGACCCAAGCGTTTACTACTATGCACTTGGCACTGCTAAGAATGCCAATGGCGAATGGGGCGCAACGACATTGGTCGAAGTTTTCACCGATATTGATGGCGTTGCTGAATCAGTCAACACATACGCTGTATATCCAAATCCAGCCAACGATTTCATCACCGTTTCCGGCGAAGGCCTTAACAAGGTGAGCGTTTTCAACGCATTGGGCCAGATGGTCGATGAATTTGTCACCGAAGGCGCTGAATGCAAGATTGCTACGGCAAGCTATGAAAATGGCGTCTATTTCGTGAAAGTCAACAATGGCGCAGCCGTCAGATTTGTCGTAACACATTAATCTGGAAATTTAAGCAATTGGACGTTTTGACCAATTGAAAATCAGATACGAGGCTGGAGAAAAACTGATTCTTCAGCCTCGTCTTTTAAAAATCCACCCCATCATGAATATCCTCATTATCCATTCCTCTTTTCAGACCGCTGCATTTGTGCGTTCGGAATATGCAGAACTCATGCGTATGCTTGAAAACGAATTTCAGGCACAGTTCACCATTTTAGGCGATGATGAAAAAGCCGTTGCCCAATGGAAAGACTCTCATGTCACTCCCGATTTCGTAATGACGGCAACGGGTGGTGTCGAAAACCTTTTTATGCGCATCCTACCCGAACTCAATTCCGAAGTCAAGCTCATTGCAGACGGACGGAATAATTCGCTTGCCGCTGCTTTGGAAATCCTTTCTTTTTTGAAAAGCAATTATAGAAAAGGAAAAATCATTCACGGCAGCAACGAAGAGATTGTGAATGGAGTCAGAACTGATATGAAACTTTTGCAGGGTGTCCGCATCGGATGCTTTGGCCAGCCTTCCGACTGGCTGATTGACAGCGATGTCGAGCGTTTCTCGCTTGAATACAAATACGGCATCACTGTCGTTGACATCAGTTTGGACAGGCTGATTGATGAAATCAATGCTGCTGATAAAGCGGAAGCTGTCATGGTTGCACAATCGTGTACGAAAAATGCTAAAGCTATTGTCGAACCCTCATGCGAAGATATGCTGAAGGCGGCGAAGACCTATCTCGCCATCAAGAAAATCTGTGTGGAAGAAGGCCTTTCGGCAATGACTATCCGTTGTTTCGACATTGTAAATGCTTGCGGAACGACAAGTTGCCTTGCCCTAGCTTTGCTCAACGATGAAGGCATCGTGGCAGGTTGCGAAGGCGATATGCAGACACTCATCACCATGATCTTGGCGCAGCGCCTATGCGGCGAAAAGGCTTTCATGGCCAATCCTTCGATGTTGCGCGAAGATTGCTCCTTGTTGGCGCACTGCACTGTACCGCTTTCAATGTGCGATGAGATCATTTTGCGCTCGCATTTCGAGTCGTCGATTGGTGTCGCCATTCAAGGTGTCTTGCCTTGCACTGATTACACTTTGCTGAAATGGGGCGGCGACCAGATGGAACGTTTCTTTGTCACCGAAGCGCAAGCCTTGCCAATCGAGTACAGCAATCATTTCTGCCGTACGCAAATACAACTTAATGCAAACCTGAAGAACTATTTGCTGAATAAAACCATTGGCAACCATCAGGTCATCATCAGAGGCCGCCATGCTGAGGAAATCAGGAAATTCATGCAGGAGAATGGAGTGGAGGAAGTGAATTAAATGGTCTTCTTTAATGCAATCCTGAACGTAGTCCCTTGATTGACAACGGAATTCTTGACGAAAATCTTTCCCTTGTGGCATTCTTCGATGATGCGTTGTCGCATGTGGCATGCGATTATCTTGAAGGTCTTAATTTCATCAAGACCCAGATAAAAATCCATAGACATTTTAACTCCAGCGGAGGCCTTGATGAAGTTCAACGAGATTAAGAAGTGGCTTGGAAAGTAAATGTCATTGTTGGGAAAACGCTTCTGCTATTTTCGCCGAATATGTCTTTGATACGGGGATTGATTCTAGATCTTCGCGGTTAAAATCAATGGTAAAACCATCGTTGTCGTTTTGCAAAAGGCTGATATTGTTTATGTTTACTATGTATGAACGATGGCAACGTATCAAAGGGCCACATGAAGGGAGATTGTTTTCGATGGTTTGGAGTTTGCATCTTAAAAGGTAGTTTGAAACTTTCCCTTTTTTTAGGTAGAATACGTTGATGTAGTTGTCTTCTGATTTGATGTAGAAAATGTTCTCAAGTTTTGCTGAAAGTTTCAGGTTGCCATTGTTGTCGGTGATGTTGATAATCTTTGTATGTTCCGGCAGCGTTTCACTGTCTGATTCGATGATGTCGCTGTTAGTGATGCTAAGTCTCTGGCGCGTATCTTGAAGAAGAATAGCCAAAATCGTAATCAGGTAAGGTGTGCCTAAAGCCAATAGCGTTATCAGTAGGCTTTTCAGAAAGATGAATCCAAAGGAAAAACCAGTTAGGCGTATTAAGGTCAGTGACATCAAGGCGTGGAAGGCCCCGATGAGAATAATTTCAACCAAAAGCCATATCAGATATACAAGCAATGAAAACTTATTTAATCGGCGGACTGCAAAATTCATTATCAAACGGCTGCAAGTGAGAAAAAGTGTCGATATTCCTACAAAGACGATGGTCCAGACAAAACGGTCAGACAGCCCGACTTGAAACCATGAAGTGGTGGAGAATGGTGCGTATACAGATAAAAACACCAATGAAAACAACACCGAAAAAGTGATGCTAGTAACTTGTGAAATAACCTTTATTAGGCAGTCTGGGACCTGTGTAAAAAGATGTTTTATGGCTTTCATACTTTTATAAATTCGCCACAAAAATACGATTATTTTTATGTTTAAAGTCTAATTTCGCCACAAGATAGACTTAAACGCCACATTTTTATAGTCCGATTGTCTGTTCGTCCTACTTTTGCCGCCGAAAACTAATAAAAAAGTTGAAATGAAAATCATTGGAACTGGATGTTCTCATCCTCAAAAAATTGTCACGAACCAGATGCTCTCGCAAATGGTTGATACGAATGACGAGTGGATTGTCACGCGTACAGGCATAAAGGAACGTCGGGTTGTTTCTTCCGAAACATTGGAAGATATGGCCATTGATGCAGCCCGTAAGGCGTTGGGCAATGCTGGTATCTCTGCGAAGGATCTCGATTTCATCATTTGTTCAAATGTGGTGAACGAGTACGTTACTCCAGCTTTAAGTTGTATTATTCAAGGTGCAATTGGCGCGACATGCCCTTGCGTCGATTTGAATGGCGCTTGCGTGGGCTTCCTCTATGGTATTGACATGGCTGAGGCTTACTATAGAAGTGGAAGGGTTAAAAATGTGCTTGTCGTTAGCGCCGAAGAGCCTTCTCGTATGCTTAGTTGGGAAGACAGGACTGTTTGCGTGCTTTTCGGTGATGGCGCTGGTGCGGCTGTCCTTTCGGAAGGTGACAACATTTTGGCAACTCGCCTGACAGCGTCTTCGTCAACATTTAGCCTTTACCAGAAGCATGAGTTGCAACCGTCCCCATTCAACACGAAACCGAATAGCAATCTGCCCTTGGTAATGTGTGGCCAGGAAGTGTTTAAGTTTGCTGCTAACGCTTCTATTTCTGATGTCCGGTATTTGCTTGATAAAACTGGCTATCAACCGGATGCTGTGGATAAGTATTTGCTCCATCAGGCTAATGTGCGTATTATTGAAATGGTGCGTGAGATCTTAAAGCAGCCAAAGGAAAAATTTCCGCTCAACATCCAAAAGTATGGTAATACTTCTTCGGCAAGTTTGCCTATCCTTCTTGATGAACTGAATAGGGAAGGCCGATTAAAAGAAGGTGAACTGATAGTTTTAAGCGCTTTCGGCGCAGGATTTGTGTCAGGCTCTTGTATCATGAGGTGGTAATAAATAAGTGAGCAAAATTAGTTTACATATTGAATGCGAAACATCGAGGTCGCGGGAATACGCGGCATCTCGAAATCCCGAAGCCTCGTGACCTCGATCCAACTCAAGACCTTGAAATCCAAATTGAAGTTTAATTTTGAACAGTTACTTAATCAAATAAGCTAAGAAAATGAATAGACGTGTAGTGATTACTGGTATGGGAGTCGTTTCTCCTGTCGGTAATGATATAAATACTATGTGGAATAATCTGGTCAAAGGCAATTGTGGCATTGCTCCGATTGCTAGTTTTGATACCACGGATTTGCCTGTAAAGATTGCTGGTGAAGTCAAGGACTTCGATTCTCTGGCAATGGGCCTTGAACCTGCCTTTGCAAAGCGTAACGACCGTTTTGCCTTGTATGCCATGGCTGCCGCGATACAAGCAATGCAAGACAATGAGCTCGGACTTGACCCGACACGTTTCGGCGTGTATGTCGGTTCAGGAATCGGGGGCTTCGACACGATTCTTCGTGAAGCGGGTCAATATTTTAAAGAGGGCGCCAAATGGGTTTCTCCCTTGATGATCCCAACTATGATTGCAAATATGGCTTCTGGCAATATTGCAATTCGTTTCAATGCTCAAGGACCGTGCTTGCCAATCGTTACAGCTTGCTCAACGGGAACCCATTCAATTGGTGAGGCTTATCGTTCCATTATGCATGGTTATGCTGATGCAATCCTGGCAGGTGGTACTGAGGCAGGCATCAATCCGTTGGCTATTGGTGGCTTTGCCAATTGTAAGGCGTTGTCAAGAGCGGAGGATCCTAACTATGCATCGCTCCCTTTCAATAAGAACCGTCAAGGTTTTGTGATTGCCGAAGGTGCAGGCATTTTGCTTCTTGAAGAGTACGAACATGCCAAGCAAAGAGGTGCGACGATATATGCTGAAATCTGTGGTTATGGAAACACCTGTGACGCTCATCATAGCACGGCTCCGCGTCCAGATGGCGTTCCTGCTGCTGCAGCTATCAAGATGGCTTTGGAACAGGCAGATTATCAGGCTGGCGAGAATCTGTATATCAATGCACACGGTACGGGAACTGCTATGAATGATTTGTGTGAAACCAATGCCATAAAGTTGGCAATGGGTGAGACGGAAGCTCGTAGAGCTCATATCAGCTCCACCAAGTCTGAGATGGGCCATGCGTTGGGTGCAGCAGGCGCTATTGAACTTATCGCCAGTGTTATGGCTCTTCGAAATGGTATGGTTCCTCCTACAATCGGGTTGGATGCCCCTGATCCTGAGTGTAATCTTAATTATACGCCGAATAAGGCTGTTGAGGCGGAACTTGACATCGCGATTTCCAATTCTTTGGGATTTGGCGGCCATAACGGATGCGTTGCAATTAGAAAAGTCAAATAAATGAAATTATGAATAGAGAAGAAATAAAACAGATTCTGCCTCACCGTGAGCCCATGTTGCTCGTTGATGAAATGACTATTGACGAGAATCATGTTGCACATGCCCAATATCATGTTACCGGTGAAGAGTTTTTCCTTAAGGGGCATTTTCCCAACGAACCAATAGTTCCTGGTGTTATCCAATGCGAAATCATGGCTCAGTCATGTGCGCTGCTGATGAAAGATGATCTGGCTGGCAAGCTGACGCTCTATACAGCAATTAACAATGTCCGTTTCAAGAATTTACTCCATCCGGGTGATACGGCCGAAATTGAAGCCAAATTGACTTATCGCAAGCTTAACATTTATGTTTGTGAAGCGAAACTTAGTGTTGGCGGCAAATTGTGTGCAATGGGTGAGTTGTCATTCGCACTTATTCCAGACACAAGAGAAAACAAATAAAATAAACCTTTAAACTTTTAAATACTTAATTATTATGCAAGTAAATGAGAATTTAGTAAAAAGCATCATCGCCAATAAGATTGGCGTGAGCGAAAACGAAATCACTAACGCAACAAAACTTGTTGCAGACCTGGGTGCAGACTCATTGGATGTCGTTGAAATTTCAATGGCTTTGGAACGTGAGTACAACGTAACTCTTTCTGAAGATGAAACCGCTAAAGTTGTAACAGTTGGCGACATTATTGCTGCCATTAATTCGCACTTAAATTGATGATTAAGAGTAGAATTACCGACCTTCTTGGAATACAGTATCCTGTGTTCCAAGGGGGTATGGCGTGGGTTGCTGATGCCTCCCTTGCTGCTGCTGTGTCAAATGCAGGAGGCTTAGGTCTTGTTTCTTCCATCAATGCGGGTACGGAAGCTGTCCGTGCTGAAATCAGGAGGTGCAAGCAGATGACAGATAAGCCTTTTGGCGTAAATGTTATGTTGCAGGCTCCTAATGTTGATGAGATAGCGCAAATGGTTCTTGAAGAAGGTGTGAAGATTCTTACCACCGGAGCGGGATCTCCATATAAATATATGGAATCGTGGAAGGCTGCCGGAATTGTAGTGATTCCTGTCGTTGCTTCTGTGGCTTTAGCACAAAAGATGCAGAGTCTTGATGCTGATGCTATTATTGCAGAGGGTGCTGAGTCGGGCGGTCATGTGGGTGAGAATCATACGATGGCACTTGTACCTCAGGTTGTTGACGCTGTCGATATCCCTGTTGTTGCAGCAGGTGGTATAGGTGACGGTAGAGGCGTGGCGGCTGCGTTTATGCTCGGCGCAGAAGGCGTTCAGTTGGGGACTCGTTTTCTCGTGGCAACAGAATGTACCGTACACAGCGTTTATAAAGCTAAGGTGCTGGGCGCGTCTGATGTGTCTACAATTGTGACAGGAAAGACATTGGGTCATCCTGTCAGATCGCTTAAGACTCCGTTCTCCAAGGCTTTTGCTAGAATGGAAAACGATCCTAATGCTAGCCAGGAAGAGATATTGGCGTTCGGTTCTGGAGCTTTACGCCGTGCCGTTCAGGAAGGTGATAATATGGGCAGCTACATGTGTGGCGAAATCGCGGGCATGATAAAGGCTGAACAAAGTGCAAAAGAAATCATCGAAGACCTTGTCTATGGCGCAGAAGCAGTCATTAAAGACTTTGGAAAAAGAATGAAAAACAAATTGTAAAAATGAAACTCTTAGAAAATAAAGTTGCCTTGATAACAGGCGCAGGTAGAGGCATAGGAAAGGCTATTGCCATGCGTTTTGCCTCTGAAGGTTGTGATATAGCGTTCACGGATATGGCTCTCAATGATTTTGTCTTGGAGACGGAGAAAGAACTCGCAACGTATGGTGTAAAAGTTAAGGCTTATGCTTCGGATGCTGCTAACTATGAGGATGCCAAAGCAACTGTAGCTCAAGTTCAGAACGATTTCGGCCGTATTGATGTTCTTGTGAATAATGCAGGAATCACTCATGATGGCGCATTGAAGAGAATGAGCGAGGCCGATTGGGACGCTGTTGTTACAGTTAACTTGAAGTCTGTGTTCAATTTCTCACAAGCTGTTCAATCGGTTATGTGGAAACAAGGTTGTGGAAGTGTAATCAATATGAGTTCCGTCGTTGGTGTATCGGGTAATGCCAATCAGTGTAATTATTCGGCTTCAAAGGCAGGTATTATTGGTTTTACTAAATCGGCTGCTAAGGAAATGGGCGCACGTAATATTCGTCACAATGCCATTGCTCCTGGCTTCATCGCTACCGCTATGACTGATGCTTTGCCTGAAAATGTCAGGGAAGAATGGGCCAAGCAGATTCCGTTGCGTCGTGCGGGTCTTCCTGAAGATGTCGCTAACGTGGCTTTGTTCCTTGCTTCAGACCTTTCGGCTTATGTTACGGGTCAGGTAATCCATTGCTGTGGAGGTATGAATTGCTAATGCAATATTGACTTCTTTATTATACTCGGTCTATAGATCAAATTGCAGGATGGAATATCTGGTAGCTCCAAGTAAATTCTAACTTTACGAGAGTTTCAAAATTCCCTGCAATTTGACCTATATGCCTAATTTGGCACGATCCATTTCATTGAAGAAAACTATTGCTGTCCGCTAAACTTTTAGCGGACACCAATAATTTTTTTGAGATAATGTGATAGAAAAACTTACACTGTCTTCTTTAAGATAATCCTAAACGTAGTTCCCTGATTGGCAACGGAATTCTTGACGAAAATCTTTCCCTTGTGATATTCTTCGATGATGCGTTTGGCCAATGACAAACCTAATCCCCAGCCGCGTTTCTTGCTCGTGTAGCCCGGGTTGAAGACTTGCTTCCATTTCGATTTTGTAATGCCTTTGCCCGTGTCGCTCAGGTCGATGATGACTTCGCCGTTTTCCTCCGATAGGTCTAAGGTGATTTTTCCGTGATCGCCCATAGCATCAATGGCGTTTTTGGTGAGGTTTTCCAAAACCCAGCGGAAAAGCGATGGTATCAGCGGAATGATCAGTTCGTCGGTTGGCATGTTGATTTCGAACTCGAACTTTTTGGAAAAGCGTTTCTGAAGATAATCCATTGTGTCCCAAATCAATGTGATTACATTGGTCGGCTCAAGCACAGGCACTGAACCGATTTTTGAGAATCGGTCGGCGACGATTTGCAGTCGCTCGATGTCTTTCTCCATTTCGTTTGTCCCGACAAATGGCTCTTCTTGCATCTTCATCAGTTCAATCCAGCCCATGAGCGATGAAAGCGGCGTGCCAAGCTGATGTGCAGTCTCCTTGGCCATGCCTGCCCAAACCTGATTCTGTTCCGAACGGCGCGCATAACTGAAAAGCATGTAGGCTATGAAAAGGAATAACGCAACGATAACAATCAGAATGACAGGATAATAACGCATCTGGTTGATGAGGTCGGAAGTGCGGTAGAAAACGTAGGTTTTGCCTTTGTCGATGGACTCAACCTCAATGGGCTGGTTTTCGTCGCGCATGGCTGCAAGTTGTTTTTCGACATAATCACCGTTTTTCATCAAGGTGGAATCTAGATTGCCATAACTGATGATTTTTGTCATGTCTTCATTCGTGACAATGACGGGCGCACCAACGGAATTGGCCGTGATGTCGTTCATGAAACCATCAAACATCTCGTCCAAAACGGCTTTTAATTCCGTGTAAATCAGCGATTCATTATAATACAGCCATTGTACTTCGGTAAAACCTGTGTTGATTTTAATGGGTTCGAATTTCGAATAAGCCTGCTGCATTTCATCGTCAAATGTTTTCTTGTCTTCTTGAGAAGCAGGCAAATTGCTCTTAAATATAATGTTTCCATGGTCATCGGTGATGACGAGTGGAATGCTGATGTTGTTGCGGATGATGTCTAAATAAATGCCGGTGTTGTCGTTGCGGCTGAAATCAAGCACCTCTCGGTATGCCTTGGCGAGCAGTTCGACACGAAGTTGTTCTTGTTCGCTGACGTCACCGAAAAACTCTTCGGTGTACTTCATCATCAGTGCATGTTGTTCCATGGCTTCGGCCCACAGCCTCACCTGATTGCTTTCCTGCTGAGCGATGGATTTCACCAGATTGTTGGTGTACCATAATGATGCACCAACAATAAGCAAAGCGAAAACGGCCAAAATCCATTTCCAGTGCTTTTTCTGTGTGTATAGGTTCGCTTTCACGATATGATAACGAGGTCTTGCCTGCTTTATTGTTTTAAGCCACAAGAACTTATATTTCTTTTCTCAGACGGGCGACGGGAATGCCTAACTGTTCCCTGTATTTTGCCACGGTGCGACGTGCAATCGGATAGCCTTTGTCTTTCAGTATTTCCATCAAGGCTTCGTCGGTCATGGGCTTTTTCTTGTCTTCTTCATCGACGCAATCTTGTAAAATCCGCTTGATTTCGCGTGTCGAAACTTCTTCGCCTTCGGTGTTAGTGATGCCTTCGCTGAAGAAGAATTTCAGCAGGAAAACACCATAAGGCGTTTGGACGTATTTGCTGTTCGCCACGCGTGAAACGGTGGAAATGTCAAGTCCAACGATGTCGGCTATATCCTTTAGAATCATCGGTTTCAGCTTCGTTTCGTCACCAGTCAGGAAAAATTCCTGCTGCTTGTCGATGATGGCTTTCATGGTGATGTAGAGCGTTTTTTGCCGCTGTTGGATGGCGCCGATGAACAGTTTTGCGGAGTCGATTCTCTGCTTGATGAACTGTACGGCTTCTTGCCTTTGTCGTGTGTCCTTGTAGTTGGAATAATCTTCCAGCATGCTGATGTATTCCCTGCTTACGCGCAATTCGGGCATGTTGCGACTCTCCAACGAAAGTTCGATGATGTTGTCCTTGACGAAAACGAAGAAATCAGGAGTGATGTAATGTGAGTTTTTCGTTCCGGTTGATGAGGTGTCGCCAGGTTTCGGATTGAGTTTCAGAATCTCATCGATGGCGGCTTTTAATTGCTGGTTGCTGACTTCCAGCTTCTTGACAATCTTGTCGTAGTGTTTCTTGGTGAACTCTTCAAAGCAATTTTTTACAATGGTGATGGCTAGGCTGTAATCGTTGAATGGGTTGTCTTCCTGAAGTCTTTCCAACTGGATGAGCAAACATTCCTGAAGATCGCGGGCAGCAATGCCAGGAGGGTCAAGTTCCTGTACGATGGCGAGTACTTCCGCAACCTCATCTTCTGTTGCTTCAATGTTTTGTGTAAAAATCAAGTCATCGACAATATCTGAAACTTTGCGGTTTATGTAACCGTTGTCATCAAGATTTCCAATGATATAAGAACCAAGGAGTTCCTGTTTCTCAGTCAGTTCGCGGTAACCTAACTGTTGCAGCAGATAATCTTGGAACGATATTTCATTTGAAATCGGCGTCTCGTAGTCTTCGTCATCGCTGCTGCGGTTGTTGGTTTGTAATTTATAGGAATAATCGTCGATGTCTTCGTCTTGAAGATAATCTGTGATGTCGAATTCTTCGTCCTTGTCGAAAACGAGTTCTTCGTCGTTGTAGTCGTCGTTTTCGCCATTGTCGTTTTCGTCGTCGGCAATAGGTTCGTTGTCTTCAAATTCCTCGTTTTCACTGCCGTCTTCCAAGGCTGGATTGGCTTCTATCTCTTCCTTGATGCGTTGCTCGAGTTCGATGGTCGGAAGTTGCAGCAATTTCATGAGCTGAATCTGTTGAGGTGACAGTTTCAGTTCTTGTCTTTGGATTTGTGTCAGTTTCTGATTCGACATCGTTTTTTGTTTTTATGTAGGGACGCACTCGTGCATCCGTCTGTAGAGACGCAAATCGCGTCTAATGTGAAAAATATGAAATTATGAATAGAGACGCGATGAATCGCGTCTCTACCATAAAATTATCGTTAATACAAGCAATTCTTAGGTGTACGTGGGAAGGCGATGACGTCGCGGATGTTGGTCATGCCAGTCACAAAGAGGATAAGGCGCTCGAAACCAAGGCCGTATCCTGAATGTGGCACGGAGCCAAAACGGCGGCTGTCCAAATACCATTGCATCGATTCTTCCGGAATGCCGACTTCGTGCATGCGGTCCAGAATCTTGTTGATGTCGGTTTCGCGTTCCGAACCGCCAATGATTTCGCCGATGCCAGGGAAGAGCACGTCCATAGCGCGGACGGTCTTGCCGTCTTCGTTCTGCTTCATGTAGAAAGCCTTGATTTCCTTTGGATAGTCGGTCAGGATGACAGGCTTTTGGAAGTGCTTTTCAACGAGGTAGCGCTCGTGTTCCGACTGCAGGTCGATGCCCCAGCCCGTGACAGGATACTGGAACTTGCCTTTCTTGTTGTAGTTGCAGTTGCGGAGGATGTCGACGGCTTCGGTGTAGGTTAGGCGGACAAAGTCGTTTGCGAGGACGAAACGCAGCTTGCTGATGAGTTCCATCGACTTTTCTTCTTCCTTCTTGCCTTTTTCTTCTTCCTGCAAACGTTTGCTGAGGAACTGAAGGTCGTCCATGCAGTTGTCCAAAGCATACTGAATCAAGTATTTCAGCATCTCTTCAGCCAAATCCATATTGTCGGTGATGTCGTAGAAAGCCATTTCCGGCTCAATCATCCAGAATTCTGCCAAGTGGCGGGTGGTATTTGAGTTTTCGGCACGGAAAGTAGGACCGAAGGTGTAAATTTTGCCCATTGCGGTGGCTGCCAATTCGCCCTCCAGCTGGCCTGAAACGGTCAGGTTGGTAGGTTTGCCGAAGAAGTCCTGCTTGTAGTCAATCTTGCCTTCTTCGTTGCGGGGTGGGTTTTCCATGTCCAAAGTGGTGACTTGGAACATTTCACCGGCACCTTCGCAGTCGGAAGCGGTAATCAATGGGGTATGGATGTTGACAAAACCTTTGCTGTTGAAGAACTGGTGGATGCCGAACACCATGGCGTGACGGATGCGCATGACAGCACCAAAGGTGTTGGTGCGGAAACGCAGGTGAGAGATGTCGCGCAAGAACTCCAATGAGTGTTTCTTGGGCTGCAAAGGATATTCGTCAGGGTTGGCGGGACCGAAAAGTCCGATTTCCTTGACGGAAAACTCCACGTTTTGTCCGCTTCCCATCGATTCGACGAGCTTGCCAGTGGCCCAAAGTGATGCGCCAGCATGCATTAAGGCGAGTTTTTCTTCAGGAATCACGTTCAAATCGATGACCAATTGCAGGTTGTTGATGGTTGAACCATCGTTCAGGGCAATGAATGCCACGTTTTTGCTGCCGCGCTTGTTGCGCACCCAGCCCATTACAGTAATCTCATTGTCAGATGCTTGCATCTGCAAGGCTTGCTTTATCTCTACTCTTTTCACGATTGTAAGTTTTTTATTCTTGATTTAATCTGCAAAGGTAGGTAAAAAAGAAGAATAAAAAGCACTATTTTTGCACAATCAAATTTTTGCATCTTCATGTTCAACCTCAAATCGTGGTTTTCTTCTTTGTGCGAACCGCTTATTATCAGCGGTCCATGCAGTGTGGAGTCGGAAGAGCAGCTTCTGACCACGGCTCGTGGTCTGGCAGAGATTCCCGAAGTGAAAGTGCTTCGCGGCGGCATATGGAAACCGCGCACGCGCCCCGAGGCGTTTGAGGGCAGGGGAGAAGAAGGCCTGAAATGGCTCCTGAAAGCGAAAAAGGAAACAGGTCTTCCTACGGCAACCGAAGTCGCCACGCCCGAACATGTCGAACTTGCCTTGAAGTATGATGTCGATGCGCTTTGGATTGGTGCCCGCACGGTGGTCAATCCGTTTTCGGTGCAACAGTTGGCCGATGCCTTGAAAGGCAGCGATGTGCCCGTCTTCATCAAAAATCCAGTTTCGCCTGATTTGAAACTTTGGTTGGGTGCCTTCGAGCGTTTCCAGAAGGCGGGTTTGCAGTATTTGGCTGCCATTCACCGTGGCTTTCAGCATTACAAGGAGACGCCTTACCGCAATTTCCCGATGTGGGAAATCCCTATCGAACTGACGCAAACTTTGAATGTGCCTGTCATTACTGACATAAGTCATATTTGTGGCTGCCGCGAGCTGTTGCAGCAGACGGCGCAAAAGGCCGTCGACTTGGCTTCGGATGGCTTGATGATTGAGTGCCATTGCTGTCCCGACGAGGCTTTGACTGATGCAAGGCAGCAAATCACACCTGCCGAATTGCACACCTTATTAATTAATATAGTGCTGCGTGCAAAAAAATCGGGCAATGTGGAACGCGACCTCGCCGACTTGCGTAGCGAAATCGATGATATCGACAGTGAACTGCTGCAGTTGCTCTCGCGTCGTATGGACGTCAGTGCGCAAATTGGTGCATACAAGAAAAAGAACAACGTCACGGTTGTGCAGATGGATAGATGGAAAAAAATCCTTGCCGACCATATCGCCACGGGAAATGACATTGGCCTGAGCGAAGAACTGGTTGTCGCTGTTTTCGAAGCTATCCATCAGGCTTCCATCAAGCGGCAAAGCGACATCCTTGATAAATGAAAAAAGCCCGCATCCCTGCGGACTTTTCTGAAGTAGTTATTCTTAAAAGAGTATTGTTGTTGATCAAAAGGTGATGCAAAAGTATACTGATTGCATAATTCTGCCAAGAAAAACCATCTCCAATGTTTACACATTTATCAACAAAATCTTTGTAATATGTTTTATATCAATAATTTGAAATTGTAAAATTGGAATGTCGTTTTGGTGATTTTTGTTGTGATTATTTGCTTTTTTGAATGTAAAAAATGGCTTATGGCTATAGCTAATGGCTAAAGGCTAATAACTAATGGCCAATAGCCAAAAGCAACATTTCATCAAAGGTAATAATTTTATTCTTATTTTTGCAGTCCAAATTAAAACCTACGTAATGAACAGCAAATTGTTAGATAAAGATCTTCCGTATTTGGTAGCCGACATGGGTCTTGCCGCATGGGGAAGAAAGGAAATCGAAGTTTCCGAACACGAAATGCCGGGCCTTATGGCGCTGCGCAAGAAATATGGTCAGGAAAAGCCTTTGAAGGGTGCCAAGATTATGGGTTCGCTTCACATGACCATTCAGACAGCTTGCCTGATTGAGACTTTAGTCGAATTGGGCGCAACCGTTCGCTGGTGCAGTTGCAATATTTTCTCCACTCAGGATAATGCAGCAGCTGCCATCGCCGAAACGGGCACTTCCGTTTTTGCATGGAAAGGCGAAACGCTTGAAGATTACTGGTGGTGCACCAAGCGCGCCATCACTTTCCCTGATGGAACCGGTCCGGATCTCATCGTTGACGATGGCGGCGATGCTACCTTATTAATACATAAGGGCTATGCTTGCGAAAATGACCCTAAACTGCTTGACGTTCCTACGGAAAGCGAAGAAGAAACCGCTCTGATGAGTGTCATCAAAGCGACTTACAAAGAGAATCCTACTTTCTGGCATACGGTTGTTGCAGGTTGGAAAGGCGTTTCGGAAGAAACTACAACGGGTGTCCACCGTCTGTATCAAATGCAGGAACGCGGTGAACTGTTGGTCCCAGCCATTAATGTGAACGATTCCGTCACCAAGTCAAAGTTCGATAATCTGTACGGTTGCCGCGAGTCATTGGCTGATGGCATCAAGCGTGCTACCGATGTGATGATTGCCGGTAAGGTCGTCGTGGTTTGCGGTTATGGCGAAGTCGGTAAGGGCTGTTCTCATTCCATGAAGAGTTATGGTGCCCGCGTCTTGGTCACCGAAATTGACCCAATCTGTGCTTTGCAGGCTGCTATGGAAGGCTTCGAGGTCACCACGATGGAAGAGGCTGTCAAGGAAGGCAACATTTTTGTCACTACGACAGGCAACTGTGATGTCATTACCCTTGAGCATATCCTGAAAATGAAGGATCAAGCCATTGTTTGCAACATTGGACACTTCGACAATGAAATCCAGGTCAGCCGCCTTGAAAGTGCCAAGGAACTGAAGGAAAAGATTAATATCAAGCCTCAGGTTGACAAGTATGTCTTCGAGGATGGTCACTGCATTTTCTTGCTGGCTTCGGGCCGTTTGGTCAATTTGGGTTGTGCAACGGGTCATGCTAGTTTCGTGATGAGTAACTCGTTCACCAATCAGACTTTGGCTCAGATGGATTTGTGGCAAAAGCGTGGTCAGTATGCTGTCAATGTGTACTGCCTGCCGAAGTATCTGGATGAGGAGGTTGCCCGTCTCCATCTCGAAAAAATTGGTGTGAAGCTAACCAAGCTGACACAAAAACAGGCCGATTATATTGGAGTTCCAATTGAAGGTCCTTACAAATCTGACATTTACAGATATTAATCTGTTAGTTTTTCAAACAAAAATGCACGGAGATTTCCGTGCATTTTTTGTTTATCCAAGTGTCAAAAGCATCCAAATGTTCTTGATGTTCAATTAAACACTTTCAATGTATTATTCCCCATATTGTACGAACAATGGTACTGAATGAGGTTGTATTCGCCATAGCCATCAATTATGGTACCGTCTAAAATGTTGTATAGTATGTTGTTACAACTATCGATGACAAGCATGCCGTCCGTCGTAAGGCGCTTATAGTTGCCATTTTCGTCTTGGCAAGCATAAGGGTTGTTTGGCGGGAAACGGTCGTAAGCCCTGAATTCGGGTTCGCTGTAAGGCATTCTGTAAATGATGATGCCCCAGCTGTTGCTTTCAGCGCCGCCGGTCACATATACGAAATTTCCACCATAATTCAGTTTGTAATAATCGTTTTGGTTGAGATTAATCTCGAAATTGACGTATGTCTGGATATAAGGATTGTCTTTAATTTCGTGGCAACCCGTGCCAAGCAGTGGAAATAAGGCAATTAATATGTACTTGAATACTTGTTTCATACCGCAAAGAAACGCTTTTTTCTTGAAAATAGTGCTTGTTTTGAGGAAAAATGTTATGTTTGCCAAATCAAAATGTGTGAATATGAAAGTCAGAATCAAATTTGTCATTTGCGTTTTCAGCCTGATGCTGATGTTTTGTTCGTGTGCTTCGCATAAATCGTCGAAAGCCATGCGAAAGGCTGAGCGACAGATGGAACAGGTTGAAAAACGGTCGGGTAAGCAGTATAAGAAAATGAAGTCTACGCACTTTAATCACCAAGCTCCGAAAACGAAGAAGATGATGCGTCAGGATCGCCGTCATGCCCGCCAGATGCGCAAACATCGCCGCACCAATCCGTATTTTTCGCAATCCTTTTCCGAATCCCCCTTATTAATATAAGGTGTGTTTTTTCGGCATGAAAATGCCTCTTGAGCATTTTTTTTTGCTGCCATAATTGTTTATTTTGCAAAAAGTTAGAAAACTTCTGCTTCAATTTTTCAAGAAAAAACAACAAGAAAAACTTATTTTTCTTGCGTACTTGAAAATAAGGTTGTAATTTTGACGACTTTTAATGCACTTAAAGAGTAGTATTACATAAAATTAAAAGGTATGTTTAAAAATTTACTAATGACACTTGCTATTGTGTTGGCAACCTGCACGTTAGCCATCGCTCAGCAAGGAAGACTGAAAGGTAAGATTACCGATGACACTGGCGAGCCTGTGCCATTTGCAAACATTATCGTCGAAAAAGGCGGTACGCAAGTGGGTGGTGCATCCTCCGACTTTGACGGTAATTATGACATCAACCCTATCCCTCCTGGGACGTACGACCTCAAGGCGAGTTGCGTTGGCTATCAGCCCTTTGTGCTGAAAGGACTGGTTATTCCGGCCAACAAAATCACCCCTTACAATGTAGTGATGAAGAGTGGCGCAATCAATTTGACCGAAGTCACCGTCATCGACTATGAAATTCCATTGATTTCTCCGGATAACACGACATCTGGTGCTACCATCATTGCCGATGAAATCGCAAAACTGCCTAACCGTTCTGCTGAAGGCGTTGCTTCCAGCGTCGGTGGTGTGTTCTCGAGCGATGGTGAAGTCGGTAGTATCCGTGGTGCTCGTGAAAGCGCTGTCTACTACATCGACGGTGTGAAAGTTATTGGTAGTGCAAGTGTGCCTCAAGGTGCTATCGACCAGGTCGACGTTATCTTGGGTGGTACTCCTGCCATGTATGGTGATGCCATGGGCGGTATCATCAATATGACCACCAAGGGCCCTAGCCGTACTTTCGGCGGTGGCTTGGAATATGAAGCATCAGTTGAAGGCTTCGGCCATCACCGCTTGGGCTTCAGCCTCCAGGGACCACTCATCAAGGGTAAGAATCAGGAATCAGCTTTGCTCGGTTTCTTCTTGGCTGGTGATATCAATTACAACAGAGTTGGTTCTCATGCTGCTACCGGTTACTATAAGGCAACTGATGACTGGCAGGAAAGAATCGAACAGACTCCTTTGCGTCTGTCAGGCCTCGGCTCTGGTACTTATCAGACTGCAGCCTACACCAAGAGAGACAACCTCGAATATTCGAGATACCTCGCTAACACCACCAACCAGGGTATCAACCTCTCAGGCAACATCAATGTCCGCACGGGTGCTAACACCAACTTGACATTCGGTGGTTCTATGGTTCTTTCCGGCGGTCACTATGCTAACGGCAGAGGCCAGTATTTCTTCAATACCGACAAGAACTATCTGAGCAAGTCAAGCACTTACCGTGGTTATGTCCGTTTCACTCAGCGTTTCCCATCAGATCCTGAAAGCACTTCACTGATTTCCAACTTCTACTACAGCATTCAGGCTGACTATACTCACTATAAAGGTGAATCTGGTGACCCTGATTTGTGGGATAACATCTTCGCATACGGCAACTTGGGTAAGTTCACTACCATCAAGACCAAAACATTCCAACAAGGTAATGTCGATTCAGTTTGGATGGATGGCGCTTACCACAATTTTGAAAATGTTTGGGTGCTGAACAGCTGGGATTACGATACTGAAGTGAAGTTTGAAAAGCAAGCTGAAGATTTCAACCCACTGCTTACCAAGTATGTTGAAAACTATTATGACCTGTACAGACAATATGGTCCTTCAGGCTATTATGACAACATCTACAACATCCAGTTGAACAATGGCTTGATCAACGGTTTGACTCCAAACGCAGTTTATGGTTTGTATGCAGTTCCTGGTTCAATCCAGACTTCATATGGCAAGTCAGTCGACGACCAGATTTCTGTCAATGTGAATGCATCAATGACTATCGGTAAGGGTGATGCCAGCCACGAAGTGAAACTCGGTTTCCAGTATGAACAGCAGAATTCTGCCGCTATGTCTTATTCATCAAACTACTGGACACTGATGCGCGACTTGACCAACTTCCATATCCTTCAGCTTGATATGGATAATCCATACGCTGTTTCTTACGATGGCTATGTTGATACAATCATGTATCACAGACTGTATGATGAAAAATCACAGACCACATTCGACAAGAAACTCCGTGAAGCAATGGGTCTTAGAGAAGATGGTACAGATTATATCTTGATTGACACTTATGATTTCAGCGACAATTCCATCAAATACTATGATGAAAACGGAATTTTGCGTGATGGTAAGGTTAATGGCGGTCTCGATCTGAGCATGTTTGCTGCTGAAGAATTGACCCGCGACGGTAACATGTATGTCAGTTATTATGGCTACACCTATGATGGCGATAGAAAATATGGTCTGTTTGAACGCCCAACTATGGATGATTTCTTTACCGATACAGTTGCTGGTGGTAAATTGACCCGTCCTGTTGCTGCTATTCAGCCTATCTACATGGCAGGCTACATCCAGGATAAGTTCGCTTTCAAAGACCTTATTTTCAACATCGGTATTCGTGCCGACCGTTTTGATGCTAACCAAAGCGTCCTGAAAGATCCGTATGTGTTCTACGATTTTAACACTGTCGGCGACGTGGTTAAGAATGATGGTGGCAAGAGATACTTGACATTTGATAATGTTGAAAAGTTCTATGTTCCGGATAATATCGGTGACGACTTCGTCCCATATGTCAATAAGATTGATGACATGACGGAAATCGTGGGTTACCGTAGTGGTAACACATGGTACAATGCTGACGGTGTCGAAATTCCTGACCCATCAGTCTTGGACTATGGTACTGGCGTTTCTCCTTGGGTTGTTGATAAGGAACAGTCTGGCGTTAAACCAAGCTCCTTCACGGATTATGACCCAATTTGGAGCATCATGCCTCGTATCTCCTTCTCATTCCCAATTTCCGATGAAGCCTTGTTCTTCGCACACTATGATGTGTTGACCCAGCGTCCTTCAAGCGGTTATTTCATGAGCCCTCTGTACTATGTTTACTTCAATGATGTTGCAGGTACCCTCTCCAATCCTAACTTGAAGCCTGCTCAAACCATTGACTATGAATTAGGTTTCACACAGAAGGTCACAAACACTTCATCATTGACTATCACGGCTTACTATCGTGAACTCCGTAACATGATTCAGATGTACCGTTTCAATGGTGCTTATCCTAAGGCTTACAACTCATTCAGCAACCTCGACTTTGGTACCGTTAAGGGTATGACTGCCGAATATGACTTGCGTAGAACAAAGAATGCCCGCGTCCGTGCAAGCTACACATTGCAGTTCGCTGACATGACTGGTTCTTCAACAAGTACAGCTGCAGCTTTGATTGCTGCTGGTGTTCCTAACTTGAGATCAACCTTCCCAACCAATGAAGACCGTCGTCACAGCTTCAACCTCGTACTCGACTATCGTTATGGCCGTGGTGCCAAGTATGATGGCCCAGTCATCAAGCGTGAAGGAAAGAATGACATTCAGCTCCTTGCTAACACAGGTTTCGCCCTGACTGTTGGTGGTGGTTCTGGTACTCCTTACACTGCTTCACGTATGGTTTCATCTCCTATTTCTGGTGGTAATAATCTGCTGCAAGGTACTTACAATGGCTCCAGAATTCCTGCTGCATTCAAGTTTGACCTTCGTGTCGATAAGGACTTCAACTTCACCATGGGTGGCAAGAAAGAAGGAGAAAAAGGCCGCGATGCTTTCGTGAATGTTTATCTGCAAGTTTTGAATTTGCTCAACTCAAAGAACATTACACATGTGTATGCAGCAACTGGTAATGCTGACGATGATGGTTACCTTTCAGCTCCTGAATGGCAACGTGAAATCTATAGCCAGATTGATCCGGAAGCTTACATCCAAATGTATCAGATTTATGTCAACTCTGGTGGCAACTATTCAGCTCCTCGCCAGATTAGACTTGGTTTGAGCTTCAACTTCTAAAATGCGAGATTAAATTTCATATAGATAAAATACACATATTATGAAGAATATAGTTCGTTTAATGTTTGCAGCACTGCTTACCGTGGCTGCTGTAATTCCAGGAAAGGCTGAAGTCTACAGATTCGAAGACGCTGGCAAAGGTGACCGCGGCTTGAAACAGACTACCGCCTTGTGTTCGCCATCTTCAGCTTTTGAATGGCTGGACATCAACAATGTTAAAACGCGTATCAATGCTGGTGGTGATATGTGGTGGGACCTTCCTTCTGGAACTGGTTCTAAATACTACATCCCGGCTAATGGTGCCGCTACTTCTTTGTTTGCTGGTTCTTTGTGGATTGCCGGTGTCGACATCAACTACCAGCTTAAGTGCGCTGCTCTTCGTTTCCGTCAGGTCGGTAACGACTATTGGACAGGTCCTCTGAGTACCGATGGTAGTGCTACTATTGTTAATGAAACCTGCGCTCAGTGGGATAAGATCTTTAAGATTACCCGTGCTGAAGTGGACGAATTCCTCCTTCACTGCGATCCTGTTACAGGTGCTTTCGTCGCTGCTGATGGCTATAGCGTCCCTAAGGTGATTGCTGAATGGCCTGCTCATCCTGATAACATCAGCCCTGAAACAGGTGTCAGCCACTATGGTGCTCCTTTCTATGATAGAAATGGCGATGGTGAATATAATTATGCTGACGGTGACTATCCATACTACGACATCGACAACGAATTGTGCCACACTAAGATCCCTACAATGGATGAAGAAATTGAAGGTTCAATGTATGGTTCAATCCTTGCCGACCAGGTCTTGAAAGGTGACCAGACCCTTTGGTGGATTTTCAACGATAAAGGTAACTCTCACACTGAATCTGGCGGTCAGGCTATTGGTATCGAAGTCCGAGCTCAGGCTTTCGGATTTGCCACCAACGATGAAATCAATAACATGACTTTCTATAGCTATGAAATCATCAACCGTTCAACTTACGAATTGACTGGTACTTACTTCTCACCTTGGACCGACGTTGACCTTGGTTATAGTTGGGACGACTATGTAGGTTGCGATGTCAGCCGTGGTTTGGGTTATGGTTACAATGGTAAGTCAGTCGATGGTAGCGGTCAACCTGAAGCTTACGGTGCTCAGCCTCCTGCGATTGGCGTCGACTTCTTCCAGGGACCTTATATGGATCCTGATGGTCTTGACAATCCAAAGTATAGCTACACCTACACTCCTCACACTTACTTCGATCCTGAAACCGGTGACTCTATTACCGAATATATTGTTTCAGGTGCTGAACAACTTTGCGATGAAAGTATCAATGGTGTGAACTTTGAAAATGGTATTGTCGATGATGAACGTTTCGGTATGCGCCGTTTCGTTTACCACGATAACAGCTCTGCTCCTAATGGTGACCCGAGAACTGCTCCTGAATACTACAATATGTTGCGTGGTATTTGGAGAGACGGTAACCACATGCAGTATGGTGGTAATGCTTATTCAGGCAGTGATGTTGTTGGTCCTGACTGCGACTTCATGTTCCCTGGCGATACCGATCCATGGAACTGGGGTACCGGCTGCCAAGCTCCTAATGGTGGTTATAATACTAATGGTCTCTACTGGACTGAAGAAACCTGCAACAACTCACCAAACGACCGTCGTTTCATGCAGTCAGCTGGTCCTTTCACTTTGAAACCAGGTGCTGTTAACTACATTACTTTCGGTGTGCCGTGGGCTCGTGCAACCAGCGGTGGTCCTTGGGCATCTGTCGAATTGCTGCGCGTGGTTGATGACAAGTGCCAGGCATTGTTCGACAACTGCTTCAAAGTCATAGATGGCCCTAATGCTCCTGACTTGACTATCCGCGAACTTGATCAGCAGCTTATCATCTATCTGTCGAATACGGCTATTTCCAATAACTATAAGGAAGGTTATATCGAACTTGATCCTGAAATTCCGGAACATCTCACTATCGATTCTACTAATGAATTTGATTGCGACAGATACTATCGTTTCGAAGGTTATAAGGTTTATCAGCTGGTTAATGACAAAGTCAGCCCTGATGAACTCCTTGACAATGACAAAGCTCGTCTTGTGTTCCAATGCGACATTAGAAACGGTGTTTCTCGTATGGTGAACTATGAATACGATAACTATATCCAGGCAAACGTTCCTTCACTGATGGTTGAAGGTGGCGATGCTGGTATTAGTCATAGCTTCGTGGTTACGAAAGACCTGTTCTCAACTACCGGCAATCCTGCTTTGGTAAATCAGAAGACCTATTATTATATGGCAGTTGCTTACGCCTACAACAACTATTTCACCTATTCTCAGGAACCTGGTGATCTTGGTGGCTTGTATGGTCAGATGAAACCTTACCTTGAAGGTCGTAAGAACATCCAGTGCTATTCTGCTATTCCTCACAAGACTGTTAATGGTACGGTTCTTAACTCAAGTTACGGAGACAGCCCGTCTGTTACTCGTATCGTTGGTGTTGGTAATGGTGGTAATGAAGTCGAACTCACTCCTGAAACTGTTCAGAGTATCCTTTTCCATGAAGATGGCGTTACTCCAAAGATTGCTTATAAGGATTCTATCACCTTCGGCCATCCTGATTACCCAATCGCTTATCATCCAACTTATGAAGTAGGTTATAGCCCGATTAGTGTTAAGATTGTTGACCCATTGAATGTTAAGACTACAGATTATCTGCTTTGGTTCGATGAACCTGAAGAAGTTTATACCTATAATGTAGTTGATAACACAGAAGTCTTCTATTTGGATGAAGAAACTGGTGAATATGTTAAGGGTAACCGTGCTCCACGTAAGGTTTCGCATTGGTATCTTGACGATTTGAATGACACTCTGCCAGCAATCCCAAGTGATACCACTACAGCCTATACTGATGAAAAAATGTTCATCGATCGTGGTATTTCGGTTTCAATCACTCAAACCTACGAAATGGGTCCTGTTAATATCGGTCAGTATTATGACAGTCAGTCAACTCCGCCATGGGTCAATTCATATGCAGTTGTTGAAAAGGATAATGCCTTCATCACTTCATCTATTGAATTTGATGATCCGACAAATCCTTGGTTGGATGGTATCCGCGATAAGGATATTCCTCACACTGTCATTAACTGGATCCGTGCTGGTTCATATGTCGACCAGGATGATGTCACTAATTCCGACTACCTGATTACTGCTAACAGTTCAAAGCCATACGACCCATCTCAGATGTACGAAAGCATTGCTCATGGCACATGGGCTCCTTACTTGCTCTGCTCATTCACAGGTCAAGGCGGTCAGTGGAATCCAGGTCCTGTCTATAATCCTAACTCACGTAAGGAAAATTATTTCAAGAGAACTTCATCAGTTGATATCGTTCTGACATGTGATAAGAGTATGTGGACCCGTTGCCCTGTCGTTGAAATGTGTATGGACTATCAGTTGTCAGAAGGCAATGCTAAGAGATTCTTCTTGCGTAAGCATGCTTCTGTTGATAAGGAAGGCCATTCACTTGAAGGCGATTATACCACAATGGAACCAAGTTCAAATCCTGACGATCCTAACTACATTGCCGCTCAAGGTATGGGTTGGTTCCCTGGTTATGTCATTGATGTTGAAACCGGAGCACGTCTGAACCTTGCATTCGGTGAAGACTCTTATCTTGCTGACCAGAATGGTCGTGATATGCTCTTCAATCCTACCAAGCTTTTGAAGAATACTGTCAACGAAGTTTATGGTGAATCATCACAATTGTACGATCCTAATGTTATCCGTAACTATGGTACAGATAATGATCCTGTCATGGGTGGTAAGCATTTTGTTTACATCTGGGGTATGGATAAGGATCCTGAAAATGGTTCTCCTTACAAGGACTTGGATTGCCCTGCATACGATGCCGGTCAGTATTTGTACAATGCCATGAACTATTGCCAAAACAATGGTAATCTCGGTAACCTGGTCAATGTGCTTCTTTACGCTCAGGTTATGTGGGTAGGTATGCCTATGGGTATCGAAGGTAGCACTTGGGTCCTTGATCAAATTCCAGGAGAAACCCAGAATGACTGCCGCATTCGTATCCGTTTGTCAAAGCCTTATTCTCCTGGCTATAGCTATGTTAATTTGGATACACTTATGCCTGCTTTGGATACTAACAACTTGAATCCAATGTATAAGTTCTCTATCGATGGCCTTAACCCGGTACTTAACGATCCGGAAAAGACCCAATCTGACTTAGACCTCATTACAGTTGTTCCAAATCCATACTATGCATACGCACAGGAATATGAAGAAAATGCTCTTCAGAATACTGTTAAAATCACCAACCTCCCTGACAATTGCGTCGTTACCATCTATACTATCAATGGTACCAAGGTCCGTCAGTTCAAGAAAGATAGTTCGCAGACCTTCTTAGACTGGGATTTGACCAACTTTGCAAACACACCTGTTGCTAGTGGTTTCTACCTGATCCATGTTAAGGATTATACGAGTGGCGGTGAACGTGTCATTAAGTTCTTTGGTGCTATGCGTCAAGTTGACCTGAATACTTTCTAAATTTAATGTAATTGCTAACAATTTTAAATATCAGAATCATGAAGAAATCATTTAGATATATAGTTATGAGCCTTGCAGTCCTTTTTGGATTAAGCGCTCCACAAGCATTTGCAGGAAATGAAGACCGTTCAGGTCAGGCTGGTGCAGCCGAATTGTTGATCAACCCTTGGGCTGCTTCATCAGGCTGGGGCAATGCTGGCATGTCGTTCGTCCGTGGCGTTGAAGCCATGTATGGTAATGTCGCTGGTATTGCAAACATCAATAAGCTGGATTTGAATTTCACTCACACAAGCTGGTTGGTCGGTTCAAATTCCGATATGAGCCTTTCGGCTTTCGGTATCTTGGCCCGCGTCGGTGAATCATCAGTTCTCGGTTTGTCAATGACTTCATTTAGTCTTGGTGAAATCCCGATCACTACTGTTAACAATCCTGATCCAGGTACCCTTGGTACATACGAACCAAAACTGATGAACATCAATTTGGCTTTTGCTAAGTCATTTACGAGCAGCATCAGTGGCGGTTTCAATTTGAAGATCATCAGTGAGTCCATTAAGGATATGAGCGGTATCGGTGTCGCTATCGACGCTGGTATCCAGTATGTCACTGGTCCTTTCGACAATGTTCACTTTGGCATTACCTTGAAGAACATCGGACCTACCATGAGTTTCAATGGTGACGGTCTTTCATTCAAGGCTTTCCTCCAACAGGATGTTCAGGAACAGTTCACTGTCATCCAACGTGCTGATAAGTTTGAATTGCCAACACAGTTGAGCATTGCTGCTGCCTATGACTTCCACCTTGGCGAAATGTCAAGACTGACCCTTGCTGGTAATTTCTGCTCCAATTCATTCACCAAAGACCAGTTTATTGGTGGTGTTGAATGGTCTTGGAAGGAAATCCTCATGCTTCGCGTCGGCTGCACTTACGAAAAGGGCTTGTGGTCGAAGGGCGAAAATGGCACTGGCAGCTCAATCTATGATAATACAGAGTGCATGAATATCAACAGAGGTCTTAGCGCAGGCCTTTCAGTCCAGATTCCTCTCTCAAAGGATGAAGATGGTATGAAGCTTGCTATTGATTACTCTTACAGAGACACCTACACTTTCAATGGTACTCATAGCGTTGGTGCAAGAATTCTTTTCTAAAATGCCTTGCATTTGAAATAAATTAGTATTTTTGCATCGCAAACCAAAAGTAGACCCTTATTTCGGTAAGGGTCTCTTTTTTACACTCTTTTGAATTTAATATTTATATCATGTCAGAAATCAAATACTTTACCTCAGAGGGATTACAAAAACTTAAAGACGAACTTGAACATTTGATTCATGTCGAACGTCCGAATATTGTAGTTGCTATTCAGGAAGCCCGTGACAAGGGTGATTTGTCCGAGAACGCTGAATATGACGCAGCAAAAGAGGCACAGGGCCTTTTGGAAGCTAAGATTGCTGAACTGCAGGATCTTATTTTTAATGCCCGTATCCTTGATGAATCGAAAATCGATACTTCAAAAGTGTTGCTTTATTCTACCGTCAGACTGAAGAATTTGAAGATAAACAAGGAAATGGTGTATACCATTGTTCCTGAAAAAGAAGCAAACTTTAAGGAAAACAAGATTTCCATCAATTCTCCTATCGGTCAAGGCTTGCTTGGCAAACAGGTTGGCGATATTGCTGAAATCATGGTCCCGGCTGGTAAGATTAGTTTTGAAATTCTTGAAATCACCCGTCAATAATCATTGTCATGGCTACGATTTTTTCTAGAATCATAAACGGCGAGATCCCTTGCTACAAGATTGCTGAAAACGATAAGTTCTTTGCTTTCTTGGATATCAATCCGGTTTCAAAAGGCCATACTTTGGTCGTTCCTAAGAAAGAAGTAAATTACATCTTCACTCTTGGTGATGAGGAATTGGGCGAGATGATGGTTTTCGCCAAGAAAGTGGCTGCAGCCATTGAGAAGGCTATGCCTTGCAAACGTATCGGCGTTGCCGTCATTGGCTTGGAAGTGCCTCATGCTCATATTCACCTCATTCCAATCGTTGAGGAAGGCGATATGGACTTCAAGAAGGAACATGTCCATTTGACGAATGACGAGTTCTTGGATATTCAGAAACGCATCGTAGAGCAATTCTGATTCCTTACATTGAGATATGAAAAAAGCACGCAATCGCGTGCTTTTTTCGTTTTTATCAGTTCCCGAAATCATCGAACATGATGTTTTCCTTTGGAACGCCCAAATCATCAAGCATTTTCAGTACTGATGAAATCATCATCGGCGGACCGCAGAGATAGTATTCGATTTCTTCGGGTTCGGGATGGTTTTTCAGGTAATTGTTGAAAATCACGTTGTGGATGAACCCGACATCGCCGGTCCAATTGTCTTCGGGTTTCGGCTCGGAAAGCGCAATGTGGAAACTGAAATTCGGTCTTTCCTTTTCCAGTTGGGTGAAGTCGTCGACATAGAAAAGTTCGCGCAACGAGCGTCCTCCGTACCAGAATGAAGCCTTGCGGTTGGTTTGTTTCGTCTTGATTTGGTCGAAAATCTGTGAACGCATCGGAGCCATGCCCGCGCCGCCGCCAATCCACATGATTTCCTTGTCGGTGTCTTTCACATGGAATTCGCCGTAAGGGCCGCTGATGGTGACCTTGTCGCCAGGTTTCAACGAATAAATGTATGACGAACAAATGCCAGGGTTGACATTCACGAAACGGCCTGCCTTGCGGTCAAACGGAGGCGTGGCGATACGCACGTTAAGCATAATGATATTGCCTTCGCTTGGTGCATTAGCCATGGAATAAGCTCTGAACTGCGCTTCTGGGTTGCGCATTTTCAAATCCCAGAGGTGCATCTTATCCCAATCTTCACGGTATTCTTCATCCACGTCAATGTCTTTGTAATCGACAGCGATTTTCGGCACGTCAATCTGAATGTAGTTGCCCGCTTCGAAATGCAGTTTTTCGCCTTCGGGTAATTTCACGACAAACTCTTTGATAAAGGTTGCTACATTGCGGTTCGAAACGACTTCACATTCCCATTTCCTGATGCTCAAAATGGATTCGGGAACGGCGATTTTCAGGTTTTCGTTCACCTTAACCTGACAGCCCAAACGCCAGTGGTCTTGTATCTGCTTGCGCGTGAAGAATCCGGTCTCGGTGGGCAGAATGGTGCCGCCGCCTTCCACGACACGGCAACGGCATTGTCCGCAGTTACCTTTGCCGCCACAGGCCGACGGAAGGAAAATCTGTTCGTTGGCTAAGGTTGTAAGGAGAGAACTGCCGGGTTGCACTTCAATGTCTTTCTTGTCGTTGATGGTGATTTTCACCTTGCCTTGCGGAATGAGTTTGTTTCTGACAAAAACCAACAGTCCGACAAGGAGCAGCACAATGACAAGGAAAACTGCTATGCTGAGTAATATGATAGTGGTAGTGTTGCTTGCTAAAATCATGATAGTCAAATTTTAATCCCCAAGAAAGCCATAAAGGCAATGCCCATCAACCCCGTGATGAGGAAGGAGATACCAATGCCTTGCAAACCTTTGGGTATGTGAGAGTAACGTATCTTTTCGCGAATGGCGGCAATGCCCACGATGGCTAAGAGCCAGCCTAATCCGGAACCGAGACCATAAACGGCGGCTTCGGCCACATTATTGAAACCACGTTCCTGCATGAAAAGCGAACAGCCTAAAATGGCGCAGTTCACGGCAATCAGCGGAAGGAAAATGCCCAGGGCGGAATACAATGCCGGACTGAATTTCTCTATTACCATTTCCAAAATCTGCACAATGGAAGCAATGATGGCAATGAAAAGGATGAAACTGAGGAAACTCAAGTCGACAGTTGCCAGTTTCGGACTTATCCATGCCAAGGCTCCCGGAGAAAGCAGATATTTGTTAATCAGGTAGTTGATTGGAACCGTAATGAGCAAAACAAATGTGACGGCGATGCCTAATCCTGCGCTGGTCTTAACGGTTTTCGAAACCGCCAAATAGGAACACATGCCCAAGAAATAGGCAAATATCATGTTGTCGATAAAGACGGATTTTATGAAAATGTTGAAAAGTTCCATGGCAATCACTTTTTGTTGTTTTCCTGAAGTTCGGGATGACGCGTGCGCTGAATCCAAATGATGACACCGACGATAATCAGCGCCATTGGCGGCAGAATCATCAGACCGTTGTTGCGGTAGCCTAATTCATAGAATGACTGCGGAATGACCTGATAGCCAAGCAAGGTGCCCGAACCGAGCAATTCGCGGAAGAAAGCCACGATGATTAATATCAGGCTATAACCCAATCCGTTGCCGATGCCATCAAGGAACGACTCCCAAGGCTTGTGCGACATGGCGTAGGCTTCCAGTCGGCCCATGACGATGCAATTGGTGATGATAAGTCCGACAAAGACTGATAATTGCTTGCTGACATCGTAAACAAAAGCTTTCAGGAATTGGTCGACCAAAATCACCAAGGCGGCGACAACGACAAGTTGCACGATGATGCGAATGCGCGAAGGTATGCCTTTGCGCAGCAAGGAAATAATGAGGTTCGAAAATGCTGTGACCACCATGACGGAAATGCCCATGACGATGGCCGGCTTGAGTTTGGCGGTTACGGCAAGGCACGAACAGATGCCAAGCACCAGAATGGTGATGGGGTTGGCCTTGCGCAAAGGCTCTATGATGAGTTTCTTGAAGTTTCCCATGTTATTCCTCCTTGTGCTGTTTTTCAAAATAAGGCAAATAGCAACTTAACACCTTGTTAATCATTTCATCGACGCCTTTTGAGGTGATGCTGCCGCCCGAAATGGCATCGACGGCGTGCTCGCGGTCGGTCTCGGGCAATGTGATGATGCCGCCTTTCTGCACCTTGATGGAAACGAATTGACCGTTTTTCATGATGGTCTTTCCTTGGAATTGATGCTGGAATTTTTCCGTAGTGATTTCAGCACCCAGGCCAGGTGTTTCGGAAGCGTGGTCGAAATTGGCGCCAACAACGGTGTTACAGTCATCGGCAATGGCAATATAGCCCCAAATGGCGCCCCACAATCCATTGCCTTGTAATGGAATGACATTGATGTTCTGCGCCCCGTTGTTGATGACAAACAGAGGCAGACTGTAGCCGTTGCCTTGTTCCTTATTATAAAGTTCTTGTTTCAGATTTGTGTTGAAAGCCTTGCCGCTGTCATCAAGGATGTTTCCATTGCCATCGAGGAGCAGCATTTGTGTGCAATGCTTGTCGAAAAGTGCTTGTGCGTTGTCGTTGCTGACATTCGGAATGGCGGCTGCATTCAGTATGTTGCACATTTTTTCGTTGTCTTTGTTGCGTTGCTGATAAGGTGCAAGGACCACGGCGGCAACGGAAAGCAATGCCGCTACAATGACTATTAGGATTGCGGCGTAAATGAAAATATATCCAGTGCTGTTCTTGTTGCTCATATCTTTACGTTTTGGGCGCGTTTCTTGCGCATGTTGATGTTTCGTGCAATCACGCAATGGTCAATGAGTGGCGAAAACACATTCATTAATAAAATGGCGAGCATCATGCCTTCGGCGTAGGCCGGATTGATGACACGGATAAGTACGGCGAAAATGCCGATGAGCAGGCCATAAATCACTTTGCCTTTGTTGGTTTGTGGTGCCGTTACGGGGTCTGTGGCCATGAAGATGGCGCCGAACATGAAACCGCCCATCAGCAGATGATAGTAGAATGGCAATTGCATATAGGGCGTTGCGCCGATGGCATTGAAAATGAGTCCCATGCCAATGCCTCCGGCAAAAATGGATAGAATGATTCTCAAGCTTGCAATGCCGCAAATCACAAGCAGCAAGCCGCCTAAAAGAATGGCGATTTTGGATGTCTCGCCCATGCTTCCGGGAATGCCGCCCCAAAACATGGTCCACGCACTTGGAAGGTCAGTGTTGCCGTTCATCAACATGCCTAATGGCGTGGCGCCTGATACGGCATCGGGCTGGCCGGCAATCCAAACTTTGTCGCCCGACATGCAGGATGGATAGGCGAAAAACAAGAAAGCGCGTGCCGTAAGGGCCGGATTGACGATGTTCATGCCAGTTCCGCCAAAGGCTTCCTTAGCAATGATGACTGAAAAAGCGGTGGCCACGGCAACCATCCAAAGCGGAATGTCGGGTGGCAAAATCATGGGAATCAGCAAACCGGTGACGAGATAGCCTTCGTTTACTTCGTGATGGCGGATTTGTGCGAATGTAAATTCAATGGACAAACCGACAACATACGAAACGACGATGGTCGGCAAGGTCTTTGCCAGACCGAAACCGAACATTCTCCAAAAGCTTGCCTGTTCCGCCAAAGCAATGAAATGCTGATAGCCAACGTTCCAAATGCCAAATAACAATGCCGGCATGAGGGCGATGACGACAAAAATCATGGTGCGTTTCATGTCGACGGCATCGCGGATCTGGCAGCCTTTCTGCGTGGTTTTGTCGGGAACGAAAAGGAAACTCTCGAAGGCTTCGAAGGTAGATTGCAGTTTGGCAAACTTCCCGCCTTCGTTAAAATTGGGTTTTATCTTGTTGACATAATTCCGCAAGCCGCTGACACGGTCTTTCACCTTGCCGTTGCTTTCGGCATCGGATGCGATGAAAAAGTCGCGGAGGCTTTGTCGGAATTTGCTGTTTTGTTTGTCTTTCATGCTTATTCGTTTTCCTTACGCACAAGGTCCAAGCCTTTGCGTATGATTTGCTGAATGTCGGTTTTCGAAGTGTCGATAAATTCGCACAAGGCAAAGTCTTCTTCGTCAACTTCGTAAATGCCAAGATTTTCCATCAGGTCGATGTCTTCCACAATGCAGGCCTTGATGAGTTGCAACGGATAAATATCGAAAGGGAAGACCTTTTCAAACTCACCGCTCACAACATAGGGCCTTTCTTCGCCGTGCGTGTTGGTGTCTAATTCATAATCAGGATGCAGGATTTTGGGAACAAAGGCTGATGGAAAGGTTCGCGAAACGCTGAATTTCTTGAATCCGGGCCAAATCCAACCGAGCATTTCCTGACGGTTGTCGCCTTCGGGAATGACGCTCACCATGTTGTGATAGAAGCTAATGAAATCATTTTCAGCGACTTTTCGTCCTGTCAGCACGTTGCCGCTAATGAGCCTGCTATGATTGTCTTCCAGGTTGTTGGCCGTCAAACTGCCGATTTGGGCACCGATTTTTGTCTTGATATAATGTGGATGCTCCAATGCTGAACCAGCCACGGCATAAATTCTGGTGAAATCCAACTCGCCTGTGCGGAAATAATGTCCGATGTTGATGACATCCTGCACCGAGCAGTACCAAACGGTTTCACCTTTATTAATAGGGTCAATCTTGTTGATTTGCGTTCCGATGTTTCCCGAAGGGTGAGGGCCGCTAAACCTATGAATCGTAACGTTTTTTGCCTTGAGCAAAACCTCTGAAACGGTTTTCTCGGCATGAACGCAAAACTGAACCTTTTTTCCGCTGAGGATGGATAGGATTTCAAGACCTTTCTGGAACGAATCGGGGAAATGCTCGACGATGAAATTCAAATCGGGGGCCAAAGGATGTGTGTCGCAGGCTGAAACGAAAAATGCCTTAGGCGTCACATTAGGATTGGCGATGATGGAATAAGGACGCTGTCGAATCATGGGCCACAAGCCGGTTTTGAGCATCTTTTCAATGATGGCGTCGCGTTCCGTAGAGACGCGATTCATCGCGTCTGAATTGGAATCCGAATTGTCTTCTGAGACGCGGTTCATCGCGTCACTACAGTCAATTACCACTGCTTGCAACAATCGCTTTTCTCCACGGCGGATTTCCTTTACTATGCCTTTTACTGGCGAAGTGAAAACAATTCGTTCGTCGTGCTTGTCCTGAAATAAAGGTGTGCCAACCTCAACGGCATCGCCTTCCTGCACGAGAAGTCGTGGCAAGACACCCACGAAATCAGTGGGTTGAATGGCAAATAATCCCGATGATATAATCTCAACGGAATGTTCCGCTTCGCCTTTCAGTTTGATGTCAAGGCCTTGCTTTATCTTAATGGCATTAGTCATAATTGGTATTTGCTGCAAAGGTAGTAAAAACACTTGTTCAAATGTTACACATATTCTTTTCTTTTTATACTTTTGCTCCCGTAATTCCGTTAAGGAAGTAAAATCGTTCGAATGAAGAAAGTATTATTCACGTTATTGGCTTTTTGCCTCCCGTTGTCAATTTTTGCCCAGGATTTGCCATATTATGGCGACTTAAACTATAAGCCTGAGGTTCAGACCGTTCTGCTTTATGCTGACGGCAATCAGTTGAATGACCCGATTATTCCGTTGGATGATATGGTAGAAAGGCTCACTTTGTCATTTGATATTCTTGGCGGCAATGGTGATGTGCTGAACTATACTTTCATTCATTGCACGCACGATTGGCAACCCACTGACATTCAGCGCATACAATATGCTTCGGGTTTCGACTCCGACCGAATTGATGATTATGCTTTTTCAGTAAATACGCTGATTGATTATGTCAATTATCAGCTGGTTTTTCCGAAGGAAGACATGCAGCCGCTCATTTCGGGCAATTATCTGCTCATTGTTTTCGGTGATGACATGAGCGAGGAAAACATCTATTTCACGCGCCGTTTCATGGTCATCGACGAGAAGGCTCATATCGGTGCATCAGTGCCGCGTTATCCCGATGATTTGTCGCTGACCGACACGCATCAGCAACTTGATATCCGTGCCGTGATGAGCAATATTCCTACGGGTAATGTGCAGCAATACAGTAATTTGACCATTCGTCAAAACGGACGTTGGGACAATGCCGTTGAGGGCTTGAAGCCATCATACGTCTATCCCGATTACATTTCCTTTGAACATAATCCGCTGACGGTTTTCGATGGTTCCAACCAATATCGCCGTTTCGACATCAGCAATTTCCGCTTCCAGTCGGAGAATCTGGCGCACATTTACCAAACCGATGAATCGTATGTGATT
Source organism: Bacteroidales bacterium (assembly GCA_024400455.1). Classification (GTDB taxonomy): domain Bacteria; phylum Bacteroidota; class Bacteroidia; order Bacteroidales; family F082; genus Limimorpha. Next base: position 132,066 of record JAKSMU010000006.1, on the reverse strand, counting down.
GATATTCTGACTTGCGAATCGCGGGCACGGAAACCTTATTCCACCTACGAAGATGTTCACGGAAAGAAATTCATTCGTGTTGAAAATGAGAATCTTGACACGTCCACTGAAGCTGATTATGCTTGGGTGAATTTCTTCTTGCGTTGGGATTCGCCTTTGACTGAGGATGTCTACATCATGGGTGCCATCAACGATTGGATTTTCAACGACAACAACAGAATGACCTACGATTACAAACTGCGTGGCTACACTTGTTCGATGCTGCTGAAACAAGGTTTTTACAATTTCATGTTTGCCACGGCTGACCGGAAAACGGGCATAGTCTCAACGGACTTGACGGCAGGCAGTTTTTGGGAGACCAACAACGTGTATTCGCTTTATTTCTACTACTTTAACCCGACCAAAGGTTATGATGAACTGATTGGTTATTCGGTGGTTAATTCACATTGATTTATGTCTGACGAAGGTCGCATAACATTGTTTGCAGAGATTCTGCTGCCGATTCCTGTGCCGGGAACTTTCACTTATCGTGTGCCTTTCGCGATGAATGATTTGGTGCGCGTAGGACAGAGGGCGGTGGTGCAGTTCGGCAAGACCAAAATCATGTCGGGACTTATCGTCAGCCTGTCGGAACAGGTGCCCACTGTTGAGGTAAAATATCTGATGGATATCCTTGACGATGAACCGCTTGTGAACGACATCCAGTTGAAGTTTTGGGATTGGGTCAGGCAATATTACATGTGTCATCTTGGCGAAGTGATGCAGGCGGCTTTGCCGGCTGCGCTCAAGCTGAGCAGCGAGTCGGCGATTGCCTTGTCGCCTGATTTCGTGCTTGATACGCAATCCTTGAACGATTTCGAATACATGATTGTCGAGGCTTTGCAGATCAAGCCGAAAATCACCATCAGCGAAGTCAGCAAAATCATCGGTTTCAAGAAAGTCATGCCGCTCATTCGCACCATGATGGAAAAAGGCATTGTGGTGATGGAAGAGGAACTGAACGAGAAGTATAAGGCTAAGTATGAGCGTTTTGCTCGGCTTACGGCTGAGTATCGCGACGAGCAGAAAATCCAGGAACTGATGGATGCCCTCACCAAAAGGGCTTTCAAGCAGTTGGAAATCCTGCTGGCTTATTTCACCTTAGGTGGCGACTGCGATAATGATGTGTTGGCCAGTGAATTGCTGAAAAAAGCCAATGCCAACTCCACGGCTTTGAAAACCATGTCGGAGAAAGGCATTTTTGAGATTTACGAAAAGAAAGTCAGTAGATTGAAGGAATACAAGGTGCAGACTGATGTCTCAACCATTCAACTGACTGAAGCCCAGCAAAAAGCTTTCGACCAAATCAAGCAAGGTTTTGAGGAAAACAAGCCTGTTTTGCTGCATGGCGTGACTTCTTCGGGCAAGACCGAAATCTATATCAAACTGATAAAGGAAGCTATCGACCAAGGCAAACAGGTGCTTTATCTTTTGCCTGAAATTGCACTCACTGCACAGATTATCAATCGTCTGAAACAATATTTCGGTGAAAGGTTAGGCGTTTATCATTCGCGTTACGGCATCAACGAAAGGGTGGAGGTTTTGGAACAGGTGCGCGATTTCGCCAAAACGAAATCAAACCGCCATCAGATTATCATCGGTTCCCGCTCGGCCATCTTTTTGCCTTATTCTGACATTGGCCTCATCATCGTTGACGAGGAACACGACAGTTCGTTCAAGCAAGTCGACCCTGCGCCGCGTTACAATGCCCGCGATGCCGCCATCGTGCTGGCCGCCATGCACAAGGCTAAGGTTTTGCTCGGCTCGGCGACGCCTTCTTACGAGAGTTATTACAATGCGTTGAACAACCGATTTAAGTTGGTTGAAATCACGGAGCGTTTCGGTGGTGTGCAGATGCCCGAAATCATTTTGAGCGATATGCGTGTGGAGAAGCGCCGTAAGACCATGCAGGCCGATTTTGGCGGTACGCTCATCGATGCCATGAAAGAGACTTTGGAGGAAAAGAATCAGGTGATTCTGTTCCAGAACCGCCGTGGCTTTTCGCTGCGTTTGGAATGCGACGACTGCCATTATGTGCCGCAGTGCATCAATTGCGACGTGAGTCTGATTTATCACAAGCAGCAAAATGTGTTGCGCTGTCACTATTGCGGCTATACGGCCAGCGTCCCGACGGAATGTCCTAACTGCCACAGTGCCAATATAAAAATGCATGGTTTCGGTACTGAAAAAATCGAGGAGGACCTGCAATTGGTGATGCCAGAAGCCAAGGTCGCGCGTCTCGATTTGGACACCACACGCTCGCGCAACGACTATCAAAGCATTTTGGAACATTTCCAGGATAAGGAAACCAATATTTTGGTCGGAACGCAAATGGTCACCAAAGGTTTGGACTTTGATTCTGTGAAAGTTGTGGGCATTCTGAATGCCGACAACATGCTTTCTTATCCCGATTTTCGCGCGCACGAGCGCAGCTTTCAGCTGATGTCGCAAGTGGCTGGCCGTGCGGGCCGAAAAGGCAAACAGGGCAGAGTCATCATCCAGACTTATGAACCGGCACATCCTGTCTTGCAGGATGTCTTGCGCAACGACTTCAAAGGCTTGTACGACAAGCAGATGGTGACGCGCCGTCAGTTCGGCTATCCGCCTTATTACCGCCTGATTCTCATCCGTTTGAAGCACAAGGACTATCAGAAGTTGAATCCTGCAGCAGCAGAACTGGCATTTATGCTCCGCCCGATTTTCCAGCAGGATTTGTTGGGACCGGAATATCCCGTTGTTTCAAGAGTGAAAAACCTGTATATCAAGCAAATGATGGTGAAATTCAAACGGGAATACAATGCGCAGCAGGTAAAGGAAATCATTTCGCAACAGATACGTTTGTTCCAGCAAAATCCAGATTACAAATCAGTGCAAATCCAGATTGATGTTGACCCGATGTGATTTTCCGCCGTTTCAAGGCAGAAAAATCGCGTTTCCATAATTTCTGGCTTTTCTTTCGCCAAAAATTGCTACCTTTGCCAATTCATTTTGAAAACGGCAAATCTTATTTTTTATGAAAACTCGTTTGGCTTTACTGCTGACTCTTATTTGTTTTGTTCAGACTGCTTTTGCAGCCATCACCGTCAAGGGAAAAGTGATTGACAACACCACAGGTTCGCCTATGGAATATGCCACGGTGCGTGCCTGTTCGCTGCCCGATTCTACTTTCGTTCAAGGTTGCATTACCGAACCAAATGGTTCGTTTTCAATGCAATTGGAAAAAGGACGTTATGTGCTCGAAATCCAGTTTATGGGCTTTGTCCCGACTTACAAGAACATTACGCTTGATGGGAAAAAGAACCCTTACGATGTGGGTAAAATTGCCCTTTCGCCTGATAGTCAGATGCTGAACGAGGTGAATGTGGTGGCCGAGGTCAGCACTTACGAAATGACTTTGGACAAGCGTGTTTTCAATGTGGGCAAGGATGTCAGCAATTCTGCCGGCAATGCTATTGAGGTTTTGGAAAACATTCCTGCCGTTTCCGTCGATGTGGAAGGCAATGTCAGTCTGCGTGGCGATGAAGGCGTTCGCATTTTGGTCGATGGCAAGGAGTCGGGACTTTCAGGCATGAGCACACAGGATGCTTTGCGCACCTTGCAGGCCGATATGATTGAACGTGTGGAAGTTATCACCAATCCTTCGGTACGTTACGATGCCGAAGGTTCGGCGGGTATCATCAATATCGTTTTGAAGAAAGACAAACGCCAAGGTTTCAATGGCGCCTTGAATGTGCGTGGCGGCTATCCTTGGCAGTATGGCGCATCATTTACGGGCAATTACCGCCTGAAACGTTGGAATCTGTTCAGCAGCGTGGGCTACAACCATCGATCCAATCTCGGTGGCGGCGTCAACCTCACCAAGCGTTTCGATTCCATCACGCCGACGCATGACACGCTTTTCCAGCAGATTACCGACCAAACGACTGAGCGCACCATGGGCCGTGATGGTGTCAATTTCCGCCTTGGTGCCGATTATTACATCACTGATAATGATATTGTGAGCCTTTCGGGAATGGTGCGTTACGGCAAGAATTTCTCGCATCCGGTCGTCGAGTATTACGATTCCTATCCGCTCATGGATTCATCGTCCTACGATGTGCGTTCCGAAGATTGGTACGAGACATCGCCGATGTTTGAGATTTCTGCTACCTACGACAAGACTTTCGAGCGCAAAGGCCGTAGCCTGAAAGCGGAATTGCGATATTTCCAGGACTTTGAAAATTCGAATTCCGACATTACCGAAAGCATTTACCAAAGTCCGCAGGCGATGGATCATGTCATTTCGCAATTGTTCCAGCAGACCACTGAAAATGAAAGTATGCGCAACCTGCAGGGCACGGTCGACTATGTGCATCCGTTTGCCGAAAAGGCGCAGTGGGAGATTGGCGCAAAATACACTTATCGTGATATTAACAGCATATCAACAGTCTCTGAAAAAGACAGCTTGGGCATTTACAATCCGCTGTCGGATTATTGCTACGACTTTGATTATTACGAACATGTGGCGGCTTTGTACTCGAGTCTTGGTAACGACTGGGGCCGTTGGTCGGCGCAGGTTGGCGTGCGTGCCGAACTGACCGACATTTATACGAATCTGAAAGGTTATGCTCACGATGGCACCGATTCCATCAACGGCGGCAAACCTTACATCAACCTGTTCCCAAGTGCGCACTTGAATTATTCCTTCAACGAAAACAACCAGTTGCAGGTGAGCTACACGCGCCGCATCCGTCGTCCAGGATTTTGGGAGATGAGCCCGTTCCGTTCGTACAACGACAACCGTAACATTCGCATGGGCAATCCTGGCTTGAGACCTACCTACATGGACAGCTACGAATTGGGTTACATTCATTTCTGGGATCAGACCACCTTCAATTTCATCGCATATTACCGTCATGGCGTTGATACGAGACGTCATTACACCTACGAGGAAGATGGCGTCTATTACAGTATGCCAATCAATTTCGGGACTTCCAACGATTTCGGTGCTGAGGCCGTGGTGCAGGGACAAATCCTGAAATGGTGGAACCTGAACGGCAATGTCAATTTCTTCCGTTCCTATACCAGCGGCTACATTAACGAAAAGTTTTACGAGACCGAATCGTGGATGTGCTTCGCTCGCCTGATGTCGAAATTCACCATTGTGAAAGGCTTTGACATTCAGCTTACCGCCCACGTCATGGGACCGCATAAGGAACCGCTTGGCATGCGCGACGGCGAATGGTGGCTCGATGTGGCGGCCAGCAAGGAAGTGTTCAAGGGCAACGGCACCATCACTTTCAATGTGCGCGATGTGTTCGGCACGCGTGGTCATGGCGGCGAGTCGTGGGGCGACAACTTCTGGCAATACAGCAACAGCACCTGGAACCGCACTTCCATGTCGCTGAATTTCAGTTACCGCATCAATCAGCAGATGGGCAAGCGCAACCGTCGCGATATGGAAAGCGGAGGCGATGACGGCTACGAAGGCTCTGAAGAAATGTATTGATGGTTTTGGGGACAATTAGACATTTTGACAACTAGACAATTTGATTTTTGGATTATTTTTCGGAATTAATGACAAAAATCATCCTGAATTTATATGGAAAAATGACAAAAATGACATTGATTTTATATGGAAAAATGACAAAAACACATATAAATTTGTATGGAAAAATGACAAAGTTCTTGTTAGTGTTTTGAAAATGAGTATTTTGGTAAATATGCTTCTTTCCGTATGTTTTTAATTTTGTTTTCTGCGTCTTTTTATTCGAAAGAAGAAACTCTTTTCAAAAATAAAACCGCCTAATTCCTTCGTTTTCTTTCTCAAAAAAACCTATCTTTGCGGCATATTGTTGCAACAAAATATCCGCTATTATGATATGTTTTTTTCAATCTGACAATCAGCGTGTTATAGCAGTTGACACGCGCGTTGAGCAATCACCTGAAGACATCAGGAAACTTTCCTGGCTGTTTGGCAATGCTAAACAGGTCACCACAAAGTCGCTGAAAGGCTATTTCGTAGGCCCGCGCCGCGAGATGATTACGCCTTGGAGCACCAATGCCGTGGAAATCACCCAGAACATGGGCCTTACGGGCATCATCCGCATCGAGGAATTCCACAAAGTGGACAATGAAAACGCCTCTTTCGACCCGATGCTGCAGGCGCGTTACAAGGATTTGGACCAGAATGTCTTCCTCATCGACCGCCAGCCCGAACCTTTGAAATATATCGACGACATCGAGTCGTACAACCAGCAGGAAGGTCTTGCCCTCAGTCCGGAGGAAATGGCATATCTGAAGAGCATCGAGGAAAAGATTGGCCGTAAACTCACTGACAGTGAGGTGTATGGCTTCGCACAGGTCAACTCGGAGCACTGCCGCCACAAGATTTTCAACGGCACTTTCATCATCAACGGAAAAAAGATGCCGAACACTTTGTTTGCTCTCATCAAGCGGACTTCGAAGGAAAATCCAAACAGATTGGTCTCGGCTTACAAGGATAATGTGGCTTTTGTTCTCGGCCCGAAAGTCGAGCAGTTTGCGCCAAAAACCCAAAACAAGGCTGATTATTTCCAGATTAAGGATATTGACACCATCATTTCGCTGAAAGCCGAAACACATAATTTCCCGACCACCGTCGAGCCTTTCAATGGTGCTGCTACGGGTAGCGGCGGCGAAATCCGCGACCGTTTGGCCGGCGGTCAGGGCAGTTTGCCTTTGGCTGGCACTGCGGTCTATATGACATCCTATCCGCGCACCGAGGAAGGCCGCGAGTGGGAAAAGGATTGCGAAGCGCGTCCTTGGCTCTATCAGACTCCAGAAGAGATTCTTATCAAGGCTTCCAACGGTGCCTCCGATTTCGGCAATAAGTTCGGCCAACCGCTCATCAACGGCAGCCTTTTGACTTTCGAACATCAGGAAGAACAGAGTTTGGGCTACGATAAGGTCATCATGCTGGCCGGTGGCATTGGCTTTGCCAAAAAGGAAGATGCCAAGAAACTGGAACCTGAAGAAGGTGATGTCATCGTGGTCTTGGGTGGCGACAACTACCGCATCGGTATGGGTGGCGGTGCCGTTTCGAGCGTCGATACGGGACAATACAGCAACGCCATCGAGCTGAATGCCGTGCAGCGCGCCAATCCTGAAATGCAAAAGCGCGTGGCCAACGTGATTCGTGCCATGGCCGAAAGCGATGAAAATCCAATCCGTTCCATCCACGATCACGGCGCAGGCGGTCACTTGAACTGCCTCTCCGAACTGATTGAAGATGCCGGCGGCGTGGTCTATGTCGATAATCTGCCTGTGGGCGACCCGACTTTGTCCGATAAGGAAATCATCGGTAACGAATCGCAGGAACGCATGGGCCTGCTGGTCAACAAGAAAGCCTTGAAGGTCATCAAGGAAACCGCTGAACGTGAACGCGCGCCTTATTACGAAGTCGGTCAAGTGACTGGCGACGAGCGTCTGCGTTTTGCCCGCAAGAAAGGCACGGCACCTATCGACCTCGCCATCTCCGATTTCTTCGGCAGTGCGCCTAAGACGGTCTTGCACGACACCGAGAAGCCTTATCATTTCAAGAAAATCACTTACAACAAGCGTAATTTACATAAATATGTCGAGCAAGTGCTTCAGCTTGAAGCCGTTGCTTGCAAGGATTGGTTGACCAACAAAGTCGACCGTTCCGTTACGGGCCGCGTGGCACAGCAGCAATGTGTGGGCGAACTTCAGCTTCCGTTGAGCAACTTGGGCATCAGCGCTTTGGACTATCAGGGCATCCGTGGCATTGCCACCGCTTTGGGCCATGCGCCAATTGCTGGCCTCATTGATCCGGCTGCCGCTTCGCGTTTGTCGGTCTCCGAGGCTTTGACGAACATAGTTTGGGCACCGATTCAGGATAATCTCACGGGTATCTCGTTGAGCGCCAACTGGATGTGGCCTGCCAAGCAGGAAGGCGAAACCGCTCGTTTGTATCAGGCTGTCAAGGCTTTGAGCGACTATTGCGTGGCTTTAGGCATCAATGTCCCGACGGGCAAGGATTCCCTCTCCATGACGCAGAAATATCCTGATGGCGAAAAGGTTGTGGCTCCTGGCACGGTCATCGTTTCGGCTGCTGGCGAAGTGACCAATGTCCGCAAGACCATCCGTCCAGTCGTGAAACAAGACGAAAACTCCGAATTGCTTTACATCGACTTCTCGAAAGATGGCTTCAATTTGGGCGGCAGCAGTTTCGCTCAGACTCTTGGCGCAGTGGGTCAGGTTACGCCTGATGTGAAGAGTCCGGCCTATTTCAGAAAGGCATTCAATGCCATTCAGCATCTGATCGAAGAAGGTCTGGTGCTTGCAGGTCACGATGTGTCGGCTGGCGGTTTGATTACCACTTTGTTGGAAATGAATTTCGCCAATACCGAAGGCGGCATGAACATCAGCCTTAGGGACTTCGACAAGGAAGATTTGTTCGCGGTTCTCTTCTGCGAAAGACCTTCTGTCGTCATTCAAGTGAAAAACGATGGCGTTGCCCGCCAAATGTTGCGTGAGGCTGGCGTGAAGTTCAATGCAATCGGTACACTTTCCAAAGCCCGCAAATTGGTCATTGACCATCAAGGTCATCTCCGCACCTTCGATATTGATGCTTTGCGCGATTTGTGGTTCAAGTCGTCCTATCTGCTCGACAGAAAGCAGAGCGGCGAACGCAAGGCTTTGGAACGTTTCCAGAACTACAAGAACCAATACCTGCATTACAGCTTTGGCCGTAATTTCACTGGCAAGGCTGCCGATTTGGGCATTGATATGCACCGCCGGAAGAAGTCAGGTATCAAGGCTGCCATCATCCGCGAAAAGGGCGATAACGGTGACCGTGAAATGGCTTACGCACTCTATCTGGCCGGTTTCGATGTCAAGGACATTCACATGACCGATTTGACTTCGGGCCGCGAAGATTTGACAGATGTCAACATGATTGTCTTTGTCGGTGGCTTCTCCAATTCCGATGTCTTGGGTTCCGCCAAGGGTTGGGCTGGCGCATTCCTTTATAATGAAAAGGCTAAGAAAGCTCTTGATAACTTCTATGCCCGTGAAGACACTTTGAGTTTGGGCGTCTGCAACGGCTGCCAGCTGATGATGGAACTCGGCCTGCTTTATCCTGATCATGAGGAACATCCGGTGATGAAACACAATGATTCTCACAAGTTCGAATCGTCATTCCTGAATGTCGAGATTGCGCAAAACGACAGCGTGATGCTCTCATCACTTTCGGGCCGCCGTCTCGGTGTGTGGATTGCCCACGGCGAAGGCCGTTTCTATTTCCCATGCTACCGTGATCAATACGACATCGTGATGACCTACGGACAGGACGAATATCCGGGCAACCCGAATGGCAGCGACTGGTCGGTGGCTGGCATTTGCTCCAACGATGGCCGCCATTTGGCCATGATGCCTCACCTCGAGCGTGCCTTCCTGCCTTGGCAGTGGGCCTTCTATCCTGATGAGCGCAAGAACGATGAAGTGGCACCTTGGATTGAGGCTTTCGTCAATGCAAGGAATTGGATTGCCGAGAAAACGAAGAAATAATTGAATTCACATTTATAAACAAAAATGACCGTGAATGGAGCAAAAATGCTGCGTCACGGTCATTTGTCATAATTGCTTGTGCCAAAACAGCTGTGGAGTCTACGGCTCGGAAATTACATCGTCAAATCCGCAACAGCCATTCCAACAGCTTGAACCAAATCATCGGGTTTCAGCTTGAATTGTAGGCCGCGCACACCGGCACTCACATAGATGTAGTCGAACAGCTGGCAGGTCTCATGGATGAAAGTGGGGAAGGGTTTCTTCATGCCCACGGGCGAGCAGCCGCCACGGATGTAGCCCGTCAGGGGGAGCAGTTCTTTCATCGGAATCAGATCGCAGCTTTTGTTGCCGGTTGCCTTGGCGGTTTTTTTCAGGTCGACTTCGTTGCAGCCCGGGATGACGCACACGAAATAGCCAATCTTGTCGCCTTTCAGCACCAAGGTCTTGAACACTTGGTTGATGTCTTCGCCGAGTTGGTCGGCGATGTGCTGTGCGCCTAAGTCGGTTTCATCTACTTCGTAGGGAATCAGTTCATATTCAATCTTTTTCTGGTCGAGTATGCGGCAGGCGTTGGTCTTGTTGATTTTGTCTTTTGCCATGATGATGTTTTTTGTTATAGCTTATTCGTTTTCCGCCACTTTGAAGACAATGCGGAAGGAGCCTTCGGCAAAGCTTGTGCTTGTGATGCGAAAACTGCCGATTTCCTTTGTGGAAGCGACGTGTGTCCCGATGCAAGGACAGACATCGTAATCGCCGATGCGCACCAGTCGCAGGGTTTCGCTGGCATCTTCGGGCAGCTTGTCAAGTTTCACGCCTTCGGGAATGTTGTCGCGCGTGACAAATTCGAAGGTGACAGGCAAGTCCTCGGCAATGAGCCGGTTGATTGTAGTTTCAATTTCAGCAATTTGTTCTGCCGTTGGCGCCTTGCTCAGCAAGTAATTGATTTTGCTTTTCTTGCGCTCAATGTGCATGTTCTTAGAGCGTTCGCAGCCAAACATTTTTACCATGGTGGCGTTGAGCAGATGTTCGGCGGTGTGCGCCGGTGGAAATTCGGCCTTGTTGTGTTCGTTTAGGATGGGTTCGTCCATGTTTTGTTGACTTTATTTTTGCAAAGAAACGAAAAAAGCGAAAGCGAGTCCTTGTATAAAGGAAAAATCATACTTTTGCAGAAACTTATTGAAACATTATGAAAGCAGACAGGAAAACGATTTTAGAGGAAGTCAAGCGCTATCTCATCATCACAATAGCCATTTTCGTTATGGATTTTGGCTGGACAGCATTCCTTATCCCGAATCATCTTATGGGTGGTGGCGTCAGCGGCATTGCGACCATCATTTTTTGGGCAACGGGCTTGTCGACGGGTATTTCCATCTTCGTCATCAACATGATTTTGTTGCTGATAGCCTTGAAGGTCATCGGACCTGGGTTTGGCATCAAGACGGCTTATTCCATTGTGATGGCTTCTGTTTTCATGTCGTTGCAGCAGCATTACATCACCGATCCTATGCTTGCGGGAACGATGGACTTGTTTGTCAAAGACAGTTTTTTGGCTGCTATTTTGGGCGGTGCATTGGCTGGAGCGAGCATCGGGGTCGCTTTCACACAAGGCGGCAGTACGGGTGGAACGGATATCATTGCCATGATTGTCAATAAGTACCGTAACATTTCGCAAGGCCGGGTCATACTTTTCTGCGACTTGATTATCATTGGCAGTTCGTACTTCGTTTTCCACAGCATCGAGAGCATAATTTACAGTTTCGTCGTGTTGGCTGTTTGCAGCTATTGCATTGATTTGGTGCTGACGGGTAACAAGCAATCGGTTCAGGCTTTTATTTTTACTTCCGAACCTGAGAAAGTGGCGGTGCGAATCGGCAATGAGATGCACCGTGGCGTGACGCTGATAAAAGGCACGGGTTGGTATACCAAGCGCGAAGGCGACATCCTTATGGTGGTGGCCCACAAACGCGAATCGCAAGAGATTCTGCGCATTGTGAAGGACGAAGACCCGAAGGCTTTCATGACCATGAACACGGTGATGGGCGCCTACGGACAAGGCTTTGAGCAGATTAGGAAGTGATGGCAAATGTTATCTTGACATGAAATCTTTCTCAAAAATCATTGTGTCGTTGGCTTGCCTGTCGTGCCTTAATGGCTGCTTCGTCAATATTGTTGGCCATAAGATGCATTTTGAACGGGATTTGAGCCTGGAAGAACAACAGAAAGTGGTTTGGACAACGGAAGACAAATCGATTTGCGACCTTGAGAACGACAGTCTTGTGTATGCGGTTAGCGGAGAACAACTGAAAAACTGCATCACGCAATACGACAAGGTGCTTGTCTATTACTGGGACCCGCATTGCTCCGCTGATGCTTGCCATCCTTTGAGTGCGATGCAGTATTTTTGCGATGAAAAAGACATAGAGTTTTTTGTAATCGTGGAGTACTATTGGGATTGCTTTTCACAAATCGGGAGCCTGAAATCACATCCTTTGCTCGTCGCCAATGAGCGCCATTATGGAACCGACAAATGCCGCAAATTGGATGAGCTGTTTTTCACCGACCTCATCGGAAAGGAAAACTACGGGAAAAACAAGGAAATCAGCTGGTGCAGGTACGTTTATTTCGAGCATGGCGATTTCGTGAAGTTTATCAACGACCCTTTTGAGGAGTTTTGAAATTCCATCAATATCATTCGCATTTCCAACAAATTATCTGCGAGGTCAGCGCAACTAGCGGTTTTTTTAAGGAAACAAGGTTTTCATCCAATCGAAAATCTCATTTTCTTCTTTGCTATTTCCCACGAAAAGCATACCTTTGCAATTGAATTTGTTGCTGTAACGGCAATGATTATCATCGGAATGTAATTTAAAATGAAATGATATGAAACGAATCGTATTTTTTGTATTTGCCGCCATGCTGCCCGTGTTGTCTCAAGGACAAGCAACAACGACCATTAAGGATTTGATGCAGAAAGCACGTCAGGGCGACACCTTGGCTTGTTATCAGCTTGGCAAGGCCTATCTTGACATGAAAGTTTACGAACAGGCAATCGGCTGGTTGACACGCTATGAGGAAATGCAGTCCGCCGATGAATGTTACCAGGATACAAGCAGCTTATGCAAGAAAGAATTGGCGTGTATGGAACTTGCAGGCTGCTATCTTGAAAGAATGAAGGAATTTAACAAAGGAAATGACAGCATATATTTCGGAATTGAGGAAAATCCCGAAGCCGGTTATGCAAAGGATAGGAAAAAGCTAATCGGGTGGCTGACCGAAGCTGGAAAACTGGGCAATGCCGAAGCAATCAAGTCTCTTGAAGCCTTGGGAGTAGATGTTGAGGAAGCGTTGCTTGATGAAAAAGCGGAGTTTCCCCAAGATGTTTCTAACATTCATCCTGGAGAATCTCGTGATCCAGAGTATTTGTTTTTGAGGCATATAGCTATGAATCTCCGTTATCCTCAACCTGCGCGCGAACAGGGAATACAAGGGGAAGTCATCGTCTCATTCGTTGTTGAAGCGGATGGCACCATCACGAATGTTCAAGTAGAAAAAGGAATCGGTGGAGGTTGCGATGAGGAGGCGGTCCGAGTCATCAAGTCGATGCCAAAATGGAAACCAGCTGTCAAAAACGGGGTGGCAATACCTTTTAAAAAGTCAGTACCAATCAATTTCCGCCTGCAATAAGTCATTTACAACCAAGATGAAACGAAATGGGAAAGAAAAGCCAATCAGACATTTTTTGATTGGAATGGGAACGATTCTGGTGAGCACAGCTGTTGCCTATTTGCTATGTGGTTTGGCTTTTGGCAAGGATAAGTTGTTCGATTGGACGCAATTCACCTTCACTGTCTTTCTGTACATGCTCGTGATGGCAGCTTATTTTATTGGCCGCTTGATTGCCTACAAGACCAATATGTTCAAAAATGCAAAGGATAGGGACAATGTGTTAATATGTGTGTTTGCGGTTTTAGCGAGTGTCTTTATCATGCTTGCCATTGCCCTGATTTGAATTATATGTGTCTGGAAGGAGTATTGGCAATGAATTCAGATTCGCAATTCTCCATGCAATTTTTCACTTCCGTCACCTATGTATGCGCCATAAAACCATCCAAATCGGGACAGCCCCTTAAAATCTCATTTTCTTCTTTGCTATTTCCTTTTCTAATGTTCAATTTATGGGGAAAACAGGAACAACTTTTTGCTTTTTTTCTTGACAAATACATTATATTTTTTATAACTTTGTAGCGACAATCACAACGAAGATGAAACGCTCAGGCCAAATAGGGTCTTATCTACGCTCCATCCTTTGCTGCATGGCAAAGCGGTTGAATGGATTTGCGATTGTTATCATACCCCCACCGCTATGTTATGTTTTAATAATCAATTCATTGCGGTTTTTTGTAGTAGATTTATTGTCATGGCAGGAGCAAACAGGCGAAGTGCTATGCCGATATGGAAAAAATCGTTTCATTAGGTATCAGCCTCGCAATTAGTTTGCCTGACAGCCGTTTGCGAGGTGAAGCCAAATAGAGGCAAGGGAGAGACACCCTTCGTGCTGAGGACAGGTCGAACCAAGGCATGGAATAGGCAACAAGACCAAACGAAATTATAATCATTTAAATTTGAATAATATGAAAACCAGAAAATATATTTATGCCGCCATGCTTCTTATGGTGGTCGTTGCTGCTACTATTTTGGTGGGATGCAAGAAGGAGAAGGAAAATAAAGTTGCCCCAAACGACAATGAAGAAGTTGTTGTTTCAAAAGAAGACGATATGAGTGCTTATTTGAAACAATTTAAGAAAAAAATGCAATCAGCGACAAAAGGCGATGAAACTATATCAATGGAAGATGCCCGTTGGCATCTTGAAGCTGTTTTGAATTACACTTACGGAGATGCTGGCCATCAAACATCCGAAATCCAATGTGATACATTATTTTTTGAACTACCAACTAATGGCGAAGAAATAACACTAGCCCAGTTGAATGAAGCTTTCGTTAGTTTGTCCGATGATGTGGAAAGTGCTTTTGCAAAGTGCTCTTTACCAGACAAGAGCATTCTTTCTATTCAGACAACTTTCGATAATAATTCTAAGGCTAATTCTGTTTTGGCAAAAACCATTCTCACCACAAGAGGTCTCCCTGCCGTAAAAACACGTTTTGATGAAACGGATTATTGGAATGAAAGGTATACTGATTATGGGAACGGATATGTTTCTGCTGGTGGTAAATGTGGGCCTTATGCAGGAGAATGTCCTAACAGCGGGGCTCCTCATGAACTCACAAAAATGCTTCTTTCTAAAATGCCTCTCACTACTTGCGAAGGTTGTTACTATACGGATGTAAAGGATTTGGAAATAAGTTACTATTCACCATATGATTATTATGATCACTATGACAATTTTATCTATGATGAGAATAGCCCATGCCATTATAAGATTTATTATCGAAATGAGGATCCCCATGAACCTTGGGCATCGAATCCGGGTGGATGCATTCCCCCAGAGGATATGAATTATTACTTGAGTAAAGGCCCTGAGTTAATAGACCATTTCGTACCGGATGGAAGATACTTTATCACTGCTAAATATGAGGGTGATTATTATGTTGGAATTGAAGGTAGAACGGATAATTACTTTCACGAGTTGATTATTAAATTTGGAATACTCCATTGCGCTGGTTCAGAGGAATAATATTCAAAAATAGACTGAATAGTTCAAGCACCGATGAAGAAAATTGCATTTATTGTCCTTATCACTTTGTTGTGTCTTTGTGCTTTTCCGCAGGAAAGAGGTTTTTATTCCTTATTCCAGGATCCTGACAGAAAGACATGGAGAGCTCGCGATGTATTGGAATTGGAAGATGGCTATCTGTTTTCCCTAAAAGAACAGTCTATCCCAGGAATGGAGAGCAAAATAGTCAAACTGTCAAATAACGGAGAATTGCTTGGTGAAGTCAGTTTGGCTGCAACAGATACTACCGTCAATTTGTGCAACCTTTTCCCGCATCCGAATGATAATAGTCTTGTCGTGGGAATCGGCAAATGTTCTGCTCCCAATGGGAATGATTTTCTTATGACCATTTGCCTTGATGGTGAAATGGCTGTAGTCAGTCGAAAATTAGTTCCATTGCCCGTTGCCGATCACCCTGATGCATGGCTTGATGAATACAGATTTTTGCAGTTGGAAGAAGGTTATGTCGCCATGTTGTCATTCCAATTGCAAATGTTCGGAAACGAAATTAAATTGTGCAGAATATCAAACGAAGGAGAAATAATACAAGTTGAGAACTTCGCCGACACGACTGTCCGCTGTATAGATAATTTGTTTCGGCTTCAAGACGATCCGCACGGATTTGGTTTGTTTGGCGCAAGACAAATTCCGTACTTGCATGTTACTTCACGAACGTGGATATATGATAGCGAGCTACAACTTAAAAGAGATTGCAACATTGTGAATTGGCGTGAGGATGACGGTAACGGCCACTATTATCATGCAAACATAGAGGCCTATAATAGCATGATGATTTCTTCTCCTGACGGTGGGTATTTTATTTCTTCGCGCCTTAATGAATATTCAAACAATAAGGATGACAGGTCTGCATTTTTGGCAAAGACTGATTCCGATTTCGTCATTCAACCCAATTTTTGCGTTATTGGTCATTTCAACGACACAGTTGAAGCACCGGCTTTTTTTAAGTCCGTTGATGTCAATGATAATGGAGAAGTCTATCAGTGTTCCATGCGAAATGTTAATTACGATTCATGGCCATATGGAAGTAGTGGTACTCATCTTGTTGTTACAAAAGCCGATACTGACTTGAATGTTATTTGGCAGAAACAGTATTTGGTTGACGGAAACATCTACTCTGCTTTCCAAACCATTGCTACCTCAGATGGCGGTTGTTTGGTCGTGGGCAATGTGTTTGACCATAATTCTGGTGGGCGTTTAGATGTCTTCGTTTTGAAGATTAATGCAGATGGAACTGTCGGCATTGATGAAATCCAAGAAGAAAGTTTGTTAACCATCTATCCCAATCCCGCCAGTACAACCATCACCGTCACAGGCGAAAATCTACGGCAAATAGAAGTTTCCAATATGCTTGGTCAGCATGTGGCCACACACCAAGCCGAAGGCCCGGAAACCATCATCGACATCAGCACTTTGCCCGCAGGCATCTACTTCTTAGATATCATTAACGAAGAAGGAAAAAGATGTGTGCGCAAGTTGATGAAGGAATAATGATGTCTGTCAAAGCTTTGAAGTTTGATTCAAATTTGGGTGGCTCGCAAAAAGTCACCCTTTGTTATTTGGGAAAAAGTATCGGAAAAACGCTTTTCTCGTTTTTTACACCTTTTATTTTGTCTATTTGCTGCGAAAAGCATATCTTTGCCGCCAAATTGTTTAATCGCAACAAACAAAAGAATTTATCATTTAAATACATTACACAATGGCAGAAAAAAAATTCATGACTTGTGACGGTAACTGCGCTGCTGCGCACGTCGCATACATGTTTAGCGAAGTCGCCGCCATCTATCCTATCACTCCTTCATCACCAATGGCTGAGTACATTGACGAATGGAGCGCAGGCGGCAGAAAGAACATCTTCAACGAGAATGTTCGCGTTGTTGAAATGCAGGCTGAAAGCGGCGCCGCTGGCGCTGTCCACGGCTCATTGCAGGCCGGTGCCCTCACAAGCACCTTCACAGCATCACAGGGTCTGTTGCTGATGATCCCTAACATGTACAAAATCGCCGGTGAATTGCTCCCAGGCGTTTTCCATGTTTCGGCTCGTGCATTGGCAGCTCAGGCTTTGTCAATTTTCGGTGACCACGCCGACGTCATGGCTTGCCGTCAGACCGGTTTCGCCATGCTGGCAACCAGCTCAGTCCAGGAAATCATGGACTTGGCTCCAGTCGCTCACCTCGCAGCTATCGAAGGCCGCGTGCCTTTCCTGCACTTCTTCGACGGTTTCCGTACCTCACACGAAATCCAGAAAGTTGAAGCCACCGACCAGGACGAAGTCGCTAAGCTCGTCAACTGGGATGCTTTGAACGAATATCGCAAGCGTGCCCTGAATCCTGAACACCCTGTAACACGCGGTACTGCTCAGAATCCTGACATCTACTTCCAGACACGCGAAGCACAGAATTCATACTACGATGCTATTCCTGACATCGTCGCCAAGTACATGAAGGAAATGAGCAAGATCACGGGCCGTGAATATGCTCCTTTCTGCTACTATGGTGCTGCAGATGCCGAAAACATCATCATCTCCATCGGTTCAATCAACGATGTCGTCCGCACAGTGGTCGATAAGCTGAACGCCGAAGGCAAGAAGGTCGGTATGGTCAACGTACACCTCTATCGTCCATTCAGCGTGAAGTATCTGTTTGACGTTCTTCCTAAGACCGTCAAGAAGATTACGGTCCTCGACCGTACCAAGGAACCAGGTGCAAACGGCGATCCGCTCTATCTGGATGTCGTCGAAGCTTTCAAGAACTGCCCGAACAAGCCTGTCATCGTTGGCGGCCGTTACGGTCTTTCTTCAAAGGACACCACTCCTGCTCACATCCTCTCCGTGTTCAACAACATGGAAGCTGCCGAACCAAAGAACCAGTTCACTGTCGGTATCGTCGACGACGTTACCTTCAAGTCACTGCCTATCCTTCCTGAGTTCTCAATCCTTCCAAAGGGAACCTTCGAGGCTAAGTTCTACGGCCTTGGCGCTGACGGTACTGTGGGTGCTAACAAGAACTCCATTAAGATCATTGGTGACAACACCAACAAATACAGCCAGGCTTACTTCGACTACGACTCAAAGAAATCAGGCGGCTACACCTGCTCACACCTTCGTTTCGGTGACCAGCCTATCTTGGCTCCTTACCTCGTCGGTACTCCTGACTTCGTCGCTGTCCACGTTCCTTCATACCTCAGCAAGTATGACTGCCTGAGAGGTCTGAAAGACAATGGCACATTCCTTTACAACTCACCATGGAGCGTTGAGGAAACCAAGAACAATCTGCCTGACTTCGTGAAGAAGTATCTCGCTCTCCACAAGATCAACATGTACATCATCGATGCTACTAAGATTGCTGCAGAAATCGGCCTTGGCAACCGTACCAACACCATCCTCCAAAGCGCATTCTTCAAGATTTCAGGCGTTATTCCTTACGACCTGGCAGTCGAACAGATGAAGAAATTCATCGTGAAGAGTTATGGCAAGAAGGGTGAAGACATCGTCAACATGAACTATGCAGCCGTTGACCGTGGCGGTGAAATCGTGAAGGTTGAAATCCCTGCTGAATGGGCTCAATTGCCTTGCAGCACCGACTTCGTCTTCATGCACAACGACAACGATCCTGAATTTATTAATAAGGTGATGCGCCCGATGGTTGCTCAGTGCGGTAACGACCTGCCTGTTAGCGCCTTCAAGGAAATCATCGACGGTACATTCCCAGCTGGCACCACCGCTTACGAAAAGCGTGGCGTCGCTACCGTGGTTCCTGAATGGAATCCTGCAAACTGCATCCAGTGCAACCAGTGCTCACTGATTTGCCCTCACGCAGCTATCCGTCCAGTGGTTATGACCGATGCTGAAATGGCAGCAGCTCCTGCTGGCATGAAGGCAGCCGACATGAAGATGCCTAAGGAATTGGCCGGCATGCACTTCCGTATGCAGGTTTCAGTCCTCGACTGCACAGGTTGCGGCAACTGCGCCGACATCTGCCCTGCTAAGGAAAAGGCATTGGTGATGAAACCTCTCGAAAGCCAGATGGCTGAAGTCGAGAACTGGGAATATGGCCAGAAGAAAGTCACCTACAAGGATAACATGATTGACAAGTTCGCCAACGTGAAGAACAGCCAGTTTGCTCAGCCTCTGTTTGAGTTCTCAGGCGCTTGCGCTGGTTGCGGTGAAACACCTTACATCAAGTGCCTCACCCAGCTGTTCGGCGAAAGAATGATGATTGCCAACGCAACAGGTTGCTCATCAATCTACGGCGGTTCAGCTCCTGCAACTCCATACTGCAAGAACAACAGAAGTGGTAAGGGCGTGGCTTGGGCTAACTCACTGTTCGAAGACAATGCTGAATTCGGCCTCGGTATGGCTACCGCTACCCGCAAGATGCGCGACCGCGTTGAACGCATCATGAAGGAAGCTATCGCCAACTGCCAGTGCTGCTCAGCAGAACTGAAGGCTATGTTCCAGGAATGGATTGACAACCGCGAAGACGGCGTCAAGACCATGGAACTGGCTCCTAAGATTGTTGCTGCTTGCGAAGCTTGCGGCTGCGACTACTGCAAACAAATCATCGACCTCAAGGATCACCTCACCAAGAAGAGCCAGTGGATCTTCGGCGGTGACGGTTGGGCTTACGATATCGGCTTCGGCGGCTTAGACCACGTTTTGGCTTCTGGCGAAGATGTCAACGTTCTCGTCGTCGATACTGAAGTCTATTCAAATACTGGCGGTCAGTCATCAAAGGCTACTCCAGCTGGTGCTGTCGCTAAGTTTGCTGCTTCAGGTAAGAAGGTTCGCAAGAAAGACCTCGGCATGATTGCCAAGAGCTACGGCTATGTGTATGTGGCACAAGTCGCTATGGGCGCTTCACAGGCTCAGTACTTCAAGGTAATCAAGGAAGCTGAAGCTTACCACGGACCATCATTGATCATTTGCTACGCACCTTGCATCAACCACGGCATTAAGATTGGCATGGGCCACTCACAACTCGAAGAGAAGCTCGCCGTCGAATGTGGTTACTGGCATCTGTGGCACTTCAACCCAGAAGAGGAAGAAGCTGGCCAGAACGGCTTCCACCTCGACAGCAAGGAACCAGACTGGAGCAAGTTCCAGCAGTTCATCATGGGTGAAGTCCGTTACAACTCACTGCTGAAGACCTTCCCAGAAGAAGCTAAGGAACTCTTCGCTAAGACCGAACAGTTTGCTAAGCTCCGCTACGAAGGCTACAAGAAGCTGAGCGAAAACAAGTAATTTGCCTGAGCAAATAATTTGAAAAATCCGCCTTGCGAAAGTGAGGCGGATTTTTTTGTTGTAGAGACGTAGCGTGCTACGTCTCAGATGATGGTAATACGTTGGTCGGTTTGGAGACGTTGTGCAACGTCTCTACAGGGCAGGATGTGAAAAACAGCCTGATGATGAAAACGAGGCCAAATTATCGTTATTTTTGTCCCATCCAATTCATCCACCATGTCCGACCGCTTCAACAACATCTATCGCATTCCGTCGGCGCGTGCCGCGTGGCACGATTACGATGGCGGTTTCTATCATGTGACAATTTGCACGGCAAACCGCGACGGTTATTTTGGGGAAATCACCGTCGGCAAGGATGGCAATGTCATGGAATTGTCGTCCATCGGGGAATTTGCCATGCAGCAATTCCAGAACGTGAAAAAACATTATCCGTATGCCGAAATCCCGTGTTTCATCGTCATGCCTGATCATATTCACGCTATTGTGTATCTTGGCTGTAGAGACGTTGCGTGCAACGTCTCCGGCAACCAATGCCAATCGCAAAATTCTGATAATGTGCATTTTGTTCGTAGAGACGTTGCGTGCAACGTCTCCAATGATAAAACCCATAATAAACCTAACAATAATGGACAATCGTTAGACAAGTTGGCAGAAGTTGCACGCAACGATGATTCCAAATTATCTTGCGGGTTGGGAGACGTAGCACGCTACGTCTCTACAGGGGAAACCCCGATGGTGAAAAATGTGGAAATGGCGGAAATCTCACCAAAGGCGAACACCTTGGCAACCGTCATTCGAGGATTGAAATCTGCAATTTCCAAATTCGCCCACGAAAACGACATTCCCTTTGCGTGGCAGACCCGTTTCCACGACCGCATCATCCGCAATCAGGAGGAATTGAACGCCACGGCGAAATATATCGAGGACAACCTGATAAAATGGCCTGATGAGGAGGATGAAGGCAAATAAATGCTATCTTTGCCACATTAAATCATCAACAATTCAAATCATGAAAAGAAGAATTTTCCGTTTAGTCATGCCGTTGGCGGTGATAGCCTTGGCATTTGCAGGTTGCCGCAATGCGAATAAGGATGTCGAACAAATTCCTGCTCCTGAAGTTGTTACAGACACGACTTCTGAAATTATTCCACAAGAAGTCATCAGCACGATTGATTTCAACGCAATGGAAATTGACACCATGTCGAATTTCAAGGGTGGCGAAAACGACATTTACATGAAGATGCTGGTGGATGGCAAAAACAAGTTCATGTATTGCACCATTCCATCAGGTTCGTCGGTGGGCAACCACACGCACGACTCCGACATGGAAATCGTTTACGTGCTGCAAGGCGAAGCAACCATTTTGTTTGATGGCACCGAACAAGTCTATACAAAAGGCATGGCGCATTACTGCCAGAAAGGTCACGGCCACACCATCATGAACAAGGGCGAGGAAGATTTAGTGACCTTCAATGTCGTTGCACCACAGTAATTTAAGAATCATTTTCCTGTAGAGACGTAGCGTGCTACGTCTCCGCGCAAAAAAAATGAATATGATGAAAAAGATTCTCTTATTGTTCGCCTTACTATATGCAAACTTGGCTTTTTGCTGCACGACCATCATTGTAGGCGCCGATGCAAGCGCAAACGGTCGCCCTTTACTGTGGAAACAGCGGGATTCATCGGTGCGGTTCAATTATCTGGATTTCTTTGACGATGAAGGTTGCTTTTCCTTTACTGGCGTCGTCGATTCCAACGATTCATTGCGTGCCAGTGTTTGGTGCGGAACCAACGAGGTTGGTTTTTCCATTATGAACAGCGTGGCCTACGGCTTGTCGCCCATTATTGATGAAAACCGTCCGTGGGAAGGCATCATCATGAAAAAGGCCTTGCAGATTTGCACGACGATAGATGATTTCCAACGTTATATCGACTCGCTGCCGCAGCCCAATGGCTTGGAAGCCAATTTCGGTGTGAGCGATGCCAATGGCGATGCGGCCTATTTCGAGGTGCATGATTTTGGCTACACGCGTTTCGACGTGCCACGCGATGGTTATCTGATTCGCACCAATTACGCTTTCACAGGTCGCGAAGGCGAGGGAAAAGGCTACGACCGCTACGAACTCGTCGAGCAAAAGATGAAAGCTCACAGAGGCAAGTTTGATGCGCAGTGGATTCTGAAAAACCTTGCCAAGGAAAGCATCATCGCCCGCCCGACGACGGTTTCAAGCGTGGTTCTGGATGGCGACGTGCTTTGGTGCGCCATGGGTTATTCGAGGTGTAGTTTCGCCATGCCGGTTTGGGTTGATTCTAAGAATGTGATTCCGCTCCCCTTGCGGAAACTCAAAGCACAAGGCAGCGATGCCAACGAATTGGCCGACACCTTGAAAACCATGACCCGCGGCAACAAACTTGAAAGGAAAATAGACAGAATTGTCAGAAAAGCCGAGAACAAAGAGTTTCGGATTGCCGAAAAGGAAGCCCATAAATCCATTGCCATTTACAATGCGGCTTTGAATGAAAGATATGAGCGTTTCAAGGAAAAATGTTGGAAATGTTTGAAATGAAAAAATCCGCCTCACGAAACGAGGCGGATTTTTGTTTTTACAGTAGAGACGTGCCATGGCGCGTCTCTAGTTTTTATCTGTTACAGTTCCAAACTATCGACCCATTCGCCGATTTTCTCTTTCGATGGGTTGCCGTTCAGCACGCGGCCTTCGATGATTTTAGCATTTGGTGCGCTAGGCTGAAGGCTTTCGGCGGTCTTGCCGAAGCCGCTGCTGCCTGAGGTGGCGAAAAGCACGATGGTCTTCCCGCTGAAATCGTAACTTTCAAGGAAAGTGTTGATGATGGTCGGGGCGACATACCACCAGATGGGGAAGCCGAGATAAACCACATCGTAATCGGCTATGTTGTCCAATTTGCCGGCAATGGCAGGGCGCGACGCCTTGTCGTTCATCTCGATGGTGCTGCGCGAGTTCTTGTCTCTCCAGTCCAAATCGGCGGCGGTGTAAGGCGTTTCCGGATTGATTTCAAAGAGGTCGGAATGGGTGACCTCGGCAAGGTTTTGTGCCACTTTTTCAGTCGTTCCGGTGGCAGAGAAATAGGCGACTAGTGTCTTTTTCATGGTTTGAGCATTTAAGTTGAAGCAAAAAGTAACAAGTGAAATGATTAATAAAATGCGTTTCATTGGAATAAAATTTGATGCAAAGATACGATTTTGCCTTTAGAAAAATAAAAATGTTATTTTTGCGTTCTGAAAACATGAATTGAATAACCATAAATTACAACAAATATGAAAAGAAGATTTTTAGCCGTAGCAGCTATAATGCTTACATTTGGAATGTTTTTCTGTACTAGTTGCAAAAAACCTCATCCGGCACCGAACGAGACCCCGGAAGAAGGCCTTTATCTTGGCATCGTGGGCTTTAATGATCAACTTTACACTTTGCCAATGAGTTTGCTGAACCAAAACACGAAGTTCGGCTTTGAGACATTTGTCGATGATCTTTCTATGGAAAACGGAACTATTCTTTACCATGCCGTGAACACTGCCATCGACAATCTGACAAATGCTGTAATTCCTGAGGATTTGATCAATGTGTCGGTGGTGACTTTTACTGACGGCTTGGATCAAGGCTCTTATCTGATGTCAAATTATTCATCAGGATCTGAATATTTGAGCGCCGTCAATCATCGTATTAAAAATGAAAAGGTTGGGGGCATGAATATTGCAGCCTATTCCATTGGCGTGCGTGGCTCTGATGTGAGCGATGTGAATACTTTCCGCACCAATTTGGAACAGCTCTCCAGTGATCCGGAACATAATGTTTTTGAAGTGACAAGCATGAGCGAAGCTGGCGAGCATTTCGCCGAAATCGCCAGACAACTTTATAATCAGAGTACATATTACAATGTGACGCTGAAGATGCCCGCTCAGGAACCTGGTGATGTCATCCGTTTCACTTTCGATGATGTTGAAAATGCACAATCTTCAAATTGCTATATCGAAGGCACCTATTCCCGTATGAATGGCAATTCGCTTGGCGTTTTGAACAATGTTGAATATGTCGGTCTCGATTGCATGAATGGTTCAACCGTTTCGGCCACTTCGCAAGGCATTTTTGACTTGTTCTCATTCCGTAACCTTTTGTTGCCTAATGGCGAACAGGTTCCTATGGACCATGTCAAGCAATGGAAATATATTCCAACTATTGAACAATGGCAGAATAACAGTGAGTTTACCCAAACGGATAACACGGAAGTAGTTGAGGAATATCGCAGTGCTCTCATCATGCTCGTGCTTGACTGTTCAAGTTCGTTGAGCAGCGATTTTGCAAACATGAAATCAGCTGCCAACCAGTTTATTGAGACGCTGAGCGGCAATTACGCCGGCAATTATTGATGCTTGAAGCTGATGCCTTTCACTTCGCTTACCGAACCGTCTGAATTAATGGTCACGGGAATGAAGGCAAAGCTCCAGCGTAAGCCTTGGTAAGTCTTAGGGGCGAGAATCTCGATGAGGTTCTCGCCTTTTTTCAAGTGTATTTGTGCCGGTTCGCGCATCCAGTACAATTGCTCGTTGGTGAAGGACTCTTCTTCTTCAGGACGCATCCATGTGTTGAAGTGGTAATTGTATTTTCCAGGTTCCTGCCATTGAGTTGCCGGCAGGATTTCCTCGCCATTGACAAAGCATCGGCTCCCGCCTTCCCAATGACCTTGCTCGCCTATGCCGTAACCGTTGCGGTTGGAGCGGGCAGGCGTGTCGAATCCAATCCATGCTTGAATGTTCATGTCATCTTCGGCAATGATGGTGGTTTGTGCTGTTGCTGATGCCGTATCGTTGGTTGTAATGTCGAGTTGCTTGCAGAAGGCGTCCAAATCAACGGCACCGCCAAAAGCTTTCTGGCTTGCGTTTGTGTCGATGCTCACTTGCCATTCAATTTCGGAATTGGCGACCCAGCGCATTTTCTCTTTATGGAATTGGTCACGATGAACTCTCATCTTTTCTTCGAAATTGGCAAGTCGTGAACCCGCCACGGTGTAGGGACCCGAAGGTAGGTTTTCGTTGTCGATTTCTCCAGCGTTGCCGCCATTCCAAAACCGTTCGGCGTAGGCCATCATGCCGTTAATCATGCCGTTGTGGAGCGCGATGTTTTCTTTGTCGTCAACATTGACATCGTTCCAAAGGCAAAGAATGCCACCAAGGGCTTTTGTGGTATCGGGTATTTGTTGAGCGGCTGCCATATGTAGAAATGCTCGATTGCTGAAAACCATCGGGTCATAATAGTTTAGGTAGCCGACAAATGAGTCGACATATTTCCCTGGCTTGTTGGATAAGGCGGCATTCGAGCCTTCGTTTTCATTCCATATTTGGCGTATTGTGCTCTCGGATGTCGGCAAACCAGGACTCCATGCGATGGCTTGACGGCCGTTTTCTGTAACAATATTTTCTGCCCAACGCATAAAGCCTTCTGGGTCAGCAATGTGTATTTCGTCAGAACCGATGTGAAAATAGGGACATGATTCTGCAGGAATCTCATCAAAAAACTCTTGCAGGCAAGTGCCAAGAATCTTTTTGCCTTCTTCTGAATCCATGCTGACTCCGAAAGTGTTGACAAAATAAGTTGAGTGTCCTGGCATATCAATTTCAGGGACGATAGTAATGCCTCTTTCCTTTGCGTAGGCTATGATTTCACGGATTTCATCGTAAGTGTAGAAATTACCTTCGTCACGGCCCTGACGTTGGGATTTCGGGTCGTTGAGCTGCGGATAAGCCTTACATTCGATGCGCCATGCCGGATGATCGGTCAGGTGCCAATGAAAGTAGTTCAGTTTGTAGAAACTCATTAGGTCGAGGGTTTTCTTGAGCATTTCAACGGTTTGATAGTTGCGTCCGGTGTCGTGCATGAAACCACGGAATGGATAAGCGGGCCAATCGTGGATGCTTACGTTGGGCATGTTGCCGTTTTTGTCAATAATCTGATAGATGGTTGATTGTGCCCATTGTATGTTGCCCGAAACAGTTGCAATCCCATTTTCAGTTATGATTTGGTATTCTTCGGGATTCTGAAAAGTAATGCTCGTATCTATCTTGATTTCAGTGAATTTCGATTTTACGGCACTAAGCATTTCAAATTCTTTCGGTTCAGGAATGATGGTGTTTGCCGGTTTCCCATTGCCCTGTGAAAACATTTGACAATCAACGACAAGCATGAAAGCGAAAAACAAAGGAACAATTTTCTTCATGGTGCAAAATTTTGGTAAAAATACGTTTTTGTTTTGTATTTTTGTCGAAATTTGGGAAAATGAAGAAGAAATTGTTTGTTGCTTTAGGAATTGTTATTGTGGATGTTAAGTGATTATTGATAAATGTAATTTATAAAAATATGGATAAGAAAGCATTACGGGCCGAAATCAAGGTTTTGAAAAAGCAGCATACCAAGGAACAATTGCTGGAACAATCGGAAAAGATTCTCGCCAAGTTGGAGCAGCATCCTGATTTCGTAAAAGCTGAGCGTGTCATGCTTTACAGCGCTTTGCCTGACGAGGTGCAGACGCAGGTTTTTCTTGAAAAGTGGCATCTGAAAAAGCAAATCATCCTGCCAACTGTGGTCGGCGACGATATTATTCCTGTGGCCTACGAAAAGGATACGCATTTCGCTGTCGGCGATTTCAACATTCTAGAACCTCAGAACGAACCCTATAATGGTGGTTTTGACTTGATTGTCGTTCCTGGTGTTGCTTTCGATCGCAATGGTAACCGTTTAGGCCGTGGCCGAGGCTATTACGACCGTTTCCTCAGTCAGCATTTGAATGTCAAACGTATTGGCATTTGCTTTGATTTCCAATTAGTTGACGAGATTTCAACGGAACCGTTTGACATCCGGATGGATGAAGTGATTACGCTTTAGTCGTGCGTCAGCCGTTCAATCACTTCGCTGTGCTGTGGGTAGGCTTTGAGTAGGTCTTTTCGTTTTCCTAATTCAAAATTCTCGAAACGGAAGGCGGGAGCGACGGCGCAACCGACAAGGGTGAATCCGTTTTTGGTCGGAATTTCGGCGGCAAACCATTGTTCAGGTTCAATGACGACTTGCATTTCGTTGTTGGCAAAAAGATGGTGTACTTTCAGTTCGCCGTTCTGGTCGATGACATAAATATTCAATCGCTCTCCGGCATGATAATACCAGATTTCGACCATGTCGTGCAACTTGTGAAAAGCCGAGAAATCGTTGTCTTTCAGTAAATAATAAATGGTTGAAAGAGTTTTTTCGCCACCTTCGTCATTGCCATAGACTTGCTTGAAATAGCCGCCTTCAGGATGCGGTTCAAGGTCTAGTTTTTCGATATATTTATCAGCGTTCATTTTATTTTTCTTCGGTTTTACTCATTTCTCTCAGCAGCAGCAAGGCTTGCGTTATAGTCGTGACTTCCTTGATTTGCAGCAGCAGTTTTTCCTTCACTTCCTTTACGCTCGTGCGTTTCGGGTGCGTGATGATGTATTGCATGATGTCCTTATAAACTCCTGTTTCATAATATTTTGACGCTTGGTTGCTAATGAAATAAGCCGTCATGATATTGTTGCGCAGGACGATTTTCTCAAAGCCGCAGTCGCGGGCCAGCCAGCGCAGTCGCACGGTGTTGAGCAGGTCGTTGACTTGCTTCGGAATTGGGCCGAAACGGTCGATGAGGCGCTCGGTGAATTTCATCAAACCTTCTTCGTTTTTTATGTGGTCAAGTTCGGTGTAGAGGCTGATGCGTTCGGATGTGGAACCAATGTAATCGCCTGGGAAACAGACTTCCATGTCGGTCTCAATGCCACATTCGCTGACAAATTGCTGTTCTTCTTCTTGCTCAAAGAGGTCTTGGAACTCGGTGGTCTTGAGTTCGCGGATGGCTTCGTCGAGGATTTTATGGTAGGTCTCAAAACCGATGTCGTTGATGAAACCGCTTTGCTCGGCGCCCAAAAGGTTGCCTGCCCCGCGAATGTCGAGGTCGCGCATGGCAATGTTGATGCCGCCGCCCAAATCGGAAAACTCCTCCAAGGCACGCAGACGCTTTTGGGCATCTTGAGTCAAGGTGTTGTAAGGCGGTGTCAAAAGATAGCAGAAGGCTTTCTTGTTGGAACGGCCAACGCGACCGCGCAATTGGTGCAAGTCGCTCAAACCGTATCGGTGTGCATCGTTGATAATGATGGTGTTAGCATTCGGAATATCGAGGCCTGATTCCACAATGGTGGTGCAAAGCAGCACATCGTAATCGCCGTTGATGAAGCCGAGCATGATTTTTTCAAGTTTCTCGCCATCCATTTGCCCGTGGGCGACGGCGACTCTGGCACCTGGCACATAGCGCAAGATGACATTCTTGACTTCTTCGATGTTCTGAATGCGGTTGTGGATGAAAAACACTTGCCCGTCGCGAGCCATTTCAAACTGAATGGCATCGCGGATGAGTTCGCCATCGAAAGTATGTAGTTCAGTCTGAACGGGATAGCGGTTCGGTGGCGGCGTACTGATGACGCTTAGGTCGCGGGCGCCCATCATCGAGAACTGCAAGGTGCGTGGAATAGGCGTGGCGGTCAAGGTTAATGTGTCAACATTGGCCTTCATTTCTTTCAATTTCTCTTTCACGGCAACGCCGAATTTCTGTTCCTCATCGATGATGAGCAATCCTAAATCCTTGAATTTGACATCTTTTCCTGTCAATCGGTGTGTGCCTATGATGATGTCTATTTGTCCGCTTTCCAACTGTTTCAGCGTCTCTTTTTGCTCTTTGGCAGACTTGAAACGGTTGAGGTATTCGATATTGACCGGGAATCCGTTGAGGCGTTCCTTGAAAGTGTGGTAATGTTGCAAGGCGAGCACGGTGGTAGGCACCAAAACGGCCACTTGTTTTGAGTCGCAGCAGGCCTTGAAAGCGGCACGCATGGCGACTTCGGTCTTGCCGAAACCGACATCGCCGCAAACCAAACGGTCCATCGGGTTCTCCGATTCCATGTCGCGTTTCACATCGTTGGTGGCTTTCAGCTGGTCGGGCGTGTCTTCGTAAATGAAGGATGCCTCAAGTTCGTTTTGCAGGTAGTTGTCGGGGGCAAACTGGAAGCCTTTGCTTTGTTTGCGCTCGGCGTAAAGTTTGATGAGTTCGCGTGCAATGTCCTTGACCTTGCTCTTGGTTTTCGACTTCAGCCTGTTCCAAGTGTTTGAGCCTAAGGTGCTTAATGTAGGTTCGGTGCCGTCCTTGCTGCAATATTTCGCAATGCAATGCAGGGAATGGATGCTGATATACAGCAGGTCGCCTTTATTATAAATGATGCGGATGGCTTCCTGCATCTTGCCGTTGTTGTCGATGGTCTCCAAACCGTCGAACTGCCCGATGCCGTAGTCGATGTGGGTGACATAATCGCCGGGTTTCAGGTCGTAAAGGTCTTTGAGGGTGATGGCTTGTTTCGAGGCGAAATTGTCGCGCAAATGGAAACGGTGGTAGCGCTCAAAAATCTGGTGGTCGGTGTAGCAGCAGATTTTCAAGTCGTTATCGATGAATCCGGCGTGAATGGCGCGGTTCTCGCGTTGGAAATCGCTGTGGAGTTCGTCCTGCTGGTTGATGTCGTTCAGGATGTTCTGGATTCTGTCAAGCTGCTTGTTGCTCTCCGAAAACAGGATGATTTTGTAGCCGTCTTGCTTGTGCGCTTCAAGGTCTTCAATCAGCAGACTGAAATTCTTGTTGAAGACAGGTTGCGGCTGGGTGTGAAATTCAATGGTTTCCGATGCTTTGAGTTTGCTGCTTGGACCAAATTCCACCGTATTGCGTTTCAGCAGGTTATCCATCAACTCTTCTGATTTGCAGAAAAGTTGTTCGGGCGTCATCGGCTTCTGGCTTTCGTCCAATTTCTGGAAGCTCTCAACGGCTCGGTCGTATTCGCGGTCGATTTGCGAAGCGAAGAACGACATGTTTTCCAACCAGATAGCCGTGGTGTTAGGCAGGTATTGCAGAATCGACTCTCGTTCCTCGATGAAAGCCTTTTCCTGCATGTTCGGCACCAAAACGATGTTGTTCAGTTTCTCGATGGAAAGCTGGTTGGCAATATCGAAACTGCGGATGGAGTCGACTTCATCGCCGAAAAACTCGATGCGGTAAGGATTGTCGTTGGCAAACGAAAACACGTCAATCAGGCCGCCACGGATGGCAAACTGACCAGGCTCGACAACGAAATCGACATTTTCGAAATTGAACTCATAGAGTTTTTCAATCAGGTCGTCAAGATTGATGTTGTCGCCAACTTTTATCTTGAAAGAGTTCTTAGCCAGCAGTTTGCGTGTGAAAACCTTTTCGCTGAGGGCTTCGGGATAGCTGACAATGACCGTGCGCCGCTCGGATGTGTTGACGCGCTGCAGCACTTCAGTGCGCGACAGAATGTAAGTGTTGTCGGCTTTCTCAGGTTCGTAAGGACGCTTGTAGGAAGTGGGGTAGAAGAGGATCTGCTTCTTGCTGTAATCCATTTCGCGCTCACCGAAAGCACTTTCCAAGTCGTTGTAAAAATAGGCCGCTGTCTCGCGGTCGGAGCAAATGACAAGGTGTTGCCCGCCTTTCTGACGGAACACTTCTTCAACGATGAAAGCCTTTGAGGAGCCGGTGAGATTCGAACATAGCAAATGATTCCCGTCACGCAAATCATTGATGAGCGTTTTGATGCGGGAATCGTCGTTGTAAAATTTTCTCGATAAATTAGCCACGCTTTTTTACCTTTTAGTGCCATCCGCAAAATGGATTGACGCTGCAAAGGTAGCAAAAATCTATCATTTTGAAGATAAGAAAGGCGCGAACCTCTCTACTCACATTCACGGGGAGCGTCGGATGAACCCCGATTACTCACATAGATTAGCCCACGCCTTATCGCGCGAGCATTAACAATTTATGTGAGTAACGGTCTGCCTCAGCTTCCGTGAATTTGCTTTATCCGATTATTCAGAACAATCAGTTTCCGACGCTTTTTGTTTGAATGTGAATAATAGCTAATGCGTTATGTTATTATGTCGTTATTTTGTTACAAGATGTTTATCTGTTTGTTGTTAGTAGTTTTCTTTTTTCAGAAGAGATGTATTTCATTTCTACTGAATTCATTTGCAAAAATAGTAAAATTATGAAGCAAAAGTAGTTTTTTCCAATACAGTAGGCTAAAATCTCAAAGCGGAACGACATTTAAAAAGCCTGTTTCAGTGTTGTCTTTTGCAATCATGCATTCCAAAAGTTCCATCGTTTAAGCTATCACTCTTGATTTATTCTTCTTTTTGAGGCATCTCGATTAAAAAACTCCTCCTGCCTGACCAAATTTCCACTTCTCGAGAAAAAAGTCCAACACTAGGACAAAAAGCTCGACGTGTCGAGAAAAAAGACCTTGCGCATGACATAATGTCCCAAATCTCGAACATTTTGTCATGCCGATGGACCAAAATGCTCGACGTGTCGAGAAATAAGACCTTGCAATGGACTAAATCCTCGAAAAGTCGAGGAAAAAGAGCTAAGCCCGGACTAAATCCTCGAAAAGTCGAATTTCAGTCCTACCGATGGAGCAAAATAACTGAAAAATTGAAGAAATACGTCAGACGCATGGCTTTTTTGAATTTCATTTGAAGAGTTGTAAACTGCAGTATCGGAATAATTCTAGGTGAATCGAATGAAAAAAAAAGATGCACTGTTAGTGCATCTTTTTGGTTCGTAAGGGGAAAAGCAGTTTTACTCTTCCACTTTTGCGCGTTTGCTGTCCCAAATCATGTAAATGATGATGGCAATATACATGACTAATGCGATGAGGCCTGCAATCGGGAGTTCGTTGAACAATCCGCCGTCGGCGGTACGAGCCACTGCATTGACATTGCAGAACTTGAGGATGGCGCTGACCACACCCATCAAGGCGCCGCCGGCAATGAAACCTGAGGCGATGAGGGTGCCGCGGTTATAGCGTGCATCGTTGAGTTTCTGGTCTTTGCTGCGTGTGCTGACAAACCACGACACGGCGCCGCCAATGAGCAACGGCACGTTGAGGTCAATCGGGATGAACATGCCCAAGGCAAATGGCAAAGCTGGAATCTTGCAGAAATTGAGAATCAAGGCGATGGCAGCACCAATGCCGTAAAGCAGCCAAGGTGCGCTGCCGCCCGACATCATAGGCTCGATGACAGCCGACATGGCGTTGGCTTGCGGTGCAACCAAAGCGCCGTCGCCGACAAAACCGTAGGCTTTGTTCAGCACCATGATGACGCCAGCCACGGTTGCGGAGGCCACAGCCACACCGACGAATTTCCAAATCTCTTGTTTCTTAGGCGTGGTGCCAATCCAGTAACCAACCTTTAGGTCGGTGATGAAAGCACCTGCCACAGCCAAAGCCGTGCAGACCACGCCACCTATTATTAATGCGGCAGTCATGCCTTCGGCACCGCTCAAACCGGCGGCTACCATAACCAAGGATGCCAAAATCAAAGTCATCAGGGTCATGCCGCTGACAGGATTGGAGCCTACGATGGCAATGGCGTTGGCGGCCACAGTGGTAAACAAAAATGCAATGACAGCGACGACCAAAATACCGATGGCAGCATGGCCAACATTGCCAACAACACCAAACCAGAAGAACAGGAAGGTGATGAGCAACACGGCCACGATTCCGATGATGATAGTCTTCATGGAAAGGTCGCTTTGGGTGCGGTCGACGGGTTCGTTGCTGGCTTTCTTGCCTTTGAATTCGTTGGCTGCCAGTCCGACTGATGACTTGATGACGCCCCACGATTTGATGATGCTGATGACTCCGGCCATGGCAATGCCGCCGATGCCGATGTGGCGGGCGTAGTTCTTGAAGATTTCTTCAGGAGCCATCTGTCCAATGGTTGAGGTAATGCCGGCATTCATCAGATCGATGATTTGGTCACCCCAAATGAGGTTCATGCCAGGAATGATGATGAACCAGACTAGCAATGAACCGCAGCAGATGATGAAGGCATATTTCAGTCCGATGATATAACCCAAACCGAGCACGGCAGCGCCGGTGTTCACCTTGAACATCAGTTTGGCTTTGTCGGCCAAGGCAGCGCCCCAGCCCATCATGCGTGTGGTGATAGTCTCCGACCACCAGCCGAAAGTGGCGACGATGAAGTCGTAAAGACCGCCAATCAAACCGCTGACAACCAGCAATAAGGAATCCTTGCCTTTTTTCTGTCCGCTGACTAAGACCTGTGTTGTAGCCGTGGCTTCAGGGAACGGGAATTTGCCGTGTTGTTCCTTGACGAAATATTTGCGGAAAGGAATGAGGAACAGAATGCCCAAAATGCCGCCCAACAGCGAGCTGATGAACACCTGCCAGAAATTGATTTCGATGGCATAGCCCTTGCCTTGCAGAATGTAAAGGGCTGGAAGCGTGAAGATGGCGCCAGCCACCACGCCGCCCGAACAGCCGCCGATGGATTGAATAATGACGTTTTGCGAAAGTGCGTCGTTTTTCTTGGCCAGTCCCGACAAGCCTATGGCGATGATGGCGATCGGGATGGCGGCTTCAAACACCTGGCCGACTTTCAGTCCGAGGTAAGCGGCAGCCGCCGAAAACAGAATGGTCATCAACAGACCGGTGACGACCGACCAAACGGTAACTTCCTGATACTTCTTGTTTTTCGACAAGATGGGTTCGTACTCTTCGCCCGGTTTCAGTTCGCGATGCGCGTTTTCGGGCAGTTTGAAATTTTCGTTTTCCATAATAATAATGTGTTTTGTCTTCGTTTCGGATTTAGGTTTGCAATAATAAGGAAAATGTTGGTTGATTCGTCAGTTTTCCCTCAAAATGCATTTATAGGCATCGACGGCCATTTTTGAGAGAGAATCATCAAGGTGCGGATCGACTTGCCGTTGCTTATGGAATAGTAATTCTTTCCCTTAGTTTTACGAATGGTTTCTCCACAAGTACATGTAAGAGATACGACGCTGCAAAAGTTAGTAACCAGTATGCGGGATAAGCAACGGCATATTGGCTTACGAAGTTTGGGAAGCTGTATTCAAGGACTTGGAGTAGCAGCAAGTTAGTGAGGAACATGGCGTAGGAGAGCACGCTGATTCGTGAAACGAAAGTCCCTAAGCGGGTTTTGTATGATTTCCATTTCGACAGCAAAGGAAACCACAATGCAATGGCAAAGGCTGAAATCGTCAGATATAAGGCATCGTAATAGAAAGAACCAGGATTGCGTGGGATGATACGCGTGGCAATGAACAAGATAACTCCAACGATGAAACTGGCAACGGCATGGCGTTCCCATTGTTTCGGATAATAATACATCGCCCAGGCTGCAAGCACACCAATGTATATGTTGTCGGTGCGTGATGCTACCGTTTTGCGAATCCAAATATCCCAACTGAAACGATCATGTATTTGGCTGGCAATGGAGAGACGGAAGGCAATAGATGTTGCGATAAAGAACAAGCATAACCATGGGATATATTTCTTAGGTTTCGCAAAGAGGGAGAAAGAAGTCAATAGGAGTGGAAAAAAGACATAGAACCACCATTGAACAGGCAGAGAATACGACTCCCAATAGAACCCCCAAAAGGGCGAGAATAGATTCTGTGTGAAGGTAGCAAAACGCCAAAGAGGGAATGTGTGGATGTCGCCTTCGATGACTTGTAGCTGCACCAATAGGTAGTTGACTAACAGGATAAAGAGATAATTGGGTAGAATGCGCAGCGCTGTCCGTCCATAGAATGTTAGGGCTTTGGAACGATTGATGTGGTTGTCGTGCTTCTCGAGATGGGAGATGAATGACTTGCCGATGAGGAAACCGGTCATGACAAAGAAAATGTCAACGCCGTGAGGTACAGGCATGTCGGTGAAGCGGTCAAGTGGCGTATCGAACAGGATTCGTTCAGCATGGCCTTGCACCACGCAAAAGATGGCAAAAGCTCTCAACAAATCTAGTCCGAAGACTCGCTTGTGGTCAATGTCGATGCTCCAGAAGTTCTTCATAATTATTGATGCCGCAAATGTACTCAAATTATTCTATCTAACCATATTCCATATTTGGAATTGTTCTAAATTCACGAAAGAATATGACAAATTAATTTGTCTATTTGTAAAGTTTGCTTTACTTTTGTGGCATCAAACCAATTAAAATCTCAAACAATGAAGAAAAACTATTTGTTTCCACATCGGTTCAAGGCAATCGGATGGGTGGTTACTGGAATCACGTTGGCGGCTACCATCGCTTTTTTTGTCGCGTCAATATGTTACGATTGGAATCCTGACTTAAAAATGCCAGCACTTTTTGATGACGATCCTTTAGGCTTTCTGTCGGATGAAGGGAAAGATCCGGGACTGTTCAAAATGGCGGATTGTTCGATTTTTACATTCATTCTGATTTTTATGACCATCGGTCTCATCCTTGTTGGTTTTTCAAGGGAAAAAGTTGAGGACGAGTTTGTTAGGCAACTTCGCGAGCGCAGTCTGGTTTGGGCTACTTTAGTCAGTGCGGCGGTTTTCCTGTTTGGCACTTTAACCATCTATGGAATGGTGTACATGTATTTTGCCTATTCGATTTATTTCATTTTCCTGCTGCTGTTCATCATCAAGTTTAACGTGTCGTTGCACCGCTTTAACAAAGGAGGTGAAAATGAAGAATAAACTGAAAGTGGCGCGCGCCGAAATGGATATCACGCAGGGCGAACTTGCCGAGAAAATCAATGTCAGCCGCCAGACCATCAACGCCATCGAATCGGGGAAATATGTGCCTTCCACCGTGCTTGCCCTGAAAATGGCCAAGGTCTTCGGCAAGAATGTCGAAGAAATTTTCTTTTTGGAAGATGATGATTAGTCAGAACTGCCAAAAATCATTGTTTGCGTATCAAACAAGACAATCCTTTTGAAAAACAAACATTGATTTTTGAATGATTTTAAACAAAGATTTTCATTAGATTTTTTGCCGTTAGGCAATCCCAAAAGCAATTTTATCCTTTCATTAGCACATTGCCAGCCCTACATTCCAAGCATCTTTTCCGTTTGCAATAATTGGTGTAGAGTTGTATCAAGGCCTGTGATTGCATGGCGTTTTGCGCCTGCCAGCCGCGCTCGGCGAAGTGCCTCGTGATGGTGTTGTCTTCGGCTTCGAGTTGTTCGAGATAGTCGGTGGCTCTTTCACAAAGGGTCTCGTCGTAATGCAGTTGTCCGTAGCAGAATAAAAGCGGAACTATTGCATTGATAATCAATATTTCGGCGGTCGAATCGCCTAAGCGTTTCGTGCGTTTCGGCGATGGTGTTTCAAAACGGTAATGTGTCAACCAGTATTCCGAAGGTTCCACTTCAAGCAGCTTTTTTACTTCATCGGTGTTTCTTGCCGTCAGGATTTTGGAGAAAACGCTGCCGTTTTCGTGAATCATCATGGCCAATTGTGCCAAGCGGATGGTCGGGAAGTTGCCGGGACGCATACGCATGAATTTCCAGCGTTCTTCGGGCATGGTCAGCAGGTTGAATTTCGCTTTCATCACCTTGTATTCGCGTTTCAGCAGTTGCGGATATTCATCTGTGAAGTCTTTTTCAAGGAAACCGGCGCAGCCGAAAAGCATGGCTTCCACTTGCAGGAGATTGTCGGCGTGTTTCAGTAAGGTCTTGAAAGGCAGAATGGTAGCGAGATATTCAAAGGCTTCGTTGTTCACTTTCAGACCGAAATAACGCATCAAAAGTTTGTAGAGCGCATCTTCCCAGTCGTAGGTGTTGGCTTCCAAGATTTTCTCGACGCTTTCGGCTTTCTGTTCCAAACGCTCGACCAGAATGTTGTCTAGCCACGAAAGCATGGTGAATTTCTGCACCGTTGCCAACGATTTTTCGCATGGAATCCATCCTTTTGTCGCGATAAAGCGCTGATAATTATCATACAAAGCCATGTCGAAATGGCCTTTCAGTTCCAAGACGGGAATGGCCGATGTCGCCAAATCGTTTTCGTGAACGACGTGCAGAATCACGTTGTCGTAGGCTTTGTCGTTTTGGTGCTGGTGGCGGTTCCAATCGGAGGCCTTGACGTGAATCTCGACATGTCCCGCCCAGGTGTTTTCGCCAATCTTGATTCTCGCTTCTAGAAAATCAGGGCCGGAATCGGTGTTGCGATAGCCCGTGGCGTAAACCGTAATCGGTTCGCCTGATGTGGTAAATAATTCACCGTCAATCAGTTTGTTTTCCCAAAGGTAGTATAAGAAATCTTCTTTCATTTTATTTTCCAGCAATTTAATGGTTCGCTATCCAAAGTTCCTTTTTGTCTTGCCCAGTCAATGAAAATGGAGCGCAGGTCGCGGTCGCTTTGCCAGACGACGTGGTCTTTGATGTCGGTCTGTTGCCAGCCGCAGCCGTTCATGAAATGGTTGCCGCCGCCCATTGAGCGGTAGGAATTCATCACCACGTTGTAGGTCTTCTCCATTTCGAAAGGCGTGCCGTCGACCATGCTGATGATGTTGATATGTTCGCCCCGCGGTGCTTGATCGGTCACTTCGTAGAGGATGCCTGCGCCCGAGTCGAAGTTATAGATTGGATTCTGCATTTCGTAAGCGTATTCAAGGAAATCCTTCACTTCCTTACCAGTCATGGCCATGACTGCCAGCGAGTTTTCAAAAGGATACCAAGTGAAGAAATCTTTCACTGTGAGCAAGCCTGCTTCAATGGTTTTGCCTGCCGCAAGTGGCGCGGCAAAGGAAATGTCGGCGTGAATGCCTTCCTTTTCGACCGTCTCAAACTGGCAGCGGTGAATTTCGTCGACCCATAGGCAAGGCCCGTTGAGCGCATCGCTGCTGTTGATTGTCACCAGCAGTTCGGCTACTTCGTTGTCTTGATAATCTTCGGCGCGTTCAATGTAAGGCTGGAGAAGGTTGACGAAATCGGCATCGGGTTCCTGGTCCTCGGTCGAAATCAGTTCGATGCTGATTTTCGATTTTTTGTGGTTCCGGAAAGTGACTTCGGCTTTCGCAAGACCTTTGGCGCGTTGTCCCGAATTGAGCACATACACTTTTTCGCCTGCTATGTTGGTGACGGTTGTTGCATTGGCTCTGTGGTCGTGGCCGTAGAAAATCAGGTCGAAGCCAGGCACGTTTTCTGCCACCCATTTTACGGCGTTTTCGCGGCCAAGCGGTGTGCCTTCGGGCAGGTTTTGTTCGGCAAATTCCCAGCCCGAATGGAAAAGTCCGACCATCAAATCGGGATTTTCCTTTTCCTTGATGATTTTCACCCATTTGGCGGCGGCTTCTTCCAACTGGTCGAAACGCAAGCCGGGACGCAGACGGTCGGGCACCCAAGTCACGACGTAAGGCGTAAGCAGTCCCAACACGGCGACTTTGCAACCTTGGCGGTTCAATATAATATAAGGAGTGAAATAAGGTTCGCCCGTTGATTCGTCGATGACGTTGGCGGCAAGAATTGGCACCTTGGCTTCGGAATAAACGCGGTCGAAGACCTTTCTTCCGGCTTCAATATCGTGATTGCCGACACAAGCTGCA
This sequence comes from Bacteroidales bacterium, assembly GCA_024400455.1. Lineage (GTDB taxonomy): Bacteria > Bacteroidota > Bacteroidia > Bacteroidales > F082 > Limimorpha. The sequence goes on along the minus strand of JAKSMU010000006.1, from coordinate 92,988 downwards.
TCGTATGGGAAGTAATTCAGAAATTCCGAAGTCAGGTTGCGGTTTCCGGCGTTTTGGTTGGCGCAATATTGATAGGTTGTGCCTTGCATGTTGTCGCCGGCATCGAGCAAAATGAGGTTCTCGCCCAACTCTTTTTTCATTTGTTTGATAAGCGCGGCATCGTTGCCGAAATCAGCGAAATTTCCGTGTGTATCAGTCGATTCAAGAAATGTCAATGTGGTTTCTTTTGGGGTGCAAGCGGTTGCAAGTGTGGCTACAATCATCATGGATATAAATGTTTTTTTCATTGTAATTGGGATTAAAAAACGCGTAAAATTAGAAAAAAAATGAAAAACCTTTGCCTAGAACGAAACAATATTCTATTTTTGCAAAACAATTCCAAAGTCAATTGTCGAATGGCCGATACAAACATCATATTAACTGAAATCGAGGTAAAACTGAGGAAGTTGATAGGTGCGAAGAATCAACTGGCTGATGAAAACAAAAGGCTGTTGGCTGACAATGAAGCGCTTAGAAATGAAAATGTGGCGCTGATGAAAGCCAATTTGGAGTTGCAGGATAAATTAAATAAAAGTACTATTGTTAACGCACTCGGCAACGAGGAGGAAATAGAAGAAGGAAGAAAACTCATCAGGAGTCTTGTGAAGGAGATTGATCAGTGCGTTTCGATTTTGAACAGTAAGGAATAGCTCAGATATTTAAAGTCAGCGAGATGGATGAAATACAAATAAATATCACCATCATGGAGAAAACCTATAAGGTTACGGTTGCTCGCGCTGACGAAGAGAAGGTGCGAAAGGCCGTTGCAATGATAAACGACAAAATTAAGTCGTATGCGCGGTTTTATACTTTAAAGAATGTGCAGGACGTTATGGCAATGACAGCCTTGCACTTTGCCACTTCGGCCGTGAAATACGAATCTGAGTTATCGTACGACAGTCAACATCTGGAACGCAAATTGAAGGATTTGAACGACTTGTTAGATGAGCAATTATAACGCTGAAATACAACGAGATAATACTCAATGTTCTTTGAAAGACTAGAATCTGTCTGTCCATCGCATCATGTAAACTCAACACAATTCTAAACATCAATGGGTTAACTTGTGCTCTGTAAAAACAGGCCTCATTCCCTTTGGGGAAGCATTTACATGCCGGTGGACGTTCGCGCATCACAGTGCCTTAAGCGTATTAATACAGGGTTTATCATATCCCTTAGGGCAGACAGTTTCTTTTTTTCTCTCCATCTTTGCTGAGTAAAACAGAAGTAAAATGTTATTACTCACAATCAACACAACAACACTCATTATCATTGGGGCAGTGGCTCTTGTTTTGGGCCTTGCCGTAGGTTACTTTGTCACATCAACACTTTTGCGTAAGGCTGTAACCAAGGAAGCTGACGCTTATCTTGAAGAAGCCAAGGAAAAAGCAGAAGTCATTAAGAAAGAACGCATTTTGCAGGCTAAGGAAAAGTTCCTGCAGATGAAGGATGAATTTGAAAAAACTACCAATGAGAAGAAACGCGAACTGCAAAAGAATGAAAATCGTGTAAACCAATTGCAGCAGACTGCAAACCAGAAGATGGAAGAAGTGCAGCGCAAGGTGAAGGAAGTCCAGACGGCTCAGCAACGTGTCGAAAGCCAGCAGGAAAGCATTACAAAACGTAAGGCAGAACTGGATGCTCTTTACGAAGAGGAATCGAAGAAACTCGAGTCCATTTCGGGTCTTTCGGCAAAGGAAGCTAAGGAACAATTGATTGAACTTGTCAAGGAAGATGCTCAGGCTGAAGCTATGGTTTATGTGAAGGAAATCACAGAAGACGCCAAGTTGAGCGCCAACCAGACGGCAAAGAAAATCGTCCTCGAAACCATTCAGCGCACAGCTGCCGAAGTGGCTATCGAAAATACGGTCAGCGTATTCAACATCGAAAACGATGAAATCAAGGGCCGCATCATTGGCCGTGAAGGCCGCAACATTCGCGCTCTCGAATCGCTTACTGGCGTTGAAATCATCATCGACGATAGCCCTGATGCTATCCTGATTTCCGGATTCGACCCAGTTCGCCGTGAAATTGCACGCCTCTCGCTGCAGAAGCTGGTCACCGATGGCCGTATCCATCCTGCACGTATCGAGGAAGTGGTTCATAAAGTTGAAAAACAAGTCGAACAGGAAATCATCGAAACGGGTAAACGTACCGTTATCGACCTTGGCATTCACAACCTCAGTCCTGACCTTATCAAGATGGTGGGCCGCATGAAATACCGCACTTCTTACGGCCAGAACCTGCTGCAGCACTCAGTGGAAACGGCTAAACTCTGCTCCACTATGGCTGCTGAACTCGGCCTGAATCCAAAGGCTGCCAAGCGTGCCGGCCTGCTTCACGATATCGGTAAAGTCGCCGAAAATGAAGAGGAACTGCCACACGCCATCCTGGGCATGAAGGTTGCTGAGAAATTCAAGGAAAAACCTGACATTTGCAACGCTATCGGTGCTCACCACGACGAAATCGAAATGGACAACCTCATTTCGCCTATCGTTCAGGTTTGCGATGCCATTTCAGGTGCCCGTCCGGGTGCCCGCCGCGAAGTGGTTGAGGCTTATATCCAGCGTTTGAATAAGTTGGAGGAAATGGCCATGTCGTACCAGGGCGTGGTTAAGACCTATGCTATCCAGGCAGGCCGTGAACTGCGCGTCATTGTTGGTGCCGACAAGGTTTCAGATGCCGATGCCGACCGTATTGCATACGACCTTTCAAAGAAAATCCAGACTGAAATGACCTATCCGGGTCAGATTAAGATCACCGTCATCCGTGAGACTCGCGCCGTGAGTTTCGCCAAGTAAACGGTTACAACGAGAGAAATTTTTTACGATGGAAAAAGGCTGCCTCGGTTGAGGCGGCCTTTTTGTTTGGAAATGCAAATTACCGCAAATGAATCAATAATTTCATTTATATTTGCACCCATAAAACATTATGCTATGGAACACGAAGAAAAACTCACAGAGGCCGAACTTCGCGAAGATGCTGAATCATACATGAATAAGCTGCGCTTGAGGAGCGAATTTGCCATTTTCATTGGTGTGCCGTTACTGCTGCTTTTGTGTTTTGCGGAATACAATTTCAATCGTGATTTGATGGTGATGGTTTTGTATGCCGTTCTTTGTGTTATTCTCGCTTTATCAAACATAGTGCGTTGCAAATCAATTAAATCAATTGATTTTCATGAAACTTCCTTGCAAGAGATTGCACTTCGAATGAAAACAATGAAAAAGCGTCAGACATTTTCGCTTTATGCTGTATTAGGTTGCGTTTTGGCTTGGATTGTTGTGCTGCCTTTTGTGAATTGGGGCTTCGTTTTAAAATCGTTCGTTATAGGTGTGCTCTCTGCATTGGTTATCTTTGTAGCCTATAAACTCTTTTTGCGCGGCCGTAATGGAGTGGTTGATGACTTTGATGATATGATTTCGCAATTGGAAAACTTTCAACAAACAGATTTATAAATATTTGCGTTATGGAAAAAGAAAAGACTTATACGGAATCGGAACTTCGCAACGAAGTAAAGAAACTGGTGAAAACCGATTTGACGGGAACGAAGGTCGTCCTTTATGTCGGTTTGCCGATACTTATTGTATCGATTGCACTGCTTTTTGCATCGGATTTTTTTAAGGATACGATTATGATTGCTTTGAGTATTGCCATTGCTTGCGCCATCATTATTGTCTTGATTTGGCATCGCAAGCTAAAGGCAGTCGATGCGGAAAAAGATTCCTGCGCTGATTTGGCAAAAAAACTGAAAAGTGTTAGGCAGTGGAATTGGATTTATAACTGTTCTACTCCTTTGTTCTGTCTGTTTGTCCTGGTCTTTTCAAGTATTTTCGAATTCGAAAGCATATCTTGGCATTGGACTTTTATCGTTGCCATGCTTGTTTTTGTCGCTTTGTTTTTCTTCATTTGGAAAGTCTTTGAAAGCAGCATGAAACAAAAATACAATGGACTTATTGCCAGTTTGGAAGAAGCGCAATAGTTAATCATGGAACAGGAAAAGACTTATACAGAAACGGAGCTTCGCAACGAAATCAAGAAATTAGTGAAAACTGATTTGACATTTTTAAAGGTTGTACCTTTTATTGTTGTGTTTGTAAGTGCTTCGCTTTTTGCGATGATGCTTCTTAATGGACGTACTTTTAAGGTTACAGACACAATTATCTTTGGCTCTGTTGTCTTTTTTTATGTCCTTATCGGTTCGTTTTGGCGTAGGGCTATTAAATCGGTTGATGCCGAAAGTGATTCTCTTGTTGATTTGGCTCAGAAACTGAAAAAATGTAAAAAATGGAATTTGATTTTCAATTGTTCCATGCCTTTGGCTCTTATTTTCGTCTTGATTTCCAACGATATGCTTGATAATAAAAGTTATACTTGGAGCTGGTATTATGTTGTAGTCATACTTGTTTTTGGCATTCTCTTTATCTTTAATAAGATGGTCTTTGAAAGCAGCATGAAACAAAAATACGATGGACTTATTGCCAAGCTATCATTGCGGGGCGACAAACAGACGGTGGAAATAACAGGCTAGGAGCTTTGGTTGATGAAAGTACAAGATTCCCGCCCAAAGGACGGGAATGGATACCGTGGATTAATAGAGCAAGCGGCGGCGGCTGAACTTCAGTTTCAGGACGGAAACGGGTCGCCGCCGCTGTCTTTAGAGCCTCATGGATCCATTCCCCGATAGGGGAATCTTTGTTGGTTTACGGAATGTTGCAATTTTGTTATGTGGAAGCTGGAAGAAGCGCAATAGTCATTCCACGCCGATTTTCATTCTGCCCATTAACCTAAGAATTGGCGTAAGGAAAGCGAAAATCAAATCGTAAATGATGAGACCTGGCAACAAACCCTTTTCGCCGAGGCGCTTCGTAGCACCATGATAGATAATCATTTGCGAACCATAGCGCAAGAGGAAAAAGAAAACCAAAATCGGGATGTAATACACTGCACCGATTGATAAGGTGAAGGCTGGTTTGAGAATCATCAAGGCGATGAACGAAGCATAGAAAAGAAAATGTGACCATGTGAACAGTGCCGACGATGCTTTTGATCTGGCGTCGTATCGTGGAATGGTTGAGTAGCGGCTGCTCTTGATGTGAGCCCACATCCCGAATTTATGTGGCGGAGTGGTCAAAATGGCGTTTTCGGCATCGATTAAGACTTCGGTGTTTTTCTTGTTTGCCACTTGGTTGATAAATAAGTCATCCTCGCCGACTGTTGTCGTATAGTGCGAAGTGAATCCTTGGTTTCTGTAGAACAATTCCTTGCGATATGAAAGGTTGGTGCCAATGCCCATGTAAGGATGCTTGTTGAGGGCAGCCGAAAGATACTGCATGGCATATTGCACGGCGTCAAAACGCATGATTTTGTTGAGCAGACCTTTCTTAATCATGTAAGGACTATAACCGATAAGGACTTCAGTGTTGTTACGGTAGCCGTTCACCACGCTGCGCAGCCATTGGCTGTTGGTCGGGAGGCAGTTGACATCAGTGAGAATGATCAAATCGTTTTTAGCCGATTTGATGCCCATTGAAAGCGGGAACTTCTTGCCGTTGAAGAAGTTGAGGTGCTGGCGCAGCTGCACGGGCTTGATTTTCGTTTCGCGGCGTTCAATGTCTTTCAGCCATTCTTCCGTTTCGTCTTCCGAGCAGTCGTTGACAATGACGATTTCATAATCGGGGTAATCTTGTGTGAGCAAAACGGGAACCAAATCCTGTAAATATTCGTAGGCGTCGCGGGTGCAAACCACAATCGATACGGGCTCAAGCTTGTCGTCAGGTTTCGCATTATTTTTCTTCTTGAAGAAAGCCAGCTTTGAAAATACTCCCCAATGGTAAATAAGTTGTATGATGAGTGATATGCCGAAGCATAATAAAATTATGAAACTCAAGCTTTTAAAGTCGAATATGATATGCACGGTGTCCTCCTTTTAATAGTAGTGCAAAGATAGTAAAGATTTTGCTATTTTTGCAGCCTAAAATGAAATTACAATGAAGAAATCAGTATTTGTATTGCTTGTAGCCTTTTTTGTCTCGGTTAATGGTTTTTCACAGTCGAAAAACATCAACATGCGCGCCAAGTCGGTGAATGGGAAACAAGTGGCCATTCCTGCTGCCGGAAAGAAAACGGATGCTATTGTCAGTCAGACGACTATGTTGGTCGATGGTAAGATTTATCCGTTTCTGGCTTTTTCTTTTGTTTCGTGCGTCGGCGATTCGTTGACGGGCAAGGTGAGTGTCACGGTTGAGGCCACGGCCAAAAACGATTCTGTCGTGATTGCTTTTGGAAAAAGTTGCGGCGAAAATCTTTGTTTGCGGGCAGTAGATAGGAAAGGCAATCTTTTTGAAGGCGCTTTTGTGCAAAATTATGATCAGGAAAAGGCATTGCCCGTTGGTGAAGCAGTGCGCTATGTGTTTGAATTTGAGAATATCCCTGTAGGATTGGATATGTTTCATTTCGTCAAGGCAGAATATGAAATCAGCAATGGAGAGACTGTCGTTACATCACAGGACTGCAACCCGATTGGCGTGAAGTATGCCAAAATCGAGTGGAAAAAATTGTAACTTTGCGCCAAAATAGTTCACATGAAGTTTACGATAGCCTCAAACGACCCGAAAAGTTCGGCACGTGCCGGTCTGCTGCAGACCGACCACGGCCTTATTGAAACGCCTATTTTTATGCCTGTCGGAACGGTGGGATCGGTGAAAGCCTGCCATATTCGCGATGTGAAGGACGAAGTCAAGGCGCAAATCATCCTTGGCAACACCTATCATTTGTATCTTCGTCCAGGTTTGGATGTGTTGGAAGCAGCTGGCGGACTGCATAAGTTCAACGGTTGGGACCGCCCGATTTTGACTGATAGCGGTGGTTTTCAGGTGTTTTCGTTGACGGGTATCCGCAAAATGAAAGAGGAAGGCGTTGAGTTCCGTTCGCATATCGATGGTTCGAAACATCTGTTCACGCCCGAACGTGTGATGGACATTGAACGTAGCATTGGCGCTGACATTATGATGGCGTTTGATGAATGTGCGCCTGGCACTTCCGATTACAATTATGCCAAACAGTCGATGGAACGCACGCACCGTTGGTTGGACCGTTGTGTGCAGCGTTTTTCTGAAACGGAACCGAAATATGGTTATTATCAGTCGCTGTTTCCGATTGTACAAGGTTGTGTTTATCGTGATTTGCGCGAAAAATCAGCTGAATACATCGCTTCGAAGAATGCTGACGGCAACGCTATTGGCGGTCTTGCTGTGGGTGAACCGACTGAGAAGATGTATGAGATGATAGAATTGGTCAACACAATTTTGCCAAAAGACAAACCTCGTTACCTGATGGGTGTGGGCACACCGGCCAACATTCTGGAAGGCATCTCACGTGGCGTGGATATGTTCGACTGTGTGATGCCAACCCGAAACGGACGAAACGGCATGATTTTCACTTCTGAAGGTATCATCAACCTGAAGAATGAAAAATGGAAATACGATTTTTCGCCAGTTGACCCGAATGGAGAAACTTTTGTTGATACACAATATACACGAGCATATTTGCGTCATCTTTTCATCGCAGGCGAGTTGCTCGGCCCTATGATAGCAAGCTTACACAATATCGGTTTCTATCTTTGGCTGGTGCGCGAAGCCCGCAAACATATCTTGGCTGGCGATTTCGCCGAATGGCGTGATGTTATGCTCGTGAAAGTTACTAACAGGTTGTAAATGAAACTGATTGACAAATATATCATCAAGAAATACATCGGAACGTTCTTTTTTGCCATCTCGTTGCTGATTGTCATTGTCATCATTTTCGACCTTTCGGAAAATGTTGATAGTTTTCTCAAACACGATGCGCCTTGGCAAGATGTCGTGTTTCATTACTATATTCCTTTCGTTCCGTATTTCATTAACTTGTTCATTTACCTTTTTACTTTCATTGCGGTCATTTTCTTCACTTCGAAGATGGCTGGGCACACTGAAGTCATCGCCATTCTAAGTAGCGGCATCAGCTTCAAGCGTTTTTTGTATCCTTATCTTATTGCCGCGGTTTTGCTTGTTTGCATGTCGTTGTATTTCAGCAATTTCCTTATTCCAAGAACGAATGTCGTCCGAAGAGAGTTTAAGAATGAATACATGGAGAACCTGGTGAGGGGAGCTGGCCGAAACACCCATCTTCAAATAGGCAAGGACGAGTATGTCTATATTGAGACATTTAATGCGTATAAAAATACGGGCTACAGGTTTTCGATGGAAAAATATGATGGTAATGAATTGAAATATAAGATGTTGGCTGATGTTATTGATTACGATTCATTAGTGCCGAACAAATGGACTTTGCACACTTATACAGAACGTTTCCTTGATGGTGACCAGGAATACATTGTGCGGGGAAAAGAAAAAGATACGATCATCAATCTTGCTCCATCTGATTTGTATTTGGTGAAAGAGGATTTCGAAGAGATGAACTTTTTTGAATTGCGGAATCATATTGAAGACATGAAACAAAAAGGCATGGAAGGCATCAAGGACTATCAGTTCGAAATGCATCAGCGTTTTGCATCTCCGTTTGCTATCCTGATCTTGACTTTCATCGGCACTGCGTTGTCGAGCCGAAAGGTGAGGGGCGGCATGGGAGTGCATTTGGGTTTGGGCATTGCCATCGCTTTTTCCTACATTCTTTTCATGTCGTTCACCAAGGCTTTTGCCATTTCGGGCAATGTGTCGCCTGCTTTGGCGGCTTGGATTCCGAATATCATTTACTGCGTGTTGGCAATTTATTTCCTCAAGAAAGCGCCTAAATGATTTTTTAATGGAAAAAATCCGTATTTTCGCAATCTGATTTAAATCAAGATTTCAAAATGCACATCGCTATAGCTGGTAATATTGGCTCTGGCAAGACAACGCTTACGAAGCTCTTGGCCAAGCATTTCAATTGGACGCCTCACTTCGAGGAAGTTGACCACAATCCGTATCTTGATAGTTTTTATGAAGATATGCAGCGTTGGTCGTTCAACATTCAGATATTCTTCCTTAATAGCCGATTCCGTCAGGTGATGGACATCAGAAACAGCGGGAAAAATGTCATTCAGGATCGCACTATCTATGAAGACGCCAACATCTTTGCACCGAATCTTTATTCGATGGGTTTGATGGAAACACGCGACTACGAAAACTATCAGTCGCTGTTTGAATTGATGACTAGGTTCTTGCAAGCCCCTGATTTGCTGATTTATCTTAGGGCTTCGGTTCCGACTTTGATTAAGCATATTGCCAAGCGCAACCGCGATTATGAACAGTCGATCAGCATCAGCTACCTGAAAAACCTGAACGACCGCTACGAAGAATGGATAGCCAATTACTCCGCCGGCAAACTGATGATTATCGATACCGATAACATCGAACTCGAAAATCCGGAGGACCTGAGTAAAGTCATTGAGGGCATTGAGGCAAGTTTGAACGGATTGTTCTGAATATGAAAATCTTAGGAATCATACCGGCCCGTTATGCTTCAACGCGTTTCCCTGGCAAGCCTTTGGCTTTGATTAAGGGGAAAACGATGATTAGACGTGTCTACGAACAGGCATTGAAGTCTGAACTCGATGCAGTTGCCGTAGCTACCGATGACGTGCGCATTGCCGACGAAGTGATGTCATTCGGAGGCCGTTATGTGATGACCGATCCAAACCATCGCAGTGGCACTGACCGTTGCCGTGAGGCTCTCAATTTGGTGGAGGAAAAATATGATGCCGTTGTCAACATTCAAGGCGATGAACCTTTTATCAATCCGCTGCAAATCAATATGCTGTGTGATTTGATACGGAAGGATGACACTTGCTTGGCATCGTTGGCAAAACGCATTGTTTCGGCTGACGAATTGTTCAGTCCGAATACTGTGAAAGTGGTGATGAACGCAAAAGGTGATGCGTTGTATTTCAGTCGGAATCCTATGCCTTTCATGCGCAATGTCGACCGTGATGAATGGATGGTAAAAGGCGTTTTCTATAAGCATATTGGCATTTATGCCTACAAAGCCGAAACGCTTCGAAAAGTTGCTGCCATGCAAGCTTCGTCGCTCGAAATTGCCGAATCGTTGGAGCAGTTGCGATGGCTTGAAAATGGCATGTGTATCAGAATGGGCATTACCGATGCGGAAAGTGTGTCCATCGATGTGCCATCGGACATCGCTAAGGCAGAGACCTTTTCAACTATGAATCATTTTGAATAATTCCACCATGCTCACCATCACAGAATCCATATCCGACCTTCTTTTCCAGAATGATGTCGTCATTGTTCCGGGATTGGGTGCGTTTGTCCGCAGATTGGAATCAGCATCGGTCAATGTCGTCACGCATCAGTTCAGCCAGCCTACGGCAAAAATCGCGTTTGATGCCAATAGGAGAGAGGATAATGACTTGTTGGCCAATTATTTGTCATCAGTTAATGACGTTTCAATCGAGGAAGCCCGTAAATTGGTGATGATTTTTGTCAACGATTGTTTCAGCAACTTGAAAGCGGGAAAGACTGTTGAGTTGCCTGGTCTTGGCAGATTGTCGTTTGACGCCTTGCAGGAAATCGATTTTGTGCAAGACGAATCGGTGAACTTCAATTCGGATGCTTTCGGTCTCGGTGATTTTGAGGCAATTCCGGTTTTCCAATCGAGGACAAAGGAAGAAATAAAGACCGAAATCGCGCAGCAGCAGAAGGAAAAAAATACGCCTATGACGGTCGACAAGAAAGCGGTTCATATAGATGATGAAAAGCCGGAACGACATCTTGGATGGCTGTGGATTTTGTTGTCGGTTTTGACTATATCCGCTGCCTTGTTCTTGCTTAATTATTTTAGAATCATCAAGATAGATTTCGATAAATGGTTCGGAAATGAAGAATCGGTTGTTGTCGTTCCGGATACGATTGTACCGGTTGAAAAGCCAATTCTTGCGGATACTATTGTGAATGACACGCTTTCGGTAATGGATAGCATTGTAAATGAATCGGTTGATATTTCGATTGATACATTGTCTATAATTGATGGGCAACAGGAATTGCCAGAAGAAAATGTGGTTGTAGAAACGCCTTCAGAAGATGCTAAATTCTTTATTGTCGGAGGCTGCTTCTCGTCTGAAAATAATGCTAATAAATTGGCTGTTTCACTGAAAGACAGAGGTTTTGAAGCAGCATTTGTCAAGCAACGCGGAAAGCTTTGGGATGTGTATTACGGGAAATATTTTACCATGGAAGAAGCCAAGCAAGCCTTGAAAGAAATAAAGGCCAAAGACTCGGAAGCCAAGGCTTGGATTATGGCCGGGAAGTGAACGGATTGTTTAAAGTGAAGAGTTTCGAAGAGAAAAGTTTCAATATTTTAATGAAAACTGAAAACCGATAACTGATAACTAAAAAAGATGTCAAAAAAGAATAAACTGGAACGTTTCGCCGAGAATAAGACATTCGGCAATTTGTTTGAATACTCCTACGAACGCATCATGTCGGAGGGTTTCCCTTTGCAGGGCCGCTGGCACGAGGATTTTTTCCATAACGATAATCCGATTGTGCTTGAACTGGGTTGTGGCAAAGGCGAATACACCGTTGGCTTGGCTCGGGCTCATAAGGATATCAATTATATTGGCGTTGACATCAAGGGAGCGCGCATTTGGCGTGGCCTGAAGCAGTCGAATGAGGAGGATTTGAAGAATGTGGCTTTTATCCGCGCCCGCATCGACCAAATCGAGCATTTCTTTGGAAAGGATGAAGTGGCCGAGATTTGGGTCACGTTTCCTGACCCGCATCCTGGCGAAGGTGAACGCAATGCACGTCACCGCCTGACTTCGCCTGAGTTTTTGGAACGTTACCGTAAAATCGTTACTCCTGATGGCATCTTGAACCTGAAGACTGATAGCCCTATCATGTATGAATTCACCTTGCATGATGTGATTGAAAAACAAGGACTTAAACTCTATTACAATTACGATGACCTTTATGCCAACGATGATGACTTGGAAGTGAAAACCATCCGCACTTTCTACGAACAAATGTGGCTTGACCAAGGCCTGACGATTAAATACTTGAGATTTGACATCAATCCTTGATAAAGAGCTTGTTTTGTCTCAAAAATCTATAAATCATTGAATTTTAAATCATAAATCATAAATAATCAATTGATATGTATACCGACGAACAACAATTATACATCGCACATAGCGAAAATGGTCCTATCAACCTAATAGGCAAAATGGCCAACCGTCACGGTCTCATAGCTGGTGCTACGGGTACGGGTAAAACCGTCACACTGCAAGTCATCGCTGAATCGTTCAGTCAGGCGGGCGTACCTTGCTTCATGGCTGACATGAAAGGCGACCTTTCGGGCATTAGTCAAGCAGGCGCCATGAGCAGTTTCATTGAAAAGCGCTGTCCTGAATTTGGCATTTCCAATCCGCAGTTTCATGGTTGCCCGACACGTTTCTTTGATGTGTTTGGCGAACAGGGCTATCCGATGCGTGCCACGATCTCGTCGATGGGACCGCAACTCTTGAGCCGTCTTATGCAACTCAACGAAACTCAGGCTGGTGTGCTGAATGCCGTGTTCCGCATTGCCGATGATAACGATTTGCTGCTTATCGACTTGAAGGACTTGCGTCTGATGCTTGATTTTGTGGGCAAAAACGCATCGAAATTCACAACGGAATACGGAAACATAGCTTCTGCAAGCATTGGCGCCATTCAGCGTGCAGTGCTGCAACTTGAAAGTGAAGGTGGCGATAAGTTTTTCGGTGAACCTGAATTCAATATCGAAGACCTTTTTGCCGTTGAAAACGGGAAGGGCGTGATGAATGTGCTGGCAGCCGACAAACTGATGCTGAATCCGAAATTGTATTCCACATTCCTTCTTTGGCTGATGACGGAATTGTATTCGCGTCTGCCAGAAGTCGGTGATTTAGAACTGCCTAAACTGGTGTTCTTCTTCGATGAGGCTCACATGCTTTTCGATGGTACCTCGAAGGCATTGGTGGATAAAATCGAGCAGGTCATTCGCCTGATTCGTTCAAAAGGCGTTGGCATTTATTTCATTACGCAGGTTCCGAGCGATGTGCCGGCCAATGTTTTGGCTCAATTGGGCAATCGTGTTCAGCATGCTTTGCGTGCTTTCACGCCGCAAGACCAGAAAGCCGTTCGTGCTGCTGCCCAGACATTCCGTGCTAATCCTGCTTTCAAGACCGAAGAAGCCATTATGGATTTGGCCACAGGTGAGGCCCTCGTTTCGTTCTTGGACGAAAAAGGTTCGCCGTCAGTCGTCGAACGCGCCAAAATTCTTTTCCCTTTGAGTCAGATTGGAGCTATTACTGCCGGTCAAAGGCTTGACATACAGGACGCTGCTCCTGATAACATTAAGGAATATCAGAATTTTGTTGACCGTGAAAGTGCATACGAGGTGCTGACCGAAGTGAACCAGCAACTGGAAGAGGCCAAACAACAGGAATTGCAGGCTATCGAAGAAGAAAAGGCCTTGAAAGCCAAGGAAAAAGAGGAGGCAAAAGCTGCTAAGGAAAAGGAAAAGAAAGAGAAGAAAAACAAGGGCATCAAGCGCACTATTTTGGGTACGATGATTGGCGCTGCCGCTTCAAGTTTTGCCCGCAGTATTGGAACCCAGGTGGCAAAGAATATTGGCGGTTCGAAAAAAACTACAAAGTCAAAATCATCGAAAAAGAGCGATGAATCGGTTTTGGGTAAGGCTGCTAAGAAAGCAGCTCAGACGGCAACCTCTACTGCAACGCGTAAAATCACTGAAGAAATTCTGAAAGGAATCTTGAAATAAGAATCGCGAATTTAAGCGAACACAGATAAAAACGGATTGCCCGAATGATTTTCGTTCAGGCAATCCGTTTCGCTTTTGCTTGAAATATTGATATTATTGTTTGATATAATTGATTGATAATCTGTGGAATCTGCGTAGTCTGCGGTTCTGCAACAACCATCAGTCTTTCCCTTTCCCTTTCAGCATGGGAACGAATTTGAAATCGCCAAATTCTTCCTGCTTCAGGCTGCCGTCTTCCATTTTGGTGATGCGCAGCATCTTTTGTCCGTTGCCGTTTTCTTCATCAATTGGGATGACCATCATGCCGTTGGGCTTGAGTTGTTCAATGAGTTTCTGGGGGATTTCGGGAGCGCCAGCCGTGATGATGATGCGGTCGAAAGGTGCGTAACTTGGATAACCTTCAAAACCATCGCCGTAGAAAGTCTTGATGCGGTATGGGAAGTTTTTCAGGAATTCACTGGTTTTGAAAAAAAGATTTTTCTGCCGTTCAATACTGAAAACTCTAGCGCCCAAAGCGGCCAAAATGCAGGCTTGATAGCCGGAACCGGTACCGATTTCGAGAACTTTCATGCCAGACGTAATCTCCAAAAGCTGGGTCTGAAACGCCACCGTGTGTGGCTGTGAAATGGTTTGACCTGAACCTATGGGGAAGGCAATGTCTTGATAGGCGAGTTCAACGAAAGAGGAATCGAGGAAAACGTGGCGTGGCACCTCGTTGATGGCGGTCAGCACGTTTTCGTCGGTAATGCCTTTTGTGCGCAATAAATCAACAAGTTGCTTTCGCATTCCCTTGTGACGGTAAGTATCTTCAAAATTGCTGCTCATTTTCTTGTTTTGCGGTGCGAAAATACGTCAAACCAAACGATAAAAGAACTATTTTTGCCCAAATTTTTTAAATATGTTGAAAATTGGTGTTTTAGGTGCAGGCCATTTGGGCAAGATTCACATCAATTGCATCAAGCAAATCGGTCAATACGAATTGGTCGGCTTCTTCGATCCGATGGAAGAAACGGCAAAAGCGGTTGAAGCTGAAATGGGAGTGAAGTGTTTCGATTCCGTTGATTCACTGATTGATGCTGTTGATGTGGTCGATATTGTCACGCCTACCATTCAGCATTTTGCCTGTGCTTCGCGTGCCTTGCAACGCTCGAAACATGTTTTCATTGAGAAACCGATTGTGGCTACTCCTGACGAAGCAAATGCGCTTATCAAGTTGGCCGATGAAGCCAAGGTAAAGGTGCAGGTGGGCCATGTCGAGCGTTTCAATCCGGCATTTATTGCCGCCGAGCCTTTCATCAAATCGCCTTTGTTTATTGAGGCACACCGCTTGGCAATGTTCAATCCGCGTGGCACTGATGTGCCTGTGGTTCTTGACCTTATGGTGCACGACCTCGACATTTTGCTTTCGATTGTCCAATCTCCGGTTTCTCATGTCAGCGCCAGTGGCGTGAGCATAGTGAGTCCGACACCCGACATTACCAATGCCCGTATTGAATTTGAAAACGGAACGGTGGCCAACTTGACGGCAAGCCGCATTTCGATGAAAAACATGCGTAAGACGCGCATTTTCCAGCGCGATGCCTACATCACGGTCGATTTCCTTGACAAGGTGAGCGAAATCGTGCGCATTCATGATGAGGTCGACACGTCGAATCCTTTTGCCATGACTATCGATTTGGCCAATGGCGACGAGCGCCAAATCACATTCGACAAGCCCGAAATCATGCCGATCAATGCCATTAAGACAGAGTTGGAGAGTTTCTATGATGCCATCATTCACAACACTACGCCAGCCGTCACCATTGAGGATGGCGTGAAGGTGCTTAAACTGGCTTACCGTATCTTGGATTCCGTCAGCAAGTCGATTGATAAATTTGACAATAAAACCAATTGAATGCAATATCAGAAACATTGTTCCGTTACCAATAAAAGTCAATTACTATGAAGAGAATATTTACCCTTGCTTTGTGTTGTGGCCTTTTCTTCGCTTTTTTCGGCACTTCTTGCAAGAAGTTTGAAAATGGTCAGACGGTTCCGGCCTACATTCATATCGATTCCATCACATTGGACCCTAACCTTGATTACAACACATACGGAGCAAATACCACTAACATTACTGATGCTTGGGTTTATGTCGATGACCAAATCATCGGGTGTTACGAACTGCCGGCCACATTTCCCGTGTTGAAAAACGGCAGACATAAGGTCAGCATTTACGGAGGCATAAAGGTTGGCGGCATTTCGGCTTCGCGTGCGCCTTACCCGTTCTACCAGCCTCGGATTTATAAAGCCGAAGAAGCTATTAATTTGGTGGAAGATAGTATCGTAATTCTCAATCCAATAATCAATTACTACTCCATAGATGATATTAAGATGCAATGGAAAGAGGATTTTGAAAGCGGTTCCATTACCTTGAATGCTATGGCGGAAAGTGATACGGCTTTGGTCCGTGTCAGTGGAAATGAAGCCTTGCTTTTAGCGGACTTCCCTGAATTTTCGGCTTATTCTGGCAAAGTCGTCTTGCCTCCCGATTCGCTTCATTTCTATTTGTCATCGTTTAACGAATTGAAAGAGCTTCCGACCAATGGCGATTATTGCATGCTTGAACTGGATTACAACTGCAATGCCCCGTTTACCGTCGGCATGATTTATTGCACAAATTATCTTGAAAAAGAGGCTCCGCTTGTAACCATTCAGCCGACCGACACGGTCAATGCGCTGCCGCATAGATGGAAAAAGATTTACATCAACATTGGCCCGATATGCGTTGAGCATGAAGATGCAAGCTATTTCAAGGTCTATCTGACTTCGCATGTGTATAATAGCATTGAAGATGGTTATGTTGAAAAAGTTCCTGATTATCAACGCTATTATTATTTCGACAATCTTAAATTGATTTCCCGTTAAGATGAACAAGAAAAAACTGACATATTTATATTTTTTTGCCGATTGGTTCACCTCCATTTTGGCATGGGTGCTTTTCTATTTCTTTAGAAAATCGCACGAAGATCTTTATATAAACTATTGGGATAGAATCACTTATTCTTTGGGAACTACGAGTTTTTGGCTTGGTGTCATCTTTATTCCGCTTTGTTGGCTGATACTTCATGCCGTCACGGGGGCTTATCAGAAATGTTATCAGAAATCGCGCCTTAAGGAACTGGAACAGACCTTTTTCATTACCCTGCTGGGTGTTGTGGTGATTTTCTTTGTCGCCATTCTGGATGATGAAGTTGCTACATACAAGTCTTATTATCAGTCGTTTATTGCACTGTTCTGCTTCCAGTTCGGCCTGACTTACCTAGCTCGACTCATCATTACTTCAGTTACGATTCATAAGATTCGCACAAAGAAGATTGGATTCAATACCTTGATAGTAGGCAGCAACGACAATGCCTGTGCCATTTACAACGAAATTGCCAATGAGGTGAAGCCTTCGGGACATCGTTTCATTGGTTTTGTGAATGTCTACGACAAGGATTATTACAAATTGGGCGAATATTTGCCTCATATCGGCTACTATGAAGATGTGCAACGAATTGTGAAGGAAAACAATGTGGAGGAAGTCATTATCGCAATCGAACGTTCTGAGACTCAGGCGATGAGCG
The DNA here is from genome assembly GCA_024400455.1 of Bacteroidales bacterium. Classification (GTDB taxonomy): domain Bacteria; phylum Bacteroidota; class Bacteroidia; order Bacteroidales; family F082; genus Limimorpha. The sequence goes on along the minus strand of JAKSMU010000006.1, from coordinate 75,541 downwards.
TGTTGCTTTCGGTTATTGACGGCACTGATGCTGTGGTGAAAATCATTCCCGAAATGCAGGATTTGGTTTTTGGCGGCATCAAGCAATCGGCCATTTGGTATGCGCCTTTGGTTCAGGTTACGCCTGAAGGCATGCCGATTTGGCAAAAGGTGGTCAAGCGCATCTTTGATATTGTTGCTTCTGCTTGTGCCTTGGTGTTGCTTTCGCCGGTGTTTTTGGCTTGCGCTATCATCGTGAAAACCACTTCAAAAGGTCCTGTCTTTTATGTTCAAGAGCGCATCGGCAAGAACGGCAAACCTTTCAAGATGGCGAAATTCCGCAGTATGCGAGTCGATGCCGAAGCCAGTGGCACGCCGCAGCTTTCGAGTGGAGACGATGACCCGCGAATTACCAAATTCGGACGTTTCATGCGCAAAGTACGTCTGGATGAAATTCCGCAATTCTGGACTGTGCTGAAAGGCAAGATGTCGCTTGTCGGCTATCGTCCTGAACGCCAATATTATATCGACAAAATCATGGAAACGGCGCCTTACTATCGTCTGCTGCTTCAGGTGAAGCCTGGCATCACGAGTTGGGGTGAAGTGAAGTTCGGTTATGCCGAGAATGTCGATGAAATGGTTGAGCGTCTGAAATACGATGTGCTTTACATCGAAAACGTTTCGCTTGCTCTCGATATCAAAATCTTGATTTACACCGTTTTGATTGTGGTGCAAGGGAGAGGAAAATAAATCTCATCTGAAATACACTCTCGTAATTCCGGCGCCGCCAGTTTCAAGCGAGGCGTCGCAGAAGTTCTCAATCTCATGCTGATGGCTGAGGTATTCGCGAATCAGTTTGCGCAGAATGCCGTTGCCTTTGCCGTGTAGGATGCTCACTTCCTTGATGCTGAGCAGTTTGGCTTCGTCAATGTATTTCTCCACAATGTCTAAAGCTTCTTCGGCGCGTTTGCCACGCACGTCGAGGGTGAGTTCGAAATGTTCGGCTTTCTCGCTAAGGTCATCGGCAATGCCAGCCTGCCATTTGCGCATGGTCTTGCGACCTTCGGCACGGCTTACCTTGCGTAGCTTGTCGGGGCTTGTGCGTAACTTGATGGAGTCAAATAAGATAGTGGCATCGGTGTCGCTGATGGCAATGATTTCGCCAACCACTTGCATATCGTCGATGCAAACCGTGTCGCCCACTTTCAGCTGACCGTCGTCGGCGGGTTTTGGTTTCTTCGGTTCGGCGGCGGCTTCACCTTTTTTTACAATGGCTTCCTTGGTTTCCTGCAATTCCTTGCGCAGTTCCTTAGTCTTTTCTTTCTCGGCTTGCGCTTCCTTGATCTCCTTGATGGTGCGTTCAATCTTGCTATTGGCGCTTTCAATCAGCTCCTTAGCCTCTTTTGCGGCATCGCGGATGTATTGCTTTTTCTTGCTTTCCAATTCGGCAAGCAGGTTTTTGTATTTGGTCACGACTTCGGTCAAAAGCTGATCGGCGATTTTTAGGTCTTGTTCCTTTTTGCGGATGGCTTTTTTGTCGACTTCCAGTTGTTGCAACTGCTGTTCAAACTTGAGGTGCTGGTCGCCGGTGATGGTGGCGGCGTTTTCCAGAATGTATTTCGGGAAACCGATTTTCTTTGCAATCTCAAAGGCGAACGAACTGCCGGGTTTGCCCGTCATCATGATGTACATCGGCTGCATGAATTTCGTGTCGAACAGCATGGCGCCATTGATGATGCCTTCGTTGTTGTCGGCCAGAAGTTTCAGGTTGGCATAGTGCGTGGTGACGATGCCGAAAATTTCTTTCTTGTTCAGTTCCAATAAGATAGCTTCGGCAATAGCACCGCCCAATTGCGGTTCGGTACCCGTTCCGAATTCATCGATGAGGAAAAGCGAATTTGATGTGGCTTTTTCCAGTAAGGTCTTCATGTTATGAAGATGAGAACTATAGGTGCTCAAGTCATTTTCAAGCGATTGCTCGTCGCCGATGTCGATGAAAAGACTTTCAAAAAGGCCACATTCCGAGTCGATGCGCATGGGCACCATGAGACCACATTGCAGCATGTATTGAATGAGTCCTGTTGTTTTCAGGCAGACCGATTTGCCGCCAGCGTTTGGACCGGAAATGACCAAAATTCTGTCTTTCCCGTCCAACTTTAAGTCGAGTGGAACGATCTCTTTACCTTGGACTTTCAATTTCTGCTCCAAAATTGGATGGCGTGCCTGAATCCAGTTGAAGTAAGCCTCATCGCGGAGGGCAGGTTTCACACCGCCGATTTCCTGTGCCAGTAATGCCTTGGCGCGGATGAAATCCAGTTCGCCCAACATGCTCCAGGCTTTGCGCAATTCTGATAAATAGGGGCGTATCAAAGTCGTGAAACCCAACAGAATTTTGTGGATTTCGCGTTTTTCAGCATATTCCAACTCTTTGATTTCGTTTGAAGTATCAAAGATTTCAGCAGGTTCAATGTAGACGGTCTGGCCCGTGGCTGATTCATCGTGGATGAAACCGCGCAAAGCCCTTTTGTCGGAGGCTTTCACCGGGATGACCAAGCGTCCGTCGCGTATGGTGATTTCCGATTTCTGGTCGACCCAACCAGCCGTTTTCGCATCGCTCATGATTTGGCGTATGCGACGGTCGATGCCGCCTTGCTTGCGTCGCACGCTTTGACGGATTTCCTGCAATTCGGGTGAAGCATTGTCGGGGATTTCGCCTTTGTCGTCGACCAAGCGGTTGGCTTCGGTGAAGACTTTTTTCTCAATGAAAATATTGTCAGTCAAAGCCTTGATGCGTGGAAACTTCATGGCGCTTTCTGAATTGCCGAAACGCATGATGGCCTCCAGCACATTGAGTGAAGGTTTCAGGGCGAAAAGGTCTTCGATGCTGAGGCAAGTGCCTTCAATCTGAATGCGGTGAAAGGCTTCGCGTAAATCGTGGAAGTCGCGCATCGGGAAAGGCACACCTTGCTGGAGCAGCGAAATGAATTCCTCAGTCTGCTCTAAACTCTTGGTTATGAGGTTAATATTTGTGTTGAACGACACGCTTTCGGCTCGTTCCAAACCCATCTGGCTGATGCAGTGGGAGGCAAGCATCTGGCGAATGCCGTTGAAACCTATCTTTTGTTCGAAGTTGTTCGGATATATCACGGTAGTAAAATATGGTGCAAAATTACTAAATTGCGCTTTGCGTGTTCAAAATGGTCATAATGTTTGTTTGATGTTGAACAATTTATTTCTCAAACTTCCTCAAAATCTTCAGTTTGGCGTTTTCGGCCTTGCCACCGTAAGGATGTTCGCGCAGCGACAGATTAAAATGCGTTTTGCCTGTCAGGACAGTTTGCGGGTGCGTGAACTCGCGGAAGCCCCATTCGCCGTGGTAGGCACCCATGCCTGAATGTCCTGTGCCGTTGAAGGGAACGCCTTTCACCATCAGGTGGATGCAGACCTCGTTGATGCAGCCGCCGCCAAACTGCTGAGTGCGCATTATGCGGTTGGCCCATTTCAAATCGTTGGTGAAGACATACATAGACAAAGGATGCTCTCGATTGGCTATGGTGTCCATCAGAGCGTTGATTTCGTCGTCTTTGTAAGTGACAACGGGCAGCAAAGGGCAGAAAAGTTCGTGCTGTACGATGTCGTCATTAATGTCAATAGGGTAGAGGATGGTCGGGGCGAAACGCCTTGAATTTTTGTCGCCGGTGCCGCCGAAAACGATGCGGGCTTTGTATTTGTTGGCAAGGCTTTCGCATTTGGCGTAGGCCGATTCGGTGATGAGTTTCGGGTATTCCTCATTCGTTTCGGGATGCTCACCGAGTTGCTGCACAAAAGCCGCCTTTAGTTCCTTGAGGAATGTTTCTGCAATCTCTTCGGCAACAGCTATTTGGTTGATGTTGATGCAGATTTGTCCTGCATTGCACGCTTTGAAGAAAGCGATTTTTCGTGCTGTGTCTTTTAGGTCGGCATCTTTGCGCACGATGCACCAGTTGCCGGTTTCGCCGCCTAGTTCCAAAGCGACAGGCGTGAGGTTTTTGGCGGCTTCGGCCAAGACATGTTTGCCGATTTCAGGTGAACCCGTGTAGAAAATCTTGTCGAAACGCTGTGCAAGACAAAGGTCGGCCACCTCGTGACCGCCGTCAATCAAGGTGACAAATTCCTTCGGGAAGACTTCGGCAAAGAAACCTTTCAGAAATTCCGTGCTGGCCTTCGACTTTGAGCTTGCCTTGATGACCGCCGTGTTGCCGCCGGCGATGCTTGCCGTGAGGACGCCGATGGTGAGCAGCATGGGGAAGTTGAACGGACTGATGATGAGCGAAACGCCATACGGCATCTTATAGACTCTCGTCACCATGCTTGGGAAACAAATGAAACCGCTGAAATGCCTCTCGGGTCGTGCCCAACGCCGCAAGCCGCGGATGGTCTCGTTGATTTCCACGATGATAGGCCCGATGTCGCAAAGGTAGGCTTCCACCTTGCTGCGGCCCAAATCTTCATGCAAAGCCTGCTCAAATTCAGCTTCGTGTGCGATGACGGCGGCTTTGAGTTTTTTTAATTGCTTGATGCGCCACGCCACGTCGAGGGTTTCGCCCGTGCGGAAAAAGTGCCTCTGGGCGGCAACAATGTCTTTTATTTCTGTTTCGGTATAGTTCATAATTAATTATATAAGGTGTGAAAGGTCGGTCTGACTGATTTCTTTCAGCAGTTGCTTGATCTCTTTGTTTTTCAGGACGACGGGTGAGGAATAGTTGATGGAATCCTTTGCAATGAGATTTACAAGGCTGTTGAAGTCGTTGGGGGATATGAAATCGCCTTTGATGGTAAATTCACAGGTGGCGATTAGCCTGGTCAAGGCTTGTAGGAACTTATCTGCGGCAAAACCTATGCCGTCGGTTTCGTTGGCGAAACCGCAGTATACGGCAAGCTCGGCAAAGCGCTCAAGGCATTTGTTTCTTTGGAATTTCATGATGGGCAACAGGCAAAGTGCAATGGCATTGCCATGCGAAATGTGGTATTTTGCACCAATGGAATGGGCGAAGGCGTGGACATAACCAGCCAGTTGCTTGTTGATGGCGTTGCCTCCGTAAAGTGCTGCACGGCACATGGATAGTCTCGATATTTCGTCGTCGGGATATTCTAGCAGGTGGGGAAGGTTTTCGAAGATGAGCCTGATGTTTTCGCGGCTTTTCATCATGTCGTCTTCGTCGCTTTTCACATCAGCGATGTAGCCTTCGATGCCGTGGCTGAGTGCATCGATGCCGCACGATGTGGTCACGCTTCGTGGGGCGTTCAGGGTCAGTTCGCTGTCGAGAACGACATGGGTGATGTTGAGTCCGACGATGACGCTTGCGTTTTTTGTTCCTCTCCTGTTGGTGATGACGGCGCCAACGGTGATTTCGGCACCGGTTCCGGCTGTGCTTGGAATGGTGATGAGAGGCAATGTCTTCCCTGGAACAATGAGAAATTTCAGCAAAAGTGATCCGACAGGTCGGTTCTTTAGCCTAACGGCAGCGGCAATCATCTTGCACGAATCCATGACGGAACCGCCGCCCAAGGCGATGATACACTGTGCTTTGCATTCCAAAGCCGCTGTGCGTCCAGCTTCAATGATGGCGATGTTAGGTTCGGAAGCGATGTCGCTGAAAACAGAGCAACTGATGTCTTCTTTTTCTAGTGAATCAATGATAACCGTGTGGTAACCGAGCGAATGAATGGTCTTGTCGGTGACCAAAAGCACGCTTTTGTATCCTGCTTTTTGGCAGATTTTTCCAATCAGGTTCCTCGCCCCCAAGCCTTCTGTGATTATTGCTTGTGGCATGGGAACTTGTTGAATGACATGGCCAGGCTGCTTTCTGATGGCTTCTCGTAATAAAAAGGTATTCATGTTGGCAAAGGTAGGCATTTTTCCCTATCTTTGCGCCAAATACGTTTTATTATGATCAGATTGGAAATTTGTGCCAACGGCATCAAGTCGTTGAGAAATGCAATGGACGGCTGCGCCCAGTGTGTCGAACTGTGTGAATCATTGGAAGTTGGAGGCGTCACGCCTTCGTTCGGAACTTTGGCAAAAGCTGCTGATATATCTTTTATCCCGATTCGTGTCTTGATTCGTCCGCGTTCAGGAAATTACATCTACGATGAGGAAGAGGTTGAAATCATGAAGACCGATATCATGCTTTGCAAGAAACTTGGTTTTGAGGGTGTTGTGATTGGCGCCTTGAACGATGAAGGCAAGCTGGATTTGCCGGCTGTCAAGGCCTTGATGGAGGCTGGCGAAGGTCTGAAATTCACTTTCCACCGCGCTATCGATGCGTGCGTCAATCCGTTTGAGGCTATGGAGCAACTGATAGACTTAGGCTTCGACAAGGTGCTGACTTCGGGCGGCAAACCAAAAGCCGAGGAAGGCATTCCGATGATTGCAGAGATGCAATTGCGCTATGGCGACAAAATCGGCATCATGCCTGGCGGCGGCATCAATTTGGGCAATGTCCAGGATATTATCAACATGACAGGTGTCAAGCACTGCCATGCTTCGCTTTCGCATTGGGTGCCGCGTTTCAATGAGAAACTCTATCCAAACCAAGTCGACAATACGGGCGCGCAGATGGTCTGGACCGAAGCCAATTACGAACTGATTTACGAAATGGAGAAGATGCTCAATCCAATGTAATATGAAAAGGAAACTGATACTTTTTGCAATCTTGATTTTGTCTCTTGCCTCATGTCAGGAGGAAACGAATCCCGTCAAGGAACAAATGCTTTCAGAAGGCTGGACTTTAACGGGCGACACGCTTGACATCAACCTAAATGTAAGTGTGCCGTCGGTGGTGCAGACCGATTTGTTTGATGCAGGAATAATTCCCGACCCTTATTTGGGACAAGTTGAAAATGATTTGCTGTGGATTTCTGATCGTCCGTGGAAGTATACGCTTCATTTCGATGTGGATAGGGAGATGCTGCAAAGCGAATTCATCGACTTGGTCTTTGAAGGTATCGACACATATGCCGATGTGGTTCTGAATGGCCAGAACTTGTTCCATTCCGATAATATGTTCCGCTCGTGGACCATTCCGTTGCGTACCGTGAAAGGTTCTGCCATTGAGGCAGTCCGCGATTCGTTTCAAGAGGTTTATCCGCTTCGAGAGATAGATAATGTGTTGGAAATCAGTTTTCCGCGTTATGATAGCACTTTGCTTGCACTCTATGATAGTGCCATGCCGCGTTTCCCTGAAAAGTATGCCTTGAGCCGTAAGGCCGCCTATCAGCATGGTTGGGACTGGGCGCCGAAATACAAGAATGTGGGCATTTGGAAACCTGTCAAATTGGTGGGTTATTCGGGCGCACGCATTGCCACGGCAAATGTAGTCACGAAAAATGTTGTTGATACGAAGGCCGAGATGAAACTCCTGGTTGACTTGCAGTCGCGTTTGGAGAAAAAAGACAGCCACAAGCAGCATCCCGTGATTTTGCAGTTGTATCAGGATGGAAATCTTTTGCAGGAAAAAAGATTCAATCTGACTGATAATAAGAGTGTTGAGATGCCATTTGTCATCAGTTATCCGAAACTTTGGTGGCCTAACGAAATGGGTGAACAAAATCTTTACGATTTCGAGGTTTGCTTGACATTTGACGGCAAGATTACCGATAGAAAGAAGATTCGCACTGGCATCAAAACCTTTGAGATGGTTCAGGAACCCGATGCGAAAGGTTCGTCGTTCTATTTCAAGGTAAATGGCCAACCGATGTATGCCAAAGGCGCCAACTACATTCCTCAGGACAATTTCACTTCATGGATGAATGCCGAAACCGATTTGGACTTGCTGCGGAAGTCTAAGGAAGCTCATTTCAACATGTTACGTGTTTGGGGCGGTGGCATTTATCCGTATGATTATTTTTTCGACATGTGTGATTCTTTGGGCATTTTGGTATGGGAAGATTTCATGTATGCAGGCTCAATGTATCCGTATAATGCTGATTTCCTGAATAATGTCACCATTGAGGCCGAGCAGCAGGTGAAACGTTTGGCTTCGCATCCGTCGCTGGCGCTATGGTGTGGTGGCAACGAAATCTCGGAAGGCTATTATAATTGGGGTTGGCAGCAATCCTTAAATTGGTCGGAAGAGGACGACAAGGCCATGAAAGCGGGTTACGACACTTTGTTTGAACAGATTTTGCCCCGCGTTGTGGCTGAATGTGATGGCACGCGCCCTTACTGGCCGAGTTCTCCGTCGAAAGGCTGGGGAAGGCCCGAAAGCTTGACCGAAGGTGATGTGCATTATTGGGGTGTCTGGTGGGGCGAACAGCCTTATGAAATCTATCGCGAGAAAGTAGGCCGCTTTAATAGCGAATACGGCTATCAGTCGTATCCTGATATTACGACCTTGCAAAAATTAGATACAACGGCTGAACTGTCAGTTGGTTGCGATTTGATTGAAGCGCATCAGAAACATGGCCGTGGCACCAAACTGATAGATGTTTTTATCAAGAAATACTATCCCGATCCGGTCACTTTTGCCGATTATATCTACATGAGCCAGCTTTCGCAGGCTTACGGCATGGAAATCGCAATTGAGGCGCACCGCAAGGCAAAACCTTACAATATGGGCACCTTGTATTGGCAACTGAACGATTCGTGGCCTGTAGTGTCATGGTCCTCCATCGATCATTATGGCAAGAAGAAAGCGCTTCAATATAAGCTGAATGCATTATATGCACCTGTGCTGTTGTCCTTGAATATGGATAAGAAAAACTGTTCTGTTTCAGTTACTTCTGACTTGCATGCACCGATTCCTGGTAACTTGAAGACTCAGGTCGTGAATTTTAACGGCGAAGTGCTTTTTGAAAAGGAAATGGAGGTGATTGTGGCTGATTTCCAGAATGTGAAGTATGATATTGAAGGACTTCAGAAATTCATGAAGAAAGTCAATGTGAAGAATGTGTATGTCAAATTGGAGTTGACCGGTGAAAATGGCCTGGTTGCCGAGCGTTACTGTTATTTGGTTTATCCGAAAGACTTGAATCTGCCCCAAGCCAAGGTAGATTACACAGTGGAGGAAGAAGACGGCCAGATGATCATCGAATTGACGACAGATGTCTTTGCCAAGGATGTGCAGATTTACGCGCTTGATGGCAAAGGGTCGTTCTCCGATAATTTCTTCGATTTGGGCGCTGGCGAAACGAAACGCATTGTTTACAAGACCGAAAAAACAGCGGTTACTGATTTTGCGGTTCGCTGTCTGAATGATTTTTAGTCATCTTTTCGCTCAAAGCGATTCTCCCATTTGGCTCTGGCTTCATCGAGGCGGGTGTCAACGATGGTGTAAGCAGTCAGTGTGGCTTGCTCTGATAGTTCGATGACTTCACGTTTAGCGATATGTATTCCGTCGCTGATGATTTCGCCAATGCTCTCGTATCGGCCTTTGCTAATGTAACTGATACCTTTGCTAATCAGTGATTTGTGTCGGCCGTATTCGTCATGTTCATCCCATTCTTGGTTTTGGGTGAGATAATAATCGTTCATCGGCAAGTATAAAACTTTTTCGGGTAGCAGATTGTACTCAATGGCAAAAGTTTTGCTGACTTCAATTTCGGTTGCGTTCTTTGGTGTCAATGTGGCCAATAATTCAGGTTCTAAGCCAATTTGTTCAGGTCTAATTTCCTGAATTTCTTCCGTTTCGTTTTCTGCGAGAAATTCCGTAGTGACGTTGCGTGCAACGTCTTCATTGTGTGATGCAATTTGTTTTTCCATAGAAACGTTGCGCGCAACGTCTCCTGACGATTTGATTTGTGTATCAGAATCGTAGTGCACTATGTCTCGACCTTCCTCATCTTGTGATATAATATTCTCTTTTTCAGATGGATTTAAGACATTTTCAGGTGGTTCTGGTTTCAATTCAACCAACACGGGCTGCTGGTTTGCACTATCATCTTCATTTTTAGGCAACCAGAACAATCCAAACAACACGGCAATGACAGCTGCCGCTGCTGCGATTTTTGCATAAAGCGGGAGAATGACGGCTTTTTTCTTCAAATTGTCTTTATCCTTGAAAACGATGGTCGTGTCAGGCTCTAATCTGCAATTGCCGTAGGCTCGTAAATCCTTGAGCAAGAATGGATTCTTGTCTGCAAATTCTTCAACTTCGCGTTCTTCTTTGCCGTCAAGAAGCAATTCCTGATAGGCGATGAAACGTTCTTCGTAATTATCTTCGTTGATGCTGCCAAACGGAACGATTTTGTTTTTGAACAGGTATTCCTTTTCATCGAAGATGTCGTCGGCGCTTTCCAAAACAGGCAAATCTTCGGTCAGTTCCTCGAAATCGATGTGGTTTTGGACGCAGAATGCTTTCAACTGCCGAATTTCAGCGTCGTTCAAGCGGCCATCCATGTAGTCGATGAGATATGCTTCGTAATTGTCTATGCTGATTTTCATGGTTCTACGTCGATTAGGTTGTCAATGCTTTTGAGTTGTTTCTTGAGTGCTGTGCGGCCACGGAAAATGTAGACTTTCACTTGCGACTCGCTCAGTCCAGTGATTTCGCCAATCTCCTGATAGCTGTAGCCTTCGTAGTCGCGGAGCAGAATGACATTGCGCTGCACTTCGGGCAATGTCGCCAAGGCCTTGTGAAGCACTTCTTGAATGTCGCTGTAGCTGTTGCTGATGCTTTCCTGGTTGCAAGTCACATCAAGCGGCTCGGTTTTTTGACAACGCCTGATTTCGTCAATCATAAGATGGTGAGCCGCCGTGAAAAGATAGGGTTTTGCCCGCTCAAATTCCACGGTGTCAATGTGTTCCCAAATGCGGGCGAAGGTTTCCTGCACGACGTCTTTTGCCTTGTCTTCGTCGCGGAGACTCGACAAAGCGAAGCGGAAAATCCGGTCGGCATACTGCTCAACACACTTATTGTACTGACTTCTGTTCATACGTTCTTTTGTCCTACGAAAATAAGTCAAAAAAGTTACATGTTGAGTGAAAAAAATAAAGAAACGGGAAATCAAGATTCCTTTTCAGCGGAAAAAGACTAATTTTGCCCCCAAATTGAATTATTATGATTTTAAATTACATCACTTGGAATGCTGACCCTGTGCTGTTTTCCATTGGCAGTTTGCAGGTGCGTTGGTATGGCCTTTTGTGGGCTTTGGGTTTTCTTTTCGGTTATATGATCATGAAAAGAATCTATAAGCGTGAAAAAATGACCGATGAATCATTGGATAGGCTGTTGATTTATATGCTTGTTTCTACGATTATTGGTGCGCGCTTGGGCCATTGCCTTTTCTATGAACCCGATTATTATCTTTCGCATCCCATTGAGATTCTGAAGATTTGGGAAGGCGGGCTTGCCAGTCACGGTGGTGCCATCGGTATTTTGATTGGCCTTTTCATTTATGCCCGGAAAGAGAAGAAACCTTACATTTGGATTCTTGACCGAATCGTAGTGGCGGTTTGCCTTGTCGGTGCTTTGATTCGCTGCGGCAACGTGATGAACCACGAAATTTACGGGACGCCTACATCTTTACCTTGGGGTTTTGTCTTCATGCGTGGCCAGGAACAATTCTGCGGCACTTTTGATAATTATTATCCATGCACGATGGGCAATTGCTGTTCGCCTGACCAATGGCTCCCTTGCCATCCGACGGGTTTGTATGAGGCTTTCTTTTGCCTTGTGGCCATGGGTATTTTGCTTTGGATGTACTACAAACGCGAGCTCGGCAACCGTCAGCCTGGCGTGATGTTCAGCGTCTTTCTGATTATCATTTTCGGTTCGCGCATCTGCATTGAGTTCCTGAAGAATGTGCAGGTTGATTTCGAGCAGAACATGACTTGGGACATGGGCCAATGGCTGAGCGTCCCGTTTGTCGTGGCGGGCATCGTGATTTGGATACTGAGCGCGGTGAAGAAACGCAAGCAGGCGCAATGAAAAACAAAAAGCGGAAGCCGAAGACTTCCGCTTTTTTATTGTCATGTGATGAATTATCATTCAACGACTACTCGTCTCAAAGATGTGCCGTGTGCCGTTTCAACCTTCAGCATGTAAATGCCTTTGGTGAATTGTGACATGTTGATGATGCAGTTGTCGTTGTCAACATTGACATTCATGATTTCCTGACCAAAGAGGTTGAAAACGCTGATGTTTTCAATGTTTTCTGCCTTGATGTTGAGAATGTCGTTGGTCGGGTTCGGGAAGACTGAAACGTTATCATTTTTTTCCTGAATACCAGTGATGTAAATCTCTATGACATTGCCATCCGATTCAAGCATTTCGTCATCTCTTTCATAAACGGCCTTGATGATGTAGGAAACATAACCGGCAGGAATTGAGTCGAAATACTGATAATCGTTTTGACCTTCAATGGCTGGAACGTTGGCAATCAGTTCAAAGGATTTGTTGATTTCTACTTCACGGTAAATGTTGAAGCCGGTCATTTCCCAGCAATTTACGGCTTCTTCAGGCATGTTCCAAGTGAGGTTGGCACCGAAGTCATTTTCCATATTCCAGACATATTCGCCGGCTGCATTTCTGACAGGGAAGAGGAAGAGTTCCATGGCATCGCAGGCTTCTTCTGATTGAGCTATGGCTTGGTTGTAAACCGTGGCCACGCTGTAGCAGTATTCTTCTTCGGGGCAAGGAACGACATCGGTGTCAGTGTAGCTCATGCCTGTTATGTTGCTGGCAATCAGTTCTTCACCGCGATACACGTTAAAGCTTGTGAAAGGCTGAATGGCTGCCCAATTGATGGTCGGATGTTCGCCAAAGGTGATGTGGACATTGGTCGGAGCCTTGACTACAGTGACGGTTGCAGTTGCCGTGACGGTCTCGCTGCCGCTGGTAATCGTAACGGTGTAGGTCGTAGTTTGTGTTGGAGTGGCGGTTGGGTCCTGAATGTTGGCATTGTTCAGCGATGCGGCTGGCGACCAACTGTAAGTGTAAGTGCCGGTTCCGCCTTGCGGATAAGCTATCAGGGTTGAACTTTCGCCCTCTGCAATCGTTGCCGGGCGTGCTGATGCTGTGGCTTGTAAAGGAGCGTTGATGATAGCCGTTGCCGTGTTCGACTTTGGCGATTCTATTCCGTTGTAAACCGTGGCAACCTGATAGTTGTATGTGCCTGCACTCAGATTTTGGTCGGTATAGGTGTTGGCTGTGATGTTTTGAGCAATCATGGTGTTGTTGCGGTAAATCTTATAGCTTTGGGCAGGGTTGGCTGCGGTCCAGTTCAGATTCACGTTGCTGTTGCTGATCACGGTGGCTGTCAGGTTGGTTGGCGGGCAAACCACGGTAATAGTGGCTGTGCCTGTGGCCGTCTCTCCACCTGAGGTTACGGTGCAAGTGTATGTCGTGGTTTGTGCTGGTGTGGCCGTAGGTGCTTGAATGTTAGCATTGTTCAAGCCAGTGGCAGGTGTCCAGTGATAAGTGAAACTGCCGTCGCCACCTGTTGCCATGGCGTTCAGTGTGGCACTGCCGCCGCGGGCTATAATGCTTGGGCTGGCGGAGCAGGTCACGCTGATTGGGTCAGGAGCGCCGCCTTGTGTAATGTCAATCGTGGCAATATAGGTTATTTTGTTGTAGCCGAAAACAGTCAACGTTGCGGTGCCGGTCTGACCAGGCGCATTGAAGGTAATGTGGCAACTGCCGTTATTGATGATAGCCGAGCCCATGATTTCGTTGTTACGTGTCAAGGTGGCGCGGGCGCCGTTGCCATTGCTGGCATTCACCGTGAATGAGGTGGAACCAGTTCCGATGCTGCTGCCGTGGGTCACATTCATGTTCTCTGGTACGGCATTGCGCAAGGTAAGGGTCGGGTCTCCATAAAGAATCCAGGCCATGTAGGTGCCGAGGCCTTGTCCTCCGCCTTGTCCGTATTGGTCGAGGATTTTCATATTGCCGTTTGTCGAAGTGCCGGCAAGGGTGCGTTTGATATTGTTGCTGTAGCTTTCAACAAGGATGTCGACCATTTCATCCTGACCGTACATTGGAGGGACCCAAGGCTGTGAAATGTAGGAGAACATTCCGCCAATGGCGCCTGTAGGTTGTTCTGGACTGCCGTTGTTGGCACGGAGCCAAGTCTCGGCAAAGCATGGCTGATAATGGTCGTATTTACCATTTAGGCAGGCCACTGACCATACGATAGGAAGTTTATTGACATTGGTCAAAGCGTTGACATTGCTGTTGCTGTAGCCAAATACTCCCCAGCTGGTTTCGGAACCATGGTTGCAGTAATTGATGATGCTTAAGCCGTCGTTGATATTCTGGCTGAGGGTGGCTGCATTGGAGTGTGCTCCGCCGCCGCTTTGGTAGTCTCTGTAAACTTCTGTGTAGTTGTAACCAAGCAAATCGGTGCGGATGTTGTCGATGTGCTGCCAGTCGTCTTCGCCGAAGTGACCGCCATTACCAGCTGTGGTGGCTACGCCAGTTCCGAAGGGGAGCCATGTGTCGGAGGCGTTGATGTCTCTTTCGTAATGGATGACCTTGTTGACCTGATTGGTGACATGGTCGGTGCTTTCAGCGGAAAAACGGCCAACGAAAATGTCGTTGTAATAGTCGCTGCCAACGATTTGACCATACCAGTTGTCGGATTTTCCGCCGTAGCCTGGAGTGGAAAAACTGTGTCCTGGAATTTGGGCAACGTCGCCAACGAGAAGAACGTATGTGAGGTTGGGGTTGGCATTGTATTGTGCTTCAATGTAACTGTGGATGGCTTGGTCGGTGGTGCCGGTGCTGCTGGTGCCAACCATGGTTGTCGGGCGGCCAATCTGTTTTTTCCAGTTGACGAATGGAGTCATGGCATCCATGAAAGCATCATGGCAGATGATGAGCAGTTCGCCTTCTTCATCAATGATGGTGTATTTGGCAGCCGATTCGGTGTAATTGATGAACTGATTGGCATACAAGGCTTCTGTTTCGGAATCCATCTTGATGCTGTTCGATTTGCGGGTCAGTTGGTTTTCACCGCCCATGCCTTCGTTAAACATTTCAATGGTCAAATCGTAATAGACGCGCAAAGTTTGTGTGGCAGGATTGTAGGCAAAAGGATAGATGACCATGTTTTGCCCACGGAAATCACGCAAGATGTATGGCTCATACAATCCAATTTGTTGGGCAGGGAAAAAAGCATCCTGATTGTAGGTTTCGCCGTAGGTGTAAGGCACGTCATCAGGATTGATGCTGCGTGGGAAATCGCCTTTTGACGGGGCCACGTTTATTTCAAAATCAGCATATTGTGCATTGATGATGCGGATGCCGTAACGCTGGGCGTCGCCGATGATGGCGGGAATGGCAATCATGGGCAGATTTGGTTCGCCTGCGTCAAAGGTGCTGACGGTTTTGGGAACCGAAATCACATTGGCTTCGCCGCGTGGTGTCGTGACCGTATTGGCATAAAAACCAGGAACTTGCACGTTGACTTTGATGCTGTTTTCCGATGAGGAAATCAACTGTGTCTTGATGGTTGAAGGATTACTGCTCATGATGCCCGTCCATTGCTGCGCAAAAACGGCAACCGACATGATGGTGAGCAGGAGTGTGAAAAATGCTTTTCTCATAGTTGTTGAATTGTGATTATTGCTGCAAAAATAGTGTTTTTTCGATAATTACAACTTGCAATGTTGCAACCTGTTGACATTTTGAAAGAAGTGCTTATTTTTGCAAGCAAAACATAAGGCTATGCTTTTCGAAAGAATGACATATCATTTGATAAAATACAATGAAACGGCGCCATGGTGGAGATCCACAACTTATGGTCGAGAAGGGATGTTGATAGGAGCTTTTTTAGGCTTGTGGGGTATGGCGATTTCTGGTTTTGTCGGTTTGTATTTTTTCATGGACACTAACCGAAAAGTTTTTATGCGTTGTTTGTTTTTGTCTATTGCCTTGCTTGTTGTTGGTATTTTGTTAGGTGTATACTTAACTATAAAACAGAATAAAGGTAAAATCGAGAATACCTCTGGACGGTTGTCTGACAGAACTGTCAAAATAATGCTGGCTGTATTTATATTTGCAACATTGGCTCTCGCATTAATGCTCTTTTTCATATTGTATACCCATTATCGGTTTCATTGGTTTTCGTTTATGGATTAGCAGGAATGATTTGGAAAATAGTCTTTCCCTTGCAACCGTTTTATCCAATAGGTAGTTTGCTGCATTTTATTCATTTCGGAATTATTGTAAAATGAATAATTGTGTTTTGGATAAAACCCTCATCATTCCACCAGAATCTTCTTCACCACTGTTTGTTTGCCCGAGATGAAGCGGATGAAATAAAGTCCTTTGGTAAGGTCGCGGATCTCAATCTGCTGGCCTCCAAAGGCGTTTCCTGAATCAATCAGTTGTCCTAATCTGTTGAAAATGGCATAGTTGAACGAAGCGCAATTTGTCTTGACATTCAGTATGTCATGTGTTGGATTTGGGTAAATGATGAATTTGATTTCCATGTCGTCGACGCAAAGTACACCGACTTCAACGACAGCATAACTTGGCGTGGAAAAATGACCTTGATTGTCGGTTGCGATGACGCTGTAGGTATAAATGCCGTCTGCTAAAGTTTCTGTGAAAATTGTGCTGCTTTGACGAGTGACTTCATAGCCGTTGCGTTCAATGATATAGAGACTATTGTTGTTAGGCGCATCCCATGTCAAGGTGACGGTATTGCAGTTGACGGCGGCCATTAGGTTCTCCACGGTGGGCATGTTGTAAATGATGGAAGAGGCTGGAAACTGAATGTCATCAATCCAAGCGCAGTCTTCGCCTTGTGCCGAGGAACTGTCTTTCGAATAGACCCAACGCAAGAGGTGAGTGCCTGCAGTAATTGGGAAAACAAGCTTCTCCCATTCCTGGTTTTGGAAGCCCGACCATGCACCCATTTCGGTGTTGTCGATGTAGAAATGCAGTTTGTCGCAATTGGTTTCGGAGGAGGTCTTCTTCCAGAAACTGATGTCGCCGTTGTTGGCGACTTGCAAGGTGAGGATCATGTCCGAATTGTGGTTGTTGGTCGTGATGCCTGAGCGTGCAGCGTAGTTTCCACTATGGACTTCGTCGCTTACGATAGTCCAATTGTTTCCGCTAAACAGCCAATTGTATTTCTCAAAATCACCGGTCTCAAAATCTTCCTTGTCCGCACCGACGATGATTAAAGTGCTGCCATTCAGTGAATAAAGTCCTGCTGAGGTCACAAAGTCAATTTCGTAGGCAGTGCCGTTTGTTGCGTTCCCGCTGATGCTGAACGGCATTTCGATGGTGGCGAAGCCATTGGCTGGAATATTAGCGAAACTATAGGTCGTATGGTTGAAAACAATATCGTTTGTGCTGCTGAAAGGTATCAAAATGCCGGTTGGTGATGTGCTGCTGCCTTCGTTCTTGATTTTAATGATTAAAGTTCCGTTTTGCCCAGGTGTGTTGCTGCCTGTGGTGGCGGCATCGACCAATGCCAAAGATGGTGCGTGAAGAACGGCATTGAAACTGCTTGTCCACGAACCTTGCGGGCACGAGCAGACTAGTGTGAAGGTTGCTGTTGTTCCGTCAATGATGTTGTTTGCGGTTTGCAGAGTGAACAAATCGTTGATGGAAATATGTTCACCAACGGTAAGTGAAGAAACCTGTGCCAAACTGTCGATGACCTCCACGAAATCGGAATTTGAAGATAGTGTAACTGTGATGTCGCTTGCATCTTCAACGCCAGCGTTTTTAATGGTGATGTTGAGTCCAGTGGTTTCATCAAAGTCGATTTGTCCGTTTTCATCGTTGACGGAATAGGTGTCAAGCATGACGAATGGTCCTTCCAATGGCACAATTTCCATGTCGTGCATATAGGTCACTTTGTTGTAACCGATGATGGTCAATGTGGCCGTTCCGACGTTTTGCAATGAACTGAAATTGAGCTCTGCAGCGCCGTTTTGAATGTAGCTTGAGGCAAGCACTTCGCCATCGATGCTAAGTGTAGCAATGCCGAAGTCGATATCGGCGGTGATGTTGAGTTTGTCCAAACCGATCATCAGCACATCAGGTGTGCAGGTCACGTTCATTTCTGTTGGATTGGTGGTGCGTAGCAGCAGCGATGGGTCGCCGAAGAGTAGCCATGTGTCGTGTGTGATGCCATAATCGGTGGGCGCGGCATCAAGGATGTATTCGTTGCCGTTGAGCATGGTGCCGCCCATGGTGTGGTTGTAGAGGTCGGCATCGCGCCATTCGCTGAGGATGGCGTTCATCTCGTCTTGGCCGTATTGTGGCGGTGCCCACGATTGATTGATGCAAGAGAAAATGCCACCGATGGCACCAGTTGGTGCACCCGTCGTGTTGTTTTTGGCGCGCATCCAGGTCTCGGCAAAGCAAGGCTGGGAATAGTTGAATTTACCATTCAGGCAGGCCACGGAAATGATGAAAGGCCATTTGTAATCGTTGGTCAGGTTATTGACGCGGCTGTTGTTGTAACTGCAAACAAACCAACTGGTTTCTGAGCCGTGATTGCAGTAATTGCAAATGCCGGCACCAGCGTTGAAGTCTTGGTCTAATTGGGCGGCGGTCGGGTTGTTGTATCGGTCGTAGCGCTGCGAAATCTCAGTGTAGGTGTAGTGCATTAAAGTGTCGCGGATGAAATCTATGTGCTGCCAGTCCAATTCTCCGTGGTGGCCCATGCCTTGACCGTCGGTCGAGCCGATGCCTACACCTTTGTCCAGCCAATCCAAACCCGCTGGCATATCGCGCTCGTAATAAATCACTTTGTTGACATGGTTTTCGACATCGGCAACGCTTTCGACTGAAAATCTGCCCACAAACACTTCGATATAATGGTCGTTGCCTTCCAGTTGGCCGAACCAGTTGTCGGTGTATCCTGTTGAAATCGGGAATGGCGTAATGTCGTTGTAATCGCCGACGAGCAGCACGAACTCGAGGTTGTCGTTCTGGTATTTGTTTCTGATATAGGACTTTATGTTTTCGGCATTATTGCCGCCGGCCTCGGTCACGCTAACCATTTCGGTTGGTCTGCCGGAAATGTTTTTCCAATCTACGAAAGGTTGCATGGCTTCCTGGTATTGCTCTGGGCAAATGACCAGCATTGTGCCGCGGTCTTCGATGAAAGTGTATTTTTCTCCCGTTTTCCCGAAATTGATGAAGCGTCTTTGATAGTAATGCATCATTTCGGCGTCGCCTTTAATTTTCTCCGACTTTCTTTCAGTTTTCTGATTTTCACCATTATCACTCACTTTTTCCATGATGATGGTCATCTTCGTAAAGACGCGCAAGGTTTTAGTTACTGGATTGTAAGTAAACGGTGTAACGAGAATGTTTTGACCTCGGAAATCGCGGCTGATGTATGGTGCATCGAGTATGGCGGTTTTTTCAGGATAGAAAGCATTTTGCTGATAGACTTCGCCGTAGGTGTAAGGCACATCTTCGGGATTGACTTGTCGGCTGAGGTTGCCTTTTGATGGAGCGATCTCAGTATTTTCAAAATCAGTGTATTCGCAATTGGAAACCGAAACCTTCATCTCGGCTTTGTCGCCTATGATGACGGGAATAGGGTAGTGTGGCAAATCAGGGTATCCTGCTTCAAGGCGTGAAACCATTTCGGGCACAGAAACGATGCTTTGCACACCTTGCGGCGTTGCAACGTCTGTCGTGTGAAATCCGTCTAATTTGAATTGTATGACGATTTGCTTTTCACTGCTTGAAATCAGTTCCGCGTTTGGGGCAATAGCTTTTTCGCTGCCTGTATTGTGCCATTCTTGAGCGATGCTATTGATTGTCAATAAGATGGCTATAAGTGTAAAAATGTGCTTTTTCATTTTAAATGAATTTGGCACAAAGTTACATATTTTTCTGAAACTCAACCGTTATAAAACAGAAAAGCCCGCCCGAAGGCAGGCTTTCCATTTTGTATTGAAAGAGCAGGTTATTCAACCACGACCTTCTGGATGCTGATTTGTGAACCAGTGGTGATGCGGATGAAATAGATGCCCTTGGTCATGTCGCTGACATTGATTTGATAAGTGCCTTCGACGGTGCCGTTGGCCACTTGTTGACCCATGCCGTTGTACATCACGAAGCTGTATTCGGCATTGCCGCCATTAATATATAAGGTGTTGGTGGCAGGGTTAGGATAGATGCTGAATTCGATTTCGCTATCTTCAACGCCAAGGTCAATGACGACGATGATGTTTTCTGGCAGTGATTCGCCTTCAGCGTAAACAGCGGTAACAGCATAGTTGTTGGTCATTTCAACATTGACTTCGTCTTGATATGTCGTTTCTGCAACTTCTTCTGCAATCATGATACCATTGCGGTAGATGTTGTAGCTGATGGCATTTTCAGGAGCGTCCCAAGTGAGGGTGATGGTGTTGCCTTCAAGATTTGCGTTGAGGTTTTCGACTGGAGCGAGTCCATCGCCGACGATGCCGCCGCCGCAGTTGACGTCGAATTCACAGTTGTCCTGCTGACCATTATGAATCATGGTGCCGTCTTCATACTTGATTTCGTATGAACATTCGTATGACCATTGGCCAGGGACAAAGGTTACATTGACATGAACGCCGTTGCCGATTTCGCGTTCGAAGGTTTGGCTTGAACCTTCGCTGAGCGTCAGGTTTTCAGTAGGTGTTCCGTCGCTGTATTGGACACGGAGTTGGCTGCCGTTCCAACCATCACCGTAACTGTCGTTAAGGACGAAGAGAACCTTGCAGGCATTCTTCAATGTACCAGTGCCTTCGGCAGTGAGACCGCCGTCGGCTGTCATGCTGAATGTGAAAGGAATCTGTTCGGTTTCTGGGCAAGCAGCGTCGATGGTGGCGTTGAAAACGCAGGTTGCAGTACCATCTGGTTCGATGGTGCCGACTTCGACTGTTTCATTTTCAAAGCTTACATATTCGCTTGTTGAGGCAATCGTAGCAAGGGCTGTGGTAGCCATGTAGTGACCGGCATTCTTGAATGTGGCTGCCAAAGTCACGGTTTCGCCAGGGACAAATCCGCTAGGAGCGATGAACTGACCGAATTCGAGGATGGCTTGGCCGGCTGTGATGATGGCTTTGCCATTCCACACTTCGTTGCCACAAGTCATGGTGACATTGATAGTGAATCTGGTGCCGTCTTCAACGCCTTCAGCAACGATGAATGAGAACGCATTGTTGAGGTCGACGATTTCGTTGCCTTGCATGACATCCAAAGTGGCTGTGCCGTTGATGATTTGCATGCGCTCGTCTTCGCAGTTGAGGACAACTTCTGTTTCGCCTGAAGTTGGGTCGTTACCAACGTTCTTGAAACTCAAGCTCAAGCTGGTTTCCTGATTGACAGGAGCAAAGTTTGGCGTGTAGCCACTGACGGTCACAAATGCTCCGTCAGCTGGAATGACTTCGATATCTTGGATATAAGTCACCTTGTTGTAGCCAAGGATGACGAGGGTGGCATTACCAACATTGGTCAATGGTTCGAAAGAAAGTGTTCCTTCACCATTGACGATTTTTGTAGAGCTGATGACTTGGCCATCCATGCTGAGGGTAGCAATGGCATAGTCGGCATCAACGGTGAGGTTGAGTTCGCTCATGCCAATCAGCAGGGTGCTTGGGTTCAAGCTGACGTTCATTTCGGTTGGGTTGGCGGTACGGACCATCAGTGACGGGTCACCGAACAGAATCCAAGTGTTGTGGGTGTCGCCTTGGTCTTCTGGGCTTGCGTCAAGGATGTATTCGTCACCATTGAGGAAACAGCCGCCCATGGTGTGGTTGAACAAGTCGGCACTGTGCCATTCGGTAAGGATGTCAATCATTTCGTCCTGACCGTATTGTGGAGGAATCCAAGGCTGTGAAATCCAGCTGAACATGCCGCCAACGGCACCGGTAGGAATGCTTTCGTCCTGGTTGTTGGTAGCGCGGAGCCATGTCTCACCGAAGCAAGGCTGACTATAGTTGAACTTGCCGTTCAGACATGCTACTGAAATGACCATAGGCCACATGTAGTCGTTAGTCAGGGCATTGACGTGGCTGTTGCTGTAGTTAGCTACACCCCAGCTTGTTTCCGAACCGTGGTTGCAGTAGTTAATGATGCTTACACCATCGTTGACAGCGGCACTGATTGAGCTTGAACTAGCACCGCCTCCTTGGTGAAGGTCGGTCACGTTTGTGTAGGTATAGTGAAGCAGGGTGTCGCGGATAAGGTCGATGTGCTGGTAGTCATCTTCACCGAAGTGACCATAACCGGCGCCAATGGCACCGATGCCCAAGCCGTGATCGGCCCAAGTGACACTACTTGGCATGTCGCGCTCGTAGTAAAGCACCTTGTTGACGTGGGTCTCCACATCTTTGACGCTTTCAACAGAGAAACGGCCGACGAAAGCCTCGAGATAATAGTCATTGCCTTCCAACATGGCGAGCCAGTTGTCGGAGCAGCCGCCGTTCATGCTGTGAGGAGTGATGTCGGCGTAATCGCCAACGAGAAGGATGAATTCAAGATTCTTGTTTTCATAAAGGTCCTGGATATAGGTCTTGATGTTGTTGGCGTTGTTGCCACCGGCTTGAGCAACACTGACCATTGTTGTAGGACGGCCCGACATGTTCTTCCAGTCGACGAATGGCTGCATGGCTTCCATGTACTGTTCAGGGCAAATGACGAGCATGTCACCTTCGTCTTCGGTGAAGGTGTATTTGGCAGTTTGTTTGCCGAAGTTGATGAAACGTCTGTTGTAGGCGTTCTTGATTTCAGGAGAAACTTTGATGTTGTTCGACTTGCGGGCGATTTTTTGGTTTTCACCATTGTCGCTCACTTTAGTCATGGTGATGGTCATGTCGGTGTATACACGCAGGGTTTTTGTTACAGGATTGTAAGCAAAAGGTTTCACCATGATGTTCTGGCCACGAAAATCACGAATAATGTAAGGAGCTTCCAAGTAAGCCTGTTCGGCTGGATAGAAAGCATTCTGGCTGTACATTTCGCCGTATGTGTAAGGCACTTCGTCAGGGTTGATGGAACGGCTGATGTTGCCTTTTGAAGGAGCCACTTCGATGCTAAATTCAGTGAATTGGGCATCAGTGACTGCAACGCTCATCTCGGCTCTGTCGCCAATGATGGCTGGGATAGGGAATTGAGGCAGGTCAGGGGTGCCGGCGATAAGTGAAGCGGCCATCTTCGGAACAGAAATGACGTTCTGGATTCCGTTAGGGGTTTCAACTCTTGTGGTGCTGAAGCCTCCTAATGTGAAATTCACGACAATTTGTTCCTCACTGCTCGAAATCAGTTTGACTTGAGGCTGGGCAGGCGTGTTGCTGCTCAGTGCAGTCCATCTTTGTCCGAATGTCACAAATGACATTGCGACAAGCATGAGGGTTAAGAAAGTTTTTTTCATTGTAGAAAAATTAAAATGATGGGAGGCGACTCGCGCCGCCTCCCGAATCGGTTATTATTCGTTATTCAACTACAACCTTTTCAACGCTGGTCTTCGAACCTGCGGTGAGGCGGATGAAGTAGATGCCCTTGGCCATGCCGCTGACGTTGATTTGCTGTGCGCCTTGAGCGGTGCCGTTGGCAACCTGCTGACCCATGCCGTTGAACATCACATAGCTGTATTCGGCATTGCCGCCGTTGATGTAGAGCATGTTGTTGACAGGGTTAGGATAGATGCAGAATTCAGCTTCGTTTTCATTGACATTCAGGTCGATGGTGACCAGAATGGTTTCCGGAACTGAAACACCATCAGCATACACTGCAGAAACGCTATAAGTATAGGTGAGTTCGCCAGGAATTTCATCAGTGAAGGTGGTTTCTGTTGTTTCGCCGATGTTGATGCCATTACGGGCGATTGTATAGCTGGTAGCACCTTGAGGAGCAGCCCAGGTCAGGGTGACGTTGAGGCCTTCAACGGAAGCATTGAGGTCGCTGACAGGGTTAAGTTCGCTGCTTGGACCTGAACTGGCGCAGTCGACGTCAAATTCGCAGTCGTCCTGCTGACCGTTATGGATGATGGTGCCGTCTTCATATTTGATGGTGTAGGAGCATTCGTATGACCAGCTGCCAGGATTGAAGGTAACGGTGACATGAACGCCATTGCCGATTTCACGTGTGAAGATAGCGCTTGAGCCGTCGTTAATGGTGAGGCTTTCGGCAGGAGTGCCGTCGCTATAAGTAACACGGAGGCTGCTGCCGTTCCAACCGTCGCCGTAACTGTCGGCGAGTTCGAAGATGACGGCGCAAGCATTCTTCAATGTGCCAGTGCCTTCAGCTGTGAGGCCGCCGTCGGCAACCATGCTGAAGGTGAGAGGCAGTTGTTCGGTTTCAGGGCAGTTGGCAGCCACATTGACGTGGAACACGGCGGTAGCTGTGCCTGCTGGGTCGATGGTGCCGAGTTCTGTTGTAGGAACGTCGATGGTGACATATTGGCTTGTCGAAGCAATCGAAGCGATAGCATTGGTAGCCATATAGTGACCGGTATTCTTAAAGTTGACAGAAACTGTAACATCTTCGCCAGGAACAAAACCGCCTGGATAGTTGTAATCAACGAAGTTCAAAACGGCTTCACCGGCAGTGATGGTCACTTTGCCTTCCCATGTGTTGGAACCGCAGGTAGCGGTGGTGTTGATGCGGAAGCTGGTGCCATCGGCAACGCCTTGGGCAATCTGATAACGGAAGCCAGTCAGTTCGGCAGTAGCTTCAGGAGCGAGAACGCCGAATGTAGCGGTGCCGTTGGTGATGGTGACGTTAGGATCGTCGCAGCTCAAGGTAACGGTCGTTGTGCCGGTTGTTGGGTCAGCACCGACGTTTTTGAAGGTGATGGCGAGGTTGCTTTCGTCACCGACGTGAGCATTGGCTGGAGTGTATTCTGCAACTGAAATGTAAGCGCCTTCCAAAGCGGCTGCAGGGATTTCTTCGATTGAAGGAATGTAACGTGGGCTGGTCACGCAGAGGATGCAGTCGCCGCCAGAAGTGATAGGTTCGATTTCGAGTTCGAGAGTGCCGGTTTCACCAACCATGCCTGCGCCGTGGAGGACGCCATCCTTTGAGAGGGCAACGTATGAACCAGGTTCAGCGCTGACTTCGTATGTGCTCATGCCAATCGGAACGATGGCCATGTGTGAGATGTTGTTTTCGGTAGGTTGAACGCGGAAAGGCATGATGGAACCATCGCCGAGGGCGTGGTAGGCCTGCCAGCAGTAAAGGGTGCTGCAGTGCAAGGTGTTGCCGTTGGCATCAGCAGCGTTGCTGGCCAAGTTGCCGATGAATGGGATAGCTGAAACGGTGTTGTAAGCGTTGTCATCCCAGATGGCATCGTAGCAGCCCATAGTGGTTTCTTCGTAGGTTGGCATGGTGCCGTCGGCACGGCTTGTAGCACCGACTGCGAAGTAATAGTCGTTGAGCCAATAGGTTGAAGGGCATGAACCGATGTAAGCGTAAGCGGCTTTCTTTTCGGCACGGATCATGGTTTCGCCGAAGCAAGCACCAGAGATGCCCCAGTCGGCAGCTTGACAGCAGTTGCCCATGGCGAGGAAGTACTTGTGTTCGTTGGTCAGGTTGTTGACATCGCTGTTGGTGAGTTGTGGACCGGCCCAGCTGGTGTTTGAACCGTGAGCAGTGTAATTAACGAAACCGACGCCGGTGTTCAGGTGACTGTAGCAGCCGCTCCACTGGCCGTGGCTATATTCGTAAACATTTTCAAAACCATGATCGGTGTTGTAGTAGTAGTTCGAAGCATACCAAATGGCAGGACGGCCTACGGTGATACCCCAACCATTGTCATCACCAGCGATGAGCAGTACGTTGTTGAGGTAGCTAGGATCTGGCATGGTGTACTGTTCGTATTCAAGAGACTTTTCGAGGACAGCTTCCAACTGAGCAATAGTTTCAACAGGCATACGGCTGTGGAACATTTCAGGGAATTCGTCGCCGTCGGTGCTCATGTAGTAAAGGTCGGTCACGCAGCTTGTTTCGCTACCGGTGGCACTGGCTGCAACTTGGTTCTTGTCGCCAATGATGACGAGGAAGGTAGGTGCTGTTTCAGCATATTTCTGCTGAATGAACGACTTGATGGCGGAGGCTGAAGTGCCGATTTCATCAGTGTAGTTCACATCCATGTAGAAACCTTTGATGGTCTTCCAAGCAACCCAATCTTCGATGGTCTTGTCGTATGTGCGGTCGGTGATGACCAACATCTTGGCAGGGGACTGCCAGAGGTCTGGGTGCTGGTCGTAAATGTCATCGCGCCAGTTGAACATCTGGCGGTAGATGTTGGCGAAGTATGGGCTGAAGGTTCTTTCGAATTCGCTGTAGGCAGCGGCTTCGTCGTAACGGCCATAGCTCACTTCGACTTCGATGTCGTTGTAAACCTTAATGGTGTTGTTGACAACATCGTAAGCAACAGGGTTGATGCTCAATGAACCGACCTGGATGCCACGCAATGTGCCAAGGGTTCTGAAGTCAGCGATAGGAAGTTCCTGATAGCCACGGGTCTGGTAGGCCTTTTCGTCGTAGGCGAAAGGAATGTCTTCAGGCTTCTGGTCCTTGCGGAGGGCTGGCTGCTGAGGAACGAGGGTCTTGATGCCGTAGTCGGCAAGGTTGTAAACGGTTGTCGTGTAGCTCTTCACTTCAACGGTGACGTCGGTAGCGCCAAAAGGAATGGCGATCAGCTTGTTGGCAGCTGGCAATGAAGGTGTTCCGATGGAACCGCTTTGATAAGTGTTGTCCATCAAAATGCTTGAGAATTCGCCTTTGACGGTGTTGACGTTGATTGATTCAATGCTGCCGAATGAGAAAGTGGCAGAGAATCCTTGCTTGTCGTTGTTGACACAGGTTTGTGCCGACTTGGCTCCGTTCAAGTCGATGCGGCCTTGGGCCTTGGCTTGTGAGCCGAACAGCATTCCTACAGAGAGGATGACTGTCAAGATTAAGCTAACTTTTTTCATTGATTAAACGTTTAATGATTATTGTATTTGTTTGATATAATTTGCGATTGCTCTATAAAGTGCGCAAAGATAGGAATTTTTTCGGGCGCAGTGGAAGATTAATTGCATTAATTACCTTATTTATACGAAAAATAAAAAACCGCCACTCAATGAATGACGGTTTTGCCTGTAGAGACGCGATTGTCGCGTTTTTATCAGTATTATCTGACGGCAATTTTTTGTGTCGTCACATTGCCATTGTTGTAAATCTTCATGATATAAAGGCCTTTTGCCAAACTACTGACATCAATTCTTTGCGAACCTTTTGCCGAACCGCAGGTGACTTGCTGGCCGATGCTGTTGTAAATGGAGTAATTGAATTCCGCATTGCCGCCATTGATGTAAATCACATCATCGGCAGGATTTGGATAAATGCTGAAATTGCTTTCTGTTTCGCTGACGGTCCAGTCGAATTCGACCAACAGGTTTTCCGGCATGGATTCGCCGCCGGAATAGATGGCCGTTACGCTGTAGGTGTAAGTCATGTCGTCATGAAGTTGGTCGGTGTAATTCGTGGCGCTTGTCTCGCCCAAAGTGATGCCGTTGCGGGCAATGCGGTAGCGGTAAGCACCTGCTGGAGCCGTCCAAGAAAGGGTGACATCGAAGCCGTTGACCGAGGCGTTGAGGTCTGAAACTGGATTGTAAGTCTCATCGTATCCGCAACTTACATCGAAACTTCCGCCTTGTGGACCTTTGCTGAGAATGACGGTGCCGTCTTCGTAACTGATGGTGTAGGAACATTCGCTGTCCCAGTTGCTGCCGCTCTGCCAGGTGAGGGTGACGTGCGATCCGTGCTGGAGTCGGCGCTCGTAGGTGGCGTAGGCTTGCTGACTGCCCACATACATGTCTTCGGCAGGTGTGCCGTCGCTGTATTCCACATGTAAACGGGAATTGTCCCAGCCATCGCTCCATTTGTCGGCGAGTTCGAAAATGACGAGGCAAGTGTTTTGCAGCGTGACGTTTCCTTCGGCAAAATTGTTGTCATCGGCCATAAGGCTGAATGTGAGCGGAATCAGTTCCGATTCAGGGCAGTTTGAAGCAATAGTGACATCGAAAACGGCAGTGACGATGCCAGTCGGCGCAATGCTGCCAACGGCAATGTTTTCTTCACCAAAAGTGACATATTGGCTTGTCGACGAAATGCTGATGCTTGCATTTTTAGCGACATAATGGCCTACATTTTCGAATGAGGCGGCAATTTGCAGGGTCTCACCCGGGACAAATTCGCCAGGGCATTGTGCTTCGGCAAATTCCATGACGGCTTTGTTGGCCGTGATGTTGACCACGTCTTCCCATGTTCCCGTTTCGCAGGTTGCAGTCGTCTTGATGTGGAATCGGGTGCCGTCGGCCACATTTTCGTTGATGCGGTAACGGAAATAAAGTTCTGCAGAGAATTCGTTTTGTGGCAGGTTCCCTAAATCTCCCGAATCTTCGATGAAAGTGATGTTAGGGTCATCGCAAGTCAATGTAACGTATGTGTCTCTTGGGGTCCAATCCGTGCCAATGTTCTTGAAGTAGATGAGTAAGTCGTTTGCGGCACCGATGTGTGCTTCGCTTGGCGTGTAGCTTTCGATGGTGACGAAAGGACCGTCGATTTGGGCGGCAGGAATCTCTTCAAGATAAGGAACACGTTGCGGGTGTGTCACGCAAAGGGTGACGTTGCCGCTCGTGGTGACAGGTTCGATGTCGAAGACAAGGGTGCCGGTTTCGTCAACTAGTCCTGTACCTAAAATGGTGCCTTCCATTGTGAGTGCAACATACGAACCTGGGTCGGCGCTGACTTCGTAGGTGGTGGCTCCAATCGGGACAATCAATGCATGAAAGACTTGATTCTCAGTAGGTCTCACATGATAAGGCATGATGGAACCGTCGCCGAGGGTGTGGTAGCATTGCCAGTAATAGAGTGGGGAGGAGTTTGAAGATACGGTATAACCGCTGTTGACGTGTGCGTATGTGACGGCCAGGTTGCCCAAAAACACCATCGACTGAATGGTGTTGTAGCTGTCGTCCATCCAAACGCCATCGTAAACGCCAGTGGTGGTTTCGGCTTTGGCTGGCATTTTGTAGAAGACATTCGTCGCACCTACGCCAAAGTAGTAGTCTTCGTACCAATAGGTTGAAGGACAGCTTCCAATGTAGGCAAAAGCGCCTTTGCGTGGTGCGCGGACCATGGCTTCACCGAAGCAGGTTCCTGAGATGCCCCAGTCGGCGGCGAGGCAGCAGTTGCCCATGGCAAGGAAATACTTGTCGGTATTCGTCAGGTTGTTGACATCGTTGACTTCGAAAAGCGGATCTTCCCAATGGTCGTTGGCGCCGTGGGCGGTGTAGTTGACAAAGCCGACGCCGGTGTTCAGGTTGTTGTAGCAGCCGGCATAATCGTTTGGATTGTAATAATCGTAGACATTGGCGAAACCGTGTTCGGCATTGTAATAATTGTTGACAGCATATTGAATGGTCGGAACGCCAGCTTTTGGATTCCAGGCTTCGTCCCAACCTGCAATGAGCAGGACGTTGTCCAAATAGCTTGGGTCGGGCATGGTGTATTGTTCGTACTGAAGACTCTTTTCCAAGAGGTTGTTGAGCTGCTCGACGTTTTCGACTGGCATACGGCTGTGGAGCATGTCGGGGTAATAGTCGTTGTCGATAGCTTGATAATAAAGGTCTGTTACGCAACTTGTTGCGCTGCCAATGGCACTGGCAGGAATCTGGTCCTTGTCGCCAATGATGACAAGGAAAGTTGGTGCGGTTTGGTAATATTTCGTTTGAATGAACGACTTGATGGCTGAGCTCGATGTGCCGATTTGGTCGGTGTAGTTCACATCCATATAGAAGCCTTTCTTAGTCTTCCAATCCACCCATTCCTGAATGGCGTTTTCAAACATGCGGTCGGCGATGACCAGCATCTTGACAGGTGCCTGCCAAAGGTCGGGGTGCTGCTCATACACGTCGTCACGCCAGTTGAACATCTGACGGTAAATCGGTGCGAAATACATGCTTGCCGTCCTCGCAAATTCTTCGTAGGCAGCCGCTTGGTCGTATTCGCCGTAACTGACTTCGATTTCAATATCGTTGAAGACCTTCAGTGAATTGCTGACGGCATCGTATTGCACGGGATTGATGACCAGCGAACCGACTTGAATGCCGCGCA
Source organism: Bacteroidales bacterium (assembly GCA_024400455.1). Classification (GTDB taxonomy): domain Bacteria; phylum Bacteroidota; class Bacteroidia; order Bacteroidales; family F082; genus Limimorpha. The sequence continues at coordinate 45,519 of JAKSMU010000006.1, read as the reverse complement.
GCGTGCCTTGCAGTTCGATTTCGGCCAAAGGGCGTTCGGAAAAACCTCTTGTGGCGTATGCCTCGGCGTTATAATGGAAAGGCACTCCCTTCTGGTCTTTCCTGACCGAAAGCTGCTGCGGTGCGATGGCCTTGATGCCGTAATCGGATAATTTGTAAATGGTTGTGCTGTAATTCTTTACTTCAACGCTGACATTTTTTGCGCCAAAAGGAACGGCGACAAGCTGATGCACAGCGGGCAGTGAAGGCTCGCCCGTCTTGCCGTAGTTGAAGGTGTTGCTCATGGTGATTTCCGAAAAAACGCCTTTTTCGGTATTGACAGCGTTGGCTTCGATGCTACCGAAAGAGAATGTGGCGGTGAAGCCTTTTTCGGTCGCGTTATCGCATTGCTGCACGGATTTGGCACCATTCAGATTGATGCGGTTTTGCGCCTGTGCGCTGAAAAACATTCCTAATGAGAGGATTATGCTGAGGATGATGCTTGTCTTTTTCATAAAATGAATGTTAGCGGGTTATGATTGATTTTTGAGTTGACAAAGATAGGAAATATTTGGGAAAGGAACGAGATTTTTGAAATTTACATTATTTCCCCAAAAGGAAACCGCCACCCAAGCCAATGCCTGAATGACGGTTTTTATCTGTAGAGACGTAGCGTGCTACGTCTCTTATCGTCGTCAATCATTCCTTCACCCATTTTCCCGATTCAATCTCGGCCTTATCAGAAACCACCTTCCACACATACGTTCCCGCCGCCCAGTCCGTAGCATCCAGCACCGTTTCGTTCTCCGTGACAGGCTGCCGCGCCACAAGACGGCCATTCATGTCGTAAACTTTCACGGAGGCATTCTCAACTGTGGTGCGGATGTGCATCTCGCTGCCGCCCGGGTTCGGGTAGGCGATGGCAAGTGAAAGGCCGTTGGCGTGGGCTTCATCTATGCCCAAGAAAGTCTCGGCGGGGAATTTGGTGACGGCACGAAATCTATAGCCATTGGACAGTTTAACAACTCCTGATGTCAAAAGCATGCCTCCGTCACGTGTAGCTGCAATGCCCAGCGCTGCCTGACTTATACCGTCGTCGTATGTTCCATAATACATTGTCGAAACTGTCTCAAAGTCAGGTGAAAGACGCTCTATCACAATCCTTGAATCCTGATCGCAGGCTGCTCCCACATTCAAAGCGTACACATAAAGTAGCGAACCGTCTTCAAACTGAATGGGCGGAGACATTTCGGTCACGAAATCCCAGCCATCTGTTTTCCTCTTGGCATAGTGAAGAATCGGCACATTGTTACCATAGCCGTTCACATCGTCATTATACTCATACAATGCAACACTATAATGGGCAAACCTCTCGCTGAAGGTGTTTGTCAGCAGCGTTGTCCCCCTACCGGTTCGGGTCACATTGCAATCATTAAAATCCATATTGTACATAGCCTGAACCTGATCGGCCTGCTTGAACGACCTGCTGCGCACAATGTTGAAGTCATGGTCAAGATAGATGAGGTTGTCATCTTTCTCTTCATAGATATCCCATTGACACCCATAATACAGATATAGGCTGTCGGCTTTGACGATGTGATGGCGGCGAAAATTATACGCAGGGCAAGCGCCGCACCTTTTGTTTCCGCTATAAGCAGCCCTGGCTAGCAGGTTTCCCTCGAAATCCATCCTGAAGAACACCGTCGAGTCGTAGCCGCGCGGCTTGTCGAGGTCGGCTGTCACGGTCTTGTCGTAAACTCCCACTATGGTGCCGTCGTCATCCACAAAAGCACTGTACAGATAGGCTTGCCCGTTATTCCAAAAATCATAAAGGTTTTCTTCGCTCAGCCACTCCGATGTGTCGATGGGGATTTCCATCTCATGGCTTTCGGCAATGGAAAGGTCGTCGTTGAGCCTGTAAAGACCTAAAATGCAGTGGTCGGTGACCGGCTCGAAGTTCTTGAAATAGTTCGATGAGCAAGTGTCGTGGTCGGGGCTGTAGGTCATCAGCGCATACACATCACCCGAACCGTTTTCAAGGACATAAGGCGGATAGCCATAGTAGCCGTCCTTGTGATAATCAGAAAAGGCCAGACCATTCCCTTCCGAATCCAGTTTCCATAAGGTTGGCGAATGTAGCAAACCACAGCTTGAATCATGGTACCGATGACCCATAACCATGATGTCACCATCGGATAGCTCCGCTGATTCGTAGATCATAGTATGAGCCGTAGGACAGTCCCATTCCCATTCCTGCGCAAAAGCCTTGGCCCCGAAAAGAAGGGCCAAGGCGAAAAGTAAAAGTGATATTTTTTTCATTGTATTCAATTATTTGATTGTCATTATTTTATTAGATTCCATTTGGTAACAATTATAGTCGCTAATGAGGACTTCCAAGGAATCGAGAAACAGAGTGTATTCTTTATCCTCGCTATTGATTGGAGTCAAAAAGCCACATTCCTGTTTGGCGCAACCTGCCATCACAAGTACTATCAGAAGCCATGTGTGCAAAATCCTTTTCATTGCCGCAAAGATAGAAAAAACTTGGATATGATTTTTTAAACCGCCAATTGCTGCAAAGGAGCCATCAATGGACTTTATTTCCGGCAAAAAATCAAAAAATCACAAATCAAAAAATCAGAAATTCCGAATTCAATACCTAGGCATTCCATTTCCGCCGCTCGGCGGGAATCTCAAAGTGGAGCAAACCCAAGTTTGCAAGACATCGAAAAATGATTTTGTGATTTTTTGAAAAATGATTTTTTGACTTTTCATCCCAGGGGCAGCACTATACCTGGGCCGTACCAAGGCTGCCTCCGATACGCTTCCTCTTGCTGTCCGCTCCCTGTTCGCTTCGCTAAAAAGCGAAGGAAAGGCTCTGCTGGTTCCTGAATGCTCAGCAGGGAAGACAGCCTTGGTACAGGGAAGGTCCTGCCCCGGCTTCATGGAGCCGTTTTGTGACAAATGGGACAATAAGCGTTTTTATCGATTTTGCTTATTGTCCCATGTCCCATTTGTCCCATTTTTTTTGCTGAAATTGAAAAACCGCCACCCATATCTGAATGACGGTTTTTGTTGTAGAGACGCGCGCGTCTAAATTTCGATGTGTTTGAGACGCGATTCGCGTCTCTATGGGAATTATCTAATCACTGTCTTCTTCACCACGACATTGCCGTTCGCATCATTCATTCTGACGATGTAAAGGCCTTTGGTTAGGCCGCTGACATTGATTTCGGCAGCGTTGCCGTTGGCTTCCATGGTCTTGATGCTTTGCCCAGTCATACTGATGATTTCCACTTGGCTGAGGTCTTCGCTGGAGACGATGAGGCTGTTGCCGTTTTGGAAGATGCTGGCCGACATTGCGCTTTCATTAACTGCGGTGACGGTAACGGTAATATGGTCGGCACCATCGGGTGTGAGGGCGTATTCGGATTCGCAATCTTCGTAGACGGCGGTCAGGCGGTAGGTGTAGTCGCCCATAGGCACTTCATCGAAGTAGCTTGTCAAGGTTCCGTCGATATTGATGACGGCCTCGTCTTCGACTCTGTAAAGATTGTAGGAGAGAGGTTGTGTTTCAGGTGCTTCCCATGTAATCAGGGTGCCGAAAGTCTCGTTTTCTTCATTCCAGAAATATTCGCCTTGAAGGTTGAAAGGAGGATAGCAAGTTTCATGTGCGATAGGTCCTAAAGTGCCTTTCATGTCGATGTTTTGGCCGTAGATGTTGCCATTAGCTTGGTTGGTCCAGACAAGGATGTTCTGTCCGTTGAGGAAACCGCTGCTGTTTTCGGCGCCGGTCTTTGCATCTTGGATGGTGTTGATATGTGTGTGCCAAGTCTGGTTGCCGTCCATGTCGAAACCGAGGGCTTCAATTGGCGTGCCACCGTATGGGCCGTTCATGTAGGAAACCATGAAACCGCTGCCGTCAGGATAAGCATCGATTTTTGCATCGGTGTATTCAAAGCCGTTGTCGTCGGCAATGAGTAAGCCTTCGCCCCAAAGCACTTCGCCCGTCGGGGTGATGCGGTTTAAATAAAGTCTTGATTCGGATTGTGCATAAGAATCGGTTTGACGGTAAACCAGAATGATGTCATGCGTCACAGGGTCGACTGTGGCGTAAGGATTGCCGTAGAAATTGGCAGGGTCGGTGGTGTGGACCATGGCGCCATTCGGGTTGCTGATAGTCGAAACACCGTTAGCATCGAAGTGGAAGACGTAGGTGTTGAACGCTTCGGCAATGCCTGAGTGGAAGATGTAGGCATAACCGCCGCCCATTCCATCGGAGATTTCATAGTGAATATAGGTGGAGCCGAAAACTTGTGAAGCCATAAGTTGGGCTGGAGGTGTGGCGAGGCCGCCATCAGTAGCGTAGCCAGCTACCCAGATCTGTTTGTCAACATACCACATACCCGAACCTATTTTTTCGTAGGTTACGAAAACGACACCGTCAGGACCAGGGGTCAAGAGAGCAAACAGGCATCTCACGCCTGAGTCAGAGATGGTGGCGGTAGGGTTGAGTGTGCCGTCGGCATTGATGTAGCGCAAGTATAAGTCTTGAGTGTCGGAGACCAAAACCCAAACGCCGCCATCGTTGCCGGCTTGGAGTTCCACTCTCGAGCAGCCGTAGCTTCCTGCAGGAAAATCAATGACCGAAATGCCTTGTTCGCCCCAAACGGCGTTGCCGTCTTTGTCGAATTTCATGGCGATGCATTGACCGTCGTAGTTGGCGAAGCAAGTCACCACGCCATTGTCGGAAGTGACGTCCATGGCATAGCCTTCCGAATAAGAGGAAAACTGGTGGCTGCTGACGTGAAGGCCGGCATCGCCCCATTGCGGAACGCCGTTAATATCAATGCGCTGCAGGTTGACGCCCCAGCCGTTGGAGGCCATGTCGCTCCATTGGATATAGGTGTCGCCTGTGGCTTCGTGAGTGGCCAGGTAGATTTCGCCAGCATCGTCGGATGCGGTGGCTAATCTGGTGTTGGCCGTAGGGTCGTCGACCCATTGTGCCTGCATTGTACTGAAAGCAAATGCGCAAATCAGAAAGAGTATGGATTTTTTCATTTTGTAAGGGTTTAGTTTGTAATGATTTGGAGGCAAAAATAATGATTTTTGGATTTGAAACTAAAGTTTTATTTCAAAATCCGCTTATATTCCTTCTCGTTCGACAAAACCTCAATGGCTTTCTGAAAGCCTTTGTCTTCGGCAAGCATCACTTCGTAGTATTGCTGCATTTCGTAGACATTGCGTGCGATGAGGGCCTTTACTTGCAGTCGGATGAACTTCTCGGAGCGTGCAAATTCCTCTTCGTTCCATTCCACCTTGTTGTCTTCGCCTGCTTTTTTCAGTCCGGCAATAAGGTCATCGCCAACGGTGAATTCCTTGTTGAATTGGGCGAAATCGGCGTATTTCTTCAGCATTTCGTCTCTGTGTTGCAGCGCGTAATCCGTCGTGAAGCGGTTGAGAGCGCCCTTCCTGACCAGATTTGTATATAGTTTACTATTAAAAGAGGTGTCTATCGGAATGAAAATGTCGGGCATGATGCCGCCGCCGCCGTAAACGGTGCGACCGCCATCAGTCTTATATTTCAGTGAATCAGGGAAATGAATGCTGTCGGCATGGAAATATTCGCCGTTTTCAAGGCGTTTCGTCATTTCCTTATAATAGTCTTCAACACCTTTTTCGTAAGGACGCTGGATGCATCGGCCAGTCGGCGTGTGGTAACGTGCTGTTGTCAAACGGATTACGGAACCGTCGGGCAGATTGAAAGGTCTTTGCACCAAACCTTTGCCGAATGAACGTCGGCCAATGACAACGCCGCGGTCGTGGTCCTGAATGGCGCCCGATAGGATTTCGCTGGCCGAAGCTGAACCTTCGTCGATGAGGACAACCAGTTTGCCTTGGGTGTAAAGTCCGTTTTTGGTGCTTTGCCATTCCTGGCGTGGTTGATGAAGGCCTTCTTGGAAGACGATGAGTTTGTTTTCGGTCAGGAATTGGTCGACCAATTCGATGGCGGTGTTCAGATAACCTCCCGTGTTGCCGCGCAAGTCGAAAATCAACGATTTCATGCCTTGCTCGTTGAGTTTGGCGAAGGCTTTCTTGAATTCGTCGGTCGATTCCTGTGCAAAGCGGTCAAGCTTGATGTAACCGATTTCATCGTTGATCATGAACGAGGCGTTGATGCTGTTCAACGGAATCTTGTCGCGGATGATTTCAAAATCCATGAGTTCGGGGCCGTTGCCACGTTTCACGCTGAGGACGACTTTGGTGCCTTTCTTGCCGCGCAAGTGCTTCTGAACGTATTCGTTATCAACTTTTTTTCCGAAGGCGTCTTCGCCGTCAATCTTGATGAATTGGTCGCCTGGCATGATGCCTACTTTTTCGGAAGGTCCGCCAGCCGTCGGACTGATGACGGTGATGGTGTCGCGGATGAGTTGAAAGGTGACGCCGATGCCTTCGAAACTGCCTACAAGAGGCTCGTTGGCTTTCTCGACGTCTTTCTTTGAAATGTAGGCCGAATGTGGGTCTAACTCCTTGAGCGCCGCGATGATGGCGTCTTCAACGACCTTGTCGGAATTGGTGCTGTCGACATAGAAATTCTCAAGAAGATACATCGTGTTGGCGAATTTCTGTGCGTTTTGCTGTGCTTTGGTAGGCTTTTGGTTTTGTGCTGTGGCAAATAGTGATGCCAGAAGCAAAATGCTGATAAATAATGTCTTGATATTCATTTTGTTTAGCTTTTGTTATCTTTGATACTCCATGTCTTTTGTGAAAGTTCCGTCGTAGAAAATCTCAAAATTGATTGTGTACACGCCGTCGAGTCCTTTCCATTTTATGGTTCCTTTTCCGACGTATAAAAGCGGTGCAGCATCGGGGCTTGGGTCGATGCCGTTTCCTGTTGCAAGGCAATAGGCTAACAGAGCTTTGGCTTCTTTTTTGCCGCCAATTGCTGCTTGGGTCAGATAGTTGACGGCTTGTGCATAGACGTTCAAGTCGCCATAGTTTCCGAACATGAGCTTGAAACCTTCCTGATAAAGCTGGTCGGCTTCTGTCTTTATTTCATCGGCTTTCATCGGCTCTATGCGGATGTTTTTCTTGCTTTTTTCCTGTTTCTGCAAGTCTGGAGATAATGCTAAAATGAATTTGTCGTATTGGTTTTGATTGGGGACGACGGCTTGGGTATACATCTCTTTAGATTTGTCTTTGTTTTCATCAACGACAATGCCTTTGTCGTAAATATATGCCATTTCTATCTGAGCATTGGCATAACCTTGTTCTGCGGCTTTTTTCACCCAAAGGACATATTGGTTTTGGTCGCGTTTCACAAGGTCGCCGTCGCGATAGAGCAGCCCCAAATTGTATTGTGCAATGGGCAGTCCGTAATTGGCGGCTTCGCGAAGGTAATGCAACGATTTTTCGATATCTTGCTCAACGCCTTCACCTTTGTAATAAAGATAGCATAACTGGTATTGTGCCATAGGTATGTTTTGCTCCGCCGCCTTCTCGTACCAATAGATTGCCTTCGCAATGTCTTTATCTACATGTTTCCCGTTTTCATAGCAGGCGCCTATTTCAATTTGGGCATTGGCATAACCTTGTTCCGCTGCTTTCAGTTGGTAGTAAAAGGCACTGTCTTCGTTGAAGACCACGCCAGAACCATTGTAGAAGGCTAAGGCCATGTTGAATTGGGCTTCGGCATCTCCTTGATTGGCAGCTTTCCTGTACCATTTTGTCGCTTCGATGAAGTATCCTTTTTCGGCATAAAACTGTCCCAACTCGTTTTGTGCTTTCACATCGCCGGAATCGGCTTTTTGCATGATTTTTTCATCGGCTTTCAAGGCGGTGCTTTCTTGCAACGGCTCAACATTGATGTTAAGGCAGGAAACCATGAAAAGAAGTCCCAATGCCGATAGGGTAAGAAGTCTGATGCTATGGTTTGTCGTTTTATGCATCTTTAGCTCCTGATAATTTCAAAAGTGTTGTCCTTGTTCAGTTTGATGATGGTTGAACTTTTCGGTTTGCCGAAAACATCGTGGTAGAGTTGCACGGTGTAATCGACGGATTGTTTTATTTCTTCAGTTATGTCGTTGAATGTCAATGCAGACGGCTGACCCGAAAGGTTAGCCGATGTTGAGGTGATGGGCTTGCCCAACTTCCGGATGATTTCCTTGCAGAAATCGTTTTCGACCACGCGGATGCACACCGATTTGTCGGCCGAGACATTCTTTGCGAGGTTTTTGCTTTCATCGTAGATGATGCTCAGCGGGCTAGTGGCGTGCTTTATCAAGTCGTAAGCTATGACTGGCACTTCCACGACATAATCCTTGAGTCGTTCAGCGCTGTCAATCAGAATGATAAGGCTTTTATTGGCGGGTCTTTTCTTGGCTTCGTACACTTTGTCGCAGGCCTTGCTGTTGGTGGCATCGCAACCGATGCCCCAGATGGTGTCGGTGGGGTAGAGAATGGTTTTACCGGCTTTCAAGGCTTCGACAGTTCTTTCGATTTCTTCTTCAAATGGTGTCATAATATGATGATTTATAAATGATTGAAAAAATAATGCTCTATCTGTTTAATAACGTTTTATATCCAAAATAAGTTTACAAAAATACATTTTTTTGAATAATTGTCGGCCATTTGCGTTGAAGAAAAATTGCCATTTAGGTTTATGGAAATTTATCGTACCTTTGCATTTTCAATTTTTAATCATGCAGCATCAGAATTATTCTTTAAGACAGGTCGCCGAAATCATCAGTGCGCGGCTTGTCGGAAACGATGAAAACAGGGAGGTGAGCGACCTCCTGATTGATAGCCGACAACTTGTTGCTGCCGACCATGCCTTGTTTTTCGCTTTGCAAAGTGTCCGTAACGATGGACACAAATATATCAACGATTTGTATGAAAAAGGTGTCCGCGCTTTTGTGGTGACGCAGTTGCCTGCTGAGCCTTTTGCCGATGCGGTTTTTCTTGTGGTTGACGACACTTTGAATGCTTTGCAGCAATTGGCTGCTTATCACCGTGCGCAGTTCGATATTCCGGTCATCGGCATCACGGGCAGCAACGGGAAAACGATTGTGAAGGAGTGGCTTACTCAGATTTTGAGTGCCGATTTCAATATCGTCCGCAGTCCGAAGAGTTACAATTCGCAAGTTGGCGTGCCGCTTTCGGTTTGGCAAATGAACGCTGAAAATCAGTTGGCTGTGTTTGAGGCAGGTATCTCGCAACCCGAAGAGATGATGCCGTTGCAAAATGTCATCAAACCGACGATTGGCGTGTTCACCAACATCGGCCAGGCTCACGATGAAAACTTCATCAGCCGTTTCCAGAAAGCGGGCGAGAAACTCAACTTGTTCACGCAGGCGGAAAAACTGGTTTACTGCATGGATTATTTTGACATTCAGCAGGTTGTTATCCGTTCAGGCCTTGGCTCAAAAATTAAACTGTTCACTTGGAGCCGTAAGTTTGAGGATGCCGATGTGTTTGTAAAATCGGTTCAACAAAGCGAAAAGAATGCGGAAATCGTATGCATTTATCAAGGCTCAGCTCTGAATTTCACAATTCCGTTTGCCGACGATGCTTCGGTTGAAAACGCCATTCATTGCATTTGCGTGGCTTTGCTTTTGGGGTTGCAACCCGAGCTGATTGCGCAGCGTTTGCTTTCGCTGGCATCGGTAGCCATGCGCTTGGAAATCAAGTCGGGCATCAACAACTGCACGATTATCAACGACTATTACAATTCCGATGTCAATTCCTTGGCCATTGCCTTGGATGTGATGAATCAGCAGCGGCAGCACAAGCGCAAGGTATTGGTCTTGTCCGACATTTTGCAAAGTGGCCGCAACGAATATGATTTGTATGCTGAGATTGCGCACCTTTTGGAAAAGAAAAACGTGGATATGCTGGTCGGCATTGGCGAGGCCATTTCTCGTCAGGCCAAGCAGTTTGCCATGGAAAGTTATTTCTATGCCAATGTCGGTGATTTTCTCACGCATTTTCCTTTCTCGAAATTCAACAACCAGACGATTTTGCTGAAAGGTGCGCGTGCCTTTGAGTTTGAGCAGATCAGCAAGGAATTGCAGGAAAAGGCACATGAGACCGTTCTGGAAATCAACTTCAACAATCTGGTCAGCAATTATAATTATTACCGTTCGAAGATCAAGCCTGAGACCAAACTGATGGTCATGGTGAAGGCTTTCGGCTACGGCAGCGGCAATTTCGAAGTGTCGAACATCATGCAGTTCCGCCGTGCCGATTACCTGACGGTTGCTTTCGCCGACGAGGGTGTCGAGCTGCGCCGTGCGGGTATCAATCTGCCCATCATGGTGATGAGCCCCGAGGTGAACAGTTACGACAACATTATTAAATATCACTTGGAGCCGGAGGTGTTCAGTTTCCGCAACCTCACGATGATTGAAAACGCGATGGAAAACATGGCTTTGCCGGAAGCGCATCCGCTGAATATCCATATTAAATTGGATACGGGAATGCACCGTTTGGGTTTCTCGAAAAACGAGATTCCTGAACTCATTCAGCGCATAAAGTCCAATCCAATGTTGCGTGTGGCGAGTGTGTTCTCGCATCTGGCCACGGCCGACAATCCATCGGAAGACGAGTTCACGCTGAGCCAGATTCATTGCTTCGAAGAAGGCAGCCAGATGATTGTGGATGCGTTTCCGTATAAGGTTTTGCGCCACATTCTGAATACGGCTGGCATCACGCGATTCACTAAATATCAGTTCGATATGGTGCGCCTCGGCATTGGCTTGTACGGCGTTCCGACCTGCGAAGCCGACAAGGATTTTCTGCAGCCTGTGGTTTCGCTGAAGACTACCATCAACCAGATAAAGAACATCCCGGCCGGCGATAGCATTGGCTACAATCGACATGGTCGCGCCGAAAAGGATATGCGTATCGGCATCATCCCGATTGGCTATGCCGACGGCTTGTCGCGTCTGCTCGGCAATGGCAACGGAAAATTCTATATCAACGGTCAGCAAGTGAAGGTGATTGGTGATATCTGTATGGATATGTGTATGTTAGACCTTACCGATGTGGAGGCACAGGAAGGTGATACCGTCGTCATTTTTGATGCCGAACACAGCATTTTCGATATTGCAAAGGCTTGTCAGACCATTCCTTACGAAATCATGACGAGCATTTCGCAACGAGTGAAACGAATCTATTATCAAGAATAAAATGAAAAAAATATCCTTATTTCTGATGGCGGCAAGCCTGTTGCTTTGCGCCTGTAACCAAATCACAATCAATGGCAGCTATGACATTATTCCTGCCCCGAAGGAAATCCAATTGGCTGGAGATGAAACGTTTTCGTTCAATGCCAAGACGAAAATCTACTATCCTGCCGGCAACGAAGACTTGCACCGTAATGCGGAGTTTCTTTCGGATTATATCAACGACATGGTGCAGTTCCGCCTTGAAATCTGCGAGATTCAGGGTGAGGTGAACGATGGCATTTGCCTGCTTACCGTTCCGGGTTATTTCGCTGAACCTGAATCCTACGAAATCAAGGTCATGCCGAAGCAAATCATCGTGACGGGCGAAGATGCCGCTGGCGTTTTCTATGGCGTTCAGGCTTTGCGCAAGTCGCTGCCTGTCGTCAGGGTAGAGGCTGGAAACATTAAGAATAACATCGCTTTGCCATGCGCCACCATCTCTGATTATCCGCGTTTCCATTACCGTGGCATGCACCTCGACCCGGCGCGCCATTTCTTCACGATGGATTCGGTGAAAATCTATCTCGACATGATGGCCATGCACAACATGAACACTTTCCATTTCCATATCACCGACGACCAAGGCTGGCGCATGGAAATCAAGAAATATCCCGAACTGACGCAAGTCGGTGCCTATCGTAAAGGAACCGTAATTGGCCATAATTCAGGTGTTTACGATACTATCCGTCATGGCGGTTTCTATACGCAGGACGAGTTGCGCGACTTGGTGCAATATGCCGCCGACCGTTATATCACCATCATTCCTGAAATCGACTTGCCAGGTCACATGCAGGCGGCTTTGGCCACTTACCCTGAATTGGGTTGCACAGGCGGCCCTTACGAGGTGTGGCAGCAATGGGGCGTTTCGGAAGATGTGCTTTGCGCTGGCAATGAGGATGCTATGCTCTTTTTGGAGGATGTGTTGAACGAGGTGATGGATGTGTTTCCATCTGAAATCATCCACATTGGTGGTGATGAATGCCCGAAAGTGCGTTGGCACGACTGCCCGAAGTGTCAGGCGAAGATTAAGGAATTGGGTATCAAGGCAAACGATAAGTTTTCCGCTGAGGATTTCTTGCAGAGTTATGTGATGACACGTATGGAAAATTTCATTGAAAGCCGTGGCCGTCGCATTCTCGGATGGGACGAAATACTTGAAGGAGAAGTGGCTGAAAATGCCATCATTATGAGTTGGCGCGGCGAAGAAGGCGGCATTACGGCTGCCCAAAGCGGTCATGATGTGGTGATGGTGCCTTGCAGTTACCTCTATTTCGATTATTATCAGACCGACGACACCGAAAACGAACCTTTGGCCATTGGCGGTTATGTTCCGGTCGAGAATGTCTATAACTACGAACCTGTTCCTGCTGCTTTAACTCCTGAACAACAGCAACATATCTTGGGCGTGCAGGCCAACATCTGGACGGAATACATCAAGACGTTCCGTCATGTGCAGTATATGGCTTTGCCGCGTATGGCTGCCTTGAGCGAAATTCAATGGTGTCTGCCCGAACAAAAGGATTACGATTCGTTTGCCAACCGTTGTTTCGGCATGACACGGCTTTATGATTTGTATGGCTACAATTACGCCAAACATATTTTTGACCTGAAACCCAAGATGGAATCGCATCCCGACGAAGGTTATATCGAGGTCGAACTGACAAAATTTGGTGCTGGAGAAATCCGCTATACCCTCGAAGGCTCCGACCCGATGCAAGGCATCATTTACACTGAGCCAATCCATTTGACTGAGAGTTGTGATTTGCGATCCATCGTGGTGCGCGAGCAGGGCAATGGCCGCGAATACAGCACGCATTTCGATTTCAGCCAGTTGACCATGAAGCCAATCATCCTGAATCATGAACCGAGTCCGAGTTATACTTTTGGCGGTGCTTCTACCTTGAACGATGGCTTGAAAGGTAATGGCAACTACCGCACGGGCCGTTGGTTAGGTTTCTGGGAATGTCCCTGCGAGGCCGTTTTCGATTTGAAAGGCAGCAGGGAACTCAGCCATTTGCGTTTCAATGTCAACATAAATAAAGGCGATTGGATTTATAACCCGAAGAGCGCAAGCGTTTACGTCTCCAACGACGGCAGCCATTTTGAAGAAATCGCCCATGCCGATTATCCTATTGTCGCTCAGGACGAAAAGGACGGCGTGCAGACATACGAACTGGAATTCAATCCCATAAGTGCCCTTTATGTGATGGTGCGCATCGAGCCTAACATGCTGCCTGAAACCCACGAAGCCTACGGCAATCCGGCTTGGCTTTTTGTGGATGAGATTGAGATGGAATGAGAAATGCCTTGAATTTTATGATTCACCGACCTGTAGAGACGCGATTCGTCGCGTCTCTTTTGTTTCTTGTAATAACATTGAAATGGGCGGAAATATGCCCAAAAAACATAGATTTCCGCCCATTATAAGGTCTGTTTTTGAAAAAACTTACGCCTTCTTCAGCAGAATGACATAAACCGGGAAGTGGTCGCTGTAGCCGCCCATCCAGACGCCGCTACCGAAGGTGCGGAACGGATAGCCGTTGTAACGTCCGCCGTGTTGCTTGAGGAATTCCTTGTTATGTACCTTAGCGTTTTTGAACTGATAGGTCGAGTAGTCGGTGGGCAGCAGGCCAGGGGTGAGGATGGTCTGGTCCAAAACGCCGGGCACATCGTGGTAGTAGTTGGTGCCGATGCCTTTCTTGTGCAGTTCGTACATCGGGTTGTAGAACTCGCCGTCGCGCAGGTCGTTCATGTCGCCCGAGGTTCTCAGATATTCCGTGATGCTTTTGTTGGTCGGGTAGTCGTTGAAGTCGCCCATCATGATGATTTTTGCATTTTGGTCTTCGCGCATGATGGAGTCGGCGATGTGGCGGCAGAGTTCAGCTGCAGCAATGCGGCCCGGCATCGATCGTTTTTCGCCGCCATAGCGTGAAGGCCAGTGCATGACGATGAAGTGCATCATTTCGCCATCGAAAAGGCCGCTGACCAAAAGCTGGTCGCGGGTGATGAAATCAGGCTGGCCGGGGACGATGGTGCGGTACGACTTGGTGCTTGTCACCTTGAAATATTTCGGGTTGTAGATTAAGCCCACATCCACGCCACGGCGGTCGGGCGAGTCGTAATGCACAATCTGATAGTTGCGGTCCTTGATTTCGGGCTGGGCCACCAGATCCTCAATCACTGTGCGGTTTTCCATCTCAGAAAGTCCGAGCACGGCCACACCATCGGGCGTGATGTCGGTGCCGATGGTCGAGATGCTGTAAGCCATGTTGTGGAGTTTGGTTGTGTATTTCTTTGTGTTCCATTGGTTTGTGCCGTTTGGCAGAAACTCTTCATCAAGTTTGTTCGGGTCGTCGATGGTATCAAAAAGGTTCTCGAGGTTGTAGAATCCTACCAGACCGACTTTGTAGGCTTGCTGTTCTTGGGCCTTGAGTGGGATTATCGGGAGTAAAAGTCCGATTATTAATATAAGGAATGGTGTGCGCTTAAACATAAGATTGCTGATTTTAAAATTGCAAAGATAGACTTTTTGTGTTTTCTCGTGGCAATTTCCTTGTAAAACTTCCATAAGAGGTTGTTTTGTCGAAAAAAATGCGTTTCCAATCCAAATAATCCCTATCTTTGTCCCCTTATTGTCGACAACAAGTAATTTTTATATTTATGAAAAGAGTTTTACTTTTAACTGCCGCTGTTTTGCTCGTCGCAAGAATGTCAGCACAAGTTGCTGATACGACGGCAAATCAGGAAATGGAAGTACCGACCATCATGCTCATGGATTCCGATTTCGACGAGTCGTCGACTTCGGTCAACGAGGCGGGAACCTTGTTGCAATCGTCGCGCGATGCCTTCAATTCGATCGCTGCCTACAATTTTGGTTCCTTACGTTACCGCATCCGTGGCAATGATTCCAAGTACTCCGATGTGATGATCAACGGCATCCTGATGAACGACCCTGAAACGGGAAGACCCGTTTTTGCCAATTGGGGCGGTCTGAACGATGCCATGCGCAATTCCACCATTACTGAAGGCCTCGGCACGACCGATGCTGGTTTCGGTGGCCTCGGTGGCTTGACAGCCATCTCGACGCGTGCTTCCAACTACCGCAAGCAGGTCTCGTTGAGTTATGCTATCTCCAATCGTTCCTACAACCACCGCGTGATGGCTTCTGTCGGCACGGGCGAAATGGGGAAGGGCTGGTATCTGATGGCCAACGTATCGGGCCGTTATGCCGGCGAAGGCTACACCGAAGGCACCTTCTATCAGGCTTGCAGCTATTTTCTCTCCGTGGAGAAGAAAATCAATAGCAAGCACAGCCTCAACCTCACTGTTTTGGGCGCACCTTCACAGCGTGGCGGTTCCGCCCCTGTGGTGCAGGAAGCCTACGACCTTATCGGCTCTAATTTCTACAATCCTAACTGGGGTTACCAGACTTTGCCTGATGGCACTCAGGTCAAACGCAATTCTCGTGTGAGCACCTACAATCAGCCTATGGTGCATCTGACTTGGTATTGGGACCCGAATCCGAAGACATCCTTCAATACGACATTTTATTATTTTGGCGGAAGAGCCGGCCAGACAACCCTCGAATGGGGTGAAGCCAAAGACCCGCGTCCGGATTATTACCGCAACCTGCCAAGCTATTTCTTCGGTAACGCCCACAGCCAGGCAGAGTATGAAGAGCAACTCAATGCGTGGCTGAATCATGATCCTGAGGTCTGCCAAATCAATTGGGACGACCTTTATATGGCCAACCTGAATCACCTGGCTACTGTCCAGAATGCCAATGGTGGTGATGTGGATGTTACGGGACGTTTCTCAAAATATATCCTTGCCGAACGCCATTACGACAAGTTTCAGGCTGGCAACGCCACCTATTTCAAGCATGAAATCAATCCTAATTTCCACTTGACGGGCGGTTTTGCCATTAGTGCATCAAGAACGCATTATTTTGAAAACGTGAATGATTTGCTCGGCGGCGATTATTATTATGACATCAACAAATACGCTGAGAACATGGAGTCCGATGAATGTCAGGTGGATCTGACCAATCCGAACCATGTGGCGCGCGTCGGCGACATCATCAACTATAACTATTATGCCAACCGTGATTACGGCCGCATCTGGAACCAATGGAATTATTTAGTCGGTAATTTCGACATTTATTGGGGTGCACAGATTTCCTTTACGCAGATTTGGCGTACGGGTCTCTTCTTGAATGGCGCTTTCGTGAATGATTCTTACGGTGATGACAATTTCCATAACTTCATTGACCCAGGTTTCAAGGCTGGTGTGACTTATGCTATCAATGGCCGTAACTATCTCGTGTTGAACGGATGTTACCTTTTCCAGGCCCCGCAATTCCGCGACATTTATGTTTCGCCACGCACCCGTAACACCTTGGTGACCGATAAGCCGCGCAGCGAAAGAATCAATGCCATCGACTTGAGCTATCAGTATCGCTCGCCTAATTTCAAGTTGCGCCTGACGGGTTATTACTACACCTATAATAATCTGATTTGGAACCGCAGCTTCTACTGCGAAAATGTGTTCACAGGCTCAAGCGAAACGGGCAACTCCTACAAGAGTGAATTTGTCAACTTCATTATGACGGGCATCAACCAGCAGAGCGTTGGCGCTGAACTGGGCATTGAATACAATGTCTCTCCAACGGTCACTTTGCAAGCTGCTGCCGCCAATGGTTCGCATACCTACATGAACCGCCCGACTTTCTCGGTTTACGACGATAACAACGCCGTGGCTTACATCGAAAACCAGACCGCTTACCTGAAAGGCTATCACGTTTCGTCAGGCCCTGAAACCGTGGCATCTTTGGGCGTCAAATACAATGCGCCTAAGAACTGGTGGGTCAGCCTGAATGGTAACTACATGGCTAACATGTATTTCGACGTGAATCCATACAACCACACCGAAGCCGGCATGTCGCACTATGCTGTCGGTGACATCCGTATCGAAGATGTGCTGAACCAGACTCCTATGAAGCCTGCTTTCACCCTTGATTTCTATGGTGGCATGTCGAAGCGTTACAAAGGCTATTATTTCCTGCTGAATGTGAGTGTCAACAACGTGCTGAACAACAAGAGTGCTGTTCTCTACGGCTACGACCAGTTGCGTTTCAACGCCAGCGACCCGGATATGTTCCCTTCAAAGTATAGCTATATGTATGGCATCAATTATTACATTAGCTTGACAATCAGAAGATAAGTCTAATGGTTTTCAGTTTTCAGTTATCGGTTTTCAGTCGTCAGTGAACCGAAAACCGATAACTGTAAACTGATAACTGAGAACCTTTAATAACAATAGGAAAAATCAATATTAAAACTACATACAATGAAAAGATTACTAAACCGCAGTTTCATGCTTCTTGCCTTGTTGGGCGTGCTGTTCACTTCGTGCAAGAAGGATCAGTATGACGTGCCTCCGATTCAGGATTTGCCTCTCGGACAAGTCTACACCATTGACCAGATTCTTGCTTTGGAATCAGGTTTTGTCTTTAATGAAGACGCATCGGTCCGCGGTACCATTACCGCCGACGAAGTCTCCGGCAACCTCTACAAGGCTGCTTTTTTGCAAGACCCAGAGACGGGCAAAGCCATCGAACTTTATCTGAATGCCACTTCGGGTGTCCGCATCGGCGACCGTGTCCGCATCTACCTGAAAGGCGTAACCTATGCTTTGTACAACGGTCTCCCGCAACTGAGCAATTTCGAACCTGATGGCCACATCATCATCGAGGCCAACAACCAGCCGATTGAACCTCTGGAAACCACCATTGCCGAGATTTGCGCTGGCAATGTCTATCCTGGAGCTCTCGTGAAGCTCAGCAACGTGATGTTCACCGAAAAGAACACCTTCGCTGATCCTACCACCTACGGCAACCGCACCTTGTTGGACCCGGTGGATTATTCCAAGACGGTCATAGTACGCACCAGCAATTATGCTAATTTCGCCAACGACAGCCTGCCGCAGGGCACTGGCGAAATGATAGCCATCGCCTCCATTTATAATTCCACATGGCAGCTGCTTATCCGTTCGGCAAGGGAATTGAAGTTTGACGGCTATCATCCTACAGGAGAATTGCCTTACTATCAGGATTTCGTTTCTTCATTTGGCTCATATACTACTTACGATGTCTTAGGTGATCAGAAATGGATAATTGACTATGAAACAGCAAAAATGACTGGCTATGTCGGCAACACCAATTATGCTAACGAAGACTGGCTGATTTCATCTCGTTTTTCATTGGAAAATATATCTGCTGCATGTGTGACAATGACCTATGTTGCACGCTTTTTTAGCAACATCAATAACGACATCACTATTTTGGTTTCATCTGATTATATCTCAGGTAATGATCCGAATTCGGCTTCATGGACCAGTGTTCCGTTTGCTTGGTCGGAAAGTCAAGATTGGTATACATTCGCTACGACAACCGCCGACCTTTCGCAGTTTGTGGGTCAAAAAGTCAATTTGGCTGTGAGATACCTTTCAACGGATGTCAAGGCTGGCACGCTTGAAATCAAGAGCATCCTCATTCAGGAAGGCAGCGGCCCAACGCCTCCTCCAGGACCGACCCCGGGCCCAGGCGGCGAAGTTCAGGCTATGCCTTATACGCAGGATTTCAGTTCGGCAATGGGCACATACGGCACTTATAGCGTCACAGGTGATGAAGAATGGATTATCGACCATTCTACGGCAAAGATGAGTGGTTATTCAGGCAGTTCACATGCCAACGAAGACTGGTTGTATTCTTCTCCAGTGGCAATTACGGGCGTCAACCATGCCAAGGTTGCGGTGAACTATGTGGCGCAATACCAGACAAGTCTTGCCAACGATGTAACGCTTCAGGTCTCAACGGATTATGTCTATGGCTCAGACCCAACGACTGCAACATGGAAACAGATGTCGGCAAGTTATCCGAACACTTCGAATTGGAATGATTTCAAGACCGTTGAAACCAGTCTGGATGAATTTATCGGACAGACTGTTATTGTAGCCATCAAATACATTTCCGATGATTCACAGTCGCGCACTTTTGAAGTGAAGTATATCACCGTGGAAGAAGGCGAAGCTGGTGGTGACACACCGCCCGACCCTGGACAAGGAGAAGGTAACGGCACTGCCAATGACCCATATAACGTGGCTGCAGGCATCGGTTTGCAAGGCAATAATGTTGTCGCTTGGGTAAAAGGCTATATCGTAGGTGCTGTAAAGAGTGGAGATGCCCACAATACGGTCACTTCTAATGATGACATTGATTGGTCTGCACCATTTGGTCGCGCTACCAATGTGCTGATTGCTGACGATGCCTCGTGTAACGAGGTCGCCAATTGCCTGATAGTAAAAATGCCTTCAGGTTCCGCCCTCCGTTCACAAGTCAATCTGATAGAACATCCCGACAATCTTGGCTTGCAACTTATCGTAAATGGCACTTTGAAAAATGCTTTCGGACGATCAGGTCTTGATAGCCCTGGTACAGCTTCCGACTTTGTGTTTGAAGGAGGTGGCACGCCAACGCCTCCCGAGCCTCCGACTCCAGGAGAGGCTATTTTCTCTGAGACTTTTGCCAATGGTCAGGGAGCCTTCGCCATTAAGGATGTTTCGATGCCTAGCGGACTGTCCTATGTGTGGTCTCATGTTTCGAGCTATGCATGTATGAAAGCAAACGGCTACTATCAACATTCCAATGCATCGGAAAGCTGGCTCGTTTCGCCCGCCATCGATTTGTCGGGAGTTAGCACTGCAACGCTGAAGTTCGACCATGCAGCAAACTTTGCTGCTCCGCAGGGTTATTTCTTTGTGATGGTTTCTACCGATTATGCAGGTGATGTCGCTACGGCTTCATGGACGGAATTGAACGTCGGCACATGGCCTGACCATAATTCCAACTGGACTTTCGTGAATGCAACTGCGGATTTGAGTGCTTATGCAGGCCAAAATGTAACCATTGCGTTCAAATACTCCAGCACGGAAGACCATTGCGGCGCTTGGGAAGTGAAAAACTTTGTGGTGGATGAGTAATGAGTGTAACTTTATCATCAAAGAAAGCCGTCCTTCGGGGCGGCTTTTTTTGATTTTTATCTTGCTCAAATTTTCTCCAATATTGCTTTTCATTCGCAATTTTTTCAGACCTTTGCAGTTTCTATGGAAATAAGCAAATAAATCACCTATGGCAGAGAATTTAGTAATCATCCCTACCTACAAGGAAAAGGAAAACATCGAGAGAATCATCCGTTACGTGTTCAATCTCCCGATGGCTTTCGATATCCTGATTATCGACGACAATAGTCCCGACGGCACCGCCGACATCGTGAAAGGCCTTATGAATGAGTTTCCTGACAAGCTTTTCATGATTCAGCGTGCGGGCAAGTTAGGTCTCGGAACGGCTTACATCACGGGTTTCAAATGGGCTTTGGAACGCGATTACCAGTATGTCTTTGAAATGGATGCCGACTTCTCGCACAATCCTGATGACTTGTCGCGTCTGCACGATGCTTGCGCCAATGGCGCTGACCTCGCGGTTGGCTCGCGCTACAAGACGGGCGTCAATGTGGTCAACTGGCCGATGGGTCGCGTGCTGATGTCGTATTACGCTTCAGCATACGTGCGTTTCGTCACCCGAATGAAAGTGCGCGACACCACTGCCGGATTCGTCTGCTATACACGCAAGGTGCTTGAAACCATTGATTTCGACAGAGTGAAATTCTGGGGCTATGCCTTCCAGATTGAAATGAAATATACGGCCTGGAAACTCGGTTTCACCATCGAGGAAGTGCCGATTATCTTCACCGACCGTCGCGAAGGCACCTCGAAGATGAGTAAAGGCATTTTCCGCGAAGCTATTTTCGGTGTCATCAACCTGCGTTGGCGCGGCATGACGGGACAGATCAAACCTAAGGCGAAATAAATATGGATTACATCATAAAAAACGCAACGCTTGTCAACGAGGGTGAATCCTTCGTGGCAAGTGTTTTTGTTTCCGACGGAAAGATTGCCAAAATTATCCGTGAAGAGGAAATGTCGGATCCGATTATCGAGGAGCTGCTTAAAGTCGTCGGTGCAGTTGAAATCGATGCCGAAGGGAAATACCTTTTGCCAGGCATCATCGATGAGCACGTGCATTTCCGTGAGCCAGGCTTGACGCAAAAAGGCGACATCTTCACCGAAAGCCGTGCTGCCGTTGCTGGTGGCGTGACTTCCTTCATGGATATGCCCAACACAAATCCGCAGACCTTGACACAGGAACTCTTGCAGCAGAAATTTGACCTTGCTGCCGAAAAGTCCTTGGCCAACTTTTCTTTCTATCTCGGTGCCAACAATACGAATATCGACGAGGTGGTAAAGACCGACCCGACCCGTGTTTGTGGCATCAAGGTGTTCATGGGCTCTAGCACGGGCAACATGCTCGTTGATGATGATGCGGCTTTGCAACGCATTTTCAGCGAGTCGCCCTGCCTGATTGCGGCACATTGCGAGGATGAAACCATCATTCGCAAGAATATGGAACTCTATAAGATGATGATTGAGGAAAGTGGCGCCAAGTCGGAAGCCACCATACATCCGCTCATCCGCACGGCTGAGGCTTGTTTCAAGTCATCATTACGGGCTGTAGAAATGGCGGAGAAGACGGGTGCGCGTTTGCACATCATGCACATCTCAACCATTGATGAATTGGCGCTCTTTACAAATGATATTCCGCTAGCATACAAGAAAATAACAGCTGAGACCTGTCCGCATTACCTCTGCTTGCACAGCGATTACTATCAGGAAAAGGGCTTCCGCATGAAATGTAATCCTGCCGTGAAGTCCGAAGCCGACCGTGCCGCTTTGCTTGAAGCGCTTTGCGATGGCACCATCGATACCATCGGTACCGATCATGCGCCTCATGCAAAGGAAGAGAAATTCACTGATGATTATTTCACCTGTCCATCAGGTTTTCCGTCCATCCAGCATTCGCTTCCGCTGATGTTGCGTCTGCGCAGCATGGGTTGGATGAGCTTAGAGCAAATTGTCGAGAAGATGTGTCATAACCCTGCAATCATTTATCAGATTGACCATAGAGGCTTTATCCGCGAAGGTTATTTTGCTGACCTTGTCCTACTTGATTTGGAAGCCAACCAGTTGGTGAGCGACGATACGGTGCTTTACAAGTGTGGCTGGACGCCTTATCATGGCGAAATCTTGCCGGGCAAAGTGACGCATACTTTCGTCAATGGCAATCTCGTCTACGAAAACGGCGTTTTCAACGAAGACAGTAGGGGAGAAGCCTTGCGTTTTAATCGGTAAATATAGAATCAATAAATTACAAAATATGAAGAAAATACTTTTCATCCTCGTTGCCCTCTTGACTTTTTCTTGCTGCAGCACCAAATTGACGGAGAAAGTTGAAGTCTCATTCCCGAGTGGCCAACCTCAACTTGTGCGTTATTACAACAAAAATGGCGAGTGCGTGAAACAGACCGAATATTACCAAAGCGGTCAAGTTTATAAAGAAGGTGGCATCAAGAACGATGTGGAGGATGGTGAATGGCGCGCCTATTTCCCGGATGGAAAATTGCAAGTGCTGGGCTATTTCAAAGATGGTAAGCGCACGGGTGCATCAACGGTGTATTATTCCACGGGCCAGCTTTATATGGAAGGCTTCTATAAGGAAGGCGAACATTGTGGCAAATGGAAATTCTACGACGAACAGGGTTATCTGATTCGTGAGGACGATTACGGCGAGTAATCAGAGGTCTTTCATCTTCTCAATCAACCGACGCTCTTTCTTGGTCGGACGTCCGGCACCGCGGTCGCGGTATTCGGCTTTGTATGCGTGCATGAATTCAATGCGCTCGTATTCCTCTTTCGGTGTCAAATCGGTGTAGACTTCGGGGACTTGTTTTGGCGAGACACGGTTTTTCACTACGGTTTTCACTTGTACCACCTTGTGCAATTGTTCAATCTGAACTTGAATGATGTCGTCGACCTTCACTTCGCGCGAAGGCTTTACGGCAGTGTCGTTCATTTTAACCTTGCCTCCTTTGATGGCATCGGCAGCCAGCGAGCGCGTCTTGAAAAGCCGCGCGGCCCACAGCCATTTGTCCATTCTTACGATGTCTTCTTCCTTGACGTCCATGATGGGATTGTCTTATTTGTAGGGGCGCATGCGCCCCTACAATTATTTTTCCTTAAAGATCAATTGAATCGGCACACCGTTGAAATCCCAAGTCTCACGAATCTTGTTTTCCAGGAAACGCTTGTAGGAATCCTTCACATCCTTAGGCAGGTTGCAGAAGAAAATGAATTGAGGTGTAAGGCCCTTCAGTTGGGTGATGTATTTGATGCGCACATAACGGCCGCGCGAAGCGCTCGGTGGCGGCACGGAACCGATGATTTCCAACATTTTGTCGTTCAGCTCGCGGACAGGGATTCGGCGTTCGCGGTTTTCGTAAACTTGATGGGCAGTCTCCAAAACCTTGTAAATGCGTTGCTTGTTGATGGCCGAAGTGAAAATGATCGGGAAGTCGGTGAAAGGTGCAGTCTTCTCATAAATTTCACGTTCGAAAGCCAAATGCGTATTAGAATCCTTTTCGATGGTGTCCCATTTGTTGACGACAACCACAAGACCTTTCTTGTTCTTTTCAATCAAGCGCAAGATGTTCATATCTTGTGCTTCAAAGCCATTGTTGGCGTCAAGCATGAGGATGGCCACATCGCAGTCTTCGATGGCACGGATAGAACGCAGCACGGAATAGAACTCAATGTCTTCTTCTACTTTGCTCTTTTTGCGCAAACCGGCGGTGTCGACGAGCATGAAATCCATGCCGAAAGCATTGTAGCGCGTGTAGTTGCTGTCGCGGGTGGTACCTGCGATATTGGTGACGATATGACGGTCGGTGCCCAGAAACGCATTGATGAGCGATGATTTGCCGACATTCGGGCGTCCAACCACGGTGAAACGCGGCAGGTCGGTGTTGAAATCGGTGGTGTCTGCTGGCAGCAGTTCGCACACCTTGTCTAATAATTCACCGGTGCCCGAGCCGGTCATGGCTGAAATCGGGTATGGGTCGCCTAAGCCAAGGCCATAGAACTCGGCTATCAGATTCGTTTTGTTCGGTTCGTCGATTTTGTTGACGGCCACGAGAACGGGTTTTTTCTGTTGGCGCAAAATAAGAGCTACGTCTTCATCAAGAACATGCAGCCCGGCAACGCCGTCAACGGCAAAGATGATGACATCGGCTTCATCGATGGCCAAGTCAACTTGTTTGCGAATCTCTTCTTCGAAGATGTCGTCTGACCCTACCACATAGCCGCCAGTGTCGATGACGGTGAATTCCTTTCCGTTCCAATCGCTCTTACCGTAGTGACGGTCACGGGTCACGCCGCTGGTCTCTTCCACGATAGCCATGCGCTGCTTCAGCAGACGGTTGAAAAGCGTTGATTTCCCTACATTGGGTCTCCCCACAATTGCTACAATATTTGACATTTTCGTTTGATTTTAAATTTGCTGCAAAGATACTATTTTTTTGTGAGTCATTTGCCATTAACCTTTAGCCATTAGTCGTGTTCTGCTAAAATACGGTCAATGGCTAATGGCTGAAAAAGCTATGCTTCGTATCCAAACCGTTTCAGTTCCGTCTCGTTGTCGCGCCAGTCTTTGTCGACTTTCACATTCAGTTCAAGAAAAATCTTCTTGCCTGTAAATTCCTCGATGTCAGTTCTTGCCAACATGCCTAACTTCTTGATGGCGCTGCCGCCTTTGCCGATGATGATGGCTTTCTGCGAATCGCGGGCCACATAAATACTGGCGCGGATGACGACGCGCTTTTCGCTTTCCTCGTATGAATCCACGTCAACTTGCACGCAGTAAGGGATCTCTTGCTGGTAGTTGAGCAGTATCTTTTCACGGATGATTTCGGTGATAAAGAAGCGCATCGAGCGGTCGGTGAGTTCGTCTTTAGGGAAATAAGCCGGGCAAACGGGCAGTTTGGTCAGAATCTGCTCAAACACGTTCCGCACGTTGGCGTTGTGCTGTGCCGAGATAGGGAAGACGGTTGCGGTAGGGAGTTCCTGTTCCCAAAACGTCACGGCTTTGGACAATTCCTCTTGATTTGAAAGGTCAATCTTGTTGATAAGGACAAAGACGGGAATTTCCGACTTTTTCAGCTTTTCAACGGTCTTTTCCTCAATCTTCTTGTCGGTGATGTCAACGACGAAAAGAATCAGGTCGGCGTCAATCATGGCCACGTTGACGAATTGGTTCATCACTTCGTGCATTTTGTAGGCCGGATCCTTGATGATTCCGGGCGTATCGGAGAAAACAATCTGAAAATCGTCGCCGTTGACGATGCCCAGAATGCGGTGACGTGTGGTTTGCGCTTTCGATGTGATGATGGAGATTTTCTCTCCAACTAACTGATTCATAAGAGTTGACTTGCCCACATTTGGGCGTCCTATAATGTTGACATATCCTGCTTTGTGTTCCATAATGAAAAATTTTCTGCTTTTTTTGCGCTGCAAAGAAACAAAATATTTATCTTTGCAGCCGAATTCAGACGAAAAGAATGTTTTTCCGATGAGTTTTTCCCACGATGCGGGGTAGAGCAGAGGCAGCTCGTCGGGCTCATAACCCGGAGGTCGGAGGTTCGAATCCTCCCCCCGCTACACGCAAGACAAGGCTGAGGTTTCAGTCTTGTTTTTTTATCCCTTTTCCCCTACGAAACGTACCACTAAACCAAGTATGATGAGGGCTATGGCAAAGGCTACCCATGACGGTAAGCCAAATGCCGTTGGCATGACGCCAAACAAAAGTGCCACACATCCCACCGTCAAGGCGTATGGCATTTGTGTCCCTACGTGTTTCAGATGTTCGCAACCGCTTGCTAACGAACTCATGATGGTCGTGTCGGAAATCGGGGAACAATGGTCGCCCATGACTGCGCCTGCCATCACCGAAGCGACTACATTGTAGAATAACGGCATGCTGGTTTCAAGGTCAAGACCATTTTCTTGGCAGAGCAACCATGAAGCCGGAAGAATGAGTGGGTAAAGAATGGCCATGGTGCCCCATGAAGTGCCGGTTGAAAATCCTATCAGACAAGCCAAAACAAAAGTGAGAACGGGCACCAAAGCTGGCGAGAGCGACCATTTTAGCAGCAATTGCGAGACAAACTCAGCCGTGTGCATGTCTTTGGTTACCAAAGCAATGGACCATGCCATTGTTAGGATAACGACTGCGGTAAACATCGATTTGAAACCTTCGATGACTTCCTCCATGAGCTTGCTGAACTTCACTTTGCCTCTGAGTATCGTCATGATGATAGCGGTCAAAAGAGAGAATGTTGAAGCCCAAAGCAAAGCTACATAAGAGTTGGCATTTCCGATGATGGCGGATATCTTGGAGAAGAAGTTGAGACTGCTGGTTGTCCAGACCGTTGGGTCGTAGCCTGTACATATTAAACCTATGATTGTGCCGAAAATCAGTACCAATAAAGGCAAAACGGCGTCAATGACATGTGTTTCCTGCGGCTTTGTCACCTCTTCAGAAGAAGTTGCCGCTTCAGCAAGTCTGGCGGCGCGTTCCGCCTTGAGCATTGGACCGAAATCGCGGCCGCTGAGGATGAGCATCAGCACGAAGGCCAAGGTGAGAAAGGGATAGAAACTATAAGCCAGTGAATGGAAAAACACGGAATAGGCGGAAGTCTCCATGCCTACGGCTTCAATGCCTTGCTGTATGTAACTCAGTTCGGCACCAATCCAGGTGGTGACAAAAGCCACGGCCACGACAGGGGCCGATGTGGAATCAACGATATAGGAAAGTTTCTCGCGCGAAATCTTGAGTTTGTCAGTCACTGGACGCATGGTATTGCCCACAACCAAGGTGTTGGAGTAGTCGTCGAAAAAGACGCACAAGTCCATCAGGAAAGTCATCAGTTGTCCCGAGCGGGCTGTCTTTGCTTTCTTTGAAAGCCAGTTCACCACGCCTTGCATGCCCCCGTTAATGGTGATAATCCTCACCATGCCGCCGATAAGTAGCGTGAAGACAATTATCTTGACATGGTCGGCATCAAAAATGGATCCCGTCATGTAGGTGTCGACTACCCGTAAAGTGCCCCCGAGCAAAGCTTCGGCTGGTCCTTGTCCTGCGTAGAGTGCCATGATGAAGGTTCCGGTCAGAATGCCTAGGAAAAGCGATGAGAGCACTTCTTTCAGGATGAGTGCCATCACAATGGCTACCAATGGTGGCAAGATTGACAGCCACAATGGCATGGGTCCGCTTACAGGACCTAGAACATAAAGCAAAACGCCCCCAATGACTAATGAGGTTAATATGCTTATAAACACTGTTTTCTTTTTCATTGTGATGAATATTTGTGGCAAAAGTAGGCATTATTTTGCCAAAATGTTTCAAGTTTCGATATTTGGTATTAAATTTGCAAGTTCATTTGGTATTTTTTTTTGAAGCAAATTGTATAACCATTTAATTTAATCCTATGAAAAAGTATTTGTTTTTAGCCTTAAGCATCATCGCTTTGGCTGTGAGCAGTTGCTCAAAACCCGATCCGGAAAACATGCAGTTCCTTGGCAATTATTCCGGAAAACTGGTCTCCAGGACCACAATCACTTTCTATACCGAACACGAAAGTGATGTCAGCGACATGAATCTGACCATGAATTTGGTGGCAGGCGCCCAAGACAATCAGGTCGTGGCGAACTGTGTAGCTTATGGACAGAATTTCTCGATGACGGGCACCATCAATGAAAACAAAATCGTTTTCGATCCCGCAACCATCGATATTGCTTTGACAGATTTCATCAGCATCAATCTCCCAATCATCAATACGCTTGATGCTTCTGTCAACATCACATTCAATTATTCCGCCACGCTGATGCACGATAATCTGCTGAATGTGGATTACCTTTATCTTGACGGAACGACCAACGGAAACATTACAGCCCAGGCGTTGGGCATTCCTGTGACATTCCCATTGAATGGCACTTCTGTCGGTCGCGTCAACAAAGTTGGATAAACCTAATTTATTAACTTAATATTAATCAACTATGAAGAAATTATTCATTATCGCAATGTGCCTTGTTTCATTAGGCCTTGCTTCCTGCAACAAGGAAAAAGAAAATGAAAAATTTATCGGTAACTACGCTGGCACAATCTCTGGCGATGCTGTCATGACCACACCTCTTATGGAAGAACCTTTTGTGTTGGAAGACCAAGGTTTTGATGTTTCGCTGCAGCTCACCGCTGGCGATCAGGATGATGAAGTGGTCGCAAGCGTCGATCTCGATGGTGAAATTTTCAGCGTCAAAGGATTGTGCAATGGCACTCATGTCGATTTTGACCCTTTCAGTCAAAATGTTGCTGTTGAAGGTCAAGACATGAACTTCCTCGTCAATCTGAAAGGCGACCTGAATGGTAACAACTTGGATGTCGTCGGCAATGTCAAAGCCGAAGGCACTATTACTCTGGAAGAACTCCCTTTCCCGATTCCTGTTGTCGTCACCGCTGATATGACTGGCACTTTGATCAAACAGTAAGTTAGGTCAACGCAAAAGAAAACGAGGACGACAAATTTGTCGTCCTCGTTTTTTATTGCGATGCTTTGCAATTTAGTCATCTTCTTCGCAATCCTTCCATGCCCTGTAACGTTCAATGGCATACGAGCCGTAGCTCTCATAACTAATGGTCTCTTTTACATTGTAACATTTCGGTTGGATACGGATGTTCAATTCGGCACCAAACGACAAGCGCTTGGAATTGTTGTCAACATAAATGTCGTTTAGCGGGTATGGTTGGGAATAGGTGTATCTGTTTGAGATGTCGCAACTGCGTCCATACACCGTAATGCCGAGTCTTGGCGTAAGGAAATAACTCAAATCCACGCCCCAATTGAAAGCGAAATCGGAACTTGGATTCAGGTCGTCGTCATATATCATTGGCGGTTTATAATTCGGACTGTTATGTTCATCCCAGCCGTCGCCGCTTGAATAGGCGCTGCCGATAGCGCAAGTGGCTCCGAGACGGAAACGATGTCCCAAAAGGAATCCGAAGTACATGTCAAACATCGACATGCCAACGGCTGGACTTGAAAGGTAGGCGTATTCGCCTTGGAATGCGGCTACACCCAATTCCTGTGTATAGCCGATGTTGAAATCGAAGCCACAATGATTTCCGAAAAACATAATCATGCCTCCTGCCAAACTTGCTGTTCCATACGAACTCCCCATCGTTCCAGGACAATTGTAGGAATATGTGATGCCGTAAGGCATGTTGTCGCAATCGACATTGCCAGAACCGAAACCGAGCCTTGCTTCCAGATAGAAGTTGCTGACAATGCAGCCCATGGCCAAGTCATAATAAACATCATCTGGCAAAAAGCTCTTTTGGGACTTGTGTGTTTTTTTAGGTGTATTTGTTTTTGCGATATTACTGCCAGTCTCCGGCTTGGTTTCAACAACTGGATTTTCTGTTTTCGGCAGGTTGGGGTATTCTGATGTAATGGCATAGTTGTAATTGCCATCAGCGAATTGGGTGACGACCTTTTCAATGTCGGCCATTTGCAATGTGATTTCGCCTCGCGAATCAACATTCATCCGGATAAAAGTATCGGTCTGTTCCAGGATTGTGCCTTCAAGTACAATGCCGTTTTTTAAGTAGATGACATCGCCCCCGTAAGGTTGGATGGCATAACATTGGCTGCAGGCAAAAAGACCTGTACCCAAGATCGCTAGAATCAGTGAAAGAATTATTCTTTTCATGTTTGTTGGTTGTTAAAGGTAAATGTCTATTTCTGGTTGTCGCAGCGCTGTCCTTCGTATTGCTGCACTTCATCATATTTGTAAACCAGTTCAATGCCCACTTGCTTGAACATCTCTTCAGTCTCTGCGCCATCATGGTATTTGCGTTCGCAAACCACTCTAACGATGCCGCAGTTGATGATGAGCATGGCGCAGGTGCGGCAAGGCGTCATGCGGCAATACAAAGTGCTGCCATCCAAAGCGATGCCACGGCGTGCAGCCTGACAAATGGCGTTCTGCTCGGCGTGGACGGTGCGCACGCAGTGCTGGGTGATAGTGCCGTCTTCGTGAATGGTCTTGCGGAACAAATGCCCGACTTCGTCGCAGTGTGGGAGGCCTTTTGGTGAGCCTACATATCCGGTGACCAAAATCTGCTTGTCCTTAACGATGACGCAGCCGCTACGGCCACGGTTGCAGGTGGCGCGTTCCGAAACGGTGTCGGCCAAATTCAGGAAATAATCATCCCAACTGGGACGGATGTGCTGTTCTTCCATTATTTTTCGATTTTTTGAATGACTTTTTCTACTTCAGCATAAAGTTCTTCTATCGTGCCGTTATTCTGGAAAACATAATCGGCTGCCTTGATGCAAGCACCAAGATTCTGTTTGTTCGGGTCGGTGTTGGTCATCTCGCGTTCCTCGTTCATCTTGAAGGTCTCGAAACTGACGTGGTCTGTCTCGGAACCGCGCAAGTAAATGCGGTCGTACCTGATTTGTTGGTCAGCATCAACGGCAAAAAGATAAAATTCACCTTTCTGTCGGAGCGATTGTATTTCGCCAGGCGTGCGGATGCTTTCAATCACAGCGTTTTGCCCTTCTTCGACGGCACGCAGATACAGTTGGTCGGTGATGTAACTTGGACTGTGTGAAGCGCGCAAGTCGTTGGCGACCGCAGTTAAAGTGTCGCGGTTGACTTCCATGCCGCGGCGCGTGATTTCCTCGGCAATGTAAGCACGGACAGAATAATGCTTGAAGCCTTTGTTTTTCAGCAGATAATCGACGATGGTGCCTTTGCCGGCGCCCAAAGTGCCTGTAATTCCTATTACTATCATTTTCTTGTGTTCTGATTCTTCCTTGATGTTATGTACCCATTTGTGAACTTCGACGGGCTCGAAGGCATCGATGCGTTCAAAGAGTTCTTTCGGGTCGCTGCTGACGATGATATTGTTGAGATGCTCGCTTCTGACGAAACCTTCATCAACGGCGTGTTGCATCCATGCCAGCAGATGGTCGTAATAACCATTGACATTGAAAAGAGCGACGGGTTTGTCGAAGACGCGCAACTGGCTCAGCACGATGGCTTCAAAGAGCTCATCCATGGTGCCGAATCCGCCCGGCATGGCAATGAAAGCATCTGCTTTTTCTTCCAGAATCGCCTTCCGCTCGGCCATTGAGTCGACCAGAATCATTTCGTCAATGTCGTTGCGACCAACGCCCATATTGTTGAGTTTGTGCGTGATGGTGCCCGAAACCTTGCAATGGTTTTTCTGCATCGTGTCAGCAATGATTTTCATCAGACCTACGTTGCCAGCACCATAATATAGTTCGCAAGCGTTGTCGGCCATAGCCTGACCCAATTCAGCAGCCTTCTCTTTGTAAACGGCATCGAACCCCATGCTGCTGCCGCAAAAGATGCAAATCTTGTTTCTTTTCATCGTTCAAATTTTTGCAAAAGTAGGTAAAAATCTGGCAAATTTATATTTTTGCACCAATATTCATAAAACGAAACTGTCATGAAGAAATCATTTTTGTTATTAGTCAGTCTCTGTGCGTTGGCCATGTCGCCGGCTTTAGCTCAAAATGAAAAGCAATCTGCTGAATCTGTAAAAGTTACAGGAAACGGTTCTGTGTCAAGTACTTTCACGGGTACTGTCGACTACGATACCTATTTCACTTCTGAACGTTTGCGCCTCGATTTTGTCTTGGCGGGCGACAGAAACTCGCAATATGCTTTCTTGTCGGAACTGCACAAGGAATCGCAATGGGCCGGTTCGCCAAATGGCTTGATTGACCCTTTTGGCTACGGCCAGTATTATTTTGAGGCATTCGCTGACGGGAAACTGATTTATTCCAAAGGTTTCTGCACCTTGTTTGAAGAATGGCGCGCCACGGAGCAAGCCAAAAACGTGGCGATGGCAGTCAACCAAACGATTTGGATGCCTTTCCCGAAGCAGACTGTACATGTCGTTCTCTATCAGAGGATTAAAAAGACGGGGATGTTGGAACCCTTCTTTGAGTGCGATGTCGACCCGACCGACCGCCATATCATTCCAGGTGCTGAAAACGATTTCAAGGTGGTGCCGCTTATGGTGAATGGCGATTATGCCCATAAAGTTGATTTGGTTTTCTGCGGTGAAGGCTACACTGCTGACAAAATGGATAAACTTCACGCTGATGCTGAGCGTTTTATGAATTATCTGTTTACGATGGAACCTTACAAATCACGCAAAAATGATTTCAATGTGTGGCTGGTGGAGAGCATCTCCGAAGAGGCGGGAACCGATATCCCGAATTGTGGACAATGGCGCAAAACCATCCTCAATTCAAGTTTCGACACCTTCTATCAAGACCGTTATCTCACCATTCAGGATCATCGCAAGATTGCGTCGGTTTTTTCGGGTGCGCCTTTCGACTGCGTTTTCATTATTGCTGATGAGACCAAGTATGGCGGTGGCGGCATCTATTATTCCTACGCTATGGGCACTTCCGATGATGCTTATGCCAATGAGGTTTTCATACACGAGTTTGGCCATAGTTTTGCAGGTTTGGGCGACGAATATTTCTATGATGACGAGGTTTTGGAAGATTATTATCCATCCAATGTCGAGCCTTGGGAACCCAACATTTCCACTTTAGCCGATTTCTCGAAGAAATGGGAAGATATGGTTGAAAAGGATTTGCCGATTCCAACTCCGAATGACCGCTCGTATATGGGCCGTGTGGGCGTTTTTGAAGGTGCGGGTTACACTTCAAAAGGTTGCTACCGTGGCTATTATGATTGCCGAATGCAGACCAATACCGCCCCCGGCTTCTGCCCAATCTGTCAGAAAGCCATCAACGAGATGATTGATTTTTATGTGAAGTAGAGACGAGAATCGCATCTCTAAATGCGAATTCCATTATTTCGTCAGTTTCTGGAAAGCTTCCTCAATGCTGATGTCTTCCTTCTGCAAAGTCTTGATGATGAGGCTGTTTTCAACCGACCATTTCATCAGGTTGGCGCGGATGTCGGCATCGTCTTGAGGCTCAATGATCCAGTGGTTGCCTTTGGCGTGCTGCACCTTGCTCACCATCGGGATGTGACGCAATTGCTGTTCGGTGACTTCGGTCTCAAACTCAACGATGATGACGTTGTTTGACGTGTTGGCCTGTTTCAGGTTCTCAATCTTGTCATCGGCAACCACGACACCTTTATTAATAATAATGGCGCGCGAGCAGATGGCTTCCACTTCCTGCATGATGTGGGTGGAAAGCAACACCGTCTTTTCCTTGCCCAAATCGGTGATGAGGTTGCGGATGTCGACCAGCTGGTTCGGGTCGAGGCCTGAAGTAGGTTCGTCGAGGATGAGCACCTGCGGGTTGTGCATCATGGCTTGAGCCAGACCCACGCGCTGGCGGTAGCCCTTCGAGAGTGCGCCGATTTTCTTGTGGGCTTCCAAGCCGAGGCCGGTCTGTTCAATCATTTCCTCGATGCGTTTCTCGGCCTCCTTGCCCGTCAGGTGATGCACGCCAGCCACAAACTGAAGGTATTCGCGCACGTACATATCTAAATAAAGCGGGTTGTGCTCCGGCAGGTAACCCACGATTTTTTTCACTTCCATAGGATTATCCATCACGTCGAAACCGTTGACGCTCACCGTTCCCGAGGTAGGCGGAATAAAGCAGGTGATGATTTTCATCAAAGTGGATTTGCCGGCTCCATTCGGGCCGAGAAGTGCCACGATGCCTTTGTCGACATTCAGCGTGACATCGTTGAGGGCGAGCTGTTCGCCATATTGTTTGGTGATATGATTGATCTCAATAGCCATTTGCGGAAATTTTGGTGCAAAATTACAATATTAATCCAATCATTTTGAAAAAAACACTATTTTTGCGGCCTCGTTAGAACAGTCCATTGTCTGTCTTCGGTTCTGCTAACGCATTGATTTATGGGCGAAAATGAATTAATGCACAAAAAAGTTTGCAGTTATCGAAGAAAGGTGTAATTTTGCACGCTCAAAATAGAGTAGTGTTTTATTGAATTGGATAAACATATAAACAAGAAAATGAATTACTTAAGTTACAAAACAGTAAGCGTCAACAAGGAAAATGCCAACAAGAAATGGTATGTTATCGACGCTGAAGGTCAAATCCTCGGCCGTTTGGCTACTGAGGTTGCCATGATTCTGCGTGGCAAAAAGAAGGCATGCTATACTCCCCACAGCGATTGTGGTGATAATGTCATCATTATCAATGCAGAGAAGATCATCCTGACTGGCAACAAGATGGATGAAAAGTACTATGTTCACTACACTGGCTACCCAGGTGGTCAGCGCGTCCGTACCGTCAAGGAACAGTTGAAGAGAAAGCCTATCGCTGTCATCGAACATGCCGTTAAGGGTATGCTTCCAAAGACAAAGCTCGGCAACGCCATCTTCAAGAACCTTTACGTTTACGAAGGACCAGAACACAAGCAGCAGGCTCAACAACCTATCGAACTCAAAATTAACACAATTAAGAAATAATCATGGAAGTTATCAACGCTTTAGGTAGAAGAAAGACCGCCGTTGCCCGCATTTATATGAAGGCTGGCAATGGTAACATTACGGTGAACAAGCGCGACTACAAGGAGTACTTTCCAACAAGCATCCTCCACTTTGTGGTTGAACAGCCTCTGATGCTGACCGACAACCTCGGTAAGTATGACATCAAGGTCAACCTCGATGGTGGTGGCATCAACGGTCAAGCTGAAGCCCTTCGTCTGGCTATCAGCCGCGCCCTTTGCGAAATCGACGCCGAGTATCGTCCTACCCTGAAGAAGAATGGCCTCATGCGCCGCGACCCACGTATGGTCGAACGTAAGAAGCCAGGTCAGCCAGGTGCCCGTAAGAAGTTCCAATTCAGCAAACGTTAAGCTCTCAAAAGCCAAGCGATTTTGTTTAGTATCCAAATTGCTGAGATTTTTCTTGCAGAGAACTACTTGGCAATTGTATTTAGTGAATGTAAACATTTAAAAGAAAACTCATGACACAAGTAACATTTGAAGAATTATTAGATGCCGGTTGTCATTTCGGACATCTCAAGAGAAAATGGAATCCGAACATGGCTCCTTATATTTTCATGGAGCGCAATGGCATCCACATCATTGACCTTTATAAGACCCAGGCTAAGATGGACGAAGCAGCAGCTGCTCTTTGCCAACTGGCCAAATCAGGCAAGAGAGTCCTTTTCGTTGCTACCAAAAAGCAAGCTAAGGAAGTCGTCGCCGACTATGCTAAGAGAGTCAACATGCCATACGTCACCGAACGTTGGCCTGGCGGTATGCTCACCAACTTCGCCACCATCCGTAAGGCTGTGAAGAAGATGGCTAGCATTGACAAAATGATGGCAAGCGATGCTTACAAGAGCCTCTCAAAGCGTGAAAAGCTCCAGATCGAACGCGAACGCGAAAAGCTTGAAAAGAACCTCGGTTCAATCGCTGACCTTAGCCGTCTGCCTTCAGCTTTGTTTGTCGTCGACATCATGAAGGAACACATCGCTGTTGCTGAAGCCCGTAAGCTCAACATCCCTACCTTCGCTATCGTCGATACCAACACCAATCCTAACCTCATCGATTTCCCAATCCCTGCTAATGATGACGCTTCAAAGTCTATCGCCCTCATTCTCGGCAAGATGGTAGAAGCTATCGAAGAAGGCATCAACGAACGTAAGAACAACAAGGATCTCGTTGACGAATCGGAAGAAGACCTCGAAGAAGAAAAGGAAGAAGCTCAGGAAGAAGAAAACAAGGACGAAAGAAGACCACGTGGCAACAGACGTCCTCGTAAACCTGTCGCTAAGAAATAATTAGTGTGCTGCTGGCCGTTTGCCTTTCGCTTTTAGCCGTTAGCCTTTCAGCCGATAGCTAAAAACGGCAAACAGCCAGTTGCATTTTTTTAATAACCTTAATAAGAAAGAATTACAATGAATATTACCGCTTCTCAAGTTAACGAACTGAGACAAATGACAGGTGCTGGCATGATGGATTGCAAAAAGGCACTCGTCGAAACCGAAGGTAACATCGAACAGGCTATCGACCTGCTCCGCAAAAAAGGTATGGCTAAGGCTGCTAAGCGCGCTGACCGCACCGCTTCAGAAGGTTGCGTTCTTTCAAAGTGCACTGAAGACCACAAATATGCAGCTGTCATCATGCTGAACTGCGAAACCGACTTCGTCGCTAACAATGCTGACTTCGTTAAGTTCACAAAGGATATGCTCGACATGGCTGTTGAAAACCGTGTTAAGGACATTGAAGCCCTGAAGGCTATGGCATATAACGGCATGACCGTTGAAGCTGCTATCACCAATGAAGGTGCTGTGACCGGTGAAAAGACCGAACTTGGCGCTTTTAGAGTCCTCGAAGGTGAATATGTGACCAATTACAATCACCCAGGCAACCGTCTGGCTGTTATTCTTGAAATGAACAAGTCATTCGCTACTGTTGACGAAGTCGCTCACGAAGTCGCTCTGCACGTCGCAGCTATGAACCCAATGGCTGTCAGCGAAGCTTGTGTTTCACAGGAAGTCAAGGACCGCGAACTTCAGGTCGCTATCGAAAAGACCAAGCAGGAACAAGTTGACAAGGCTGTTGAAGTGGCTCTGAAGAAGGCCGGTTTCAACCCAGCATGGTTCGACAGCGAAGCTCACATCGAATCCAACATGGCTAAGGGTTGGTTCACACAGGAAGACGCTGACAAGGTTCGCGAAATCAAGGCTAAGACCGCTGAAGAAAAGGCTGCTAACATGCCAGAACAGATGATTGCCAACATCGCTAATGGCCGTCTGAACAAGTTCTTCAAGGAAAACTGCCTGCTGAACCAGGTTTCTCTCGTTGCTGATCCTAAGACTGTCGCTCAGTTCATCCAGGATGGCGATAAGGAAGCTACCGTGAACAATTTCGTCCGCATTAAGCTCGGCGAATAATTCCCGGATTTACGCTAATAATGAAAAGAGGCACTCAAACGAGTGCCTCTTTTTGGTTTTGTGTTGCTTATGATTTGATGCTGCAAAGTCAAAACATGCATTGCTCGATGACTTCTAAGGCTTGCAGTTCGTTTTTCACCGATTCGGCTTCATTTCCTGCAAGTTTTTCATAACGTGCGGTGATCATCAATGTCAAGGCTTTGAAGTACAAGTCGTTGCTGTGCGAAAAATACTGCACGGCTTCGTTCAGCATTGAGTCGCTTTCAGGTTTGTAAGCCCAATAAGGCTCGTTTACCTTAACCCAAAGTAGGTTATAGTGGGCGAGTTCCTTTTCCGAAAGGCGGTCGAGACGAAGCGTGTCGAGAATCTGTAAGGCGCTGTCGGGATTATGCTGATAGAAGCACTCCACGCGATAAAGCATGTCTTCTTCAGGCAACGGAGCATTTGTCCTTGTGCAGGAAAACAAAGCCGCAAACACGGCGAAAGACAATATGAGATGTTTCCATTTCATCGCTGCAAAGATAGAAATCTTTCAAAAATAAGCGGAAATAAAAAACCGCCATTCAAGCCTGAATGACGGTTTTTATCTGTAGAGACGCGATTCATCGCGTCTTAAATAATTGATTTCGTATTATCCATTCAACGCCTCAGCGCCACCGACAATATCAATCAGTTCGTTGGTGATGACTTCCTGACGTGCTTTGTTGTAGAGTATCTTCAGCTCTTGCGACAAGGTCTCGGCATTGTCGGATGCAATGTGCATGGCAGTGGTGCGGGCACCGTGTTCTGCCGTGAAGGCGTCGAGCATAGTGGAGTAGAAGTTGGTGCGCAAAACCTTAGGCACCAGTTCGTTGACGAACTCTTCTTTCGAAGGTTCAACGATGTAATCCAATGAGGATTTGCTGTCGCCGGCCGTTTCAATGTCGGTGGAAAGCGGCAACACGGCTTCGCGTTGCGGAATCTGAACGCCGGTGTTCTTGTAGTGGTTGAAAATCAGTTCCACCTTGTCGACTTCGCCCTTGAGGAACATGTCGACGAACATGTCGCTGATTTCGCAAGCCGAATCGTAGCTCGGTTTTTCACTGAGTTCATGATAATGCTTTTCGACGGGAAGTCCGACGCGCTTCATGTAGTCGTTGATTTTCTTGCCGACGGTGTAGATCAGGATGTTCTCAGCACCGATTTGTGCGGCATATTCATCGTAGGTGGCCTTGAAAAGCTTGTTGATGTTGGAGTTGTAGACACCGCACAAGCCGCTGTTCGACGAAAATGCCATCAGCGCCACTTTCCTGACCTCTCTGTGCTCGGCGAGCGGAATGTTGACCGATTCCTCCATCGAGCTGAGATAATTTGTCAGCGCTTCGGAAAGCTTGGTTTTATAAGGGACGAACTTCAAAGTCGTAGCCTCGGCTTTCTTCAGTTTTGCCGCCGACACCATTTTCATGGCGTTGGTGATTTTCTGTGTCGAAGCCACCGATGCAATTCGTGCGCGTATTTCTTTCAGTGATGCCATTGCTTAGTTGTTTGATTTCGAGATTGCGGGCCTTCGAGATTGCGAGACCACGAATCCTCGTTGTCTCGCAGTCCCGTTGTCTCGCAGCCTGTTATTTGAATTGTTCGCTGAGTGCCAAAGCTTCTTCTTTCAGGACAGCCTTGATGTTATCGTCGATTTTGCCTGATTTCAGTTGGTCGAGAATGTCGCGGTGCTTGGCATCGAGGATGTCGAGATATTGCTTTTCAAATTCGCGGACACGGTTGACCGGCACTTTGCTGAGCAGTCCGTTGGTGCCGCAGAAAATGATGGCGATCTGCTTTTCGACTGGCATTGGCGAATACTGATTCTGTTTCAGCAGTTCAACGTTCTTTGTACCTTTGTCGAGGATGGCGATGGTGGCGGCATCGAGTTCGGCGCCGAATTTCGAGAAGGCTTCCATCTCGCGGAATTGAGCCTGGTCGAGTTTTAGCGTACCGGCTACTTTCTTCATGGACTTGATTTGTGCGTTACCACCGACACGCGACACCGAAATACCTACGTTGATAGCCGGACGTACACCTGCGTTGAAGAGGCCTGTCTCTAGGAATATCTGTCCATCGGTGATGGAAATCACGTTAGTCGGAATGTAAGCGGAGACGTCGCCAGCCTGTGTTTCGATGATAGGAAGTGCAGTCATTGAACCGCCGCCTTTCACGATGTCCTTCAGGCTTTCCGGCAGGTCGTTCATCTTGCGGGCCACATCATCGTTCTTGATGACCTTGGCGGCACGTTCAAGCAGACGGCTGTGCAGGTAGAAGATATCGCCAGGATAAGCTTCACGCCCTGGAGGACGACGCAAAATCAGAGAGACTTCGCGGTAAGCCACAGCCTGTTTCGACAAGTCGTCGTAGATGACCAAGGCATGACGCCCCGTGTCGCGGAAATATTCGGCGATGGCGGCGCCAGCATATGGTGCATAGAACTGCATGGCGGCAGGGTCGGAAGCAGTGGCGGAGACTACGATGGTGTAGTCCATGGCGCCGTTGGCTTCGAGGGTGTTGACTAGATTGGCAACGGTTGAACCCTTCTGACCTACAGCCACATAGATGCAGTAAATCGGGTCGCCTTTCTTGAAGTTTTCCTTCTGGTTGATGATGGTGTCGATGGCAATGGCGGTCTTACCGGTCTGACGGTCGCCGATGATAAGCTCACGCTGTCCGCGGCCGATAGGAATCATGGCGTCGATGGCCTTCAAGCCGGTTTGCAGCGGCTCGTTCACAGGCTGACGGAAGATGACGCCCGGAGCCTTGCGCTCGAGCGGCATCTCGTAGGTCTTGCCTTGGATAGGGCCTTTACCGTCGATTGGGAGACCCAAGCCGTTGACTACGCGGCCCAACATGCCTTCGCCTGCGAGGACGGATGCAATGCGCTGGGTGCGCTTCACGGTTTCGCCTTCCTTGATGCCTTCGGTTGGTCCCAAAAGCACGACACCGACATTGTCTTCTTCCAGATTGAGCACAACGCCCATGGTGCCGTTTTCAAACTGGACCAGTTCGTTCGACTGAACCTTTTCCAGACCATAGACACGGGCCACGCCGTCGCTCACTTGCAGCACCTTGCCAATCTCCTCAAACTGAACCTTGCTGCTCAGATGTTGGAGCTGCATTTGCAGGATGCTTGATATTTCACTAGGTTTGATGTCTGACATATATGTTGTTTATTTGTTTTTCGTTTAATTGTTTATTGCTCGCGTTTCAGTTCCTCTTTTACTCTGTTCAGCTGCCCTGCAACGCTGGCATCCATACGGTTGTTTTCGATGTCGAGGGTGTAGCCGCCGATGAGTTTCGGGTCGATGCTGACTGTGGTTTCCACCGTGGCATGGAAAATCTTTTCGACGTATGTCTTGATTTTCTCCAAGGTCTCAGCCGGCAATTCCGTAGCGGTCGTGACATGGGTGAGCAGGATGTTCTTGTCGGTACGGTATTTTTCCTGATATTTCAGTGCTATCAGGTACATCTTGCTTTCGCGTCCTTGTTCGACGACGAATTTGACAAAACCTTTGAGGCAGTCGGGAACCGATTCGCCGATGGCGGCATTGATGAGACCGACCTTGTCCTCATCGCTGATGATGGGATTGGCCAGGACAGCGTCAAATTGGGCAAAGTTTTGGCCAACACTAACGGTAAAGTTGCGTAATGCTTCATAAACCGTGTCTTCGCACCGGTTTTCACAGGCGAGGTTATAAAGCGCTCTTGCGTATCTGACCGATATCTTTCCGTCGTTCATGGTTATGCCTCAATATGTTGGTTGTTGTTCTTGAGCAGTTGGTCGATGTAATCGCTTTGCGACTTCTTGTCTCCCAGTTCGCGTTGCAGCAGTTTCTCTGCAATGCTGACCGAAAGGGCCACCACTTCGTTTTTCACTTGTGACATGGCTTCGGCCTGTTCCTTTTCGATGCGGAGACGGGCATCGGCCACAATCTTTTCGGCTTCGGCACGTGCCTGGGCCTTAGCTTCTTCCATAATCTGATTCTTAAGCTCTTGGCTTTCCTTCATGATACGGATTTGCTCGGCCTGTGTCTCAGCCATGACTTCTTTTCTCTTTTCCTCAACGCCAGCCAGGGCTTCATTGGCTTCCTGCGCTGCTTTGAGTGAGTCGATGATATGTTGGTTGCGCTTGTCGACGGCGTTCATAATCATTGGCCAACCTACCTTGGCAAGGATGACGAAAACGATAAGGAACGCGATGAGCATCCATATTATCAGACCACTTTCGGGAAGAAATAAATCCATTTTTTCAACATTTTAAATGTCTGGGGTTTGTCGACAAACCCCAGACTGATTTACAATTAAAGAACAGCCAAAACGCAAACGACGATGGCAAACAGAGTTGCACCTTCGACGAGAGCGCCTGCAATAATCATACTGGAACGGATGTCGCCAGCTGCTTCCGGTTGACGGGCGATGGCTTCCATTGCGGATTGACCGATTTTACCGATACCCATAGCTGCACCGATGATTGCGATTGCTGCACCGATTGCTGCGCCGACTTTTGACAGCGGAGCCAAGTCTGCTACTGCTTGAGCTGCTTGAAGAATGATTGCTAACATGATTTTAATGATTTAGTTAATTAATGGATTATTGTTTGTTTATTTGTTGTCTTGTTTAATCGTTTTTACGCTTCCTTAGGCTCTTCCTGGGCCAAGCCGATGAAGAGTGAGGACAGCATGGTGAATACGTAGGCCTGGATGTAGGCCACCAGCAGTTCCAATGCGGTCATGAAGACCGACATGAAAATGGAGATGATGGATACGCCTGCTCCGACGCCAGTGCCGTACATGCCGCCAAGGATGAAGATCAGGCCCATCAGCACCATGATGATGATGTGGCCGGCAAGGATGTTGGCGAACAGACGGACCATCAGGGCGAAAGGCTTGGTGATGGTGGAGATGAGTTCGATGATAGGCATCAGCGGGAAGGCCTTCAGGAAGATAGGCACATCGGGCCAAAGGATGTCTTTCCAATAGTGCTTGTTGCCGAACACGTTGACGAAGAAATAGGTCAGCAGGGCGAGGACGACCGTAATGGAAAGGTTGCCTGTGACATTGGCACTGAATGGGAAGAACGGTATCAGACCGAAGATGTTGCTGAAGAAGATGAAGAAGAACACCGTTAATAAATAAGGTGCAAACTTCTTGTATTTGTCACCATGGATGGAAGGCTTCACGATGCCGTCCAAAACCATGTAGGTGAGCCATTCCACCATGCCTTGGTAACGGGTTGGCGGAGCCATCGGGTCTTTCTTGTATTTGGCTGCCGCAGGCAGGAAGAATGCCAGCAGGAAGATGCACACGAGGAAGATGCCGAAGGCGTTCTTGGTGAACGAAATGTCGAACGGACGCACCACTTCGCCGGCGCTGTTGATTTCGACCAGTTTGCCCGGCTTGAAATCGGATGTCATCGGCTCGATGAAGAAATTGTTGTAGGTCTCGCCGTCTTTCAGTTCGCAGACGTGTTTCGATGAAAAGACGCACCAGCCTTGTTCCTTGCTCTTCACGATGACGGGCAGCCAAACGCAGACAGGCTTGCCTTTGATTTCGGTGATGTGGAAACAATAGGAATCGCCGGTGTGACCGAAAATGAACGACTTGGCATCGAATTTTTCGCCTTCTTCGGCAGGTGCCTCTTTTTCGGCTATGGTTTCCGCCAATGCAGGTTCGGCCGCCTCTGGCATCTCGCTGATTGAGTCTTGAGCCATAGCCGGAACCATAAACATCAGCAGCACCGCTGCCAAAATGTGTCTGATATGTTTAAAGACATTGTTCATGCTTTATTACTCTCTTTTTTTGATTGTTTCACATAGTCGGTGTAGATGCAGGTCTCGGTCACCAGGGCAATGAGATAGCACAATGCCGTGATGATGAGAAACAGCTTGACGCTTTGCTTGACGAAGACCAGATAAAGCACCATCATCACGATGCTGACGACAATCTTTATACCTTTATAAATATAAAGCCAATTCAGTTTGTTGGGGTTGTTGTCGACGTTTTTCTTCATGAGGTTGGCGTAATAGGCACCGAGAATCATGTAGATAATCGGTATCATGGCCATCCAGCGGTTCCAAATCTCCACTTTGGGCGAAAGCCAGCACAGCAGAATGCCGTCAATCACGAGGCAGAGAAGCAGGAAAATTGCCAGATATTTGGTTGTCAAGACGTCTTTCTTCATAGTTCTGCACAGATTATCAATGTGTTGTCATGTTGTTCGGCAAAACCGCCCTTGATGACGAATTCCTGGTTCTCTCCCTGTTCGTCGGTCAGCATCACCTTGCCTGCTTCGAGGATGGCGACGATAGGAGCGTGGTGGTCGAGTAGGGTGAAAGGACCCATTTTGCTGGGCACCGTTATCGACTTGACTTCGCCCGAAAACAGTTTCGATGTGGGAGAAATGATTTCGACTTTCATGGCGCAGTTTATTGAGCTTGTTTGAGCATCTCTTCACCCTTGGCGATGGCATCGTCGATGGTGCCGACAAGGTTGAAGGCTGCTTCAGGATACTGGTCGACTTCGCCGTCCATAATCATGTTGAAGCCACGGATGGTCTCTTCGATTGGCACCATCACGCCCTTCAGGCCGGTGAACTGTTCGGCAACGTGGAATGGCTGCGACAGGAAACGCTGCACGCGGCGGGCACGGTGGACGACAATCTTGTCTTCTTCCGAAAGTTCTTCCATGCCGAGGATGGCGATGATGTCCTGCAATTCCTTGTTGCGCTGCAGCAGGTTGATGACGCGTTGTGCGGTGTTGTAATGCAGTTCGCCAACGATGTTCGGGTCGAGGATGCGGGAGGTTGAATCCAGCGGGTCGACGGCAGGGTAGATGCCCAATTCCGAAATCTTACGGCTCAACACGGTGGTGGCATCCAAGTGCGAGAAGGTCGTGGCTGGAGCCGGGTCGGTCAAGTCGTCGGCAGGGACGTAAATGGCTTGCACTGAGGTGATGGAACCGTTCTTGGTCGAGGTGATGCGTTCCTGCATGGCACCCATTTCGGTAGCCAGTGTAGGCTGATAACCCACGGCTGAAGGCATACGGCCCAACAGAGCCGAGACCTCGGAACCTGCCTGTGTGAAACGGAAGATGTTGTCGATGAAGAGCAGGATGTCCTTCTGGTCGCTGTTCGGGTCGTCGCGGAACGATTCGGCAACGGTCAAGCCGGAAAGGGCAACCGACACACGGGCCCCAGGAGGTTCGTTCATC
This sequence comes from Bacteroidales bacterium, assembly GCA_024400455.1. GTDB lineage: Bacteria > Bacteroidota > Bacteroidia > Bacteroidales > F082 > Limimorpha. Next base: position 1,114 of record JAKSMU010000006.1, on the reverse strand, counting down.
TGTCCGAATACCAGTGTGGCTTGTGAGGTTGAAAGGGCTTTGCGGTCGATTTTCGACAAATCCCAGTCGCCTTCCTCCATGGCCTTGACAAATTCGTCGCCATATTTAATAATGCCTGATTCGATCATTTCGCGGAGCAGGTCGTTACCTTCACGGGTACGCTCGCCAACGCCTGTAAACACCGAAAAGCCGTTGTAGCCTTTGGCGATGTTGTTGATGAGTTCCATGATGAGCACGGTCTTGCCTACGCCAGCGCCGCCGAACAGACCGATCTTACCGCCTTTCATATAAGGTTCGAGCAAGTCGATGACCTTGATGCCGGTGAAGAGCACTTCCTTTGAGGTGGCGAGGTCTTCGTACTTAGGCGGTTCGCGGTGGATAGGATATTCGACTTTGCGGTCGAGTTCGCCGATGCCGTCGATGGAGTCGCCGATGACGTTCATCAGGCGGCCTTTGATTTGTCCACCAATCGGGATGGAGATAGGTTTGTTGAGCGGGATGACGTCCATGCCGCGCATCAAGCCGTCGGTCGAGTCCATGGCGATGGCACGGATCGAGTCTTCGCCGATGTGCTGCTGACATTCCAAAATGAGGTTCTTCCCGTTAGGGCGCACGACCACAAGAGCGTCGTGAATCTTTGGGAGGTCGCTTTCGCCTCCGTTAAAGTAAACGTCAACTACAGGTCCGATTACCTGCGTGATTTGGCCTTTTATTTCTTTTGACATAAGTCTGCTGTATATTATTAAGTAGGTGCGATAAGAGCGGCTGCAAATATAAGAAAAGATTTCGCCGAAAAACAAGTTTTTGTTTCCTTTTTCTTTGAAATAGGTTTTTTCCTATTCTTTTTTGTGCAGGCTGAAGCGCGAGCAGCTCCCATTCTTCCTGACACATAATGAGAAAAACCGTCATTCAGGCATAGACTTGAATGGCGGTTTTTTCAATCTCAGTAAAAAATGGGACAAATGGGACAATGGGACATGGGACAATAAGCAAAATCGATAAAACGCCCCCTTGTCTCTGCCTTTCCTTATACATATTTAATAATATATTATTAATATTATATATAAAATATGTGTAAAAGCCAAAGCATGTTGAAAACGCTTATTGTCCCAAT
>JAKSMU010000059.1 GCA_024400455.1 Bacteroidales bacterium | reverse complement strand
ATTCTGCGTCAACGATCTGATTTCATCTAATCCGTTTTCCGTCATTTTATCCGGCTTTTCTCCTGAAATTATTTTTTGCAGTGCGGCAATATCTGATTTCAGTTTCTTTTTGCTGTCTTTCGGAAGTTTCTTCTTTGCCTTTTCAAGCGTTTTCTGTGCTTCAGCAATGGTCTTATTTGCCTCAGCGTTGACCTCAAACAGTTTTCGGCGTATTCCATCCTGAGAGGCATAAATTTCGGCATCGCGGATTGCCTGTTGGATTTCAGCATCGGACATTCTTTCATTGTCATCAATTGTAATAGATTGCTCTTTTCCGGTATCTAAATCCTTTGCAGATACCTTCAAAATACCATTCGCATCAATATCGAAAGTGACTTCAATTTGCGGAACTCCTGCCGGAGCTGCTTTGATACCGTTCAGTTTAAATTTCCCAATGGACTTGTTATCTCTTGCCATTGGACGTTCTCCCTGCAGAACATTAATTTCAACACTTCTTTGGTAAGGAGCCGCAGTAGAAAATATCTGCGAGTAGTGAATCGGAAGCGTAGTATTGCGTTCTACAAGTCTTGTCGCAACACCGCCTACCGTTTCGATAGACAAACTGAGCGGTGTTACATCCAGAAGAAGCATATTCCCGCTGCCGAACAGCACCATAGTACCGCCCGACAAGGTATCGCCCTGAGCCGCAGCCCCCTGTGCTACACATTCATCCGGGTTTATGTTTTTTGAAGGGGCAATTCCGGTAAGCTCTTTGACTTTTTGCTGAACCGCCGGGATCCTGGTCGAGCCGCCGACAAGAATCACTTTGCCGAGCTCAGATGCGGCAATTCCGGCGTCCGTGAGTGCATTTCTGACGGGAATAGCAGTTCTATCCACAAGTTCCCGTGTCAATTCGTTGAATTTGGCTCTGGTCAACATATATTCAAAATTTACGGGATTTCCACCCGCCACAGACAGATACGGAAGCGTAATCTGTGAATTTTCGGATGACGAGAGCTCCTTTTTTGCCTGTTCTGCTGCCTCTTTTATACGTTGCATTGCAGTGAAATCACGGCGAACGTCCACCCGCCAGTCTTTTTTAATTACATCAACAAGATACTCTGTTATTTTCTCATCAAAATCATCTCCGCCGAGATGGTTATCGCCGTTAGTGGCTAAAACTTCGATGACTCCTTCTCCGATTTCAATAATCGACACGTCAAAGGTGCCGCCGCCCAAATCGTAAACCATAATTTTTTGCGGTGTTCCGTTATCCAGACCGTATGCGAGAGCGGCACTGGTGGGTTCGTTGATGATTCGTTTTACATTCAAGCCCGCAATCCGTCCGGCATCTTTTGTCGCTTGTCTTTGAATATCATTGAAATATGCCGGGACGGTAATAACTGCATCCGTAACGGTCTCACCAAGATAGTTTTCAGCATCCTTTTTCAACTTTCTCAAAATCAGAGAGCTGATTTCCTGGGGAGACCATGATTTGCCGTCAATTACATACTTTTTATCCGTCCCCATATAACGCTTGACCGAACTGATCGTGCGCTCGCTGTTCATTACCGCCTGTCTTGCGGCAAGGTCTCCTACAAGTCGTTCTCCTTCTTTTGTAAACGCAACAACGCTCGGGGTTGTCCGCCTTCCGGCTTCGTTTGGGATCATTACCGGGGTTCCGCCTTCAACAACGGAAACACAGCTGTTTGTTGTACCGAGATCAATACCGATTGTTTTACTCATAATAGATGTTCCTTTTCTATTTCTTAATGTGCAAAGCCCGTTCCGAAACCATAAAACAATAACCGAATCAGCATGGAAAGAAGCCTGAATCCAATAATTCCTATGATAATCTTTCTGATAAACCCGAATGGCGAAATCGTAGTTGAGGATCTGTAAGAAGCGGATTCATTACGAACATTCTGTGATATTTCACGATATAATTGGCGATAAATCCGATTGTCCGGTTTCATCTGAATTGCATTTTCGATCAGATCCTGTGCCCTTGCCGTATCACCGAGACCGTTATAGGCATAGGAATTTATATAATACCATCGGTCATTCCTGTAATTGCTTGTGACATTTGATAATATGGCAACGGCTTCTTCATACTGTCTGTTTTGTATCGCACGAATCGCCCGGATAAGCTCGGCTGAATCGCCGTTCATCGGTTGCGGGGCGGTATTATATTGTGCTGTGCCGAAGCCGAATATATCTCCGAAATCATATCCGCCGAAGTCACTTGTCCAACCTCCGTAGCTTTGATATCTTCCGTTTTGTGAATTGGTCGATTGTTGATTATAGCCGTATTGTTGGGAATTTTGTTGCCGCCTTGCTTCCTGCTCCTGCTTTGCCTTGTATTTTTCGGGATTTTGAAGCATATCGTAGGCTTCATTGACTTCATTCATCTTTTGAGCTGCTATGGGATCGTTCGGATGCAGGTCCGGATGATATTCTTTTGCTTTTTGTCTGTAGGCTCTTTTTATTTCATCGGGTGCTGCGCCCGGAGAAATCCCCAGAACCTGATACGGGTCTTTGATCATAGCGGCTCCTTATGTACGTTTAGTAAATTCTTTTTTGCATTTTGGACAAGTAATACCGATTGTTTTATGCTTTCCGGGTTTAGGAATACGAATTGTTACCTTGCAGTTCGGACATTTGTAGTAACGGTG
>JAKSMU010000058.1 GCA_024400455.1 Bacteroidales bacterium | reverse complement strand
TGGTCAGGAAAAATCGGTTTCGTGTTTTCATATCACTTTTGTTTTGCATTGACGCCGCAAAAGTATAATGAAAAAACGCTTGAAAACCAAGCCGTCAAGCGTACTACAGACATCCGTTCAAACGGAGCGGAATTGACAATGAAAATCAACGGATTGCGTAGAACTGGACTACGGAAATTTGAGGTGATTATATACTTTTTGACCCATATTGATTGCCAAAGTCTTGTAAGTCGGAGGGCAGATCTCGATTAGATACGATAAGCTGACAAAACAAAGGAACTTGTTTTTTCCGACCTTTTTATGACAAATGATAATGCTTGTTTTTATGTAACAAATTCATTATCAATAATATAACAATTTATATTTTTTCAAAAAATCAAAAATCAGAAATCACAAATTCCGAAATCAACACTAAATGCCTCTGTCTGCCATTTCTACACCTTATAATATTATAATTAATAATAATATTATTAATTAGGTATATATAGCCAGTAAATGGGAAAAAGCAGCAAAATCATTGAAAAATGAATTTGTGATTTTTTGAAAAATGATTTTTTGATTTTTTTACTGCCTTCCTCCTGCCAACGCTATACCAAGGCCGTACCAAGGCTGCCTCCGCATCCAGTCTCCTGCCGCTCCGCTCCCACTCCGCTTCGCTGCGCAACGGAGAAAACCTCCAAAAGTCAGTCGGACAAGGTGAAGAGAACACGGCCTTGGCATTGGGATGGTGGTGCCCTGGCATACTATCTCCGTTAGGGCCTAAAAGTATATAGATGTCAAAAGTAAAAAAGCCTCACTTCACCCAAAACCAAAACACCATTTCGCCTTCAAGGAAAAGTTCCAATTTGTCGCCGATATGCACCTCACCCACGCCACGCGGCGTCCCCGTGAAGATGTAGTCGCCTTCCTTGAGCGTCACGAACTGCGAAACATAGGAAACGATTTTATCGAAACCGAAAATCATGTCGCTGCTCTTGCCCTGCTGCACCCATTCACCATTCAGTTTCATGCCGAAATTGATGCTTTCGGGATTGGGCAACTCGCCGATTTTCCTAAACTCGCCGATAGGCGCCGAGCTGTCGAACGACTTGGCGATTTCCCAAGGATGACCTTTGGCGATGCACTCGCGCTGCAAGTCACGCGCCGTGAAATCGATGCCGACGGAAATGGCATCGTAGTATTTATGCGCGAATTTCTCCGCTATGGAACGGCCCGGTTTGCAGATGCGCAGCACCAGTTCGGTCTCGTAGTTGATTTCCTTCGAAAAATCGGGATAAAAAAAAGGATTGTGCGGCAGCAGCAGTGCCGAAGCAGGTTTCATGAAGAACAAGGGCTTGGTCGGCAAGTCGCGGTCAAGTTCCTCGATATGAGCCAGATAATTTCGTCCGATACAGATGATTTTCATGATATTGAATTGTTTAATGGCTCAAAACTTCGTCTTTTTTCCGCCCATGCGCAGCTTGATGGAAGTGACCACCTTTTTGGTATAAAGCGGAAAACTGTTGTTCATAATCCAGGAATAATACGGCGGCTCCTGACGGAAGACATCCTCCACGCGCTTGCCTTTATGCTTGCCGAACATGAAGACTTCCTTGCCCTCGTCGTCATAGATGATTTGTCCCGAAAGGTCGGCATTTTTGTGATGCGCCGAGAATTCCGAAAGCTGTTTCATATCGTTGGTCGGACCCTGCGACTTCACGCCTTTACCATCCTCATATTCAACGCCATCGTAATGGTCGAGCATGGCTTTCAGCACATCGTAAGTGGCTTTCGTGTCGGCACCTGCACCATGCGCGCCTTCCAATTCGGCATGGCAGAAAAAGCGGTAAGCGCCCTTCAAAGTGCGCGGTTCCATCTTCATGAAAATGTTCATCACATCAATCATGTCGCGGCCTTTAATATCAAAGTCGTAGTCCACGCGCAGGAACTCCTCCACAAGAATCGGCACATCGAATTTCAGGATGTTGTAACCAGCCAAATCAGCATTGCCAATAAACTGAGCGATTTCGTTGGCCTTTTCACGGAAAGTGGGTTTGCCGGCCACAAATTCATCGGTGTAGCCCGTCACTTCCGAGGCTTCTTTCGAAATCGGAATTTCGGGGTTCAGAAGCCAGGAACGTTGTTCTTCCTGTCCGTTTACATTGATTTTCAATATGCTAATTTCCACGATTCGATCCGTCGTGGTATTGAGGCCTGTCGTTTCAAGGTCGAAAAATGCCAAAGGGCGTTTTAGGTTTAGTTCCATGAGTGATATTCAAGTTTGATTTCAATGACGCAAAAATAATACATAAAAACGTGCGCTATTCATTTTTTTCTTACTTTTGCCCGATTTTCAAACCATAAAGAACAAATTAGAAAGATCATAAATTATTGAAAGACATGATGGAAGAAAACGAAATGAATGAAAAGGAAGAACTGTTCTCAAAAGCAGTCAGAGCAGGAAAGAGAACTTATTTCTTTGATGTTAAGACGACGAAAGGTGACGAAAAATACATTACCATAACGGAAAGCAAGCGCCGCTTCGACAACGACCAAAACCGTTTCACGTATGAGAAACACAAGATTTTCCTCTACAAGGAAGACTTTGAAAAGGTTGCCAAAGGCTTGAACGATGCCATCCATTACGTCCAGACTGGCGAATATCCTGAAGACTACAACGAAGAACCCGTCCGCTACAACAGCAACGAAAGCGAAAGCCCTGTTGACAGCGCCATCGACAAATGGTTCGACGAACTGGAGAAGAACAACGGCGAAGCCTAATCAATTAGTTACTAACAAATTA
>JAKSMU010000057.1 GCA_024400455.1 Bacteroidales bacterium | reverse complement strand
CTTTTTCTTTCGTGAAAGTGTCAATATCAGATGAATTTAAATCAAAATCTTTCCAGGCGTCTTTCTGCAACTCACGAATTAAGGCATTCCAGGCATTTTGTTTTTTTGCCTTTCGGTTGGCTTCCTTTTGTTCTTCTGTCAAGTTACCATTTGGCGCATAAGGCAAGCTAACGACCGGAACGAATTGCGCAGCCAATTTCGTCAAGCCTGTTTGAGGGAATTTTTCCCTGAGCTTTTTCTTCAATTTACGGATGGCGATATCTCTTTGTTCCTGATAATTCGTCCCCGGGAAATAATCCTTTGGAAGACAGCCCGAACTATCTTTACTCCAATTGCAGTATTGAGAATAAGTTACTCCAATGACACCACTCCAAAAACCATCCTCGCCTTCATTCAAATTCAGGATATCCTCAAGTTTCTTCACTTGGTCGCCGTAACATGCCTTTGCCATATTGTATAGCCCAACAACCAAGTCTGCATTCCCGTCACAAAAATCAAGGATATCTACCAGCAACTTAAGATCTTCAATATCCTCGACAGAGACATTGTTCAAAAGTTCGGTGCCATCGGCAAGTTTGTAAGTATAGGAACACCCGTTTTCTACAAGATTTCTAATAAGATCACGATAATTACAACCCGCCTCCATAAATGCATTTACAAGCGCAGAATGCTTTGCACGGAATAAAATATCATTTATGTCTGTACTATTCTCATCAAGCAATGCAAAGGCCGGCTTTCCATTAACAAAGCCGAAACTCTTTGCCAAAAGAAGGTAGAAAAAGGTAAAAGGGGAAAGTTGGTCATTTTGCCTTGCTACTGCTTCCTTGGACGTTTGCAATTTTCGCCAAATTTTTTCATCAAACTCTTCCGCGGACAAATTAGAACTGATAACGGATTCAGCAATGGCCTTGTTTATAATCTCAGTACACTTGTCAATCCCCAAGGAAAGCAACGTTGACATATCCGTCATCTTGTTGCCCAAAACAAGGGAATAGAGATATTCCGCAGCCTTGGAAACGTAATCTTCTTCAATCACGTTCACAAATTTCATTTCATGGGCGAACTGGAAAGCCCTGAAATACGCACGAACTTTGTATTCGTCCAAATTTTCGCGACCAACAACCAAAGGCAAACGCGTGACATCGCTCAAAAATTCCGCAATTCTATCGTGCGGTTCCGACAAAATCGTCTTGTCGTACAAAATCACTGTACGGTAATAGATGTTCAGCAAGTCGTCAAGCTTTTCAAACTCCGACTTGTTCGCCCCCGACGCTTTAAGATCCAGTACAAAGTTTATTTCCTGGACAGACTGGCCATTGAACACCAGCGGGGCAGAATAGAAACTGCAAGGACGCTTTTGCGAGGGGGACGTTCCACCCGCCTTGTAGTGCACCTCGGCAAAGAGAGACGCCTTGTCCTTGCCGTTGGCGGCATTGCCGTCCAGCATCAATCCTGCCGGTATTTTAGAGGAACTGTACGGTATTTCATAATTGCCGAAGCTATCCGTTCCTACAGGAGTCCCAAGCATCAATTTAACGAAGGAACCTGTTTTCGAGCCGTCTTCGTTCAAACTTTCCTGATAGTACAGACAGAAAGCGGCAACCTCGATATCATTAGTCAAGGGATAATTCAGTGCGTTTTTGACCGTTCCGTAGATTTTGCAATCGCGCCCATTCGTGCCACCCGACTGGGAATCAGTTTCACCCTCCGGTTCCGTTCCCGGATTTACAGGGGAATCCGTCCCGGGATTGTCCGTTCCCGGCTCTTCCGGATTAGAGGGACCGTCTTCTTCGGCAAGAGATGCTGTTGGGTCAACTATATCGCCATTGACAATGATGTCTCCAAGATACATTTCTGTCGGGGGCGTATTATAAACTTGGGAAAACCACAATGTATTATAGTTATAGTCCGTTACGCGAATTTGCAATGTAGGAAATTCAATTTCCGGGGAGCCACTCTCCTGGAAAAAACTCGTTTCAAACTGCAGTTCGAAATAGCCCGTGTTGGAATCAATATTGGCTTCCGCAATCCAATACCACCCTTTTTGCGGGAAAAGGTGATATGCCAGAATTCGTCCTTGATTGCGAAATACAGAACCGTTCGCGTTGTGAATCGTACCGCGGATATACCAGTTGCGATGCGTCAAGGACATAGGAACTCCTTTATAAAACGGGGTGAATTAATGTTGTTAACAATATATACATTTTACTTACAAAAAAGTGAACAGCAAATGAAAATCTGTAAAAAAAACGTATATTATTTCGTGAACTTGCAAAAAAAAGGATTTCCCATGCCCAAAACCATTCTTTTCTGGCCGGATGTTTACAAGGAACAGGGGCACTGGCTGCCCACTCTGAAATGGGCACTACTTACCAAACTTGTTCAGTCACCCTAGAGTAAACATCGCGACCGACTGCCTCCAAAACGACCGTGGTTCAATACGCAAAGCGCTCCGCAGAACGGAGCGCTTAGTTGTAATGTTAGCCTTAGGAAGACACAGAGCCACTTCACTCAAACCCTATCAAGACGAAATTCCTCTCGTCTCTCGTCTGTAGCGAAGCGTTCTCTCGTCTAGCTCACCAGCATCATGGAGAACACCATGACGAAGAGTGCGACGGTTTCGCCGACACCCAGCACCATGAGGTAGTTCACCATGCCCTTGCCGGTTTCACCGAGAGCGTTGCAGGCGTCCGCAGCGGACTTGCCCACGTACCAGGCGCTGGCCATCATGCCGATGCCACCGAAGATACCGACGCCCAGGTATGCAGCCCAGTTGGCCGGAGCCGTCTGGGACTTGTTCAGGATGTACA
>JAKSMU010000056.1 GCA_024400455.1 Bacteroidales bacterium | reverse complement strand
CGACATCAAAATTTTGTCAATAGATTTTGGCCGAAAAGTTTATAAGTAATTATAAGTAAATTCTTGTAACTAACTATGATTCAGTTAATTATAAAATTTATAAGTAATTATAAGTAAATCGTTATAACAAATTGAATATCAAATTGTTACAACAAAAAATTCAAAATACGGTATTGGGAGCTTATCCGTAGATTTTCTTGAAATAATCGTTCAGGAAATAATCCAGAGGGTCTTTGGTTCCGAACACTTCCTGCAGGCGATGGTACTTTTGGTTGGCACCACTTTGCGAAATGCCCATCAGGGCAGCGGCTTCCATTTGTTTTGCGCCCATGAAGAACAGGCAGCAATACCGGACATCGTTGACGGTCAGGCGGGGAAAGTCTTTCATCAGCAAGGTGGAGAAATCGTCGAAGTTCTGGTTGGCGGCTTTCACCAGTTCCATGATATCTTTGTCTTTCACCAGGGGTTCATCGTGACTGCTTAAGGTTTTTGTCATGATATTCGCCTTCTCAATCAATTTGTTTATTTTCAATACGATAGGTTCCTGATCGAAAAGTGCTTTGCGTCCTGCAAAATCGCCTGGCTTTTCCTTGAACGAAAGTTTTTTCTTGGTCATTTCCAATTCTTGCTCCTTGTGCTTGAGTTGCTGTTCTTTTTCGCTCAACGACTGCTGATGCTGCGCTTTGTTGCTGACCATCAGTTTTTTAAGACGCTTGTAGAAAAACAGCAGCAAAACCACAATAAGTGCAAATACGATAAACATGACAAGGTAGTTTTTCAGACTGTTGCGCAACGAAGTGTCGTGTTGCGTTTGCAGTTCCATGTCTTTAACATGCTTTTCATATTGCTGAACCAGAGCGAGTTTCGTTTCCGAACGCTCCACTTCTTCGCCAAGGAAGGTGGCATAGTAGGCGGCTTTCTGGAAATCGCCCATTTTGTAGCAAAGCGAAATGGTATTGTTCAGCATACGTGTACGCTCGTAAGGGTTGAAAGGGAAACTTTTTTCGTAGTAAAACAATGCGCTATCGTACTGAGAATCCATGAAATACAACTCGGCAAGCAGTCCATAGTGGGGCTTGCGTTCCATGTCATCGGGCGATGTGGCGATGGCTTCATACAGCATTTTGTAGGCTTTTCCCTTTTCGCCGATGCTAAATGTGGAGCGCGCCTTGTTGTCAATCAGGGTCTGGCTGATTTTGAAATCGGTGGCCACATCGGTGACTTTTGCAATGGCGGTGTCGGCAATCTGGAAATAATATAAAGCACTGTCTTGATTTCCAGCTTGATAGAATATTTCGCCTATGGTTTCATAGTTGAATGCCGAACCGATTTTCATGTCTCTTTTGTCGAAATAAAGGTTGGCTTTTTTCAGGTTGTCAATGGCAATCGACCATGATTCGTTGTCGTAGAAAATTATGCCTAATCTGTTATAAGTCAATGCGATGAAATCGTTTACGAAAGGATAGTGCGTTTCATCGACTTCTTCGGCCAGACTGATGGCTTGAAAGTAGTTTTCGCAAGCCGTCACGGGACGTTTGCTGCGGCCTTCGTTGTTGCCGATGCAGTAATAGGATTTCGCCAAAAAGAGCGAAAGCGCATCGGAAGCGGGATATTTCTGGTGAAGGCTATCGTAAAAATGCTGAATGCGAGGCATTTGCGCAAAAAGAAAAGAGTCGACCGGACCGCGTGTGGCGGCTTCGTTGGTGAGCAGCAGGAACTCGAAATAATCAGGTCGGTTGAGCGTGTGCAAGCTCACGGAATCGTGGACACCCATGAGAATGCGCATAGCGCTGTCGGGGTGCAGGGTCATCAAGGCGTTGGCCTTGTCGAAAGCCGAATAATGCAAGGGAGATTCCTCCTCGGTAAAAGGATAGAAGGTGTTGTTTTGCCGTTTACAGGCAAAAAATGCGAGTGTCAATAAGCAAATTGAAAATATGAGTGCCTTTGTTTTCATGGGCTGCCGAGTTTTGAGCGGTAAAAATAATAAAACAATTGCTTTGATTGACAAAAAGGGGAAATTTACTGGAAATAAACAAAAAACGGGCGGCCATGAGGCCGCCCGCACAACATGAATCCTAATCAACAAGTTAGGATGTCAAAGCAAATGCAAAAAAGATTATTATCTTAATCTTCAATGTGTTACGATGAAACGTTGTGTAACTGAAGCAGATTTTCCGCCTAAAATGATGAGATAAAGTCCGTTTGGCATATCTGAAACATCTATGATGGTTTTTTCACCGTGTGCCGTTACCTGCTTTATCTTTTGCCCAAGCGCATTGAAAACACTGATTTCCGTTGCGTTTCCGTTTTCAACGGTCAAAGTCGTGAAGGCTGGATTTGGATAAATGCCGAATGTTTCCGTCTGTGATTCAGCGACATTCGTATCGTTGAAGCCTAAAATCGGATAGCCGTGATTCACATTGTTTTGGTCGAAGCACCAGACATCGGTTTCGTTGTTCAGTAAATCGACAAAAGCACGGTCGCGCATTTCATCATCGGTTTTGGCTTCGCCAGAACCTTCTGCGCCGCAAGTGTTAAGGTAATAGGAATTGACTATTGTATCGGCTTGAGCGTTTTGTAATCCTATAATGCCACCTGCGTAAATGCTGTCGCAACTGATATTTCCAACATTATAGCAGTTTTTTATCAAAGGTTTTCCCATATCTACTCCGACTATTCCGCCAGATGCCAGACTTGCATTTATGTCGGCAATGTTATAGCAGTTGATGACAGTTCTTGGCCCTATTCCTGATAAGTTGCCCGCAATACCGCCAGCGGTTTCTCCAACAACTTTTCCTTCATTATAACATTC
>JAKSMU010000055.1 GCA_024400455.1 Bacteroidales bacterium | reverse complement strand
CTCGCGACCCCGACCTTGGCAAGGTCGTGCTCTACCAACTGAGCTATTTCCGCTTGTCGTTTGACGGTGCAAAAGTACAACTTTTTTCATTCTCACAAGCATTTTTTGAAAAAAAATTCTTCCGTCAAACAAAATCACTGTATATCAATTATTTTCCGAGCAATTTCTTAATCTCATTCAGTTTCATCAAGGCCTCAACTGGCGTCAAAGTGTCAATATTGGTGTTCAAGATGTCTTCCTTGATCTGCAAAAGCAGCGGGTCGTCGAGTTGGATAAAACTCAACTGCATGCCATCATCTTGTTTAACAGCTGCCTTGTTCACCTCCTCACTGGTGTGTGATTTTTCAAGGACCGAAAGCAAAGTCGTGGCGCGTTCCACCACCTTTCGAGGCATGCCAGCCATTTCAGCCACATGGATACCGAAACTATGCGCACTGCCACCTTTCTTCAGTTTACGCAAGAAAACGACTTTGTTGCCGACTTCTTTCACCGTAACATGATAGTTCTTAATGCGTTGGAACGAATCCTCCATTTCGATAAGCTCATGATAATGCGTGGCAAACATCACCTTGGCACGGCTCACAGGATGATCGTGCAAGAACTCCGTAATGGCCCAAGCAATGCTGATGCCATCGTAAGTGCTCGTGCCACGACCGATTTCATCGAGAAGAACCAGACTGCGGTTCGACACATTATTTAATATGCTGGCCGTTTCATTCATCTCGACCATGAAAGTCGACTCGCCCGACGAAATGTTATCACTTGCTCCAACACGCGTAAACACCTTATCGACCATACCGATATGGGCCGCCGAAGCTGGAACGAAGCTGCCCATCTGCGCCATCAGCACAATCAAGGCCGTCTGACGCAGCAAAGCCGACTTGCCCGACATGTTCGGCCCTGTGATGATGATGATTTGCTGACGGTCGCGGTCTAGATAGACATCATTGGAAATATAACTCTCACCCACCGGCATCATCTGTTCAATGACAGGATGGCGGCCTTCTTTGATATCGATGACAAATGAGTCGTCAATCTCAGGACGCACATAGTTATATTTCAAAGCGATATCGGCAAAGCTGACCAAGCAGTCGATACGAGCCACCAAAGAAGCATCCACCTGAATCGGCTCGACGAACTCCGAAACTGCCATCACCAATTCATTGTAAATGCGCTGTTCAATCAGACTGATTTTCTCTTCGGCACCCAAAATCTTCTGTTCGTATTCCTTCAGTTCCTCGGTGATGTAACGCTCAGCGTTCGTCAGCGTTTGCTTGCGGATCCATTCCTGCGGCACCTTATCTTTATGCGCGTTCGTGACTTCCAGATAATAGCCGAACACATTATTATAACCAACCTTCAGCGAGGAAATGCCCGTGGCTTCCATCTCGCGTTTCTGGATGCCAAGCAGATAATCCTTGCCCGAACGGGAAAGGCTGCGCAAATCATCGAGTTCGGCATCCACTCCCGAACCGATATAATTACCCTTCGACACCAAAGCCGGTGCATCAGGATTCAGTTCTTTCTTTATCCTTTCGCGAATGGAGACACATGGATTTAATTGTTCAGCAAACTTCAGCAGAGAAGGATGTTCACTCGCCTCACACGCTTTTTTCAAGGCTTCAATCTGATCCAGGGCATGACCAACCTGCAGCAGTTCGCGCGGATTGACCTTAGCCAACGACACCTTTGAAATCAAGCGTTCCAAGTCGCCGACTTGCCGCACGATGTCCTGAAATTTCTGAATCAAATCGCGGTTCCCCACAAAATAGCCGACCACTTCGTAGCGCGACTCAATCTGTTCTTTATTGCGCAAAGGCAGCACTATCCAGCGACGCATCAGGCGGCCTCCCATAGGCGAAACCGTCTTGTCGATGACGTCAATCAAAGTCTTAGCGTTCATATTCGCTGTATGCAGCAATTCCAAATTGCGAATGGTGAACTTATCCAGCCACACGAACTGTCCTTGGTCAATGCGCGACATGGAAGCGATATGGTTTATCTTATCATGATGTGTCTCAATTAGATAATGAATAGCTGCGCCAGCTGCAACAATGCCTTTCGGGAAATCGTCGACCCCGAAACCTTTAAGCGAGACCGTATTGAAATGCTTGTTCAGCACTTCGTTGGCATAATCATCTGAAAACACCCAGTCATCGAATACAGTGAGGTAATACTTGCCGCCAAAGGCATCGATGAAGTCTTTCCTTTTATTGCGTTGCAACAGCACTTCCGAAGGATTGAAGCTCTGTAAAAGCTTGTCAATGTATTCGTTATTGCCTTGTGTCAAGTAAAATTCGCCCGTCGAGACATCCAAGAAAGCCACACCTGTCACATTCTTATCGAAATGGATGGAAGCCAAAAAGTTGTTTTCCTTTTGTTCCAGCACACTATCATTATAGGTGACACCTGGCGTCACCAATTCAATGACACCACGTTTGACCAGTTTCTTGGCCAGTTTCGGGTCTTCGAGCTGCTCGCACACAGCCACTTTCAGACCTGCACGCACCAATTTTGGAAGGTAATTATCCAAGGCATGATAAGGGAAACCCGCCAATTCGACTTCGGAAGGCGACCCCACGCCACGGCGCGTGCAGACGATGCCCAAAATTTCTGACGATTTGATAGCATCTTCACCGTATGTCTCATAAAAATCGCCAACCCGGAAAAGCAACATTGCATCGGGATATTTTGCCTTAAACGAATAATATTGCTTCATGAGCGGAGTTTCCGCAAAACCTTTACCTGCCATAATTTTCAAAGTTTTAAAGGACAAAAATAGAGAAAAAAACGAAAGAAAAACACTTTTGAACAATTTGAAGAAATTCAGGTTTAATGTTTACCTTTGCATAAAA
>JAKSMU010000054.1 GCA_024400455.1 Bacteroidales bacterium | reverse complement strand
AAGTGTTAAAGTGGAAAACTGAAAGTGTTAAAGTTCGGAATGAGGAGTTAGGAGGAAAAAAGAAGGATTCGGAACACGTGTTCGCCCTGAAAGGGCAGCCTAAAACAGCGAATGGCAAAGTGAGCTTGCGAACGGCACCTTTCGCAAATAAAGGTAGAGACGCGATTCATCGCGTCTAATGTCACAAAGTCAAAATAGTCCCAAAACAATGAAAACAGTAATCATAGAAGACGAAACCATTGCGGCGCAAGCCTTGCAGAAATTAATCAATGAAATTGATGCTCAGATTGAAGTCATTGCGGTGCTCGAAACCATCGAGGAAAGCATCGATTGGTTTGAATCGCACAAAATGCCCGAACTGATTTTTGCCGACATTCATTTGGCCGATGGTTCATCGTTTGCCATTTTCGAGCAAACCGACATCACCTGCCCGGTCGTGTTCACCACCGCTTACGACGAATATGCCCTCAAAGCCTTCGAAGTCAACAGCATAGATTACCTTTTGAAACCCATCAACAAAGACGATTTGGAACGCGCACTGAACAAATTCAAAACCCTGACCAAACCCGTCAACAACAAGGAAAACGTGGCAAGTCTGGTGACACAATTGGAAACGCTGCAAAAAAAATACAAAACCTGTTTTCTGATTCCCGAAAGAGACAAACTCATTCCATTGGCAACCAACAATATAGCCTGCATTTTCATAGATTTGAAAACCGTGAAGGCCATTTCACTCGACGGACGGCATTATTACATGAACCAGACTTTAGACGAACTGATGGGGCAACTTGACCCGACCGTTTTTTTCCGCGCCAATCGCCAATATATCATTTCGCGCAGTTCGGTTAAAGACATTTCCATTTGGTTTGGCAACAAGCTTTCGCTGAATCTGACCGTCGAAGTGCCTGAAAAAATCATCGTCAGCAAAGCTCGTGTCAGTGAGTTCAAGACGTGGTTCTCGGAATGAGAGGCAAGTGTTTTAAAAGAACACGAATTGAACGGATTCGCACGGAAATGTTTGGCGAGCAAAGAAAATCATTACTTTTGCGAATCTAATCTCTATTTTACAAAACTACCAGACATGAAAATCACATTTCTTGAACCATTAGGACTGAAAGTCAACCAGATAGAAGCCGCTTGCCAGAATCTGAAGCAAGCCGGACACGAAGTCGTCATTTACCCCGACCGCAACGAAAACCTTGACGTGCTGAAACAACGTGCCGAAGGTGCCGATGTCATCATCGAGAGCAACATTCCGCTGCGCAAGGATTTCCTGGACGCCTGCCCGAACCTAAAAATGCTTTCCATCGCTTTCACCGGCCTTGACCATATCGACATGGAAGAATGTCAGCGCCGCGGCATCAAAGTGATGAATGCGGCTGGCTATTCCACCGAGGCTGTTGCCGAACTCGCCATCGCCCTGATGATTGACGTCTACCGCAAAGTGCGTGAAAACGACATCATTACGCGCGAATGTCAGCGCAAAGGCATCATGCCGGGACGCGAAATCGGTGGCAAGACCATCGGCATTATCGGCATGGGTAACATCGGTCAGCGCGTGGCAAAAATCGCCAACGCTTTCGGCTGCAATGTCTTAGCTTGGAACCGCACGCCTAAAACCATCGAAGGTGTGACTTTCGTTGACAAAGAAACCCTGCTGAAAGAAGCTGACATCGTTACGCTTCACATCGCCTTGAACAACGAGACCCGCGATTTCATCACCGAAAAGGATTTCGCCCTGATGAAGCCATCAGCCATCCTTATCAACACGGCACGCGGTCCGGTCGTCAACGAAATGGCTTTGGCCAACGCCTTGAAAAACGGTGTCATCGCAGGTGCCGCCACCGATGTCTACGGCACGGAACCGCCTTTGAAAAAAGATAATCCTTTGTTCGATGCGCCGAATCTCATCATGCTGCCACATATCGGTTTCGCCACCGAAGAAGCCTTTGTTCTGCGCTTGGGCATCGTGGTAAAGAATGTTGAGGATTGGTTGAAGAAATAAGATTCCCATCATTTTTCCGTATAAATCAAGCAAGCCGAAACCTCGGCTTGCTTTTTTTGCATCTATTTGTAAAACAACATCTTATAATAAAATACTTATAATTACTTATAAAATTCGTTTCTGTTTTACAAATATCTAAATTTCAACAAGTTATAAGAATTTACTTATAATTACTTATAAATTTTCCGGCCAAAATCTATTGACAAAATTTTGATATGAATTTATTTTTGCCATCGCAATCGTGAAGGAAAATATCAACTAACCTTTAAAATACACGGCCTATGAAAAAGTTTACCTTAATCTTCGCTCTCAGCCTGATGAGCCTCATGACCATTGGGCAAATCATTCCGCCTTACTCAAACATCAACATTAATAATGTAGACATGCGCATTACGGGTATCGGCAGCAATTTCATCCTCCCGATTGACGACAATAACTTGCAGCAGGGTAACGCTTGTATTAAGCATGAAGTTCCAGTTGGTAGCGGTTGCTCCACCATTTTCCAAAATGCCATTTGGCTTGGCGGCATGGATAGCAACGATTCACTGCATTTGGCAGCATTCACCTATCAGCAAATAGGTGACGAATACTGGCAAGGACCACTTCGTTTGGCCGATGCCTCAACCGACTTGATGACTGTCTTGAAGTATCATCATGTTTGGAATGTCACGCGCGAGGAAATCGAACATTTCCGTCAGCACTATGCCGATGCCAACTACCAGATTCCTGCCGACATTCTTTCATGGCCTGCTCATGGCGATGAAGGCTTTGCAGAAAATCTCGCTCCCTTTGTCGATGTCAACGGCGACGGGCGTTACAATCCTGCCGAAGGCGATTATCCCGACATCCGCGGCGACCAATGCCTGTATTTCATTTTCAATGACAA
>JAKSMU010000053.1 GCA_024400455.1 Bacteroidales bacterium | reverse complement strand
TTCGGCCGCATCGGCAGAAACGTTTTCAGAATCGCTCTGGAACATCCGAATATGGAAATTGTCGGCATCAACGACTTGACCGACAACAAGGTTTTAGCTCATTTGTTGAAATACGACTCGACACAAGGCAAATTCCCAGGCACAGTGGATTATGACGAAACAGGTCTCATCGTGAACGGCGTTCACGTTTCAGTCACTGCCGAACGTTCACCATTGAACATCAAATGGGGCAAGACTCCTGATGTCGTGGTCGAATCAACCGGCGTTTTCCGCTCAAAAGAAAGCAGCAAGGGCGGCTACGGCGACCACCTGAAGAATGGCGCCAAGAAAGTCATCATCACGGCTCCTGCTAAGGACGACATCGATGCTACCATCGTTTGCGGCGTGAACGACAACGAACTCCGCGACGACGTTCAGTGCGTCAGCAACGCATCGTGCACCACCAACTGCCTGGCTCCTGTCGCCAAGGTCCTGAACGACCGTTTCGGCATCGAGCAAGGTTACATGACCACCATCCACAGCTACACCAACGACCAAGTCATCCTCGATGGTCCTCACAGCGACCTTCGCCGCGCCCGTAGCGCTGCCATGTCGCAGATTCCTACCACCACTGGCGCTGCCAAGGCTGTTGGTCTCGTCATTCCTGAACTGAACGGCAAACTCGACGGCATCGCTGTCCGCGTTCCTACGCCAACCGGTTCATTGGTCGACCTCGTCTGCACACTGAAGACTGAAGCCACCAAGGAAGAAATCAATGCTGCCATGAAGGAAGCCGCCGAAGGCCCAATGAAAGGCATCCTCGAATACACAGAAGACGAAATCGTCAGCTGCGACGTCATCCACAACCCACATTCATCCATTTTCGATGCCAAGAGCACCATGGTGAAGGGCAAGATGATTAAAATCATGTCGTGGTACGATAACGAATGGGGTTATTCAAACCGCGTCGTCGACCTGATTGACAAAATGAAATTCTGATTTGAAATTCATCAATGATATGCAGGCGCACTTCGGTGCGCCTGTTTTTTTTATCTCACAATCGTAATGGAGCCTTGCAAATTCAGGGTTTCCTCGCCTTCCAGACCTTGGAATTTCACTTCACACACATAGAAATAGGTGCCGTCAGGGCAAGGCAAATTGGTCTGGCTGTTCTTGCCATTCCAATTTATCATTGGCTCGGTCGTCTCCAAAAGCACATTTCCCCAACGGTTGAAAATCACCATTTTCACATGATTGATAACCGGCAATTGTGCATGAATCGGAACGAACAAATCATTATAACCATCGCCATTTGGCGTGAAGACATTGGGCAGCTCATAAACAGGACAAGTCTCATAATCAACGCATAGCGTATCGGATGGTTGCGATTGGTTTCCTTTTTCATCGAAAGCAATGACATAATAACAACCCACCACAGAAGCGATTCCCTCATGCAAATAGGAGGTTGCCGTAGGATTATCAATTTTCGTCAGCAATTCAAAATCGTGCTGCACGGAAGTTGCGTGATAAATGCGGAAACCCGCCAAATCTTCGTCTTGTACCTTCTGCCAAGTTAGCAAATTGGTCACGGCATCACAATCGGTCTCAACCGCAACAACCGGACGCTCAGGCGGTTCGTTATCATTTGGCGTTGCGCTGACAATCGCCGAATAATTCATCAAAGGACTCACAATGCCATCCAATGAATAATGGCCGAAAGTGCAGACATAATAACTGTAAGGCCTATCGTTTTCCAACGGACTATCCACATAGTCCATTTGTGTTACTGTGGCAATGTTAACGAAACCGCTTCCTTGCTGGCGGAAGACCTGCGTACTGTCGATAATCCAAGGCACGGATTCCGTCCATTGCAAAGTCACTTTTTCATCGCCACCCGTCGCCGCCAGGATGATGGCCGAAGCCGATGCGCTTTCACCCATCATTTGCTGATTAGCATCGCTCATTTCAACTTGATAACTAAGGTTTTGCACCATTGCAAGGTCAATCGAATTATCTGCAAAAACGGTATCGTTGCCAGAATAAACGACGGAAGAATTTCCATCCAAATTGCGTTTCAACTGATAGCGGAACGGCGGGACAAACTGCGCATCAATATCCTTCGGTTTGGCCCATTTCACCACAACATGACCTGAATGCAAATCCTCAGGATTGTTACTCACTTGCATCATCAAAGGCAAATCGTTTTTCAGCGAAACGCAAACGGCATCGCTCACCTTGCTTTCGGCGCCATCGCGAAAAACGGCAACCATTCTGTAACTATAAATCACGCCTTGTTGCAAACCGAAATCAGTATATGCCGTCGACGAGATATCTGAAATTTCTGAAATCATTTGATAACTTGGGCGAATGCCTGTTTCGCAAGCATCAGGTTCGTAATCATCGCAACCGATTTTTCGGTAAATACGCAGAGCCACAGCCTGTTGACAAGTATATGGCGACCACGAAAGCTGCACGTCATTGCCTTGCGGTGTACCACAAAAATCAGACACTTTCGGTCCAATGACAGAAACATTTACCGTTTTCACATTCGTCAAACTCACCGGCTGAGCGTTATCCTTGGCATGAAAAACAACCTGATAAGGTGCGCGGCGCACGTGCGAGCAATCGGTGTTCCAAATGAAATCGAAAGAAGGATTCAAACCAAATGCCGTTTCAGGATCCATCATGGCAGGAGCGTTTGTCAACTCAAAAGGTGCGCCCGAAGCGGTCAGTTCCACAGTGTTCTGATTCGGGTCAGCGGCCGAAACCGAGAAGAAAAGCTGTTGCCCTGCCTCAACACAAGTGTCATTCAAGCATTGAATTTGAGGCAAGTCATTATTGCAAGCCGCAATCAGGATTTGCATGTCGCGAATGACGGAGCCTATTTTCACACCGCCGCGCCATTCCTCAACAATGAAAGCCACATTGTATTCGCCTTGCAGCATCGGGTTTTCCCAATGCAATTCGCCCGTCACGGGATCCATCTCAAAAGCCGAAGAAGCCTGCGGATAAGTAAAACCTGGAATATCCTCACCATTGAAACCTTTACATGGTAACAATCTGTAACTCAAGCTATCGCCATCGGGGTCGTATGCCGCGGGGTTATGAAGATAAAGTTTTCCAACACAACCTTTGTCGATAGGCGCATTCAACAATTGGACGGAATTGTTGTTGCCAAGGAAAGGGTTGATAACCAGTTCCGTCTCAATATACATAGGT
>JAKSMU010000052.1 GCA_024400455.1 Bacteroidales bacterium | reverse complement strand
GAATTGCTAAAGGAATACAAGCAGGCAGTAATTGCCAAGGCCGTTACCCAGGGCATCAACCCGAAAGCCAAAATGAAAAATTCCGGCATCACCTGGATCGGACAAATTCCCGAACATTGGGGCGTGACGCGTAATAAAACTTTTTTATTAGAAAAGGATGATGTGGTTGGAAAATCTAACGATTACCAACTGCTTTCTCTAACCAAGGGTGGAGTAATTATTCGAGATGTAGAAAGTGGCAAAGGAAAATTCCCAAAAGATTTTGAAAGTTATAAAATCGTTCATTCAGACGATGTGATTTTTTGTTTGTTTGATGTTGACGAAACTCCAAGAACAGTAGGTCTTTCAAAATACAATGGTATGATTACCGGTGCGTACGACATTTTTCAACTGCAAAATATTAATTCCGAATTTTACACATATTACTTCATTGCAATTGATGACCGAAAGGCTCTTCGCCCCCTATATACGGGCTTGCGAAAAGTGGTAAAAAAAGATCGTTTTCTTTCATATAAAATTGCAGTCCCTCCTCTCCCTGAACAAGAACAAATTGTTGCTTACATCAAAGAAAAAGTTGATTCCATCGACGCCCAAATTGCATCTGTGGAAAAGCAGATTGCAAATTTGAATGAATTCAAGCAAAGTCTAATCAGCGACGCCGTTACCGGTAAAATAAAGGTGGCCTAGCATGCCTACAGATACTTCCGAAAAAGGTCTCGAAACCATCATCGAAAATTGGCTTCTCAACAAGAATAATTATATCAAGGGTTACAGCGACAGATATAATGTGGATTACGCCTTGGACTGCAGCCAAGTTGAAGCATTCCTTGTTTCCACTCAACCAGAAAAGGTTGAGAATGCCATGATTTTCGGAAGTGACCACGAAAAGCACAAGTTCTTTGAACGACTGAAAAACGTCATTACGAAACGCGGTATTGTAGATGTCCTTCGTAAGGGATTCCGCTACAATACGACCCATTTTGATATGTACTATCCCTTGCCTTCGGAACTCAGTGATTTCGGCAAGGAATACTATAACAGCAATATCTTCTGCGAAACTAGGCAACTTCATTTTAGCAGGGCCAATGCAGACCTGTCCATTGACATGGTGATTTTTATTAACGGCATGCCGGTAATCACCATGGAATTGAAGAACCATTATACAGGTCAAACGGTTGCCAATGCCGTGAGCCAGTACTCTAATCCAAATGATCGAGACCCAAAGGAACTGTTGCTGCAGCCTAAGCGTTGTGCGGTTCATTTCGCCGTAGATGACGATAATGTGAGAATGTGTACGGAACTGAAGGGAAAGGATTCCTGGTTCCTGCCTTTTGACAAGGGTGTCGATGGCGGTGCCGGAAATCCCATAAATCCCAACGGACTGCGAACAGCTTACCTTTGGGAACATGTTTTAGCCAAGCAGACACTTTCCTATATCATAGAGAACTTGGCTCAGGTTGCAAAGTACTCCGACGAAAAGGGCAAGCTACTCAAGGAATCTATCGTCTGGCCCCGTTATCACCAATTAGATGCAGTTCGCTACCTGGTAGAAGAAACCAACAAGAAACCGTTGGGGCAAAGATTCTTGATTCAGCATAGCGCAGGTTCTGGAAAATCAAACACCATCACATGGCTTGCCTTTATGCTGGCTCAGCAATTAAAGGGCAACGAAAAGTTGATGGACTCCATCATTGTAGTTACCGACAGAATCAACCTGGATAAGCAAATCCGGAACAATATCAACGCTTATAACCAGCTGGGAAACATTGTTGGCTGGGCCGATTCTTCAGAAACACTCCGCAAGGAATTGACTGCCGGTAAACGGATTATCATAACCATCGTTCATAAATTCCCGTTTATACTGAAGGAAATAGGTGCGTCGCTTGCGGACCGCCGTTTTGCCATTATCATTGATGAAGCCCATAGCAGCCAAAATGGTTCTCTTTCTGCAAAGATGAATATGGCGATTGCTGGTGTAGATGCTGATAATGCCGAAGACTTCGAAGACATCTTGAACAAGACCATCGAAGGCCGCAAAATGGTAAAGAATGCGAATTATTACGCATTTACCGCAACGCCCAAGAACAAGACTCTGGAAATGTTCGGAAAGAAGGTCCCACAGGCCGATGGGTCGGCAAAGTTTGAGCCGCATCATAATTACACCATGCGTCAGGCGATCCAGGAAGGTTTTATTCTGGATGTGTTGCAGAATTATACTCCGTATCAAAGTTACTACAAGGTTGTTGAGTCAGAATTGATTCGTAAGCGCAAAGAGGATCCCGAATTTGATCGTGACCAGGCGTCAAAGAAAATCCGCTGGTTTGTAGAAAGCCAGCCCGAGACTGTAGAAAAGAAATCCGCCATTATCGTCAACCACTTTATAAACAATGTCATCAACAAGTATAAAGTTGGTGGGCAGGCCAGGGCCATGGTGGTGACTGCGGGAATTGAACGAGCCATTGATTACTTCTATGCCATTTCAGAACAACTGAAAAATATGCACAGCAAGTACAAGGCCGTAGTCGCCTTTAGTGGCAAGAAGGAATATCACGGCAAAGAAGAAACGGAAGCTAGCATCAACGGATTCCCCTCTGCAGAAATAGAAAAGAAAATGAAGGAGGATCCTTACCGTATATTGATAGTAGCAGACAAGTTCCAGACCGGTTACGATGAGCCCTTGCTTCATACAATGTATGTGGATAAAGGTCTGCTAGATATCAAGGCCGTACAGACTCTATCTCGATTGAACCGCTGCCATCCGAAAAAGAAAGATACCTTTGTTTTGGATTTCGCCAACAATCCCGAGGATATCAAGGAGTCGTTCCAACGTTATTACAAGAAAACATCCCTGTCGGGAGAAACCGATATTAACAAGTTGAACGATTTGATCGCAAACCTGGACGAAAGCAATGTCTACAGTATGGATGAAATTGAGGATTACTGCAGAAAGTATTATGGCAGTGCACCTCGCGAAGAACTGGACCCTATTCTGGATGTTTGTGTAGAACGATTCAAGAACGACCTTGCGGAAACTCAGCAGATTTCTTGCAAAGGTGACATGAAGACTTTCGTTCGAACCTATACATTTCTTGCAGCCATTATGCCCTTCAGCAGTAAGGAATGGGAAATGCGTTCAACTTTCTATAAATTCCTAGTGACGAAACTTCCGAAGTTGAAGACCGAGGATTATACGGAAGGCTTGCTGGATGCTATAGACTTTGACCAGCTTAGAATTGTAGAACAGGAGGCTGCAAAAATTTCGTTGGAAAATGAAAATGCGGAAATTGATCCTATTCCTACAAATAGCGTTACCGGCGCAACTTCAGATCCGGAGATGATGAAGCTTAGTGATATTCTAAAGGAGTTTAACGAGCGATTTGGCGGCGTTGAGTGGGAATATCCTGACAGGGTAAAAAAAGAAATCTATGAGTTGCCTCAGGAACTTGCCATGAACGAAGATTTTAGCAACGCAGTTCTTCATTCCGACAATGACAACGCGCAAATTGAATGTGGTTCTATTCTTCAGCAAATTATCATCAGGAATATGGCTGCTCAATCTGAGCTCAGCCGCATTTTCTTGGACAATGAGGATTTCAGAAATTTTCTGATTGCGAGAGTCTTTGATGCTGCAAAGCC
>JAKSMU010000051.1 GCA_024400455.1 Bacteroidales bacterium | reverse complement strand
TTTTTTGCATTGTTTCCGGACTTTCAACAAAAGCCTCCATTTCATCCTCGAGGCGCAAATCCTGGTCACGGATTTGAAGGATACGGAAATCTTCCGGCTTATCCGACTCAAAGGTAAACTCCATTTCCTGAGCGCTATAGCCCATGTTTTCAGTCAGTTGCTTGGCAATATCGTAAATCTTCTTGTAGATTTCCGGCAAAAGCGTCTGCATGGAATAGCCTTCGCGGTTATCAGCCTTGCGCTGCGTCTCGCCTATTGGCAAAGGCTTGACAAGACCGCCGACAATATCTTCGCCTTGACTTCTTAAAGTGAAATCGCCATACAAATGCACGCCAGGGCGCTCACGGTGAGGATTTTGCGTGAATACGACACCCGTTCCCGACGTATCACTCAAATTACCGAAAATCATCTGCTGAACGATGACAGCAGTACCCCAATCTTCGGCAATGCTCATGTGACTACGATAAGCCAAGGCTCGGCTCGAATTCCACGAATCGAAAACGCGATTGATGCAAGCAATAAGTTGTTTGTACAAATCCTGCTCCATGATAACGCCGTGTTCTTCCAAAATCCGCTTGTAGGAATAAGCCAGTTCACGCATCACAGCAGCCTCAAAATCAACTTTTTGCTTGACATTAAACTTCTGTTTAAACTTATTGATTTCCTCATCAAAAACATCACGTTCGATGCCTTTGGCCATGCCCCAGCTTTGCAAGAGACGACGGTATGAATCCCAAATCGACCAAGCACGCGTTTCGTCTTGGGCAATGGCTTCAACCAATTCATCGTTCAGACCGACATTCAAAATCGTATCCATTGCACCCGGCATGGAAATAGCCGTTCCCGAGCGCACCGAAAGCAACAACGGATGTTCCGCATTGCCATATTGCGTCCCTGTAATATTTTCCAATTCAGTCAGATAAGAACGAATCATGGCATGAATTTCCGTGCGCAATTCCGAAATCGTATTGATGGTTTCGTTGCGGCGGAAAACCTCGGTGGTAATGACAAAACCAGGCGGCACAGGCAAACCGGCAAGATAAAGATTCTTCAAATGATAAGCCTTACTGCCCATGAAGACCTGACTATCCATCTTGGGTTTTTCCTCCCAGAACGGACTAATCAGCATCTCCGAATTATAAGTCATAATGTCGTTGATCAGTTTTGGGTCGAGAGCGGCTTTCATGCCACGCAACGACTTGAGGATGCGTGCGATAAAGTTATCCAAAGGCTGCATTAGGAAGGCATCCGAGAGCAAATCGCGGTGGAATTCCTCCGACTTGCGCGAAATCAAGGTCTGCGTTTCCTTTTCATTCAGCTTTCCTTCAGAATCAAACACTTGCGGAATGACTATCTTCAGCGGATATTCATACGATTTCAGGAAATGCTTGATGATGATGCGCTGCACATCTTCGGCAATGAATTGGAAAATGTTGATATATTGGTCGAAAGAAAAACTCCTGGAAGTCAAGCTGTAACGAAGCATTTCCAACTTTGAGTTGAAGCTCTGGTTCGTGATACCATCTAACTCCAAACCATCGCGGAAATATTCCAGAATCTTGCAAATCTGTTGCAATGTCCGTTCGGAGATATACTCCAGATTGATGCTCGAAACGACACGTTCCATCAATTGAGTTGCCACGCGTTCCAATCTGAATGTCAAGCCCATAGCCTCGAATTTGTTTTCACGGTAGGTGCCATACATCGAAGGAATGCCAATGGCAATGTGGCGCTTATGATAAATGTTTTCCCAACCTTCGCTTTCCTCCGGATTGAAAATGATGGCTTTCAATTTGTCCATGAAAGCGTAAAGCAGTTTCACGGTCTTATCCAAATCCTTCTCGGCAAACGATTTTTCCAACTCATCCACCTCATTATCAGGGATAAAGGAATAAGTGCGCATGGAATTGAAAATGTTAACCGACTCGAAGGAATATTTCTCGCGCAGTCGGGCGTAAAGGTCGCGGATGTTCATCAAGCGGGTGCGCTCACGATCGGTTATATCAGTCTCCAAATCAAGCCTTTGCGCGGCTGAATTGATGAGATGCTCGAAATCGTCACGCGAAAGCAAAAGCAAACTTTCGGTGTTCATGCACGAAATTTCGCCCATGGTCTGCACCAGCAAATGAACGTAGGTGAACCAAGTGCTGTCCTTATCGATGCTTTCAAAGACATTTTTCGGCAAAATCGGTTTTAAGGTTTCCAAATTGCCATCGTTCCAGAAATTGAACACATTGAAAGTCAAACCAATAAGCGTATTGTTACTTTCGGTGTGAACCTGTTTACGCAAAAAATGCACCAGCTTGTCCTGTCGTCCGCTGATTTCGTCCATGTTCGTGGTGACATTGCGGATTTCGCCCTCGGCACCGATTTCATTGAAATAAACCGGAAAAATACGCGAAAGCTGCTTCACCTTTTTATAATAGGGGCGAATGTTGGAATTCAGTATTTTCGTGATTTCACGTTGGAACAAATCGGTGTCGCTCAGGAAAATGCCGCCCAATTTCAGGTTAACAATCAAGGCGGAAAGCAGTTTTTCCATCAGCGACTGCGAATACTCAATCAATTCCAGCCAGACGCGGATATTCTTGATATGGTTCTCATCTACAGAGAGTTGCCAGTCTTCGCCGAAAAACACCTTCCCCGGACTGACAAAGCCAAAGGCAATCAGTTTTTTCTCAAAATAATTGACGAGTTCCTTTTGCTCGGTCTTGTCGACATCAATGATTTTCTTGCCCAAAGTCAACTGGAAATCGAGCACCGCCGACATATATTCCTTGCGCAGCTCATCGGCAAGGTCAAAAATCGTGTCGATAAAAGGCATCAATTCGTCTTCCGAAAGTTCATCAACGGCATCGCGCAACATTCTGTCCATGTTCCAAATCAAGCGCTCGCGCGAATTGGCCATGCCAGGCAAATGCAACAGATAAAACACAAACTGAAACTTCGTAATGAAATGAGGCAGAACGCTTTCCGAATCCGTAAAACGCGATGCAATCTGGTCGAAAGTCGGCAAATCTTCCAAATCCTTCCAAGTTTCAGCCTTCGCCAAAGCAACATTCAGTCCGTCAAAATAAGGCTTGCCGATTTCATTTTTCATGTTGACGGTTTCGTCTTCTTTCAGAAAATCCTTGTCGGCAATCCAATCTTCAACTGCCGATGTTTCCTGCCAAAAACGATAGTTTTCCTGCATGACACGACGTGCAAAATCAAATGCATCCTGATGAAAATTAGCCGTTTCGAACGCTCTTTCCAAATAACGGATTACATATTTCGAAGCCAAAATGAGGCAATCCTTGTTGTCATCGAAAACTTCATTCAAAATGCGGAAAACAGTTGAGACCAACTCAGCATGTTTCGGCGACTTTGCAATGACGACATCCGTAAATTCCAGCAAGGTATTGATTACATTCAGCCGCAACTTTTTCTCAACATCTGGTTTTAAAAGGCTGTGCATCATTTCAATAGGAATCAACAATGCGTCAGTCTTGATGTCTTCTCTTGTATAGAACCAGAAATCGTCAATCAGGATTTTACGCAATTCTTCAGTGACGAAAGTGTGGTTCGACATGGGGTGATGGAACTCCGTAATGCAGTCGTTCGCCCTTTTGTTGATGCCGAAATATTTTTTCGACAAATCGATAAATTCCTGATGTTCAGCAGGAATAAAAATATCCTTATATCTGGTCTGAGCCAAATTGGCTTCTAAAGCCTGTGATTTGAAAGAATCGTCCATAGTAAATTTTTTGATGTGCAAAAATACAAAGTCCTAACAAAAAATATGTACTTTTGCGGTTTCTTTTGAACAAAAAGGAAAGCGACACGTTATTGACACTAACATAAATACATATCACTCATGGAAAAAATTAAAGTTGCTATCAACGGCTTCGGCCGCATCGGCAGAAACGTTTTCAGAATCGCTCTGGAACATCCGAATATGG
>JAKSMU010000050.1 GCA_024400455.1 Bacteroidales bacterium | reverse complement strand
CGTGTATTGGTTGAAAACATTGTAAATGCTTGCGGGAGCATTTACATCCATGACATAGAAATAATCGTTGGCCACATTGCGGTAACGCACACCTGCGTGAAGGTCAACCTTTTCGGCAACCGTAGTGCGCACGCCAGCCTCAAACGATAACTTCACATTGCGGTAAAGCAGCGGCAGATTCGTTCCCACAAAAGGGTTTTCCTCGATGATTTCGCTGAAAGTCAGCAACTGTTTTCCGCCACCCAAACCAGCATAAAATTCCAGTTTCTTGTCAAAAACATAAAGGCTGCCTTGCACATCGGGGCGGAAGCAAACCTTCACGCTATCGGCAGAAGTGTAATCGAAACGGGCACCTAAATGCAACTTGTAGAAATCATCCTTCATTTCAAAATACGGATTGACTTTCAGCAATATTCGGTCAAAGCCAACCATCGGCATTTCAAAGTCTGGTTCACAGAAATAGTCATATTGAAAGCCCAAATCCAGGCCGACTTGCTGCGGATAGCTGCGGTCGCCCCACCAACTGTCAGCGTAGGCCAGTTTCCCATCGAGATCCACGAAATGCTCCGATGTTCCCAATTTCGAGAATGTATAACGATAGCCCAGACCAAGAGAATGCTGAAGAGTCTGAAGATGCGTGTCGGTACTACCCAAGCCCAAATCCAATCCAATGGTGTTGTAGATTTGTTTCGGGCAAAATTCATCAACACGGTTAGCAGGAATCAATGAATCCGACAACTGATAACCGTAATAATGATACATGTCGTTCTTGAAATACACCTTGCCATCCAGCTGATAGTTTGCGAGCTTCGCCCCCACCCTAACATCAAACAGGTTGTTCATGAAACCCGAATTGGGGTGGTCTTTCATATTCAGCCACGAAGAAAAATGGTTGATTCCGACGCCCAAATTCACATCTTTAGTAAGCTGCGAATCATGACGATAGAGGAACAAAGGCGAAATGCGCGTTCCCAAGCCCGCCATCAGGAAATTTTCGGTCGGTTTCACCAACGATTCGTTTTTGTCGGAATAAGGCGTCGCCTTCAGTCTTTCCAACTCGATGTCGAACTTGCGGTCGGTGATTTTCGGCTGCACATCCGAACTCGGCATTTCGAAAGTCGGCTGCGGCTTTTCGGGCGTAAGACGGATTTTATCCACCTTGTTCACCTTCGGACGATAAGTGCCTTCAACGGTAACTTCTTCGTTGTGTTGTGCAAAAACACTGACTGACAGCAAAATGGCCGCCATCACAAATATAATACGCTTATTCATTTCCTGCTAATTTTGAGATTTTTTCAACTTCGGCAAATTTCGCGCGGGCTTCCGACTTCAAGTCTTCGCCATTATAGTTATCTATCACGCTGCGCAAGGTTTCCTTGGCCTGGAAATAATTCTCCTTGGCCACATACACATCGGCCAGCGCGATAAACGACTTGGCAACCCAGTAATTGTACGACGAGAAATTATCAGAGATGTCGAACACCTTGTTTTCGGCCTCGTCATATTTCTTCAGTTTCAGTGAAGCCATAGCCGAATAATAGGCACTCTCAGCACCATAGACCGACTTGTCGGCTTTTGCGCTCTTGTCAAGCCTTTCGATAGCCGAAGCGTAATTACCCTTTTCATAATACGACTTCCCGACAATATGATTGATTTGATTCACCTGGTCTTTTGTCAAATCCTTGGAACGGCTCAAATCCTCGCCCATTTCGATGGCCTTGTCATATTTTCCCATAAAGAAATTGCTCTTCATGCTGCCTTCCAAAGCTTCCAAACGGCGCATAGGTTCTTCTGTAACGCGTGACAAACGTTCATAGTATTCACCTGCCTTGGCATAATTGGCATTTTCATACTCGATGCGTGCCTTCTTGAGCAAAGCGTTATCAGTATAGTCATTGCTCGGTTGGGCAAGAATGTAATCCAAATGTTTGACAACATCTTCTTGATTACCAATCTTTTCAGCACATTCCAAAGCATATTGATGCGCTTTCAGCAGATAGGCACCATTGCGGAAATTGTCGAAATAATATTGCAAAGCCGAAGAAGCCTGATTGTAACGGCCTTCCATATAAAAGTTTTCTGCCGTCGCGAAAGCTATGGAGTCCTGTTCAGAGACTTGAATCTGGCCTCCGACAGAATTGGCGTATGCAAAATAATCATCCAAATTATTCTGCTCCATCATGATGTTGCGAATAATGGCCATAGCCTCGCGCGACTCATCGGTATTCGGATAATTCTCAACAAGCATCTTCAAATTGGTCACGGCCTGGTCATACTGATTATTATTGTAATACACCATGCCGACCTTCATCATAGCCTGGCGCGTATAGCTTGAGCGTGGCCTGTCTTTGATAAGTCTATTGAAACTCGACAAAGCAGAGCGTTTGTCCCCGTGGACAAGGTAAGTGTTGCCGATTTCAAACAGAGCCTGTTCATAATAAATACTATTCGAATATGACTGAGTCAATTCATTGAGCATATTGACTTTTTGATTCACATTCCCCTGCGCGCCAAAGCAAAGTCCTTGCTGATAAAGCGCATAATCAGCATTGTAATTGCCAATGCGCGTTGCCAAATCGTAATAATTGATGGCTTGCGTATAGTTTCTGTCCATAAAGAAGCAGTCGCCCAAACGGATATAGGCGTCGCTCTTCAAGTTTTTCTGGCGGTCGTCGCACGATTGGATGAAATTCCTGAAACAAGTGATAGCAGTACCATAATCAGGCTTTTGGTAATAGATGTAACCCAAATCATAATCGGCTTGCGTATATTCGGTCAAGCCTTGTGCACCTGTCATACCCTTGAATTGCTTCAAGTATTTGCCAGCTGTGTTAAGATCGCCCAAAGCATATGCGGATTCGCCCAACCAGAAACAAGCTTGTGCCTTGCTTTCGCTCGATTGTTTGGCATTTAACACCTTTAAGAAAAGAGTCTGAGCTTTGTCATATTGACCATTTTGGTAATAATCGATGCCTGTGGAATAAAGCACCTCATTATAAACTGTCTGCAACTCAGCGCTTTTGTTACGCATTGACTCCAAGCGTTCCAAAGCCTCATCGTTTTTCTTTGCGTTGAGCAAAAGATAAATGGCCATTTCTTCCGCTTCCGCCTTTCGTGCTGATTGCGGATTATCAGCCACATAAGTATCGAGCAAAGTCACCGCCTCGTTGAAAGGATCGGCACCCGGAATAAGACTCAATCTCGCATAATCGAAAAGGGCTTCTTCGCTGATAGAATGGTCGAAACCAGCGGAATAAGCCGTATAATATGCGTTGCGGGCATATTTCAGTTCATCAATCTTGGCATAACTATTAGCCAAGTAATACGATGCATATTGTGCAATCGGGTCTTCGCTGCCCGCCACGCGCTGCAGACTGCTGATGGCGCCTTTATAGTCGCCCGTCATCATTTTGCTCACGCCGATTTGGTAGTTGGCCTCACGCGAGACGCCTTTGCCCGACAAATGGCGCACATAGATGTCGTAAAATTCCAAAGCTTTGTCGTAATCCTGCTGTTGGAAATAAGCGTCGGCGACGATGAGCGCCATCTCCGACTTGCGCTTGTTCTCGGCCTGACGCACAGCCTCGGGACCATCTTCCAGAACCTTGCGGTAATCGCCTTTGCGGTTGTTGATTTGCATGATGTAGGAAGGGACTATTTTAGCGTATGCCGGATTGTTGACCAAGCGTTCAAAGTTTGTCAAAGCCTCGTCATCTTTTCCTTTAACATACTGTATATGTGCATAATAATACCTCGCCGCATCCTGATAAGGACCATCATTCAGCATGACGCCGTGGAAAAGCGGTAAAGCCCTATCTAAGTTGTCTGCCTGAAACTGGCAGTATGCCATATTGAACTGCAGCTGCTGGGCTTCCTCACGGTTTAGCGAAGCGATGTCGGTCTTTTCGTAAATCGGCATGGCATCCTTGAATTTTCTTTCCTTAAACAAGGAATTGGCATAGAGGAAATTAGCGTGTCCCGCCCAAAGGCTGCTCGGATTCTCATTGACGAATTGCAAGACCTTTGAAACGCCGTCGCCATTGCCCAGATAAAGCGCACTGACAGCCTCATAATACTGCGCATCGACCGCGTGTTGAGCCTTTTTGTCGCCGATTTCATCGAGATAACGGCTGAAAACCGCCTGAGCTGCACCATATTCCTGATGCTGGAACAGCACGATTCCTTCGTTATACAAGGATTCCGGCTGATAGTTTTCGATATGCTTTTGCGCTGATACAG
>JAKSMU010000005.1 GCA_024400455.1 Bacteroidales bacterium | reverse complement strand
AACGAAAACCCTGACCACTCCGGCCAGGGTTTTTTGTTTGTATCTTATCCCTTTTCCTTGTCTACTTATTGAAATTTATACTAACTTTGCAGTTTAAATATTCAAAAGTCTTTATCTATGATTGACATTAAGTTTTTAGTCAAGAATCCTGACATCGTCAGGGAAAACATCAAGAAGAAATTCCAAGACAGCAAGTTGCCTTTGGTCGACCAGGCAATTGCTTTGTATCAGCAATATTGTGATTGTCAGCAGCGTGCTGACGATTTGCGCTCGCAACGCAACTCCATCTCAAAGGAAATAGGCATCCTCTTTAAAAATAAGGAGGTTGAAAAGGCCAACGAATTGAAGAAAGTCGTTGAAGCCAACGCCCAGGAATTGGAAAACCTCGCCAAGCAGCAAACCGCCCTCATGGACGAATTGACCAAGGTGATGTATGCCATCCCGAATATCGTCGCTCCATCTGTCCCAGTTGGTCCTGATGATACGCATAATGTTGAGATTGAGAAATTTGGAGAGCCAGTCGTTCCTGATTTTGAAGTGCCTTATCATGCCGACATAATGGCTAAGTTCAACGGCCTTGACTTGGATACCGCTCACCGTGTGGCCGGTAATGGTTTCTATTATCTGATGGGCGACATTGCCCGTCTACATTCAGCTGTCATTACCTACGCCCGCGATTTCATGATTGAAAGAGGTTTCACCTACTGCATTCCTCCTTTCATGGTCAGAAGCGAAATCGTTTCAGGCGTGATGAGTTTCGCCGAAATGGATGCCATGATGTATAAGATTGAAGGCGAAGACCTTTATCTGATTGGCACCAGCGAACACTCCATGATTGGCAAGTTTATCGACCAGATGATTCCTGAAGACCAGCTTCCTTTGACAATGACGAGTTACTCACCTTGCTTCAGAAAGGAAAAGGGTGCTCATGGCATCGAAGAACGCGGCGTTTACCGTATCCACCAGTTCGAAAAGCAGGAAATGGTTGTCATTTGTAAGGAAGAAGAGGCCGACATGTGGTACGAAAAGATGTGGCGCAATACCGTAGAACTGTTCCGTTCGATGGATATTCCGGTCCGTACTCTGGAATGCTGCACTGGCGATTTGGCTGATTTGAAAGTCAAGTCGTTGGATGTCGAAGCATGGTCACCGCGTCAGAAGAAGTATTTCGAAGTGGGCAGCTGCTCTTATCTCGGTGATGCTCAGGCCCGTCGTCTGAAGATCAGGGTTAAGAGTAAGAACGGCAATTATTTCGCTCATACCTTGAACAATACCGTTGTGGCTCCACCGCGTATGCTGATTGCCTTCTTGGAGAACAATCTCCGTGCTGACGGTTCAGTCGCTATTCCGGAAGCTTTGAGACCTTATATGGGTGGAAAGACGGAAATCAGATGATTCGTCTAAAAGTCAAATAGTCAAAAACAGTCAATAAGTAATGGATCTTTCAATAGTCATACCTTTATTAAATGAAGCGGAGTCGCTGCCTGAATTGGAGGCATGGATTCGCCGCGTCGTGGAAAAGGAAGGTTATTCCTACGAAATCGTTTTCGTTGATGATGGTTCAACCGACAATTCATGGCACATCATTCAGGAACTTTCGAAGCAGAATCCAAATGTGAAGGCTATCCGTTTCCGTAAGAATTACGGCAAGTCGCCGGCTTTGAACGAAGGTTTCAAACTTGTTCAAGGCGATGTGGTCATCACTATGGATGCCGATTTGCAGGATAGTCCTGACGAAATTCCGGAACTGTATAAGATGATAAAGGAGGAGGGCTATGATTTGGTATCGGGCTGGAAGAAAGTTCGTTACGATTCCAAGTTGATGAAAAACATACCGTCGAAGTTCTTTAATTGGACGACGCGTCGGATGTCGGGCATCAAGCTGCACGACTTCAACTGCGGCTTGAAGGCATATCGCCTGGATTTGGTAAAAAGCATTCAGGTGTATGGCGAGATGCACCGTTACATTCCGGTCATTGCCAAGATGAACGGTTTCGGCAACATAGGGGAGAAGGTCGTACACCATCAGAAGCGCAAGTATGGCACAAGCAAGTTCGGCATGAGCCGTTTCGTGCGTGGCTATCTGGACCTGCTGACCATCAATTTCATCTCGAAGTTCAGCAACCGTCCGATGCATTTCTTCGGCCTTATGGGTTCGGTGACTTTCCTTGCCGGTTTTGTCATCGCCTTGTATCTGGCATGTTCGCGCATCTTCGCTCATGTTTACCACATGACCGACCGCCCATTGTTCTATTTCTGCCTCTTGGCCATGGTGATTGGCGTGCAGCTTTTCTCCACAGGTTTTCTGGCAGAGATGATTACTTCGACACAACGCGACAAACGGGTGTATTCCATTTCGGAACGCATTAACGCTTGACTGTAGAGACGCTTGTCATTCCCAGCGAAAGCGGGAACATCGCGTCTCATATAATAATTTGATACAGCGAAGACGCGATTTATCGCGTCTTCGCTGTGTTGTTTGTCACTAAGAACCTACCCTTGTAAGCGGTTGTTTGTTGCTAACTAATTGATATTCAACATTTACCATACCATAAATTTTTTAAAAAAGTGTTGGTTTTGAATGAAAAAATGTAATTTTGCAAGGTGAAAATTATTAATCATAAACACGAATCATCATGAAAAAAAATGGATTCTTACTAATGGGTATCTTGTTCATTTGTGGTTCCACTCAGGCGCAAGATTTTAATGGCATTCAGGAACTGACTGCGGAGCAGAATGAAAACAACATCGTGCTGAAGTGGAATTATCCTGCGGAAAGCGCACTCAATCAGGAAGCCATGCTCACATGGTCAAATGGGGAAGACTTTACAGAAATGGCTTATACAGGTGAAAGAGATTATGTAGCACATCGCTACGACTCGTTGGACTTGATGCATTTTGATGGCTGGATTATCAGGCAAATATCCATGATACCGATTGTTGCGGAAAACACTTATACGGTTGATGTCTGGATGAAAAATGGAGAGAGCTATGAAATGGTTTGCAGTCAGGAAGTGCAAAATATGGTTTGTGGAGAATGGAATCAGGTTGATTTAGAGGAAGGTGTCGTGATTGACAGCAGCAAGGAATACTTGATTGGCTATTCGTCGGTTGGCGAAGGATATTACACATTGGCTGCCGACCTTGAGGAAACCGTGCCGAACAAAAACATGATAATGGAAAATGGAGAATGGTTTGTTGCACCTATGAGCCTTCATAACTGGATGATTCGTGCAACGGTAACAGCACCTGTGAATTGTCCTTTCAACCGTGATGCAACCACGCTGAAAGGATACAACATTTTCAGAGAAGGAGAACTTGTTACAAACATTCCATACGCTTTTCAGACCTATTATATTGATGAATCGAATAATGGAAATTTTTCAGTGGAATATTGTGTTACGGCGGTTTACGAAGGTGGAGAATCGGAAGCAACGTGTGTGAGTGTGAGTCCATTAGGCCTTCTTGAAAATGACAAAACCGATTTGCTCACGGTTTCGCCCAACCCTGCCAGTGGCATCGTCCGCATTGAAGGCGCCACCGTTGCCGAAGTGCAGGTTTGCAATACCCTCGGTCAATTACTGAAATCCGCACAAAACACCAACGAAATTTCCGTTTCCGAGTTGCCGCAAGGAATTTACATGCTTCGCATCACGGATGAAAACGGAACGGTCGCTGCACGGAGAATTGTGGTGAGATAGGAATTGTAGAGACGCGATTCATCGCGTCTCAGATAAAAACAATTCGACAATTTGCGAATTTTAATAAAAAATCATTATTTTTGCAGCATGATAGTCACTTTTGACCAGACATATTTGAAAGAATTATATGAGCAAGGTAAAACCGATGACAAAAAACATCGTTTTCAACCTGACATCATCAAAAGATACCAACAAAGAATCAAGACTCTTGCTGCTGCACCGCGCATTGAGACTTTGTTCCAAATGAAATCGCTGAATTATGAAGTACTAAAAGGCGACAAAAAAGGCACATCGTCAATTCGCGTTAATGACCAATACAGGATTGAATTCACGGTAACTTTAATCAATGACGATTCGATTGTAACTATCTGCAACATACTTGATTTGACAAACCATTATAAATAAACAATATGATTACTTTGAAAGACATCAACCCCGAAATGATTGCCAACAACCTTACTCCGTCAGAACCAGTCCATCCCGGACTTGTCTTGAAAGAGGAAATAGAGTGTCGCGGCATTTCGCAGAAACAACTGGCACGGCAAATGTCGGTTTCCTATACGGTTCTGAATGAAATCCTGAACGGGAAACGCCCTATTTCAACCGACTACGCTTTGTATTTGGAAGCTGCCTTAGGCATTGATGCGCAGCTTTGGATTCAGATGCAAGCCGATTACAATCTGCAAGTTGCAAAAGCCGACAAGACCGTCATGCAACGCATCCTAGAAATCAGGAAAATGGTGGCGGTGCTTTGAAGGTCTATAAAGTAGAGACGCGATTCATCGCGTCTCATATAATAATTTGATACAGCGAAGACGCGATGAATCGCGTCTCTACATGAAAAAATCCACTGAAGGTGGATTTTTTTTATTGTTTGTTTGTGCGAAATTTTTGCTATTATTGCACCAAAATTATCATAAATCATTAAAACATAGCAAAATGAAAACATTAGGAAGACACATTACACTCGTTTGCCTGCTGGTTTGGGCATTGGTAGCTTGTAACAAGCCTGAAATTCCCAATGACGGCGACACCCCGCAGGATACAATCGTCCCTCCGCAACCTGATACATTGGTGAAGAAGTATCTGGTGACGGAATATTTAGATGGAGATACAATTGTACCGATGAGGGTCATTGATTGGAACGAAGACTTTACCAGAATTAACCGTATAACGACTTTTTTAGGTGGCAGCCCTTATTGTCAATTCGACCATGATTTTGAGTATTATGGAGATGACAGCATTTGCATCATCGTGTCACAGCCACCTCAGCAATGGTACTGGCCATTGTTCACAAAATGCACTTGCTATCTTGAAGAAGGGAAAATTGTAAAAGCCGAGTATTATGTCAATTCAGACCATCAGTCAACTGATTATTTTGAATATGATAATTCAGGTAAATTAGTAATTAAAAGAAATGTTTTTGAATCTTCAATTATTGAATTCCAATATTTTTGGGATGGAGAAAATGTTTCCAAAATTGTGAATGTCACAACAGGAGAGATTGTTGAGATTTTCGAAGATTTTTGTGAGCACATCTATCCCGATTACACTTTACCTTATTTGCTGCCAAATGGCGACGGTGGATGGCTAATGAGACCTTTATGGAAAAACGCTTGCAATACATCCGATGGCTGCTGGCATGAATGTGATTCCGACGGATATATCATTCGCAGTTTTCGCACAGATGAAAACGGAAATGAAATTCCAGTAAGACGGTATGTTTATGGAGAAAAGCGACAATAACAACGAATAAGCATATCATCGCGTCTACACATGAAAAAAATCCACCAAATCGGTGGATTTTTTTGTCGTTTGAACAAATTTTTAATAATTTTGCATGAACATCATAACTTTGTAAATCATGGTTTTGGATTTATTTTGGATTACCTTAATAACCATGTGTTTGTGAAGGTGAGGAATGCTAACAAAAAAAAGACATGATATGAAATGCCCGAAATGCGGATATGAAATAGCGGAAAATCAGAATTTTTGCATGGGTTGCGGCGCAAAAATCGAGCCTTCAAAAGTCAGCAAGTTTTGTATGGGTTGCGGTGAACCTTTGCAACCTGGAACTAAGTTCTGCATGAAATGCGGTCTCAAAGTCGGGACTACTTGCCCGAAAGATGTGCCGCCGGTAGATATTCCTGTCGATGGGCCTGTGGAATCGGTCGAGGTTTCAGACGAAATGCCAAAACAAAAGACTAGAAAGAGATCGTCAAAAAGCGCGAAGGGAGCAGCAAAAACAAGTAAGAAATCTCGGAAAGGCTTATGGATTTGCCTTGCCATCGTGCTGTTTTTGGGTTTTGTCAAGCCTGGGTT
The DNA here is from genome assembly GCA_024400455.1 of Bacteroidales bacterium. Taxonomy (GTDB): domain Bacteria; phylum Bacteroidota; class Bacteroidia; order Bacteroidales; family F082; genus Limimorpha. The sequence goes on along the minus strand of JAKSMU010000005.1, from coordinate 211,493 downwards.
TTTCCTTCGTGACAGAGGAGGCGGAAACGAAGGCCTTGATTTCTCCGATATGGATTTGGATGAAGCCATTGGTGCAATCAAGAACACGCCCGATATCGAAAGCGGTCCGAAAGGCATTGCTGTGCGCTACAGCGACAAAGACTACGCCAATGCGCCGGTGTATTCGGCAACAGTCTCCTCGGAAGCTCCAAAGGCGAAAGCGGGAAAAATCACTGTCGATTTCCACTCATGGAATCTGCAAGGCGATGATGAACTTATTGTGAAGGAACTGCCTGTGTTGCACGACCAAGTCAACGGTTATGATGTGACAGGCTACGACCTTTCGCTGAAATCGGGGAAGAACAAGTTCGACACTTCGGTTGAAATCACCATTCCGCGTGAGCCAGGTGAGACTTGCGACATAGTATGGTTCAACGAGAAAACAGGCAAATACGATTATCTTTACAGCGAAATATCCGATGACGGCAAGAATTACATCGCTTATCTAGACCATTTTACAGAGGTCGATAAAGTTAAAATCAAGGCGCTGGGTCTGGATATCAATATGGGTGAAGGTGTTGATCAACATTTGATGAGTCAGCCTGTGTTTTACAGTCCTGATGAACCGGGCGATAATCCTTTGTTATCACGCGTGAGATTCAATCCTGTTTCCGTTCCACGCATTTTGATGGAAAACAATGCTTGGGGTGATACTTGGTCAGACTTGAGTGATTATAAAAATTATGACGGTTCAAGTTCGGCCACTGAATTCATCAAATACCTCGGCATGACTGCGGATGGAGTAAATGCGTATAGTACTTTCACAGGAAAAATGGCTCAGTTTTTCGATAACACTGCGATTGGACTTGCTTTGATTGGAATAGGAACGGTTATGGATGTGACAACTTTGATGAGCAAGGTTAACAACAGTGAGGGAACAGCAAGTTCACAAGCTGCTCTCGAATTCGGAGTGAATCAAGGCATGAGGTTGATGTCGTTGACCGGTGTATTGGTTGGTGGCACCGTCGGTACTGTTTGCTCATGGGTGGGAGCTGCCTATCTTGCGTATCAAGTCGGCAGTGAATTGGGTTCTTATGCAATAAATTCTAATGAATTGGAAAAGGGGATAGGCCAACTTGATTACTTGTATTATGTGCGCAATGGTTATGCCCAAACACCAAGCATCCCGGTATCAGAAAGGGCCTATCTTAATGGTGCCGGTTTTGCGTCGCGCATCAAATACATCAATGAGACTTGTAAGAATGATCTCAAAAAGCGTTCTGAAATGTTTGATCTGATGGTGAACGAGTTTGTCGACAGCTATTACCTGCTTTCAGAAAGTGAAAAAAGAGCCATTCATGTTGAAGAAATAACTCCAGAATATGAAAGACGCTTGGAAATCGAATCACGTCCCGGCCATGAAGAAGCCGTTATTGGCCCCAACGCCATGTTGCCAGAAATCAGGGATATTGAATTTCCCAACGCCGAACAGATTGCTTTCAATAAGAAACGAGTTAAAGAAGAACTGAAAAAAAACATAACGCCGATATTCAGGCAGATAATGGGTGACGATTATCGCAAAACCTACGTTCAGCTGAGGCGGAATATTGATTCAATTCTTGTCCCATATCTCAACCAAAGAATCATGTTTATCGTCAAAGATCCCAATCTCGAGAAGGGACAGACCTTCCTTGATTCGCCTTATGCGCATGTTGAAGACATGAAAGATCACCCGGACAAGCACTACATTCGCTTCAGCACGAGCGACAAACCAAAGTTCTGGCCTTCGCCTCACAAAGAATCCGATTACATAGGCAAATTCTATCCTGAAGTTAACCGTTCGGGCGTCTTGCTTGTAACCACTTTCTACCACTATATGCAATTCGGCTGTCCTACACAAATCACTTTTGATAGCCCGGGAACGCTCTATCCAGAGTTGAACCTTCCTTTCTATGTTGATGATGAATTGGTTAAAGGCGGTGTCGCATTTGTTTATATCTTCACCGATGACAAAAAGCATGTTACGATTGAGAATTTCGAAGGCAAGTGGTGTGGCATTGATGAAAACAACTGGAAATACAACTTTTCGATTACCAAAGTTTCAAATAAAGCTCTTCTGCTCAATGCATGCATAACTAACGCAGAAGGTCATACTGAATGTGGTGAAAACGTGTGCCTTTATAGCATAGATTCAAATGGTGTCTTGCATGTTGAGGGCAATAAGGGCGAGGAACTAATAGAAGCAACAGAATCTGACAGTAAAGGCTATATCACGAAAATAAAATTTGGTGGAATGATTTATAGTCGCGGATCGATCAGTGTGCCTGAGCCCAAGAAAGAACGCAATGTGCCAGAGCCTAAGAAAGAACGATTAGATATACTTCGAGATCCTAATTCTTCTGTTATTCCTGAAGGAGATAATGATTAAACATAAAGAATTAAAAATATAAGCAATCATGTTTTGTCCAAATTGTGGTACGCAGCTGCCCGATGATGCTGCCTTTTGCGGTGAATGTGGTGCTAAGATACCTCAGAATCGCTCCGATAATCAACAGGAAACGCCGAGACGTGAACCGAGAAATAGTCGGCGTGAACCGATTGATAATCAAACAACAGGGAAAGGGCCGGATAAGAAAGGCGATAAGAAAATATTGAAAGGTGCGCTTATCTTTTTTGCCATTTGTGCACTCCTTATCTATCTGCTGTCACGGGGCGGCTGGTTTGATGACCAAGATGGAGCAGGGAATGAAATTGAGAGAATCGACCAACCTGCTTATCAAGACGAGGTGGTTCCGAACAATAGCGATGAAGCGCCGTATCTTGATACGGAAGGTATAGAAGGAATCGTGTCAGTTTATAGCACGACTGAGCGTCCTGACGGCGAGGACTATTGCCTCTGGTATCCCGATGTGGTTCAATCAAATTATGCTTATCCGTCAGGAAGCGAGAAGATTACTGATCTTGACCAACTGACGGACGGTTGGAAAGTAATGTTGGTATACGATGTTGACGGCAAGAAAGGCTACAATAGAAATGACTTGCTCAATGTTGATATTGATGGCGCTGGGTCGGTTATCGTTGCGAAATTCGATTGGTATGCTATCACCATCGATGATGATTGCCAAATGTACGAAAATGAACCCGATGGCACATTCCACGGCATTTGGGAAAATGGTAAGATGAAACTTCAAGGTGATTTTCTGGATCAGAGAAATATCACCATCGTCGTTGATAAGTTTTGGGAAAAGGATGACAAGCAATTCGGCATCGGCTCCTTTACTTTCGATAACATGAATTGCCGCATCGCAATGGTGAGACCATAATTTCTTTCTGACCAACAAAAACAAAAACATCGGACAAGATTGCCCGATGTTTTTGTTTTTGTTGAAAAAAGTTGTTGATCAATACATGTCGTCGATGCCGCCGTCGAAACCTTCGTCGAAGCTGTCGCCGAATTCGTCGGTGAAGTCTTCTTCGTCGTATTCGTCTTCAAATTCATCGAAAGGCGAGTCATCGGCGAGGTCGCTGTTTTCCCAGTCGTAGTCTTCGTCGAGTTTGCCTTGCGTGAATTCGTCTTCCTCGTCAAGGCCGCCGATGAATTCATCGATTTCGTCGTCGCTCATTTTGTCAAAATTGACATCGAGCAAAGCCGAGTCGTTGATGGCGCGGTTCATCGATTTCAGTTCACGCATCACGCGGGGCGAAACGTAAAACTCATCGATGTTTTCTTCGCAGTATTTGATGTATTTCGGGTCGATTTCGTAAACTTCCGCGATAGTCATACCTTCGTATTTGCCGAAGGTGAAAATGGAATCAGTGTCGTAAAATTTCATGATATTTTTGTTTGTTAGTTTGTTCTGCTGTTTAAATCGGCGGCAAATATCTGCAAAATCTTGCTAATAGATGCCGTTTTTGGAAAATTATTTTTTAAAGGCGAAAAAAACCGCCAAGATGATGAAGATAAAGGAAATGAGATGGTTCCAGCGGAATGTCTCCGTCTTGAATACCGTGACGACAATGATGGTGAAGACCGTCAGCGAGACAGCTTCCTGAATGACTTTCAACTGAATAAGGTTGAAAGGACCACCATTGATGGCGGAGCCGATGCGGTTAGCGGGAACCATAAAGGAATACTCGAAAAGGGCGATGCCCCACGAGACCAGAATGACGAGAATCAGCGGCCAGTCCTTGAACGAAGGGACGATTTGCGCCAGTTTCAGTTGCCCGTACCAGGCAAAGGTCATGAAAATGTTCGAAATGATGAGTAATCCGACTGTGTAAAATGCTTTCATTGCTAATGCTTTAAAAAAGTGCGCAAAAGTACGGTTATTTTCCTATTTTTGCAAAAATATGTACAGCATGGATATAAAGGGAAAAATAGAAGCATCGATTGAGGTCAAGAAACTGATTTTGAATGACGATGCGTTTGTCGGAAACATAGCGAAGGCTGCTGAAATCTGCATTGAGGCCTTGCGCAACGGTGGCAGGATATGGTTTTGCGGCAATGGCGGCAGTGCTGCCGATGCCCAGCATCTTGCGGCTGAACTGAGTGGCCGTTTCTATAAGGAACGCCGTCCGCTGCCAGCCGAGGCTTTGCATGTGAACGCCAGTTTCATGACAGCCGTGGCTAATGATTTCGGTTTCGACCAGACCTATGCCCGCATGCTTCGCGGCAGCGCCCGCAAAGGTGATGTGCTGGTTGCCATCAGCACATCGGGCAATTCGGTGAATGTGCTGAATGCCATCGGCGAAGCCAAACTGCTTGAAATGCCAGTCATCGGCATGACGGGTGAGACGGGTGGCCGAATGGAAAACCTCTGCAAGGTGCTGCTTAATGTGCCGAGTCAGGATACGCCGCGCATTCAGGAGGCGCACATCATGATTGGACATATCATTTGCGAGCAAATTGAAAACACTTTGTTCCCGTGATGAAGGATTGGAATCATATCATAAATAAGGACTGGACGCTTTTCCTTGACCGCGATGGCGTCATCAATAAGCGCATTATGGATGGCTATGTCACCCGTTGGGAAGAGTTTGAATTTCTGCCTGGTGTGTTGGATGCCATGAAGGTCTTTTCGCAACGCTTCAAATATATCGTTCTGGTTTCCAATCAGCAAGGCGTAGGGAAGGGACTGATGACGGAAGATGATCTGGATGCCGTTCACGATGCCATGATGCAGGAAATTGAATCCCGTGAGGGTCGGATTGACGTCCTTTTATGTTGTACACAATTGGCTTCCGACCCTGATAATTACCGCAAGCCCAAACCTGACATGGCTTTCACGGCTCAAGAAATTTTTCCCGACATCGATTTTTCAAAATCGCTGATGATTGGCGATGGTCAGTCGGACATTGATTTCGGCCGCAATGCCGGAATGTACACGGTTTTCATCGGTGAGGAAAATCCGAGCGCCGATGATAGTTCCCCAAGTTTATATGAATTTTCAAAACTGTTGAATCAATGAATGCAACGATAATTCTCATTGTTTTTGTCGTTTATACGGCTTTGCTTTTTTTGGTCTCGCATCTGACCTCGCGCAAGTCGGACAACCAGTCTTTTTTTACGGGCAACCGCAAATCGCCATGGTTTGTCGTGGCATACGGCATGATTGGTGCCTCGCTTTCTGGCGTGACTTTCATGTCGGTGCCGGGTGGCGTCTACACGGGACAGTTTACCTATTTGCCTTTGGTCTTCGGCTATGTGATTGGCTATGCAGTGATTGCATTTCTGCTTTTGCCGCTTTACTATAGGTTGAACCTCACTTCCATTTATTCCTATTTGGAAATGCGTTTCGGACAAAAGTCGGAAAAGACGGGTGCGGCGTTTTTCATCTTGTCGCGACTGTTAGGTTCGGCATTGCGTATGTATTTGGTTGTCTTCGTGTTGTATGAGTTTGTTTTCAAGATGTGGGGCATACCGTTTTGGGTGCCAGCGGTGGTTTTCATCGGCATCATTTTGCTTTATACTTTCCGAAGCGGCATCAAGACTATTGTATGGACCGATACCTTGCAGACGACATTTCTGCTTTTGGCCGCCATTTTGACTGTGATCTACATCTTGAAAAACTTAGGCATTTCGTATGGCGAACTCATGCATAAAGCCAGCGAACAAGGTTATACAAAGGTCTTTGAAACCGATTGGACGCACAACAAATTCTATCTGAAACAGATTTTGAGCGGTGCGTTCATCACCATCACGATGACGGGCCTCGACCAGGATATGATGCAGAAAAACCTGACTTGCAAGAATTTGCGTGATGCGCAAAAGAATGTCTTGACTTCGAGTCTGCTGTTTGTTGTGGTCAATGTGCTTTTCCTCAGTCTGGGTGCCGGTTTGATTTATTACGCACAGGCAACAGGATTCCAACTTCCTGTCAACGAGGCGGGTGTGGTGGTCAACGATAAGATTTTCCCATCGGTTGCCTTCTCGTTGAGTGCTTTCACAAGTGTGGTCTTTGTCTTGGGTCTGGTCGCAGCCGGTTATTCCAGCGCCGATGGCACTTTGACCGCCTTGACGACGACATTTTGCTACGATTTCCTGCATTTCGACAAGAATGATAAACTCACTGACAAGCAAATCACGAAGTACAGAAAACTCATTCATGTGGGTTTTGCCTTACTTTATTTCGTGGTCATTATTCTGTTCAGACCTTTCCATAACGAGTCTTTGATTGACAAACTCTTTGATATTGCGGGCTTTACCTATGGTCCGTTGTTGGGCTTGTATACCTTTGGCTTGTTTATGAAAAAATGGAAAACCAACGACAAGGCTGTGCCTTACATCGCCATTGCTGCGCCAATTATCAGTTATCTGCTGAAACTTTATTCGCCGCAACTTTTGTTCGGTTATCGTTTCGGTTTCGAAATCCTGATTGTGAACGGACTGCTGACTTTCTTGGCTTTGTGGGCATTCAGCAAGAAAACTGATTGCGCATTGAAATAAAATTCCTATTTTTGACCCATAAATTCAAACGATATGAGAAATACATTCATTAATAAGGTGTTTGCTGCAATGGCTTTCACCTTGGTTTTTGGAACGGCTGTTAATGCCCAAGTGACAACGACATTCTCGAAAAATGCAGCTCCAGGTTCGCAAAGCGGCTTGTATTATGCTTTGCCACAGACAGTTCTGCGTCTTGACTTCACGATTCAAGAGACCTACACAGAAGAAGGCGCATACGCCGATTACGCCTCGCGTTATATCGGCATGACTGATTATGTTGAGACTGGCTCGGAATATAAGATGTTGGATGTGAAGATGGTGCCAGTTGCTACTCCTGACCCGAATGCAACTTTCTATGTGGCTATCGGTACAGGCCGTGGTGCTTATAACGTCGATTTGGATGTCAACGAGCAGGGCATTATCCGTAGTATTGCTGCGGGAAATGCCATAAATGACGGTTATGAACATCCTGAAAACGTTGTTTCGCAACCCGAACAGAAGGTTGAAAGTGTAAAATCAGGCAAAGGCATTTTCATTTCCACTGCCGGCAAGACGGATGACCAAGTGGCCAAGGAAATTGCAGCGAAGATTGAGGCTTTGGAAAAGGCCAAATATGATTTAATTACTGGATTTGTCGAAGTTTCCTACAGCGCCGAGACTTTGCAGAAGATGTTGGATGAAATTGATGCGTTGGAAGAGGAATACAAGAGCTATTTCTTAGGCAATCGCACGGTAAAGACATACGTTCAAAGCGTTTACGTCATTCCGAACAAGGAAATCACGACCATGACGGTAGCTAAGTTCTCGGAAGACGAAGGCCTTTCGGTTGGCACGGCAGGTTCGGGAAGTCCTATCAGCGTTCAGACTTTGCCTTTGAATAGCATAGCCAATATCAATGCGCCAAGCCAGTCGGCCATTGAATCCATGTCGTACGAAGGCAAGGTGTTGTACCGTGTGCCTGACATGGCTAATGTGAAAGTCATGCTTTCGCGCGATGTGATTCTGGAAGACCGCGTTACGGTGAACCAGTTGGGCGTCATCCTCATGGCCCCGGTCGCCAACACCCGCCTGATTTTCAACACTGAAACGGGACAGATTTCCAATTTGAGAATGAAATAAATCTTGAATTATTGAAAACTAAAGAAAACGCCTTTCGGATGAAGGGCGTTTTTTTTGTATTTTCGTTTGAAAGGGGAGATCGTATTTATTCAATAGCTTCCTTAATCCTAACCAACTGCCGCAAAAGCGTTTCCACCAAATCCAAGCGCAGCATATTGGCGCCATCCGATTTGGCTTTTGAAGGCTCAGGGTGTGTTTCCATGAAGATGCCATCGGCACCGGTGGCTATGCCAGCCTTGGCGATGAGACCGATGAGTTCGGGCTTGCCACCTGTCACGCCGCTGGTCTGGTTGGGCTGTTGCAGCGAGTGGGTCACATCGAGAATGACGGGCGTGCCGAATTGCTGCATGGCGGCTATGTTGCGGTAATCGACCACCAAATCCTGATAGCCGAACATGGAACCTCTCTCAGTTAGCATGACTTTTCCGTTGCCCGATTGCCTCACCTTGTCGACGGCAAAGCCCATGGCTTCGCCCGAAAGGAATTGTCCCTTCTTGATGTTAATGGTCTTGCCTGTTTTGGCAGCGGCCACTAATAAATCGGTCTGACGGCAAAGGAAAGCTGGAATTTGCAGAATGTCAACATATTCGGCGGCCATATCCGCTTCTTCTGCTGCATGGATATCGGTGACGACGGGAACGCCGAATTCGGCTTTCACTTTGGTCAAGACCTTTAAAGCTTTTTCATCGCCAATGCCGGTGAAGGAATCCAAGCGCGAGCGGTTTGCCTTGCGGTAGGAGCCTTTGAAGACAAACGGAATATCTAATTTTGCGGTGATTTCTTTTAGCGTTTCGGCAATGTGCAGGGGAGTGGTCTCGTCTTCAATGACGCAGGGACCGGCCAAAAGGAAAAAGCGGTCGTTGCGCAGGTCTTTCAGAAAGTCGAATTGTGTTGCATCCATGATGGAAAATTTTTGCAAAGATAATCGTTTTTGTCACAAAACTTTCAAAACTGTCTCAAAACCTATTGCTTGAAACGCGGGTGATAGCAAGATAAGGTTTCGCGGAGTAATTCTTCGGAGACGTGCGTATAGATTTCGGTTGTGCTCACGCTGGCGTGACCCAACATCTGCTGCACGGCCAAGAGATTGGCGCCTCCTTCGAGCAAATGCGTGGCAAAGGAATGACGGAAAGTGTGCGGACTGATGCTTTTTTCAATGTTGTTGGTTTTGGCTAACTCCTTCACAATCAGGAAGACCATTTGGCGGGTGAGTCCGCTGCCGCGCCGGTTGAGGAAAACGGTGTCGGTGAATTTAGGTTTCACCTCGATGTGCAATCTTTCGCCTTCGATGTAGTTGAAAAGGATTCTCAGACTGCCGTCGCCGATAGGAATGAGTCTTTCCTTGTCGCCTTTTCCGATGACACGGATGAAACCATCGTTTTTGTATATGTTGCTGATTTGCAAGTTGATGAGTTCCGAAACGCGCAAGCCGCAACCATACATCACTTCAATCATGGCTTTGTTGCGGTGGCCGTTGGGTTGGCTGAGGTCGATGCTGTCAATCATTTTCTGGATTTCGTCGTAGGTCAGCACTTCGGGCAGATGCCGTCCCAATGTAGGCGAATTGATGAGTGCGGTTGGGTCGACTTCAACGATTTCTTCGTTTTGCAGGTAGCGGTAGAATGATTTCAGTCCGGAAAGGATTCTCGCCTGCGATTTGGCACCTATGTTTAAATCGTAAAGGTAGGCGAAAAAGTTTTCAATGGTTTGCATTTCGATGTCAGCCAACTCGGTGGAAAGACCCTGTGCTTGCAGATATTGCAAGAAAAGACTGACATCGTGGTCGTAGGCCGCAATGCTGTTTTCCGACAAGGATTGCTCAAGGCGCAGGTAATCGGTGTAGTGTTTTATGAGTTTTGGGCTGATGTTCATGCTTTTTTTGTATTAAAATAGGGACTTGGGATTCAACCAAAATCACCAAGTCCCTTAATCATAATGTCCTATGCGGATTAATCCAAAGTGTGGATTACGAGGCCTGAACGGAGTTTTGGTTCAAACCAGGTGGTCTTTGGAGGCATGATGTTTCCGCTGTCGGCGATGTCGATGATCTGCTTCATTGAAACAGGATACATGGCGAAAGCAACAGCCATTTCACCGCTGTCGACACGGCGCTTCAGTTCGCCGAGACCACGGATACCACCAACGAAGTCGATGCGCTTGTCGGTGCGGAGGTCCTTAATGCCGAGGATGTTGTCGAGAACATTGTCGCTCAGAATCTTAACGTCGAGGACGCCGATTGGGTCGTTGTCGTCGTAAGTGCCAGCCTTAGCAGTCATCTTGTACCAGTGACCATCAAGGTACATGCTGTGTTCGTGCAGCTTAGCAGGCTTGTAGATTTCTGTGCCCATGTCTTCAACGACGTAGGTGTTGCCCAGAGCAGCGATGAACTGATCCTTGTTGAGGCCGTTGAGGTCTTTCACAACGCGGTTGTAGTCGATGACCTTCAGTTGGTTATCTGGGAAGATAACGGTCATGAAGAAGTTGTATTCTTCTTTGCCAGTGTGATGTGGGTTGTGTTCCTTCTTTTCCTGGCCGACGAGGGCAGCAGCAGCGCTACGGTGGTGACCGTCAGCGATGTACATGGCAGGAACCTTAGTGGCGAAGAGCTCAACGAGGCGGGCAATGATAGCCTTGTCGTCGATGACCCAGAAACGGTGGCCGAAGCCATCTTCCTTAGCGATGAAGTCGTAAACTGGTTTGCCAGCGATGATCTTGTTGACGATTTCGTCGATTTCGTTGACAGCAGGATAAGCGAAGAACACAGGTTCAACGTTAGCGTTGGTGAGGCGGACGTGCTTCATGCGGTCTTCTTCCTTGTCCTTACGGGTCAGTTCGTGCTTCTTGATGACTTTGTTGACGTAGTCTTCGCTGAAAGCGCAAGCCACGATACCATATTGCCAGTGAGCGTTAGCATCGGTTGGGTTCATGCTCTGAGCGTAGATGTAGAGTTTTTCTTCTTCATCTTGAACGAGCCAGCCGTAGTCTTTGAAAGAGTTGAAGTTTTCAACAACCTTGATGTAGGTTTCGAGGTCGCTGTCCTTGTGGCCTTCAGGGAGGTCGATTTCGGCCTTGGTCACGTGGAGAAGGCTATATGGATTGCCTTCGCATTCCTTGCGGGCTTCTTCGGTGTTCAAAACATCGTAAGGTCTTGAAGCGAGTTGAAGGACGATGTCTTCAGTTGGACGCCATCCTTTGAAAGGTTTGATTACTGACATTGTGTTATTTGTGATTTGATGATTTAAAGATTTAAAATTTAAAGATTTAATGGTTCTCAGTTCTCAGTTTTCGGTTTACAGTTTACAGTTAACCGATAACTGATAACTGACGACTGAAAACTGAAAACCCAAAAATCAGAAATCCAAGTTTTCTTCTTGCATGGGTTCTTGACGCATCAATGAAGTGATCAGTGCGCCAACCATTTTGGTGAGTTCCATGAGTTCGTTGCGGATGTCGTTTTCCTGTTCTGGGTCGACGAGCATTCGTTTTCCAGCCAAAGTGTTGAATACGACACATCTGCGGATGGAACTTTTCGTGTGTTGAAGTTGACTGATGAATTCATTCTTACCTTCAGCACCGCCATCAGCAATGGTCATGACGATGTTCAAGGCTTCGTCGCTGAACCTGTTGAAGAAATGGGCATCGGAGCTGCCGGAATGGTTCGAAGCCAATGCTAATATCGAGTCTGAAAAATCGAGAGCCTTATAGTAAAGGCGCAGGTTTTCAAACTTGAAGAAAGGCATGGTTTTGTTGTTTTCAGGAATCATTACAAAAAGATTAAAGAAAATCACCATCCGGCAAAAGGCCAAAATGGTGATTTTCAGGTTCTATGATGAAATTATTTGTTCACTTGGAATCTCTTGTTACCAGTCTTGAAGAAATCAGCGATTTGGTTGGCGGCAGCCAGACCAGCGTTGATGTTGGCTTCTTCAGTCTGAGCACCCATCTTCTTAGGTGTTGCGAAGTAACGGCCTTCGAATGCCTTGAATTCGGCATCAGCATCTGGCATGACGTCGCAGATGTACTTGAGGTCGGTACGTTCAGCCATCAGTTTCAGCAGACCAGCTTCGTCGATGACTTCCTTACGGGCGGTGTTGACCAGGATGCCACCTTTGTGCATCTTGTTGACAACGTCGTAGTTGATGCTGAGCTTGGTTTCAGCTGTTGCAGGGATGTGCAGTGAAACGATGTCGCAGGTCTCGAAGAGAGCGTCGCGGCTAGCAGCACCTTTAGCGATGCCGTCGGCTTCGATTTGTTCCTTGGTCAGGAATTGGTCGAAAGCGTAGACTTCCATGCCGAAGCCTTTAGCGATGCGAGCGACGTTGCGGCCAACGTTACCGTAAGCCAACAGACCGAGTTTCTTGCCCATCAGTTCAGAACCTGACTTGCCGTTGTAGAAGTTACGGACGCAGTAAACGAGCATACCCATAACGAGTTCAGCGACTGCATTTGAGTTCTGGCCTGGAGTGTTCATGGCGACAACACCTTTAGCTGTGCAAGCTTCGAGGTCGAGGTTGTCGTAACCGGCACCAGCGCGAACGACGATCTTGAGGTTCTTGGCGTGGTCGAGGACTTCCTTCGTAACCTTGTCTGAACGGACGATCATAGCGTCAGCGTCAGCAACAGCTGCGTAAAGGTCATTGACATCGGTATATTTTTCTAAGAGAGCCAATTCATAGCCGTTCTTTTCAACGACTTCGCGAATGCCGTCAACAGCGACTTTTGCGAAAGGCTTTTCTGTAGCTACTAAAACTTTCATTATTGTGTGTTAATTTGTAGTTGTTTAATTACTTGTTTGCTTTTTCAAAGTCTTGCATGCACTGGATGAGAGCTTCGACGTCTTCGATTGTGACAGCGTTGTACAATGAAGCGCGGAAACCACCGACTGAACGGTGACCCTTGATGCCGATCATGCCGCGTTCCTTAGCAAATGCAGCGAATGCATCGTTGAGGCCTTCGCGACCTTCGGCCATGACGAAGCAGTGGTTCATGATTGAACGGCTGTCCTTTTCGGCTGTACCGACGAACATGGAGTTGCGGTCGATTTCTTCATACAGCATGGCTGACTTCTTGGTGTTGAGCTTGTTCATGGCTTCGACGCCGCCGAGGTTCTTCACCCATTGCAGTGTTTCGTGCATGACGAAGATAGGAAGTACAGGAGGAGTGTTGAACATGGAGATGTTCTTGGCTTCTTCTGCAGCGTGTGTGCGATAGTCAACCATTGTTGGCAGTGGGTTCATGTACTGACGGTCGGTGATTTGGCCGAGGAGGTCCTTGCGGACGATGACGAAGGTAACGCCAGCAGGGCCAACGTTCTTCTGAGCACCACCGTAAATCATGGCGTACTTGGTGACGTCGACTGGGCGGCTCATGATGTCTGATGACATATCGGCGATGAACTTAACCGGCACATTGTCCATATCGTACTTGATTTCAGTACCGTAGATGGTATTGTTGGTTGTGATGTGGAAGTAGTCAGCATCGGTAGGGATTTCGTAACCCTGTGGGATGTAGGTGTAGTTCTTGTCTTCTGATGAAGCAACGATTTTCACTTCACCGAAAAGCTTAGCTTCCTTGGCAGCTTTCTTAGCCCAAACGCCGGTCTGCAGGTAAGCAGCCTTCTTGTTCAGGAAGTTAGCTGGAACTGTGAAGAACTGGGTGCTGGCACCACCGCCGAGGAACAGAACTTCGTATTCAGCAGGAATGTTGAGAAGGTCGCGCCAGAGCTGACGTGTTTCAGCCATTGTGCGTTCCCAACCTGGAGTACGGTGAGAGATTTCCATCAAACCGACGCCTGTGTTGTCGAAATTACGGATAGCGTTGATTGTTGATTCAACGACTTCCTTTGGAAGAGGACATGGTCCTGCGTTAAAATTGTGAACTTGCATTTTGTTTAATTTTAATGATTGAATTATAAGTTGTTAACTTTGATTTTAATGTCAATAGTGCTGCAAAGATAAGAATTAAAACACTATGTGTGTCACGAAAACAACAATTTATTTAATAAGGTGTAAATTGTTGGTTTTTAGGGCGGTTTTGGAGGATGTTATTTGAACAGATTCACTGCGCCGAGAACGCCCAACGAGGCAAGCAGCATGATGGTGCCGGCCAAAAGCACGCCGCCGATGGCTGCCAAAGTGCTTTTCTTGAAGTCGAGGTTGAGAAGGCTGGCGGCGAGGGTGCCTGTCCATGCGCCTGTGCCCGGAAGCGGAATGCCGACGAAAAGCAGCAGGGCGATATAGAGGCCTTTGCCTGCCTTTGCCTTCAGCTTTTCACCGCCTTTTTCGCCTTTTTCAAGACACCATGTGAAAAACTTGCCAATCACTTTCTTATCCTTGCCCCATTCAAGTATCCTTCTGGCAAACAGGAAGATAAATGGAACTGGAATCATGTTGCCGATGATGGCAATGATGAACGACGGAACCGTTGGCAGACCGAAAGCTACGGCGTATGGAATGGCGCCTCTCAGTTCAATCAATGGCACCATGGAAATCAAAAGGACGATGAGGTATTTTTTCATTTGCTATCAGTTGTTTTCGTTGTGTTTCAGTTTGTGCTGCGTGATGAGGTCGATGATGTCGACATTGTTGCCGAGAAGATCCTTGTCGTAGTCGACGAAATCGCGGTAACCTTCGAAATCGTTTGTCAAAGCCAAGTCCAAAGTGCTTAAACCGTTGGTTTTGTCGCCTTTGACGAAATAGGCATAGGCCAGAAGATAAAGCAGGTTGGAATCGTTGTCGGTGTTGAGCAGACCTTGTTTCAAGGTGTCAATGGCTTCGTCGACGCGGTCCTGTTCGCCGTAGAGGTCGGCAATGAAATAATAGGAATCGGGGTCGGAAGGTGATTGTTCCTGAATCTTCATCAGGTATTCCATCGAGTGGCCGAAATCCTCGATTTTGCGGTATTCGGCGGCAATGGAGTAGAGGTAATCGGTTTCGTAAGGTTCGAGAGCATATGCTTTTTCAAAATACTTGATGGCTTTCTGACTTTCGCCACGGTCGCTGAAAACATAGCCCAATCCAGCCCAGCCGCCGCCAATGACAGGGTTGCGTTCGACGGCCTTACGATAGTGTTCTTCAGCCGATTGCAGGTCTTCCAAACGATAGTAGCAGTCGCCTAACGAGACGCGGATCATGCCTGAGTCAACACCGTTGCGCAGGGCTTCGTTCAAGGTGTCGATGGCTTCCTTGTAGCGGCCCAAATCGTAATAAATGTCGCCCAAGTGCATGTTGGTCCAAAGGTCTTTAGGGTCGATGGAAAGGGCAAATTCGTATGGATCGATGGCGTCTTCGTACTTGAACATCATGCGGTAGCAGTCGCCGATATTGGTCCAGGCCTTGCTGTTATGTGGGTCTTTGTCAACGAGTTGCTGGAAAAAGTCGAGACATTCCTCTTTTTTGTCGTCGCAGAGGTAGCAGCATCTGATTTCCTGATACAGCTGGTCTATTTGCATTTTATCCTGACAAATGGCCAATGCCTTCTTGTAGAAGCTCAGAGCGAGGTCGAATTTGCGAAGGTGCTGATATTCAAAGGCAATGGCGTTGTAAAGCTCGCATTTCTCGTCTTCATCGAAAAAGGGCAGGGCAGCCAGATAGGAGTCAATGGCTTTCTGTGATTTTCCCATGGCGGCGAGGCACGAACCCAAAGTGAGGAAGAAGTCGGGGTCGTCATCGTCTTCGTGCTCGGTGTGTTTCAGTATCTCGAAGGCTTCTTTGGGATTGTTTTCCAAAAGGAACTGTCTGGCATTCTTTATTTTAAGACTGTTGTCCAAAGGATGCTGAATCATGGCCAAATCGACGGCATGGCGCGACTTTTCAATCTCGTCGCGTTGGGTGTAATAGTCGATGATCATGCCAAATTCCTCCGTGTCGAAATAGACGGATTCGTCCTTTTCGAGCATTTCCTCGTATTGTTTCACGACATCCTGAATCTCGTCTTCGTAATCCCTGAAATCTTCCTCGTCGAACATGATGGTTAAAATTTTTGCAAAGATACGTAATTTTGTGCAAACAAGAAATGACTATCTTTGCGCAATTAAAACATAATGCAATGCGTAGATTTTTCCATTTGACTTTGGCTGTTTCGGTTGTTGCGGTCATGGCGGTGCCGATGAAGGCTCAGGAGACAAAACAAACTGTAAAAGAAGCATATATGCCATTTGATGTGGGCGAAATAAAGCCGACGGGATGGCTGCATGATTGGGCAGGAATGGCCTCGCGTGGCCTCACCAAAAACCTTGGCGACGATTTCACGGAGTTTGTCGAAGGCTGGCAGACGGCAGATGCGCCGGGCTGGTGGCATTACGAGCAGACGGGCTATTATGCCGATGGCGTGACGCGCTTGGGATTCATCCTTGACGACACCTTGCTGATGAACCGTTCGCGACGCATCATGGAAGCGGTGATGGCACGCCAAAAGCCGAATGGCTATATCCTTTCAAACAACAAAGATTACATTGAAAATTGGGGCAAAACCGATGGTGATTACGGCATGTATTGGAGCGAGGCTGTCTTCTGCCGTGCGGCTTTGGCCTATTATTCCGCTACGCATGACGAAAGGATTTTGTCAATGTTGGAAAACGTGTATGACGAGTTTCCGCTTTTTGAAAGAAAGGACGCCAACAAGCCTTTGAGCGGGGGCGAATTGGACAATATGCGCCGCATTGTTGGCCTTGAAAACATGTTGGAAATCAGCCGCTATTCAGGTGATAAGCAATTCGTTGACCGCGCAATGAAAGTCTACGGAAATTATGAAAGCGGCTACTTGGATTCGTGGGTGAACGACAAGGCTTTCATGCGCACGGCGATTTGCCACGGCGTTTCTTATAACGAGTCGGCAAAATTGTGCGCTGCGGCTTACATCTGGAATGCCAATCCTGATTATCTGGCGGCTTCGGTCAATGCGTATGAGTTTCTGCAAGAGCATTTTGTGTTGCCTTTGGGCGCCAATTCATCGAATGAATATCTGCACGGCATCGGGGCTTTTGAGGCGGCTGAGGCTTGCGACATTTCGGATTTCCTTTGGTCGAATGTGTGGATGGCGCGCGCCACGGGCGAGGCCAAATATGGCGACAGAATCGAGAAGGATTTCTTCAATGCCTTGCCGACGGCGGTCAGCTCGTATTTCGATTTGAGCGTATACACGACTGCTATGAACCGCATTCCTGGCGTGCATCTCAAAATCCGCGATGATGGCCAATATTATAAGGTGATTCACGACCCGACTTGCTGCTCGGCCAACATCAACCGCGTGCTGCCGAATTATGTCATCAACATGTGCATGCACAACCAGCAGAATGAATTGATGTGGTTGCTTTACGCGCCAGCACATCTGAAAACCAGAGATGGAAAATACGACATCGAGATGCAGACCGAATATCCTTTCCGTGAAAGCATTCGGCTGACCGTCAGCGCAATGCCAGAAGGGGAGAATCTGCTGCTGCGCGTGCCGGATTGGTGCAAAAACGCAACTTGTTCGGTGAATGGAAAAATGATTAATGCTGTTCCTATGAATGGTTTTTATCGCATTGAACGCAAATGGAAAGTCGGAGATGTGGTGGAACTGACTTTGCCTATGGAAGCACGCTTAGAGACTGGTACAGAGCAGTTTGCCGATTTCAACGGAACGCAGCCGTATTGGGGCATCATGGAACCGTCGAATGACGATTTCGAGTACAGCGGTTTTGCTAAAGGCGGTGATTATGCCATCGTCAATTACGGTCCTTTGGTCTTCGGACTGAGCCTTCAAGCCAAAGATGCAAGCTACTACGAACTGAATGAAGAGCGTTGGCATGAATTCCGCTATGCCCTTGATGATAAATCGTTGAAAGATAGTAAAATCACATTCCGCGATTTACCGCCATATTTCCGCTGGAGCAAGGATAATGCACCGATTACGATTTCGGTAAAAGCCAATTTGATAGACTGGGAACCCGACAAAGGCGACCCGAAACTTCCGATTGAAATGCCTGAAGTGAAGCAGCAAAATGTTGAACTGCAACTTATTCCGATTGGGTGCGCACCTTATAGATTGTCGATGTTTCCATTTAGCCATTAGCCGTTAGCTAATAGTTAAATGCTATTGGCTAAAATCACATCACCCCGTATTTATCTGACAGCAAATCAAGCAGTTCGTCGGCTTGCGCCATGAATTGTGCGGCTTCGTCTTTCCATTCGGGATAAGAGTCTTGCACGCCGCGCATTTGGTTCATTTTCGACAGAAAATCCGTGTTTCTTTGCAATTGCTTGAACATGGGCAGCATTTTGTGACAAATGGCTTGTGCTTCGACGCATTTGTCGTTTTCGATGCATTCGCTTAACGCAACCAAATCGTCAGCAGTGGAGTTGACGAACACTTTCAGGATGCTTTCGATGGCTTCGTTGTCGTTGCCCATCATAGCCGAAAATTCGGGGAAATCTTCCGCAAAATCGTTTTGGTTTTCTGCGTTTCCGTTTGCTTCTTCATGGATTTCGGCTTGTCCGAAAATGTTTTCCAAATCGCTGAGATTGAATGGCTTCATCAGGAAACCATCGAAACCTTCTTCTTGTGCTAAGGTCTGAGTATATTCGGAACGGGCAGTCATGAGCAGGACAGGTTTCGTGGCGTCTTTTTCCTTGAAAAAATGAAGAATGTCGTTGCCCGTCACGGCGCCCATTTCACGATCAGTGAGGATGAAGTCGAAAGGCGAAACATCTTCAAGGGCGGCTTCGACATCGGCTTTCGAGCGGCATGGAATGGCTTTGTGGCCAAGGCGTCGCAGCATGTTGTCGGTCACGGAAAGCAACGTGTCGTCATCATCAATAATTAGAATATTTTTTGATGAGCAAGCTGCAACTGGTTCGTTCTGGGGTTCTTCCTGCAACTCGTATTCCACGGGGATTCTTACGGTGAAATGCGTGCCTTCGCCGACTTCCGATTCCACATGAATGTCGCCTTCGAGCAGGTCGACAAGACCTTTCACTACCGAGAGACCGTAACCGCTGCCTTCGGCAAGCGTGTTGTAGGTGTCGATGCGCACAAAAGGCGTGAAAATTTCGTTGATTTTGTCAGCAGGAATACCCACGCCTGTATCGGTGATGTGGAAAACGATGTGACTGTTTTCGAAACTCACCTCGAAATCGACATTGCCTTCCAATGTGTATTTGATGCTGTTTGAAATCAGGTTGCTTGCTATTTGCTTGATTTTCAATCCGTCGGAGATTGCCGTCAAGTTGTCTTTTACGGAAGTGGAGTAGTGGAAAGTCAGATTCTTTTTCTGTGCGATAGGTTCAAACATGGTGGCAACTTCGCCGCACAAGCGGTTGATATTGAACGGGTTTTTCTCCACTTTCAGTTTGCCTTGTTCGAGGCTTGAGAAATCCAGAAGGTTGGTGAGCAGGTTGAGGATGTGGTCGGCTGACTGCTGTATAGAACTGATTTCCTTTTCGTTGCCTTCGGAATTCATGAGTTCGACATTACCCATGATGGAGGTCAGTGGCGTCTTGATGTCGTGCGAGACGGATAGCAACAGTTTGTGACGGCTTTCCATGATTTCTTCGGTCTTTTTCTTGGCTTCTTCGGCGGCGCGACGGGCACGGTATGCCTTGCTCACATCGCTGAGAATCAATGCGACAAAGATGACGATGAGAATCATGACCACAGTGCCGATGATAAGCGACAGACGGGTGTTTTTTTCAATGATGACTTCGCTTTCTTCGATTTCTCTCACCGACGAATCCAGAATGTCCTGGTTTAGATTGAGCAGCAAGGTCGAAATCTGTTCTGACAAGCGGTTGTCGTCGCGAATGAGTTCGTTGGTCTTGGCCTCGAATTCCTTGACCTTGGCTTGGTATTCGCTTTTTGCCTTGACGGACAGTGTCTTGATGTCGTTGATGAGGCTTTGTGATGCCGTGTCAACGCTTTGCGATGGCAGCGTGTCGATGCGTTGTGTGGTAATTTGCACTATGCTGTCGTCTTCGGTCGGATTGAATACATTTCCGACGCGTTGCCAGAATCCTTTTCGCTCTTTTGGTTTGTGGATGATGGTGTCCTTCGTTATGGTTGTTACATGAATTGGCTCAGGTGCTGGCGCTGGCGTGTATTCGTTGATGGCGTTGTCAATCTCAGCCATAGGGTCGTAATAATAAAACTGCCGCGAAAGCACATAACTGATTTGTCCCTTGCGTTGAATCAGGTTCTGAATTTCAGCCAATTGTCTAGCGTTTTCTTCGTCAGGGTCGTTTTCGATGAGCGAATCGCAAATCTTTCTGATTGTCTCGGTGTGCGAATGGAATTGTCTCAAATACTTTGGCTTGTCGGAAAAGGCAAAAAGGTTGGCTGCTGATTGCGCTTTGTGGACATATTGCGTGAGCTCGTTGGTCAGGGCGAGAGCGCGGTTTTGCTTGTCGATGTTGAGACGCTGGTTCATAATGGAATTCCGTAAGCCGTAAACATACGACAAAATGGTGCAGCATGCAAAAATGAGGAAAAGGTTGGCAATGACCACTTTCCAACTTGTCCGCCGCTCGTAAATGCGCTTTTTGTTTTCCCGTTTCGACATAGTGCTGCAAAAATACGGAAATTTCCTATCTTTGCGAAAAATTTAAGGCAAATGAAAATCTATGTCAACGAGGTCGAGATGACCATATTTAACGGAGCGCGCGTGATTGACGCCGCCAACCGTTTCATCAACGAGTTTGAACTTTATGAAAAACTGCGTCGCCTCTCGGTGCGTGATGTCAACAGAAACAAAATCAGTCTCGATGGCGAACTCCACGAAGGTGACCAAATATTCCTTGACTGATGACTGTTGATATGCATGGCTCGTTGAGCTTGTTGAAACGATTTTTTTTCTGAAATTCAATTTATTATAAATAACACCTAATCATGAAACGTCATTTCCTGTTTTTCCTTTGCTTAGCATTATTGTGCTCATGTCAAGGCAACCATAATGATGGCAATGCCAAATCTGATTTCAAATCGGATTCAAACCTTGAAAAAGAGATTGTCATACTGAGTGTCAACGATATGCACTCGAGCATTGACATGTTCCCGAAATTTGCGGCATTGGTCGACAGTCTGCGCAATGTCTATCCCGACATGCTCGTCTTTTCGGCAGGTGACAACCGCACGGGCAATCCGGTTAATGACCAATATAATCCTGTGAATTTCCCAATGATTTCATTAATGAATAAGGTGGGATTCGATTTGTCGGCTGTTGGCAATCACGAATGGGATGCCGGAACCGACAATTTGCAGCAAAACATTAAACAGGCCGATTTCCCTTTCGTTTGCGCCAATGTGACACAAAAAGATGGTCTTAATCTGGATATTAAGCCGTATGTGATGCTTGAAAATCAAGGCGTGAAGATTGCCGTTGTCGGTATGATAGAAGTCCGTCATGATGGCATTCCGGGAGCTCATCCTTCCAATCTTACCCAGGTCAGTTTCAAGAAAGCAATTGATGCAATGCCTGAATATCAATATCTTCGCGAACAGTGTGATGTGATGATTGTCCTTTCGCACCTTGGTTTTGAAGATGATGTTGAAGTAGCTCAAGCCACTCCTTATCTGGATGTGATTTTGGGCGGACATACCCACACTTTGGTGGAATTTCCGACGGAGCATAATGGTGTTTTGGTGACGCAGGCCGGCTCTCATTTGAAATATGCCACTTTGACGAAGATTAAGGTTAAAGACGGTAAAGTGACGGGAAAAGAGGCCATTACGCTTGACGTCAAGGCTTTCCGGAAATCCGACAAGGAAGTCAAAGCTATGGTTGACGGATTTAATGATTCGCCGACTTTGAATGAATCCATCGGAAAGGCTTTGACGAAGTTTGATAATCCTGAAGAACTCGGCTGTTTTATGACCGATGCCATCCGTGAAGTTTCGGGTGCCGATTTCGCCTTCCAAAACACAGGTGGTGTGCGTGTCAATTACTTGAAGGCAGGCCCGATTACAGTGAAGGACATCTACACGATTGATCCTTTTGGCAACGAAATCGTCGTTTTTGAAATGACGGGACAACAGGTTAAGAATTTCATTGTCGACACCTATAGGAAAAACGGTGGTTATCCATCATACGTTTCGGGAATGACTTACGAAATGCAAACAAACGGAAAACTAAGCGCATACGTTACAACGAATTCGGGCCGTTTTTCCACTAAGGAAACCTATAAAGTGGCCATGAACAGTTACATGGCATCGACGGTGCGTTTCGAAAGTCTCGATGATGGCCAAAGCCAATACATGACTTCGGAAGAAATGATGATTGAATTTTTGCGTCGCCATAAGACGGTTGATTATCAAGGAATAAGGAGAACGAAGTAAAATTCTTTTGTTTAGTTAAAACACTTTTCGTATTTTTGCAGCCCTAAATTTGTATGAAAAAGATGAAGAAGTATTTGTCGATTTTCGCAATGGCTTTATTATTAGTCAGTTGCCATCCAAAAAAGGAAGTGAAATTAATTGATGCCGCTAATTTCAATAAGGAAGTTGATGGTAAGCAGGTGTCGTTGTATACCATGCATAATGGCGATATCACCATGCAGGTTACTAATTTCGGTGGCCGTGTCGTGGCATTATGGATGCCTGACTATCGTGGCAGTTTTGAAGACATCGTTTTGGGTTACGATAACATTGACAAATACCTGAACAACGAAGGCGAACGCTATCTCGGCGCTGTGGTCGGCCGCTGTGCCAACCGTATCAGCAACGGCTCGTTCTCACTTGATAGCGTTACCTATCAGCTCCCAAAAAACGATGGCGAAAACACCTTGCACGGAGGTCTGAAAGGTGCCGACATGATTGTTTGGGATGTCGTCTCGACCAACGACAGCGTGCTAGAAATGCATGCTCTCTTTGCTGATGGTGAAGATGGTTTCCCTGGCAACCTTGATGTAACGATGTCATACACATTGACTAAAGACAATCAGTTCCAGATCCGTTACCGTGCTACGACCGATAAGACTACGCTTTGCAACTTCTCGCATCATTCGTTCTTCAACCTTAAGGGTGAAGGCAACGGTAGCATTCTCGACCATGAATTGCAGATCAATTCCCGTTATATGACTTTGATTAACGATAAACTTGTCACTAATGGCAAATTCTCAGGTGTCAAGAATACGCCTTTCGATTTCCGCGAAAAACATGCTATCGGCGACCAGATCAATGCTGACGACAACCAGATTGCATTTGCAAAAGGTTATGACCACAACTGGATTGCCGATAAGAGCGACCCGAAAGCCTACGCTTGGGATGCTACTTTGATTGATCCAAAGAGTGGCCGTGAAATGCAGTTGTGGAGTGACCAAGTAGGCTTGCAGTTCTATAGCGGCAATTTCTTCGATGGCAAATGCAAGGGCAAGTGTGGAAAACCTTTGGCTTATCGCGAAGGTTTGGCTCTTGAAACACAGTTCTTCCCAGATGCCATCAATCATCCGACGACCTTGGCTCCTTTGCCAATTCTCAATCCTGGTGAAGAATACCATCAGCTGTGTATCTATAAGTTCATCGTGAATCCTAAGCCAAAGAGAAAATAATTATAGACAACTTTTTCATAATTTTACTGTGGCCTCAATCTTGTTTGGGGCCTTTTTATATTTAAACAGTTTGAAAAACCATAAATTATTCCAATGAAAACTAAAATGATGATGGCTGTCATGGCAGCAGCCTTAATGCTTCTGAGCGCTTGCCATAAGGAACCGATTGAACCAACGCGGAACCATATCAGTTTTGAAGTCATCAGCCGTCCGCAAGGACAGCAGTTTTTTGTGAGCAATATTGAACAGGCTCATATTTCTCCAATTTGTGTCGACATCTGTATGCGACAGCAAAATAGTAATTTTAATGATTTTCTGAATGTTTGCCGTGATGATGTGATTGATGTGCCTGACTCACTGCTGTTTCTGGTTGATAGTTTGGAAGCTCGCATGAACCGTCGCATCGACGCTATGGGCTTGAATTTCCCTTTCAATCAGCCGATTCCGCTGGCTAATTCGAAGATGTTGGCTTGGGACCAAGCGGCAGGCTTTACGCTTGGAACTTATATTTTTATCGATTTCGAGATGTTGAAACTGTACTATGACTATGATTCACAAAATGGTACGGCTTATGCCGAGACTTTGTTGTGGCATGAATTCTGTCATGTTCTGGACAGATTGTATCCGGATTACCGTAAACAGTTTTATGCATTGATTGGCTTTGAAATCCTGTCGGATGAAATCCCGATTCCTGAAGATGTGAAGAACACTTTGATTTATAATCCTGATGTCAACCGCCATGATTCTTATGCCAAATTCAACATTAACGGGGAGGAAAAGAATTGCATGTTAATTACACGCTGCCCTGACAGTGTTTATATGCAGGGCGAGGGCTTAATGGATTATTTCACTAGCAATAAAGGCATCTATCTGCTTGCCCTTGATGAAAACTTTGAACCTTATATAGTTGACGGACAATGGGCCATGTATCATGCATCGGAAGTCTCGAATTTCGATTATGTCATGTCGGATGGCAATACCAACTATTGTGTCGACCCAGAAGAGTGCATTGCCGATAACTTTTCGTTTGCCATCATGCAAGATCAGTCGTGCCCGAATCAAGGACTGCTGGAACGAATTCTGGAAATTCTTTCCAAATGATGTCGCTGAAAGTCAAAAAAATAAGAGCCTCGAGCAATCGAGGCTCTTTTCGTATATGCTAAAATTTCAATGAAATGTTATTTCCACACGATCTTCTGCACCTGTGTGTCGCTTTCGCTTTGGAGAAGAATCGTGTAAATTCCTGATTTCAAATAGATTTCCTCATCGAATGAACCATAGCAAGGTTTTGTCATAATGTTGCGTCCCATGACATCAAAAATCTGCATTTCCGAATCGTTCCCGATGTTTGGAATGATGAGACGCTTGCCCGACTGAAAGGCAAAATTGTCGCCGTTTTGGCTGTTTCCCGTGTTGTTGAATACAATTTTGAAACGTGTGGGATAATCGGTGGTTTTGGCATCAAAAGTGTAGCTCGCTGAGCCTGTCGAAGCGGCGGCATCCAACAAATCCACATCGGCTCCCGTCAGATTATCCACCAAATGCAAATAGTTGACATTCAGGTTTTCTGTATTGATGGTGATGGTGTATGTTCCGTTTTTTGCCGCTTTGAAACTGACCGGCATTTCGTTGACTGTTGGGCTTGCCGAAACGACGGAGAAATGGTTCCCGTCTTGCGGAATGTAAAGTTGTGTCAGATTCTCGTTGAGCGTGAATTTTTCCATGGCACATCCTTCGTTAAAACGGATTCTGACGCGGTCAATGTTGTTGCTGCGGTTGCCGCTGACAGATAAGTCGATTGAGTTGTTGCTTTTTAAAGGGATTGACTTGCTGAAAGTTACGGAATTTGATTCTTCTGTTGCTTTTACAAAAACGGCTTCACATGGTTTAATGGGGTAGTTTTGTGTTTCGTTAAGGATGACTTTGTCATTGTCAAGGATGTAAAAGTCCTGGTTGATGTAGGCTTGGCAGGCAAACGGATTGCCGACCAAATTGAATCCATTCAAGACATTGGCTTGATGACTAAGGCTGTTAATCGTAAAATCGTTTTCAGATGGCAACAATGTGCCTGAAAACAAGAGCGTTTGGTCGGAACTGTTGGCATAAAGATAACCTATAGTGCTGCTTAGGTTGTCGTTTGCATTCTTCTGATTGATCCAGTAATGGGTTGGCTCGTCATACTTAAACAAATCGTAAGTTCCTATTTTTACGCTGTTTGCATCACACGATGTGACGGGTGATGCAAGAAAATAGAAGTTGTCTTGTTCGCTGGAATAGCTTTCAATGTCTTTTTCGACCGTTGCCGCAACATTTGCCGTGCTGTGAATCAGCTGACCACCATCTTTTATGATGAGGTTTTCGGTGCTAGCATTGCTCAAAGTTTCTGAAACAGTGAGTGTTGCGTCAGGACGAATGGTGCAACGGTCGAAGGGAAAAAGGGTGAGGGAAGACAATTCGGTGTCTTCATGAATGTCGTAGAGTTCGCTTTTGATGAAAAGGCAAATGTCGTTTTGACCGCTTTCGTAGCATGAAAAAAGATTGTTAATGCTGTTGTAGCGAATGGTATTGTGCGTATTTTGGCCTTGTGCAATGATTTCGGCCTTATCGTCGGAAATCGTTATGCTCCAATGGGCATTGTTGTCAATTTCGTTTTTTCTCCTTAGATAATTCTTAGAACTGCTTGCTGCATATAGATAGCCTTTGCCATCATAGAGTGTCCATTTGTTATTATCCTGGCCTAATGTAAGTTCGTAGGCGTTGCCTTTGTCTGCAATGATGTTGTCATCTGTACAAATAATCGAAACTGCAGCGCGGTTGTTGTCATTTTGTTCCCCCAAGGCTTTCGTTTTGCTGGCATCCACAATCAAGTATTTCCTGCCGGGAATAAGTTGGTCCCTTGACGTAACAAGGTGATAATCTGTAATGAAAGGAGTTTCTACAGGTCTGAAAGTAGCGGAAACCGTTACCTCGCAATTGGGCATCTCAAACTGGTTTTCGGTGACTGAAATTTCATTGCCGCTACAATCTGTTACAATCCATTTGATAAACTCGTAATTGTCGTTGGGATATGCGGTTAATGTCACCAATTCTTCGCAAATGGCTTGTGTTTTGTCTGCCGAAATCTCTCCATGAGGCAAATCCGTGGCGCAAGTGATGCTGAATTGCGGCAACCATTGTGCATAGAGTGTCACATCGTTAAATAAGGTGATTTGTGCGCCATCGGCATAAAAAGTCCCTGTTCCGTTGGCTTCGGTGTTCCAGCCGTCGAAGATGTGGTTTTCATGGACGAAAGTGTTCAATGTAATGTCAGTCGCTTCATTTTCATCGATTTGCTGGTCGTTCATTGTGCCTTCGCCGCCGTTTGAATTGAAATGAAGCGTGTGTTGCATCATGAATCCATCGCTTGTTTTCTTGTAGAGTTGAATGGCTTTTTGTCCGGTGTATGTTCCCGATTTGTAATAACGGAAACGCTTTTGGTCACTTGCTGAATTGTATCTTAGATAGGAACCGCCAGAACTGATAATGTTGATGTTGTTATTGTTATAATCTATTGAATTTGAGTAAATTGTAGATTGAGAAGATGATAAGTTGTTTGAATTTGATGTGTTTCCGATATAATAGCCGCTGGCGCTTTTAATTGAGTAGCCGCCTGCTGTAGGTGCAATGGTGAATTTTGCGGCATTGGTTGTTTCATTTGCTATGATGGTTCCATTGCTGATATTGACGGAAATGTAATTGTTTGCAACATCCAATGTCGTTAAACCGCCGTTAAATGCTGCGCTTCCATCTTCGTAAACGATGAGATACTCGCCGCTCCATTCGTTCAATGCGCTGGTGACTTTCTCGTAATCGCCTGAACTAGAGGTGCCTTGTGGGGCGAAAGTGGCAAAGACGGTCACATTGAAAGCTGGCATTGTGAAACTGTTGCTTGTGACATCAACAGTCGTGTTCTGATTGCCTGTCTTGTAAACATACCATGCGTAGAGTTCGTATCCATTGGCAGGTTGGGCACTGAGTGTTATAGAAGTGCCTGACAGGGCGGTTGTTGCACTGGCAGAAATGGTTCCATGCGAAGTTGTAGCGATGTTTATGGCGTATTGTGTTTCATTTTGCTTGAATGTGGCGGAAACTGTCACGGCGAAATCTGGCATCGTGAAGGTGTTGTTGCTGCTTACGGTGACGCTTGTGCTAGGTGAACCGGTTTTGTATACGTTCCAAGTGTCTAATTCATAACCAGATGCAGGGAAGGCGTTCAGTGTGATGGTCTGTCCTTCGTAAGCCGAATTTGCATCGGTGGTTATGCTTCCGTTTGTGCTGGAATTGACCGTGATGTCGTGAGTTGTGCCACCTTGCCAGTTTTCGTCCCAAATCATTCGTGCATATTCAGGATGGTCAATAAATGGATTGCGGTTGTGCTGATAGTCTTCATAGATGACGTTGTTGCGGTCGATTTCCTTTTGGCTGACGGGGTCTAATTCGTTCCAAGTCAGTAACATATCCACTGCCCAATCTTTTATTTCGGCCTGGTTGGTCATGGCTGTCGTCGACCAACCTGAATCTTCACCATAATAGCGCGTGCTCATATAGAAAAATGCGCGTGCAATGTCGCCTTTGTACTCATCAATTGGTTCAAATACGGTGCCGGAATAGCCTGATACATTGCAGTTTCCAAGTTTTGATCCGTTGCGCGAGGTCCATGTTGCATTACCTATCTCGCCAAAAGGATAGTTTGAACGTCGGTTGTTGACATAGCCGTCGGTAGGTAAAACATGGAAGAGGTCGCTTTTCATAGGCGATTTCTCTTTGAACCAGCTTTGCGGCCATAGGTGTTCACGGTTGTAACAGTCGCCTTCGCTGTCATAACTTCCGCACACGTCTTGCCCGAGGTCAAAAAGATAGGGCGGGTTGCCGTTTGGGTTGTCGGAATAGATGTCCCAAACCTTTCCGTTGCCACGGTTGTCGGTTGTCCAATATGCATTGAGCAAGTTGCTGTACGACACGACTGTATGATTCTTAATGATGTTGTGTAATGCGGCTCTGAGTTCGCTGCCGGTTTTGCCTTCGGCGGTGTTGTAATAGCCGTTTGGAATTTGTGCTATTGCCAATTGCGAAAAAAATATCGCAATGAGCGAAGTACATAATCTTCCGATTCGTGAATTTCTGATATTCATTTTGCCGTGGCTGTTTTCTAAATGATTAATCTATCTGATTCCTCTCTGGTTCAATGCACTTTGGTATTTCAGTGCGTTATGGTTGTGTTCCGTTAAAGTCTTCGCAAAATTGTGATAACCAGAGAAATCCTCCTTGGCGCAGAAGTAAAAATAATTGTGATTTTCGGCATTGAGTACGGCTTTTACGGCTGCAACGGAAGGAATGCAGATTGGACCAGGTGGCAGGCCTATGTATTTATAGGTGTTGTATGGCGATTCGATTTCCTTGTGGACATTCAGCACACGTTTGATGCTGAAATCGCCGATGGCAAAAATCAGCGTGGGGTCGGCTTGAAGCAGCCAATTGCTGTGTAAACGGTTGATGTATACGCCGGCAATGCGTGGCATTTCATCGGTCTTGTTTGTTTCCTTGTCGACGATTGAGGCTAAAATGCTGACTTCGACAGGGGAGAGGCCTTTGTCTTTTGCAGCCTTTTTGCGGTCTTCATTCCAAAACTTGTTGTATTCTTGAAGCATGCGTGAGATGAACGATTCCGCGTCGGTGTTCCAGTAAAACTCGTAGGTGTCAGGTAGAAACATGGCTGGCAAGGTGCGTTCGTTGAATCCTAATTTCCCGACATAGTCTTTGTCGTGCAATAACTTGGCGATGGATGCTGAGTCGGCTTCAATCTGTTTGCCAATCTTGCCTGCCAGCATATCCACATTGCGCATATAATTAAAGGTGACATTGACGGGCGATTGCCATCCGCCACGCAGCATATTCACGAGATTATTGTTGCTCATGCGGTCGCACACCACATAGCGGCCCGGCTTGATGTTTTCCGGATATTTTTTCCTGTTGGCGACCCAACGGAAACTGCTTTCGCGCACCAAAAGTCCTTGGCTGTTAAGCGTATCCATCACGGCGTTGAAATCCGAACCTGTCGGAATGTAAATCACGGTTTCTTTTTCTTCTCCGGTTTTTACATTTGCCGAAAGTACGGTCCGGTAGAGCCAGTATCCGAATGCCGTGCCGAAAATGAATAATATGCAAACAACTAACAATATGATATTGCGTGTTTTATGGCCTTTTGACTTAGCCTTGCTTTTCTTGCTTTTTGTGGTTTTTTCTTTTGTCATTATGCGTGTTTGGGGTTGATGAGTTGGTAAATATGTTCATCGATGAAACCGTCAGGTGTCTTGATCCATTGTTTTCGGCAGCCGCAAAGTTCGAAGCCTAGGTTTTGAAAAAGATGCTGGCTTTCGTCGTTTAATGCGTCTACGGAGCAATGCACTTGTTTGAGCATCAGACTGTTGAAAAGATAATCGGTAAGCAAAATGATGGCTTCTTTTGCATGACCTTGATAGCGATATCGTTTATCGATGAGGATGCCAATGCCCGCTCTTTCGTTGATAGGGTCATAATCGAAAATGTCGATGCAGCCGATGTTGGTTTCGCCTAGGCAAATCATAAGACGGAGTTGCTGCTGCGAAAACAAGTCGTTGTTGTTCAGTAAAAACTGTTCGATTTGAAAGTACGAATAAGGCACAAAAGTGCCGCTGACGCGCCATAAGTTGCGGTCATTTTCCCATGCATAGATTAGGGAGGCGTCTTCTGGTTCGGCACTTCGAAGTGCGATTTTGTCAGTTCTGATGAACATGGTTGACTTTTAAGGGTTTAGTGTAATGCATTCTGTCAGTTTTCGGGCAAATAAGGTTGTTGGCATATTTTTTGATGACTACCGCTGCCGAAAAAGTTGACAAAAATACGATTTTCGGTGCAATAAAAGAGAAAAAATCACATTAATAGGGAAACCAATCAAAATATCAAATACTATGTTTAACGTGAAAAATGAATTTTCGGCTACCATGAAGGTGGCTTTGATTGCTGTCGGAATGATGATGGCAACATCTTGCAATTCAACCCAACCCGTGAATGAAGAGACCAATGAGGACCAACAAGCCATGCAGGTTGAACAGGTTCAACCTCAGGTACATAGAACGGCTTTCATACCAACTGAAGGCACGCCTGATTTCGTTACGGCTGCTGAAAAAAGTTTGAATGCCGTTGTGCATATTAAGACGAAGATTGAAAAACAAACCAATACTTACAACGATTTCTTTGGCGCTTTGCTGCAACAGTTTTACGGTATGCCTGGCCAAACGCAAAAGCAATATTTAGAGGCATATGGTTCGGGCGTGGTGTTATCGCCTGATGGTTATATCGTTACCAACAATCACGTTGTGGAAGGTGCTGCCGAACTGACCGTTACCTTTAATGATAAAAAGGAGCGTAAGGCAACAATCGTTGGCACTGACCCATCGACCGATTTGGCTTTGATTAAAGTCGATGCGCAAGGCCTTGAATATCTTGTGTTTGGAGATTCCGATAAGGTTAGAGTAGGTGAGTGGGTGTTGGCTGTCGGTAATCCTTTCCGCTTGAATTCTACGGTTACGGCTGGCATCGTCAGTGCCAAGGCACGCGACCTTAGCATTTTGGGCGAAGGCACCAATGTCGACACTTTCATTCAGACCGATGCGGCTATCAATCCGGGAAACAGTGGTGGCGCATTGGTGAATACCAATGGGGAGTTGATAGGCATTAATGCAGCAATTGCTTCGCATACAGGTTCGTATGAAGGCTATTCGTTCGCCATTCCTTCCAATATTGTGCGCAAGGTGGTGGACGACTTGCTGATGTATGGCGAGACACAACGCGCCTATTTGGGCATCCAAATGGCTGAAATCACGGCAGAACTTGCTGACAAATTTGGTCTGGATGAAATGCAAGGCGTTTATGTTGCTGAAGTTACAGCAGGTGGCGCTGCAGAACAGGCAGGTGTCAAAAAAGGCGATGTCATTACTGCCATCAATGGCAATGAGGTGAATACAGGAGCGCAGTTGCTCGAAAACATCCGTCAGTTCCGTCCTGGCGACAAGGTGAATGTGGAAGTCCGTCGCAATGGCAGCAAGCAGAATTATGAAATCACTTTGCTCAACGAAATGGGCTCGTTGGACCTTGTGAAGAAAGGCGAGAGTTTCTATGCCTCCGATCTTGGCCTGATGCTGCAACCTGTCAATCAGGAGGATAAGGCTAAGCTCAACATCAAGAACGGACTGAAAATTATGGAAATCCGTCAAGGGCGTTTCTATGGCTCGGGCATTAACGAGGGTTTTGTCATTACAGCAGTCAACGGACAAAATATCAATTCGAAGGCCGATTTGGAAAAAGCCTTGAAGAATAACCGCTCGTCGCGTGTCCATATGGAAGGCGTATATCCGAATGGCATGAAGGTCAATTTCGAATATTACGAATAAACAAAGCGAGCAATAATTTGAACCATAAGCATTTAGTGTCTATTTGCTTATGGTTCATGTGAAATAATTTACTTTAATCATCCGTTTTTGGAATGATTGTTGTGGTAAATTATGCTTGTCGCATTGACCAAAATGTGACAAAACCGAAAAAACTTGAAAAACTAAAATGTTTGAAAATCAAGTGATAAGAATATGTGCGTTAAACAAAATAAAGATTAGAAAAAATGAGACAATTAAAAATTTCTAAGTCCATTACTAGCCGCAATCAGGGTACCTTGGACAAGTACCTGTCAGACATTGCGAAGGAGCCGCTGATCACTGCCGAAGAGGAAGTGGCTTTGGCTCAGCGTATCCGTGAAGGCGACCAGGCAGCATTGGAGCGCTTGGTGAATGCTAACTTGCGTTTTGTCGTTTCCGTTGCAAAGCAATATCAGAATCAGGGAATTGGATTGCAAGATCTTATCAATGAAGGGAATATTGGTTTGGTTAAGGCCGCCCAGCGTTTTGATGAAACACGTGGCTTTAAGTTCATATCTTATGCTGTATGGTGGATTCGCCAGAGCATCTTGCAAGCTGTTGCCGAACAATCGCGTATTGTGCGTCTGCCTTTGAATCAAGTTGGTGCTATTAACCGTGTGAAAAAGGCTAGCAATGTGTTGGAACATCGTTTGCAGCGCAAGCCTACCATTGAAGAACTTGCCGAGGAAACCGACATGACTCCGGAAAAGGTTTCAAGCATCCTTTCAAATAATACGCAGACCATTTCGACTGATGCCCCAATCGATGATGATGGTGAGACCAGTTTCTTAGATCTTTTTGTTGATCAAGCTGAAACGCCAACTGATTCTGTTGTGGAACGAGAATCGAGTGAAAAAGCGGTTCGGAAGTCGTTGGATGTGCTTTCGGAGAAGGAACAGCAAGTTTTGAGAATGTATTTCGGCATTGGCATGCCGCGTGAATACTCGCTTGAAGAGATTGCCTTTAATATGGAAATTTCACGTGAGCGTGTGCGACAGGTCAGAGACCGTGCTTTGAAAAAGCTGAGAACGGAGCCAAATTCGCCTTTGTTTCAAATGTTTATGAATCAATAAAATTTGCGGAATGATACGAAAAAAGCGGCTGTCGATGATAGCCGCTTTCGTTTCGTTTTATAGTGCAAGTTATTCGATTTCGAGTGTCTTCTTGCAAATCTCGATTTCTTCCGGATCTCCGGTGTATTTGCCGAGGTCGTCGCTGAGTTTGACGACTTTCTTCCAGTTTCTCTTTTCGGTAATCTTGGCGGCGGTGAGTTTCACCACGATGTTCATGGCTTTCACATTGTCGATATCGCAGGTGAAGTGCGTGCCTATGCCGTAAGAGTCGCCCATGCGGCCATCCACGATTTCGTGCAGCTGGATGGCGTCGTCAACATTGAGGCCATTGCTGAAAATGATGGATTTTTGTGCCGGGTCAACGCCGAGTTCCTTGTATTTCAAAATGATTTCTTCCAAGGCTTCAACGTTGTCGCCGCTGTCGACGCGCAGACCGTCAAACAGTTTGGCGTGGAGTTGGGTGAAGTTCTGGAAGAAGGCCTTGCGTGTGTAGGTGTCGTAAAGGAAAATACCTAGGCTGCCGGCGTAAACGTCCTGCCAATAGTCCATGGCGAGGTAGTTGGCTTCGTTGTAACCGTACAAAGAGCAAGTCTCTACAAACTGGTGGCTCATGGTGCCGATAGGCGTGAGGTTGTATTTCATGGCCAGATACACATTTGATGTGCCTACGAAGCAAGTCTTGGTGAATTGCTTTTGCGCTTCAATGAAGGATTGGATGACGCGTTCCTGATGGTCGAATGAGAAACGGCGGCGTGTTCCGAAATCGCTGAATTTTACTCCATTGCCAATGAGCCTAATGGCTTTGTCGTATGATTTCTTGTATTCTTTTTCGGTGTCGTAGGTCTCAAATTCGCCTCTCGTTTCGTGCATGAGTTCAGAAACGGTTGCCAGAATAGGCATCTCCCAAAATACTGTGCGCCAAAGCAATCCGGTCACGGTGATGTGAAGGTGGCCTTCTTCGTCCTGGCTTACTTCAACTTCATTTGATTTCAATGAAAAGCCTTTCAGAAAGGTGAAGAACCACAACGGGAAATAGTAGCATTTCTGCTTCATGAAATGCGCTTCTTCGTCAGTGATGCGGAGACTTTCAAACATTTTGAATTGTTCCTTCAGTTTCTCGGCAAAACCTTCGGGATATACCGTGTTGTTGCGGTCGACAAAAGTGTATTGTCCGATGGCGCGTGGGAATTTCTGCAAATAGGCGTAACAGACGCTAAAGGTATAAAGGTCGGTGTCTAAAAGACTATTAATAATTTGTCTCATAGCTTTTTAGTTTAACATAGTTTTGCGTGTATGCTTCTGATTTTGTCAGAAATGTATTTCGCTGAATTCATGGTGTTTTCCAACACTTGAACCAAGTCTTTTCGCTTGATGATTTCAACCAGATTGTAGTTTTTGGTGAACAATTCGCTGATGTATTTGCCATAAAGCTCGTCGCAGTCGTGTTCCATCGTCTTGATTTCGTTGCACAAGCGAGCTATTTCCTTTCCTTTGCCGGTAGTAATGAACTGTAGGTCACTGATGATGACGTTCAGGTTTTCGGCAGAGAACATGATGTTTTCAGACATGGTGGTGAGCCAGTCGTCGGTTTCAAGGAAACGCCGCGTGATGATGATGTTGGCACAGTCGTCAATGCGGTCAAGGAAGTTGTCCATCAGTTCGGCGAGCTCGTGCATGTCTTCGCGTACAAATGGTGTCAATACGCTGGAATTCAGTTGAGTGTAAAACTCTTCCAGCACCTCGTCGCCAGCTTTCTCGAAGGTTTTCACTTCTTTGCGGAGCGCATCAAGTCGGTCTGAATCGGTGACAATCACCATCTCGTGAAGCAGTTTCGAGGCACTGTTGATGGCTTCGGCCTGCTGGGTATAGAAAGGATAAAACCTGTTTTCTTTCGGAACGAAAAATTGGAAGAAACTATTGAGACTCATGGCTTAAAGCGGGAAACAAAGGTTAAACAACAGGTTAAGGACACCGCTGATGACCAACGGGACAGGGATGGTGAGTACCCACGAAAGGACAATGCGCTTGGCAGTGACCCATTTCACGGATTTCATGCCATCGGTCAGGCCTACACCAATCACGCCGCCCGTAATGGTGTGGGTGGTGCTGACAGGGATGCCTAAGAAAGAGGTGGCAATCAAAGTGGTAGCCCCCGCAAATTCGGCGGAGAAGCCTCTGATTGGATTGATTTTCGACAAGCCGCCGCCCATGGTCTTGATGACATTCTTGCCACCAATCAAGATACCTAACGACATGATGATGTAGCAAATAATGGCCAAAGTGTCAGGAATATGGAAGCCTTGGCTGCTGTCGTAGAAAATGCCGATGAAATCTTGCATTCCTTCACTGATGCCAGGCGTGGTGAAGACGCTCGCCATCAGAACGGCAATGATACCCATGGTCTTAGGTGCATCGTTCGAGCCATGGCCGATACAGAAAGCGGCAGTTGAAAAATGCTGCAATCCTTTGAACACCTTCTCGACTTTCTTACGTTGCTTGTTTTTGCAGATTTTTAGGAACAGACATTCGAGGAAAAAACCCAAAAACAATCCGATGAGTGGCGATAAGATAATGAAAATCAAAGTGATGAAGATGGGTCTGGCATGAAGCACACCAGCACCGTTCACAAACCAAGCCGCCCCGATGATACCGCCGATAAGGGCGTGCGAAGTGGAGATGGGCATACCCGCCTTGGTGCAAACTGCCACCCAAATGGCAGCCCCAATCAAGGCTGACAAAATCAAATACGGATTGATGACACTTTGGTCGGCGAAATTGGCCATGGTGTTGCCCACGGCAAACTGCTGATTCAATACTAACCGAATGAAAATGAAGGCCGTAAACTCCCAAAACGATGCCCAAATGATGGCTTGAATCGGGGTCATGACCTTGGTGGCGATGATGGTTGAAATGGAATTCGCCGCATCGTTCATGCCGTTGAGGAAGGTGAACACCAAGGCAAGAATGATGGATAAGATGATGGCTATAGTAAGAAGATTCATCACGATTGCTTTATGATCAAACATTTCACCGTTGAGGCCACATCTTTGGCGCGGTCGGTGGTGTCTTCCACTGATTGGGATATCTCTTTGTATTTCAGCAGTTCGATTTCGTCTTGCTCGTTGCTGAACAAGTAGGAGATGTATTCCCCATAGATATCGTCAACGACATGCTCAATGTGCGAGACTTTTTGACAAAGCTCAGTGAGTTTAGCCTGATTCTTGTTGATGTCTTCCAAGTTATTGAAAATCTCGATGATGAGGTTGGCGTCTTCCAGAATGTTGTCAATAATCTCCTTGATGTGCTTGTCAATCTTCTTGGGATTATACATCAGGATGGTCTTGGCCGAATAGTTGATGAAGTCGAGGAATTTGTCAAGAGCCATCGCCAATGCGTTCATGTCTTCACGGTCGAAAGGTGTCACGAAAGCCTCGTTGAGTTCGACATAGAAATCACGCAACAATTCGTCGCCGGTGGTCTCCTGCTTCTTGACCATACGGGTGAGTAGCTTGCGTTCCTCAGCGTCTTCCGACTTGATGAGTTCCTGCAAATACTTGGCTGCAACTTGCGCAGTCTCAGCCTGTTTGATGTAAGTTGGGAAAAAGTGCTTTTCGCGGTTTCCCTTGGTAAAAAGATTATTTAAAGCCATTTATATAAATGAAAAAAAATCGCTGCAAAGGTAGTGAAATAATCTATAGTTCAAACAATTTGCTTAGGGAATGTGAAGGTTAGTCGTTCGTTTTTTTTATGAAAATAGAATGAACTTTTATTTCAAAAATTCATTTCTGCCGCGCAAAACTGATGTTCACCCAATTTTCAACTACTTTATCTAGCGCAAAACTGATGTACACCCAATTTCCAACTACATTACCTAGCGTAAAACTGATGTTCACCCAATTTTCAACTACATTACCTAGCGCAAAACTGATGTGCACTCCCAAAGCTAAAGGCTAATAGCCCAGCCAGCTGCTGAAAAAGAATCAGTCTTTCATCATTTCGCTGCCACGCCGCAGAGGTGGAACAAGACGCGGGCGCCGACATTGCCGTCCCAGTCGCCATCGCCGGGCGAGACTTCGCAAAGGTCGAAACCGATGATTTCCTTGCCGGCTTCACGGATGCGGTTGAGCAGATACATCAGTTCTTCATACTCCAAACCGCCAGGAACCGGAGTGCCGGTATTCGGGCAGAGTTTCGGGTCGAGGGCATCGATGTCGATTGAAATGTAGGTCTTTTGCGGCAAGGCAGCCACCATTTCGTCAACGATGGTTTTCCAAGTTGCGCCTTCGTACATGCGGCGGCGGTTGTCGCGGTCGAAGAAGACCTTCACACGCTCCGGCTGACTTTCGGCCAAGGCCTTTTCCTGGTGGCAGTAATCGCGGATGCCGACTTGCACTAATTTCTTCACATTGTCGAATTTCAAAGTGTTGAAGAATATGGATGCGTGTGAGTATTTGAAACCCTCGAAAGTGTCGCGCAAATCCATGTGGGCGTCGGCGTGCAGTATACCGTATTCCACACCTAATTTATTAAGGTATTGGTGATAGGCGAGGGGCGTGCTGTGGTCGCCGCCAAGCAGACCGACGGTTTTGCCTTGTGCTTTCCAGTAGGCGATACGCTCGCAGAGCCATGCGTTTTTCCTTTCCGTTGCAGCAACGATGTCGGCATACATCTTTTCATATTTCTCCGGGTTTTCATCCATCAAGCCTTCGTATAGTGCATCGATGATTTCCTCGCTGACGGGAGCCAGTTCATCGTGCAGTTCGCGCAGTTCCTTCGGAAACTCGTCCATCCAGATGCCTTTTTGCCAGAGGTCGGGATAATCGTGGTGGCAAAGGTCGACTTGCATCGAGGCTTCCATAATCGTGCTTGGGCCGTCGACGGTGCCGCGGTTATAGCTGGTTGTCAGTTCCCATTCCACAGGGATGATGATGATTTGCGCTTCTTCGGCGGTGCAGGGCAGTCCGTAAATGCCGGAGTCGGCCACGGCGGCTGCATTGGGGTCAAAAGTCTTTTCCATTTTTTATTGCAAATTTAATTGGGGGCAAAGTTAGAAAAACTATCTTTGCATTTTCAAAATTTGCCATGGATTTATTCTCTTGTCTTTCGCCTTTCGTCTTTTGCAGTTTCGCCAGCGGCAGCAGCGGCAATTGTTTTTTCGTCGGTGTGGAAGAAGAGGGTTTCCTGATAGATGCGGGAGTGAGTCTGGCGCATTTGAAGAAATCTTTGCAGCAAATTGATTATCAATTACAGAGCATAAAGTGCATTTTCCTTACGCACGACCATATCGACCATGTAAAGGGTCTTGATGTGATTGCTGAAACCTTGCAAGTCCCCATTTATGCCCATGCCGATTGCATTGCAGGCGTGTTGCGCGGCAAGGCAACCCGAAACATGAATCCTGAATTTTTCCACGCTATCGAGCCTTTCGATTCCATTGAAATGTGTGGAATCCACATTGAGCCTTTTCCTGTGATGCACGATGGCCGTGGAACTATGGGTTATTATTTCCGCTATGATGATAAGAATCTGACACTTGCAACCGATGTCGGCATGATTGACAGCTGTGTGGAATCGTATCTCGATAGGTCAGAATCCATTGTGCTTGA
This sequence comes from Bacteroidales bacterium, assembly GCA_024400455.1. Taxonomy (GTDB): domain Bacteria; phylum Bacteroidota; class Bacteroidia; order Bacteroidales; family F082; genus Limimorpha. The sequence goes on along the minus strand of JAKSMU010000005.1, from coordinate 172,766 downwards.
GTCGAATTACGATGAAAACATGTTGTGGAAAGGTCCGTATTCTTACATTCTTAAAAAACGCATAGCGGGCCCGACCGGACATTTGAGCAATGTCGAGGCGTCGCGTTACATAGCTAAGCGTTATCTCAAAGGCTTGAAAAACGTAATGCTCTGTCATTTAAGCGAAAACAACAACACGCCTGAACTAGCAATGCAGAATGTTTATCAGATTTTGCAGCAGCAACGTATCCGCACCAATCCTGATGTCACGGTGTTTCCTTTGCCAAGACATCAGTCTACAGGTCTCATTCACCTTTGATTTAGAAGTTGTGGATTTCTACAATTTATAGTGGCGGAAGCGGAGATTCCACAGTTTTCCACATTATTATTTGTTGTTAAATCTATTTGTAAGTAATTTGTAATCAATATGTTATATTAAATAAACAAGTTTAGGCACGAAATGTGCTTTAAAAATGGAAACTTTATATTTAAAAAAAATGAGAAAATTATCTATCATCGCTTTAGCACTTGTAGCACTGTTTGCTACTTCCTGTAGGAATGTGGAAAAATCTAAAGAGTACCAGGCTTTGTTAGCCGAAAGAGATTCGCTTCAAGTCGTTGCAGCTGCTGCAAACGGCGATTTCGATTCTGCTCTTCGCACTATCAATGAAATTGAGAATGCTCTTGAGTCGGTACGTGCTGCCGAAGGTATCATTATGATTGAGAATCAAGAAGGTGACACAAATAGAGCTGTCGCTGAAATCAATGCCATCCAGCAGACATTGCAAGAAAACCACCAGAAGATTGCCGATCTTGAAAAGCAACTGTCATCACAAGGCGCCAAGTCCAAGGCTTTGACGGAAACCATAAACCGTTTGAAAGAGCAACTTGATGCAAAAGACACCTATATCAATTCGTTGAAAGAAGAACTGAATTTGAAAGATGTTCAAATCAGCGAACTCAATGAACAGGTAAGCGGTTTGAATGAGAGCATAGAAAATCTTAGTTCTGAAAATGAAAATCTCAATACTTTAAATTCTGTTCAACAGCAAACCATTAATAATCAGGATGCTGCTTTGAATAGCGTTTGGTATTGCATTGCTACCCCGCAAGTCCTTATGGAAAAAGGCTTGATGACCAAGGGCGGCATCTTCCAAGCTAAGCAACTTGTTGACCAAGCTTTTGATAACAGTAATTTTGTCAAGGCTGACAGACGCGAAATTTCATCTATTCCGTTGAATACCAAGAAAGCAACCATATTGACCAAGCATCCAACCAACAGCTATGAGTTGGTAACGGACGAAAATGGTGCTCAGACTTTGAACATCACCAATAAGGAAGCATTCTGGAACCAATCTAATTATTTGATCATTTCCATCAAATAAAATTTCTGCTCGTTTTCAATTTTCAAAAGAAGCCTTGCATATGCAGGGCTTCTTTGTTTCTTTTGCGTTTTCCACAATAATTTTGTGGAAATATTGTTTTGTAGGAAAAAGAGTTGTGGAATTGTGGAAAATGAGTATTTTTGCGCCTATGAAACACAGAATCCTAATAGTAGAAGACGATGCCGCATTTGGTGTCATGATTCAAACCTGGCTGAAAAAGAATAATTATGAAGCCGATTTGGTTTCGCGTTACGAACAGGCAAAGATAGCCGTTTCTTCTAAATCTTATGATTTGATTCTGACAGATTTGCGTTTGCCGGATGGCGATGGAATTATCCTTATGTCGTGGGTTAGGGAAAAACTGAAAAACCAGGTGCCTTTCATTGTGATGACGGGTTATGCTGAGGTTCAGACCGCTGTGTCTGCCATGAAAATAGGAGCCTTCGATTACTTGAAAAAGCCAATCAATCCGAGCGTTTTGCAGGAAAAGATTGAAGCGGCCATTTCCTCGGAAAGCGATTCGCCAGAAGTGTTTCAGCCGCAACGCAAGGAAATGGTAAAAGGAAATAGCCCTGTAATTCAGCGGCTATACAAGCATGTTGAATTGGTTGCTCCGACAAAGTTTTCTGTCTTGATTTTGGGAGAAAGTGGCACGGGGAAGGAATATATTGCCCGAATGATTCACGATTGCAGCTTGAGAAAAGATGGTCCGTTTATTCCTGTGGATTGTGGAAGTCTGTCGAAGGAATTGGCTCCAAGCGAGTTGTTCGGCCATTTGAAAGGCTCTTTCACTTCTGCAATATCTGATAAGAAAGGTGTTTTTGAACAAGCAAAAGGTGGCACGGTTTTTCTTGATGAAGTTGGAAATTTGCCATACGAGGTCCAAATGCAATTGCTTCGGGCGTTACAGGAACAGAAGGTGAGACCTGTGGGGTCGGCAACTGACATCAATGTGGATGTGCGCATTATTGCGGCAACAAATGAGAACATAGAACTGGCTATTGATGAAGGCCGTTTCCGCCAGGATTTATATCATCGCATTAATGAGTTCTCTTTGACGGTTCCGCCTTTGCGTGATAGAATGGATGATTTAGATGAGTTCGTCTATTTCTTTATCAATCAGGCTAATGAAGAATTGCTGAAAGAAGTAAAAGGCATTTCGGTTGAAGCTTTGGCCGAGATGAAAAAGCAGACTTGGAATGGCAATCTGCGCGAACTGCGTAATGTCATTCGCCGGTGTGTCTTGTTTGCCGAGGGCGATACCATTGAATTGGATGATTTGCCGGTTTTTGTCCATGCAATCAAGAATATAGAGAAAAATGAAGACGATTGGGCTTTGCGACCTGAAAACGAAAAACAACAGATTGAAGCTGCTTTGCAAAAGGCGAGAGGCAACAAGACCGTGGCTGCTAAACTGCTACAAATTGACCGCAAAACCTTATACAATAAGATGCATTTGTATGGCATCGAATTGTAGTGATTCGTTTCTTTTCCATCTTTCCTTGTTTTTTTGAATAATTATGCTTTATTTTGTGTCGTAAAAATCAAGTGGTTATGGATAATGGGAAAAGAAAAGGGAAGCGTAAGCGCAGAAACTATAAGTATTATGCAGTCACCTTTAAGTTAACTGCAGGTCAGTATAAGTCGTTGCGAAATTATTGCAAGGCCAGGAAAACGACGCCCATTAAGCTAATCAAGAAAAATATTTCCCGCTTCATTACTGCATACGAGTATGAAGTTCCGCCGGAATTATACCTGACGGAAAACCAACTTAATCTGTTTGATGAATTTGAGGAAGGGTAATATTGTTCGTCGAATTGTTTTCGTTTATTCTATTTGGAGAACAAAGTCCTGTTCATGATAGACCGTCCCAAGGTCACTTCGTCGACATATTCCAATGCGTCACCTACTGCAATGCCTTTTGAAATGACCGTTATTTTACCTTGAAAATCATTCAGTTGACGAAAAATATAGAAGTTTGTCGTATCGCCTTCGATGGTGGCGGGCAGGGCCAGAATGATTTCCTTGAATTCCTCTTTATGCGTACGCTCTACAAGTTGCGCAATTTTCAAATTGTTTGGCCCAATGCCTTCGATTGGACAGATGACACCGCCTAACACATGATACAATCCGTTGAAAGAGGCGGTCCTTTCGATGGCAAGTACATCGCGCATGTCGGCAACAACACAAAGCGTGTTTTCATCGCGTCGCGGGTTGGAACAAATGGAGCAGACCTTTGTGTCGCTGATGTTGAAACAGCGTTCGCACAGCATGATGTTGTGCTTCATTTTTAATAATGAATCGGCGAGTTGTTCGGTTTCAGTCGCATCTTCGCCCAAAAGATGTAGGGCTAGTCTTAATGCGGTCTTCTTCCCTATTCCAGGCAGCTTTGAAAGTGATTCAACTGCGTTTTCTAATAATATTGATGAGTATTCTGCCATAATATTTACTGCAAAATTACGTTATTTTTTAAATTTGCAGCCAAATTATTTCGATATGAAGAGACTTGTATTTTTCGTTTTTGGACTTTTGTTTCTAGTAAGTCCATGTTTTTCACAAGATTACAATAAGACTGATGCTAAGGGCCGTCGTCAAGGAAAGTGGTGCGATTTCTATCCCAATGGTCAGAAACGCTATGAGGGACAGTTTAAAAACGACAAATGTACGGGAGAATTCCGCTATTTTGATGAACAAGGCAATCTGAAAGCGACGAATAAATTTGATAAGTCGGGAGAGAAAGCCCAAAATCAGACCTTTGCGGCGAATGGCAAAGTGATTGCTATGGGCACTTATGTGAATCAGAAAAAGGAAGGTGAGTGGCGTTATTTTGATAAAGAGACCGGAAAACTGGTTTTGGTTGAAGACAACAAAAATGGCAAAGTCGACGGGTGGTCGCGTGTTTATAATCCTGATACGGAGCGTGTTGCCGAGGAGGCGCAATATGTTGCTGGCATTAGGGAAGGTGCATGCCGGCAATACTTCGATTCAGGCTATCTGATGATGGAATGTGAATTTCATCATAATCAGATGAACGGTCCTGCCAAGACCTATTTCCCAAATACAGCCTTGAAAGAAGAAGGCAGTTATTTAAATGGTCAGAAAACAGGCCAATGGAAGACTTACAACGAAGATGGCGATTTGATTGTCGTTGAGACTTTTGGCGTTGAGGAGTGATTTACGGGCAGTTTTTCAGTAGATCGTGCAGGTTAGGCCGTCCGTATTTTTCGGCCATTTTGTAATAATAGCACGACATATCGCTATTGTGCATGCAACTATAAGTGCGGCCTAATGAGAAATAGGCATCGGCATAATCCGGCTTGATTTCGATGGCTTTCTCAAAATCTGGGATGGCTTCTTGGTATTTCTTTGCATTGAATTTTGCACAAGCTCTATAGTAATATAATTCAGGGTCTTTTTTGTTGTGCTTGATGGCTTTTGAGAAGTCCTTTTCTGCTTCGGCAAAATCACCTTTGCGCATCATTTGATTGACACCTTCGTCAAAATAGTTTCTCGATTTCTCAATGTCTTGGCAACTGCACATGAAAAGCATGCCTATGAGTATCAATGTCAATTTCTTCATTTCTTTGTAATTTGTTGCAAAGATACGCTTTTTTTTCAAAATTAGAGCCAATGCCAGACGAATTTGTCATTGGCATTATAATCTAAGACTGGAGTCGGTAACTTGATGAAAATCAAGCGCGATGCAAAGCCTTGGTGTAACGGTGGAAAAAATCGGATTATTTTATGTTGTGTGAAATGTTTGTGACAACATTGATGATTTCTTTCAGTTTATCTTCGCTTTTGGCTTCGCAAAGAAAGCGAAGATAAGGTTCGGTATTGGATGGACGGATGTTGAGCCACCAATCATGATAGTCAAGGCGATAGCCGTCGAAATCGAGGAAACGCTCTGGCTTTTCGATATTTGTGAAATGGTCGCGCACAGCATCCATGACGGCTTGTTTGTTTTCAACCTTGAAGTTGATTTCGCCGCTATTATAATAAGGTGTGATTTTGGAGATAATTTGACTCATGGTTTTGCCTTCTTGCTTGAAACGGTTGAGAAGCCGTAACACGATGGAAGCGGCTAAGAGGGCAGAGTCGGAATAATAGAAATCGCGGAAATAATAATGACCGGCCAATTCGCCGCCATAGACGCCGTCCAACTCGCGCAGTTTTAAAGCGGCATACGCGCGACCCACGCGCCAGGTTTCGACTTTAGCCTGATATTGGTCAAGATATTCCTGAATGGATCTGGAACTTCTAATGTCTTGAAGTACGATTCCCTTTTGATGTTGCTCGCCAATGAAATAATTGCCTAAGAATGCAATTATCAAATCAGGAGAAATGAAGTTCCCTTTTTCATCGATGAAAGTAATGCGGTCGGCATCTCCGTCAAAAAGCAAGCCGATGTCGCATTTTTTTTCTAGCACTAATTCTTTTATCTGCTGTTGGTTTTCGGCTTCCAGAGGGTTGGGCTCGTGATTCGGGAAATTACCATCCAACGTGTCGTTGATGAAGTTGCACTTGCCAAATAGATCATGAACAAACATCGATGCCATGCCATTACTGCAATCGATGGCAATGTTAAGATTGTCGGTGTTGCCCGAAAACTGCTTCTGAAAAGCCAAGTAATCCTGCTTAACATCAATGTGCCGGATGGTTCCTTTTTCAGTTACAGGAATGCATTTTTCGTCGCTTTCGATAATGGCTTCTAATTTTTTCAGTCCTGTTTCATAACCTACCGGAAGAGCGTCTTTTGCGGAAATTTTTAGTCCGTTATGGTTTTTCGGGTTGTGAGAAGCCGTAATCTGAATGGATGCCTCATAACCGTATTTTGCTGTTGCCCAATAGACAAGTGGAGTAGTGGCTAAACCTAAATCGTCGACATGGCAACCGCTGTCGGTTATGCCTTGTGCTAGTGCTTCGAACAATGTGTCGGAAGAAAGGCGCATGTCGCGACCGACAAGAATTGTCTTAGCGTCAATTATCCTATGAATGAAGAAACCGATTTTATAAGCGGTTTCTTCATTCAGTTCTGTGCCCCATTCTCCGCGAATGTCGTATGCTTTGAATGCTTTCATTTCAAGCGCCTTGCCAATCAACAGCCATGCGTTGAACTGGCATGGTCATACAGCGTGCGCCACCGCCACCGCGTGACAGTTCGTTGCCTTCAAATGCCACGACGCATTTATTTATTTTTTCAAGGTTGACCTTGTTGTTGACAACATCAGCTGCGGTAACAACACTGAATCCTGCATCATTGATGGCTTGAATGGTGTGCTGGTTTCGTCCGTAGCCAAGGAATTTGCCAGGAGCAAAGCAGAAGAAATTGCAACCGCTATGCCATTGTTCGCGAGGACCATGGTAAGAGTCTTTCTCGCCACCGCAGAAAATAGGTTCGACAGGAACATTGAGTTTGTTCAAGGCGGAAATCAAGTCGTGCTCGTCTTCACCGTATGCTTTTTGTCCATCGATGGTGATGTGGAAGGTCTTATACTGGCAGTTTTGAATAACGGGTTTGAATGCCATGCACCTGTCAACATCCAGCATGGTGAACACCATATCGAGGTGGATGAATGAATCGGGTTGTAATGGCAGTTCCTGGAATATCAAGTGCTTGACGCCTGGCTTCGTTTTCAAGTGGTCAACCAAAGCATTGATGCCGTGCATGTTGGTTCGTGCGCCCATACCGCTGATGATGATGTCGTCGCGGATGATTTGTACATCACCGCCTTCAACTGTTCCAATGGTATTTGTCGCATATTTGACGGCAGGGTTGACGACTTGCGCGTCGAACATCGGATGGTATGTGTAGATGGCATCGAGGATTATGCATTCACGGGCGCGGACATTGCTGGCCATGTTGCTGATCATCAGGTCGTCAAACATGGTGAAAGATGCATCGCGCATAAAGAAAAGGTTGGCCAAAGGCTGAAGCGTGAATTTTTCGTTATTTATGTATGAGATGTCTTTGAAATAAACACCTTCAATGAGTTGCCTCGACAATTCGGCAGGTTCCAGATCCTTGAGATAATTGGAAAGGTATGCGACGTTTTCGGCTTTGCATATTCTGTCTACAAGAATGGCCTTGATTTTGTCATTGGTCAAGATGTCGGTCAGAAGATCACCGATTTCATGAACGCATGTCACTTTTTGAAGGACTCTCTTAAAATAACTATATTCTTTTTGTGCAACCTGCATGTTAAGGATGTCGCTATACAGGAAGCTATGTGCGTTTTCAGGCGTCATGTTTTCAAGTTCTGCGCCTGGTGTGTGAACTAATACGTGTTGAAGTTTTCCGATTTCGGAATTAACACTGACATGAATTGGATTTGAATCCATAAAAACTGTTTTGGTGAAACAATGGGAGACAGGCTTGATTGTTTTCCCGTCTTCAAATATCGGTGCAAAATTAGGCATTTTTTGCCGTAATGCAAACAAAAATGCTGTTTTTCGTCGTAAATTTGCAGCCGCTTTTTTGATAGTTATGAATAAATATCGCAATTTTGTACTTCCAACAGCTATTGTTTTAGGTTTGATTTTCCACAGGTATTGTGCTATGTTTAAGGTGATTGTGCCATACCTGATTTTCACTATATTACTGCTGAACTTCGTGGCAGTCGACATGAAAAAGCTGAAGACTTCAATGCTTGATTTGTGGCTTGCTTTGTTTCAGGTTGTGGTGAGTTTGGGCAGTTATTTCATTATCAAAGCCTTGCAGTTTAGCGAAATCGTGGCGCAAGGTGTTTTGGTGGGCGTGATTTGCCCTGTTGCAGCTTCGGTCGTCGTGATTTCCTGCATTTTAGGTGCAAACCGCGAGACAGTAACAACTTATACCATTGTCGGGAATTTGATGACGGCTGTTGCTGTCCCGATAATCTTTTCCTTTATCGGAGAAAACCAGGATTTGCCGTTTTGGCAGTCTTTCTTTATGATTTTGAAGAAAATAGGTTCTGTAATAGGCTTACCGTTCTTCATTGCTTTGGTTTCTTACTTGCTTTGCCCGAAAGTGAACGTTTTTTTAAGCCGTTTCAAGGGCTGTTCGTTTTATATATGGTCAGTGGCCTTGTTCATCACTTTGGGACAGACTATCGATTTCATTTTCTTGCACGGGAAGGGTAATTTTGGCGTGATTGTCGCTCTTGCTATAGCCTCGATGTGTTATTGCGCCATTCAGTTTGGCTTTGGCAAATGGCTTGGACGAAAATATGGTGACACCATTGCCGGCGGACAACTGTTGGGCCAGAAAAACACGGCTATGGGCATTTGGATTGCCAACACATACCTTTTGCCATTGGCTTCCGTGTATCTTGCGTTTTATTCAATTTGGCAAAATCTGTTCAATAGCTGGCAAATGTGGCGGCACGACAAGGTGAAGAAATGATTGTTTTTTTCAGTAATTTTGCGTCATAAATTTATCGCTATGTTACGATTCAAAAAAAAAACATCGTTGACCATGCTTATTCTGATTGCATTGGTGCTCGGCTTTATTGTTGGTTTTCTGATGCAGAATCATGTTGATGTTGCGTTGAAGTACATTCAGCCAATTGGCGTTATTTTTCTTAATCTGCTGAAATTCATTGTTGTTCCATTGGTGCTGCTTTCCATTATTTGCGGCATTATCAATATGAAGGATGTGTCGAAACTGGGCAGATTGGGCATTCGTACATTGCTGTATTTCATGCTGACGACAATATTTGCCGTTACCTTAGGTCTGTTGTTGTCGACATTGTTGAAAAATGTATTTCCAATCATCGAAATTCCGCGCGACGGCAATTCGATAGAGGTTCCTCACATCACGCTTATGGACCAAATCGTAAACATTTTCCCAAAGAACATGTTCGAGCCTTTGGCCACTTCCAATATGATGCAAGTCATTGTAATTGCATTGTTTATAGGTTTTGCCATCGTAAAAGTAGGGGAGAAGGCAAAGCCGGTTTCTGATGTCATCGTGAGTCTTAATGAAATTGTCACGAAGATTTTGAGTTTCATTATGGCTTTGGCTCCGATTGGTGTTTTTTGCATGTTGTGCCCGGCTGTTGCGGTTAATGGACCGTCTGTTTTGGGCTCGTATGCTGTCCTGATAGGCGTGGCATATCTTTGTTTTGTAATCCATGCGGTTTTTGTCTATGCTTCGTGTGTCAAGGTGTTGGGAAAGATGAGTCCCTTGATGTTTTTCAAGGAAATGATTCCTGCCATGTTGTTTGCCTATTCCAGCGATTCATCATTGGCCACGTTGCCCGTGAGTATGAAATGCACACAAAAACTCGGTGTTCCGAAAGATGTTGGCGATTTTGTACTTTCGCTTGGCGCCACTATCAATATGGATGGTGTTGCAATCTATCTTGGCGTGACATCGGTTTTCATTGCCACATGCTGTGGAATTGATTTAAGTTTGCAGCAATATATTGCGATTGCTGTTTCAGCAACGATTGCATCTATTGGTACGCCAGGTGTTCCAGGCGGCTCGTTGGCTTTGATGGCCATGGTGTTTGCTTCAGCAGGCATTCCGATAGAAGGCGTCGCCATTGTGGCGGGCATCGATAGAATCATTGACATGGCCCGCACTACGATGAGTATTACCGGCGATGCGTCGTGTGCTGTTGTGATGGCTCGTTATGAACAAAAAAGCGAACAAAAAAAAGATTAAGTTATGCCACGTTATTTTATTCATCTTGCCTATAATGGAACCAATTATCATGGTTATCAGATTCAGCCTCAATCAAATAGCATTCAAGAGGAACTTGAAAAGTGCCTGAGTTTCAAGATTGGACAGAAAATTGCCATTACAGGTTGTGGCCGTACCGATACGGGGGTCCATGCCCGCAATTACTATGCGCATTTTGATGTTGCGGAACCAATTGCAGATGTTGCTTATTTGACGGAACAGGTCAATTTGTTTTTGCCGGGCGACATTGTGATTTATAAGATTTGGCAGGTTGACGATAATCTTCATGCGCGTTTCGATGCCGTTTCGCGCACCTATCATTACTATATTTCACGCACCAAAAATCCTTTCCATACGCAGGATTCGTATTACCTTTATGGTGATTTGGATGTGGCAATGATGCAGCAGGCAGCTGATTTATTGTTTGAATACGAAGACTTTACGAGTTTTTCAAAACTGCACACGCAAGTTAAAACGAACAATTGCAAAATCATGGAGGCCCGTTGGTTTGAACAGGATGGGCAGCTGGTATTCCGCATCAAGGCTGACCGTTTTTTGCGCAATATGGTTCGCGCTATCGTGGGTACTTTGCTTGAGGTCGGGCGTGGTAAAATGAGTTTGGAGGATTTCCGTAGAGTCGTTGAACTGAAAGACCGTTGTTCGGCAGGATTATCCGTTCCGGCTCACGCCTTGTTTTTGGAAGAAGTGGAATACGTTTGGTGAAGGGTGAAAAATTGAAAAGAAAAATGTTCAAAAATTGTTCAAAAGTCCAAAGCGTCCAAAGGTCAAAGAGTCTAAAAGTCTAATTGTCAAAGAGTCAAAGAATATAAAATGAAAAATAAATCAACATGGTGGGGCTATCTGGCCGGTATTTTGTCGGGAATCACTTACGGCATGAATCCTTTGTTTGGCGTGCCGGTTTTGAATAAGGGATTGGATGTCAATTCGTTGCTGTTTTACCGTTATGGCATGGCGGTTCTGTTGATGCTTGTCTTTATGTTGGTTGCTGGAAAACAATTGAAAATCAGTTGGAAACAATTTGGATTGATGACTATAGTCGGGACGCTGTTTACTTTGTGCAGCATCACGCTTTTCATTTCTTACAAGTTTATTCCATCGGGCATTGCGACCAGTGTGTTGTATGTTTATCCCATTATGGTTGCGGTGATTATGATGTTTTTCGGGCAGCGGTCAAGTTGGCAGACCTGGGTTTCCATCTTTGCCGGCGTTGCGGGTGCGGTCTTGCTTTCGCTGAACGGCGAGGGCGGCTTGATTGACTGGCGCGGCATCGTCTTGGTGGTGCTGTCTGGTTTGTGCTACACCTTATTTATAATATTTGTCAACCAAAGCAAGGAAGTGAAGGCCTTGCCTAACCTGACCTTGACCTTTTACTGTTTCCTGATTGGCACTATTGTTTTGTTCTTCTTCACAAAATGCGGTATGGAACTCAACAGAATGCCTGATGCTTCGTGCTGGCTGAATGTGATTGGATTGGCCATTTTGCCAACGGCATTAGCGACCATCACTTTGGCAGCGGCCACAAAAAAAATCGGCGCCACGAAGACCTCGGTGATGGGCATTTTGGAACCTTTGACGGCCATTTTCATAGGCGTGGCCGTGTTTCACGAGCCTTTCACGCTGAATGTCGCCATCGGCGTGGTGCTGATTCTTTTCTCCATCCTTTTCATGATTCTGACGACGAAAAAGGGAGAATGATTTTGTAAGCTGTAAATCAACACCATAAATGAAAGAAGCAAGGCTGTGACCTTGCTTCTTTATAAAATGATTGTTTGTTTCTTTCTTAGTCTTTCATGTCATACTTTGTAACCTCAAAGAGCTCGTCTTCATTGTAAATGCAACGAAGGCACATTCCGTTGGCCGGATCCACCCAAAAAGTGTAGTTGATGGTGTTTAATCCGCGGCCTTCAAAAACCCAGCATCGCACACCGCAACAGTAGTCATAGCCAACGAAATGTTTGGCTAAATCCTTGTTGCTCTTGCCATATTGACGGAATACTTTCATGAAGGTGTTTTCAAAAGTCTCTTCCAACAGTTGCAGATATTCGAAACCACCGCGTATTGCAATATTGGCATCTCTGTTTTCAAGGTATTCTGTGTGTGAGGTTTCGAGGTTGGTATATCTGTCTCCCAAGCGATCGCCATCAGTGGTGTACCAAGTGCTGTCATTCGCACTCGTGTTGGTGATAAGGTATAGCTCGCGTTCTCCATCATAAAGATGATTGATTCCGTATTGGCCATCCCAAAAATAGTATCGAGGATTAACATATTGAACTGCATAGTCCCAGCTTTCGGAATGGTCATAAACCGTGTAGGAGAAGCTGTAATCTCCAGAAGGGCGGATGAACTGATAGACTCCGTCCCATTCGACACCGTTGTTTGTGTCTTTAACGTCTTTCACAAGCGCTTGGAACGACGAGACCACGCGGACATGGATGGAGACATTTGTTCCAGAGGCGAGACGGCATGTCACAACGGCGCTGCCGAGTTTGCGTCCTTCAAGATGAATGACGGATGGGTTTTCGGTTGCTGACGCGCTCACGCAATCTTTATCGACAGCAATGCTGGAAGCCACGATTTTAGCAGGTAGAAGCAGGTCTCCGGCCTTACCAAACAGTAAGGTGTAATAATAGTCTTGTGCCGCAAAACCGAATGAAGCCGTTAGCATCAGCAAAAATAAAACCAATGTTTTTTTCATATAAATGCAAGGACTTCTGTTTTACATTATTTCATATTGACTCTCTGAGTTCTGCGAAGTCCATTAAACAGCCCTCAAAGACATCAATGCTGCAAATATAATGTGTTTTTTCCTAATGTCTGCTTTTTCCGTAAAAATCTATATGACGGAATTTAGTTGTGGATTATCTTTATTTGCCTTAGTGATAAGGAGAAGATGCTTGTAGTAAGTTCTTGGGAGAGAAAATTGATTTTTGAAATCCACACTAAAAACGAAAGAAGCAAGGCTTTTGACCTTGCTTCTGAAGTAGCGGGAATGAGAATTGAACTCATGACCTCCGGGTTATGAATCCGACGCTCTAACCTACTGAGCTATCCCGCCGTCTTTCGGGGTGCAAAAGTAGTACATTTTTCAATACGCGCAACAAAAAAATGAATTTTTTTTCTTCTGTTTTTGGTATGGTTTTTGGATAATTGATTTTTGTGCAAAAAATCAAAAGTTTGCGCACACATTCAGAATAAATTCATACTTTTGTGCAATTTTAAAATAAGTGATAAAAATGAAGAAAGTAGTTTGTTTACTTGGCCTGTTCCTCTTGTTTGCAGGAGCAGTGAAAGCTCAGGAAGTCAGAAATGGCGCTGAAATCGAGTTTGAAAAGACCGTCCACGATTATGGCAACGTGCCTTACAACGGCAATGGCGAATGTGAATTCCGTTTCACTAACACCGGTAATGAACCTCTGATAGTTCAGAAACCGAAGTCAAGCTGCGGCTGCACAATTCCTACTTGGCCAAAGGAACCAATTCTTCCTGGCGAATCGGAAGTCATTAAGGTAACCTACAGGACCAATCGTCCGGGCATTATCAACAAGACTGTGACTGTCACGTCAAATGCTATTCAGAACGGCACCGTTGTCCTTCGTATTAAGGGCACCGTCTTGGATCAGCCGGCTGAAGCAATGCCTGAAAATAACTTTGGTTCAGGTTCTCCTGTCAATAACAGATAATTCAATAAAAAATTCAACTAAAAGCTGTCTAATCAATTTAGATGGCTTTTTTAATTTCAAACACCTATAATATAATCTTATGCCACAAGTATCTAAAAAAGGTCAGGCAATGCCTGCGTCGCCTATCCGCCGACTCGTCCCTTATTCAGACGCAGCTAAGGCAAGAGGCATTAAAGTCTATCATCTCAATATTGGTCAGCCTGACATCGAAACGCCTCGTTTCGCTCTTGAAGCGTTGAACGATTACCGCTGGAAAGTGTTGGCTTACACACATTCGGCAGGTGAAGCATCAACCCGTAGAAAAATGACTGAATACTACAAAAAGTGGGGAATCGATGTTACGGAAGACGAAATCATCCTCACCAATGGTGGTTCTGAAGCCATTCAGTTTGCTTTCGGTGTCTGCTTGGATGCTGGTGACGAAGTCATTATTCCTGAACCGTTCTACGCTAACTACAATGGTTTCGCTACAGAATCGGATGTGGTAGTGAAGCCTATCATGTCGTTCATCCACAGGGGCTTTGCGCTTCCTTCAATCGAGGAATTCGAAAAGGTCATTACCAATAAGACGAAGGCCATCATGATTTGCAATCCTAACAACCCTACGGGTGCTGTTTATTCGGAAGAGGAATTGCATCAATTGGCTGATCTTGTTAAGAAATACGACTTGTTCCTGTTTGTCGACGAAGTGTATCGTGAATTTGCTTACGATGGCAAGTATGTGTTCCCATCCTTGAATCTGGGTATTGATGATCATGTCATTATGTTCGACTCAGTATCAAAGCGTTACAGTGCTTGCGGTGCCCGTCTGGGCATGTTCGTCTCTAAGAACAAGGAAGTGATGAAGGCTGCCATGAAATATGCTCAAGCCCGTTTGTGCCCTTCAGCTTTCAGCCAAGTTTTTGCTGAAGCTGCTGTCGATACTCCTGAGGAGTATTTCGCTGAGGTTAAGAATGAATATTTGGCACGCCGCAATTGTGTCGTGGTTGGCGTGAATGCTATTCCTGGTTGCTTCTGCCCAACGCCAAGAGGTGCTTTCTATGCTGTGGCTCGTCTTCCTATCGATGATTCTGATGCTTTCTGCAAGTGGTTGCTTGAAGAATTCAACTATAATGGTGAAACTGTCATGCTGGCTCCTGCCACTGGTTTCTATTCGGTTGAAGGTATGGGTAAGGACGAAGTCCGTATCAGTTACTGCTTGAAGGTCGAAGACTTGCAGGCTGCATTGAAATGCCTTGAAGAAGCCTTGAAGGTTTATCCAGGCAGAATGCATTTCTAATTCTGTGTAAATTATGACATGCCGCCGTTGTAAATCACAATGGCGGCATTTTTATTAGATGGATTATTATGAAAATCAAAAAGATAGGCTTGTTGCCAAAAGTCATCGTTGCCATTATTCTTGGCATCGCGTGTTCATTTTTCTTCCCGACTTGGTTGGTGAGGATTTTCGTTACTTTTAATGGGATTTTCGGAAATTTTCTGAATTTTATCATTCCGCTCATTATCATTGGTTTGGTTGCTCCGGGTATTGCCGAATTAGGTAAAAATGCAGGTCGTTTGCTGTGGATAACCGTGGCTTTGGCCTACGGTTCGACATTGATTTCCGGATTTTTCTCCTATTCTGTAAGCAGTACGGTGTTCCCGAATTTCATACAATCGGGTTCGGTTGCCGATTTAAGCAGCATGACGAAAAATGCGGTGGAGCCATATTTCACCATCGAAATGCCACCTTTGATGGAAGTCATGACAGCTTTAATTTTGGCTTTTGTTTTGGGATTAGGTCTCGCATCTGTGAAAGGCGATACTTTCAAGAATATTCTTATTGAATTCCGTGATTTGGTCAACATGCTGATTGCCAAGGCAATCATTCCGTTGTTTCCGATTTATATCTTTGGCATTTTCATGAAAATCTGCGTTGAAAGTGAAATTGGTTTTATATTGAGCATCTTCCTCAAGGTAATCCTCATAATCTTTGCCATGACTGCCGTGTTGTTGCTGTTCCAGTTTTGTGTGGCCGGAATTGTCGCAAAGAAAAATCCTCTCAGGTGTTTGGTCAACATGTTGCCGGCGTATGTTACAGCTTTAGGAACGCAATCGTCGGCTGCCACAATTCCGGTTACCTTGGCTCAGGCAAAGAAAAATGGTGTGAATGATGACATTGCTGGCTTTACGGTTCCGCTTTGCGCTACCATACATTTGGCTGGCAGCATTTTAAAGATTGTAGCATGTTCCTATGCCATCGTGTTGATGAACGGCATGACATTAGGTTTAGGGACTTACGCGGGCTTTATCTGTATGCTGGGCATCGTAATGGTTGCAGCTCCGGGAGTTCCTGGCGGTGCCATTATGGCGGCATTAGGTGTGTTGAGTTCGATTCTTGGCTTCACACAAGATATGCTCGGCCTGATGATTGCCTTGTACATCGCTATGGATAGTTTCGGAACGGCATGCAATGTAACAGGCGATGGCGCCATCGCTTTGATTGTGAATGCAATAAATGAGAGAAAAATGAAAAAGGAAGCGGCTTAATACATCAAGTATTTGTTGCGAATTTCCTTAAACTTGTCAATTTCTTTTTTCCAGCTGGTGCGGATTTCGTCAACAGAAAGGCCTTGCTCAATTTGACTGCGGAGTTTTTTGTCGCCAGAGAGCAGATGGAAATAGTTGGTGAAGAAATCTTTGTCGCTGAGTTGCTGGTAGGCTTCAATAATCCATTCCAAATGCAACTGGTTGGCGTTGAAAGCATAACCATGGGCAAATTCCACAAGGTTTTCGCCTCGGCAGCGCTGACCTTCCAGCAGAGGTTTTGACGCGCCAGATGTGCTTTGTGGAGTGAAACTATATTCGCCACGCATGCTTGGGTGTCCGAAAATTTGGAAAGGTGTTTCGGTACCACGGCCCACGCTGACGATGCTGCCTTCAAAGAAGCAAAGGGTAGGATAGAGGTATACCGATTCCCAATTTGGCAGGTTCGGTGATGGCTTCACTGGCAGTTCGTAGATGGCATTGCGGTTGTAATTACTAATAGGTATTACGGTTAAATCGCATTGAATTCCGTTTTTCAGCCATTTTTCTCCATTGACCATTTTGCCGTATTCGCCAATCGTCATGCCGTAAACTACTGGCACGGCATGCATTCCGACAAACGATTTGTTTTCCGATTTCAAAACCGGACCATCAACATAAAAGCCGTTTGGATTGGGGTGGTCGAGAACAATGACAGGAATGTTATTTTCGGCTGCAGCTTCCATGACGTATGTAAGGGTGGAAATGTAAGTGTAGAAACGTACGCCGACATCTTGCAAGTCAAATAAAATCACATCGATGCCTTGTAGCATTTCCGGTGTAGGTTTCTTGGTTTTGCCATAAAGAGAGACAATCGGAAGTCCCGTCTTTTCGTCTTTTCCACTGCTGACTTTAGCTCCAGCATCAGCAGCGCCACGGAAACCATGTTCTGGCGTGTAGATTTTCTTAATGTTAATGCCTTCATCCAACAGTGCGTCAACAAGATGCGTCGTTCCGATGATGCTGGTTTGATTGCCAACCACGCCAACTCTTTTGCCTTGCAAAAGTGGCAGGTAATCGTCCATTTGCTGTGCTGCCGACACATACTGTTCCTTTGGAACGAAAGCAATCTTTTGACCTTCGTCCAATTTGAAAATCTGAGCCTTGAGGCTTGCGCTGCAAATCATGAGCAGCGATGAAATCAAGAAAAATACACGTTTCATATTCTGAAAATTAAACAGTTCAAAATGGTTCAAGTTTTGAATAAAAACATTTGAACCACTTTGAACTGTTTTTATCGATTTTTATGCCAAAACTATTATTTCACCTGAATTTTATTCATGGTGCAGGTCATTCCGTTGTACGACTTGATGAAATAGAGGCCAGAAGCTAGTCCGGATACGTTCATTTTCAGCATTTTGCCGTTGGCTTCGCTTTGCATGACCAGCTTGCCGTTGACATCAAGGATTTCAACACGCTTGAGGCCGTCAAGGCTGATGTTCAGTTCGCCATCGGTAGGATTAGGGAAAATCACAGCCATTTCAGGTCTTGCGTAGTTTGCGCTGACGGCATTGTCCAATTCGCCATATTGGAAAATATAATCGCATACATAGACCAGTTGTCCGCCATCGTTAGCGGCTTCCCAACCAAAACCAATAGGTTTGTTGCCATGGAATTCATCCCATGTGTAAGCTGGTTCTGGATGATAAGGCATGAGGCAGTCATTGATGCTGTAATCGGTATCATAAGCGTATGAAACCCTGTCGGTTACTGTTCCGTTGTAGCTTTGTTCTCGGATGGTGCAGTTGTTGTTTTCGTCGAAAATGCGGGTGGTCACCAGTTCAGGAACCCAACTGTAATCCCAGTAAAAATATTCGGTTTTGGTTTCGTTGCCGTTGGCATCGTAGGTGTGCTTGGTTTTTGAAGAATTTTCCCAAGTGTACATCCATGAACTGTATGTTTCTTCTACCAGTTCGTCAAGAAGGCCTTGCGCATTATAGGTGTATGTGCCGCGCATCAGAAGCATGCCGCCGAGGGTCATCTCGTAGCGTGTCAGCACGTTGTCTTCATAAATATAGGTGTAGACGCCCTGAATTTCGTGGCCGCTGCCGAAATCGTTGTAGTTGGTGCGGCTGGTGCGGTTGTCTTTGTCATCATAGGTGTATTCGATGTAGCATGGGAAAATCCATTGGTTATTGTAATATTGGTATGAGTTGACGCGAATCACGTTGCCGCGTTCATCATAAAACAATGAGTCGATGAACTCTTCTTGTTCGCCTTCGATACCTGTCGTGACATGGTATGATTCCAACAAGTTTTCGTTGTTGTAATAGAACTGGACATGATCGAAGTGGTCGTCTGAATAATAGCTGTCCAGGAAAAAGCACTGAGCCTGAATGAAACAGCATGGCACTAAAGCCAATAATAACAGGAGTAGATTTCTTTTCATGACAATTTTATTTTGTTGATTATTTAATGATTATTGCTGCAAAAATAAAAAAAAATGGCACAGTCCAATACTTATTTGTTATTGAAAAGTTTTCTTGTTTCTTCCCGGACCCAATTCCAGTCTTCCTTGTTAGGCAGAAGGTCTGAGATGCGGGCGGAACTCTGCTTGCGGAAAATAATCCAATGATAAGTGAATGAAGCAGCGAAAGTAATAGAGGAAGAGATGGCAGCACCGTCGATGCCGAAAGGTTTCACTAAAAGTAAAGTGCTTGGAATTGTGAAACAAAGTCCCGTTATTGAGGCGTATAAATTGTATTTGGGCTGACCTGTTCCGGAAAAATAGTGCGCTAAAATGGTGTGTGCTGCCAGAAATATGATGCCCGGCGACATGTAAAGCATGACATGCTTGATTTCTGAAAACTCTTTTGAAAGCACCCATTCGTAGAACGAAGTCGGTAAAAGTACGATGACTGCCAAAGCAAGGAATGTGAACAGAACGGCAATCTTTATGAAGCGTAAAGTGAGTTTGACGGCTTCCTTGCGGTCAGTCATGTTGCTAAGGGCAGAGAATTGCACTAGAGCAAGGCTGTTTCCTATAATCTTCACGCCTTCAGTGATTTGCGTTCCTGATGAAAAAACACCGACCCTTTCGTCGCCCCAATGTTGCTTCAGCAAAAACATGCTCAAGCGTTTGTTCAGGGTGCTGACTAATGTCGAAAGCTGGATAATGGTTCCGTAGCTGAACATTTCCTTAACCGTGACTTTTATGGAATCAAAGCCCTCTTTTTTCACCATCGGCAGCAAGAAACAGAATCCAGTGATGGTGGCAATTGAATAACCACTCAAAAGTGAATAGATAAATGCATGTGCGTCAGTAATATGGAAAACGAATAGCAAGAGACACATGACAGCGATTTGCGTCACAATCTGGATGGAGAAAACCCAATTATAAAGGTGTACTTTTTCTTTGCCTAAAAAGATGTTCAGGTTGAAGTTGTGGAAACTGTAAACCAAGACCATCAGCAGGGTGATTTTAGCGTAGCCTTGAGGAACAATGTTGTCGAAAGTGTCAGGAAAATAGGAGAGTAGCCAAAATGCAAGTGCATATAATGCAATAGCGACGATAATCCACGAATAGGAAACCAGCATCAGTGTGGAGAGTTTTTTGCGTGGCGTGAAATACACCAATCCGCTGCCTGCAAGCAGTTCGACACCAATAAGGAGGAAGGAGACATCAACCACAACCATATAGCCGATGCCCCATTCGGCTGCGCCTAAAATCTTGGCGCCGAGCATCATGTTGGCAAAGCCAATCAAGAGGTTCAGTATCCTTGTCGCTCCCGTTCCTAAAATCTTCTTGAACATGATTATCGCTTGACTTTAAGTTTGAGTTGGTGAAATAGGCCGGAAAAAGTAAAAAAGAAACGCTTTCCATCGATGACGGTCATTGTTTCGTTGCCATTCAGCGTGTGCAAGCCATGCTTGAAATGACACTCGTTAAATGGTTCAATCCTAATGATTTGTGATTCGGAATAGTAATCGTCTGAAAGTACTTGAACTTCGTTCAGTCGGACGGCAGTTCCATAATATCTGATAGACTCTTGACCAGGGCGAATCAATGTATCGCCGTCCGTGAAAAATGCGCCTGCCATGCGCGCATTTTGGCAATCTGTCTTGATGGGGTTATTGTAATAAGTCTCGTATGAACCTCGCAAATCGTTTGATAAATACCTGAATAACTTGATGTTGGAATATTTCTGAAGACCAAGGAAAAGGTTCCATTTCCCGTCTTTGAAGTATAATGTTGGGTCAATGGCACGGATGTTTTCCATCAAAACGGAATCTTTTTCCAAAATGAGTTCCTTTTCGTTAAAGCGATAGAGTGTCAGACGATTTGATTCGTTGGCTTCTGGAAGACAGTAAACTGTTCCATTGTCTTGAAAAACAAAAGGATAGGATAGGTGGAAGGGTTCGCATAGCGCTTCGTGATGTTTCTTGAATTTCTCCGATTTCAAAGCGACGCAAATGCTGCCTTTTCCTTTTTTGTAATTGTAACTTTCAAAGAAAATATAGGTGTCTTTTGCAGTTGAAATCACAAATGGATCGGCGTAGTAAGTGTTTAAATGACTTCTCCTAAACCATACAAAATCACTCTCATACGACTTTGGATCTTTAATGAATTCACGCAATGGGACTTCAGCGTATGCTACATCCCAATCTTCTTGCCTAAATAGGTCGTGCAAATGGAAACTGAGTCTTCTTATTGGGCATAGGAGCCAATATTTCAGCATTTTGCCATTTTTCGGAGCGCGATAAACGGGAGCTGTCGATTTTGATTCATATTCAAAAACGCCGCCAGTACGGATTATTTCGTTGCAGACTTCCAAAGGCAATGACTCGCTTTCAAAATACAATTGGTTGAGGTGTGCCTTGTAGGAGTGAAGTATGGTTGGGTAAAACACCTTTTTCAAAATCACACCTTTGTCTAAAAATTCCGTGAGTTTTTGCAGAATAATTCCATTGACAGGATCGTCATGCATGAATTCCCAAAAGCCAGGAGGCGCACCACGATAAACCATTTCATCGTCGTGATGGAACGACCAAATGCCGTATTTTGCAACGGTAAGGATTTCGCCGCTGAGAATGTTGAAACCGAATCTAAGAATGAAATCAAGTTCTTGATTTCTAATTGTTTCAATATCGTTATTTGAAATTATGGTTGAAATGCCTTGATGTTGCGGTTGGCAGTTAAGAACTTCGATTTTTTCAAGTTCGCAATAGGCAGATAAATCTACCATTGCTTTACATTCAGGCTTGAACAGCCGGTGATTCCACACTTGGAAAAACATTCTTCGGAAGGGATATTCCTTGATTTTCCTGAATAGTCCCTTTTTAGGTGCGGATTCTTCGTTTTTAATAATCAACAAAAGTTGCATGCCGCTGTCAGTCAGTTTTTTGATGGTTTCTGCCTGCCAGCGTTGCAAGGTCATGTCGTCGACCATGACACCAAATCGCAAAGATGTTTTTCCTTCTTCCATTGCGTTAATTTGTTGACAAAAATACAATTCTTTTCCTTTCGCAGCGTTATTATTGCGTCAAAACGTCGAAAACGGAAGAAAATTGCTTGTCAATTCGGCGAAGTGTCTTATCTTTGACGGATTTTTTTGAGTATGAAGTTATCTATCGTCATTGTAAACTATAATGTTGAGTATTTCTTGGAGCAATGCCTCTATTCGGTTCGTCGTGCATTGCAAGGCATTGAAGGTGAGGTGTATGTAGTTGACAATAATTCCGTCGACGGTTCCTTGAAGATGCTTGCGCAGAAGTTTCCCGAGGTGAAGGTCATTGCCAACAAGGAAAATGTTGGTTTTAGTCGTGCTAACAATCAGGCAATCAGGATTTCAACGGGAGAATATGTGCTGCTTTTGAACCCAGACACTGTGGTCGAAGACGACACTTTCAGTAAGTGCATTGCTTTTATGGATTCTCATCCTGATGCCGGTGGTCTTGGCGTGAAGATGGTGGACGGCAAAGGACAGTTCCTTCCCGAATCGAAGCGCGGCCTGCCAACGCCAATGACAGCTTTTTATAAAATGTTCGGTCTCGCCAAGTTGTTTCCTCATTCCAAGCGTTTTGCGCATTATTATATGGGGCATTTGTCGAATGACGAAACCAATGAAGTCGAGATTCTTGCTGGTGCTTTCATGCTGATGCGTCGAGAGACTTTGGATAAGGTTGGGCTTTTGGATGAAACCTTTTTCATGTATGGTGAGGACATTGATTTGTCGTATCGCATTACTTTGGGAGGCTATAAGAATTATTATTTCCCAGAGACGCGTATCATTCATTATAAAGGTGAGAGCACGAAGAAAACGAGTGTCAATTATGTCTTTGTGTTTTACAAGGCTATGGAGATTTTTGCCAAGAAACACTTCGGACAGAAGCGTGCTTCAACATTCTCATTCTTAATCAATTTAGCCATCTATTTTAAAGCATTCCTTGCACTAGTTTCCCAATTCTTCCAGAAGGCTTTCATGCCTATAATCGATACCGTTTTGGGGTATGGAGGTTTGGCCGCCATCAGTTATTTTTGGGGCAAAATGGCTGTGTATGGAGGTGCGGGTAGTTATCCGGCGGTGTTATTTGCGGCTGTTTTACCTGTCTATATCTTGATTTGGCTATTATGTTCCTATTTTTGTGGCGGCTACGACAAACCATACGGTTATGGAAAGAGTGTTTTGGGTGTTGCCATAGGAAGTGTTTTGATATTAGTTCTTTACGCTCTGCTGCCGGAAAGTTTGCGCTTTTCACGCGCATTGATTTTGTTTGGTACAATCTGGCTGGCCTTGGAAATGTGTTTGTCAAGGTGCGTTGGCTATCTTTCAGGAAGTGAAGCGTTTCAATTGAAGAAAAACTTGAAAAAGCGGTTTCTGCTCATTGGTAGCGAAACGGAAGTTCAAAGGGTTGAAAATCTTTTGGATAGCACTTCCATTAAACCGGATTTCATTGGCCGGGTCTATTCGGAACCGAATGGTGAGGTGCCGGAAGGTTTCATTGGAAATATAAGTCAAGTGCCTGACATCATCACTATTTACAAGATTTCGGAGGTGATTTTCTGTTCGAAAGATGTATCGCATCAGGTGATTATTGATAAAATGGTGGAGTGGCATGCCACAAATGTGGATTATAAGATTGCTCCGGAAGATAGTCTGTCAATCATTGGCAGCAATTCCATCAATACGCGCGGTGATCTTTATACTGTTGATATTAAGGCTATTGATACAAATACTAACCGCCGTAACAAGCGTCTTTTTGATGTCCTGGTAAGCTGTTTCAGCATCTTGTTTTGGTTGCCATTGGCGTTGTTGGTCAAGCATCCATGGCGCTTCCTGAAAAATGCAGTTTTGGTGCTCGTTGGCCGACGCACATGGGTGGGTTATTGTCCGATTGACGATGAGACCCAGAAACTTCCAAACATTAGGCGTGGTGTTTTCAATCCGGCTTCCTATCTTGAATCAAGCATTTTGGAGGACAAACCATTTGTCAATCAATTGAATCTGGTGTATGCGCGCGATTATACGGTCTGGAAGGATGCTGAGATTTTCTTTAAATCTTTCACGGAACGCTGATTCATTCAAATTACTTTTTCGTTCACAATGCGCCATTCGCCAGGTTGCAATTCGCCTAGCGTAATGTTGCCGATTTGTATGCGGATGAGGCGCAAAGTGGGAAAACCAACGGCTGCTGTCATGTGGCGGACTTGGCGGTTTTTGCCTTCAATTAAAGTGAGGCGAACCCAACTTGTAGGGATGTTGGCGCGGTAACGGATAGGAGGGATGCGTTCCCAAAGATTTTCAGGCTCTGAAACAATTTCAGCTTTGCAAGGCTTTGTATGATAACCCTTTATGTTGACACCTTTCGCCAATTGACGAACGGCTTCGGGGGTGATTTGTCCGTCGACCTGAGCTAGATAGGTGCGAGGATGCTCAAATTTCGGGTCCAAGAGTCTTTTGATGAGTTTGCCGTTGTCGGAAAGCAATAAAGCACCCTCGCTGTCGTGATCGAGGCGGCCTGCGGCGTAAACGCCTGGCGGCAGGCCAAATTCGTTCAGCGCTTGATGTCCGGCTTCGGGTGTGAATTGACTTAAAACGCCATACGGCTTGTTGAATAAAATGTTCATAACCAAAAGATTAAAACAGCAGACCAGTAAATTCTTCTTGTCTTTCCAAGCCAATCATTTTTTCAAAATCCGCTTCAGTGATGATTGGAATGTTGAGGCTTTCGGCTTTCTTTCGTTTTTCAGGTCCCATTTTGTCGCCAGCCAGCACAAAATCGGTCTTGGAAGAGATGGAACTGACGTTTTTGCCGCCGTATGCCTCAATGGTTTCTTTGATGCCGTCGCGCGAATAATGCTCGAAAACGCCACTTACAACAAACGATTTGCCAGCCAGAACTTGCTCTTTGTCAGAGGCTTGTTTTTCTTCTACAACAAATCGCAAACCGGCGGCTTTCAGTCGGTTGACAATTTCGATGTTGCGTTCATCATCAAAGAAATTCCTGACTGAAAGGGCGATTTTTTCACCGATTTCGTCGATTTGCGTCATTTCTTCAACACTTGCATTGATGATATGGTCGATGTCGTGTAAGGCAAAGGCAAGTGTCTTGGCAACTGTTTCGCCAACGAATTTGATGCCCAAGGCAAAAAGCACACGCTCGAATGGAACGTTTTTCGATTTCTCCAAAGCATCCAGTATGTTGAGTGCTGTCTTTTCCTTAAAACTGACTTTGCGTGTCGCAACTGGCAGCAGACTATATTCATCTTGAATGGTGATAACTTTCTCTAAACCAAATAGTTTGTCGTATGTTAAATCGTATAAATCGGCAACATCCTTGATGAGACCTTCTTCATAAAGCAATTCGACTTTTCCTTCGCCGAGACTCTCAATGTTCATGGCTTTGCGCCCGATGAAATGCTCGATGCGCCCTCTGATTTGTGGTGAACAGCCCAAAGTGTTTGGGCAATACCAAGCCACTTCGCCTTCGTTTTGCACCAATTCCGCTCCGCAAATCGGGCAATGCGTGACAAATTTCACTGGCTCTACGCCTTCTTTGCGACGGTTCAAGTTGACACCGATGATTTTCGGAATGATTTCGCCGCCTTTTACTACACTCACCGTGTCACCATAATGAAGGTCGAATTGACGGATGAAATCTTCGTTGTTCAAGGTGGCGCGTTTTACGGTTGTGCCTGCTAACTGAACGGGAGCAAGGTTGGCAACTGGCGTGATAGTTCCATGTCGACCGACTTGAAAATCAACGCTTAACAGTTCGGTTTCTACTTCTTCGGCCTTGAATTTGTAAGCGATGGCCCATTTCGGCGATTTCGCCGTGAAGCCAAGCAATTGCTGCTGGGCAAAACTGTTCACTTTCAGCACGATGCCATCGATGGCGAAAGGCAGTTCATGGCGTTTTTCATCCCAATAGTTGATGAAGTCGAAGATTTCATCGACATTTTTGCAAAGGCAGATGAAATTGGAGACATTGAAACCCCATTTGCGCGAAGCCATCAGCGACTCGTAATGCGTTGAAAAACGAGTCTCTAAGTCGTCCATCATCATGTAATATTCATAACTGTCCAAACGGCGGTGCGCCACTTCGCGCGAGTCTTGCAGTTTCAATGTTCCGGCGGCTGCATTGCGCGGATTGGCAAAGAGTTGCGAGCCTTCGTCGGCGCGTTCTTCGTTGAGGCGGTTGAAGCTATCCAAAGGCATCACAATTTCGCCACGCATTTCGAAAAACGGTGGAAAATCGCCTTGCAGTTTCAGCGGAATGGTGCGAATGGTCTTTACGTTGGTCGTCACATCATCGCCGCGTGTGCCGTCGCCGCGTGTCACGGCACGCACCAAAACGCCGTCTTCGTATTGCAGACTGATGGAAAGACCGTCGAATTTCAGTTCGCAGCAGAACTCAACTTCTTCATTGATAGTCTTTTTGATGCGTGTAATGAACTCTTCAATGTCTTCCTTGCTGTAGGAATTGGCCAACGAAAGCATCGGATAGCGGTGCTCCACACTTTTGAATTCCTTCGTCACGCCGCCGCCGACACGCTGTGTAGGAGAGGTGGACAGCAAAAATTGGGGAAACTCCTTTTCCAAACGACTCAGCTCTTCGAGTTTCATGTCGAACTCGTAATCGCTGATGGTCGGGTTTGCAAGGATATAATAGTTATAGTTTTGTCTTTCAAGTTCTTCGCTCAATTCGGCGATACGTTGACGGGCTTCTTCGGGTGCCATAGGTTGAGTTGTTATATCAAGATGTAACTCCAAGGATTAACATGAACGATGAGTAAAATTGCATAAATGAATACCAACGTGATAATCAGTCCGATAAATGTGAATTGAACGCCTTTCCGATTGCGTTTCAAGGCGATAATCAGCAGCACGCTGAGGGCAATCATGGCGCTTTCGTACCAAACTGCAATGCCCAATCCAAACATGATGCCCGCAACATAAAACGATGTGCGATGAACGTTTTCGTGCATGTTTGCTTTGCGCAGCACTTCCTGACGCAGCACGATGTTGCTACCGTAAAGCACAAGCGGCAGGCCCAAAAAAGCACTGATGTTTTCGATGATGCCAAACGATGGCATGATGCAGCAAATGGTTGGAATGAGTGCGATAATCCATGCGTTGCTTTTGCCTGCAATCAAGTCGCAAATGCGGTAAATCATTGATACCGTGAATAAGGAAATCAGTGCATAAAAGGCGCGGCTGACGAATTGCACTTTCGGCGAACCGCTCAGTCCGATGGCGTTTTTAAGCCATTCCAAAAAGTCGTGAATGAGGCTAGGATGCTGTAATTCATGATGCGAACCGAAGTCTGGAACGAAAGCCACTGCAATGATTCTGACCGCTATCGCAATGAGCATCAACGCGGTAAACGGATGCTTCTCCTTGAATTGTTTGAGTTGCTGCAACATATTCTTTTGATTTTGTGAGCAAAAGTAACAATAAAATTCACAATAATATACATTGGAGCATAAAAAAACGGCAAGTGCAAAGAAGATAATTAAACTTGTATCGGAAAAGAATGTTTTTGTTGAAAATTACGCCAAAGTTTGTGTCTTTTTTGTTATATTTGTCGCTCTAACCTTTAAAATGAAATCTTATGTCTGATTTACCTGTATTGTTTTCCGATTTGGCGCTTATTCTTGTCACGGCTGGAATCACCACGGTCATTTTCAAGTGGTTGAAGCAGCCGCTTGTGTTAGGCTACATCATTGCCGGTTTTCTTATTGGGCCTTATTTCGGCTGGTTCCCTAATATCAATGACCATACGAGCGTTGAGACTTGGAGCGAAATCGGCATGGTGTTTCTGCTCTTTGCCATCGGTTTGGAATTCAGTTTTAAGAAACTCAAAAAAGTGGGCGGAACGGTCGGCATCACGGCGTTGACCGAATTGGTTTCGATGTGCATCATAGGGTTTTTCCTCGGCAAATTGCTGGGTTGGAGCAAGATGGATTGCATGTTTCTCGGAGCCATGCTTTCCATGTCGTCGACGACCATCATTGCCAAAGCTTTCGACGATTTGAAACTGAAGCACGAAAAGTTTACCGAAAGTGTCATTGGCGTTTTGGTGGTCGAGGATTTGGCGGCCATCCTGATGATGGTCATTCTTTCGACGCTTTCCGTCAGTCAGACTTTCAATGGCAAGGAATTGGTTTTCAGTATGCTGAAATTGGTTTTCTTCCTTTTGATATGGTTCATTGGCGGCATCTATCTCATTCCATCGGTGCTGAAATGGATCCGTAAATTCATGTCGGAGGAAACTCTGACGGTTTTTGCCGTCGGCTTGTGTTTCCTGATGGTTGTCTTGGCTAATGTTGCGGGTTTTTCATCGGCATTGGGTGCTTTCATCATGGGTTCGATTCTCGCCGAAACGCTTGAAGCTGAGATGATTCACAAACTGACTACGCCTATCAAGAACCTTTTTGGCGCTGTTTTCTTCGTTTCGGTTGGCATGATGGTCGATCCTGCCGTTTTGGTGCAATATTGGTGGCAGATTCTGGTCATAACCTTGGTCGTGCTTTCCTTGAAATCGCTGAGCTCGATGGACGGTATGTTGCTGGCTGGCAATAATTTGAAGACTTCCATGCAGGCGGGTTTCTGCTTTGGCCAGATTGGTGAATTTTCATTCATCATTGCCACGGTGGGCATGAGCTTCGGTGTAATTGATGATTTCCTGTATCCGATTATCGTTTCTGTGTCCATCATCACTACGTTTCTCACACCTTATACCATCAATGCGGCTGTTCCATGCTACAATTGGCTTGAGAAACGCATACCGGAAAAATGGCGCCAGAATTTCAGCAACAAGGAGACGGGCATGAAAGTGAAAAGCGGCGAACATGTCGACATGCACGCTTTTCTCGTCCGGCAACTGAAAAACATGGTCATTTATGTGGCCATCATCATCGCGTTGATGCTCGTGTGTTTCTTCATCGATGGTTATATAATCCGTCTCATTCCGGGTGTGTGGAGTTCCATTATCAATTGCGCCATTACCCTCATTGTGTTGTCGCCTTTCCTTTGGGCCGTGGCTTTCAAGCACAAGTCGCGCCACGCCAACGAAAAACTGATGAAGGCTAGCCGTTTCAACAGGACCATTATCCGCACCATTTTTGCCATACGTTATGTGGTTGTCATTCTGTTGATTTATAATATTTTGACCCATTATATCGACTTCAATCATCTTGTCCTTTTTGCAGTGGCATTGGCATTGTTCGGCTTGTTGCGCATCAGCAACCGTTTCATGAAATTTTACGAAAGAATCGAAAAGCGTTTCTTGGAAAATATGAATAAACGCGATGATTTGCAGGCATTTGCCATTCCTGAAGTCTTGCAGGAAAATTTCCGTTTGGAGAAAATGACTTTGAGTCAGGACAGCGATTATGTGGGAAAAACGATTGCCGAAACCGATTTCCGTGATAATTACAACATCAGTGTGGTCAGTGTGGAGCGTGGCAAGAAGGTCTTTGACTTGCCGAATAAGGATTTTGTGCTTTTCCCGATGGATGTCATCACTTTCGTGGGCAACGATGACCATATCATGAAATTGAAGAGTAGAGTGGAAATTGAGGACGAAGTGCTTATTAACGAGGCAGTTGTGAACGATGTCGACTTACACAAGATGGTCATTACGAAAGAAAACCGTTTCTATCAGGTCTCGCTTGTGGATTCCGGCTTGTCGAGCCATTACAGCGCCATGGTGATAGCCATTGAGCGCAACGGCGATTTCATTCTGAATCCTTCGGCACGCATCGTCTTTGAGGAAAACGATGTGGTGTGGTTTGTAAGTTCGGAAGCTTCGGCAGAGAGGCTGAAAACAGCAGAGATTATCGTTTAAACGAAAAAAATCCTACATTTGCACGTTAAAAATGGAAAATCATGTTTACTTGCCCGATACAAATCAGAATGAGCGACTTGGATCCGTTCAATCACGTCAACAATGGTTATCAGCTGAACCTTTACGACTATGGCCGCACGCAATTCCTCGAAAACGCCATGCAGAAAGAAATCGACTGGCTGACTTTCGACATGGTTCTGGTTCACGTTGATATTGATTTCAAGCAGCCGATTCACATTCACGACAAGATTGTCTGCGAGACGGAAGTGGCTGAATTTGGCCGCAGTAGCGTGAAACTGAAACAATGTTTGCGAAACACAGAAACCGGCGAAGTAATGTCGGTTTGCGGCAGTGTTTTGGTCTGCATCGACCGTGAGAAAAACGTGTCGAAGCCTATTCCAGAGGATTTGAAAAAGTTGTTCCAGTAATTTGTAAGTGCTTTTTAATGAAACGGTTGTTATTGATATTAGTGCTGTTTCTCTGCTTGAATTGTTTTTCGCAGCAGAAGGAAAGCGTTCGCGTCGCCTTTTGGAACATGGAAAATTTCTTCGACCCATTTGTTGACAGCACATTGACCTATAACGAATTTACTGCCGAAGGCTCGCAGCATTGGACAAAATCGCGCTTCTACAAGAAACGCAACAACATGTATAAGGTCATCTTGGCTATGTCGGAAAACAACCCGATTGGCATTTTTGGCGTTTGTGAGGTAGAAAACCAGTATGTACTGAACAGCCTTTTCAATCTGACTCCGCTCAAAAACCACAATTACCGTTTCGTACATTATGAGGGCCCCGACAAACGCGGCATCGATCCGGCTATCATCTATTCAAAGGACAAATTTACCCTGGTCGAAAGCAAGACCATTCCTTATTATAATCCGGAAGATACGGCTTATCGTTCGCGTGATATTTTGTATGCAAAGTTTATTGATGGTGAGGATGATACGATTCATGTATTTGTCAATCATTGGCCTAGCCGCTACAGCGGTGAGTTGGAGACTGTTGGCTCAAGGGCATGTTCGGCGGCCATTTTGCGCAGGCAAGTTGATTCAATTAATGCCGTTGCGCCAGAAGGCTATGCTCCGAAAATCATCATGATGGGCGACTTGAACGATTGCCCGACCGACCCAAGCATTTACGATGTGCTGAAAGCAAGACCGATTTCAGAATATGAGGACGGAAATCTGGTGAATTTCATGGCCGGAAACAAAAGCCTTGGTTTTGAAGGCACTTTGAAGCATCAGAACGATTGGCAGATTTTCGACCAGATTATCGTGACTCCGCAAGTGCTGAACGATAGGGAAGGCCTTCATTATAAAGAAAATAGCGCACGTATTTTCTGGACGGATTTCATGCTCGAAGACGACCCAACTTATCATGGAAAGAAACTCATCCGCACCTACATCGGCCCTCGCTATTTTGGTGGTTTCAGCGACCATTTGCCAGTATATATCGATTTGGTGAAGTGATATTTGAAATTATGACCAATGGTTACTAGCTCATGGGAAACAAGACCAAAAAAAATCCCCATTCAGTCAGTTGCGTTTCCTTTTAAATACTACCTTTGCACCCGCTAAACAGGCAATGACATGTGGATCACATTATCCTTAATATCGGCCTTTCTATTAGGCTTTTATGACATTTTTAAAAAGAAGTCGGTTAATGCAAATGCAATTGCTCCGGTGCTGTTTTTCAGTACTTTTGTGAGCGCACTTATATTTATACCATTCATTTTGTTGTCGCATTTTGAACCGCAACTTTTTTCCAATGGTTTTCTGACCAACTTTTATGTGGAACCGATTCCGTGGAAAAACCATCTTCTGATATTAGGAAAAACTTCTATGGTTTTGGTTTCTTGGGCGTTTAGTTATTCGGCAATGAAAAACTTGCCCATTACCGTGGTCGGACCTGTCAACCAGTTGCGGCCGGCCATTTCGCTGCTTTTGCTGCTGATTGTATTTCAGGAGCATCTGGATGTAAATCAATGGATTGGCGTTGTCTTGGCTATTGTTTCCTTCTATTTGATGAATAAATCCGGCAAGCGTGAAGGCATCAAGTTTGAATCGAACAAATGGGTTATCATGCTGCTGATGTCGGCTGTAATTGTTGCGTTTAGTGGCATTTATGACAAATATTTATTGAGCAAACAGGATATGGCTCCGGTGACGGTTCAGGCTTGGTACGCTATTTATCAGTTTGTGCTAATGACGGTGTTCATTTTCTGTATCTGGTGGCGTCACCGCAATGAACATCCTTTTGAATGGCGTTGGAGCATTGCCGTAATGGCGGTATTCGTTTCGGTGGCAGACTGCATTTATCTCTCGGGCTTGAGCCAGGAAGCTGCCATTATGGTCATTATCCCTTTGATTTTGAACGGAGTAAGACTTGTCATTTCGTTCACATATGGCGCTCTGTGTTTCAAGGAAAAGAACATTAAAAGCAAAATCATTCCGCTTCTAATGGTTTTGACGGCCTTGTTCTTTTTGTGCATTTGATGCAATTTTTTCATAAATAAAACTTTGTCTTTTGAAAATTGTTATATTTGCAATTTGAAAACGAGCATTTTTTTAATTTATGGAAGTTAAACGTATATTCGATCTCCTTTCGAATTATATTGAAAAGTTTCCTAATCAGACAGTTGCGCTGGCGGGAAAGAAAAACGGCGAATGGAGAAAGTATAGCATCCAAGAATATATTGAATGCGTTAATAAGCTAAGTAATGCTTTCATTGAGTTGGGCATTCAGAAGGAAGACAAGGTTGCCTTAATTCTGAATAATCGACCCGAATGGAACATGATAGACATGGCTATCAATCAGGTCGGCGCAATCAGCGTGCCGATTTATCCGACTATCAGTGAAGAGGATTATCGCTTCATTTTGAGCGATTGTGAGGCTAAAATGGTTATCACTGATGGATTAGCCGTGATGAACAAGATTACAAATGTTCTGCCTGATGCACCACAATTGAAATTGATTTATACGATGATTAACCGTGAGGTTTATCCGTATTTCGATCAACTGATGGAATTAGGTGAGCAACATCCTCATAAAGAAGAACTTGAAGCACGAAAGAATGCTGTAGATGAGATGCAGTGTGCCACTATCATCTACACATCGGGAACGACTGGGACGCCTAAAGGTGTCATGCTCTCGAATTTCAATCTGATGAGCCAGTTTAAGAATTTCGTTCAAACTTTCTCTCCGAAATCCACCCGTGCTTTCAGTTTTCTGCCGGTTTGTCATGCCTACGAGCGTGCCTTGATTTACGCCTACCAATATATGGGCATGTCGATTTATTATGCTGAAAGTCTGGCCACTATAGCGTCCGATATGAAGGAAATCCGTCCAAATATGTTTTGCTCAGTTCCTCGTGTTTTGGAGCGTTTCTATGAAAGCATCTATTCATCAGGCAAAAAGATGAAAGGCTTTTCGAAAAGCATTTTCCACTGGGCGTTGAAGTTAGGCGAGAAGTATAAAGTTCAGGATGCAAAGTGCAATTGGTTTTATGCACTTAAATTACAAATTGCCGATAATTTGGTTTACAGCAAGATAAGGGAAAATATGGGTGCGGATGAAATTGATATTGTTGTTTCGGGTGCAGCCAGTATTTCCAAAAAAATGGCAAGTTTCTTTTCGGCCATCAAAATGCCGATTTACGAAGGTTACGGTTTGACGGAAACTTCTCCTGTGATTGCAGTCAGCAATAATAACCCTCATGGTAGGGAAGTGGGTAGTGTCGGCCAGCCATTGCCAGGCGTGGAAGTGAAGATTGCCGATAATGGCGAAATCATCTGCCGTGGACACAATGTGATGATGGGTTATTACAAGAAGCCAGAACTCACCAAGGAAGTCATTGATGAAGATGGCTGGTTCCATACTGGTGACATGGGCATCTTGAATGAATATAACCAATTGATAATCACAGGAAGGTTGAAAAATCTTTTCAAGACATCGGGTGGAAAATACATCAATCCTGAATTGATTGAAGGTAAATTTATTGCTTCACCATTCTTTGAGCAAGCCGTTGTGGTAGGTGAAAACCAGAAGTTTGCAGGTGCTATCGTGTTGCCGGATTTCAATTTCATGAAAGGTTGGTGCCAACGCCATGATGTGCAATATACAAATCCTCGTGAATTGATTAAGAATCCTGATGTCTTGAAGCGTTTTGCAAAGGAAATCAATAAGATAAATGGTTCTTTAGGCGAAACTGAAAAGATTAAGAAATATGAATTTGTAGCTGACGAATGGTCAATTGCTTCCGGAATCCTAACGCCTACGCTGAAAGTGAAGCGCAAGGTCGTGATGAATCGCTATCACGATTTGATTGACAAAATGTTTGCCGCAAAAGAATGATTTTTCAATTAGATGAAATAAAAGGGGCTGACTAAAAAGTATGGTCAGCCCTTTTCATATTCGGAGGGGGATACGAGAGCAAAGTCAAATACGCGATTCTCCAGAGCGTTTTTTGACTTTTTAGTCACCCTCTTTTTGTTGATATAATGGATGCAAAATCAGCTTTCCAAATAGGTGTAGCCATACAATCCTGAGCGATAGTTTGAAAGGAATTCCTTGCCTTCTTCAACGGAGATCTTGCCGTTTTTGACACAGTTCGTGACCCACGCTTCAACGCTGCGAACCAATTTCTTAGGACTGTATTGAACATATTCCAGAACATCGGCAACCGTTTCACCATCAATGATTTGGTCGATGTAATAACCTTTTTCGTCAACAGAAACATGGACTGCATTGGTGTCGCCAAAAAGATTGTGCAAGTCGCCGAGAATTTCCTGATAAGCACCAACGAGGAACACACCTATATAATAATGCTCCTTGTCATCGAAAGTGTGCAGCGGGATTGTGTGCTGGTTGGTCTTGGTGACAAAGTTGGCAATCTTACCATCGGAGTCGCAGGTAATGTCTTGCAAGGTGGCGAGATGTGTCGGTTTTTCGTCCAAACGATGGATTGGAATGATAGGGAAGAGCTGGTCGATGGCCCAGGAGTCGGGCAAAGATTGGAACAATGAGAAGTTGCAGAAATATTTGTCGGCCAAAAGTTTAGGCAATGATAAGAAGTCTTCTGGAACGCGTTTCAGTTCGCTGGCGATATGGTTCACTTCGCGTGCAATCGACCAGAAAAGACGCTCGATTTTTGCGCGTGATTTCAAGTCTAACAAACCGAGGCTGAACAGGTTAAGGGCTTCTTCGCGGATTTCCTGTGCATCGTGCCAAATTTCCAAAGAGGAATTCTTGTTCAGTTCGTCCCACGAATTGTAAAGTTCGTGAATCAGTTCGTGATCGTCTTCGGCGGGTTCTTCATCTTCATCCCATTCGGGTAACGATGTGGTTTCCAGCACTTCAAAAATCAGCACGGAATGGTGTGCGGTGAGCGCACGGCCCGATTCGCAGATGATGTTTGGGTGTGGCAGACCGTTTTTGTCGCAGACATCGACGATGGAGAAAACGGCATTGTTGGCATATTCCTGAATGCTGTAGTTGACTGAACTTGGGCTTGAGGAACGCGTACCATCATAGTCGACGCCGAGGCCGCCGCCCATGTCGACAAACTCGATATTGTAACCCATCTTGTGCAGCTGCACATAAAACTGTGCGGCTTCACGCAAGGCGATATTGATGCTCTTAATCTTACTGACTTGACTTCCAATGTGATAGTGAACAAGTTTCAGACATTCTTTCATGTTGTGCTCCTCAAGGAAGTCGAGGGCTTCAAGCATTTCCGATGAGGTGAGGCCGAACTTGCTGCCATCACCGCCCGATTCTTCCCATTTGCCTGCGCCGGAACTTGCCAACTTGATGCGTATGCCGAGGTTTGGCGTGACTTTCAGGCGTTTGGCAATCTTAGCTGTAATTCTCAACTCGTTCATCTTTTCGATGACGATGATGATTTTACGACCCATCTTTTGGGCCAAAAGCGCCAGTTCAATGAACTCTTCATCCTTGTAGCCGTTGCAAATGATGAGGGAGTCGGAGTCGGTGTTGAGTGAAATGATGGCGTGAAGTTCGGGTTTGGAACCAGCTTCCAGACCGATGTTGAATTTCTTACCGTGGCTGACGATTTCTTCGACAACAGGACGCATCTGGTTCACCTTAATTGGCAGAACCACAAAGTTTTGTCCCTTGAACTCGTATTCGGCAGCTGCTTCCTTAAAGCAGGAGTCGATTTTGTTGATGCGGTCGTCGATAATGTCGGGAAAACGCACCAAAATAGGTGCCGAAACATCCCTGAGTGCCAGTTCGTCAACAAGTTGTGGAAGATCGACTGAAGCACAGCCTTCTTTCGGTGTCACGATGATGTGACCGTTTTCGTTGATGGAAAAATAGTGTCCGCCCCAACCTCTCACATTATAAAGGTCTTCGGAATCTTCAATGCGCCATTTTCTCATTTCAAATGCTTGATTTACTGATTGTTAATTACAAGGTTTGTTTTGCTTTTCACGGTAAATCATAATCCGTGCCAAAATCCGCTGCAAATCTATAAAAAACATTGGATTGTATGCCGATTTTTGTTTCCTTTGCACAACAAAATAAGACTATGCACCTGAT
The DNA here is from genome assembly GCA_024400455.1 of Bacteroidales bacterium. Lineage (GTDB taxonomy): Bacteria > Bacteroidota > Bacteroidia > Bacteroidales > F082 > Limimorpha. Next base: position 136,612 of record JAKSMU010000005.1, on the reverse strand, counting down.
TGCTGACGGCGGTTCCACCAAAACGGAATGGATTCTCATTGACAGACAGCGTGTTGCGATGCGCTTCCTGACTCAAGGTTTCAACCCGAATTATACGGATTGGGAGACTATGACGGCCATTATTAATAATGAATTCCCTGCCGATTTCCCTGAAAATGTAGAGAAAATCAGTTATTACGGCTCGGGATGCGGCAATGAAAAGAACTGCCAGCTTGTTGCGGCGGCTTTGCGTCAGCGTTTCACGACGGCTGAAATCGAGGTTACGCATGATATGATGGCAGCAGCCCATGCAGTTTTGGGTCACGAAAAAGGCATTGCATGCATTTTAGGTACGGGCGCAAATTCCTGTCTTTATGATGGAAAAAGCATTGTGAACCAAGCAGTTTCGTTGGGGTATCTGGTCGGTGATGAGGGCAGTGGCACTTATATTGGCAAAAAGGTCGTCCGCAGTTATTTCTATGACTTGATGCCAGACGATTTGCGGCAGCAATTCGAGGCAGAATATCATCTCAGTCACAAGGATTTCATCGACAGATTGTATCATTATCCGCAGCCTAACACTTATTTGTCATCGTTTTGCAAATTTGCGGGCGAGCACTGTCAAAATGCTTATATCCAGCAACTTGTCGGCGATTGCTTTAACGAATTTCTAAATGTATTCGTGTGCCGATATGAAGACTTTGAGAACTTGAATGTCAGTTTTGTGGGTTCGGTGGCCTATCATTTTCAGGATATTCTGAAGGTTTGTCTTGAAAACAAAGACTTGCATTTGGGCGAAATCATTCAAACGCCTGCTGATGGTTTAGTGAAATATCATTGTAAGTGATTTTGTTGAGATAATTATGTGCTTCTGGCTTTTAGCTCATTGGTTTAATATTTGATAGTATTCTCTTTTAATTAATGTATCTATATAATTAATGTATCTATATACTTTTAGACCCCAAACGTTGGAGATAATTTGTGAAAAATAATCGAAGTACATTTTTTTATAATTTTCAAACCGTTATAGATTCCCAATCTCGGTCGGTAAATCAAATATAAAAAAGCCACGGCGATCTGTCATCACACTAGCTTGAACACAACACATATACAGAGACATCAAACCCCTTCAACCTGTTGAAAATGTATGACGAAGACATCGAACCCCTTCAACCTGTCGGAGGTGTGTGACGAAGACCTAAAACCTCTTCAACCTGGTCAAAGGTGTGTGATAGAGACTTTTTACCCCCTTTTATCGGTCTTTTTGTCATGTGTCGACATTAAAAAGGGCCTTTAACCTGGTTTTTGGTCGCTTTGCGAGATCAAAAACCCCGTTAAACCTGTCAATTAGTCATGTGCAGACATATTTTACCCCCTTCAACCTATCAAAAGGTGTTGCATCAAGACCATTGACCCCGTTCAACCTATCAAAGGGTGTTGCATCAAGACCATTGACCCCCTTCAACCTATCAGAGGGTGTTGCATCAAGACCATCGACCCCGTTCAACCTGTCAAAGGTGTTGCATCAAGACCATCGACCCCTTCAACCTATCAAAGGTGTTGCACCCAAACCACCAACCCCTTCAACCTGTCAGAGGTGATGCATCAAGACCATTGCCCCCGTTTAACCTTTTGACTTTTTCAACTTATATCTTTATAGGTCTAAAAGTAAATTATTGCCTTAAATATTATGTATGCCATATTCCAATGGCCTATAGCCAAATGCGAATAAAAACATCTCAACTGTAAATAATCTTTACACCCACTGTAAAGTTTCTTTACAATTTTACAATTATATTATTTTGTAAATCATTGATATATTGTTTATTAATGAGTTTGGCACGGCATGTGCTTGCAGTACTTTGTCTTTAAACTTTATGTCGATGAAAAGAATGAAAATATGGGTTTTGGCATGCGCATTATTGGCAAAAAACATTTCGGAAGCGCATACCGTTCGGAAAATGACCTTGAAAGATTGCATGGAATATGCCATCAGCAATTCGACGCAGATGCGCTTGCAGCAAGCCGACCGCGATGACGAGCGCATTGCCCGCCGCGATGCCATTCTAAGTGCCTTTACGCCAAGCATTCAGGGCAGCACCTACGCTTATAATTATTACGGCAGAAACATTGACCCTGAGACGAATACGTTTGTCAATACGACATCGTTCAACAATGGTTATTCCTTGTCGGGCGGTATTATGTTGTTCAATGGTTTTCAGACGATTAACAATTTGAAAATCAGCAAGATGATGATGGAAATGGGCTTGAGCAAGGACCAGCAAGCCAAGGACGGAATTTGCCTTACCACGATGGAAGCCTTCTATAATGCGGTGTATTATGCCGAAATGGTGAAGACGATGCAAATTCAGGTTGAGGCTGCCGAAAAGTCGTTGGCATTGGCGCAAAAGCAGGAAAGTCTGGGTCAGAAAGGCCATGCCGATGTGGTTCAAATGGAAGCGGATTTGGCCGACCGCCGTTTCCAACTCATTGATATGCAGAACCTTTACAGCGATGCGATGATTAGCCTTAAAGATGTCATGTTTTGGCCTGTCGATGAGGATTTTGAAATCGATTGCGCAGTTGAAGATGAACAGATTTTGGAATCGGATGATGACAATCCAAATTCCATAATCAGTTTTGCGAAAGCATCGAATGTTGATGCCTTGATTGCAAAAGGCACAATGGACAGAAGCAAGTTGGAATGGCGAACCGCCAAATGGCGGTTGTTGCCATCTTTAAGTCTAAATGGCGGATGGTCAACGAGTTATTATACCTATCCGAATCAACCGGATTATGTCTCCACACCATTTTTCGACCAATTGCGCAACAACAGCGGCGAATACCTGCAAGTTTCGTTGAGCATCCCGATTTTCGACCGTCTGTCGGCACATTCCAATATCGCAAGGCGGAAAAATGAGTTTCGTCGCGCCGAAGCAAATTACGAACAAACGATGAAAAATATTGAGAACGAGGTTTATAGAGCCGTTCAAGACAAAGACGGTGCGTTGGCAGCCTTGCTTCAGGCCGAACAGTTGGAAAAGGTTCAGGAAGAAGCCTTTGCCTTGAATACCAAGCGATTGGAACAGGGCTTGATTTCGTCCATAGAATACCAGACGGCCTCAGCGAAATATTTGGAAGCCAAGGCAAACCGACTTTACGCCTTGTTGAAATATTACATGAAATGCAGCGTTGTAAAATATTATAAAGGTGTGAGTTATGTGGAACAGTTTTAAAGTGGAAAGTGGAGAGTTTTATAGTGGGAAGTGGAGAGTTTTGAAGTGGAAAGGTGAAAGGTCGTAGAGATGTCGATTCATCGCGTCTTTTCTCGCAATCTTGCAATCCCGCAGTCTCGTGACCTCGCAATCTCGCAGTCAAACAGTCAAAAATATCAAACAATCAATACAATGGATAGAGAAATTGAACCCAAAAAGGGATTGCAAGCTGTTTTCAGCAAGAAGGCTTTGCCGTGGTGGATTGGCGTAGTCGTGGCGGCTTTCGTGATTTACCTCATTGCGCGGCCTGATGTGAAGACTTTGCGCGTGAATGCCGAGACGATTACGGTCAACATGGTGAAATTCGGCGAGTTTAACGATTACATCCGCGTCAGCGGACAGGTGCAGCCTATGACGACCATTCAGTTGAGTCCGCAGGAAGGCGGCCTTGTCGAGCAAATCGTGATGGAGGAAGGCAGTCATGTCAATCAAGGTGATGTCATCGTTGTGTTGAGCAATGAAAACCTTGATTTGCAGATTCTTAACTCCGAAGCAGAATTGGCAGAAAAGGAAAACATCTTGCGCAACACCTTGATTTCGATGGAGCAGCAGAAACTCAGTCTTCAGCAGGAAAGGCTACAGCTGAATGTAGATGTGCGTCGTGCCAAACGCGATTACGACAGCAAAAAAGCGCTTTACAACGACCAACTCATTGCAAAAGAGGATTTTCTGCAAGCTGAAGAGGATTATCAGTTGGCTTTGGACAAACTGGAATTGGTGAAAAACCGTGCGCGTCAGGACAGCCTTTACCGCAGCGTGGAAATCGAGCAGATGAACGAAAGCCTTGCCAATATGCGCATCAACATGCAGATGATTCGCAAGCGCAAGGACAACCTGAGCATCAAGGCACCGATTGACGGCGAATTGGGCTTGTTGGATGTCGTTTTGGGACAATCGGTCGGCGCGGGAACGAAAATCGGACAAATCAACAACCTGGAAAGCTACAAGATTGAGGCGCAGATAGATGAACATTACATTGACCGTGTGATGACCGGCCTTTCCGCCACTTTCGAACGTCAAGGCGAGACCTTCGATGCCTTGTTGCGCAAGGTTTATCCCGAGGTGCGCGATGGCAAATTCAAGGCCGATTTCAAGTTCAATGGCGAGCAACCCGAAAACATTCGTTCCGGTCAGACCTATTACCTTAATCTTCAGTTGGGTCAGCCCACGGAAGGGCTCATCATTCCGCGCGGTTCGTTCTATCAGAAGACAGGCGGCAAATGGATTTATGTGGTTTCGGACGATGGCACAAAGGCGACGAAACGCGAAATCCGCATCGGGCGGCAAAATCCGCAATATTACGAAGTGCTGGAAGGCCTCAGCGAAGGGGAGAAGGTCATTGTTTCGGGCTACGACAATTTCGGGGAGAATGATGTGCTGATGATGAAGTAAGGGATGATTAGACTTTTGGACAATTAGACATTTTGACGATTAGACTTTTGGATATTTTGACTTTTGGACAATTAGACATTTTGACAATTGGACTTTTGGACATTTTGACTTTTGGATAATTAGACATTTTGACAATTGGACTTCTGGACAAATTGATTATTAGCTCACTGAGCTTGTCGAAGTGAGATTTTGAAATGGAAAATAAGACCTTGCTTCGACAGGCTCAGCAAGCGGAAACAATTCAACAAATCGAAGATTCAACGTAGTTAAATAAACAACTAAACAATTCAACAACAATGAGATCAGTAATAAAAAACTTAATCAGTATCATAAGACGTTTCAAAGTGGCGTCAGTGCTTAACATTCTCGGCTTGTCCGTGGCTTTGGCGGCTTTCATAATCATTATGATGCAGGTGGTTTTTGACCGCACTTACGACACCTCTTACCCAAATTCAGATTGTATCTGTCTGGTTGAGAGTGAATTTGAAGGCTGTGTCTATGGCCTCAGTTCCGACAACGCTTTTCAGGTTCTGACCGCTTCGTCAAGTCATATAAAAGAGTCGGTTCTCTTGCAACCGAATTTTTTTGGAGGGAAAGATGTCTTTTCAATTGATGAAGGAAAAACTTTCGATTTCTCTGAGATTCATACCATTGCCACTAACGGATTGGCTTCGGTTTTTGGAATGGAAGCCGTTGAAGGCAATTTGTGTGTTAAAGAAAACAGTTTTTCGACCATTATTCCCGAAACTATGGCAAAGCGTATGTTTGGAGAAGAAAGTTCCATTGGTAAAACCTTGGTGATGAAGGACGATAGTGCTAATATAAATTATACAATTACAGGTGTTTACAAGGATATTCCAAGCAACTGTTCTTTGGAAAATGCCGTTTACACATTTGAAAAAAGTCCTTTTGTTGAAAATTGGGGTATGAATTTCTTGGGCTATGTTCTTTTTGATAATCCTGAGTCAATAAATGAAGTCGATTCCGTTTTCAATAACAGTCAGCAATGGAAGGACATTACAAATGAATTGGGAATGGATTCTTACCGATTGTACCTGAAACCTATTGGACAAATTCATTTTGACGAACCGATTCAGTTTGATTTTATGAAACGGGCTAACAAATCCATGGTCAATGTACTTTTTGCCGTGGCATTTGTCTTGCTCGTCATTGCTGGAATTAACTATCTGAATTACAGCGTTGCAATGACGCCTGTGCGCATCAAAAGCATTAATTTGCAAAAGGTTTATGGCAATTCAAATTCCGTTTTGAGGATTTCGCTTATCCTTGAGGCAGTGTTGGTTTGCATCTTTGCCTTCGCGTTAGCCTTGCTTTTGGTTTTCCTGTTTTCAAAGTCGCCTTTGGCTTCGCTGTTGGAGGCGGATATGCGTTTTTCAAATCATAAGACATTGATTTTCAGTGCTGCGCTGTTGTCGGTTTTGTTAGGCACTTTGGCTGGACTGTATCCTGCTTTCTATATGACTTCGTTTGCACCAGCCTTTGTGCTTGAAGGAAATTTCGGCCTTTCAAAATCGGGGAAAATGCTCCGTAATGTTTTGCTTACCGTTCAGTTTGTCGCGTCTTTCGTACTGATTATCACGGCCGTATTTATGTTCAGGCAAAACAATTACATGATGAAAACCGACCTTGGATTCCAGCACGATGTCTTGATTACGGCGAAGACGAACAGCACAATCAATCAAAAGGAAGAAGCGTTTGTAAATCAGTTGAAGGCGAATCATGCTATTGTGGATGTCGCCAATTCGCTTTTTTTGTTGTCAGGTACGGATAATTTTCCTACAAATGGAAATGTATATCATGGCAAACAGATAATTTTCAATTACTTGCCTATTGATATAAATTATTTGGAAGTGATGGGAATTGAGATTACGGAAGGTAGAAATTTTATGGAAAGTGACAAAGGCTCTTATTCGTTGATTTTCAATGAAAAAGCGAGGAAGCAATTTGATTTGCAATTGAATGATGATTTGAATGGCGGAAAGATTATCGGTTTTGTTTCGGATGTGAAATTTATGTCGCTTCGCAATTCCGTCGAACCAATGGCTTTTGGAGTGTACGGGCTGACAGGTATTGATTCCAAAGGACCGTATTACATCATTCGTGTGCGCGAAGGCAGCGATTTGTTTGCGGCAATGGATTTCGTGAAGCAGACCTTGAATGATTTCGATCCTGGTTATCAGTTCGATGTACGTTTTTATGACGATGTAATCAACGGCATGTATGAAAAGGAAATGCGTCTCAACAAGCAAATCACTTTGTTCAGCATTATCGCCATTCTGATTTCGATTGCGGGCGTGTTTGGTCTGGTGATTTTCGACAGTGCCTATCGAAGAAAGGAAATCGCTGTAAGAAAAGTGTTTGGCTCGACGACGAATCAGATTTTCACCTTATTCAATAAGACTTATATGGGTGTGGTTGTCATCAGTTTCGCCATCGCGGTACCTGTTGCGGTTCTCATATTGAAAAAATGGTTGGAGAATTTCGCTTATCATATCGGTCTGAGTTGGTGGGTTTTTGTTCTGGCGTTCGTCGGTGTCAGCCTTGTGACCATCGCCACCGTGACTTTTCAGAATTACCGCGCGGCAAACATGAATCCGGCGGAGGCGCTAAAGAAAGAGTAAACGGCGAAGCCATGAGGTCGCGAGGTCATGGGATTGCGAGAGCACGAGAACCGCAAACATCCCGCAATCTCGCGACCCCGAAGCCCCGAAGCCTCGAAATCAAACAAATAAACAATTAAACAACAAACAAATAAACACTAAACATCATGCGTTCATTCATCAGATTCATTAGCCGAAACAAGCTCTACAGCGCCATCGAGGCGGTAGGCCTGAGTGTTTCTCTGGCTTTCGTCATCATCGTTTTTTGCTTTGTGACGGAACAGATGAACATTCCGCGGGAAAATCCCGATTACAAAAACATCTACGCAATGGGCACAAACGAAAAACTTGCCATTTCGTATGGAACCAAAGACGCTTTGAAAGGTATTCCTGAAATTGAGAAACTCTCTCGGTTCCAGTCGTTTCAGAATACGATTGTCGAAGTCAAGGATTTGAAATTCAGGACAAATGTGCTTGCCTGCGACCGCGAGTATTTCGATTTGTTTCCTGCCAGATTCGTCAGCGGCGATGCCGATATGATTGACAATGAGCGATGTGCATTCGTCTCGCAAAAACTGGCCAACAGCATAGAATCGGACGAAGTCATCGGGACGAAACTCGTTATTGATAACCAGGAATACATCATTGCAGGCGTGATTTCCGATTTCCAAAACACACTGTTGCCCGATGATGATGTGGTGGTTGAAATTTCCAAGTTCATCTTGATGAAAACTGAAATTGAAAATCCGTTCAATCACTTTGGCAGGCCTTTCACTTTCGCGAAATTCAGCCCGAATGTCGATATGAAATCGGTGAAAAACAAAGTCGATGCTGCCTACGAAACGGCTTACGGAAACGGATTTCACGATGCGTTTTTCGAGGAGTCGGCAATAGTGCGCTTAGACGAGGTGTATTTCTCAAGTTCTCAGGCATTCGGCTTGCGAAAAGGCGACAAGTCGATGATAAACAATCTGTTGGCTGTAGGTTTGCTGCTTTTAGTTTCGGCCATTATCAACTACATCAATCTGAATGTCGCCCTCACGGGAAAACGCGCCAAGGAAATGGCATCGCGGCGTTTGGTCGGCGCCCAAAAGCGTGATATTGTCGGGAAATATCTTGCCGAGTCGTTTGCCTTCACTTTCATCTGTTTCCTTGTCGGTTTGGGGCTTGCTTTCCTGATTTTGCCTTTAGTCAACCAGTTAATGGATGCTACGATACCGATTGGCATTTCGTTGTCATTCAAATATTTGTGCTACTATCTAATGATTGTTGCCGTGGTTTCGTTTTTGGCTGGCATTATGCCCGCACTGCTGATTTCGAAGGCGCGACCGATTGATGTGGTGAATGGAAAAGTCAGGCTGCATAACAAAATGTTTGCCTCGAAAATATTCATCGTCGTTCAGAATGTGATAACTATCGTGCTGATTTCCTTGGTGTTGACTATGGAATTGCAGATGCGTCATGTCCAAAACAGAGATGTTGGTTGCCGCACCAAGGATTTGTATTTCTTGGATGCCAGTTTCACGCTCGACCCATCGCATAACGAGGCTTTGGCCAACGAGTTGCAGGCTTTGCCTTGCGTTTCGCGGTTTGGAACCACAACGGGCATTCCTACCAAAGTTCCAAATGCTATGTATCTCGGCCATTTGAATGATGAGGAAGATGAGGAGGTGGCTCATTTTATGATTTGCGACACGGCGGTCATGAATATGTTTGAAATACCGATTCTGAGTGTTTTCGGCGATACGACGGCTCCTCAGGGCTTCTTTATGACGCAAAGCATGGTGGCTGAACTTACGGGTTTGCCCTACGGCGAAATCAATGTGGACACGATTGTGAAATGGCAGCAAGGCAATTTCGGCAACGAAATTTGCGGTGTCGTCGGCGATTTCATGGTCAGCGATGTGCTGCATGTCACGGACGAAAGTTTTGGAATGGTCATGCTTTTAAAGACCAATTTCAGAAACGGTTTCCTTATGGAAATAAAAGGCGACCACAAGGAGGCGAAGGAAGCCATCGGCGCGTTGTATAAGAAATATGTCGAAGAAGCGAGAGGCCTATATATGGCGGCGTCATGCAATGATTTTGTGGATGTTATCATTCATCAATGTTTGGAAAAGCCGCAACGCAGAATGCGCCTGATGGAACTTTTCATGCTCATTTCGGTCATTCTTTCCTTGCTGGGTTTGGTGGCCATGAGTACGCATTTCGCGTCGGAGCGTGAAAAGACCATTGCCATCCGCAAGATTTTCGGTGGCACAATGGAAAGCGAAGTCCGCAAAAACCTGCGCGATTACGTTATCATCATTTTGATTGCCAACTTGATAGCCATTCCGATTGGCGTATGGCTTTGCGGAAAATATCTGGAAGACTTCGCCTACAGAATCGACCTTCATCCCTGGATATTCATCGTTACCGTATTGATTTCCTTTGCGATAGCCATTGGCTCGGTGCTGTGGCAAATCGTCTCGGTGGCGAAGGTCAATCCGGCGGAGGCGTTAAAGAAGGAGTAGAGAGCTAAGTTTTAAATCAATAATAAGTGTCTTTTATGTCAAGAATTAAAGAATTTGAGAATTTTATGGACGCAAACCTACTTGAAGTTGGTGCTTCGCACAAGAAAGAGAGAATTGTGCAATTGTCCGAATTTGGCTCTCAAATTCCAATGTGCGCTTGCGCACGGAACTTCAGTAGCACGCTGTCCGATTTCTCAAATTGACTACGTCGAATCTTCGATTTCTCAAATTCTTGAAAAAGAAAATAATAACTCAAATAAATAAACAACAAAACAATTCAACATCATGATTAACGTATCAAATTTAAGCAAGATCTTCCGCACGGAAGAAATCGAGACAACTGCCTTGAACGGCGTATCATTTGAAATCAAGGACGGCGAGTTTGTCGCCATCATGGGACCTTCGGGCTGCGGCAAATCAACGCTGCTCAACATCCTCGGCCTTTTGGACAACCCGACGGAAGGCTCTTACGAACTTTTAGGCGAGGAAGTCGGGAAACTCAAAGAAAAAGACCGCACCAAGTTCCGCAAGGGCAACATCGGTTTCGTGTTCCAGAGTTTCAACCTGATTGACGAACTCGATGTGTATGAGAACATTGAACTGCCTTTGCGTTACATGAACATCGGCGCCGCCGAGCGCAAGGAAAGGGTGGCCGAAATGATGAAACGCATGAGCATCACGCATCGCGCCAAGCATTTCCCACAGCAGCTTTCAGGCGGTCAGCAGCAGCGCGTGGCCATTGCCCGTGCCTGTGTCAGCAACCCGAAACTGATTCTCGCCGACGAACCTACGGGCAACCTCGACTCGAAAAACGGCAGGGAGGTGATGAACCTGCTGAAGGAACTGAACGGCGAAGGCACCACCATCGTCATGGTGACGCACTCGCAAAAAGACGCCGCCATTGCCGACCGCATCATCAACCTGTTCGATGGACAGATTGTGAAGGATGTGGTTGATTTGCTGTGATTTTTAATCAAAAGAGACGTAGCACGCTATGTCTCTACAGACGGAAAAAACGATGTCAAGCGATGAATTTTACAATGTTATTAATGGCAAACAGACTTGAAAATCATAGGATTTATGTGTGTTACAGCAAAAACTTACGTGTAATTGCGCAGCGAAAACTTACGTGTAATTGCGCAGCGAAAACTTACGTGTAATTGCGCAGCGAAAAAATTAGTGTAATTATGCAAGCAATTCCATACATTTGCAACGAATAAAACATGCTATGAACAAAGGCAAAATCCTAGTAGTCGATGATAATCAGGGCATTCGCGCTGCGCTGAAGCTGTTGTTGCCGCCGCATTTCGGGCAGGTGAAAATCATTGCTTCGCCCGCGACTTTGGTTTCCGAAATGGAGACCTTTAAGCCCGATGTGGTGTTGCTCGACATGAATTTCTACTCCGACATCAACACGGGCAACGAGGGCCTTTTCTGGACGACGGAAATCAAGCGCATGGCACCGCAGACTGAAGTGGTGCTGTTTACGGCTTACGCCGACATTGCCTTGGCGGTTGAGGGAATGCGTCGCGGCGCTTTCGATTTCATCGTGAAACCTTGGGAAAACGAAAAGCTACTTGCCACCTTGAACAATGCCTGCCAAAAGGCTTGCAAGGATTCTTCAAAATTCAGGGAATCAGATGATAAGGTCGAAATGTTTTGGGGCGAGACCCAAGCCATGCAAACCATCCGTCATCATGTCGGCAAGATTGCGCCAACCGATGCAACGGTCTTGATTACTGGCGAAAATGGCACGGGAAAGGATGTCTTGGCTAATGAAATCCATCGCTTGAGCAAAAGAAGCAACCGTCAGATGGTCTGTGTCGATGCCGGAGCCATCACTGAGACTTTGTTTGAAAGCGAACTCTTCGGCCATGTCAAAGGTGCGTTCACCGATGCCCATGCCGACCACGTCGGCAAGTTCGAACAAGCCAACGGCGGCACGCTTTTCCTCGATGAAATTGGTAACATTCCGCTGCATCTTCAGGCTAAGCTTTTGCGTGCCATACAAAACAGAAGCATTACGAAAGTCGGTGATAATAAGTCAATTCCGATTGACATCCGTCTAATTTGCGCCACCAATATGAACCTTGAAAAAATGGTCAGGGAAGGCCATTTCCGCGAGGATTTGTATTACCGCCTCAACACCATGCCGCTGCATCTTCCGCCGCTTCGTGAACGCAAAAGCGATATTTTGCCCTTGGCGGAAATCTTCATCAGGCAATTCAACGGAAAATACCATCGCAACATCGATGGTGTGAGCGAATCGGGTAGGGAAGTGCTTGAAAATCTGCAGTGGAGCGGCAATATCCGTGAGTTGCAGAACTGCATCGAAAAAGCGGTTATCCTTGCAGAAAGTACTATGCTCTCGCCAAACGATTTGAAAATCACATCGGTGTCAAAGCCAACCGAAACGCAGACGCAAACCTTGGAGGAAACGGAGGAAAAAGCCATCCGCGAGGCTATGGAAAGACATAACGGCAATTTGACTTTGGTGGCGAAATCACTGAATATCAGTCGCCCTACCTTATACAACAAACTTAAAAAATACGGCATCTGATGCGCATCTGGCTTGTGATATTGATTGTTTTCGCCAGTGTTGCGGTGACGGCCATCGCTACGGCTATCATCGTGCGGCGCAAGGACAGGAACAAGGTGGCGTATATGCTTGATGCCTTTGAGGACGACGAGATGAATTTCCGCTTTCAGGAAAATGGGAAATTCAACACCACGCTGAACCGAATGCGCTGGATATTAGAACGTAACCGCCAGCGCGACGAGCAGCAATCGTGGATAAAACTCATCCGTGTCCTGACGCACGAAATCATGAATACGGTTAGCCCGATAGCCTCTTTGAGTGAGGCATTGAGCCGCTCCGTCGAGCATCCCTATGAGGCGCAGTTGGATGTCAAGGCGGGTTTGAAAACGATTTCGTCTTCGTCGAAGGATTTAATTCGGTTCGTTGAATCATATCGTGCTTTGGCGGGTGTGGCGCGCCCCATCAAGAAAGCCATCATGCTTTCCGAATTGATGGAGAAAGTCATCAACTTGACTTCTGAGCAATGCGCTACTGCCAATGCAAAATGCACTTATACAGCACTTTCAGATGACATTATCCTTTATGCTGATGAAAGCCAACTGTCGCAAATTATGGTCAACCTGATAAAGAACGCAGTGCAAGCCGAGGCAAGCCAAATCAACATTGAAGCGAGTATCAATGCCAACGAACAAGTGCGTATCGTGGTCAGTAACAACGGCAAAACCATCAGCCGCGAAAGTCAGGAACAGATTTTCGTTCCTTTCTTCACTACCAAACCAAATGGTTCGGGCATTGGCCTCAGCATTTCGCGCCAAATCATGAACCTTCACAACGGCTCCATCGACTTGTTGGAAAGCACACCGGAAAAGACCGTGTTCGAACTGGTGTTTCGATAAAATTTATTATTCGTTTAGAGATTTGATTTGCACTATTACTTTGTCTAACTCATTTGGTTTCACCCAAATGTAGCTGTCGTCCTTATGCAGCCAAGTCATCTGTCGTTTGGCGTATTGGTGTGTGTGAATCTTGATTTGCTCAACGGCTTCTTTCAAGGTGCAATCGCCATCGAAGTAGGCAAACAATTCCTTGTAACCGACTGTGTTTAAAGCGTTCAGATGACGCATAGGGTAGAGGTTTTGTGCTTCTGCCATAAGGCCTTGTTCCATCATCAAATCAACGCGCATATCAATGCGCTGGTTGAGTGTTTCACGGTCCCATAGCAATGCAAACTTGATGATGTTGAACTCGCGCGGTGCGGCTTGCCTTTGGCGATAGGATGTAAAGGTTTTTCCAGTTTGCAGACAGACTTCCAAGGCGCGTTGCAAACGGCGGGGATTCTGCTGGTCGACAATGGAAAAATATTCAGGGTCAAGCTGTTGCACAGCATCCTGCAAGGCTCTTAATCCGCCTTCGCGGTAAAGATTATCCACTTTTCCTCTTGTTTCTGCCGTTATGTCGGGCATCTCGTCAATGCCGTTGCAAACTGCATCAATAAACAATCCCGAACCGCCAGTAAGAATCACAGAATCGTGTTCTTTGAAAAGCGTGTTCAAAAGATTAAGCACATCTTTTTCATATTCAGCAACATCGTACTTGTCTTCAATACTGATGTTGTGGATATTATAATGCTTTACCTGGCTTAATTCATCTGGTGTTGGCGCTGCCGTTCCGATGCTCATTTCCTTGTAAAACTGACGGCTATCGGCGGAAATGATGACCGTGTCCAATGCCTTTGCCAAAGCGATGGAAAAGGCGGTTTTGCCTGATGCAGTTGGACCTGCTATGACGACCAAAGTCTTCATCAGTCGTTCAGTTTTTGAGGCACAGGACCATTGGATGCAACTGCCACAGGCTCAGTAATTTCTTTGACGACTTTCAAACCTAATTTTTCGCCTTCGGCTTTCATAAAAGCATAAGCTTCTGTGAAATTGTTGCCGATGACGCCGTCCAAAATAGCTTCGCGAATGGCATTTTTGATGACACCGACTTCACGGCTTTGCGGGAGTCCAAAGGTTTCCATGATGACTGTGCCATCGACGGGCGGCTGCCAGTTGCGGAGATGGTCTTTTGCTTCGATTTCCTTCAGTTTTTCCTGAACGATTTCAAAATTCTTGTGGTATTTGCGGATTTTTTCTTCGTTCTTTGAAGTGATGTCGGCATGGCAAAGGAGCATCAAGTCATCGATGTCGTCGCCCGCATCGAAAAGCAGACGGCGGACGGCAGAGTCTGTCACGATGTCTTCGGCGAGCACGATTGGACGCAGATGCAACAGCACAAGTTTCTGCACGTATTTCATCTTTTCATTCAGGGGCAACTTCATGGCCGTGAATATCTTAGGCACCATTTTCGAGCCTTTGAACTCGTGCCCGTGGAAAGTCCAGCCTGTGCCTTCTTCCCAGCGTTTAGTCTGAGGTTTGGCGATGTCGTGCAAAATTGCTGCCCAACGTAGCCAGAGGTCATTGCTCACTTCGGCCACTTGGTCGAGGACTTGCAGGGTGTGCAGGAAATTGTCCTTATGGCCTCGTCCGTTGACGGTTTCCACGCCTTTCAGTTGCACCAATTGTGGAAATATCAGTTTCAGCAAACCGCTTTCATCCAATAACTTGAAACCGATGGATGGTTGCTTGGAAAGAATGATTTTATTCAGTTCTTCGGTGATGCGTTCCATCGAAACGATTTTGATGCGCTCGGCGTTGCGCTTGATGGATTCGAAGGATTCCGCTTCGATATAGAAATGCAACTGCGAGGCAAAACGTATGGCGCGCATCATGCGCAGCGGGTCGTCGGAATAGGTGATGTCAGGGTCGAGTGGGGTACGTATGGTGAGTTCCTCCAAGTCGCCCATGCCGTTGAACGGGTCGACGAAAGTGCCGAAATCGTCTTCGTTGAGGCTGATAGCCATCGCGTTGATGGTGAAATCGCGGCGGTTCTGGTCGTCTTCCAAAGTGCCGTCTTCTACCACGGGCTTGCGGCTGTTGCGGTCGTACGACTCGCGACGCGCGCCCACAAACTCGACTTCCATACCTTTATAATTAATCATTGCCGTGCCGAAAGCGCCGTAATACTTGGCTTCCTTCTTGCCGGGCAGCATGGCGGCGACTTTTTTCGCCAACGTGATGCCGCTGCCAACGGTCACCACGTCGATGTCGTTTGAAGGACGGCGAAGCAAAATGTCGCGCACATAGCCGCCAATCACATAACTGCGGTAGCCGAGCAGCTTGCTGGCTTGTGCGATGACCTTAAAAATCGGGCTTTCTATATGTTTCGTAAAGTCGTATTGCATGATTGTTTATCAAATGAGGAATTTGTTCAATTCCTATGAATCGGCAAAGATAGTTATTTTTTTAAAGTGGAAAGTTTTAAAGAGGGAAGTGCCAAATAAATGCTTTTGCATAACAATGTTGAATCCAAATGATTTCTTTTTGCCTTAACGGAATTAATGTAACTTTGCACCATACTTAAAATAACACATTCATGCAACAAATCTACGATTTCCTGAAATCTTGTGGCACCTATTTCATTGCCACCGTTGAGGACGACCAGCCCAGAGTGAGACCCTTTGGAACCATCAACATCTTTGAGGACAAACTTTATATCCAGTCGGGTCATATCAAGCCTTTTGCCAAACAGGTTGAGGCCAATCCCAAGACTGAAATCTGCGCCTTCAACGGCAATGAATGGATCAGAATCTCTGCCACTTTGGCCGAAGACACACGCATTGAACCAAAGAAAGCCATGCTTGACGCCTATCCAAACTTGAGGTCTATGTATGACGAAAACGATGCCAATACGGCGGTCTATTACCTGAAAGAGGGTGTGGCTACCATTAGCTCGTTCACAAAGGAACCGGTGGTGGTGAAGATATGAGATGAGTTCTCTCTACCCATTCTCTACCTTTCCTCTACCATTACTCTACCCAAGCTCTACCATGAACTCGATGAAGGGCTACCCATTCTTCGATGAAACGGTAGCGTTCCGTCGAGTTCATCATAGCCTTCGATATAGTTCACCTTAGAGTTATGACCTTGTTATAATAGGGAAAGATGTTTGGTTGAGACAAGGAAGCCTCGCAGTCACACAGTCTCGCATCTCTGAGGTCTCGAAATCCGGTTTAAAGTTTGATTTTGGACGGTTACTTATTTTCTCTCTATGGAATGCCTTTGTGTTTCCGGTAGAAATCCGTTTCCATGGTTTTCTGGGCTTCTGAGGCTTGCAACTCCGTTGCTCTTTTGTTTCGGGAAGCCTGATGACATTGTCGCTGTCCATGTATTTCAGGAGCACTTGGTTGATGAGGCTGAGTCCCAATTGACGTTTCAGCCGCTGCACATGCAGATAGGCTTCGGTTCCTTTTGGTCCATTCAATTCGCTGGGCTTGTTTGCGTTGAGCCATGCGGTGACAGCTGCATGTCGGGCGGCGAACCTCGAACGCTGTTCCTTTTGTTTTTCGGTAGGAGGCCGATGTCTCGGTTTGGGGAGTCGCGAGATGCGTATTTTGCCGCTTGATGTGTTGGTGGCAAAGTAGAAGTCGGCATCTTTCCCATACTTGCCGCTGATGCCTTTGATGATGTCGATAGGTATTACTCTTGCCATAATATTCTTGTTTCCTGTTTTGGTTTTGTCTCATTCCTTCGAGATGCCTTCGGGATGGTTTCGGGATTCCTTCGCGATTGGCATTTCTCGGAATTGTGCAGCAAAGATATAAAAATAGCTGGATTTACTTGTGCGACTCCATACGTTCCGTGCGTTATGAGGAGGTCGCAGCCTCGTTACCCCGAAATCACCTGCCGATATATTATGTAGTTTTGCTTTGAACAGTTGCTTAGAATACTGCAAAAATATATTTTTGGGTTGTAAGGTTGCTTTGTGTGATGTGATGTGGGAAAATGTTTAATTTTGTGGGTTCTTTATTAATAGTTAATTCTAAATATATAGTATGGCTAAGAAGGTGACTGACAAATCTATCAACATTGATAGTATTCTCTTCAATTGCCGCGACATTTTGCGGGCGGCGCGCAACTCGGGGTCTTTCTTTGAGAAGCGTGACATGATGCTTACTTTGGTGTTTCTCCGTTTCATTGGGGAGAAGTATGAGGATGGCGTTGCGAAACTGAAACAGCGTCTTAAAGATGAGGGGTTAGACCCAGAGGATGAGCAGATTGTGGCTGCTTTCTTCGAGGATGCTTCATTTGCGGATGGCACTTACAATTTGCCTCCCGAGGCGCGTTGGTCAACGATAATCAACACTCCGGCGCCAGGCTTGAATGTGGCTTTGGATGAGGCTTTGCGCAGTATCGCCACTAACTCGAAACAACTGAAGGGATGCTTTGTGGAGGGTACTTTCATGACGCGCAATCTTGCCGCTAACGACATCAAGAAGCTTGTGGATGAGGTGAACAAGATTAGCCATAAGGCTTTTGGTGAAGAGAAGGACTTGATTGGCCATGTGTATGAATATTTCCTGAAGGCGTTTGCCGTGGAAGCCACCAAGGAGGAGGGTGAGTTTTATACGCCGCATGATGTTGTGCAGTTGATCGCCAATATGATTGAGCCTTTCGATGGAACTTTGTATGATCCTGCCTGTGGTTCGGGCGGTATGTTCGTTCAAAGTGCCGACTTGGTGAAAGCACGCCAAGGCAATATCGATAGGATTAACATTTACGGACAGGAGAAGGAGCCGGCGACATATCGTCTGGCGAAGATGAATCTTGCCTTGCGTGGTCTTAGCCATCATTTGGGCGAAGAGGCTGATTCGTCGTTTACCCACGACCTGCACAAAGGGCTTTACTTCAACTATATCATGGCCAACCCGCCTTTCAACTTGAAGAGCTGGTATAACGACAATCTGCATGATGATGCACGCTGGGCTGATTATGCAACACCACCAGAGAGCAATGCCAACTATGCCTGGATTCTGCACATGCTTTCGCACCTGAAGCCGAGTGATGGCGTTGCGGGCTTCCTGCTTGCCAATGGCGCTTTGAACGATGGCGACACGCTAACCATACGACAAAAGCTGATTGAGAATGACAAAGTGGAAGCCATCATCGTGTTGCCAAGAGAGCTTTTCTTTACAACCGATATTAGTGTAACGCTTTGGATACTGAACCAAAACAAGAAGGGCGGCAAGTACCATGAGCGCATGTTGCGCAACCGCGAGAAAGAAATACTCTTCATGGACTTGCGCCAATGGACTGAGAACCCTGTGAAGGGCGAACAGAAGAAGAAGGTGCTTTTGAGTACCGAGCAGATTGAGAAAGCTGCCGAAATTTATCATACCTGGCAAGCCGAAGGGACGGATGGAGGCGATTATGCCGTGCCGGAACTTTACCGCAGTGTGAAGTTTGACGAGATAGCGGCGAAAGGCTTTGCCTTGACGCCAAGCAAATACATTGAGTTTGTTGACCACGACTTGGACATTGACTATGCCAAGGAGATGGCACGCATACAAGATGAGATGAGGCAGATACTTGCCGCTGAGAAGCAGTCGCAGAAAATGCTTGAAGAGGCTTTTAAGGGCATTGGCTATGAGATAGAGACCCGGAACACTGTGGTGGATTATGTTTATGGCTACAACCTCCCGCCAACCATGGCAGCGGAAGCGGAACAGAAATTTCCTTGTTCAATGGATGAATAATCTTAACGCTTTGAATGATAGGATTATATAAGGTGATAATCTTGCAACGGCAAATAAAGAAACATCAAAATGGATTTGACTATGGAACCGAATATAGATATTAACCTTGCAAACGGTAACACCACATCTCCGCAGTTCAACGAAGTGCTGGAAATGATTAAGGCAGCGAAGCAAAAGGTTTTTGCTGCCGTCAACACGTCATTGATAGACCTATATTGGCAAATAGGTTGCTACATAAGCCAGCAAGTAGAAAAATCCGGCTGGGGCAAATCGGTGGTGGAGGAATTGGCCGACTACATACGTACTCAGGAGCCAAATTCCGAAGGTTTCTCCAAACAAAACCTATGGCGTATGAAGCAGTTTTACGAGACCTATAAAGATGCCGATGAAAAACTCTCAGCACTGCTGAGAGAAATTAGCTGGACCAATAATTTAATGATAATGAGCTGTGCTAAATCGTTGCCCGAGAGGGTGTTCTATATGAATTTATGCAAGAGAGAGAGATTGTCATCGCGACAGTTGGAACGGCAGATTGACAGTGCTTTATTTGAACGGAGTCAACTTTCGCAGCCAAAACTCTCACCACTGCTGAGAGAAATTGCACCAAAGGCAGAAAGCATTTTCCGCGACCACTACGTGATGGAGTTTGTGGGCGAACAAAACGGCAAGCCTGAAAACACGTTCCGCAAAACTTTGATAGCCAGGATGCGTGATTTCATTCTCGAACTCGGAAAGGATTTCATCCATATTAAAGACGAATTTCATTTGCAGGTGGGGAACAGCGATTTTCGCATCGACCTGCTTTTCTACCATAGGGAATTGCAATGCTTGGTGGCTTTTGAGCTGAAAACAGAGAAGTTTAAGCCCGAACATTTGGGACAGCTCAACTTCTATCTCGAAGCACTCGACCGCGATGTGAAGAAGCCCCACGAAAATCCCAGTATTGGGGTGCTGCTTTGCAAGAGCAAAGACGACGAAGTGGTGGAGTATGCACTTAGCCGCAGTCTATCACCAACTTTGGTGGCCGAATACGAACTGAAACTGCCTGACAAGGCCTTACTGCAACGCAAAATGCAGGAATTGGCAGAACTAATAGACGACGAACAAGAATAACACTTCAGAAGTATGGCGTTGAAGAAATACAAATTGGGCGAGCTGATATCTGTTGTTGACGAAAGAAATAATCTTGGAATACGAGATTTCTTCGGTATCAATATTGACAAAGAATTTATGCCAACCGTGGCGAATACAGAAGGCCTTGACGAAACAAAATATAAGGTAGTCAGAAAGAACCGGTTTGTATATAGTGGTATGCAAACGGGAAGAGACGAATGCATTCGAGTTAGTATGTATAATTGCGACAAACCGATTTTGGTTTCTCCTGCATACACGACTTTTGAAGTTACAGCAACTGACAAAGTAATTCCGCTATATTTTTTCATGAAATTTCTTTCAAAAGAAATGGATAGATATGGTGCTTTTTGCAGTGACGGAAGTATTCGTTCCAATCTGGATTGGGATGTGTTTTGCGACATTGAAATCGACATTCCTTCACTCGACATCCAGCAGAAGTACGTGGACGTATATAACGCGATGTTGGCCAACCAGCAGAACTACGAGCGCGGCCTGGAGGATTTGAAACTCGTGTGCGACGGATACATCGAGGATTTGAGAAGAAAAATGCCTTGTGAGAAGATTGGAGGGTATATTGAGGAAAGGAATGAGAGAAATAAAGATAAATCCATTGACTTTGTCATGGGTTTAAGTACAAAAAAAGAATTTCGAGAAGCACAAAGCAGAGTTAATAGAGAAGAATTGGGAAGTTATAAAATTGTGGGTCAAGGGGATTTTGCGTTTGTTCCTACGACAGATACATGGAAAGTTTTGGCATTTTCATATAACACTTTCGAAAGAGATTTGGTCGTTTCTCCAATTTATGAGGTTTTCAGTGTGAATAAAGAAAAACTTCTACCTGCATATTTGGCTATGTGGCTTTCAAGAGTTGAATTTGATAGATACGCAAGATTTAACTCTTGGGGTTCTGCAAGAGAAAATTTTTCTATGGAAGAAATGAAGAATGTTGAGATTCCCATTCCCGACATTGAGATTCAGAAATCCATCGTAAACATTTACAACTGCTACATCGAGCGCAAGCGCATCAACGAGCAGTTGAAAGCGCAGATCAAGGACATTTGTCCGATATTGATAAAAGGGAGTATTGAGGAGGGAAGGAGGAATTGAGATGGTAAAACAACTGATAATACAAAGCGACAAACAATATGCAGCGTGGATTGGCGAGGTTTGCAAGCGTTTCAAACAAAGCCAAATAAAAGCATCGATAAAGGTGAATGCCGAATTGCTGCGTTTTTATTTCTCACTTGGTTGCGATTTGCATATCATGAAAGAGCAATTTGGTGCGGGCAATGAATTTTATAGCATGGCAAGCAGAGATTTGAGCAAAGCCCTGCCTGACGTAAAATCTTTCTCGCCAACCAACTTGAAGTATATGCAATATTTCTTTGAGTTGTATAGCGGTAAGAGTTTGAATGTCAGTGGTCAACAAGTTGTTGACCGAGATAACAATCTAAATGCACAACTTGTGGACTACCTCCAAATATTTGAAATTCCTTGGGGACATCAGATACAAATTATCGGAAAATGCAAAGGCAATATGGACAAAGCACTCTTCTTTGTCCGCAAGACGATAGAGAACAACTGGAGCCGTGCAATATTGCTCAATTTTCTTGATACAGATTTGTATGAACGTGAGGGAAAAGCTGTTTCCAATTTCAAGAAAAATCTGCCTTTGCCATTGGGTGATTTGGCTCAGCAAATCACCAAGGATCCCTACAACTTCAATTTTTTGTCACTGACAGAAAAATACACTGAAAAGGAGCTCAAGGACGCGTTGATGGACAATATCCAGCATTTTCTTCTTGAACTTGGCAATGGTTTTGCTTTTGTGGGACGCGAGGTTAGATTACAAATTGGCCAGACAGAGAAGTTTATCGATATGCTTTTCTACAATATTAAATTGCATTGCTATGTGGTATTGGAAGTGAAGACAGATAAATTCGATTTTGCCAACGTAGGACAACTGGGAGGATATATGGTGGCTGTAAACCATCAACTGAAAGGCGAAATCGACAATCCAACAATAGGACTCCTTGTCTGCAAATACAAGGATAATGTGGAGGCGCAATATGCATTGGAATCAAGCAATCAACCAATGGGCGTATCAGCCTACGAGTTGTCCAGGCTTATTCCAGAAAACTTTAAATCAACCTTGCCATCGATAGAGGAAATAGAGGCAGAGTTGAATGGAACAATCAAAGATTAAGAAATATGTCCAAACTCACCAATTACAACGGCCGTTACTGCGAAAGCGAATTTGAGAATGCTTTCATTGCTTTCTTGGAGCAAGAAGGCTGGCAATATACATTAGGCAATAAGATAAAGCGTACTAACAAGACGGATGTGCTCATAGAGGAGGACTTTAAGAAGTTCATAACCGATACGAACAAGGACTTGAAGAACGAGGACGTAGACCGTTTGTTTGATATGGTTAGGCTTGTGGGTGCTGAGACTGATTTCGCTACGCTCCATAAGGTGTATGGCTGGATGGTAAACGGGGTGCAGTTTGTGCCTGAGAACGGACAGGCGAGAATGGTCAGCTTGATTGACTTTGACCCGAAGCATACTGAAAAGAACATTTTCAGGGCGGTGAACCAATTTACCGTGGAATACACCAACAATGGCCAGAAAGAAAACCGCCGTCCGGATGTGCTGCTGTATGTCAACGGTATGCCGCTTTGCATCGTCGAGCTGAAAAACCCTGCCGATGCCAATGCGACCGTGTTTGACGCATGGGAGCAGATTACGATTCGTTACTGGCGCGACATTCCGCACCTTTTGCACTATTGCCCATTGGCGTGCATCAGCGATGGCGTTCACACCCGATTGGGCACGGTGAAGACCCCCTACGAGCATTTCTATGCTTGGCGTCGCGTGAATGAAGGTGATAAGGTGACGACAATGCCGTTTGATGAGACGAAGAAGATGATACAGGGCGTTTATTCGCCAGCACGTTTCCTGGAGATTTTCCGTGACTACATCTATTTCCGTGATGCAGAATATGACGGCGATGAGTTTGAGTTGGTTTGCCGTTATCCACAATTCTTCGCCACGAAGCTGCTGAAGCAAAGCATCATCGGCTCGGTGCAGCAAGGCAACGGGAAGGGAGGAACCTATTTTGGCGCTACGGGATGCGGGAAAACCTTTACGATGGCTTTCCTTGCCCGTCAATTGGCGCTTCGCTGCACTGACATTATTGGCTCGCCAACCATCATCATGATTGTTGACCGCGACGACTTGCAGGAACAAGGGTCGAAACTCTTCACGAAGAGTTCGGAGTTTTTGAATTTGGGAGCGGTTGAAGTAGTGCCAACGCGCAAAGATTTGAGAGATGAACTGAAGAAAAGGGAAAGCGGCGGCTTCTACATCTGCACCATACAGAAATTTTGCGACCGAAGCGATGATGCCATGGGACTCATCAACGAGCGGAAGAACATCATCTGTTTTTCGGATGAGGCACACCGCACGCAACTGGAACATAGCAAGCAAATCAGATTCAGCAAAGATGCTGATGAGAATATGAAAGCCGTGGTTTCGAAGCCCTACGCCAAAGTGTTGAAAGAGGCGTTTCCCCATGCCACTTTCGTGGGCTTTACGGGTACGCCTATCGCAGAGACCTATCAGACTTTTGGCGAAGAAATAGACCGCTACACCATGGACCAGGCAGTGGCCGATGAAATCACAGTGCCGATAAAATACCATCCACGTATCGCGAAGGTTCTTTTGGATCCTGAGAAGGTGAAAGAGATAGAGCGTTATTACGGCAAATGCGCTGACGAAGGTGCAGATGAAAAGGAAATCAATGCCAGCAAAATGGCAATGAGTTCGATGGAGGTGATATTAGGGGAGCCATCGCGCTTGGCACGTTTGGCGGATGACATTCATTCGCATTATCTTTCAGCCTGTGAAAACGACCCTGAACGCATCCAAAAAGCAATGGTGGTATGCTCCAACAGGACTATCGCCTATAACCTTCTTTGCATTTTCAGAGAGAAATATCCTGAATGGTTTGTGGAGAAAAAGACACCAGATGGCGTTGCTGTGACTGATGAAGAACTGAAGAAACTGAAACCCATGCCCTTTATGGCTATGGTGGCCAGCGTGGGAAGCAATGACCCGACAGAGATGTATAACTATCTTGGCGGTGTCAAGAACAATGCCAGGAATAAGGACTATGGAGAAGCCTTTAAGGCGGAAAAGTCCAATTTCCGTATTGTCGTGGTGGTGGATATGTGGATAACAGGTTTTGATGTTGAGCCGTTGACCTACATGTATAATGACAAGCCGTTGCAGAAGCATCTGCTCATCCAAACCATTAGCCGCGTGAACCGCAAGTACCCGGGCAAAAAATACGGCATGATTGTTGACTATATTGGCATCCGTGACAATATGCGTGTGGCCGTGAAGATGTATGGCGGCGACAACAGCGTTGCGCCTACGGCGGATGATGTTGAGCAAGGCACGATTATTTTCAGGGAGGAGCTGGAGATACTGAAGAGAATGTTTGCGGGTTACGACCTTGCGCCATTCCTGAACCCAGATACCGACCCGATTGACAGATATACCCTGCTGGCCAAGGCTGCCGAATTTGTGTTTTCTTCAACAGAAGAAATGAATTCGGAAGGTGAAAATGGCAAGGGACCTAAAAAGGTGACATTCAAGACATATTTCCTGCAATCGGTCAAACGATTGCGGGTTGCTTACGACATTTGTCAGCCGTCGGGAGAGCTTGGTGAGGAAGAATCGGCACTGGCACAATGTTTCATGGCTATTGCAGGATTTGTCCGCAAGATGAATGGAACGAGTGATATAGATGCAGAGACGATGAACCGTAAGGTTGCGGTCATGGTTGAAGAGGCGTTGAAATACAATAAGGTTGAGAGCGTTCTTGAAACGGGACAGACGGAAGACATCATTAGTCCGGAGTATTATGAATCGCTTGAAGATGTTCCGATGCCCGCATCGAAGCTGGAACTGCTTATCAAGTTGCTGAAGAAACAGATTCGGGAGTATGGCCGTACCAATGGCGTGGAGGCGAAGAAGTTCCAGGAACTGTTGGAACAGACCATCAAACAATACCACGAAAGGCGTAAGCACCTCAGTGCAAGTGAGGCAGGAAAGACACAGGAAGAAGCTGTGGAAGACATCGTGAAGAATGCCACCGAGCAAGCCATGTCGATTCTGAAGTCACTGAACGAAAGCAAAGAGAGTTTCCGCAAATTAGGTCTTACCTTTGAGGAGAAATCGTTTTACGACATTTTGATGTCACTTCGAGACCAGTATAATTTTGAGTATGGCGAAGACAAACTTGTTGACGGGGTTATGGTGAACGACAAATGCCGGATTCTGGCGAAGAAGGTGAAAGAGATTATCGATACGAAGTCGTCGTTTGCCGATTGGCTGAACAATCAGAATGTCAGAAACTCGCTGAAGTTGGACATTAAGATTTGCTTGGTGAAGAATGGCTATCCACCGCAATATAGTCCTGAGGTTTTCAACAAGGTGATGGAGCAGGTGGAGAATTTTGAGGAGAATGGGTGAGAGAGGGGAGAGTGACTGAATCATTCCTTGTAGAGAAGCGATTCATCGCGTCTCAAACTCGTTTTTGCGATTCATGCGTCTCAAAAGCAATAATCCAAAAGGGCGTGCCGGAACCCCGACACGCCCTTTTCAGATTCTGTTTCAGTACGGATTATCTGACGATAATCTTTGCGGAAACCTTGTTTTCGTTGTTCTGCATGGTCACGATGTAAAGGCCGGCAGCGAAATTGTGGCTGAAGCGCTGTGTGCTGTTGCCTTGGATTTCGGTAGCCATCACCGGTTGACCGAGAATGTTGCAAACCGTCATGCTGTAACGGGCATTGTCGCGGTTCTCAATGATGATTTCATCCTTGGTATTCCAAATCTGAACATCAACTGTTGTGTCAACGTTTTCATCAACGCTTAATTCGCTGAGGTCAATGAAGATAATATCATCAAGACCGCCTTGTGGAATAGCTGTCTGAGCATCGCCCCAAACACCATCACCATTTTCAGTGTAGTATTCGCCGATGATGTAGCTTTCCTCATCAAGAACCCAGATGATGTTGATGCCGTCTTCGTTGTTGTTTGGAATGATACCTCCGAAGTAACCGTCCTTGCCAGCAACTTCCTCTTTGTAGAAGTCAGCATATTGATTGATGCTTGCGTAATCAACGCCGGTGGTTTCAATGCTGGTTGAGTAAGTCGGACGCCAGTCATAGTCGCTTGAGAACATCATGACGAAATTCATAGGAGATTCGTTGCTCTTGGCGTAGAATGCAGTGCCTTGATTTTCATCTCTTTCTGTGCCGAAGTTGAGGACTGTTGCATAGTCTTCGGTTGTGAAGATTTGGTCGACAGTAGTTCCGTCGTGACCGTCGTTGATAC
Source organism: Bacteroidales bacterium (assembly GCA_024400455.1). Taxonomy (GTDB): domain Bacteria; phylum Bacteroidota; class Bacteroidia; order Bacteroidales; family F082; genus Limimorpha. The sequence continues at coordinate 110,117 of JAKSMU010000005.1, read as the reverse complement.
GGATGCGGAGGTAGACCTGATTGCCAGGAGTGAAACGGGTGTTGGCCGTAGGTTCGTTGATGAACCATGCGAAACCTTCGCCCGCTTCGTCAGTGGTGAATTCACCGTAACCGCCTTCAGTTGAGAGACTTGGACTGGTCGAACGGTAGAAACCATCAATGTCAGCATAAATCACATTACCGGCACCAGCAACGCTTTCGCCGTCATTGGCGTCAACGAATTGGTTGGTGTAACGGTAAGTGGTGTTCGGCTCGAGGTTTTCAAGGTAAACGGCAATGGCAACTGGAACGCGGTTGTTGTTGCTGCCGTTGTTGCCCTGGATATACATTGGCATGAATGCATCGATGTAAGGCTGTTCAGCACTGATGACTTCACCAGCGAGGTCGACTTCAGTGTAAGCATTGCCGCCTTCGTGCATGATGACAGCTTCGTATTCACCGATTTCAAGACCTTCGCTCATACGAACATAAACCGTGACAGGCTGGTCTGTGATGACACCGTCAGCGTATGCAATTTCAAGTTCTTCGCCGTAGGTTTCATCGTCTAATGAGATTTCGAAGCCTTCAGTGACGAGGAGCATGATTTCGCCTTCGCCGTCAAGGTTGGCGGCACTTAACTCGTAAGTGGTGGCTTCTGATGGGCCTTCGCCGTAAGTGTAGCTGAAGTCATTAATATAACTAGGTGCAGCCATAATGATAGGCATGGTGCTGAGGCCAGAGGTCAGCATGATATCGTCGATTTCCCAACCGGCGGCTTCTGTTTCCGTTGAAGTGTATTTGTAGGCAATGTGGCAGTTTGTTCCGGTGAATTCATCGAGGCTGATTTCGCCCGATTCGGTCCAAGTCCAGGAACCTTGCGAGAGGTCGCAGGTAAGCGGCAACCATGATGCGGTTGTCGGGTCAATGCCATCGTAATTGTTTGAGAAATAGACTTCAATGTCAGGACCATTGTAGTTCATGGCGCTTCTGAAGTTCAGCATGACGTTGGTGTAGGCTTCAAGGTCGAAGGCAGGAGAAATCAGCCAGTCTTCGTTGATGCCGTCGTTGTAAGCGTTCATGTAAGCGTAGTGGTTGTTGTCGTGTTCGGCAATCGTCCATTCGCTTTCGCCTTCCATGCTGACTTGTGTCCAGCCGTTCCAATCGCCCTCCCAATCTTGGTTGAAGATGATGACCACGTCGTCGCGAATGATGTATTCGGCACTGACAACGGCGCTGTTGTTGTAGCCTTCCTTTTCGGCGTAGGCCCAAATGGTCATGTCTTCGTCGACGGTAATGGCTTCAGTGTAAGCTGTCCAAGGACCTTCTTCGGATTCAAGGCTGTAGAAGATTTCGGCTTCAGGAGTAGCACAGGTGATGGTGACATCCTGGGCTTCATAGAAAGTACCAGCAGCAGGGCTGAAGACAGGTGCGCTAACGGTTGGGTCGCCACCTTGACCCTTGATGAAGATGTCTAAATAGAAGTTGTATTCGCTGCCATTGCCATTTGTCATGTTCGATGTTGAGTATGCACCGAAATTGTAGGATGCATTCATCGCAACGGCACGGGTGTCAACATTTTGATTGATGATGGTGAAACCAGTGTAACCTGGAACCATGGCTGCTGAATCACTTGCAGTGGCTTGGGCAATCATCCATGCGGTGTTGTCGCCGTTGGTGGCGAAGTTCGTGCCTGAGGTGTAGCCGAGCATGTTGCCGCTAGCATTGGTGAAGGTGTAGGTGGAACCGTCGAAACCGACTGTCCAAGCATAAACGGCTTCTTCATTCGTGATTTCACTCGACAGGATTTCATCGCTGCCCGACATTGTGGTTGTGCTGCCGACGCCGGTAGGTTTGCCTGAGGTTGCAGCAGTCATCACATAGTAGCCGTTGAGGACGTTGACATCGTAACGGGCGGCAAGGATGACTTGGCTGCCATTGGTCAGAACGCTGAGGTCGTTGACACGAACGTAATCCTCGCCAATGATTTCTTCTGTGACGCTACCGTTGCAAACAACTACCATGTCGTCAATATCAACACAAGTGATGCTGATTTCTTCGTTGTAATCTGCAATTTCAAGACCGGCCATCAGACGAACATAAATGGTTGTTTCTTCAATTGTTCCGTTTGAAGGTGTCAGGACGATGGTTTCCTGAGCATCGAAGTTTTCGCCTGAAGTGGTTGAAATTTCGTAATCTTCAGCTTCGGTGATGGTGATGTCGTTGCTGAGGTTCATGCCTGAAATGGTGAAGGATTGTTCGGCTGAAGGACCGTTGCCTTCAACATATGTGAATCCGTTGAGTGTCATTGGCGTTACGGCAACGACAGGATTTGAAGTCTGACCGACGAGCAGACAGTCGTCAATTTCCCAAGCGGCAGCTTCGTCTTCGGTGCAGGTGTACTTGAAGCCGATATAGCAGCTTGTTCCGCTGTAGTTGCTTAAATCAATATCACCCGATTCAGCCCATGTGAATGAACCTTCGGAGAGTGTTGCGCTGAGTTCGGTCCAGGTTGCGGTGGTAGGATCGATGCCGTCGTAATCGTTGGAGAAATAGACTTGCAGATCTTGACCATTGTAATTCTTGGCAGTCTTGAAACTCAAAACCGGATTTTCGTAGTTATCAAGGTTGAAGGCAGGGGAGATGCACCAGTCGATGTTGGCACCCTTGTTGTAACCGTTGATGTTGGCGTAATGGTTGCCGCTGTATTGGGCAATGTTCCAAGTTGCCAGAGGACCTTCGACATCGACGAATGTCCAGCCGTTCATTTCGCCTTCCCAATCCTGGTTGAAGATGGCGGCAACGCCAAGCTGGATGGTGTAGGTGGCTGTAGCAATAGCGCTGTTATCAAAGCCAGCCTTGACACCCATGGCCTTGATGGTCGTAGTTTCGTTCACTTCGATAGGTGCGCTGTAGACGTTGCTTTCAGTTGTAGGCTCTGAACCGTCAAGGGTGTAGTATATCGTTGCGTCAGGGGTTGCGCAGTTGATAGTGACATTCTGTGCTTCGTAATATGTACCTCCAGCAGGTGTGAAAGTCGGAGTAGCTACAACAATTGAGAAAGAATCGTCGGATTTTGCGAAGATGTCTATGCTGAAGTTGTAGGTTGAGCTATTCATGTTGGATATTGCGTAAGCACCAAACTTAGATTGGTTGTTTAAAGCAAAGCCTCTGCTTGTCGTTGTGGCATTGATGATGCTGTATGCAGAATAATTTGGAACCATACTTTGTGCATCTGATGTGTATGGAGTGACCGTCCATGTTGTTTTGTCACCACCAGACACGAAATCAGTTCCGCTTGTGCCATAACCAATAGAAGTGCCTTCGACATTGGTAAAGGTGTAGTTGGTGCCATCAGACATGACTGTCCATGTATAGCTGTCTTCTTCAATGGTAATGGCTTCAGGGAGGATTTCATTGCTGCCCGACATGGAACTTGTAAATTCAACGCCGTTTGGTTTGCCACTTGCAGTGTTTGGCATTGCGTAATAGTTATTTGTATTGTTGTTGTAACGTGCGGCAAAAACAACTTTACTTCCGTTGGTCAATTGTGAAATGTTAGCAATGCGTACGTAATTGCTTGTGTAGCCACTGCCATCGCCGGTAACGGTACCGATCAGGCGAATCTGAATGGTATCGGCATCACGTGAAACAATGGTTTGAAGCTCGTTATAAGTTCCGATTTCAAGACCGGCTTTCAAGCGGCAGTAAATCTTCAGTCCATTGAATTGGCCTGATTGTGGAGGGAAGACTGTTGCTGGACTTTCAGAATGGAACAAATCTCCGTCAGTAGTTGAAAGTTCAAAGTTTTCTGATGGGAAAATGTACACATTGTCAACCAAATAACTGCCTGACAATTGGAAGTTTGCAATTTCCGATGGACCATATTCAAATTCATAAGTCAAGCCGGAAACGGTGCCAGGGTTGACGCTCAAGATTGGACGGTGGGTGTATTCCACGTCGTCGGCTGAAGCGACTCTCAGTTGTGGCGCGTTGTAGCAACCGATGATGCCGATTACATCAACCCAGTCGCCTTCAATCAAGCCTTCAACGTTAGGGATACGGTAGATGTTCATCGTGTTGCCATCTTGCGTGATAGGAGTGTTGTTGCTTGTGTCAATGTCGCCAATTGTCGCGCCTTCAATGCTGACTCTGGTGGCTTGCAGCATGTTGTTGCCGTTATAGTCGCTGAGTATTTCAGCAATGGTTTTTGTTGCCAAAGGAAGTTCGTTGTCAGAAGAAATGATGACAAAAGCGGCTTCACTTGAACCATTGATGCCGGTGAGTTCTGCCAAGCCATTGTATGCGGTCTTTTTACCGTAAGCTCTCACTTCATCGCCAATGGCTAAATTGGCAGGGACGGTGTTGCTGTTTAAGTAAAGAACGATGCCTGCCGTTGCATCCTGAACGTAAACGTTTCTGCTGTCGATGAAAGTCACGATGCCTTCAACCAATGCGTATTCGTTACTGTTCAAGGCGCGGGCTTCGGCAATGGTCATCAGTTGTGGGAATGTGTATTCGGCAGTGGCAATCTCACTGTCAATATAGTTTTCCTTCACAGCCAATGCCTTGATGGTTGTCGTTGTGCTGACGCTGAAAGGAGCGGAGTAGACGCTGCTTTCTGTGGTAGGTGTTTCACCATTGGTGGTGTAGTAAATGGTTGCGCCTTCGGTTTCGCACAAAATGCTCACGTTTTGGGTGGTAATGAAAGTGCCGGCGGCAGGCGAGAAGGTCGGTGTTGCCACGGCATTGCTCATGGTGACGCTACCCGAAAGGGCAATGTTTTGGGTGTCAGTGCCTGTCGTAGCAATTGTGAGGTTGCCTGAATAGGTGTTTCTCAAAAGGCCGGCAGCAAGTCTGACATTGATTGTTGTGCGTGAAACTAGGCCTTCGCCGAAAGGTAAATTGATGGTTGTCAGATAGGTTGTGTCTCCTGAAATGGCGATTTCATAGTTCTCAGGAGCGGTAATCACGATGTCTGAGGTCAGGTTGTTGCCCGAAACGACAAAGCTTTGTGCCTCTGAAGGACCAGCGCCTTGTTCGTAGGTGAAGCCTTCCAGCTGGGTTGCGCTGACGGTGAGTTCGGGGTTTAAGACAGGTGTCGGGGCTTCGCCCAAAACGAAGATTTCAATCTGAGTATTCTTGATGTTGGCATGAATTGTCGTATAGGAACGCCAATCAGCATTGTTGTAAACACCCAAGTATCTGGCTGCTGAATTATTTTTAAAACCATGATAATCGGAGTTTCCTTCATCAGTGATATTTAAAGTCCAGACTTTTGCATCGCCAGAACCGATGCGAATGCCGGAGTTTGAGTTGGTGGTATAAAGCCATTTTGTAGAGTCTTGAGCTGGATGGATGAGATAACCTCCGTCAACAGCTTCAAATTTCCAGAATAGGTTGGCGTCGTTGCTTGTGATTTGGCTGCCGTTAATGGTAACCGCAACAGCGGTCGGAGAACTTGAAGTACCGTTCACTGAAGTAAGGGCTTTGCCGCTTGCAACGTCAACAATCATGTAGGTGTCGGTTGCAGTAACGGCATTGTGAGCATATATCTTGTTGAAAGTGTATGCTGTAGCTTGTTCTATGGTATAAGTTGCTTCAGCAATTTCACTGTTATTCATTCCTTCCTTCATGGCGATGGCCTTGATGGTCATGGTTTCTGTAACGGAAATAGAAGTGTTGTAAACTGTGCTGTTTGCCGAAGGTGTGGTGCCGTCAGTGGTGTAATGGATTGTAGCTCCGTTAGTTGCGCAAGCAATGCTGACGTTTTGCGCTTCGGTGAATGTGCCGCCTTCAGGGGTGAAGGTCGGTGTAGCAACGGTTTCAATTGGGGCAACGGGGAAGACGATGTCTTCTGTTGAACGTGGAAATACTTGTTTCGTGGTGTTGTAGCATCCGACGATACCGATGATGTCGACGTTTTGCGTACTACTGACTTCCAAACCGGCAAGAACCTTGTAGTTGTCGTAGCAAGTCATTCCTGTACCATTCTGTGTGAATGTTGCTGTGCGTCCTGCTGTGTTTGAAGTACTGAAAGTGTGGTCACTGTCAAAAGTAATGCCTTCAATCTTGACTAGTATGCTTTCGTAATTGCTGTAGTTATTGCTGATTTGAGCAGCAGTTACTACGGTAGGTTCAACGGCAGTTCCGCTGGTACCGGTGGCAGGATTCTGTGTGGCCATGAATTCAGTCAGACCATTGTAAATGGTGCAAGTTCCGACGAGTCCGCCGCTGATGACATCGCCACTGTTGTATGCGTTTGTGACCGTATTGCCGTAAACGAGCAAAGCGCCGGTGTTATCTTGAACATATAGATAACTGCCATTCTGATAAATGACGGTAACATCGCCATCAATGACGGATATTTCTGAACTTGTTGTGGTGTGAGCGGCTTTCCATGCCGAGATAGTCGCATAATGAGCAGGGAAAGTATATGTTGCACTTGCCACCGCGCTGTTGGTCATGTCGCTCTTTACGCCCATGGCTTTGATGGTTGTGGTTGTGGAAACGGCGATAGGAGAGCTGTAAACGCTGCTCGAAGTGGTCGGGGCCGAACCATCGGTGGTGTAGTAAATGGTGGCACCGCTTGTAGCGCAGCTAATGGTAACGTTTTGTGCTTCAGTGTAGTTGCCGCCTGCTGGTGAGAAGGTTGGAGTGGCAACGGTTTCGGTTACAGGACCATCGGTCTTCTTGTATAATTGAACGGCTTTTTGGCTTGTATAAGTTGAGGATTTAAAATAACGGAAACGATAGTTGTTGCTGCTGTTATTAAAACGGAAAACAGAAGTGTTTGATGTGATTTTTACGCCATCCGATTCACATTCCAAGGTGTTTAAAACAGGACTTGTTCCGAAGTTAATCTTGTTTGAACCAGATGTGCCGGAAATATATTTCATATTGTTGGAGCCGCCGCCAGTGGTAATCTGAATGGAATAACCACCATCCATTGGAGCAATTGTCAAGATGGCAGCGCCATCGGGAATTGAGGCGATGGCATTCGAAGCTATCGCTGCTGTTACGTAATCGCTGGTCGCATCTTGACCGTTGAAAATGTAAGCTTCGGTCTCGGTGTTTTCAAAAACAACGACATATTGACCGCTCCAGTCAGTAGGAACTGATGTCACTTTTTGATATGTCTGTCCCCAAGAAGAGCCCGACATCATTAGCAGCATTAGTGCCGCAAATAGAAGTTTAAACTTTTGTTTCATAGCGTTTAATTTAATTTATTGATACTTATTACTTTAATTATTTTCTTTATAAAAAAGATGGAATTGCAAATTTAGACAAATCCCTTTATTAATTTTAGCGTGTGCGCGCAAGTTTTCAACAAGGTGTGTTGATAACTTTGTTAATAGCGAAAACATGTTGGTGTGACAATTTGTAAATAAAAATCATTATTTTTGCAGCGTTATAACACATTTAATCATGAAAAAAGTCGTACGTACCGTTTGGATTAGCTTGCTGTCGGGTCTCGCATTTCTGGCAGCATGTACTGGCATTAAGAATTCTGCAAAAGACAATAAATTTGAGGCTCTTTATGGTAGTCCGGAAGTGAATGCTCCTGTTGCAAACCAAGAAAGCATAGACGAAATGAATGCCCGTCTGGATCAAATTGAACAGCGTATCAACGAAATGAAAGGTCCTGATAAACAATCCCGTAGAGAACAGCTTCAGCAGCAGTTGGATTCCATTTCCAACATCTTGAAGCGTCGTGAAGGTGCTTGCATCTATGGTTCTCCTGAAGTGATGGAGCAATACCGCAACGAAACCTTGCGCCTCCATAAGGAAGCTTCAAAACTCCAGAAGGAACTGGAAGATTTGGATAAGGAATGAGTCGCGAATACTCGTTTTTGCAGAAGGTTTCGTTGGAACTCAATCATGCCGTGTTGAAGCAACGTATTGAGGATCATGAACTTCATCAATTGTTTTGGGAGTGTACCTTGCGATGCAATCTGAATTGCCGTCACTGCGGCAGCGATTGCCGTACACTTTCCGAACAGGCCGATATGCCCCTCGATGATTTCCTGAAAGTGCTCGATGAAATCAAAACGAAACAGGATCCTGGCAAAATCATGGTCATCACCACGGGCGGCGAACCGCTGATGCGCAAGGATTTGGCGCATTGCGGTGCCGAAATCACGAAACGCGGTTTTATCTGGGGCATGGTGACAAACGGCATGTTCCTGACATCTGAAAAACTCAACGAACTGACAGCCAACGGACTGCGTTCCATTGCCGTCAGTTTCGATGGTTTTGAGGACGACCACAACTGGATGCGCGGCAATCCTGAAAGTTTCAAGCGCGTACTGACGGCTGTCGAAGCCATGAAACAGCATCCCGAACTGACTTGGGATGTGATTACCTGCGTCAATCAGCGCACCATTAAATATCTGCCGCAATTCCGTGATTATCTGATAGGTTTGGGTATTCCAAAATGGCGTCTATTCACCGTTTTTCCCTTTGGTCGCGCCGCCAATGAGCCTGATTTGAAATTGTCGAACGAGCAGTTTGTCTACATGATGGAATTCATCAAACAAACGCGATTGCAAGGCAAAATCACGACCGACTATGGTTGTGATGGCTATCTGGGCCGTTACGAAGGGCAGGTGAGGAGCCATTATTTTTCGTGCAGTGCCGGCATTAATATTGCTTCGGTCTTAGCCGATGGTTCCATTTCTGGCTGCCTGAGCATCCGCAACGACTATCATCAGGGCAATATCTACAAGGATTCGTTTTGGGAGGTCTGGCAAAACCGTTTCCAACCTTACCGCGACCGCTCGTGGATGAAGAAAGACGAATGTGCCCAATGCAAGGTGTGGCGTTATTGCCAAGGCAACGGAATGCACCTCCGCGATGGCGATGGAAAACTGCAATTGTGTCAGTATAAGATGATTACGGAAACGCAATGAACCGTATTTATTTAGTCGGCTATATGGGCGCGGGTAAGACGACCGCTGCCAAACGCTTGGCGCATCGCTTGGGCTGGGATCATTACGACACCGATGCCCTGTTTGAGGAAAAATATCATATCTCCGTCGATGATTTTTTTCACAAATACGATGAAGCCTTGTTCCGGAAATTAGAGTCGCAGATTTTGCAAAGCACTGAAAATCTTGAAAATGCCGTCATATCAACAGGTGGCGGAACGCCATGTTTCAACGACAATATGGTTTGGATGAATGCGCATGGTATGACTATTTTCATTAAAATCAGTTCGCAGACGGCTGTGAACCGAATTGTGAATTCAAAGAAAAAAAGACCATTGGCAGAAGATAAAACAGAAGCAGAATTAGCAACATTCGTTGAGAAGCATTATGGCGCAAGAATGTCGTTCTATGAGCAGGCGCAACATGTTGTAAAAGGCGAAGATCTGGATTTGGAAATTGTGGTTGAATTATTGAATAAAAGTATTGATTTATAATTTTTTATAGCATGAAAAGATTGTCTTTGATAGTGGCTTTAGTCATGATTTTTGTGGCATGTGACCGAAAAGAGAATAAGGAAATCAAAGAGGTTGAAACAATTGATACAGCGGCATTGCTCCCCGAAGAAGATGCTTCGCAGTTCGTGTCGATCACGGATGTCGTGCCCGATGCCATTCTTGAAATCCGTTATTTCAGTTCCTACAATTTCATTGGAGAGCGTATTCCTGGATATGAGCAGCCAATTGCCATGCTCACCCGTCAAGCCGCTGATTCCCTGAAAGCTGTGAGCGATGATTTGCTGCAAAAGGGCTATCGTCTGAAAATATTCGATGCCTATCGTCCGCAGTGTGCCGTCGATTTCTTTATGGAATGGGCTGCCGACACGACCGATGTGCGTATGCAGGATTATTTTTATCCCGAACTCGACAAATCGGTTCTCATTCCGCAAGGCTATATCGCTGAAAAATCGGGACATACGCGCGGCTCAACCATTGATTTGACGCTTTTCGACATGAAAATGGAACGGGAAGTCGATATGGGTTGCACTTTCGATTATTTCGGCGTGGCATCGCATCCTGATGTGCTACCCGAGCAGGAAATTGGCGCCTATCGTCCTATCAATCAGGAGCAATACGACAACCGCATGATTTTGCGCGAAGCCATGCTCGCACACGGATTTAAGCCTTACGACTGCGAATGGTGGCATTTCACCCTTGAAAACGAGCCTTTCCCCGACACCTATTTCACATTTCCGGTGAGTGAGGAAACGGTGAAATGAAATAAACATACAAACGAAAAAAGCACTTCTTGAAGTGCTTTTTTCGTTTATGCGATTGGCGTAATTATCTCAATTCCAATAAAGTGATGTTCTCCACGTGTTGTGTGTGCGGGAACATGTCGACGGGTTGAACGGCCATCACCTTGTAGGCTTGGTCGAGCAACTGAAGGTCACGGGCTTGGGTGGCTGGGTTGCAGCTGACATACACGATTTTCTTGGCGCGGATTTTCAGCAACTGCTCCACGACGCTTTCGGCCATGCCGGCACGCGGCGGGTCGGTGACGATGAAATCGGGGCGACCGTTGGCTTCGATGAAATCGTCAGTGAAGACCTTGGCCATATCGCCTGCATAGAAAGTGCAGTTGGTGATGCCGTTGATTTCGGCATTCACCTTGGCGTCCTGAATGGCTTCCTCAACGTACTCAATGCCAACGACTTTCTTTACAAAACGTGAGAAATACTGCGCAATGGTTCCCGTGCCTGTGTAAAGGTCGTACATCAGTTCGTCGCCTTGAACGTTAGCCAAATCGAAAGCGGCGTGATACAACCTTTCGGCCTGATAGACATTGGTTTGGAAGAATGAAACCGGTCCGATACGGAACTTCAAATCGTCGAAACCGAGGCGGGGAGAAGCCATCGTTTCAATCAGGTAAGGATCGCCTTTCAGACATTCAAACGGCAAATCGTTGATGACATCGTTGAATTTGTTGTTGATAATCAGCAGCAAGGAAACGATTTGCGGAAATTCCTTTTCCAAAGCCGGCACCAATTCGTTGCGGATGATGGTGCTTTCCTCGTTGATGACGATAATCACCATGAATTCGCCCTTCGAATTGCAGCGGATGACGATGTTGCGCATCAGTCCTTCGTGCGCCCTGACGTTGTAGTAGGAAATCTTCCTCTCCATGGTGAATTTCCTGATAAACAGACGGATGTCGTTGGATGGGTCGGCTTGCAAGTGACACTTTTCAATGTCGACGACGCGGTCGAAAAGCGAAGGCAGATGGAATCCCAAACCTTTGCAGCTTTCCTCATCGTGAGTGCCGACGGGCGCGCCATCGGTCAGCCATTTGCGGTTTGAGAAGGCGTATTCCAGTTTATTACGATAGAAAAACTGTTTCTCGCAACCCAAAATCGGACGGATTTCAGGATATTCAATCTTACCGATGCGGTCGAAATTGTCCTTTACTTGCTTCTGCTTGTAATACAGTTGCCACTGATAATCAAGGTGTTGCCATTTGCAGCCGCCGCAGAGACCGAAATGCTTGCAACGAGGCTCAACGCGCTTGTCGGAAAACTTCTTGAAATTGATGATGCGTCCTTCGAAGAAATTCTTTTTCTTCTTAAACACTTCAATGTCAACGACATCGCCAGGGATGCCAAACGGAATGAACACGACTCTACCTTCAGGCTTTGCCACCGACATGCCTTCTGAACCGGCATCAACTATGGTGACATCTTCAATATATTCTGGTGCTTTTTTCTTTTTCATGGCGGCAAAATTACGACAAAAAAGCATAACTTTGCACCATTCAACAAACTATAAGGAATGATTTACGATTTCACCTACGAAAATCCTACGAGAATCCATTTCGGCAAGTCGGCGATGAGCTATCTGGCCGAGGAACTCAAAGCATACGGCAAGAATGTTTTGTTGGTATATGGCAAGAACTCCATCAAAGCCACTGGCCTTTATGACCAGATAATGAACATTTTACACGAATGTGGCAAGACTGTTTTTGAATTGCCTGGCATAAACTCCAACCCGCGTTATGCGCAAGTCATGGAAGGTGCTCACATGGTGCGCGAAAACGGCATCGATTTCATCCTTGCCGTGGGTGGCGGTAGTGTCATCGACTGCACGAAAGGCATTTCTGTCAGTTCCTATTATGAGGGCGATGCATGGCAATACTATTGGGTGGAAAACGGTCCAATCGTCAACAAGACCATTCCGTTTGCCGCTGTGTTAACCATGGCAGGAACGGGTTCGGAAATGAATGCTACTTCGGTGATTACCAACGAGGAAAAGAAACTCAAGATAGGCCGCACTTTCCCATTGTGGGAAATGTCGCCTAAGTTTTCCATCATGAATCCCGAACTGACCTACACAGTCCCGATACGGCAGATGGTCAGCGGTATTTACGATATTTTCTCTCACCTTATGGAACAATATTTCAGTGGTGACGACGATTGCACGACCGATTACCTCACTGAAGGTGTGATGCTTTCGCTAATCAATGCAGCAAGGAAGGCTTTGATTAATCCAGAGGATTACGAAGCAAGAAGCAACATCATGTGGTGCGCCACTATGGGTCTGAACAGGATTCTGGGTCTCTCAAAAACGCAGGACTGGGAAGTGCATAAGATTGAGCATCAAGTTGGTGCCTACACTGATTGCCCGCACGGCATCGGATTAGCCATCATTTCGCCTGCCTATTATCGTTACATCTATAAATATGGTCTGCCGAAATTCATCCGCTTTGCGAAAAGTGTCTGGCATGTAGAAGAAAAGGGCAGGAGTGAGGATGAAATCGCCTTGGAAGGCATCAGCCGTTTGGAAACATTCATTAAGGAACTAGGCATCACGCAGACTTTGAGAGACATAGGCGCAACCGAAGAAATGCTTCCATTGATAGCTCAATCGACGGCACCAGGCGGCGGCTACAAGAAAATGAATGCCGAGGATATTATGGTCGTGCTGAGAAAATCATTTTGAAAATCAATTATTTATGTCATTCTACGTAAGTCAACCTATGGCCACGGCGCCAACAACGTTTCTGAGCGAAACGCAACAACATATTTACGAAACCCTGCAGCAGTTGGGCATTGCCTTTGAGCGTGTCGACACCGATGATGGTTCCACGATGGACGATTGTGTCTTCATTTCCGAAGGCTTGAACTGTCCTGTCGTGAAGACGATTTTCGTCTGCAATCGTCAGCAAACGCGTTTCCATTTATTTGTTACGACTGCCGAAAAACCTTTCGTTACCAAGGATTTCTGTGGCGCATTGGGCATTTCGCGCGTCTCGTTTGCTCCGCAGGAAATGCTGTTGGAAAAGTTGGGCACGCCGATGGGCGCAACGACTTTATTAAGTCTCATCAACGACAAGGAAAACACAATCACAGCCGTCATCGACAAGGATGTTGCCGAGCGCGAAATGTTCGCCTGCACCGATGGCACCAAGACTTGTTTCATGAAAATGAAAATGAGCGACGTGTTTGGAAAATTTCTGCCGTACACGAAGCATGAGCCTGTCATTATTACAGTATAAATTGCTCTTTAAAAAACGCCCTGTAAGCCTCTACTTTTTTCTCGAAAGCCAAAGGATAGGCGCGGGAAGATGATGGCAATCGGTACAATCGCAAACCTTCATAGCCAGGTATGGCAACAGAACCGCCAACTGCTGGCAATTCGTTGATTTTGAAATAGTCGCAAATTGTCTGTGTGGCTTTTTCGCCTGTTGCGGCTATGGCGCGACATTCAGGAATCTGCCGCAGCAAAGCATGAATGTCAGTTGCTTTCACAATTTCTAAAAACTTATCCGATGCGTTCTCTTTCAGTCGGCGCACGGCTGATGCCGTGTCGTAGAAGGCTATGCCTTTTTCGTTCAGGAAATCCATGATTTCATTTTTCTTGAACGACTTTTTTTTCAGGTCGACAAAATGATTCTTGTCGCCGAAAAACACTTCGCCTTCGATACGCCAGTGGTCGTTGATGAAATTCGGGTAGTAGAAATCCATGCACCAGCGGCTTTTCGGTGGCGGAAAACTGCCTAAGAAAAGGATTTTTGCATTTGACGGCAAGAACGGATTCAACGGATGTCGTTCTATTTCAATGAAATCAGTCATTTGATTGCTTGTAAATTGTTGACTTGTAAAGATAGAAAAAAAGTTACTGACAAATTGAAAATCATGAAATTTTGATATTTTTGCATCCAAATTCAGTTAGCAATGACACTTCCATTATTAATTTTCGGCCTATTGACCAACTCATTATTAGCAGTCTTGGTCGGTTTGGTTGGCGCCCATAGGCGCATTGGTTTCGGCTGGGCCTTTTTGCTTTCGGCTATTTTCACGCCTTTGATTGGCTTGATATGTTGCTTGATTTCCGACAAATTGCCGCAGGGCGATCGCAAATGGGGGTGCCTCGGCACATTGCTTGGCATTATGGTCATTATTGCCATTCTCGGCTTTTGCCTTTCGTTTTTTGCTTTGCTGTAATTGGTGTTGGATGATGAGTGTTGTGTGAAAACTGAAAACCGAAAACTGATAACTGATAACAATCAATACATACTCATGATAAAAAACATCATTTTCGATTTTGGCGGGGTCCTTTTGGATTGGAATCCGCATTACTTGTATGACCCGTATTTTGGCGATGTGGAGAAAGCCGAATGGTTTCTGACCAACATTTGCACCTACCCGTGGAATGCCCAGCATGATGCGGGAAAGCCTGTGGCTGAAGGCACCACTGAACTTGTTGCGCAGTATCCGGAATGGGAAAAGGAAATCAGAATGTATTACGACGAGTTTGAGAAAATGCTCAGTGGGCAAATTGCTGATATGGAAGAATATATCAAAGAATTGAAGGGTAGGGGATTCCGCATTTATGGCCTCTCTAATTGGTCGGTTGAGACTTTTGCGATGATTCGTCCGAAATATCCGATTTTGGATTTGATGGAAGACATGGTGATTTCTGGCAAGGAAAAGGTGATGAAACCTGATGCAAAAATCTATCAGATAGCACTCTCTCGTTTTGACATAAAACCCGAAGAAAGCGTTTTCATCGATGATAATGTGAACAATATCATTGGATGCGAAGCAGCTGGCATTCACGGTATTGTTTTTAAGGATGCCGGACAGTTGAGGTCCGATTTGGAAAAACTGCTTTGATACTCATTCGTATGATTATTTCGGCCGGTGAACAATTTCACTGGCTTTTTTGCTATGCTTCCGAAACAACAAATCAACCAATAAAACCTTTCAACTATGAAAAAGAAAATGATTCCTTTTTTCGGCAGCATTCTGCTTTTCGGCATGTTTTCATGCAAACAGACGGAAATTGTAACAAACACAGTTCCTGAACTTGACATTGAGCGTTACATGGGTCCTTGGTTCGAAATCGCCCGTTTTGACCACAGTTTTGAACGCGGCCTCGTAGGTTGCATGGCCAACTACACGCTCCAGTCCGATGGCACGGTGAAAGTGACCAACACGGGCTTCAAGGGAAGTCTTGACGGAAAATACAAGGAGTCGGTGGGTAAGGCCTATCGCCCTGATGACAAGGTGCCGGGCAAACTGAAAGTGTCGTTCTTCATGAATTTCTATTCGGAGTACAACGTGCTGGAACTTTCGCCTGATTACCGTTTCGCTTTAATCGGCAGTAAAACTGACAATTATCTTTGGATTTTGTGTCGCACGCCACAAATGACGCAAGACGAACTCGATTACCTGCTCAAGAGTGCGCAGTCGCGCGGCTACGACACGAGCAAACTCATCTGGGTAGAACACGAAAAGTGAGAAGAGAGTATACTTAAGGTGTAAAAACAAAAATCCCCGGCTTTTAGTCGGGGATTTTGTGCGTGATCCGGTTGGAATCAGCATTTTGGATTGTCGTTGACTTTTGTTGTTTCTTGGATAATTGATTAAAGATTTGTAATATACTGATTATTAGTATTATAAATTATTTGTTTTGGATTGGGTAATTGCTAATGAATTATAATGATTTATCAAAAAAAATCATTCGGTTGACACCACGTTGACACGGGAATGGATTTTTTTTGTATATTTGCATCGCATTTGGCAGTTGGGGAAGACTGACATTTGCACCAATTTAATAGTAACATTTAATTTATCAATTTATGGCTTCAATCAAGTATTACATTTCTAGGGCTGTAAAGTCCGACAATGAAAGAACGGAAATCCAATTGCGCTTTTGTGGCAATAGGAATTTCGTGAAAAGAGCTTTGACAGGTATTTTTGTCACTGCATCAAATTGGGATTCTGAAAAAGGGATGCCGAAGGATAAAAGATCTACGAAATTTTCTGATGAGTGTGTGGAGATAAAAGAGCGTTTGGAGTGCCTTAGCAAGTATTTGCTGAATTGTTGGAACGAGGCTGATTCGGAAAGTATTTCGGATAATGCCTTGAACCAGTGGATTTCTGACATAATTTGGGAAAAAGAAGAAGATAGTGCTTTCGTAAACGGGAAGAAGAAACAGGTTTTTGTTTGGCGAATTGAAAGCAAGGCTTATCGTGAAGAGGTTGCTATCAGACAGAAAAAGGAAATGCGTAAAATTGAAAATTGGTATTTTCTGGATTGCTTCAAGTATTTTGCACAGGAACAATTTGAGAATGGGAAAATATGCAAACGTAGATTTGATCACTATAATTCCGTTTATGGCCTTTGGGATAGAATGGAAAGATTCAATGGCAAGCGTTTAAAGTTGAAAGAAATTGAAACTGAAGACATGTATTCTTTTCGCCGTTTCATCTTGAATGAGCATGATTTATGGGAGAATAATAATGGCAAAATGGTTCCTATGCCGAAGTATCGTTATGTTTACGATGGCTATTCTACTGTGTTGTCTCGTGGTGTTCCAGAGCGCAGCTTGAATTATGTGAACACCGAAATGAAGTATCTCATTGCCTTTTGGCACTGGCTCCTGAAGAAAAAGGAATGCAGGCTGAACGATGTTTTTGCATCGTATCAGCGCGACACCACTGTCTTCGGAACACCTTATTTCCTCAATTCAAATGACAGAAATTTGCTTTTCAATGCGGATTTGAGTGAAAGACCAGCCTTGGCCATCCAAAGAGACATCTTTGTTTTTCAGTCGCTCATTGGATGCCGTGTGAGTGATTTGCTGAGGTTGAAGAAATCGAACATCGTTGATGGGGAATTTCTTCAGTATGTTGCCGGAAAGACGAAGGACAAAAGCGGAAAGACTTTGAATGTGCCTTTGCATAAGGATGCCAAAGTGATTTTGGAAAGATATTCGGATTTGGCAGGTGATAAGCTGCTGCCTTTCATATCTTCTCAAAAGTACAACGAGGCGATCAAGGAGATTTTCAAGGCGGTGCCGGAAGTGGATAGGATTGTGACGGTTCTCAATCCATTGACGCGCCAAGAGGAACAAAGGTATTTGCACGAAGTGGCGAGCAGCCACATGGCGCGGAGGAACTTCTGCGGCAACCTTTATGAGGCGGGCTTCGCGGATTCGGACATCGGTTCGATGAGCGGCCACTCGGAAAAGAGCCGCGAGATAGCGAGATACCGAAAAGTGAGCGTTGACAGGCAAGTGAAAATGATTGACACGCTATGAAATGAGAAGGCTGGAGTCCGATGGACGACAGCCTTTTTTCATGCAAAAAAATGAAAGCCGTCTTGATGGGGAACGACGGCTTTCTGAATAGTGACATTTAATCTCCATTTATGGCTTGGAGAAAGTGCAAAAGTACAAATATTTCCATTCATGGCAATGGAGAATTTAAGCCTGGTTGAAAACCTGCACGGGGTGTCCTTCCTTGGGGCTTGCCTCATCGGGAGAGTGCCGGACTGACAGGACGGCGAAGGGGAAAACCAAATACAAAACTTTTCCGGCTTGATGGATAGCGGCAGCCAGCTTGTAAAATGGTTGGACTTTTCATCGCTATCCATCGGGGCGGAAAAGTAGCTGCCGCCAGCGCGGTGCCTTGCATGGGGGTGGCATAGATGGCGCACTGGCGGCAGCGAGACCGCGCCAAAGGGACACAAAAAGAGCCGCACGGATTGGCGCACGGCTCGGAAAATTGGTTTTTGGTTTGGTTGGTCCTTACCTTGTCATCTTCCTGATGAGGAGGACAAGTGTGGTAATGGTCGCAGCGATGATGGCGATGCCGATGAGCCGTCCGCTATTGCGGCGATCCTGCTCAGCGTTTTGCTGATGCTCATCGTGGATGACGACTTGGGCGTAACGGATGGTGTCGGTGAAGCGGATGGGTGATTGCTCAGCGTGGTAGCTGACGGCAATGCTGTCCAGACGCTTCTCGGGCATCCGTATCGTGAAGGAGCCTTTGACCGTCGGGATGTTGATGGTGTCGCCCATCAGCAGCGGGACGATGGGAAAGGCTGCGCTGTCCTGGATTTCGGGCAGGACAATCAGCGTGTCGATGGCGTGCGGCTGAACCGCCGCAAGTTCGGGATGCCTTTCGGTGATTCGCTGGATGCGCCTTGTGGCGCGGCGCTGCGAGTTGCACGAGTAGCAAGCGAACAGGATGGCCAGTGTGAATGTTGCAATTCTTTTCATGTTTCAAAGGATTTAGGACAGTTCCGTAATGCTCTCGATCATCTGCTTCAGTTCGGCGTTTTCGGCTGTGATTTGCGCGAGCTGGGCGGAAAGCCCGACGATTTCCCGTCGGGCTTCCGTCAGTTCGGAATAGACGCGCTTGTTTTCTTCAACGAGGTTGAAGATGGTTTGCTGCATTTCCCTGATGGTGGCGTTTTGGCGTAGCCGCGTAGCGGCGAGCCAAGAGACGACCCCAGTAATGGGGACGAGCAGCGTGGTTGTCCATTCGTAGGCGTTCATGGCATTAGTAGTCTAAATCATGACTGGATGAAGGTGTTGGGGTATTACCGTCGCCATCGCCGTCATTATTCACGACGGGCCTTTCATCGTTTCTTGGCACGACTGGGTTGATGCTGTAGACGTTGTCACCGTCATCACCGCTGCCTTTGTCGGGTTCGTTCTTGGTGTTGTTGCGGCCTTTCTTCACTGTGCGTGTCTTGATGATGAAGCTGCCGAAGCCACGCATCGAGACATCCTCGCCCGAAGCGGCATAGGTGAGGTAGCCTCTCACGACATCGCCCACTTCCCAGCTCTTGGGAGTTAGGATTGGCGTGTCATATTCAGCCGAAGCCAGGTCCGTGTTGATGATGGTGATTTCACTCTTGGTGGTGTTGTAGGCGACGAGAATGAAGTTGGCGGCATCGGGCTTGCCGATGGCAGCGAGTTCGTCGGCGGTCAGCACGACGGACAGCATAGGTAGGCCGATGTCGCCGCAATCCTCGATTTGCTTTTCAAGCATCGGGGAATTGATCTTGTCGCCGTTGCCGATGCCTTCGAGAAGGCTGAGGTCAACGCTCTTGACATCATCGGAGATGACGGCACAGGCGTCAAGCTGCCTGAGCAGGAGGTTCCGCGGAGTCATGCCCTTGACGCTGCGCGGAAAGAGCGCATGAATCTGGTCGTCGGAAAGCTGCGCGGCGAGCGCGGCGAGTTGCTTGAAATAGTTGCGCTGCATGGTCTGTGCGGCGGTCTTTGGATTTTTGACTGACTGGGCGCGTCCCTTCATGTAGGAGATGCCCTTCCAAGATGAGCCGATGACCGTGCCCACCTTGCCGCTGAATCCTCCAAGGATTCCTTGTTTGATTGTACCCATGATAAGTTGGTTTTAGTTTGGTTAGTGGTTTTAGTTTTTTTAGGGGCTGAAAGCAGTAAGCGATAAGCTGTAAGCTGAAGCCGTGAAAATTGTTTTTTGGTGGGGCTTGGCCGCAATCCAGTGGGACTTGGTACGGACTTGGTATGGAGTTGGTACGGACCTGATGCGCGGCCTGACCCTTGTGGAGATTCCCAAGAAAAAGCCGCCCGGAGGGACGGCTTTTTTCGGGATTTGGAGGGGAAGCCTTTAGGCGTTCTTGCGTGGAGGACGCTCTGTCACGGCCATCGTGCCGAAGCCGACGAGGGCGGCTTTGGCACCTGTGAGGAGCATGAAGCCCGAGAAGGTGTCGGTGGCTTCGCCGAAGTTGCTCAGCGGAGCGTTGAAGCCGACTTCGCCATAGTCGCCGAGGGCGACGGACGAGTTGACGAGGAAGACCTTCTTTTGCGTGACATTGGCCACAAAGACGGTCGGGAACTCGTCAGCGTGTTCGGTGCGGAAGTCGGTTTCGGCTTCCCAAGCGATGGCGAGGTTGTCGCCGTCGGCGGCAAGCGAGACAGCAGGCAGGTCGGCGGTCGGAGCGTTGCCGATGGTGTCGAGCATGGAGAGGTCGGCACTCTTGGTGCCGTCCACCTCGACTGCGGTGGCTGCCAACTGCTGGAAAAGCATGTTGTGACGGGTCATGCCCTTTGGGGTTGAAGGAAAGAGGAAGGCCAGCTGTTCCTTTGAGAACTGACCGATGAGGTCCTGGACTTCACGGAAGAACGAGCGTTGCTTCTGCTGCGCTTCGGTCTTCGGGTTTTTGATAGACTGGGCGCGTCCACGCATGTAGGCGATGCCCTTCCAAGATGAGCCGATGACTGTACCGACTTTTCCGCTGAATCCGCCGAGGATTCCTTGTTTGATAGTACCCATAGTGTTTAATTAGTTTAGGTTAGTGAATGAATAGATTAGTTAGACCATCGGCCTGAACGAGACGGGATGCTGCGAAGCAGCGCGGTGAATTGAAGAAATTTGGGGCTGGTGTGGCAGTCCTTATCTGGTTTTTGGCTTTTGGTGCTGCAAAAATAGTGATTATTTTGATATATGATAGATAATATCTATAGAAATAATAGAAAATATAGATAAAATAGATTGAAATTGGTATTTTTGCAGTGATTTTCAAGAACCAAATCATTAACTAAAACCAAAAACAAAGATGAAACGAATGATTTTCATGTTGATGCTGCTGGCTGGAAGCCGTGCGGCATCGTTCAGCCAACGGAGTTTTGATGTCTGTATGCAGGTGACGCGCGTCATTGACGGCGACACCTTTGAGGGGCATCTGTTTTACAGGGTGGAGCCTGAGCGCACTGGCCAGAGCCAGGGCGGAGGCGAAATGTGGGTGCAGCAGATGACGCTGTCGCGGATACGCATCAGCGGCATCGACGCGCCCGAGCGCGGGCAGTTCTTCGGGGATGTTGCCACCGCTCACCTGAAATGGCTTGTTGAAGGCCGAAGGGTGGGTTTGGAGATGACGAAGGTGGATGCCTACGGCCGATGGGTGGCGGTGGTGTGGAGCGAAGGACGCGACATTGGTGGCGAGATGCTGAAGGAGGGCTTGGCGTGGTACCGTGAGGAGTACGGCCAAAATCCTGCGTATTCGCGCCTCCAGTCTGATGCGAAGATGGCGGGGCGAGGCCTGTGGACTGATGGCGATGCCATCGAGCCTTGGAAATGGAGGAAGATGAGCAGGTGGGAGCGGGATGCTTGGCGGTGAGTGTCAAAGTTGAAAACTGAAAGTGGAAAGTTATGGAACTATCGAAGGAATCAATGGAACGGCTGGAGGGCGTGGATTCACGCCTGAAGGCGGTGGTGCTGAAATGCGCCGAGGACTGTCCTTTTCCGTTCAATGTGTCCGAAGGACTGAGGACTGAGGAAAGGCAGTTGGAAATGTATAAACTTGGGAAGTCTAAGACGCTTCAATCGAAGCATCTTGACGGGTTGGCGGTTGACCTTTATCCGCTGACGATGGACAGGAAGAAGGTCGATTGGGATGGATTCGGACGGCTTGCAGATCTGATGTTCAAAGCTGCTGATGCCGTCGGTGCCAGGATTGTCTGGGGCGGCAACTGGAAGCGGTTCGTCGATAAGCCGCATTTTGAACTATCCTTCTGATTTTCAAAAAGTCAAGAAAAACCCTGCCGCTCGGTAGGGTTTTTCTATATAGGGTGGCGGGTGGGGACGCAAGGTGGGTGGAGGCGTGCGCTGGGAGAAAAAAACGCAGGGGGAAAACAGCCTTGAGCCTACTTCCAGACTGGAGAGACCGAAAGAGAGACCCCAGGACTTTGGGAGAAACTTCACCACGGAGACGTGCGCCCCGTCGCGCCCGGGAGCCCGACCCCGCCCACAGGGGTCCGCGGACTGAGGAACGAGGGAGCGGCGGGGGCGGTGCTTCCTTGCGCGGCGAACCGCTGGAGGACTGGCACCAGTGGAGGCATGTGGGCAGAGGTGGCAGGCTGTAGGCGGTGAGAAAACCCGATGCGCTTTAGCGCTCCGACAAGTGACCGCGGGCGGGCGACCCAGCAGGGGCGCTGAACTAAAGGCGCGGTGCCGCACCCTGAAGATATGCGCGATAGCGCACCTTAGAAGGGGGTTGCGGGGGCGGCACAGGAAGCGCCGAGCGAACGACCAGAAGGCGAAAGCGGTTGGCAATGGAGGCGGCGACCGCTCGCTGAGAGCACCGAGCAAGGAGGAACGACGCAGCGGGCTGGAGCGCAGCAGCGAAGGGCGACGGCGGTGTCTGCCAAGGGCGGCGACATAAAAAAGCGCACGGCTTCAGGGTTGGGCGTAGCGTTTGCGCCGCTCAGCATTTTTTTATATCGCCGTGCATTTTACCCTTGGCAGCACCATTGCAACCGCAAGAAGACTGACGGGAGAGAACACCGCTTTCCCCCTGCATTTTTTGTGCGGTTGGTTGAGCGTTGGGATTTACCGCTTTCAAAAGGCAGGGGTTATGTGTTGCTGGTAGTTCTTAAAGGGTGGTTGGTGGGGTTGCGGACGGGGATTTGTGCGGTTGGTTTCCTGTGTCTTATAAAGCAGCCGCCTCGTTATTCTTTCTAAGAAGATGGATTTGGGAACCTTCAAAAGAAAGGTTTAGTGTGCTATTCACCACAATTATATCGACGGCGATGTTGCAGATGAGGGAAATTCGGCTGGAGGCACGGAGGCCGAACCTCCCTCATCTGCGTTATCGACGGCGATAAGGAAAGGCATGTGTGAAGCGGCAATGGCGGGAATTGTTGACCCAACAAAGGAACGACTTGGGTCAGCAATTCCCATTGTTGCCGCTGGGCTTTCTTAGAAGATGGAGCGTTGTAATTGCCAAAACGAGGCGACTGCTTTGGTCAATAGTTTTCATGGATTCCATAGCTTTTATAGCGTGTGGTAATCATCACAATCTTTCAAAGAATTGTCAGTGACGGCTGGCGGGCTTTTTGTTTTATCGTGAGTGTTGTGAGAATATGGAGGCGGCAGGTCGTCAAGTTGAAAGTGGGAAGTGGAGAGTGGGAAGTTGGAATGATGCTGGCGTGGCAATGTGTCGCTGTCGAAGCAGCGACTTATTGCCGCGGCAAATGAGCAGAAAGGGTGATGCCGCCGTGACTTTGGCAGCGGCGCAAAAGTGGAATGGGGCTACCGCAGGAACGAGGACAGCCCCATTCCGCTTTTTGCTTTGCTGACAAAGACCTAATAGATTGAAGTGTTGATAGAATGACAACAAAAAGCATGACAGACGGTTTCGGGAAGTGGAAAACCATGACCAGTGACTATGACTATGACCAGTTGGGCAATAGGTTCAAGTGTGGGAGTGGTTTTTTTAAGAATCATCGAGTGGTTTCATCATAACGGGGCGCGGCTGCTGGCATTGGCCGCGGAGAGGAACCCACAGGCGTTTTTGGGTGGGTGACGGGCGACCAACTGCGGTGGGTGAAGCCTTGCGGCCTGACGACGGACTGTAGCGGAGCGAGCAGACAACAGCGGAGTTTACGGAGCTATTGTCTGCCCGTCGGAGCGGAAGATAGTTGTCAGAGCGCGAACCCTCAGTAAGAGTTAAGGGAGTTCGTTTGCGTTGGCAACGCCTGTGAGTGACCGTAGCGGCGAATGGCAGCAGCTTTGGCTTGTGCGGCTGACGGGATGAATACGATGTGGAGCCACCTAAGCGATGCGAGCAGGCGAAGGGGACGGTAGCGCGGAGAGGCGTTAATGGAGCGAAGGCCACAATGAGGCACGAATCGTGGCTGTAGCGGAATGGTAGCCCGTAGCACTGACGGCCACAAGACAAACGCTTCGCTGGGGGCGGAACTCCTTGGCGGGGATTGGGCTTATATAGGATGTCTAAAAATCGTTGTTCAATTTGACATTCAGTTTGTAAACACTTGTGTTTAAATAACTATTTGTATTGGAGTTCGTTCAGAATAATGTGCTTAGCAAACTCGGCAGAAGTGTACATGGCATATTCTTGATAATTGTCAGATTTCTCAGGGTCGGCATAATCTGAGACGGATTTTATTAGCACTTTGTATTTTGGCCTGGGATGAACACAATTACTGGCAGCAAAGAAAACCCCATATCCTTCCATCTCTATTCCAAGCAGCTTTCTGCAATGCTTTTGGATCTTATCTACCTCTTCTTTGCTTGATAAAACAGCAGGAACCGAAGCAATGGGGCCAAGATGAATCTGCAATCTTGTTTTAGGTTTTCCCGTCATATATGTAAATCCTTTTTCTATTGAATCCAGTAATTTTTCGTCTTGCTTTAGCTTAGTGATAGCTGACTCCATATCTGTATCCAATGGCAACTCGTGGTAATCAGGGTAAAAGATATCATTTCCTTCTTCATCAGTTTTAATCTTTCCACTGGCTCCATCCCACACTTTGGTCGCTACTAGGATATCACCTAGATTGGCATCTTTCCGATTAACCGCTGCAGCAATACCCGTCATGAATAAATACTTTGGACGGAAATAATACAACAACTTTGTTGTAAGAGCGGCGGATGCAGTACTTGCCATTTGTAAAGCATGACAGGTTACAATTCTTATTCTGTTACCTTTGCTATTTGTAACTATTTTGGAATAGTATGTTGTAGATCTATCAGAAGGAATGTCCACAGTTGACCATCCTTCTGAACCAAAAGCCTCGCGTACCTTTTTGTTTTCATTAAGCAAAGCATTTATAATTGCCACATCGTAATCATACACCTCTTGATTGCTCACACTTTTTTGAGCTTTGATTAGGAAATTGATTTTATTTCTAAGCTTCTCTCTCCAGTCATCACTTGTCTGCTCGTAAAGGATATAAGCCAACAAATGATTGTCAAAGAAATCTTTATATTTAGTAGGTGCATCTTTCCATCGCGTTATGCCAACAACATTGTATGGCATTTTCAAATCGTCATCTGAACTTAAATCTTTTAGAAATGCGACTGCATTATCTGGAGAAGGTTCTTCGCCAAATCTGATGGGGATGTATAAATCCAAAACAGCCAAGTCATACTGTTCTTTTGACACAAATTCTTCTGCCTGTTCGATACTTGTTGCCACAGCAACACAATCAGGATTTATTTCATCCATCTCTACCAAAAGTTCACGGTATTTTGCCACTTTTTGGGGGTCATCATCAATCAAGAGTATTCTCAACATGTTCAATCAGTTTTTTTAAGGAATCTTTCCAAGAATTATCACTCGTGCTGTATTTTACATAACCAAAATAGTTATCACCGCATAATTCTTTCATTCGTTGACCAATCTGATCTATCGTTTCATTGTTGAATGTTTCATATTGTGTAACAATTGCACAACGGAAATCAACATCTTCATCAAGCAACTCTTTTACGATTATTTCCCCACCATTTTTATATGATTTACCGCCATCACTGGTTTCGGTAATATCAAAATTAGGTATGTTCATATCCAATAAGATTATATCATATTGGTTGTCAATTGCTGCTCCGACACCGCTTGCAATAGAATATGCCGTGTCAATAATTACATCTTTTATGATGGTTTTTAAATACGTGATGATGTCATTCATCTTATGCTCATCATCTTCTACCAATAAAATCTTCATTTCTTTATGGGTTTAAGTTCTAAGATAACATTAACTACAAATGTGTTTTCGTTTTCATCAATTTCATTTTGATATTGATTATTATTTGAGCCAAGGTGATAATGTACTGCGTTGAATATCTTCAAACACCCCGAGTTCCCTTCTTTTCTTGATTTTCCTTCATACAGCATATCATTGGGCGCCTTATTGATATCATCCACCTTTTGTTTCAACGATTCAACATCTTCTTTTCTGATTGGATTACTTACTTTAATAAGCATAAAACCTTCCTCTTCTGCAACATCGATTACCCATTTCTGCCTCATTTTATGTAATTTTTCATAGTCTAGCGCATTGTTTAATATATCATGGAAAATATCATACAATGGACCGAAATATTGGCCATGCAAAACAGTTGTACTGGCTACGTTAACTTGCGGATTTGGCATATATGTGTTGTTTCGACTTATAAATCCCAAACTTGTGTCTATTACCTGTCCAATAGTGAAATCAAAATCTACATAATTACTTCTTTTGAACCATTTGTTTACTATCTGAAAATCATTTTGTATCTCATTTTGGCAATAACTAATAGCATCTTTAAAATCATTTATTTTAGCATGGTTTTCACCGACCACATCTATAACATCTTTTTGCAGAGAATGCAACAGCCTTATCATTTTATTTTGAGCATCATTGAGTTTCCCGCGCATTATTTCCAAACAACACTCCGTTCTCTGCCATAAACAATCAATTATTGCATAAAAATAACCATCGTATGTGTTTAGTGTATTCTTGAGTAACAGACTATCAATATCATTGATAAAATACTTTTTATCAAAATCGAAACAACCGTATTCCTTGGTATTATTCTCTTCTGTCCTAACTTGAATATACGAATCCTTAATATCGGTAATTATTTCATCAATACCTTTTGAAAAAGACTCAAACAATTTTATACATTGTAAAGTATCATTACTCCTCAACTTAAATTGATTACTAATCCAATAATCATTTTTAGTATATTCCCCACCAACAGTGTTTGTAACTAAATTACTTTCTTCAAAATGATTTCTTAATTGATTAATCAATGTGCCATGTCTGATTCTCGTGCTCAAATAATTATCTAATCCATATTTTGGATTAAAAAGGAATTTATCTCTAATATTATAGAATATTTGTGACAGAACATCTTTCCTGTAATTAACCAACTCAACCGAGCCTTCCGACACTACTACATTACCTTTATCATTAACTTCTACAAATGTGATTCCGGTTGAAACCACTCTCGAAGCTAAAAGTGTCAATATCTCTCCATATAAAATCTCCTTATACGCCACTTGATTAGTAGCTGTTGCAAACAACTCATATAGAGTTCTCGTTTCATCAGATTCATGTTCTTTTATTGATTGAACATCCACATAAATCTTGCTTTCGTTTACTTGATTATTTAATTCCTGAATTTTAATGTCACGACAGATGGCAGATATTTCATCATTCATACGCTTATCTTGGTAACGCATATATAGATTCGAACAAATAGCACTTCTTTCTTCCATAACCTCCCTCACACTCTTAAATATACGCACATGTAACGTCATCACTTTAGGAACCGCCACATTTTCTAAAAAATAACGCTGCTTGCTGTCGTCATTAATAACAACTTCCGAAGCTTTTGAAACTCCGCATTGATTTAAGTATTTTTTATAAATCAAATATATGGAGTCTGCATCTGCTCCAACCATTTCAGCAAATATTGATAATTCAAGTGGTATCTTTCTTGCTAATTCTTTGTTATCGTACAGATTCGATAACGCTTCATTTTCTCTTATTCCAATAACTAAACCTTTGTCTTTAAGTCTGTTATCAACGAAAAAGCATACTCCTTGCAAATATTGTTTTCTTCTTAAAAACTGGTCAAAAAGAAATGTCGCTACTGAATCTCTAAGATACAGTGCCACTTCGCCATCGTTCCATTTCGTCACTAAATAGTTGAATACCCTATCACCTTCTTCGGACGCGAGCGGTAATTCATAGAAATCTTTTGATAATACGTCATGATTCGGGTTAAAAATCTGATTCCAATAATCACTAGTACCAAAAACAGTATTTATATATTCTAATCGAACACTATTGTCAGCATAAAAACACACATCTAGCGGTGTATTAAAAGGAGTGTGTTTCCATGTAGAAAGAAAAAGATTGTAAATATTGAGAGATTCAATACCTTCGACTATCGTATATAACTGACGTACGCCTTGTAAATAATATTGGGAGCGACACAAATTGAGCAGCCGTCGTTTATAAGCGGCCTGACTTTCCGAATGTGAAATAATGCTGAAATAGTAAAACTTAATCTTGTCAATCAAAGGACTATTAGTTCCTGGTTGGCTTATTTCACCCCCTTGATGTAGTAATGATTTCAAATAATAACTTTGTATTTCAATATCATCAACTGCTTTTTCAAGGTAAGGTCTTCCCTTTTCTATTACTTTGCCAAAATCGTTTTTTAGATAAGCTTCAGTTATGGCATTTCTCTCCATATCAACAATTGGCGTTTCAGTTATTCTATATAGATAACAAATTTTTGATAGATATGGGTCGTTAATACATGAGTTCAATTCCTTAAGATAATAATGCACCGAAGGATCATTAATAGTTGACTCGTTCAGATTAGGAAGATAAACCAAAAAGTTATTATAAAAATCAATAATGGAAGAATTTGTGTCTGCACAAATCCATTCACCTTCCTTTACTCCCCAATATGGCATACAATGAGTTATTAGGAAGTTGTTTACGAACTCGCTGTATTCCATTGATTCAGGAACCAACACTCGTTTTAATTCTTCATCAATAAAATCTAGAGAAGAGGAACGATAAGCACAATAATAAATCTGACGTGTAATGGTATTATTATTATCGCATAGTTGATTATAAAAATCAGTGCATTCATTCAGCCCTTTCTCAAGTCGTGCTATCTTAATCAAACACGTGGCAGCCCAATAGGAATAGCTGATAGTGGTATTGATAGTTTCTATCAATTGACGTGCTTGTTCATATTGGCCGGTCAAAATAGCTCTTTCAACTCGTATTCGATACTCAATATATTTGTTTATGAGGGCTGCATTGCGTTTGACAACGTAAGCCACGACACCAATAAAATCCTTCAATTCTCGCCGAGGCTTGACGTTACTGGTGAATATCTGATTATAAGATGTTCTTTTTAAATAAGACAAAGAGAGCAACCCTTTCAACAAGTTTGGACTTCTTTTATAAATTGATTCTAACTCATCGTAAGTGCAATCTTCGAGAATAGCCGCCAACACATCCCGTTTGCTATATGACGGGTTATTTAGTACCCCTATCCATTTGGTTACTTTAGTTTTATCCATAGATGTTTATAAATCACATTAGTTTATTTATTTCATTCCAGTAAAAGAAAGCCTCAACGTTGCTTTTCTTGAACTTGTTGAACTTCGTTGGCAGCGGTTCTGTGATAGTGGCATCAGCCAACTGTTGTTCGCTGCCTGGAGCGAAGTGGTGTACCTCGGTTATTCCATTCTCGATGAGTTTGCTGAGATAGGCGGCCTTGGAGGCGTTGACGATAGCTTGGTCAAGACTATAGTTATTCTCGCTGTGGATGAAACTGCGCACTTTGGCTATGCCGTTCTGGAGTAATTGGAATTCTTCGGGATTCTCCATTCCTCTGAAACATATACAACGGGAAGTGTTGAAGATGTCATCAAGCACATCCTGTAGTTTTGAAGGGTCTGTCTTGCGATAAAGCAGTTCGACAGCAGCGAATTTGCGGAAGGTTTCAGCAGTAATCGTCAAGTCGTCTGTCATGTCGAATAAGGAGGCTATATCAAACAACTGCTTGTTGATTTCCATGGAGCAGTCTTTGTCTCCCTTAAAGAAAGGAATTCCTGTAGTGTGAGGGGCAAATGCTGTGAGTTTGTCGCCAAGCATATCTTGGTGGCAGGGAAGATTGACCATGACAGGTTCGCCTTCTGTCTTGAGGAAGGGACTCTCGATTGGAAGTGAGACCACGTTGGAATAGTGGTTTTCCTCAAACAATACATCCAATAGGATCTTGTCTTGTTTTCCTCCTTCCGGATAGGATACCTGATAGTTGTATTTGGCATGTTTCTTGGGGATGTCAGAACGGGAGATACGTTCCACCAGTTCCACCTCGCCGAAACCATATTCTGACGAATAGACCTTTAGATAATCTTCTATCTGCGTGCCTGGTGGGCAAATGATATCGACATCAATTGAGAGCCGTTTGGCACTGTTGAGGTGCAACATCTCAGCGGTGCCGCCTTTGAACAATAGCGGGCAGCCTGATCGCACTAATGCTTCAAGTAATGAAAAGGCTCTGATGGTCTTTTCGGCCAGTGCTACATCTTTAATGTTGTTTTCTTTGGCAACTTTTTCAATCCATGCCAAAGTTCTGCTATCTGGATGTATCATGATTCGATGGTGTTAATGATTTTGAGTATCTGGTCTTTACGATGGCGACGTGCGGCATAACGGAGTAAACGGCTGCGATTCACATTGTGGCTGCTGAAGGCTTCCTCATAAATCGTGTAAAGCTCAGCACCTTGGGCAAAAATCAGTTCCTTATCGTCAGCGGCATCTACCAAGATTTTTTCCAATGTGGGTACGGGCGTGTCGTTGACCTTGGTAATAGGAGCTTCGTTGACCAAAGTACGAACAATCCAGAGCTTGTCAGTTGTGATGTACCTCTCACATTCCTGTTCTGTAGGGTTTAGTAGTATGGACATAGAAGGGGCATCCCCTTGCAAAAAGTTGAAAACCGATTCCATTGCAACACGTTCCACATCGATAAGTGTCATTCCTAGTGCCGGAATATGGCGCATATAGGGAACTAATATGGAGGGCTTCCAGACGCAGAAGTCGGCAAAGGGGAAATTCTTATTGATTTGTGTGGCTAGGTTCACCTCTTCTTCAGAAGGATTATAGATGAAATTTGTTTTTTCTTTTTCGGGGAGAGCATACAGACCATATCCGGCCTTGACCAGTTTACCTTGCTCCACAAGGCGTTTAAGCAGCACATGAGCTGATGCTTCAGATACATTGTTGGTACCTAAAAACTGCATCAAGTCACGTCTGCGGAAAGGTTGCTTCTGTATGAATGCATAATTTAATATCTGCTCTACTATTGTCATATTGATTGTTTCGTAATTTGAGCGCAAAGGTATAACAATTTTGGCAAATTTTGATGATTTTTGCCAAAAAAGTTATAGGTTTAGTGATTGAGTTAGCCGCTGGCGCGGTTTTTTGCCCTGTTGAAGCCTGAGGTGAGGGTAAGGTGCGACGGCCTTTCAAGAAGTTTTTTTGCAGGCGAGCCGCCTACATGCCTGATGTGGCTGCACTGGGCATGTGTCGTTTGTCTTTGGTTGTTTTTATCGTACTAACGTGCTTACGGTATTCGTACTAACGACCCCTATTGATGAGGCTTGGGGACAAACGACTCTTGCCCGGAGCGATTTAGAAGTAGAGGCAGGCCGTCGCGCGGCGCTGGGCGGTGATGTCGACGAGCAGAGTGGTCTACCGCAGGAACGAGGACGGCCATCCTGCTCGGCGGCTTGACCGCACAGCTTTGGGGAGGCAAGGTAAGAGCTTTCCGCTGCAAAAAACGTGACAGCGGCGGCTTGGTTGGTTAGAGTTAGGAGTTATCAGTTAGGAGTTGCCCGAAGCTGAGCTGCGCTTGCATCGGGTTGATGTCGTGTTGCCCCTTCAGGGCTGTTTGTTTCGTTATTCGTGCTATCGTACTTACGACAGTCGGCCCTTCGACAGGCTCAGGGGCCTCGGGCTTTCCTTACGGGGTGCGGAACACCTTGACGGGGAGGGGGAAGGTGATATTTTTTATTATTGTTATCATTTGCCTTGATTGGAATTTTTTATTTCAAAAATGGAAATTTTTGTAAAAAAATGGAAATTATTTATTGATATTAGAAATTATTTGTATTTTTGCAGAAATTTTACAAAGTGATATGGATTCGGATTTTGTTATAATTCAGGCTCTTTGCCGTTCGGCCCTTTCTTCTTCAAGAGCGATGACAGAACATCAAATGGGACGTCTCATAGATTGTTATAAGAAAAGTGGCAAGGAAAAGGAAGCGAAGTCGTTGGAGGGCATTCTGGCGCAGTCGCGCAAGATACAACCAATGGAGCCGGTGAACTTTGTTATTTCATCGTTAGAGGGCGATGATTTGACGAAGAACACGACAATTCCTGTTGACAAGGAGACTGCTGCCCCAATCTTGGAAATCATATTTCAAGATGAAATGGAGAAAGATGTGCCATTGTTCAACGACTCTATACAAAGTGCTGTAGATGCCGTTATTAACGAATGGAGAAACTATGACAAATTGGTTCAACTAAATGCGTCACCGTCAAGATCATGTTTGATATACGGTGACCCTGGCACGGGAAAAACAATGCTTGCCAAATGGATTGCAAAATCGGTTGGGCTTCCTGTTGTATTGGCAAAGCTGGATGGCATTATTTCATCGTTTCTTGGTACTAGTTCCAGAAACATAGCAAATCTATTCCGTTTCGCCAATAAATACAAATGTATTCTCCTGTTGGATGAGTTTGATGCTCTTGCCAAACTAAGAGATGACCCACAAGAAATAGGAGAAGTGAAGAGGATTGTCAACACCTTGTTGCAAAACCTCGATGCACGCTCGGAAAGGGGATTTACCATAGGAATAACAAATCATGAGAAGCTTTTGGATCCAGCCGTGTGGAGAAGGTTTGACGTGCAAATAGACATACCTCATCCCAGCCCTGAGGTCAGGGAGAAGATGCTTGCTAAATTCATGTTTCCGCTCGAATATTCACAACCAGAGCTGAAATTCATTAACTGGTGTATGGATGATGCGACGGGTTCTGATTTGCGCAAACTCGTTGATTGGTTGAAAAGAATAATTATACTCGAAGAATCGGAAAGCCACAGTTTGCCTGCGCTAATGAAGCGGTTTGCAACAATGAATACCGGAAGGGTGCAGAAGAGAATAACTGACATGCTGAATGGTGATGTTGCCAGTTTATATAATGAGCTTGCGAATGATGAGTATCTTCAGCTGAAGCAAAAGGAAATTGCGGCACTATTCGAAATGTCGCCCTCAACTCTAAGTAAACATA
Source organism: Bacteroidales bacterium (assembly GCA_024400455.1). Lineage (GTDB taxonomy): Bacteria > Bacteroidota > Bacteroidia > Bacteroidales > F082 > Limimorpha. The sequence goes on along the minus strand of JAKSMU010000005.1, from coordinate 77,257 downwards.
TTTCAAAATCTAATAACAATGGCAGAAAATCAGATACAATTTGTTCTTAATCCCGGAGCGTTTATCGGGGATAAAGATTTGGTGAATGGATTTGGTCCGAATAAAGACTTCTTTGTGGGTAGGGACAATGATTTCGCTGCCCACAAGGGTGTTCTTGTCCAAAGTTTGGCCTCTATTGATGAAACTAGCCGTAGGAATGCTTATTCTAGAATTACTTACGCCAAAGTTAAGATGCGCAGCGATGCTATCGCTAAATCGCATAGGCCCACAAAGTCGATTTTTACTGATAAAAAGAGAAGCTTTGTGGTGGGCGGAGTTGGCGTTGGTGAAATGCTCGTAGAGATGCGTCCAGGCTCTATAGAGATGACGGTGCAAGCCATCAATAGGGCAGAAGAAGTGACGAGAGATAAGCCTTCAAGGGCCAGGTCGGAGGTCGGGGGTATACAGTCTATACAACCCTATTCATCAGAGGATAGAGTACCCTTCACATTGGCAGAAGTGAAGACTTGGAAAGAAAGAGGACTTGTTTCCAATGGTTATTATGTGGACATATTCCATCCTTTGTACTTGCTTTATAAACCGATGCAAATGTCTGAGGAGTTCAAAAACCTTCTACAGACGTTTAAGGATAATTTGGAATCTTTGCCTTATATAAACTATAAGGAGCTTATGACCTCGGGATATGGGGGGCAACTGTTCATATATATAGAATCGGAAGGTGAAGAGGATTATGAGGCTAAAAATATGGAGCTGTTGGATTTTCTTGCAGGTCACCCATTGGTTAGAAGGGTTACGGCAGCACCTGCTCTTTCCTCTTTTGTAGCTTCAGAAGGCATTGGCTTAGACGTGGATGTCACCGCCCCGGCAGATGTGTCTTCGTATCCCATTGTTGGTGTGATAGACAATGGAATTGCAGATGTGTTTGACGGGTGGAAGGTGTATTCATGGACGGAATTGCCTGACAGATTTAGAGTGGAAGAGCATGGCAGTAAGGTGGCGGGGTTACTGGTGAAAGGGAATGGCCTCAATGGTTCGGACATGGCTCCAGAGATGGATGGCTGCAGATTGGCGGATTTGTGCTTGTTTACTTCAGATAGCAGATGGAACGAGGCATACCCATTGGGCTTGGAGAATTTCTTTGAGTCATTGAGAAATGCCGTAGGAGCGGCGATGGAAGAGTCTGGTGCTAGGATATTTAATATTAGTATCAACCAGAAAAAAAGAACTCCAACTGAAGTTTGGTACGGTGTAGTCGCCAAGAAACTGGATGAATTATCTGATGAACTGAATGTACAATTCGTTATATCTGCTGGAAATCTTCTTCGGGACCAGATGCGTGACGAATGGATTCCTGCAGATATTGAACATAACATAGATAGTTTACAGCCAGAGCATTTAGCGTTACCACCTGCGGAGAGTCTCAGAGGAATAAGCGTGATGGCTCTTAATCCCAACGTTTTGACTCCTACGGCATATACCCTATTTGGGCCTGCGTGCAAAGCTGGTGTAAAACCTGATGTTGCCTATGTTGGTGGTTCAGCCGATGGAGATTCCGGGTTGTCTTCGATCAGTATGACAGGGCAGAAAATACATGTGAGCGGCACGAGTATGTCGGCACCGTTGGTGGCAAAGATTATGTCTGCCCTTGATAATAAGATTGGTGGGAAAGCTTCGTTGGAGTTGCTTAAGGCTTTGGTTATTCATCATGCTGAGTATCCTGATATTATTATGGATGAAGCTTATGAAGAGGTTAGGAGAAACCTTTATGGATTTGGCATACCGGCTTCTTCTGAGACAATACTGACGGAGGATGACCATTCGTTTACATTTGTGGTGGCTGACAGGATTCCTTCTGACAAAAAGCTGAGTTTGGCTTTCCCGTGGCCAAACTCGCTGAAGAGACCTGATGGCAAATGCTGGGGAGAGGTCAAACTCACACTGGTGAGCCGTCCTTTGTTGGACAGTAGTTTTGGCGAGGAAATGGTCAGAGAGAACATAACAGCATATCTAAGGGCTGGTGATGCTAATGGCAAAAAGAAAAGCCTTATGAAGTTTGAATTTTCGGATGTTGGCGATGACCAGCCTGCCGATGAGGAGAATCTCATCAAGGATTCTTTTAAGTGGAATCCGGTAAAGGTTTCATACGCAAGCCTTAAACATAAGAAAATTATTGGTGATGTCTTTTTGGAGATAGAGTATCTTTCCCGGGAAGGGTTGCCATCCAATTTTGATGGTGTTCCATTTGCTGCAATCCTAACTATCTCAGATCCGAAAGGTGAGGCGCCTGTAAACACGGATATGAAAGCAGCTATGCAGGCTATAGGTGTTCAATTGTCTGATATTCAAGTTGCAGCTCGAGTGAGAGGACAGGTGTGATAACGATGGCTAGACAATGAATTCACAAATGAGTTTTTTGCAAATGATTGGCAATAAAAACAAATATTGCCAATCGTTTGTGAAACAGATTGGCTATTGAAGGTTTAAATAGAATTTGCAATTTTATGGATTCGGGGACACAAAACATGCATGTTTGATTTGGTAGGAATTTCCCGGCCTGTGGGTGGATAGTTTGAAAAGGGGAAAGATTTTGATTGAATTTGATGGATTTTATCGGATTTTGAGTAATTTTGCAGAAATGTTGAAAATTGAATTTGGAATGAAAAAACATATACCTCTCACCGGTATTTGGATAGCGGTGGCTTTGATGGCTTTGATGGTGGCTTGCGACCCTCCGAAGGAGAAGGAGGTGGAGCCGATGGAAAAACCGATTCCTGAATTGGCTGCCATTGACAGCCTTATGTGGAAACAGCCTGACAGCGCCTTTGCGGTGCTGAGGCAGTTTGCGGCAAGCCCCAATGCCGATAGCCTTGATGAGTTTAATGGGCACTATTGCCAGCTGCTGATTTCGGAACTGCTTTATAAAAACTATTATGGCCAAAGCAACCGAGAAGGGTTGTTACATGCTGTGGATTATTTCGATTCGATAGTGGCAGCAGATAGCACACACATACGCAAAGCAGACGCACATGGTATGTCCATACAGGAGCAGAATGCTTTTTTTGATGCGAGGGCACATTATATTAATGGTGCTGGGTATTATGAGCGAGGAGAAGTTGTGAACGCTTGTGCGGAATACTTAAAGGCTTTGGAAATGATGGAGGAACAATTTGAAGAGAAAGCACTAACGGGAAAGAAAGCTGTTTTTATGTTTTATACTTATAATAGGCTTTTGGAGTTGTTTTCAGCACAATTTATGATGGACCCAGCCCTTACTTGTGGTGAAAAGGCTTTGGCATATTGCCGAAAAGTTCCTTCTTTATCCAAAGAAATTCCCAATACATATTGTCATATCGGGAAACAATACGACAAAAAAGGAGAAATAGACATTGCAAGGTATTATTATGAGATGGCAATAGAAGAAATGCCTGATACTAATAGTCCTATTTACAGGGACGCTGTTTCCATGAAAGCACTTTGCGACTATCAGTTAGGTTTAGGAACCGAACAATCATTGAATACAATGAAACAGAACCTTGCTTCTGTAAAAGATGAGGGAGAAAGGGTTGCCCGTTTTTTGGTCATAGGATCGGTTTATTCAGAGGAGGGCATTTATGATTCGGCACTTCGTTACTTTGAATTAGCTTTTAAAGATGAGACAGTTGCGACTTATAAAATTAGAGCCGCGGAAAGCATTCGTGTTGTTTATGACAGTCTTGGCAACAGAGAAAAGGCAAATGAGTTTATGCGTTATTTGACAGACCATAAGGAATCAGAGGGTGAAAACAAGGCATTGGTTTCGAAGCTTGAAGATTTGTTCAAAACTTATACTATCCAGAAACAGGAAAAAGAAGCTGAAGCAAAGCGTGATACAGCAATAAAAAAAATCTTGGGAGTTATTATCCCTATTGCCGCTGTGTTAGCTTTGATTATTATTGTTTTGGCAAAACTAAGAAGCAAGAAACTGCTGAAGGAACAACAAAGAGAAGCGGACAGAGTTCTAGGGGAAGCGGAACAAGCGCATGAAAAGGAGTTGAGGTTGTGGCAAGCGGAGGCTGACAAGACTTTGGAAGAAACAAAGAAGAAATATGAGGAAGAACTGAGACAACTGAAGGCGGATACTGAACAACAGTTGGAAGAGGTGGAAAGGAAGCACCAACAATGGATGGCAAAGACAAAAGAACGCCACGAGGAAGAATTGAGAGCACAGAAAGACCAGTCGGAAAAGGAGATAGAGAAGACCAAGAAGCGACATGAGGAAGAGTTGGAAACAGAACGACTGGCCTACCAGAAGGAACAAGAAGCATTGCGAAAAAACCTACAACAGCGTGAAGCACAGGTAAGTGCATTGAAAAAGGTCTTGGAACAACAAAGCGAAGAGGCAGCGAAACAACGTGCGGCTTTCTTGGATGAAGAAATCTGCCAAAGTATCTTAGACTTGTTACATGGCAAACATATCACCTCTCGCGATACTTCCTTCCAACATGGCATCGGCCTCAAAGAAGAGGATTTCAAACAACTCAAAGATGCCGTGGAAAGACATTATAAGGGTTTTGACAATATGCTGTTGAGCCAATGTGCGAGTTTGAAACAGAGCGACCTCACGCTATGTCATCTGCATTTGTTGGGATTGAATGAGGGAGAAATAGGTGCACTGAAAGACCGGACTTATTCGGCCATCAAGAAGCAGAATGAGAACCTTCAGGAAAAGATTGGGGTGGAAGAAAGCTTGTCTGCCTATGTTTTGAAGATAGCGGAAGGGCTGTGCAGCGCAAAAAATGTCAATCAAAAAGAAGAGGGGAATATGCCTTTCTCACAGATAATGAATGGTTTTGAGGGTCAAACAGAAGAAATTTCAAAAGAAAGTACATTGAAAAGTACATTGAAAGATACATTGAAAGGTACACAGAAAACAATCGTTGAAATCATCATCGGTAATCCCAATGTCACCATTCCAGAAATCGCAAAGCAATTAGACTTAAATCCGCGAGGAATTGCCAAACACTTCAAAGTGCTTCAAGATAAAGGTGTTATCCGTCGTGTTGGACCTGACAAGGGTGGACATTGGGAAGTGATTGGATAATTTTGGCACCTTGTTAAAAAGAAAATGACTCTATCTGACCCCGCCTACAAAGCGGGGCTTTTGGTTCTTGTGGGTTGCATTTTGTTTGCTTTTGGTTGAAATGTTGGAAAAATTTTGGAAAACCTTGGCAATTGTCCTATTTGGTTGTTTTGTAACTTGTTGATTATTAGCTACCCCCCCCTGATATTAAAAGATTCCAACATTTCTCCAGCGTGGTTTTGTGATTTATGTTTTTGCGATACTCTACTTTTACCGCAGAAAGCTTAAGCGAAAAATTTCAACTTTAAAATCACAAAACTATGTTCAAATTAAAAGAAATGATTCTGATGCTCTGCTTCATCCTTTCAGGAGCATTGTGCTACGCCCACGGCGAGGCCAGAATGGAAAAAGAACAAGGAGAAGGAATACCTATTGAAATAAAAGAGTCAGGAATTTATACGGGTCCCAGTAGAGGTAACTCCATCATTCCAACACTTAATGGTCATGTACTTACTGTAGTGTTCAGTGAGAATCTTGGGCAAGTCGCTGTTGAGGTTGCCACTGCTGCTGGTGTTTCGGTGCAATGCCTTTCAGTGCTTACACCAAATGGTTTGCAGGTCTACATCCCTAACGCAGGGAATTACATTGTCACCTTTACACTCTCCAATGGGGATGAGTATTATGGTGAGTTTACGGTAACAGATTGATGAACATAATTCTGATTGGTCATGAAAGGGAAGAATAAATTCATTGGGTAATGCCTCCGAGAGGAGGTTGGGCGTAAAACAAGGTATATGATGGATGATTGTTTTTGTATAAGTTGCTATGCATCATGAAAAATAAGGTTGCAAATATAAAAAAGGAAAAATATGACGACTTTTACAATTAAGGGGATGAAAGAAATTCATCAGTTCTATTTTGATATTATATCGCACATTATGGTTGAAGGCCCCGTTTGCACAGTATATCGAATTCATGGGGAAAGTGTAAGTTTTACTAAATCCTTGTCGTATTTTGAAGATGTATTGCAAGGCCATCAGTTTTTTCGTATCCATCATAATACAATTGTAAATTTGAAGCAAATAGCAAAAGTGAAGAGTGCAGGAAATAATCATTCCGTCTTTTTACGTGATGGCACGGAATTGAACATTTCCGTGCGTAAAGGGAAGTCATTTAACCAGATTGATTTTTAGACAGATATGGTAAAACGATACACTCATCTAACTAATAATATAATTAGCCTATCGGCAGGTTATAGGGTTCTTCCTGTAATGTAGGTGAAACTGAATAAAAGAATCCATCAAATATCAAAAAGTAATTGTATGAAAATCACTTACAAAATTATTATTTTAATCATGCTACTGACCTGTGTTCTTGGGTTATCTCAGGTCGTGTCATCTTCGATGTCTAAGTATGACACAATCGATGGCAATTGTAATACCAATTGTTCCAATTCTGGTCAAGATTCTGGTTTTGTTTCCCAAAATAACTTGAAAACAGCTGATTTCCAAACATCAAATGAAGAGGAAAATGGTGTCATATCATATAATACAAAACCAGATTGGAATTTCTGGTCATTTATTGCAACTGTCATTGGTATTATAGCAGCATTAGGTACGCTTTGGTGGATGATTAAAGATTCTGGACGTGAGAATGAGAATTTTTTGAATCAGCTTGACGAACTAAAGAAACAAAACCAGAGGGCAGATAAACAGATACAAAATCAAGAGAAGGAGCTTAGAGATGCTTCTGAGAGAAGCAGGAAATTGAATACCGCATTAAAGGAAAATGTTGCGGATATCAAAGACTATCTTACAAAAAAGGATTTGGTGATAAAATTGACAGAAAAAAAAGATACCATTTATGGGACTTTCAAATCTTTATGGAATTCCAGTTTTACAAAAACAGCATCAGATGTTAAAGACGGCACCATTGTCCAAAACCAAGCCGTGATGAATGGAATTATTTCCATTACAACGGGAATAACCACTTTCAGAGATTTGATAACAAATATGTCTGACAGTTGCGAAGAGGCTTGCAAAGTGTGTATTGATGATGTGGAACAGTTATCCAAGAAAAAAAAGAATGGAGATATCTCTGAATGGTTAAAAGGGATGAAAAAGCATTTTGAAAACTTAGAAAAAGAAATGTCAAGTTGTATTGATAATCTATAAAAAATTGCAATTATGGATATAAGGACAGTTTTGGAGTATTCTCCGTATGACAATAAAAGGAAATCGCCATTTAACAATAATGGAAATAAAGAGAGAGACAAAGAAGACTTCAGGTCACATTTCTTTGTTGATTATCCAGACCGAATAGATTATTTGAAGAATAAATTGATTAAAGTGATTGATGGTGAATCCATCAATACTGTATTATTTTATGGAGCTAGTGGTACTGGAAAGACCACCTTCCTGAATCATTTTATGGAAGAAACAAGAGACCAATACAACTATCATTATATAAACCTGATAGAAAAGCCCACCCCTATGGAATATGTAGAATGTATTAGGGAAATCTTGTTGTCAGAGATTTATAAAGTATTGGAAAATAATGAAAACAATGTAATAAGACGATTATATGAACATATTGTAATTGAGGGAAGCTTAAAATTGTTTGATAAAAAGGAAGACAATGATATAATTTACAACTATCTTGTGGCCAATGATATTGAATCGGAAGGTGCCGAAGACTATCTGTGTGAGATTGGTGTAGATAAAAATGGGAAGTTGATACCAGGTACTAATACTAATCGAGGAATGTTAGTATTGCTCTTGATTTTGGAACTCCTGAAAGAAGAAAATGAAGTAGAACCTGACAGAAAAAACGTATTTGTTTTTGACAATTTGGATGAAATACCAACCCAATATATTTATTCCCATACCTATCAACTGATTCAATCCGCGTTTTCTATTGTGCAGGATTTTTTTGAGAAAAACAGCAAGTATCCATTCCTTAGCAATTGTACTTTTATTATGTCATACCGTTCTTCCAACGCACAGATTGTTGACAGGACACAACATGAAGATCGACTGAGGCTTTCATCTGTAAACATTGAATTCAGAAATGAATATCAAGTTTCGTATTCAAGAGTTATCAACAAAAGGATCTCTTATTATATCAATCAAAACAAAACGGTTGAACCTATAGAAAATGAAAGAAGGATTCGAGAATTGTTGAATTCTGAGAGTGACTATTGTACAAAAGTATTGAGACCATTATTTAACTATGATCTAAGGATGTTTATTCATTTCTTCGTTCTCCAATTGTGCGAAAAAAACATGAATGCTATAGATTACGAATTGCTCAGATTACCTGATCAAGACCAAAGAAAGGGAAGACCTGAACAAACTGGAGCAAGAGGGCTCATGCTGTTTTATGCCCTAAAGTCAATGATGGGAGATTCTTCTTTAAGGCTTATCACTTACATAAGACATGAATTTGAAAATGAATCGCTGTGTAACATCTATAGAATGGCGTTTACTCTTCTTAGTAATTTAGGTGGATGGGCATTGCAAGATGATGAACTGGTGAACGCCATCAAAGAGGAAAACAGTTTTAATGATGAAACACCTCGTATCAGTTTCTTGGAGTTTGCCAAAAGAATTGAAAAATGGTATGGTAAAGAAATGTTCAAAACTGTAATTAGTGGATTGATGGGATATGTTGCATATAATTTTGAATACCCGATGGTTTTGGTTGGAAGTCTTATTGACGACTACTTTAAGGATGAGAACAATATTCAAACAACAAGTGGATTGGCACAATACATTGAGAGTGTATATGATAATGACGAAACCCAGCTTGCCAATGTTTATGTGAAGATTAATCCTTTGTGTGTAATATATTCATGGCGTGTATTCATCAATTTTGAATACTATAATTTGATTTCAAATCAATGGAATAACACGATGGTAAGAGATAATAAATACTCTCCGGTTCCTTTGTTTGAAATAACGAATGAATTTGTATTAAAGAGTTGCTTGAATAGTGTTTTTTCAACAGTAAGATACGTCTTAAATAAAGCAGATAACCATTTTTGCGATAATTGTTTCACTTCTGGCAAAGCGAAGTGCAGCTATAAAAAAGGGAACCAAGTAATGGGGCGATCCGAAAACCGTTCGAACTATGATACATGTATTCCTGAGTACAATAGTTTTATTGATGATGGATTCTGCATCAATAAAACAATGTATGCCACAAGAGTAATAACCTCTCACTTGAACTATCTTGAACAATATAGGGCATTTATGTGGAGAAAATCTGGCTTAGGACCGGAAAAGTCGCACAAGATTCAATCCATAGTTATTGAACAAATGGAAAAATACTTGGATTTATGGGATAATAGACGAATTGTAGAAAACAAGAGACTATTCTCCAAATATAGAGATAATGTAATGAATGCTAAGCAAATGCTTGAAAATCTTGAATATGTTTCCATTGAAATTGAAGAAGATGGGAGATCTGATGAAGCAAAGTGAACGATAGTATGCAATACATGAAATAGGAGAAACTAAGAATGAAAAATATCACAAAATTTATCATTCTCGCAACAGCAGTGACGGCTTTGGCCGTCCTGCTGTTTATAGGATGTCAACAAAGGAACCAAAAGGGCTACTACTCTCAGAAAGAAACAGAAATCCATATTCCAGCACCAATCGACACATCGGCAATGGACGAGGAGTTTTTTAGACGGATGCGGGAATTTGAGGCTTTGCATCCTGATAATGTACCATTGGCTAGGTAAACTTTACACTACAAGGATTCTTTTTTAAATAGAAAAAGAGGATATTAAGGTTAACAACGGGTTGTATGATTTGCTTGTATGATTAGAACTAAATTATTGAATATGAGAATAAATATGAAATATTATGTTCTGGTGATGTGTCTTATGGCCGCCTGTTTTTGTGGAATGAAGACTTATGGGCAGAAACCTTGTTTGAAAGGTTCCTGGCAATGGCTTCATACCAGTTGTACATTCGGTAACCTGTCTTGTAAAATGACTTGGTGGATGGTGCTTCGTTTTGAAGATGGAAACAAACTGAGTGTGGATTTCAATGGCCAGACTTTAGTACAAGGAGCAAAATATACCTTGAAGAAAGCTGAAGAGAATTCTTTCGGAGAGTACTTGATTATAGTTCCTGAAGAAGTGCAAAAAGTGGTTTCCGAAAAAGTGGGCGACTTGCCCAAAGCAATTCTGAACGGCTATGTAAGCTTCACTACCATCAACAACAGGTATGAAATGGAGCGCCTTGTCATTACGGATACAGAAAGCACAGACCAAAAGAATCATCATCAAAGCTCGACGTTTCGTCGGGTGGATGAAGAACACCCGGCAAGACCGTTACGATATAAAAGCCGATGGGATTATACGGGGATGAGATGAAAACATTTTCATCTGAGACATTAAAAACAACTTGATATTACCAAGATAATATGATGGAAGAGACCAATAACACTATTAAAACTTCGACTTTGGTTGTAAAGACCAGAAAAGGATTGACAAAGATTTCCATGGAAAAGATACTCTATGTGAAATGCGAAAACTTTTATTGTGTATTGGTTTTGGAAGATGGAAGACAAATGGATTACTCTTGTTCCCTTATGCAAATGGAGGAGAAACTACAAAATCTAAAGTTTTCAAAAATCAGAAGAAACTGTTTGGTCAATTTGGATTATGTATCTATGGTTAAACGATACAATAGCCGTAAATGGTCGGTTCTTATGACTGACCAAACAGAGCTTCCAATTGCATATCGACAATTAGTGGAGTTTAAGAGAAGCTATCTTGAAATGGTTAAGGGGTAAGTATGACGCGAATAAACGGAAAAGGTAACGCGGTTATCAAATAAACTGTAACATTTGGCAAGCCCGTTATGCAGTGCCGTATCTTTGCCGTTGTAACCAACTACAATTATGCGAGCGAAACGCCACATAGCAGCCCACACAAACCACGGAACGAAAAGATTCCAGAAAATGCAGCATGGCGTGGCAGCAGAAAGGATTTTTCCATATCCATGCCCAGTCTGTTGGCGCTGTTCGCCGAGCCTTTGGCAGTTGGGGAAGAACCGCTTCATCCGAATGGCGGCCTCCGCTGCACCGACCGATTGGGGTGGCGGTTCTGGCAAGGGTGGCGCTTTGTCCGACTTGCGGGAAGCCCTATATGGGCAGGCACTACAGGAAAGTGTTATCGGAACTGCGCCACAAAGCTGAGGTTAACAACAATAACAACTAACGAAAATAGACTAACTATGAAAATTGAATTGAATCTTCTGAATCCTGACAAATTGGGTCAAATCAAAGGTGGAACCAGTTGCACTAAGGCTGGCGACACTATCATCTGCGGTACAAATCATAAAATAATTGTTTGTATTACAGGAGAAGCTTCTTGTGAGCAAAACTTCTCGTCTTCATGCAATATCTTGGGGGTAACAATTGGCTGTGAAGAATTCACAATCAAACCTCAACTTTAAGAACAAGACTAATATTTTATGCGCCAAATGAGAAATCGTAAGAATCCTCGTTAATGGATGGTGACCAAAGATTATTCTGACCTTTTGCTGGAATCAAGACTTGGTCACCTTTTTCCATAGGAAAACATATTCAATTTAAGTACACGTTATGAAAAGTACTGTTTTAAAACCAGAATCAATAAAAATCATCCGATTAAAAGGCGAAAAAGCCCTATTTTTTCATTCTGATACTTTGCAAATTTATCCTTTAGATGATATCGAGTTAATTAGTTTTCTTGAGAGGTATAGTAACGGAGATTGTCAGGGATTGATTTCGCAGTATGGAAAAAAAGAATTCGACAAATCCTACAGTATTATAAATGATATTATTAACGATTCTCCGCAACTGACCAACTTTGATTTTTCACAATATGAAGTTCCCAATGGCGTGTTCAACACTGTGGTGCTGCCGATATCCGGACATTGCACCTTGGCATGTCCATATTGTTTCGCGCATGTTAATGGGAAATTCAATTTTGACGACTTTACAGCAGATGGCATCGAAAAAGCAATTGATTTTTCCGTTTCCAACGTAAACAGTTTTTCAACAGATTCTCCTTTGTGTTTTGTGTTTTTTGGCGGTGAACCACTTATGCGCTTTGATTTAATCAAACATGCGATTAATTATGCTAAAACAAAATATGCCGACAGAAACATTGCCTATTCTATCACTACAAACGGCACAATCCTAACGGATGAGATTATTCAAACGTTCAAGGAAAACAAGTTTTCGGTTCTTGTGAGCATAGATGGACCTGACAACGAATTTAATCTTCGTAAGGATCATTCAGGAAGAAAAAGTTTTTACAAAGTCTTAGACTTTATTAAAACATTGAAAAACAACGGGATATATACCGAATTAAGAGCAACTATTGTTAACACAAATCCATATATTGTCGAAACATTTGACTTTTTTGAAAAACAAGAACTGCCATTCTTTGTGACGTTTGCCTATACTTCAGAAAACAAAGACCACCATTGGGCTGAATACAACAACAGTTTGATAGAATCAATCAAGTTACAATTTGACAACCTTCTTGATTACTATATCGGCAAAATTGAAAAACATGAAATAATATTTAACAAGAAGTTCTATCAGATAAACGAAACACTCAGATTTCGACAAAATAAACAAATAGCTTGTGGTGCTGGCAGAACGTATTTCACAATCACGTCATCAGGCAATATATTTTCTTGCGCCCATTTCATGAATCAAAAAGAACATTCCATTGGGAATATCAACAAGGTTGAAATAACTCCAGATTCTTACAAAGCGATAAAAATAGAGGAAATAGGAGAATGTTCAACATGTTGGGCAAAGCATTTATGCCTTGGGCATTGCGTTTCCCAAAAGATTTCTCTTGGCAAACGAAACGACACTGCTACAACAAAAGAAGAATGCGAACTTGAAAAAATCAAAATGGAATTATATGTGAAGTTATACTATTATACGAAAACCTTAGCCCCATACGTTTATGAAAAAAGAATTGAAAACGACGATGAAAAGAAACCGAATGACTGTTGATTGCTCGTATTTAAAAATCGCCATCTGCACGGTTCTATTTATCATTGCAACCACGACAACGGTAGAGGCACAAGAAACACTGACAGGAAAATCATCCGTAGAACTGAAATTTACAAGATACATTGATGAAGACACCACGAAAATCTTCTCATTATACGATTATTGCTGCCATGTGGCACAAAGAGTTACAATAGAGAAACATCTGGGGGACAGCGTGAAATTAGACCTTGAAGTGTGCAACTTTCACCCAGCACTACTACCATTTTTCTACAACAACATGGAAGTGTATGGGGTTGACAACGGGAACAAAGAGCCTTTGCAATTCGATTTATCTAATGTTGGCGTTGCCATTGATAATCAAGGCTATGACACAATAGACATTTCATTCTATTTTAACCCGAATTCACTCATGTTGTACAAATACAAAATGGCATTCGGTGGAATTACCATGTATCAATCAGGATGGCATTCGATGTTTTTCACAAGTTCCAACATGGAGTTTGATGAAATAAACGTTATTTGCGCAGATGGCATCAACATGTTTTTGGAGGGTCCATACGTCCACAAAGACAATCGTTTTACGATGCATAATTTAAATAATCCAACCATTAATGCCTTTCTGATAAATTTGGAGTATTACGTTAATGACACTCTTTCTGAAAACCCTGACATCACCGCATTCTTGTTCAAAGGCAATAATGCATGGCAAGATACAATAACCGGAGATTGGCACGATTGGGAGCCTGATGAAGAAAGCCATCCAAAAAGTCGCCTGCCATCAAATGTTGCAAGTGTAATCGATAACTTGTCAAGCTTTTTCAACAAGAGAGTTGCAAGCCTGGAGTATATTGACACCTACACAACCCTTGTAGACAATGATGACGAATCGTGTTGGGGAGCGGCCTACGATATTGATGATGAAAATTGGTTTATCGTTATGGACACGTCTTTCTGGAACGACTATCAGTGGTGTCATGAAACGGTGCATTGCTTTAACACAAAATTGCCTTGCCGCAACGATTCTTCTTATTATTTCTTTAACGAATCTATGACGGAGTTCGTTTCGGTTTATTTTGGCACACCAGAGAAAACCAGCATTGATAGTGTTTTTATTAAAAGGATGGAAAAATATGGCAAACTGCTTGATGGTTTCCCATCCATTTTTCAAGTAGAAAACAACCTGATGGGGATTGACGGCAGCGGCTCGTTTTATGTAACCTACGTGAAAACTCCATATTGCTTGCATCTTCTTGCAAAAGATGTCGGCGAACACCGTTTTATGGAGATATGCCAAGGGTTTTACAAGCATATCAACAAAATGGAAACATATACATTCGCTGATTTTGCAGATTACATGCTTAAACATGGCGTGTCGCATGAGCAATGGGAGCAATTTATGACCAATCTGTATTCGAAGGATTTTTGAAGGAGAAACAACGGCTTTACATTTCCCCTGCACCCACCAGCACGATGCCATGGACTGCGGGTCGACGGCACAACGTGCGGATGTAAAGCGGCGCGGTGTTGGCGGATTCGTACCGCAAATGGGCCAATTTCCAATTTCAGGAAACGCCTGTTCGAGAAATGACGTAGTTATGCCGAAAAATGTCGCACTTATCGGAAAAAACATCGCACTTATCAAATAGATTGACGCACCCATAAAACACACCAAAATCTACCGTATCTTTATCGCCGAAACCTAACTGCCACGATGCAAGCGAAACGTCACATAGCAGCCCACACAAACCACGGAACGAAATGTTTCCAGAAAATGCGGCATGGCGTGGCGGCAGAAAGGATTTTTCTTTATCTACGCCCAGTCTGTTGGCGCTGTTCGCCGAGCCTTTGGCAGTTGGGGAAGAACCGCTTCATCCGAGTGGCGGCCTCCGCTGCCCCGCACGGTTGGGGCGGCGGTTCCGGCAAGGGTGGCGCAACGTCCGCCTTGCGGGAAGCCCGATAGGGTAGGCAAAAGAGGATAGCTTAGGTTACGCCAAATAAGAAATTTTTTATTAATCATACATAAAATGTAAAATATGGATTCAATTAAATTGACAAAGCTCCAAAAAAAGGAGATGAAAAAAGTGATTGGTGGAGAACATGTTAACTGTCCTTGCAGTACCTGCCCATCTTGTAATTGTGGAGGGGGAGATACCATTCCTTCACAAACATTGGTCAAACACAGCAATGGTGGACTTGTTAGTTCGATTAATTTCACAGATATGAAAACTAATCCAGAGCCGTCACCTGCTGTTGATTAATCTATGAAAAAGTGTATCAAGATGAATAATAGTTTGAGATTTATATTTGAAAATTTCCTCAAATATTAACCAAATTAATCAGCCCTATGAAGAGTTGTATTTTTCATTTTGATACACTTTATTCCCAATCAATATCGGAAAAGAATTTGCATATTGAACTTATATGAATAAGTCATACTTTGTATTTAAACAATAATAATATGAAAAGATTTATATTCAGCATCTTACTAACCATTGTTTGTACATTAGTTTTTGCACAAACAGGTAGGTTACATAATAATATGGTTCTTCGAGATCCGTTTTATTTGGACACTACATCTGTTGATTTTCAAAACATACTTCATTTATGGAACGACTATAAGGATTGCGTGTTTGATGATTGGATGATATCACAAGACAATAATAAAATCGATGTAAATTCTAAAGCTATTTTGTTTTGGGAAGAATCAGAGAGACAAAAGTATGGTCAAATAGGCTCTTTGCAAGGTAATCCAGATTTGTTTTTACGCACCTTCCAATTGGAACCTACCAATTATTTTATGGGAAAAGAACTTTTTATAGGAGTTGAGAAACGCAACGATACTCTTTTTGAATTGCGCACTATGTTCTTTGATGATTATCCAACAGAAAATCAACTAGCAGGCGTGTATACTATTCCCATTATTAAGCATTCCGAAAATGATTACAAGTTTTTCTCTAAGTTGTCTTTATTGGAACCAACTTTTCAATCATATAAATTGGGATGGCTTACATTCATGTATCCAAGGACATACAATTTCAATGAAACAGCAGCCCAACAGACATTTAAATTGTTAGATGGGATTGCCGAAACACTTCAATTAGAACAACCGAATAGCGTAGTATACTATTTGTTTGACAACAAAACAGAATTTTACCACTCTTTAGGTGTTGATGTTAGTCCATACGACTTTATTGGTTGTTCAAGGGTCTATCCTCAGGGATTATGCTTGGATAATGGTAAAATACTATTTTTCACAAAAGAAGGTGAAACACTTGCTCATGAGCTGATACATTGTTTGATTAGAGAAAAAGGATGGAAATATACCATGTTTGAGGAAGGTTTATGTTCATATTATGGAGGCCATGCTCTGGAGTCCAAAGAAGTAACGCTTTCTAATTTGAAACTATGGTTAAATGAAAATCCACAAATTGACTTGTCGTTAGACTTGTTTAAAGCAGATTTCAGTGATTTTACCAATAACTATAGTTATGCATTACAAATGGTGGTTTGCGAAATGATACACCACACAGGAGGAATGAAGATGGCGTTTGACATTCTCTATAGTATATCAGAAGGAGAAGATGGTTATTTTGTTATTGCTAAACATTTGGGTTTCAAGAAAAAAAATATCAATAATATCATAAGAGATTATTTAAATAAAAACTATTAGATATGAAATTCACTTTATTTCAAACGAAAAAAGGAAACTGGTATTTCTTCAGTTTCTATCAAAGGCAAATACTACCCTGTCATCCGATTTTAAAATTTATCCTTGAAGATGAAAACAAAAGTCAGGAAGTTGTTAAATGGTTAATGAAAAAGGATGAAATCACTATTGATAATCAATCTTTTACAAAATCAGAAATAAAGTATTATTGTGATAAGTACGAATATCTTTCTGAGAGACAATATTTTGATGAAATTGTGACAGATAGTGCTTTTTCTAAAGCAATAAATAGTCGAATTATTAATCAGCAGTTGGCAAACTGTAATGTGATTTGTCTTGAATTAACCGAAAACTGCAATTTAAGATGTAAATATTGTGTATATGGTGATAATTATTCTTTTCATGAAGATAGAATCGGTGTAAATATGTCTCTAGAAACAGCGAAAACAGCAATTGATTATTTATTTGAGATTTGGAAAAAGAATAATAACAATGCTTATCAACGAAAATATGTGGGGTTTTATGGTGGAGAACCGTTACTAAGAATGAAACAAATCAAAAGTATAGTTTCCTACTTCAATAATAAAGCAGCAGAAATAGGCGTAGATACGGGTTTTCTTATCACAACAAACGGTGTATTATTAGACAAATATATCGATTATCTTTTTGACAACCATTTTTCACTCTTGATTAGTTTGGATGGAGATAAATTTGCTGATCAATATCGAGTTTTTCCCAATGGAACACCATCGTTTGATGTTGTTTCAAAAAATGTTGAACTTGTAAGGAATAGATATCCAGAATATTATAGAGACGATATTTCATTTAGTGTCGTCTTACACGATAAAAATGAAGAGTTCTCTGTTAGAAAGTTTTTTGATGAAATTTACGAAAAAACACCAATTGTTGCAGTACTACGGAATACAGACACTGATAATCCAACACGTTTTCAATACCATCCTCAGACACAGCCAAATTATTATGGAGAAAACTTTGATATGAATTGTTTTCTTAAAACTGGTGATGCACAAGCTTTTCTGAGGTTTATTAACTATTATGGCAGAACTGTTGTCGATAATTATGGTATTTATAGTTTTGCAAGTTTGAACGATATTCCAAGACATCCAACAGGAGTTTGTATGCCATTTGCCAAAAAACTTTTTGTTACAGCGCAAGGTAAAATTCTTCCTTGTGAAAGGATTAATTTTAAGTATTCATTAGGGTACATAAAAAACAAAAAGGTATTTCTTGATACGACTAAAATCGCGGAAAGCTATATTGAACAATTCAATAAATGCAAAAGCCTATGTACAAAATGCTATAATTTTATTAATTGCGAACGATGTTTATTTAACGATGTATTACACAATGACGGCAATTATTGTTTGTCGTATATGAATAGGAAAACACATTCATCATATTTGTCGCAGATGTGGTCTGCTTTTGAATCAAACCCCCAAATGTATCATCAAGTAAAAAGTAAAATAAGCTATGAATAGAGAGTTATTTCTTTTTGTTGAGCCATATGTTTACACGTCTATGGATCTTGACAAAGCCTTGTTATATAATACATTAACAGGAAAGTATATATTGCTAAATTCAAAGGAGCAAGAAATCAGAGAATTTTTAAACGATATTATTACAAGTCCTACACGTTCTGTCAAACTATGTGGACATCCTAATGGTAAAATCAAAGAAATCATATCTCAATTACGAGTTATGCATATGTGTGATATTATAGAAGGTGCCATGCCTTTTGTGGAGCCTATGAATTGTAAGGTATTGTTTAATAAATCACAAGTTTTTGGAAACTATAAAAGAATCATATCTTGGGTAAATCAGTTGAATATTGTTTCAGCGAATGGGCAGTTTACAGATATTGATGTTTTTGTAAATAGGGATAAATATAATAGCAATGAGATTTTTGAACTCGAACAAATAAAAGAGTTTTTCTCTAAAATCTACTTTGAAAAACTGAAAGAAATAGATTATATAGGAATGTATAATTCTATTGAAGATATTGGTTGGGTTTTTGAGATTTATCAAGACATAAGTTTTTCTTTTCATGTGAATTATCGAGATGTAATAATTAAAGATTTAGTTGAGATTCGTCAATTATGTAAAGATTTTCGAATCGTTTTATGTTTCGATCAAACCGTTGAGTTGAAACAGCTTAAGAATTTGGTTAAACATTGTAAAGATTTAGGCATAGAAGTAAAAGGATGTTTTCTTGCTAAAAACCATGATGATTTAGTATTTTTGAAAAGCACCACATTTGATTTTGAAATTATAGTATTGCCATTGTTTGATAACAATTATGATTTTTTTATTGATAATGTATGCTTATCGGAAACTGATATTTTGACACAGAAACTAACGCAGGAGAATATTTTAACCAATATGACCGTTAATTCGAATTTCTTTGGTGAACTGATTCTAATGCCTGATAATCAAATTTACACAAATTATAATTCAGAACCAATCGGAAAACCAGGAAATGATTGGCGAATAATTCTTGATAATTTATCGAATTCATCATGGTTTCTCACCAGAGAAAAACTTGAACCGTGTAAACAATGTGCTTTTCATTATATTTGTCCTCCTCCATCTGATTACGAACTGGCTATAAAAAAAACCAATCTTTGCACAGTCAAACCATAATACTATGTCTTCTTTCCCCTTTTTCCTACAACACGATGTAATGGATTGCGGCCCAACTTGCCTACGCATGGTGGCGCAATACTATGGACGGCATTATACCTTGGAGAGCCTGAGGCAGAAGTGTCATATCAGTCGTGAGGGGGTGAGCCTGCTCGGCATCAGCGAGGCGGCAGAGGAGATAGGATTCAAGACCATCGGTGTTCACATTGGCTTTGAGCAATTGAAAGAAGATTTGCCGTTGCCCTGCATCGTGCATTGGAAGCAGAGGCATTTTGTGGTTGTGTATAAAATCAGGAAAGACTTTGTTTATGTGGCTGACCCAGCACATGGCTTAGTGAAGTTTCGCACAAAGGAGTTTCTCAATGGCTGGATCAGCAAAAAGGGAGACGACGGAGACGAAGGCATCGCCTTACTCCTTGAACCCCAACCGGAATTCTATGCCGCAGAGGGAGAGAAACCTGACAAGGCCAAACTGTCGTTTATCCTGCAATATCTGAAACCCTACAAGAAACTGATCTTCCAACTTTTTTTGGGGATGCTGTTCGGCACTTTGCTACAGCTCATTTTTCCTTTCTTTACCCAAAGCATTGTGGACTATGGCATAGGAAACAGCAACCTTGGCTTCGTCACGCTTATCCTGGTGGCCCAGCTTACGCTCTATGCTGCCCAAACAGCGGTGGAGTTTATACGCTCATGGATATTGCTTCACATCAGCACACGAATCAATATCAGCATCATTTCAGATTTCCTTATCAAGTTGATGAAGTTGCCCATAGGTTTCTTCGATACAAAGAAGATTGGTGACTTGATGCAGCGTATTGGTGACCATCGGCGCATTGAGTCGTTTCTCACTTCCTCTACGCTTAACACGCTGTTTTCCTTTGTCACTTTCCTTGTATTTGCCGGAGTGTTGGCCTTTTATAGTCCCAAGTTGCTTCTGGTGTTTCTGATAGGTAGTGCTTTGTATGTGCTGTGGGTTATGGTATTCTTGAAATACCGTCGCGAATTGGACTACAAGCGTTTTGCACAGGCCTCGGCCGAACAGAGCAACTTGATTCAGATGATTACGGGAATGCAGGAAATCAAGCTTAACAACTGTGAGAAGCAGAAACGATGGGAATGGGAAGGCATACAAGCCAAGTTATTTAAGGTGAGTATCAAAGGGTTGAGTTTAAGCCAATGGCAACAAAGTGGGGCTTTTTTCATCAATGAGACGAAGAACATACTGATTTCTTTCCTTTCAGCACGAGCTGTCATCCAAGGCGACATGACGCTTGGCATGATGATGGCGGTGCAGACCATAGTTGGCCAGTTGAACTCGCCCATCGGGCAGATGATTGGCTTCATACAAAGTGCCCAGGATGCCAAAATCAGCCTTGAACGCTTGGGGGAAATCCACAACAAGGAAGACGAGACCCAAGACGGTGACAACAAAGTGAGTATTTTCCCCGAAGATAAGAGCCTAGAGGTACAGGATCTGACTTTCCATTATGACCCCTTACAAGATGCCGTACTCAAAGGGATGAACCTCACCATTCCAGAAGGTAAAGTGACAGCGGTGGTTGGAATGAGTGGCAGCGGCAAGACTACTTTAGTCAAACTGTTGCTGGGGTTTTATCCGCCCAATAAAGGCAGTATCCGTGTGGGTGGTGTCAATCTAAAAAATGTTGACCCTAAGTTATGGCGTGCCCGTTGTGGCACAGTGATGCAGGACGGCTTCATCTTTTCGGACAGCATTGCCAAAAACATTGCAGTCGGAGAAGAGCATATTGACGAACAGCGGTTACTTCATGCCGCGCATGTGGCCAACATTCAAGAAATGATAGAAAACCTGCCTTTAGGATACAACACAAAGATAGGTCAGGAAGGCAACGGCATTTCTCAGGGACAACGGCAGCGCATCCTGATAGCAAGGGCTGTGTACAAGAATCCAGATTACATCTTTTTGGATGAGGCCACCAATGCCTTGGATGCCAACAACGAGCGTGTTATCATGGACAACTTGCAGGCTTTCTTCAAAGGACGCACTGTAGTTGTGGTGGCCCATCGACTGAGCACGGTGAAAAACGCCGACCAGATTGTGGTGATTAACCATGGAAGAATAACGGAAACGGGAACCCATGAGACGCTGACTGCAAAACGGGGCGAGTATTACGAATTAGTGAAAAACCAACTGGAATTAGGAGGCTAACCATGGAGAAAGGTAAGGACAACGACAAAGCAAAAGGCTTAGAGCTTCATAGTGAACCCGTGCAGGAAATACTGGGCCATCCGCCAGGGTGGCTGGTCAGATGCGGCATCTCGGTGATTGTGGCGGTGACGGTAGGGCTTTTCATTGGTAGCCGCTGCATTAAGTATCCCAACATTCTCACGGCAAGCATTACCGTCAATGCGAATAACCTTCCTGCACAGGTGAAGTCGCGGGCGACAGGAAGAATTGATACCATTTTTGTTAGCGAAGGCGACTATGTTGGCGTAAATCAGCCTCTTTCCATGATAGAAAACACGGCTTCGTATGAAGATGTTACCTATCTGAAAACCATGCTTGGCAGTGTGCCGTCGGATTCGGTATGGCAACCTACAAGGGAATTGCGGTTGGGAGAGTTGCAGGATTATTATGCTGCTTATATCCAGGCTTCCGATGCGTTGCGCATATTCCGTCAGAATGCCTACCATTCAAAAAAGATCACCTCTTTGAAGCAGCAGATAAGGGTATATGAGAATTTGCGTGACAATCTGGAGCATCAGGTTAAACTGACCCATGAACAATTGCTGATTACGAAGGACCAGTTTGTTGCCGATTCCTGCATCTATTCGGAAGGCTACAGTTCCCGTAAGGAATACGGCATATCGCGTTCGAACTACATACAGCAGAAAATGGCATATAAGAGCATGGCCGGGAATCTTGAAGACATGAAGCTTAACATCATTCAATCTCAGCAGAATGTCATTGAGCTGGAGCAGGATTATTACGAGCAAAATGACAAACTGATCGCAAGTCTTGGTGTGGCATACGACAGGTTGTGGTCGCAGATTGGACAATGGGAGCAGAACTATTTGCTGACAAGTCCGATAGAAGGCCGTGTCGCGCTAACGATGTTTTGGCAAGAGAACCAGAATGTGACGGTGGGAGAGACGATAATGACCATCGTTCCAGATGAGGACGGGAGTCATCATGGCAAGATCCGACTTTCGCAACAAGGTGCGGGAAAGGTGAAGACAGGACAGAAAGTGAACATCAAGTTCGATGACTATCCCTATATGGAGTATGGTTTTGTGCAAGTCAATCTGACGAGCATTTCATTGGTGCCTTACGGCGATGTCTCGAATGGCAACATCTACATCATGGAGGTTGAAATGCCCGACAGTTTGATCACAAGATATGGCATCTTGATTCCTTACCGTCCGGAGATGTCCGGTACTGCCGAAATCATCACGGAAGACCTGACCGTTTTTGACAGGTTAGTGAATCCGATTAAGAGTGTTTTGAAACGGTGAAAAAAGTTAAATTGACGAATGTTCATAGAACATTCACTGCTGTTACCGAGGGGTATAAGATGAAACGCCTTGTCATTACGGATACAGAGAGTGTGGGTCGTAAAAGTCTTCATCAAAGTTCGAGCTTCCGCTGGGTGGATGATGAACAATCCGGCGAGACTTCTCCAATGGTGGGGCGAATTGTGGTGATTATATTTGTCAAAGATAAACAAAACCCCGATGGCGTTAAGCTGTCGGGGTTTTGTCGTTTTCCGCAAGATTACGCATTGCGGAAACTGCGGAAACTGCGGAAAAGGGACTGAGCCGACCCTTCGACTCCGCTCAGGGCGGCGGTTTATTGAGGCGAAGGCGTAATGGGGATAAACTGCTGGGCTGTGGTGATTGTATATTCATCAGGAAGGACGGCAGCGCGGTCGGTTTCCATCCGGATGGTATCGACCAGCAGCGCATAATCGGCGAAGTCGATTATCGCGCTGAAGGTCATGCCCGAAACGCCTAAATCTCCGATTTGGGAGTTGACGAGTGCCGTCCTGATGGCACGGTAGGCGTTGCGGGTTTGGGTTGTGATAAGGAGTTGGGATTTCATGGTTTTGCGGTGCTGGGTGTGGTGTCCTGGTCTTCTTTATCGAGAGGGTTGATGATGTAGTAGAATTTGTTGAAGACCTGCGCCATGTTGAGCTTGTCGAAATCAAGGTCTTCGTCGCTGATTTGGATGCTTGGTCCTAAACAAAGTTCGTGGATGAAGTCTCGGGCGGCTTTTTCGTAGTCTTCGCTTGTGGTGCGGTAGGTGGTGAAATGGTCGAAGGGGATGTCTTCGACCAAGCCAGTGACACATTCAGCGGTGTCGGTGAAGGTGATTTTGTCGATGATGCATTGCAGAATCAGGGCGGGCTGAAAGCTGTCGTAAGACAGGATGCCCGTGACTTTCTTGAAAGTAAGGGCATCGCCTGATTTGTACTTTAGGGCTGCGCCAACTATGTCGGGATGGGTGGCAACAAATTCTTGTGTGAGTTCCTTTTCGAGCGTGTAAACGCGGAAGATTTTCCTGCGGAGCTCGTTTTGCTTTTTGATGATTTCTGATTTTTCCATTTTGCTGATTTTTAGAGATTGTGGTTGTGATAATAAGGTTCCCGCGTTCGCGGGAATGACGGCGGGAATGACGGTCAAGGTTTTGAGGTGTTTTTTTGATATGAGCCTTGCGATAGGTGAATGAGTTTGCCGGAATCGCAAAGGTCGTTGATGTATCTTTCGGCGGTTCGGACATTGATGCCGATGCTTGCAGCGGTCTGCATGTAGCCAGGGCGGTCGAATGATGGTGGAAGCGCATCGAGGAATTTCTGCCTGGTGTTTTCCGCGCCGTGTTGCCTGACGCGAAGCGAGGGCTTCGCTGGTATGGTGTGGAAAACTGAAACGGTGTGGCAAAGCAACGCTTTGACCATCGTTAAGGCAGTGTTGAAGTCGGTGTCGGAGCAAATGAGGCGGTCTGTGACTTTGGAGGCCGTTGCTTTGTCGTCCATTAGGCGGAGGACGCTGAGCACCATGGCGAAGCGGAAAAGGATGAGGCCGAAGCGACGGACGGAGGCGATGATTTCATCGCCGTAACGCTCGGCGTATTCGGTTTGGATGGCAGCAAAGAAATCGTTGAATTTCGATTGCTGTGCCTTGGAAAGTGTGAACTGGATGAAGCGTGTGCGTGAAAGAACCTTCTGGAACTTGTAGAACCTTTCGCCGATGGCCTTGAAACGGTCGTCGGCAGTGCTGCCGTCGGAGGCGGCAAAGATGTCGTGCCAGACGAGTTGCGTGGGCATGGAGTAGAAAATGAAACGGCTGAACAAGCCGTTTTCAGTATCGGGGATGAGGTTGAAAATCTGCTGAGGTGTTCCCGACAGGATGGCGGAGAACTTTGGACGAAGGATTTCAACATACTCATGATCCTTTTTGCGGAGGTAGGAAATGGTCTCATGGTGGAACGCTTTGCGGAAGCCGTCAGAGTAGTTTCCGAGGTCGGAATTGAAGGCATTGGCCAAGGTGTCGCCCTCGGTCTCGAAGAGGAGGCCGACACCGTTGTTTTCTGCCAATGTCTGATAGACGACTGTGGCGGTGCTGTTAGCCGGAACGAACAAAGTGAGGAACGGTGGTTCCTTTGGCTGTGCTTCCAAGCTGTTCTTGCGGTTGACGGCATAGGAGGCTTGGGCGGCTTCGTATTTCTCCATCTGCTTTTTGTATTTGTCGCGGAGTGCCTGGTGCAATGGCGCAGCGAGATGGCGGCACAAGGAGAGCCGCCCTTTGCCAGCCGATGCACGGGCTGTGACGAAAAGAAACAGGTTGGCGAAGACTTCGCGCTTATCGTAGATGCCGAAGACATTGGGGATGCAAGCGGAAAAGGTGGTGAGCGCACCAAGGATGAGCAGGTCGGCATCGGTGTCAGAGACGGCATCGGCGATGACATCCTGAAGGATGGCGGGGAGGTCGTTCCTGATAGTGCTGGAGAATGATGGCAGCGGGATTTCCGCAGTTTCCGCAGTTTCCGCAGTTTCCGCAACTTCGTTTTTTGCGGAAATGGGTGGAATTTGGATGGGCTGAGGTTTCACGTTGCCAAACCGTTGAGGAGGCAAAACGCTGATTCCGTGCTGCTTTGCGATAAAGTAGAGTGAGGCGATAGTAATGCCGTTGCCATCGTGATTGAGGCAATTCTTATACTGTTTTCTTGCGTTTTGCTCGTTAAATTCGCTGTTATATTTGCTTAAACGGATGAAATAGTCTTCGCCATCAGGACCAAGTTCGCTGGAAAGAGCGAAAGCGATGGACAGCCATTCGGAGTAAGAACCAGTTATGTCGTTGCCTGACGCTTCGACAGCTTGGACGAGGTTCTCGATACGAGAATGGTTGGCATTGGCAGGGGCTGGAGCCGGAAGGGACGCAAGTCCCTTGGCGGATGCCCATTCGGCCGGATTGAAGACAGCGGATTTCATAGCAGTTTTGGATTTAGGAAGGCTTGCGGGTCGTAGGGGAGGAAACATGCACGAGACACGTTGCGGCACATCTTATCAACTTGCACATTGTAATGGTTGAAAATGTAGTTGTAGAGGCTTTTGAAAAGACGCTGCTGATATTCGGCTTTGGTCTCGTTGCCGTCGCGGTATTTTAGATAGGAATCGAGGAACGAGATGACCCATTTGAGGCCATCGCCTGAAGGACTATGGAAAAGAAGCTGCGTTTCAAAATAGCGGTCTTCTTTCAGTGCGTTGAAGGTGGCTTCGACATCTGGAAGATGGTCGAAGTCGAGACAGATAAGGTTGGAGTGGAAAATCAGGTTTCTGTCGGTTCTCTTTGAGAAGATGCCTGAGAAGGTGCAGAAATCGAAAGAGACGGTCTTGAATTGACTGTGCTGCTTCGTGTCCGTGATTTTCCTTAATTGTTCGGTGCGTTCCTTGGCATAGGGCGAAATGATGTAGTTGTAGGCATCAGCCAAATTGATAGACAGGCAGGGTGTTGTCGTCTGAATGGGGCAACGGAATAGGGAAAAGAAGGGTTGGTTTATGCCGTTGTACTTGGGAGCAATGTATGCCTTTTGACATCCTGGCACCTCCCAATATTTTTCTGATGATATGGGTATGGGGTTCATGGCGCGAGGGGTTTGAGTTAGTCATCAAATTCTTCGTTTAAGGCATAACGGCGCGAGCGTGTTTGTTGGTCAAATATGGCATCGCGTTCCTTCTTGGACAATCTGCGCCCTTTTTCAATCCATTCATCGATTTCCGATTTCTTGAATTTTATGCGGCGCGTGTTTTCATCTTTATAATAGGGGATGTAGCCTTTGCGAATCCATCTTCTGACTGTTGAATCAGAAGGTTTGTCGGGGTGATATTCGCGAAGCTGCTCAACGGTTAAATAAACAACATCGTCGGCGGATTGAGTTTTGGACTGCATCATTTCGCTCATTTCGGTGACTTTCTCCAAAATGGTTGCGATTGCTGAAGGCATTTGGTCGAAAGTTAATTTTTCTACTGACATATTATTTCTGTTTTGTGCTGCGGGATTCTTGTGGCCACAAAAAGAAAGCCCACGGCGGTTAAATCGTGGGCAAAGATGAGGGTTTGTGAAGAGATGTGAATTACACCTCAATTACACCTATATTCAAAAAATTTCACCTTGGCGAAAACGAGACTGGTTGTTGGCGCGTTTTTGGTCAAGAGCATCTTCTTTGGTGTAGTAGTCCAGGGCATAGTCGTGGATGGTGTCGAAGATGGCCATGAAGTTTTCGGTGCGACGCGAAGCGGCCAGCAGCGAAGAAGGGTTCTTGATGTCTGTGTTGAGGAAAGAAGCAATGTCGCGGATGAAGTCCTCGAAATTGGAGACGTGTTTGCCGTCGGTGGTTTCAAAGATGTGCGTTTGGCAAATGATTTTGAGGAGCTTGACAAAGGTGGTTTGATGGTCTTTGGCGATGCGGTATCTGCTTATGGTAGGGGCTGATTCGGGAAGCCGAGAGACCCTATCTATTTCCATCGCCAGGACTTCACCCCAATCGCCATAGGCCTCCAGCAAATTACGACGGAGGAAAGATAGAACTGTCATCGCATCACTTTTTGGCAGGTCCTTGGTGCCTTGCATCAATTTCGGGATGCTGATATATTGCTTATCTGGAGAAATGATAGGCGTTTCGGCCACATAGGAAGGTGGGAGAAAACTGACTGAGTTCTTTAGAATTGGGGTCAATGCGCTGGTTGCAATGAGAAGGGGCTGAAAGATGTCTTCAAATTGGCGGTAAAGCAGGTCTTTCAGGTTGTTTAGGAATCGGCTAAGTATAGGCGCCTTTTCATGGAAGGATAGTAGAGCGAATGCGATGCTGTTGGCCAATAGGGAATCTTGGTTGATTGAAAAGGCGTTTTTGAAGTTCTCGCTGCGAGCAGTGTGAAGGTCGGGATTGGCAATGACTTCGATGCAAATGGAATAAGCATTGTTGAAAGCGTCGAGGATGGTAGGGGCTGACAATCCAACATTATCTTTTAGGCATTTGTAGATAATTTGGTTTGGGATGTTCTCTGAAAGAAAATCGTTGATTGACTTTCTTGGCTGATGGCGAAATCTTGGCGACGACATGGCAAAAGGGTTTGAAGGTTAATAGCAAAATTGTCGCCTACAATATTAGCAAAAATAATGAATGGTTGTTGCTATTCAGTGAAAAGAGTTTTTTGAAGAGGGAGGGAAGGGGAAAAACATCTATAATTATGTGATAAATGGCTACGAACGATGGGCTAATTTTTCAAATGTGGGCTAAATGTGGGCTGAGAAGCGAAATTTTTCCAAAAGAAAAACCCTAACTGACTGATTATCAATTAGGGTTGGTTGAATATTTAGTGATCCGGTTGGGATTCGAACCCAAGACCCACAGCTTAGAAGGCTGTTGCTCTATCCAGCTGAGCTACCAGACCATCTCTGTTTGCGGCTGCAAAAATAGACAATTTTTCAATTAGGGCAATGCTTTTTCTTGAAAAAAATGTCAAAAACTTATTGCTGTGGTTTTGGAGTGAAAGACTTGTGTGGTTTTTTCGACTTTTCGACAGGTTTTGATGACGTTTCGGTTTGCGGACGCGATTTCTTCACCTGAAGCACGCTGCCTTGAAATTCACTCTCGTCAGTTTCGACAATGGCTTTGTATGCTTCTGCATCGTTTGGCATTTCAACAAATCCGTAACATTTCGAGCGACCCGTTTCATGGTCCATAATGACCCTGCATGAAGTAACGGTTCCGAACTGTTCGTAAAGGGCTTTTAAATCTTCTGTCGTCGTTTTGAAAGCCAATTTTGCTACAAATATCTTCATGTTTATGAGTTTTAAACGTGCAAATATACTTAAAAATAAATACGTTGCGCTTTTTTTTATGTTTTTTACAAAAAAAATATTGATTGGAATTGCCGATTTATAATAAAAATGTAGAAAATTCGTGGAAAACCAGTTCGTAAAAACAAAAAACGGATCGCTTTTGCGACCCGTTTTCTTGTGGGGGAAGGTGGACTCGAACCACCGAACTCATCCGAGGACAGATTTACAGTCTGTTGCAATTGCCACTATGCGACTCCCCCAAGATTTTAAAGAACGTCTTCCTTTCGGATTTGACGCTGCAAAAATACGATGTTTTTTCTTTGCTTCGACAAAAAGACACGAATAATTTTCGCAATTTTGCAGCACTAAACTTTTTTGATATGAAATACGACTTTGATAAAATAGTGAATCGTGCTGATTCTAACTGCGTTAAGTATGATTTGAGGAAGAATGTTTTTGGCAATCCCGATGTGCTGCCGATGTGGGTGGCCGACATGGATTTTGAAACGCCCGATTTTGCCCGAGATGCCGTGAAAAAACGCGCTGAGCATTCTGTTTATGGTTATCATTTCAAGGATGATGCTTATTTTCAGTCAGTTATCGGTTGGCTGAAACGTCGTCACCAATGGGAAGTGCAGCAGGAATGGATGTTTTTCACGCCAGGTGTGGTCTGCGGTTTCATGATGGCAGTCATGGCATTGACGAAAGAAGGTGATGAGGTCTTGATTCAATCCCCAGTCTATCCGCCTTTCCATCATGCGGCAGGCAATCATGGTAGAAAACTGGTTTACAATCCGCTGATTAAAGGTGAAACCGGTTATGTGATGGATTACGAACTGCTCGAGAAACAAACTCAAACTGCAAAATTGTTGATTTTGTGCAATCCCCACAATCCTGTTGGCCGTTGCTGGTCGCGTGATGAATTGACGCGTTTGGGCGAAATCTGCATGAAAAACGGTGTAACGGTGATTTCTGATGAAATTCATTGCGATTTGGTGCTGCCAGGTTTCAAGCACACGCCTTTTGCCTCTATCAATGAGGAGTTTGCGCAGCACAGCATCACTTTCCATGCGGCAAGCAAGACTTTCAATCTGGCTGGTTTAGCAACATCGACTTGCATTGTTCCGAACCCAGAACTTCGCGATTTGGTGAATGGCTACGTTCATTCCATGGAAGCCGATTTGGGCAATATTTTCGGAAAAGTCGCCACACAAGCCGTTATGACACACGGCGATGAATGGTTAGGCCAACTTTTGGATTACATTCAGGGCAATGTCGATTATGTGTCTGATTTTCTGAAGGACAATCTGCCTAAGGTGAAATTCTTCAAGCCTCAGGCAACTTACATGATGTGGCTCGATTTCAACGGCTACGGCCTTTCGGAAGAGGAAATGTGGCGCAAAATGACGCAGGAAGCGCAACTCGGTTTTAACCGTGGCAGCGAGTTCGGCAAAGAGGGAACGAATTTCTTCCGCGTCAATCTGGCATGTCCGCGTGCAACGGTAGAAGAAGCCATGCGCCGATTGAAAGCTGTTTTTGAATGATTTATAAATAAATAGAGCCGCATCTGCGGCTCTATTTAATACCGATAATTATTATTTCACTTCACGGCATGTCTGAAACCATGCACTTTGTTCCAGTCGCCGCGTGTGAAATCGGGCATGGCGACGGGCATTCCGCCGTTTTCAATAGAGGCGGCGGTGAGTTCGCCTAAGCATGACCATTCGGCGGCATCATACACGTCTTCGTCTAACGGCAAACCATTGTGCAGGCAGTAAATCAGGCGGTAATCCATAATGAAATCCATGCCGCCGTGACCGCCGACTTCCTTTGCCTTTTCTTCAATTTCCTTGGCAATCGGATGTTTATAAGCATTAAGAAGAATGACCTTGATGGATTCTGGTACAAAATCGTGAGGATCGAGTGCTTCATGATCTTCTGGTAGCAGATATTCAGGCAGATTCTTTTCCAAAACTGTGAAGCCTTCGCTCGGATATTTGTTGGCAAAACCTTCAGTTCCAGTCAACTGATACAAGCGGTTATAAGGACGGTTGGTGTAGACGTCGTGTTCGATGAGCATGGTTTTTCCTTGTTCGGTCTGAATCATGGTGGTGGTCATGTCGCCATTGGCAAAATCGTTGGTCTGCATCATTTCGCGGGCGAGTTTCTTGCCGTTGTAGGATGGCGTTGCCATCGAGACCAACGTCTTCATGCGGTCGCCACGATGAATGTTAAACACTTGACAAAGAGGTCCCAAACCATGAGTAGGGTAGACGTCGCCACTGTGTTTCTGATTGAAATCGAGACGCCAATTGTCGTAATAATAAGGCCAATAAGGTTCAAGATTGTGAATGTAAGCGCCTTCGCCGTGAATGACTTCGCCCAACAGGCCTTGCTGCGCCATGTTGAGGGCAGTCATTTCGAAGAAATCGTAGCAGCAGTTTTCGAGCATCATGCAATGACGCTGCGTTTGTTCAGCCACATCGACAAGTTGCCAGCATTCTTCCAAGGAAGTTGCGGCGGGTACTTCGACGGCCACATGCTTACCATGTTGCATGGCATAAACGGCCATTGGAACGTGTGTCTGCCAATTGGTGCAAATATACACTAGATCAATGTCATCGCGCTCGCAAAGTTGCTTCCAACCGTCTTCGCCGCTGTAGGCAGCAGCTTTAGGAAGTCCTTTGGCATTAAGGATTTCCAATTGAACTTTTTCCACGCGGTTAGGCTCCAAATCGCAAAGGGCAACCACGGTGACGCCATCAATGCAAGTCATTCTGTTGACGGCATCGGGACCTCTCATGCCAAGGCCGATGAAGCCGATGCGCACGTTTTCAATCGGGTCGACGGCAAACTGCAACACGCTTTGCTGGCCTTTTTCACGTTGCGGTTCATCGAAAACGATGGTGCCGTCAACGATTTTGTAGTTTTTCTTTTCGTTTTTTGAGCCGCAACTGGTTGCGCCTATCAAGAGTATGATTCCAAGAATCAGGTGTAAAAATCTGTTATTCATATGATTGTTGATTTTTCTTGCTTTTTTCAAGGCATAAAAATAGGCAAAAAATCGTTTTGATGGATTAATTGCTTATTTTCGCAGAAAATAATCTGTTATGAACGAACTCGTAAAAATTGTTTCTCATTACATTCCTGTAGATTGGATTGGAGAAATCCTTCCTTTGGGCAACGGACTGATTAATGACACTTTTAAGGTTTTTGTGAAGGGTAATGATAAACCGAAATATGTCTTGCAGCGTATCAACAATGCTGTTTTCACCGATGTTGAAATGTTGCAGAACAATATCGAAACCGTGACGCGACACATTCGCCAGAAATATGAAAATCAAGGTGTTGAGGATATCGACCGTAGGGTGCTGCATTTTTTGAAAGCTGACACTGGGAAAACCTATATCGTTGAAAATGAAAAATATTGGCGAATGATGGATTTTGTTTCCGATTCCTATACTTACGAAACGGTTACGCCGGAATATGCCTATTATGCCGGTTTGACTTTCGGCGATTTCGAGTCGCTTTTGGCCGATTTGAAAGAGCCAATAGGAGAAATCATCCCCGATTTTCATAACATCGAATTCCGCTTGAAGCAACTTGAAGAAGCCGTCGCTGCTGACATGGCCGGAAGAATGAGGAATAAAGAAGTGCAAAATTATGTGTCTCTGATCCTGCAACATGCAGAACGAATGACTTTGGGCGAAAGACTATATCGCGAAGGAAAACTACCGAAGCGCATATGCCATTGCGATACCAAAGTCAACAACATGCTTTTTGATGCGGAAGGCAACATTTTGTGTGTCATCGATTTGGATACGGTCATGCCGAGCTTCGTCTTCTCCGATTTTGGTGACTTTTTGCGTTCGGCAGCTAATACAGGTGCTGAAGATGACGATAATCTGGACAATGTCACATTCAACATGGAGATTTTCAAGGCATTTGCTGAAGGCTATGTCAAAGGAACCAAGTCGTTTCTGTTACCGATTGAAAAAGAGAATCTTCCGTATGCTGCGCTGCTATTCCCTTATATGCAGGCAGTTCGATTCTTGGCCGATTATATCAATGGCGACACCTATTATAAAATAAAATATCCTTGTCATAATATGGTTCGTACCCGCGCCCAATGGAAACTGTTTGAGTCGGCATTGGGGAAACTAAGTGAAATGAAGGAAATAATTGACAATCTTTAAATTGGAATTATTTTCAAAATACATCAATTCTTATTTGATGATTTGAATTAATCCCATATATTTGCCAGATGCTAATTGAAATGGCATTAAAATAACAAAATAGTAAAACTCAATACATTATAAAAATGGAAATCTCTCAGCTGGAAAGAATTGCTAAGCAAGTGCGCCGCGATATTATCCGCATGGTGCATGGTTGCCAATCGGGACATCCGGGCGGTTCTTTGGGCGCAACGGACATCGTTACAGCGCTTTATTTTGACCAAATGCAAATCAACCCCGAACAATTCCGTATGGACGGAGCAGGAGAGGATATGTTCTTCCTTTCCAATGGTCACATTAGCCCTATGTTTTACAGCATTTTGGCACATCGTGGCTATTTCCCTGTCAGCGAATTAGCTACATTCCGCCGTCTTGGGACTCGCCTTCAAGGCCATCCAACAACGGCTGAAGGTCTGCCTGGCGTTCGTATTGCCAGCGGTTCACTCGGTCAAGGTCTTTCTGTTGCCGTTGGCGCTGCTCAGGCAAAGCGTTTGAATGGCGACAATCATCTTGTTTTTGTCCTCATGGGCGACGGTGAACAAGAAGAAGGTCAGATTTGGGAAGCCGCCATGTATGCTCCCGCCAAAGGCGTTGACAATCTTGTTGCCATTGTGGATTACAACAAGAAACAAATCGATGGCTCGACCGACGATGTCATGAATCTTGGAGATATGCGAGCCAAATATGAGGCTTTCGGTTGGACAGTCATTGAAATGAATGGTAACGACATGCAGGAAGTGGTTGACACTCTGAATCAAGCCCGTAAAGGCGCTCACCAAGGCAAACCGCAATTGATTCTTGCTCATACCGAAATGGGCATGGGCGTTGATTTCATGATGGGCACACACAAGTGGCATGGTTCTGCTCCAAATGATGAACAGGCCGCCAATGCGCTTTCACAACTTGAAGAAACATTAGGAGATTATTAAATAACTGGTTTCAGTTGTCATTTTTCAACAGTCATAGATTGAAACCGATAACTGAAAACCTAAAACCCAAAAGAATATGGATTTCACAGTACAGAATAATAAAGATACAAGATCAGGGTTTGGTGAAGGCTTATTGGAAGCTGGTCGCCGTAATCCGAAAGTGGTCGCTTTTTGCGCCGATTTGACTGGCTCATTGAAGATGGGCGATTTCGCGAAGGAATTTCCTGAGCGTTTCTTCCAGACGGGTATTGCTGAGGCCAACATGATTGACATGGCTGCCGGTATGGCATTGAGCGGTTTTGTGCCATTTACAGGTACTTTTGCTGCTTTCTCAACGGGCCGCGTTTACGACCAAATCCGACAGTCGGTGGCATATTCCAATAAGAACGTGAAAATTGCAGCATCGCATGCTGGCGTCACGCTTGGCGAAGATGGCGCAACACATCAGATTCTTGAAGACATCGGCTTGATGAAGATGTTGCCTAACATGACGGTCATCGTTCCATGCGATTTCAACCAGACAAAAGCTGCTACGATTGCAGCTGCTGAATATGATGGACCAGTCTATTTGCGTTTTGGTCGTCCGAAAGTGCCGAATTTCACTCCGGTTGACGAAAAATTTGAAATCGGCAAGGCACAAATGTTGCAAGAAGGCACCGATGTTACCATTTTTGCTTGCGGACATCTGGTTTGGAAAGCAGTTCAGGCACTGCCGATTCTGAAAGAAATAGGCATCAATGCCGAATTGATTAACATTCATACCATCAAGCCTTTGGATGTTGATGCCGTGTTGAAATCAGTGGCAAAGACAAAGTGCGTCGTGACGGCAGAAGAACATCAGCGCAATGGCGGTCTTGGCGACAGCATTGCACAAGTCCTCGCCATGAACATTCCTTGCCCGATGGAAATGGTTGCAGTGAATGATGTGTTTGGTCAAAGCGGTACGCCTGACGAACTGCTGAAGGCTTATCATTTGGATACGCCTGACATCGTTGAGGCAGTGAAAAAAGTTGTAGCAAGAAAACATTAAAAATCAAAACTATGCGTAAACTATCTATTTTCCTATTATTATTATTTTTAATACCGAATCTTTTTGCTTCCGGCAATGGAGACGATCCGGAAAACAATAAGCCGGAACAGCCAAAAGCAGTTAATGTCATTTATATGATTGGTGATGGCATGTCGTTGCCTGAAATCTATGCCACTATGTTAGCAACAAACGATGATTTGGCTTTCAGTCAATTTCCGTATTCCGGCATTGTGACGACAAGATCGGCAAGCAACGAAATCACCGATTCAGCTGCTGCTGGCACAGCATTGGCTTGTGGCGAAAAGACCAAAAACGGCATGATAGGTGTAAATTCTGACGGCGTTCCTATGAGTTCCGTTTTGGATGTCTTGGCTGACAATGGGAAAAAAACAGGCATCGTAGTAACCTGTTATGCAACGCATGCAACGCCAGCAACTTTCTATGCGAAAGTGCCTGATAGGAAGCAATATGAGGACATCGCAGTGCAAATGATGAATTGCGACAAACTTAATGTGATGATTGGCGGAGGCCGCAAACATTTCAATCAACGCGAAGATGGCAGAAACTTGCTTAAGGAAATGTCAAAGAAAGGTTGGAAAGTTTATGACAATCTGTCAGATGTGGATGTAATTGGCAAGAAATATGCAGTCCTTGCTGACGATGATCATCTTCCTGCTTTTTCTAAAAGAGGCGATTTCTTGTCTCAAGGTGTGAAAACCGCCATCAAAACTTTGGAAGGTTGCAAAAACGGTTTCTTCCTGATGGTAGAAGGTTCACAAATTGACTTTGCTTGCCATGCCAATGATTCTGCATGTATGGTTGATGAAACAAAAGATTTCAGCGATGCCGTTCAAGTGGCTTTAGATTATGCCAAAACTCATAATAATACGTTGGTCGTTGTTACTGCCGACCATGAAACAGGCGGCCTGACATTGAGAGATCCCAACGGGCACTACAGCGATCCAGGAACGGCTTTTTCAACACATAGCCATACTTGCTTGCCTGTCATGGTGTTCGCTTATGGTCCGGGCGCAGAGCAATTCACTGGCTGGATGGAAAACAGCGACTTGAAAGGAAAGATTCTGAATGCATGCGGCATTGAATCAAAAGAGAATAAGACGGTGAAGGCTGTCAGAACGATTGCTCCAGTCAAAACTAATTTTGATTCTAACCCGAAGAATTGATTCATAACAAGTTTAAATGATAGAGATCGGACAATGTCCGGTCTCTTTTTTTTTGTTAAAATGCGACTTATAGGCAAGGATTCGTGAGTGTAAAGGATAAAAGCCTATCTTTGCAGCATAATACGAAAACAGTGGTATCAGGTTCAAAATTCATAGCAAACCGTTTGTTTTCGCTCTCGAAGCAAAACCTATCTTCGACGGTGATGCGCCTCGCGGTGACAAGCGTGGCGTTGGCTATCATCGTTATGATTATTTCGTGGGCAGTGGTCGTTGGCTTTAAGAACCAGATTCGCGACAAGGTCATCGGTTTTGTAGCCCCGGTTCATGTCCAGGCTTTGGATAAGAACGAATCGGTTGAAGAAACGCCTTTCCAATTGGACTCACTTTTGGTCAGCCGATTAAGTGCTTTTGACGAAATCAGTCATTACCAGATGGTTGCAAACAAAGCTGGCATGATTAAGACCGAAGATGAAATTCAAGGCGTGGTGCTGAAAGGCGTTGGTTCGGATTACGATTGGTCGTATTTCTCTTCTTGCGTTATCGATGGTGAAGTGCCAATCTATACCGATAGTGTGCGTTCCACTGAAGTCTTGATTTCCAAAGTCGTAGCTGACAAAATGCTGTTGAAGACTGGTGACGAGGTCCGCGTTTGGTTTGTCGATAAAGACATGCAGGCGAGGGGACGAAAATTCACCGTAAAAGGCATTTTTGAAACGGGCTTGTATGAGTTTGACGAGCGTTTCGTCTTTGCCGACATCAATCAAATCCGCAAGCTGAACGGTTGGTCGGAAAACGAAGCCGGATTGCTTGAAATTTGGCTCAAAGACGGCATTGCACCGGAAGATGTGAATGCGAAACTCTATTATAGCATACCGCCCCATTTGGCTTCCTATACTGCACGCGAAAGCAATCCGCAAATCTTCGACTGGCTTGATTTGCTCGACACGAATGTGTGGCTCATCATGGCACTGATGCTCTTGGTGGCAGGTATTACGGTCATCAGCATGCTGCTGATTATCATCATTGAGCGTACATCCACAATTGGCCTTCTGAAAGCAATGGGGGCAACAAACAAGTTTGTCAGAAATGTATTTCTGTTGCGCTCGATGAAAATTCTTGGCATCGGCATGCTGATTGGCAATGTGCTTGGTCTTGGTTTCTGTTTCTTGCAGCAATACACCTCATTGATAAAGTTGCCCGCCGAAACCTATTATCTTTCCGCGGTGCCAATCGAATTGCATCTTACTACTGTAATTGCCATCAATTTAGGTACATTCATTCTGTGGACTCTGATGCTGCTTATTCCAACGAGCGTTATCAACAGAATCACGCCATCGCGCTCTATCCGGTTTGAATGAGGATGTTGCCATTCTAAATTAAATCATTAAAAATTACTTTTTTTCTTCCTAATTGAAGAAAAAGTGCTATTTTCACCGCTTGAAATCAACATTTGAAATATGGAAAACTTTACCATTGAACCGTTGAAAGGTTACGGTGAAATACCTTTCGGAATGACGCTCGACGAAGCTGTCAAAATGCTCGGAATGCCAAACTTTTACGAGGAACTGAACGATATGGAGGAAACGGAAAACCGTTCTATTTACTATGAATATGATGATTTGAAGACCAACATTTATTTCGAAGGCATAACGAAATCGGTGGTGGCTTGCTTTGAGACTGAGAATGAAAACGCCACACTTTATGGCAAAAAAGTCTTCGATTTGGATCAAAATGCAGTCATTGAATTGATGAAAGCGCAAGGCTATGTGGAATTGGAACAGGAAACCGAAGACGGCGAACTCCGCGTTTCGTTTGAAGATGCACTCATTGACTTCTTTTTTGACGAAGAGGGCATGACTGCCGTCAGCTGGGGCGTTTTGGTCGACGACCAAGGGAATATCATTTAATTATTTGCTCGTTGAGCTTGTCGAACGACAAATATGCGTGCAACGTCCCTTCGATAAGCTCAGGGAGCGGAGATAAATTGATTTTTGTGACCCTGCAAGAAAGATATGATGCTTTTGTTGCCTATTTCGCCGAGCACATGCCCGTGGCGGAATCGGAACTGCATTTCAGCAATCCTTACGAGTTGCTTGTGGCGGTCATTCTGTCGGCACAATGCACCGATAAACGCGTGAACATGACCACACCGGCGCTGTTTAAGCGTTTTCCATCACCGAAGGACATGGCGGAGGCTACCGTTGAGGAAATCTATTCCTATATAAAATCAATATCTTATCCCAACAACAAGTCAAAGAACCTGTTGGGCATGGCGCAGACTTTGATGAACGAATTTGGCGGCATTGTCCCTGATAATCTCGACGACTTGCAACGCTTGCCAGGCGTAGGCCGCAAGACTGCAAATGTGATTTTGGCCGTGGCTTTCGGCAAACCTGCCATGCCTGTCGACACGCACGTTTTCCGTGTCGCCAACCGCATTGGCTTGACGAAAAACTCGAAGAATGTGCTGGAAACCGAAAAGGTGCTGACGGCGCATTTTCCGAAAGAAGTACTTTCAACCGCTCACCATTGGCTGATTTTGCACGGACGTTATGTCTGCATGGCTCGCAACCCACAGTGCGAAAAATGCGGAATAAAAAATATATGTTGTTACTATAAAAAGAATTGTAAATGAAAAAGACATTAGTATTACTTGGCGCAATGCTTTGCGTCATATCTTCATGCAAGAAAGAGGATTTGCCACAGGGAAGCTTTGAGGCTGAATTCTCAATTTCAGACTATCGCATGGTGACCTTTTCGCAAGGAAACCTGCAATATAATGCCGTTGAGGACTGCTGGCGTTTTGCCGAACATCAATATGATTTCATTGGCAAGGACAATGAAAACATTGGTCCGGATTATGATGGATGGATTGATTTGTTCGGTTGGGGCACATCCGGTTATTTGCAAGGACCAGTGTGCTATGAGCCTGGCAATTATTATAAACCCCAGTATGAAAACGGGAAGTTGAATCTCAATCATGATAACGGCGCTGATTGGGGCGTGAACCGTATCGCCAATGGGGGAGACCGGTGGGATATGTGGCACACCTTAAATGATGAACAATGGGAGTATATTTTCCATTTTCGTAAAGATGCCGACAAAAAATGTGCGCAAGCCAAGATTAATGGAATTTGCGGATTGGTGATCTTGCCTGACAAATGGATTCAGCCTGATGGCGCAAGTTTTTCAACGGAAGGCACTGGTTGGAACAAAAACCAATATACCCTTGATGAATGGCAGTTGATGGAAACCTCGGGCGCAGTGTTCTTTCCGGCTGCTGGTCTCCGCGATGGGAAAGTAGTGGGTGCCATTGCTGAAAACGGCCGTTATTGGACAGCTTCGGGATACAGTATGGATTGGGCTAACTGCATGGCTTTTTTTAATACAGATTACGGCACATCAGAGAAACATGCTAAATTTCTTGGCTATTCCGTCAGACTTGTGCATTTTTGTGAATAGATTGCTTTTTATAGATGGTTGATTATTAATTATCTATCCGACAACAAACGACAACAAACGCTTACAGTCGACTACAAACGTTTGTTGTCGTTTTTCTTTTTTATGGATGTCGTTATTTTGCAGCGAGAAAAGGAAAGGATAAATAAATGGAAATGAATTGAGAAGAAATACGACTTATAAAAAGATAATTTACTATTTTTGTAACCCTAATAATTTGAAAGTCTATGTTAGAAAAAGGAATTTTGGCTCCGGATTTTGAAACCACCGACCAATTTGGTAATAGAGTGAAACTGAGTGATTTCCGCGGAAAGAAAGTCGTGTTGTATTTCTATCCGAAGGATAATACCCCAGGCTGCACTCAAGAGGCATGCAACTTGCGCGACAACTATACGCTCTTGCAGTCGAGAGGCTATGTCGTATTGGGCATCAGTCCTGATTCGGAGGCTTCGCACGGTAAATTCACGCAGAAGCAAAACCTGCCGTTCCAACTGCTCACCGATGCCGACAAGGAAATCATGAATGCCTATGGCGTTTGGCAACTCAAGAAAATGTGTGGCCGTGAATATATGGGCGTGGTGCGCACTACTTTTGTTATTGACGAAGAGGGCAGGATAGAGGAGGTCATCGAAAAGGTGAAGGTCGCTGATCATGCTGCGCAAATTGTGAAGTAAATAAAAGGTGATGGGTTGTTGGTGAACAGTGTTGAGTGAACTGAAAACCAAAAACTGATAACTGAAAACCAAAAAATCTATAAATCATAGAATGTTAAATCTTTAAAATAAATACGTTATGACAACTGAAAAATCGCAAGACGAACTCGCTAAGTTAAAGCAAGAGAAGTTAAAGGCTTTGGAAGCCACCCTCGGTAACATTGAAAAGAATTTCGGAAAAGGCAGCATCATGCGTCTCGGCGCTGAGGCCGAAAAGATGGAGAGCATCTCCACCGGTTCGGTCGGCTTGGACTATGCCTTGGGCATTGGTGGTCTGCCTAAAGGAAGAATCATTGAGATTTTCGGACCAGAAAGTTCAGGTAAGACAACATTGGCCTTGCACGTCGTGGCCGAAACGCAAAAGAAAGGCGGCATTGCTGCTTTCATCGATGCTGAACACGCATTCGACCGTTTCTATGCCGCCAAATTGGGCGTTGATGTCGAAAACCTGCTCATTTCCCAACCTGACTATGGTGAACAGGCTCTTGAAATCGCTGAAAACCTGATCCGTTCAGGTGCCATCGATGTCATCGTCGTCGACTCTGTCGCTGCCTTGACGCCAAAGAGCGAAATTGAAGGCGAAATGGGCGACAGCAAGATGGGTTTGCAGGCCCGTTTGATGTCGCAGGCTATGCGTAAACTCACGGCTACGATTAATAAGACCGGTTGCGTGTGCATTTTCATCAACCAGCTGCGTGAAAAGATTGGCGTCATGTTCGGCAATCCTGAAACGACCACAGGCGGTAATGCATTGAAATTTTACAGCTCTGTTCGCATCGACATCCGTAAGGTAAGTCAGATTAAGGACGGCGAAAA
Source organism: Bacteroidales bacterium (assembly GCA_024400455.1). Lineage (GTDB taxonomy): Bacteria > Bacteroidota > Bacteroidia > Bacteroidales > F082 > Limimorpha. Next base: position 36,143 of record JAKSMU010000005.1, on the reverse strand, counting down.
CATTTTGGGTAGCCGTGTAAAGGTCAAGGTTGTGAAGAACAAAGTTGCGCCTCCGTTCCGCAAGGCTGAATTCGATATCCTTTATGGTGAAGGCATATCACGCACGGGCGAAATCGTTGACCTTGGCGTCGAAATGGGCATCATCAAGAAGAGCGGTTCATGGTTCAGTTACGGCGATTCGAAATTGGCGCAAGGCCGCGATGCCGTGAAAAAACTCATCGAAGACAATCCGGAATTGGCTGATGAACTCACGGCTAAGATTTTCGAAGCCTTGGAAAACAGCGAACAATAATGAATTTTCAAACGGATAGAGATGCTTAAGTGTCTCTATCCGTGATTTATAACAATGAATATGAAGAAATTATTTTTACTATTTGGCATTTGCCTGGCATTCGCCGCATGCAACGATAAGCCGAAAGAAACGATTGAACAGTCAACTGACGAACAAACTGTCGCTCCTGGCAGTCCGATTGCCATTTACACTGATTCTATCGCGCAAGACAGTTTGCGCTCTGATTTATATTTGAATCGTGCCCGTGCCTATATGGCTGAAGAACAGGTCGGTGCGGCCATGATGGATGTCAACAAAGCCATTTCGTTGAATCCCAATGATGTGGATTCGTATTTGATGCTTGCCGACATTTATTACATGTTAGGCGATGAAGCCAATATCAGTGCCACATTGAACCGTGCAGCCGAAATTGACCCATCGGATGCGCGTCCTTTGGTGAAATTGGGAGAGTTGAATTTACTGCAACAGAACTTCAATCTTGCAGCCGCCTACATCGACAAGGCATTGAAAGTCAATTCGTATAATCCGAAAGCCTATTTCGTTAAAGGCATGTATTTCATTATTGCCGAACAAGATACGGTCAATGCCTTGAAGAATTTCCAATATGCATACGAGCAAGATGGCAATTTTTATGATCCAGTCGAACAGATATGTAGGATTTATGCGGTTCAGCAGCCGCCTTTTGCCTTGGAATACATTAGAAGCATTCAGAAAAATTTCCCCGACAAGGCCAATGCCCGTTATGAACTTGCCATGTACCTTCAGGAACATGGAGAACCCGAGGAAGCACTTCTGCATTACGACACCTTGCTGATAGAACAGCCAGAGAACTTCATGGTGATTTACAACAAGGCTTATGTCTATTTTATCTATCTTCATGATAATGAAAAGGCTTTGGAATTATTCAGCCGTTCATACGAACTGAATCCCGACTACATTGACGCCTTGTTTAACAAAGGCCGTGTTTTGGAACAAATGGGGAAATATGCTGATGCCATCGACATTTACAAGGAAGTGTTGAACCGCCAGAATGACTATGAATTGGCCATTAAGGCTATCAACCGCATTCAAAACCAGGCTGAAGAATAACATTTAGAATTTTTTTATGCTCCGTATTTACTGCAAAAACACCCGTACTACAAAAGAGTTTCAGGAAGGATCAACCTTGTTGGAAATTCTTGCAGGCTTTCAGTTTGAAAAGCCTTATCCGATTGTATCGGCCAAGGTCAACAATGTTTCGCAAGGATTGAAATTCCGAGTCTTTAACAGTCGCGATGTTGAGTTTCTTGATGTCAGGGAACACAGCGCCATGCTAGTGTATTGCCGTTCCCTGTGCTTTCTTTTGTTTAAGGCTTCACAAGACCTTTTTCCAGGTTGCAAACTGAATATGGAGCATCCTATCGCCAATGGGTTTTATGGTAAAATATTCAAAGCGGATGGTAATCTTTTGAACGAATCTGAAATTGGCGCTTTGCAGAAAACAATGCAAAAGCTTGTTGACGAGGATATTCAGTTTCATCGTCATGAGGCGCGGACTGAAGAGGCCATTCAGATTTTCACTGCATTGGGACAAAGTGATAAGGTGAAACTGATGGAAACTTGTGGTCAGGTTTATTGGGATTATTATACTTTGGACAATGCCACGGATTACTATTATGGCCGATTGGTGCCATCGACAGGTTTCTTGAGGGTATGGGGCTTGGAGGCTTATCGTGACGGTTTGCTTTTGCGTGTGCCTGATTCATGCAACCCGAATCAGTTGGCCGAATTTTGTGAACAACCGAAGACTTTTGAAGTGTTTTCCGAAAGTCTGAGATGGAACGATTTCATGAAACTGAGCAATGTCGGTGACGTTAATCAGGCTTGCCAGAACGGAAAAGCGAGCGAACTCATTCAGGTAGCCGAAGCCTTGCAGGAAAAGAAAATCGTGCAGATTGCTGAAGAAATCGACCGTCGTTACCATAGCGAAAGACCTGTGCGTGTCGTTCTGATTACTGGTCCGAGCAGCAGCGGAAAGACTACTTTTTGTAGGCGTCTCAGCATTCAACTCAAAGCTTGCGGTCTGAATCCGATTTCATTTTCGACAGATGATTATTTCGTTAATCGTGTCGATACGCCGAAATTTCCCGATGGAACTTATGATTTCGACAATTTTGAGACCGTCGATTACCGTCTTTTGGAACGCGACCTTTTGTCGTTATTGAATGGGGAAGAAGTGTCAGTTCCGGAATACAATTTTGTAACCGGCATCCGCGAATACAATGGCAAGACTTTAAGTCTGAAACCGGGCTCGGTTTTGCTTCTAGAAGGCATACACGCGCTTAATCCTCGCTTGACGGAGAAAGTGCTGGAAGACAGTAAGTTCCGTATATTCATTTCAACCTTAACTTGCACTTCGCTTGATGACCATAACTGGATTCCTGCCGACGACAACCGCTTGTTGCGTCGTATTGTGCGTGATTACAACAAAGGTGCTTTCACGGCGCGCCAGACCATCAGTCAATGGCCGAGCGTATGCGCTGCGGAAGAAAAATGGATTATACCTTTCCAGGAAAATGCTGATGTGATGTTCAATTCGGCCTATCTTTTGGAGTTTGCTGTAATGCGCAACCATGCTGAACCTATCTTGGCAAGCGTGCCGAAAAACTGTCCGGAATACACTGAAGCGCATCGCTTGTTGCGTTTCATCCATTATTTCACACCTGTTCCCGACAAGGAAATCCCTTCAACTTCAATGATAAGGCAATTTATCGGAGGAAGCAGCTTCAACGATTAGTGGTTCCCAAGATATCATGGTGAGAAATCATTTCGTTTGAAGATGCCAGCAGGCTGGCGACTTCAATGAGATGATGTATTTCCTAAGCGTATGTTTCCGTCAATGTTGAATATTCTTCCTTTATTGATCAGATAATCGAGTGCTTCATTCAATGCCTGGTCGACTTTTGTGCCTCTGCGGGAGAAGCCGAGTTTTTTTGTCACAATCAAGCTCAGGGCATCTTTGTTGATTGAGAACTGCTCAGTGACAGCTTCCACAATGGCATTCGCAATTTCGATATAAGGAATCTCAGTAATGTCGCGGTCATTGTGTTGCCGGTAGCCGGAAAAATTCCTTGATGCTTCAACATCATTCCAGACAACGATATTGGAACCTTTTTTTTCAAAATACATTTTGTTTTTGACCAAGTCAGTGACTTTAGCCAACATCGCAGGTGTAGTCCTTGGCATATCGCGGAAGAAACAGATTCTTTTGCAGAGATAGTTCAATGTCATGGGTTGCTCGCATTTCAAAATGGCTTTAGCAAGCTGGGCGTTGTCCATGGTCGTCACGAAAGCATTGCCAACAAATGCGTTATATGCCGTGACTTTGCTTTTCTGTTCTTCTACTGTTTCGTGCGAGATGTCGAAATCTGTTTTCTTGACAAGTTCCTCTTTGGGTTCTGGCTTTTCCTTGATGAATTTTTCGATGCGCGAAATGACTCTGTTGGGATTCGTAATCCAGTCGACGCTCCAAATACGCATGATTCTCCAATTCAAACTTTTAAGCACTGATGGTTGAACGATTTCACGATCGCGTGTCGTTTGGGTCTTGTGATAGTTTTCGCCATCGAGGAGCAGTCCTAAGCAATAGTTGCTGGAATTGGCATCTTCACTGATTGCCACGTCAACCTTGAAGTTGGAACGTCCGATATTGGTATGGGCAACATAGCCTTTTTTGCGTAATGCTTCGGCAATCTGTTCGGCCATAACCGTGTCTTTAGTTTCAGAATTCGTGTTGCTTGGCAGAACGAGGACTTGCTGTTCGGCATATTCGAGGAAATGTTTCAACCCTTCAACGCCTTTTGCTTTGGAACGCCTCAAGTCAATTTGAGACGACCTTAAGGCGGAGAATACCATCATTTCCTTTCTTGCGCGGCTGACAGCCACATTCAGGCGGCGTTCGCCACCCTCATTGTTGAGCGGACCGAAATTCATTGATACATTACCATCCTTGTCGGGACCATAGCCGATGGAGAAGAGGATGATGTCGCGTTCGTCGCCTTGCACATTTTCCAGGTTCTTCACGAAAATCGGTTCGTAAAGTTCATCGGCTGCCATGCGTAGATTCAGCTTGGTTTCAAGCATCTCCAGAAGCAAATCTTCGATAAGGTTTTGCTGCACGACGCTGAAAGCGATGACACCAATGCTGTTGTCGGCATGGTCGGGCATTTCGAGCCGTCTTGCGATTTCTTTCACGATGGCCTCGGCCTCTTTTCTATTTGATCTGTGACCACCCTTGTCGTATACTCCATCAACATGGATGTATTTCACTTTGGTGTTCTGGTCATCGGCAGAAGGGAAGGTGATGAGTGATCCATCGTAGTATTCGTTGTTAGAGAATGCAATCAGCGATTCGTGACGCGAGCGGTAGTGCCAATTCAATTGCAGCGACGGAATGCCCAAAGTGCGGCAGTCTTCAAGAATGCTTTCCATATCGTCGATTGTCGCTTCTTCTTCACTTACACTGGTTGAAACGAAGAAACTGGTTGGCGGCATCTGTTTCGGGTCGCCGACAACGATGACAGACTTTCCTCTGGCAATGGCCCCAACGGCTTCGCTTGTTGGCATTTGCGAGGCTTCGTCGAAGATGACGAAGTCGAATTTCTCTTGCGACAAGTCAAGGAATTGAGCTACCGACATGGGGCTCATCAGCATGCATGGGCAGAGGCGAGGCAGCAAGGAAGGAATCTGATCCATCAGTTCGCGAAGCGACAAGCCTCGGCCGCCATTGGAAATGTTTCTGTTGAGCAGACCTAATTCACTGCTGTTGTTGATGTTGTCGGTGACATGTGGAATTTGCGATGCAAGCTGTGCATATAACTCTTTTTTACTGAGTTCCTGGAACTCTTCCGTGAGTTTCCGGTATCTTGCCACCGTTTCGTCGAAGATGGAACCTTCAAAGGTCCTGAGCAATGGCGACTGCGCAATTTTTTCGTTGGCAAGGCTCTTGAACATCGCTTTGAAGAATGAGTCGCATAAAGTTCCTGCCGGAATTTCGGTTTCTTCGATTTTTCTTGCTACGACGGCAAGCCCGGCATCTTTCAGTTCGCGCTTGAAAGCGCACCATTGGTACCAATCACGGGCTTGGTTGGTATGCTTTGACCAATTTTCAAGCCGCTCAATGCAGTTGCTTATTACACGCTGCGAAGGAAGTGTGTCTTCAGTCGTCTTGATTTCAAAATATTTGGCGATGACCTCATTGATTTTGTCGATTTCAGAATGTAAGGCATTGTAATCCAAAAGTTTTGATAAGAATGAATCAACTTCTTGTTCAACAATCAGATTATTGAAATTGCGCAGTTTCTTGATGAAGTTTTTCTTTCCGAAGAAACGTGGAATAAACCATTGGGCCTTGATTTTACGCCACTCATTATACCACGCATTGATGTCTTCATTGAAAATGGCTTCGCTGCAATCGCGGGTGATTTCGGTTTTTTTTGCTGCCGTTGTGGAAAGTTTTTCCTTGTTGTCGATACCTGACTGAATCGTTTCTGCAGCTTGCTTCAGTTCTTGAGTCAGTTGCGAAATGTCGGAAAGGTTTGATTCGGTTACGTTAAGTCCGTTAAGAGGATGCTTGCAAGGCTGACCGACCAAGTCGACGATCACGTTGTACCTATCGTGTAAAAGATGCTTGTAATTGTCAAATTCCTTAATGCTGAATTTTTCCTTCAACTCCTTGTCGTTGGTATCAAAATCCAAGGCCTCAGTGTCAATGGATTCATATCGGACGATGCAGTCGTAAAGCGACAAACCATCAGCATTTTCGACATTGTGCAGAGCTTCCATGTAGGCAATCAAACTGGTCCTTTGTTCATAAAGTTGCTCTGCGGTTCGTGCGTAATCCTCAGGCTTTTTGATATGTGAAACTCTAATCGCCTTTTTGAGTTGGTCGAGCACATGGCGTTTGGTTATCTTGTTGGAATGCATTTCCAGACAAAACGGTTCAAGTCCAATCTTTTGAAGACGGTTTTCGACGACACTTAAGGCGGCCATTTTTTCAGCGACAAACAGGACCCGCTTCCCGTGGAACAATGCGTTGGCAATCAGGTTCGTAATGGTCTGCGACTTGCCTGTCCCGGGAGGGCCGTAAAGGATAAACGAATGGCCACGACTCGCTTCGACAACTGCTGCCATCTGCGATGAGTCGACGGGAACCGGCAGCGAGAGACTGTCGGGCTTATCCTCTTTGTCAGCGTCTTTCAGGTCGGAGATAATGGCTTCCGGATTGAATTCAAGTTTCTGATTGACAAGACTTCTGATGATGTCGTTTTCCAACAGTTCCTGACGGTGATTGTGGATGTCGTTCCACATCAGGAATTTGCTGAAGGAAAAAATGCCGAGGATGGATTCCTCTTCAACATCCCAGCGTTTCTTGTCCTTCAGCGCCTCTCTGAAGAGCGCGAAAAGCAGCGGCACATCAATGCCATGTTCATCTTTTGGCAATGAATTGATTCCTTCAATATTGATGTCGAAATTCTGACGCAGAAACTCAATCAAAGTGATGTTTAAAACCACATCTTCGTCCCGTTTCCTGATGTAATAATTCCCTTTTTTATAAACCATTTCGACAGGTAACATCAAAATTGGGGCATAGCGTGGCTTTTCGCTGAGTTCGGTCTCGAACCATCTTAGCGTTCCGATGGCAAGATAAAGCGCGTTGGCGCCGGTTTCTTCAATGACATTTCGGGAGGCTCGGTATATGTTCTTTAAAATGGTACGCGTTCCCATATCAGTGTGATAGGAATGAAGCGTGTGGTGCTCGATGTCGTTTGTGACAAGTTCGTGCAATTCAGGCAATTGCTTTGACCGGATAAGACGGTCATCATTTGGAATCTCAATGTCCACATCGGGCTTGGGAGCGATGACATATTCGGTGCCATCCTGCAAATGGTCTTCAATAATGTTCACATCAAATGATATGAACTGGATGGCCCGTTGGCGCAGATAGAGGTTGAGCATGGAGTTGCGGAGCGAGAAATCGAGGAGTTTCCTTTCCCACAAATCCATTTTGGTCAGTTCCCGCTTGCTTTCTTTGATTTTGCTAAGGTCGTAGCGCGAATGTTCCTTTACATCAAGTCCACAGCCGTCATGTTCAACGCCATTGGTGTCGATTTCGCTTGTGCCATTGACCGTTGTTCTGAAGGGAAGAGGCAAAATCCGCTCAAGACGGCATCGGCGTATGTCGATGTAAAGTTCAAACTTGCTGAGGTTGGCCAGATTTTTTTCAGCAATGCTCTGGGCATCTTCGAATGATGTGTTTTCTGCCGTAACTTGCGTGCATTCAATGACAAGCATTTCACCGATGCCTTCGGAACACTTCTTTTCGATGTACGAAGAATCGTCGCAGACGCTGTACTGGCAGCAATCGTCAACAAGCCAAACGGCTAGATAGGCGTGCCCTTTCTGAAGGACGATGCCGCTATGAATGCCTACGCTTTCCAGAATGCTGGCGAAAAGCAAAGAAAGTTCAATGCAGTTGCCGAGCTTGGAGGAAAGGACTTGGTCGGGGAGGGTAATCCGTTGTCCGACGGTTTCAAACGATGCCGGCATTGGGCGGTAGATGATGTTCTCAGCGTGCAAGGCACCATAAATGGCTGCAATCTGTTTCCTGACTTCGTTGCTGTTTCCCGACTGATATCCGGTGAAAGATGAGGATTTTGACAAGTCCTTGAGAATTTGCGCAGCCTTTACCACAATGTTGTTGATGGCAGGATGGTTGGGGATGACGAAAGAAGCCAGACATTGTGGCAGAATGCTGGTTCCAAGCCATTGGTCGTATGGCATGATGTCAATCTGGTAGTCTTTGGCGAAAACCGTCGTACAATCGGCTTCATTGCTTGCGTTGACATTAACCTTTACGCTGAAAGTAGTGAGCGTTTTTTCGGTAATGGAAGCGACTTTTGTGGGAATGAGTTGCAAATCAACGCCTTGAAGCCTTACTGATTTTTCCGCTTTGATTATGTCAATCACATTGGAGCGTGTAGGAGCAAAGAACTCGCCGGAACATTCAATTACGATGTCACGCAAATCTTCACTTGAAGTGTTGCTGATTTCGATTGACTGACAAATGGCTATTCTATTGTTTACCAGCGAATAGTTTGCAGCGGGAAGGTAATCAATCCTAAATTCTACCATAACTTGTTTATTTTGTGTTTTTCAAGGACTAAATGCTGTTGATCAAGTGTTTGCAAATAAAAAAACTTGATAACAGATTGTTTGTTGCAAACATACGAAAATGAAATGGATAAAGAGAAAAATGAGTAAAAAAAATTATTGGTGTCCGAAGACACCAATAATCATTCGTTAGTTATTTCCACCAGACTGCGGCCTTCGCCTTTTTTCTTGACGCGAATCTTTACGGGGATGCGCTCGACGAGTTCTTCCCTATGTGAAATGATTCCAACGCGACGGTTTGTTTGTCCGGCAATCTCTTGCAGTTTTTCGAGCGTTTCCATAACCGAATTGAGGTTGTTCTCGTCCAATGTGCCAAAACCTTCATCGATGAAAAGGATGTTGACATTCATGTCTTGACGGTTGAGTGAAGATAAGGCAAGCGACAAGGCTAACGAAATCATAAAGCGTTCACCGCCGGAGAGGACTGTAACCGAACGGACCTGGTTCTTGTTGTAACGGTCAAGCACGAGGATGGACAGTTGTTCGTTATCTTCGCTGCAAGTAAGTGTATATCGGTCGGTTATCTTTTCCAAGTAGATATTCGCATTGTTCAGCAATGGGCGCAGAATGTAGGTTTGCACAAGTGTGCGGAAGCGTGTGCCACCGAAGACTTTATTCAACCGATCCCATTTTGTGAACACTGCATCCGCTGCGTTGAATGCTGATTCAGCTTGTCTCAGACGCTTAAGGTTTTCTTCATTCGAACGGAGCTGTGAGGTGATGGAACCTGTTATTTCGGCGTTTTCCTGCAACTTCTTTCTCAGTTCATTGAGCTGATTTTCAAGTGATTCTTTTCCTGGCAGGTCTTCAATTTTCTCAATGTCAAGTTTCTTGAGCAGTTTTTCGATATTTTTGTCATAAGCAGCGATGGCATCTGTGCGCGACTTGAGCTCGGAATCTTTTTCACCGACAAACTTGCGTGCTTCGGCAATCAAATTTTCAGCATTGATGATGATTTTGAGCGATTCTTCGGTTTTTCCGGAGCTTGCGTAATAGGCATTCAGCGCAGTTTCTGCATCCGATATGACCTTAATTGCCGTCTCAATTTCCAAGTCTTGATGACTAATTGTAGTCAGGAGTGAAGTCCAGATTGAATTGAGGTTGTCAGTTTTATATTCCTTTGGTTCAACAGGTTGGTCCCAATCGTTATGGTTTGCAAGAATGTTTGTGCGCGTATCTTTGACTGATGCCAACAGGTTTTCCCATTTTTCTGTTTCAGCCTTCCTATGCTCGACTTTCTTTTTCTTGTCACAATATGCGTTGGCATCGGTTTTGAATTGTGCCTTGATGGCATCAGTGTCGGTTTGCCAAGTCGGGTAGGATGCGTTGAGGCAAGAAGACAATATTTTGTTCAAATCGTCCTTCGTGCTTTTCAGTTCGGCAAGGTCATTTTCATATTTTCTGATGTCTTTTCCATTTGAAACCACTGCATTCTGTGCTTTCAGAAGTTCTTTTTCGGCATTGGAGAGTGTCGTGTCAAGCGACTTTTTCTCTTCTGCCAAATCGTTGATTTGGGTTTGCAATGCTTCTGTCTTCCTCTGCTTTTCTTCAAGAATGGCAAGGTCTTTTTCCGTTTTCTGAATGGCAACAGTAATCTGCTGGTCAAGGTCTTGAGATGCGTCAAGTGATAATTTTTTCGATTCCGCTACAATTGAAGTTTTTTCGCTTTCAAAATCCTTTAAGGCTTCTTCGTATGCCAATTTCTTATTATTGAGTACACCATTAAGGGTGTCGAATTTGCTCTTTGCATCGTCACGTTTCGCAGTTGCATCCGTCAAATTCTTTTTGGCTTCCGCTTCGCGTTGCTGCAATGGCGTGAGCATTTGTTGGAAATCGTTGTCGAGATGGAGTGTGTCGATGTGCTGGCCGCAAAGCGGACAGGTGTCGGCATGGTCGGCCTGCAAACGCTGACGCAATTCGGTAAGCGTTTCTTCTACGCTCATTTTCATGGTGCTGAGTAGGGAATGTGCTTCTTCCTCTTTTTTCAGCATTGAATCGTATTCGTCCTGAGCGGCATCGAAAGCCTTTTTGTGCTCCGAAAGCTTGGTCGATTCCGTCTCAATTTCCTGCCTTGATGAGTCAAGTGAAGCTTGGCTTTCCGCAATTTTCTCTACGCGCTGCTGAAGATTTTTAAGGTTGTTTTTTCTTTCAGTGTTTACCTTGAATTCAGCATTTATCTCAATAGGATTGAGAGCATTGCGCTCATCATTTAAAGCATCAATGGAATCTTGTTCTGCCTTGACAGCTTCTTTTGCGGTTGCTGCTTTTGATTCCCACTCGGCTACGGCACTAGCGAGACTTTCCGTCTTTCCCTTTTCTGCTGCAAGCGACGATTCCACAGCCGTTATCTTGCGGCAAGTGCCTTGATATTGACCTAATTGCAGCACAACGGCATCGGCTTTGGCAAACACTTCATCGAGCGCTTTCTGGCTGTCAATCTCGGCTTGAATTTCGTTCGTGTCTTGCTTATACTTTTCAATGACTTCCTTACGATAGACGAGGTCGGCGCTATAAATGGCGAAATTATCTTTGGCTTCGGCCAGTAATTTTTCCGCTTTTACTTTCTTTTGCTCTGCTGCGGTTTTGTCGGAAAACAGCCTGCGTTCATTGTTCGTGGCATCCCAGTCGGCAACCAAGGTCTTTTTTGCTTTGTAGTCATCGCTTTCGATGATTCCAACAACGGCGGCTTTTTGCTTTTCAGCCTTCTTTTGTTCATCAAGGTTAGCGCTGATCTCGCAAACCGTATTCAGCGTGTTTTGAACCTTGTCATGCTCATCGTCCAAAACAACCTTTTCCTTTTGTAAGATAGTCAACTGGCTGTTGAGTTCTTCGAGTTGTTCAGGTTTCAGTGTATGCTTTTTCTCGGTTTCTAAAGTCGTTTGAGCATTTGCCTTGTTGGTTTTTGCAGTAGAAAAAAGATTGCTGATGGCCGTGCCGTAGGTTGTGAATCTTTCGGTATTGGTCAGTTGCTCAAGTATCTGTTCGCGTTCCGATTTGTCGCCTGTAAGGAAGGAAGCGAATTGACCCTGGGCCAACATGGCCATACGGCCGAATTGCTCAAAACTAAGGCCAATGGCGTCCAAGATGGGCTGACCGGTCTTGGCTTCAACTTTCTGCCAATCTTCATTTCCTACTTTTACCGTCCACTTTGGTGTACTGTGTTTTATCGGACGGTTGCCTTTTTCGTCGGTATTGCCTTTTGTGAGGCCCAACTCCAATTTGGCGTGGTATATCTTGCCATCGTTACCTTCAAAGACAAGTTCGCTGTAGCATTCGTCTTTCTCTGAAATGCCCAGGCGCGTGTATTGTTCAATGCTGTTGATGTTTATTGCTTGTCCTTGATTGTCAATGTATTCATTATTCGTCTTGTTGGCAACACCAACGATACGTGGAGTCTTTTTGTAGAGCGCCATGGAAATGCCGTCGAGGATGACGGATTTGCCAGTGCCTGTATCGCCAGCAATGAGGAAAATGCTGGCAGGTTCGCCTGTAACGATGTCTTTTAATTCGTTCTCAAAGTCAATGTCGGCTTTTTCGATTGAAGCTATGTTGCGCAGATGTAATTCTTTTATCTTCATGTTCTTATTCTCCTTCTGTTTTGGTTGTTGATGATTTCTTCGTTGCTTTGGCGGCGGCCTTTAGGTTTTCCTCATCTTGCATTCGTTTTATTTCCGCTTCGACCTCTTTAAAAGCGTTCCGTATTTCATCGAGCGAAAGGGCAGGGTATTGGTCAATGGTCTTTTCGATAAAGTCAAGCGGATTTTCCATTTGCTGCAATTCCGCCACTTCGAAAGTAGGTTTTTCGTTGTTCGAATCCGTCAAGGCCGTGTTTCCTGTCCAGATGACTTTGGGGTTGTAACGCACTTCGTCGCCCGTCGTCGCCAGGGTGTCGTAGACCATTTGGTTGAAATTTGAAGGCAAGTCCGTCTTGATGTCAACTCGCAGACGGAAATACCCTGATTGGTTATGTTCACAAAACTCCATAATCGCTTTCAATGCGTCTTCGGCACTTTCGAACGACGAATCGTTTTCGGGCAAGACATAGAAATGACGCAGTTCTTCAATGCGCAACTGCTTGATTTCTACATTGCCACCGTGTTTGTCTATCTCAACAAGACTTACCGTGTGGGGATAGGTTTCGTCGCAACTCACATGCAAAGCACTTCCTGAATAGCGGATCACCGGGGCTGGATAAATTACATCGTCATTCAAGGCATCATCCTGATGGCCAATGGTCTGCGGTTTGTGGATATGACCCAGAGCGAGATAGTCGTAGCCAGTGCCGAAGGAGTCAGTGCCTTGTGTCTTCAGCTTCCCAATTTCGATATTGTGGCCGGTGATGTCGAGACCCGCCACGGCAGTGTGTCCCATCATGATGACGGGCAATCCCTTTTCATTTTCTTTTGCCACAACATCGAGCAAGTGCTGAAGCGTTTCGGTGTGTTCGCTTGACATGTAGGGCATGGCAAGGATATAACCAGCTGGGATGCGCACGATATATTTCTCTTCCCAGCCAAATTCAGGTTCTGTTGCAGGTGCTGTTCCCACCATTGTCGTGTTAGCCAGCGTCCAAATGGCGCTGTCGGCCTGAATACGCGAGGCCGAGTCGTGGTTTCCGGCAGTGATTACAATTGCCATTTGAGGACAAGAGCGGTGAATGTCAACGAAATAGTCGTTGAAGGCTTTCTTTGTAGCGGCTGAAGGCTGCTGGATGTCGAACACGTCGCCGCTGACGATGAGTGCATCGGGATGATGCTCCATGCACCATTGTTTCAGTTGTTTGAAGAAATGCAGATGTTCGTCGCTGCGTTCATAGTTCTGGTAAATGACCTGTCCAAGGTGAAGGTCGGCAGTGTGTATAATCTTCATATTATTTTAATTTGACTACAAAAGTACGAATAATTCTTTGAAACGAAGGAAATGAATGTGATTCATAATCTATGAATTGTCTTTTGTTGTAAATATACTGCCTATGGGGGAAAATTGCAAGTGATTCAGTGGATGTTTTGATAATGCCATAGTTCAATTGCTTAACTAACCATATCCATTGTGCTGATTTTTAACAGATAAGAATATTTACCTTTGGTGTGCCGAGTGCTTTGAATTTTTTGCAATATTTGCATCTGTTTTTTCGATAAGACTGTGCTTAACAGCCTCTGTTCATCTAATCATTATACAATCATGTCATTTTGGAGCAAAATCAGAGAAACAATCAGTGGAGAAGAACGCAAGCCACAAATGCAAGAAAAAGAGAAAGTGTCTCGCAGTGCCTCCCGATATGCTTTTGTGGATGTGGAGGTCGGTGTCAAGGATAAGAAAATACATGACATCGGTGCCATAAGATGTGACGAAGCTGTGCTTCATTCTGCTGACAAACAAGCGGCTTTGGATTTTTTGGAAAATGTCGATTTCGTCTGTGGACACAATATCATCCATCACGATGCAAAGTATCTGTTTGGTGAAGAACCGCATAAATGGGCTTTGATTGATACCTTGTTTGTCTCGCCTTTATTATTCCCCGAAAGGCCTTATCATCGTTTGCTCAAGGACGACAAATTGCTGAGTGAGCAGATGAATAATCCGGTCAACGACTGTGAGAAAGCCCGTGATCTGCTGATGGATGAGGTGGCGCGGTGGAATGTGTTGCCGGATTCAAAAAGAACGATTTATGCCTCGCTTTTGCAAAATGTGCCTGAATTTGATGGTTTCCTTGAATTTGTTGATGCCAAAACCGAAAACAAGGCCTTACTGCCTGAATTGATTCGTGCAACATACAAAGGGAAGATTTGTGAACATGCCGTTCTCGAGGACCTTGTGAATCGGCAACCTGAAGAATTGGCTTACGCCCTTGCCTTGATTGACACTACGGATTACCGTTCGGTGACACCGTCTTGGGTGCTGCACAATTATCCGAATGTTGAAAATGTGGTTATGCTGTTGCGGCATACGAAATGTGTTGAGGGCTGCGAATACTGCAACAAGGAATTGGATGTGCATTATAACCTTAAGCAGTTTTTCGGCTATGACCAGTTCCGCACCTACGAAGGCGAACCCTTGCAGGAAAATGCTGCTCGCGCAGCCGTGGAAGGCAAGTCATTGCTGGCGATTTTCCCGACAGGCGGTGGGAAGTCGCTCACATTCCAACTGCCCGCCTTGATGGAAGGACGCGCGGTGCATGGTCTTACGGTGGTCATCTCGCCTTTGCAGTCGCTGATGAAAGACCAAGTGGATAACCTTGCTGACAGAGGCATTACCGATGCCGTCACCATCAACGGATTACTGGATCCTATCAGCCGTTCGCTGGCCGTTCAACGCGTTCAGGATGGCGATGCTTCGCTTTTGTATATCGCACCGGAAATGCTGCGTTCGAAGACGATTGAAAAGATTCTGTTGGCACGCCATGTGGTTCGTTTCGTGATTGATGAAGCGCATTGCTTTTCTTCGTGGGGACAGGATTTCCGCGTTGATTATCTTTATATCGGCAAGTTTATCAGCGAATACCAGAAAAAGAAACGCTGTAAGGCGCCAATTCCCGTGTCGTGTTTTACCGCCACGGCCAAGCAGAAAGTGATACAGGACATTTGCGATTATTTCAAGCAAACGCTTAACCTCGACCTTGTCATTTTTGCCTCAACAGCCTCGCGAACTAACCTCCGCTATTCCGTCATCCATGCCGATACCGATGAGGATAAGTACATGAAACTCCGTTCACTGATAGCCGAGTCGTCTTGTCCGACAATTGTCTATGTTTCAAGAACCAAACGCACGAAGGATTTGGCGGAGAAACTGACCCGCGACGGTTACAAGGCCTTGCCATTCAACGGAAAGATGGATGCCGACGAGAAAATTGTCAACCAGGAAGCCTTCATGAATGACAGGGTTCGCGTCATTGTGGCGACTTCCGCTTTTGGCATGGGCGTTGACAAAAAGGATGTCGGACTCGTGATTCACTACGACATTTCCGATTCTTTGGAGAATTATGTTCAGGAGGCAGGACGTGCCGGCCGTGACCCGCATCTCGAGGCTCGTTGTTTTGTATTGTATAGTGATGCTGATTTGGATAAACATTTCGTCCTGTTAAACCAGACAAAACTGAGTATCAGCGAGATTCAGCAGGTCTGGAAAGCCGTTAAGGACATGACCCGACAACGTATGCGGACATGTTGCTCGGCTTTGGAGATTGCGAGAAAGGCGGGTTGGGACGACTCGGTGTCTGACATTGAGACGAGAGTGCGGACAGCCTTGGCAGCCCTCGAACAAGCTGGTTATCTGGAACGTGGAAACAACGTCCCTCATGTTTATGCCACGGGCATCACCGTGAAGGACATGGACGAGGCACGGCAGCGTATCACCGAGTCGTTGCTCTTCGAAAGCAATGAGGTTGAAAAAGCCGTGCGTATCATCAAATCGTTGATTTCGCAAAAATACATAGCCAAGGCGCAAGATGCAGAAGCGGAATCGCGTGTGGACTATCTGGCCGACATTCTCGGCTTGAATAAAAGCGAAGTCGTGTCGGTAGTTGAACGCATGCGGCAGGAGGGTATTTTGGCCGATACGAAAGACATTTCAGCATATCTGAACGATGTGGGCGAGTCGGAAAACAAGTCGAAACGGCTGCTGGAACGATTCTCAAAACTGGAGCGTTATCTCTTGACCAAGATCCCTGATGATGTCCTTAGGATTTCCTGCAAGCAACTGAATGACAATGCACAGAATGAAGGCATAACAAGTGCCACCGAGAAAGACATACGCACCTTGCTCTTTTTCCTTACTGTGAAAGGTTACACACGAAAGAAAGAGGATGCTGCCCACAATCTGGAAGTGATGCGTCAAGCGGATATGGAGACGACTTTGAGACGTTTTGAAAGACGATTGGAAATTTGTCGTTTTGCCGTGGAATGGCTTTACAATCAGGCACAGCAAACAAGTGATGAGGAATCGCAGAAGAAAGGCTTGCAATTCTCGATTGTGGAGCTGTTGAACGACTTTAAGGCTCAGGAACAGAACCTTTTCGGCACGCTTCAAGATGTTCAGATTGTGGATGTGGAAGAAGCCTTGCTCTATCTTTCGAAGATTGGCGCTCTGAAAATGGAAGGCGGTTTCCTCGTGTTGTATAATGCCATGGACATCCGCCGCATCAAGGATAACAGATTGCGTTACAAGCAGGACGACTACCGCATGTTGAACGAGTTCTACAAACAGAAGATTCAGCAAGTCCATATCGTGGGCGAATATGCCAATCTGATGGTGCGTGACTACGATGCCGCCTTGCAGTATGTGCAGGATTATTTCCAGATGGACTACAAGCGTTTCGTGTCGAAGTATTTCAAAGGCAATCGTTTGCAAGAGATAGAGCGCAATGTGACGCCTGAGAAATACCAGCAGCTTTTTGGCACTTTGTCGGAGAAACAGATGGAGATTATTTCCGACAAGGAATCACGCTGCATCGTCGTGGCAGCAGGTCCAGGCAGTGGCAAGACAAGGGTGCTGGTACACAAACTGGCCTCTCTGCTGATGCTTGAGGATGTGAAACACGAACAGCTGCTCATGCTCACCTTTTCGCGTGCTGCAGCCATAGAATTCAAGCAACGGCTGATGGGACTGATTGGCAATGCGGCTCATTTTGTTGAAATTAAGACCTTCCATTCCTATTGTTTCGACCTATTGGGCAGAATCGGCAATTTGGATGAAGTGAAAGATGTGGTGGCACGTGCCGCTCGGATGATAACTGAAGGTGAGGTGGAACCAAACCGCATAGCTAAGACCGTGCTTGTGATTGATGAGGCGCAGGATATGAGTGCTGAAGAATATGCACTTGTACGCGCTTTGATGACCGCCAACGAGGAAATGCGCGTGATTGCCGTGGGTGACGACGACCAGAATATCTTTGAATTCCGTGGATCCGACTCCAAATACATGGCGCAGTTGCTGAAGGATTCGGATGGACGCTTTGTCGAAATGACCGAGAATTACCGCAGTTCGCGGCATGTGGTCGGTTTCGCCAATGCTTTTGTAAAGAATATTCATAAAAGAATGAAAAGCACGCCAATCGTGTCGATGAGTCAAGACGATGGTGTTGTCAGTGTGACGCATCATCAGTCGGAATGCATGTATGAACCTCTTGTAAACGAACTTGTTGAGCAACATAAAGCCACTGATTCTGAGCAAGGCAAGCGTTCCGTATGCGTTCTCACACAAACAAACGAAGAAGCCGTCATCCTTGTGGCATTGTTGAGAAAATACGGACTGCAAAGCAAGCTGATTCAGAGCATGGATGGTTTCCGTTTCTGGAACATGATGGAGGTGCGTCTTTTCTTGAAATACATTGATGCCCAAACACATACGCCACTCATTGCCGATGAGGTATGGGAAGATGCTAAACGCAAGACTTTTGCCGCATACGCCAATTCCGAAAGCCTTAATTACCTGCAACGATGCATACAATTGTTCGAGGAAACGAACAAAATGAAATATCTGACTGATTTCAAGGAGTTTGTGTTTGAATCGTCGGTGGAGGACTTTTGCGACCTTTCGGGTGCCGATGTAGTGGTCTCGACCATACACAAGTCGAAAGGCAGGGAGTTTGATGATGTCTATATGCTGATTTCCAAACCGCTTCATGTTACGGATGAGGAACTTCGCCGTTATTATGTGGGCATTACCCGAGCCAAGCAACGGCTGTTCATACACACCAACAGTCCGATGTTCGACAGATTGCCGGCAGACAGGAAGATTGCCAACCAAAACCCTTACGGGATGCCCGACGAGGTCGTACTTCAGCTTTCGCATAAAGACGTGAACCTCAATTTCTTCAAACCGCGAAAGAAAGAAATTCTTGCGCTGAGGGCAGGAGAGCAACTTCGTTTTGAAAATAGCTGCCTCTATGAAAAAAAGACGAATCTTTCAGTCTGTCAGCTGTCGCAGAAGATGCAAAACGACCTAAGTCTTTGGGCAGAAAAGAATTATCATGTCAACGCAGCAACCATCCGTTTCATCGTAGCCTGGCGCCCGAAGGATGCCCCGAAAAACGAGGAAGAACATGCTGTTTTGCTGGTCGATTTGGTGCTGAGGAAGGAATAGTTTATCGTTTACTTCAAGAGACAATAGATTGATGCTTTGCGAGTGATATACGCTTGACACTTGGTTGAAGGTTTTACAGCATCGATAGTCTCAACTGCTCTGCTGAGTTTCCTTTCTGCCAGCCCTTAGGTGGGGCGGTCTGTAATCGCTCAAGGTCTTCACCGCACTTCTGCCGTTATTTATAATAACCTGATGCACAGCTTGTCCAATCACATAGATTGGATGAGCATTGTACGAAGTATGGACGAGTATTGGACGAAGTACGGAGCGGGTATAGGGAAGGCATAGCTTTATTTGTCGGTTGTGTACATAATTAATTTGCTGCCTCTGTGTTTTCACTCACAGCCTGTGCAGCATCCATGTTTTTATCCATATTCTTCTCCCTGTTCTTCAATTTTCTTCCGATAATCCTGGATGTCGAGAATCAAGCCGTCAATGATGGAGAGTTTCTGCTTACAATATCTTCAAAGCAATCGCCGCGCAAGCCTCGGCATCGGCCAGGGCGTGGTGATGGTTCTGCAAGTCGTAGCCGCAGCGGGCGGCTATGATGTCGAGATTGTGATGGCCGCCAGGCCAAACGCGGCGCGAAGCTATGCAGGTGCAATAAAACTCGTAATCGGGATAATCCATCTGATAGACGCGGAAGACGGCTTTCAGGCAACTCTCGTCGAAGGATTTGTTGTGGGCGACAAGAGGCAGGCCGCGCTCGCCGTTCATGCTGTTGGCGCCTTCTATGCCGTACTGCTTGAGCAGGGCTTCCACCTTTTCCCACACGAAAGGGAAGACGGGGGCGTCTTCGGTGTCTTTGGCGCATAGTCCATGCACTTGACTGCACCAATAGTTGTAATACTCCGGCTCGGGCTTGATGAGAGAGTAGAATCTATCGACAATTTCACCGTCGCGCACGATGACGACGCCAACCGAACAAACGGAAGAACGCTCGCAGTTGGCGGTTTCAAAATCTATGGCTGCAAAGTCTTTCATTTATTATTCCTCCTTGTATTTATCCCACATTATTCGACTGCAAAGATAGTGTTTTAGGTGTGCCT
The DNA here is from genome assembly GCA_024400455.1 of Bacteroidales bacterium. Taxonomy (GTDB): domain Bacteria; phylum Bacteroidota; class Bacteroidia; order Bacteroidales; family F082; genus Limimorpha. The sequence continues at coordinate 16,511 of JAKSMU010000005.1, read as the reverse complement.
TTTGCGGGCATAGGCTGGAAAAATGTTGAAATTATTATTCATGGCATTGCTATAAAACAGCACATCCCTGGCAACGTAAGGTGCCAGGGATGGCTTGTCATCAAGTGTTGATGTACAGAGCGTCAGTCTTCCGTTTTTGGCAAGGCTGAATTGAAAGGTTGCACCTTTCCGCTCGCATTAGGCAGGTTGATGACGTTGCTTTCATCCATGTACTTGTAGAGTACCTGGTTGATGTTGCTGAAGCTGTATCTTTGCTTCAGCTTCATGGCATACTGATACAACTCCGTACCTTTCGGTCCGTTGGCCTCGTTGGGCTTGTTGGCGTTGAGCCATTCGCTTACTGCCGCTTGACGGGCAGCGAACCTTGCCTGTTGCTCCAACTGCTTTTCTGTGGCAGGGCCTTTAAATGGTTTGTCGAGTTTTGCAAGACGAATCTTGTTGCTCGTTGAGTTGGTGGCGAAGTAGTCTTTTGCGTTTTTGCCATACTTGCCACTGATGCCATTAACAACATTAATGGTTTTGATTTTTGCCATAGGCTTTTCCTCTCCCAACCTCCGGTGAAGGAGGTATTTTGTATTCCGCGGAGAGGGTAGCGGGGATTTAAGGATTAAAACTATGTTGCTGTGACTTCCAGCATGTTTCTACTGACCGTTCCTTCGAGTTTTGTTCGAGTTTTGTTCGAGTTTCCTTCGGGATGCCTTCGGGATCCGTTCGAGTTTTGTTCGAGTTTTCCTCGGGTTTCGCTCAGTAGGCCTTGCCTTCACTTCACGCTGCAAAAATATACATAAAAACCTGATATATAGTAGGTTAAATAGATTGTGATTTTTTGCAAAATGGATTGAGTTTTCTTTTGAAAATCTAATTTCGTAGATGAAAATAGATTTCTATTTGTTGAAATGGATTGTTGAAATAGATTGGATTTATGGATTTGGCGGATTGAAATCTATTTTGAAATCCATTCAATCTATTTTGAGTATGAAGAAAGATTTCTGATTGTTGAAATAGATTAAGAAAATGCATCGGCCAGTTTTTGACCGATGCATTTTGAATGAAAAAATGGCTCCAAAATGGATTTTTTGTTGCTATTGGGCGAAAATTTTCAGTTTTTCCTCTTGTGGATTCATCAATTTGTTGATTCTGTATCGGAAATTCCGCACAGAAATCGAGTTTCCGGAGTAGGAATCCTTATGTGCGTTGACAGAACCGTATTTCACCACGCGGTATTTTCCCTTGTATCGTTTCGTGAAATAGGCTACGCCTTGCTTGATGTTTTCGGGATGTGCCCAACGACAGAAGTAATAGAGGTATTCGCCCATCTGCTTTTGCGAGAAGTCGTCGGGTAGGAGCGAGTCGAAGTTTTCGATGACAAGATCCACATTGCGGCTGATTTCTGGATTGTTTCCCCACATGGCGATGGCGTCGGTTTCCATGTTGTTATTGCGTCTGGCCATGGCCATCTCTATGAGGCAGAAATGTTCCATGTCGGCAGTATTGTGTTTGTGAAATTCCTCTTGGGCAAAGACCTCATCGGAGGCGCTGCTCAGGCGTTTCTTGTAGGCGGGACAGAGTTCTATGACGGCATCGATGACATCATCTGAGACAAGCAAGACCTCGTTCCTGAATTTCATAAACGATTTCTTGCGGTATTTGTCGAGGATGTATTTGCTGCGTACGGGGTCTTTTCTGATTTCGGCTTCTTCGTTGAGTAGGGTGGTGCAGATGGTTAGACATCGTTTTTCAGCGGCAAAGAACAGCTGAAGTTCGTTCAGGAGGTCTTTCACCTGTTTGGGAAAATGGTCGATGAAGAGGTCGCGCTGGTAGTCGTTCCGCGCGAGTGCGGAACCTTCCCTTACCGATTTGGGCCGTATGTTGTTGTATTGGCATTGCTTGGCGTTGGGATGTTTCCGTGAGCAGAATCTCTTCAGTATGTTTTTCAAGGGCGAGGTGTGGCTTCTGATTTTTCCGAGGAGCACTGCCGCCGAATTGAAAAGATCGTTGTGGTCGGTGGCAAACTCCTCGTTGAAAGTGTCGGCCAGTTTCTCTATCCTTTGCAATTCTTCTTCCATCTTGTGCCGGGCCTGCATGAGATAACAGTTCAGGCGTTCTATTTCGTTGAGGTCCCAATGCCGCTGGCTCAGGGCGTAGGCGAGTTTGTCGCCGCCGTCTTTCTCAAAGTCTTCACAGATTCTGATGATTTGGTTGAAGGCTTCAAGCTCTGGCTCGATGTCGGTGTAGTAGTAGGAGTTTTTAATTTCTGTCAGGTTGATACTAAAATTCATAATAGATGTAATAATGTTGTCACAAAGAATTAATTTTTTATTTCGAGGAATCTTATTAAAAAGATCTCATTTAAGTTGGTTTACAGGTTATTCCATAACCTTCAAATGCAAAGGTACGAACATTCTTCGGAAATAAGGTGATAAAACGCCAATTTTTTTATCAACATAGTTTTCAACAGGCTAATCGTTTGATTATGATCAAATTTTCAACAAAAAGATGTCATCATGTACATTTTCAATCTTGTTGAAAACAATAGGGGAGAAGGTAGTGGAGATGAATTGCAATTCCACCGGAAAGTCACTTTGGTGGAATTGCTATGAATGGGAATCAACATGTCTTTCTAATTGTTGATGCAAATAGATGTTGCCCATATAAGGAATATGAAGTTTTTTGTATATTTGCGGGGTTAAATGGACTTGAATGTGCTGATTTATTGGAAATGTGTGATAGACAAATATTTGTAATCATGAATAAACACGCAAACTATTAACACCTATGGATTCTATTTCTCAATTTCGAACACTTGAAGAACTTGTCAGCTGTTTGAACAAGGAAAAGAAACTGTTACGTGATGTATTTGGGGACCGTAAAACTCACATCTATTCGATGGATCTGGCCTTGGAGTTAGTGGAACATCAGCGCGAACGCATTCAATATTTGATAGATTATGGTGTTATTCACGAAAGTGGAAACTTCTTGGAATTGGAGGACATCTACCAGAAATTTTTCGAAGAGGTGTTGGATGTCAATGAAGAAATCAATATCGCCAGTGTAAAAGAATGTATTGACACACTGCAAGAAAACATCACTTATTTTCTTAAGGAGAACAACGAAAAGCGGAAATACCAGTACCTCTATACTATCAGGAAAAAGCTTCGCGATGTGGGACTGCGGACGCTCAAAAATGTCATTGATCTCAAACGAAATGTAGATACAGCTTACAAACAAGAACCCAATTACGAAATCAAAAAAGAACGACTTAAAAACCTTGACGAGAAAAAAGGAAATATCATTACTCTTATCAAGGAATGTGAAAAGCTGATTGATAACGACAAGGCATTCTTTTCCCTGACTTCCGATCCGCACATGGCTCGTACCATATCCGATGTCCGTAACGATTTCAATGATGCGTATTACAACCTGTATGCCATTGAAAAACAAATCATTGAATATCTGCATCTGATTGAGCAACAAAATATGCTTCTCAAAAAGATTCGCAAACTGAAATATTTGCGTGACCAACTGACTATCAAGGAAAACACAAATGTCCGTTTGGTTCTGTCGGAAATGAGTCCGCTTTGGATGGAGAATAGGCAGTACAACAAACTGCATCTTTCGATTGATATGCTGCAAAGCAGCGATGAAATGTCCGCGCTAATTCGCAAAATCGGACAGATGCAAGGTGTCATCAGTAAATCCAGAACGCCGGCACCACCCCTGACTGATGACGATTTGGCAGAAAACACTTCGCTATTGGCTGAAATCAACCCGCAAGAAGTCTGGAATGCTTTCCGTGCTGGTGGCAATGACCTGTTCTCTTTCATTTTATCATACGATTACAGGCAGGAACGTACCATCGAACAACATGCCTTGCTGTTCTGCCAACTGGCTGTGCAGCACCCCGAAGAATGTAAAATCACCGAGCAATATGCAACCTACCAAACCCTTGAATACCCTTTGATTTATGCTAAATAATACACAAAAAGTATACGAAAAGCTGATTCGTGGTGGATTTCTCGCCGCTGACAGTTCAAAGACGGACATTAAGCATCTGTATCAGGATGTTGAGGAAAACTATGATGAATATGCCGCTTTCTTCAATCAGATAGGTTTCTGTTTGGACAGTGGTGATGGCTATTTTTATTTCTCCACCGTCAACGAAAGCAAGGCCGACATTGAAAGACGTTTGATTTCTTTCTGCAAGTGGATTGATTATCTTGACTTCCTGAAGACATTTGACATGGCTTTTTCTGTCGGATACCAATTTGGTAAAGCACGGATTGTGAATGAAATCGATGTCAATGCGGAACTGAAAGACAAGGCTCGGCATCTTTTTTCCTCGCAAATGCCGTTTTCTGAAAAAGTGGACAAATTGGTCGGAGAGTTGGAAACCATGGGATTTGCCGAACTTATTGATGAAGAAACCTCGACTTACAAGGTGACTTCCGCTTTTCGCTATGCGGAAGATTTGGTGAACTTACTGACAATTTACAACGAAGATGAGATACCTGAGTAAAATCATATTTATCAACAGCGCGCATGTGCGATATGCCGAAATCCAATTGGATGGTAATGTGCATTTTACTGGCACACAAGGCGTTGGCAAAAGCACACTGCTTCGTGCATTGCTGTTTTTTTACAATGCCGACAAGCAGCATCTTGGAATCAAACAAGGACAAGAATCATTCGACAGGTTCTATTTTGAAAATGCCAACTCTTTCATTGTGTATGAAATCCAGCGTGAAATAGGTGCTTACACGATTCTTACATTCCGTCATCAAGGCAGTGCCGCATTCCGTTTTATTGACGCTCCGTACAATAGGGACTGGCTTGTTGGCGAAACAGGCGAAGTGTTGAGCGATTGGACGAAAATCCGGCAAAACATAATGCGCGAAGGAACGACAGACATTAGTCCAAGAATCGACAATTACTTGAATTATAAGGATATTATATTCGGCAATGTCCATGACAGGACTAATAGGTTCGCCAAATATGCCTTGGTTGAGAGCAACAAATATCAGAACATTCCCCGAAGCATTCAGAATGTGTTTCTGAATAGCAAGTTAGATGCAGAATTCGTGAAGAAGACCATCATTGAATCCATGATGGAGGGTGACACGGAAGAGTCCATTAAATTGAGTGTTTATCGCAGCTTGGTGGCTGGTTTCGAAAGGGAGTACGATGATATTCATTTGTGGTACAAAACAGAAAAAAATGGTGTTGTTTTGGTGCGCAAGCAGGCAGAGCAAGTCATTGCTACCTACCATGAGACCATAGCGTTTGAGCAACAGATACGACGCTCGGTCAAGGAACTCAATTTTGCCGTTCAGCAAGCGCAGGAGCAATTGCCGGTTGTCCAGGAAGAACTGAAAAAGACTATTGGACAGATTGATTCGGAAGAACAAAGGAAAAAGAACATTGTGCTTGAACGAGATAGGGAACTGGCGAAATTGAATGAGGCTATAGGTAGGCAAAAATACTTAATTGAGCAAATCCGAGAAAAGCGGAAACTCTATGCCACGATGAATATTGAAACCATGATGAGGTTGCATCAGTCGGAACCCAGATTGCAGAACGAGCGGAAACATCAGCAGGAAATATTGGGGACTTTGACGAAACAGTTTGCGGATGTCGAAGCCAAATACAAGAACCTGTTTGAGCAGTTGGATCTCAATCTTGAACGGTTTAAAAACATTCAGGAAACCGAACTAAACAGGCTGAGGGACGAGATTCGGCAAAAGCGGGAACAAGACCTCGCCGAAATGCAGCAACAATTGGAAGATGCCGATTCACGCTACCAAACTGTCCGCGATGAAATCGACTTGTGTATTGAATCTTTGCAGGATGACAAATACAGAGCGGAGCAAAAGCTGAAGGAATTGCGTTTGTGGCAGCCTTACGCTAATGAAAAAGCGACTCTTAAAGAAGAATTGCAGCAACTTGAGGTAGAAGAAAAAGAATCGGCGGCCCTCAAGCATACGAAGGAACAGGAAATCGAACGCCTTCGCGCAGAGGCCTTAACCGAGGAGGAAAAAGTAAACAGCGGGTATAAGATTGAGTGTGAACGTTTGCAACACGACCAGCAGCAATTGCAAGCGAAATTGGACAACATAAATAACCTTTTAGCACGATATAAAGGGTCACTGTATGAGTGGCTTGTGCAAAACAAACCGCAATGGGAGAACACGATAGGACGTGTGATTGACGAAGAACGTGTGCTGTATGCCGATGGGCTGTCACCTGTTGCCGCAGATGAATCGGGAACCCTTTATGGTGTAAAGATTGATGTTTCGCAATTGGAGCCTTCACATCGTTCTCCTGATGAATATCGTAGGCAAGGTAAGGAGATTCAGGGACAAATTGATGCCATCAATAAGCAACAGGAAGAATTATTCCTGACAAAAGAACAAAATATACGGAAAATCAGCGATAGATTGACTGAAAAAATAAAGCCTTTGAAGCAGGATGTGACCAATTATCGCGTACGTCTGGAGCAAATTCCTCAAAAAAAGCGTGACAAACAAACAGAATTGGATACACTTGAGCGCAAGGAAAAGGAAGAACGCGAGATTAAGATAGCGGAACAGCAGCAGGAATATGATGATGTCGTCGTGAAATTCTCGAAGGCAAAAGACGAAAAAGAGGTCAAACGCGCATTGCATGAGAAGGAAAAGAAGCAGATAAATGCAAATTGCGAAAGCAAAGGGAAAGCATTGGCAAAAGAACTGGCCGACTTTAAAATGCGCCAAGAGTCCGACATGAAAGATGAACAGGAAAAATACCGGCAGCAGAAAAGAAGTCTTGAAACCGAGCGTGATGCTGAGTTGTTAGGGAAAGGAGCTGATGCTTCAGCCATTAGGAAACAGGAGGAGATCATTAGTGGCATTGACAATCAATTGGCAATAATAAATAATCAGCGTAAAAACATCATTGAATATCAGAAAGATAAAGAAGAGTTATTTGATAAGGAAGATTCGATTAAGCAAGAGAAGAAAGTGCTGGAAAGGAAGGTCGAAAGTTTGCAAAGTCAATATGAAGAAAAAGTCAGAAAAGTATTAGTTAATATCAAAGATTTCAACGCCCAGCGTGAAAAACAGGAGTCGAAAATCAAGGAGTGGAAAGATGGTCTCGCATTATATAAGCAGGCAATTGAAATAGAGCATTTGCTTACAGAAATATATCTGCAAGATGAGAAGTGTTTGCAAAATGCCAAATCATGTCAGACCGTCATTGCTGAACTTCGTGGGGCCATTAATGATAAGAAGCGGAAACAGGAAGAATTGAAGCGGAATGTGAATGTTTTTAACAGCCATTTTTCGCCTGATAACACTTTCCATTTCGCGACGGTCCCGGTCACCGATGAAGACTACACTGAAATTGCTTTGAGTCTGCAAGAGTTTGTGGACAACAACAAGATAGAGGAATATCGCAAACGTACGAGCGAACATTACCAAAACATCTTGCAAGGCGTGTCGCGTGAAGTCGGAAACCTGATGAATCATCAGTCGGAAATTGAAAAAGTGATCAATGATATCAACCGCGATTTTATTGAAAGGAATTTTGCGGGAGTCATCAAAAGCATCGAACTACGTGCGGAACAGTCCGACAACAGCATGATGCGTCTCCTTCAGAGAATAAAGGCATTTACGGATGAGAATTTTCTTAACATGGGCGAAATAAACCTTTTTTCCGACAACAACAAGGATGAGATTAATCGGAAAGTGGTGGGTTATCTCATACAGTTCATGAAATATCTGCAAAAAGAACCTAACAGGCAGCAACTTACAATATCCGATACTTTCGACTTGCAATTCCGTGTGAAAGAAAACGATCAGGATACGGGATGGGTGGAACGAATCAACAATGTCGGCTCCGATGGTACCGACATTCTTGTAAAAGCTATGATTAACATCATGCTGATCAATGTCTTCAAGAAAAAAGCCATGCGCAAGAAAAACCAGGAATTCATCATTCACTGCATGATGGATGAAATAGGCAAGCTCCATTCCAACAATGTCCGTGGAATTTTGCGGTTTGCAAATCAACGTAACATATTCCTCATCAATTCATCACCTGAATCGTTGAATGCTTATGATTACAAATACACTTACATGCTTTCAAAAGACTCGAAATCAATGACTATAGTAACCCGCTTGCTCAAAAACAACAACGAATGAGCCTTTCTGCGACACAAATCAGCCACCTGAAGACGTTACTTCAAGGCAAACCATTGGCTTGGTCGGCCCTGAATGATAGTGTCAGGAAAACATTGGTTTCCGAAGAATTGGTAACCATTCAGTCACATGGCAGTTATAAGACTGTGTGTGCTGTTTCTATAGAGGTTTTGCGTCAGTTTTTGGAACAGCACTTTGAAGAGTTAAGAGGTTTTGATTGGAATGGAGAAGAGTTTCCCGCTACAACCACACGGGCAGGGTTAGCTGTCCATTCGGGAAATTCAAAGACACGTGTAATCCGAAGCTGTCCGGGATTCATGGTGAATAGTTTTTCTCCGATTCCTGCGCACATAGGAGCCGAAGAAATCCTTATTTCTCCAGTTGCCGGAAGCATGTTGTTCATCGCCGATTGGGAACTTTTTTCGATTCCGAAGGATGTCTTGATAATCGGTATAGAAAATATGGAGAATTTTCGTAACATCCGTAAGCAAAAATACTTGTTTCCCACCGACAGTCAAATTCTTTTTGTGGCGCGTTATCCTCAAAACGGTGATTTGATACGGTGGCTCAAGTCTATTCCCAATCCATATCTTCATTTCGGGGATTTTGATTTAGCTGGAATGCATATTTTTGAAACCGAATTCTATATTCATCTTCGTGAACGTTCTTCATTTCTTATTCCTGAAGATATTGAAATACGCATTCAAAAAGGAAGTGCGGAACGCTACAATAGCCAATACGAAAGACTCAAACAATATATTCCTTCAGACAAACGTTTGCTTCCGCTATACAACTTAATTCAAAAATATCACCGATGTTATGACCAAGAAGGGTATATTGGGAATGAATAGAAATCGGAAATCTTGTTGTATAATTGACAATTTGCTGCCCTTTTATTCCTCCACCTTATCCTCATCTCCAAGCATCACGCCGCAGTTCGGGCAGCAGCCTAAGGCGTCGGTTGAGAAGGTGCCGCCACATTCGCAGTCGTCTAAGGGAACCCAGCCAAGACTGAGGTCGAAGTTTTGCGATTTGCCGCAACGGGGGCAATACATGGTGCCACGGCCTTGTATGTCAACGCCATAGGAACGGATGAAACGATGATTGCATTGGTGACAGCGAAATGTGATTTGCATGGCTTGTTGTTGTTTGCAGAGATAAGTGGTGATAAAAAGTTTTATTGGTGTCCGCTAATAGTTTTCTCGTTCATCACCCACCTTCCAAAAGAAACCACATGCACGATACCTTCATCCGCCTTTATTTCTTCGTTTTCCTCGCGGGTTATGATGAAGCCGTCGGCCAACGAATAGGCTTTCATGGCAGAACATACGCCGTCTAGTTCCCGCTGACGGGTCTTTTCGTCTTGCAGTGAAACAGACACTTGATAAGCCTCTGTTATATGCATTCCGTCGCGTACGATGAAATCACATTCGTTGCCGTCGTTATGGTAGAACAGTTCCTTTCCGCGCCGACGCAACTCTACATACACAGCGTTTTCAAGTCGTGTGCCTTCGTTCTTGCTGAAACTGAATCCTATGGTGTTGACAAGTGCATTGTCGATGAAATAGATTTTTTTCGCACTTTTTATCTGTTCACCAATCTTGACATCGTATTTTGATAGTTGCCCTACCAAGTAGGTCTCTTCCAAATAAGAAATGTAATCCTTTATCGTTTCCGAACTCTTCACGCCAACTGCTTTTGCTACTGAGTTGTATGAAAATAGATGAGTAGCATTGCTTATCAAGTAGTACATTGTTTCCTTTATTGGTTTCTCGGTCTGCAATTTGTACCTTACTATTATGTCACGATACAGGATGTCGTTGTACAACGATTTCAGATATTCCACGTTCTTGCTTTTGATGTATTGCGGAAATCCACCTTCACGGAGATAGTCGCTTTGAATGTTCTGCAACATTGCCCTGCCTTCAATGGTGTATAAAGTATCGCGATTTATTTCTGTTCCCGATAGAGCCATGTATTCAGCAAACGAAAAAGGATAAACTTCTTTGCTGACATGCCGCCCGGTGAGAAGCGTGCCCAATTCTCGGCTCAACATTTTTGCATTGCTGCCAGTCACAATGACTTTGTTGCCATGTTTGTATAGCCTGTCGACAAAATGCTCCCATCCGTCAACCATTTGAATTTCATCAAAATAAAACGTGTGTTGCAAGCCGAAATCTTCAACAAACACATCGTATAACGTTTGAAAATCATCAACCGTAAAATGCAGCAATCTGTCATCATCAAAACTAATGAAATAATCTTTTTCATTGCGTTTGGCACGTATTTGCTGCATCAACACGGATTTGCCGCAACGACGGACTCCGGTTATTACTAAAACTTCGGGACAGTCAACGAACTGCTGCTCAATATGTCGTTCTATTCCTAAATCAGGGAATAAGTTCCGCTGGTCATATATGACCTGCCTTATTTGTTCTTTTGCTACCATAAATCATTTATTTTTGCTGCAAAAGTACAAAAGTTTCGATTGGTAATCGCAACTTTTCTGAAAAAATCCATATTTACAATCGTGATTTTTTGAAAAATATACCGATTGGCAATTGTGATTTGTTATAAAAACCATTTTTATCTCCCGATGCATCAAGAGAAACGTGCAGAATAGCAGCGTTCTGGCTATTTGAAAGGTACAAACGCAAATTTCACTTTTTGGATGTGTATGCTTAACAAATGCAAGTGTTTGAATATCATATAGTACGCATATCATGCTTGTACCTTGCCTTTTTGTCCGAACTCATAGATTAGTGGAGATTTGCGGCATTTTACAAGTAATGATGCCTTTTAACTCCGTGAACCTTAATTCGTCTGTCTCTATGACGATGACAAAGGTGCAAATTCTTTTAGATTTGTCATGTCAATACAGTTGAAAAAATGAATTATTCGCCATTTTTATTAGCAAATCCCAATTTTATTTGGTTCAAATGATGCTTGACTGGAAAAAATTGATAATTTTGCATTATCAACAGGTGCACGCAAGACAACTTGAGAGATTAAGCAATGACACCAGAGGAAAAAGCCAGGATAAAGATTGACCAGATGTTTGAGGATGCTGGTTGGCAGGTTGTGGATAGAGACTTCTATTCACCGACCATGACTGCTGCGGCTATCCGTGAAGGTCTGCTGGAGGGAAATCACGAAGCGGATTATTTCCTTTTCCTCAATGGAAAGGCGGTAGGCGTTCTTGAAGCAAAAAGGGAGGAGGTAGATGTTACCTCTCATAAGGTCTGTGAGCAAACGGCCATGTATGCCAAAGGTGTCCCTAACTGCTATCAGGCATGGTCCAGACCATTACCATTCGGATATCAGTCTAATGGGGAGTACACTTTCTTCCAAGACTTCCGCAACCCTGATGGTGGTCTGAATTATGTCCACAGGGTTCACACCCCAAAAGAAATGGCCAAGATGCTTGGCATCACTGATCCGTATGCGGGTCTTCCGGCATTGAGCAAGCACGAGAAGAATGCGCTTAGAGCCTGTCAGATTGAAGCGATAACAGAGTTGGAGAAATCCTTCCGGGCTGGACAGAATAAAGCTCTGATGGTCCTTGCTACCGGTTCCGGAAAGACATATACGGCTTGTCTGGCGTCATATCGCCTTTTGGCCTACACGCCTATGAAACGGGTGTTGTTCCTGGTTGACAGGAATAACCTTGGCAAACAGGCGGAAGGGGAGTTCGGTATGTTCCGCCTTACCGAGAATGGCGACCCTTTCAATACGATATACACGGTTAACCGCCTGAAATCATCTAAGGTACCAAGCGACAGCAACGTCGTAATATCGACCATCCAGCGGCTATTCTCATTATTGAAGGGAGAAGACATAGTGGATACCGACGATGACGAAGATACAGTAGATTCACCTGTAGAACTTCCGGAGAATCCGACTTTGCCAAAGGATTTCTTTGACCTGATAATCATTGACGAATGCCACAGAAGCATCTACGGCAACTGGAAAAAGGTTCTTGATTACTTCTCTTCAGCAAAGATGATTGGTCTCACGGCCACTCCGGTACCTGAAACAATGGCATTCTTCAACAATAACCGCATTGTCAATTATACGCTGGAGAAGAGCATCATTGATGGTGTCAATGTGGACTGCCGCATTTATCGCATCAAGACTGAGGCGACGGAGAATGGAGGAGCAATCAGAAAAGGCGACAAGCTTCATGTCGTAACCCGTTATACCGGGCAGGTTGAGACTATCAGCCAGAAAGAAACAAAGCAATACACCAAGGAAGAATTGAACCGAAGCGTGGTCAACCCTACTCAAATCAAGCTGGTACTTGAAACCTATCGGGACAGTGTTTATACAGAACTGTTTACGGATCCGCAGCGTGAACCCAATATGGACTATCTGCCGAAAACGCTGATATTCGCCCTTAACGAGGCTCATGCCACGAACATCGTGAATATTGCCAAGGAAGTTTTCGGCCATACCGGAGAAAACGATCCGTTCGTTCAGAAGATAACATACTCGGCTGGGGACAGCAATGAGCTGATCCGTCATTTCAGAAATGACAAGGAATTCCGTATTGCAGTAACCTGCACATTGGTCGCGACAGGAACTGATGTCAAGCCTCTTGAAGTGGTGATGTTCATGCGCGATGTCCAGTCGGAGCCTCTTTATGTTCAAATGAAGGGAAGGGGAGTCCGCACTATCGGTGATGAGCAACTGAGAAATGTGACTCCTAATGCTTTCTCAAAAGACTGCTTCTTCCTGATTGATGCGGTTGGAGTGACTGAGCACGAGAAATACATTCCGACCGGTGGTGATGATGAGTCAACTGAAACCATTACTTTCAAGAGACTTCTCGAACTGATAACGCACGGAAATGTTCAAGATAAATACCTTCGTTCTCTCGCTTCGAGACTAGCCAGAATCAGCCACAAGTGTTCGGAGGAACAGAACACGAGGTTTATAGAGCTGTCAGGTGTTGATATGAAGGAGTTGTCATCTTCCATCTTCAATGCTTTGGAACAGGGCGCTTTGCCGCCTTTTGAGGATATCAATGAGCCAAACAATGAGAGGAAAGGTTTGGTCAGCAGTATCGTGAACCATCCGGAAGCCCGTCAATACCTGCTAATCCTCAATGCAGGCTTTATCGAGACTCTGATGCCTGGAGAAGATAACTTGATTTCCAAAGGTTTCTCGATGGAAGAGGCAAGGGAGACAACTGAGGCATTTGAGAAGTACTGCAAAGAGCATCAGGATGACATAAAGGCGTTGAGTATCATCTGGAACAATGAAGGCGAGCCATTGACATATGCCATACTTCGTGATTTGGAAGACAAAATGCGAATCGCCAATTGCCGGTTCTCCCAGAACAGGCTTTGGAACCTGTATGCGCTTCTCAGACCGAACAATGTTCGCAAGCATACCACCAAAGAAGAGCAGACCGCAATTACCAATATCATTCAGCTTGTCCGTTTCGCTTACAATCAGATTGACAAGCTTGACAGCGTATATGCAACCGCCTCCCAGTATTTCAACCTCTGGTGCGGTCAGCGCAATAATGAGAAGACGGCCAAGCAGATAGAAGTGATGCGTCAGGTCGTTGATTACGTGGCCTCGAATGGCGCATGCACCATAAAGGAGATACGTGAGGATGACAAGACTCGTGCGGCTCAGATTATTCAGGCATTTGGTGGTATGGAACAGGCTAATGTTGCTCTGACATCATTGTATAAATTTGTGGTTTACAGAAAAACAGCATAATATCGGTCATGACAATAGATGAGATAAAGGAACTTATCAAGAATGACGTTCCTGAGCCGGAATGGAAGGCGACACCATTTGAGGTTACTGTCACCTTCTGGCGTGGTAAGAATGATACAAAAGATGATACAAAAGAACTGACTGAACGTCAGAATGTTATTCTGTCACTTATCCGGCAGGATGATACAATAACAATTGATGAGATGATACAAAAGACCGGAGTCTCACCGATCACAATTAAACGAGATATTGATACTCTCCGCAAATCAGGCATAATAAGCAGGGAAGGCGGCAGAAAATCAGGACACTGGGTAATTCTAACAAAATAAGAGCACATCATGGCATCAAATACAGAAACATCGTTAACCAAGAAAGTTTGGACACTGGCTACCACATTGTCAGGTCAGGGCATAGGTTTTACCGACTATATCACTCAGCTCACATATCTTCTTTTCCTGAAGATGGATAATGAGAATACTGAAACCTTCGGTGAGGACAGTGCTATTCCGGAAGGCTACAGGTGGAGTGACTTGATTGATCTGGACGGTCTTGAACTGATAGAGCAGTACGAATCTACGTTGAAGAAACTCAGCGAGGAAGAGAATCTTATCGGAACCATCTTCGTGAAGGCCCAGAACAAGATTGACAAGCCGGTTTACCTCAAAAAGGTCATAACCATGATTGATGAAGAACAGTGGCTTGTCATGGACGGTGATGTCAAAGGTGCCATATATGAAAGCATTCTGGAGAAGAACGGACAGGATAAGAAGAGCGGGGCAGGACAGTACTTCACTCCTCGTTCCCTGATATCGGCCATGGTCGATGTGACCAGACCGCAGATAGGTGAAACCGTCTGTGACCCAGCCTGCGGAACCGGTGGCTTCCTGCTGGCTGCATACGACTATATGAAGAACCAGTCTCAGGACAAAGCCAAACGTGATTTCCTGCGTGATAAAGCCCTTCATGGGTATGACAATACCGCTTTGGTTGTTACCCTGGCGTCGATGAACCTGTATCTACACGGGATTGGAACAGACAGAAGCCCGATTCTGTGTCAGGATTCATTGGAAAAAGCGCCGGAAACATTGGTTGACGTGATATTAGCCAATCCGCCATTCGGCACCCGGCCTGCAGGAAGCGTTGACATAGACCGCCAGGATTTCTATGTGGAGACCAAGAACAACCAGCTGAACTTCCTTCAGCACATAATGGTGATGCTGAAAAACGGTGGCCGTGCGGCTGTGGTTCTTCCGGACAATGTTCTCTTTGAAGGTGGTGCCGGTGAAGTGATCCGCAAGGAACTGCTGAAGAACTTCAATCTGCATACCATCCTCAGGTTGCCTACAGGTATTTTCTACGCTCAAGGCGTTAAGGCAAATGTCCTGTTTTTCCAGAAAGGCCAGAAGACTGAGAATGTCTGGTATTATGACTACCGTACCGGAATCAAGCATACCTTAGCTACAAAGCCTATGCAACGTCAGCATCTGGATGATTTTGTGGCTTGTTACAATGCAGAAAATCTTCAGAACAGGAAGGAAACCGAACGGTTCAAATGCTATCCTGTAGCTGATTTGTTGGCTCGTGACAAGACTTCGCTTGATATCACCTGGATTAAGCAGGATAACGATGATGACGACTTCACTCTGGCTGATCTCATCGCTACGATGGAAGAAAAGAGCAACAACATTGCCGAGGCAGTCCAGAAACTGAAGGAACTGATGGCTGGTATTGAAGAATAAGAGAAGGTATGGATACAAAGAAACTCCGCCAAAAGATACTCGACCTTGCCATTCACGGCAAGCTTGTCCCTCAGGACCCCAAAGACGAACCAGCAAGCGTATTGCTGGAGCGTATTCGTGCCGAGAAAGAGACCTTGATAAAAGAAGGGAAAATAAAGAGGGCAAAGAATACAACCGCTTCCGATACGCCCCATTATGAGAACGTGCCAGTTGGTTGGTGCTCAACTACCATCGGAGAAGTGTTTTCCCTTCAAGCTGGGAAGAATATCTCTGCGAATGACATACATGAGTATTCTCCCATGTTTCCATATGCTTGTTATGGGGGCAATGGCATCAGGGGTTATGTCGACATATACAACAAAGAAGGGCAATTCCCAATTATTGGTAGACAAGGAGCATTATGTGGTAATGTCAACTTTGCAACGGGTAAATTTTACGCGACAGAACACGCTGTAGTTGTCACTTGTTTTGCTGGTGTGAATGTTGATTGGGCTCGTCTTGTATTAGAAGCAATGAATCTTAATCAGTATGCTACAGCGACAGCACAACCAGGTCTATCTGTAGCCACAGTGGTTGAAGTGAACCTTTTGCTTCCACCTTTAGAAGAACAGAAACGCATTGCAGATTTTGTGCTACAGTATTTGAATATTATTGAGTGTATGGGTGCTGAGGCAAATGATTTGATGCAAGGCTTGAAAAATGCGAAATCAAAGATTCTTGACCTCGCCATTCATGGCAAACTGGTGACACAAGACCCAACGGAAGAACCTGCTTCTGAATTGTTGAAACGCATCAACCCTAATGCCGTCGTATCTTGTGATAACCCGCATTATACAGATTTGCCTAGAGGATGGGTGATGCTGAA
>JAKSMU010000049.1 GCA_024400455.1 Bacteroidales bacterium | reverse complement strand
CAGGTGTCGCGGCTGTGCCGACTTGGCCGCCTTCGATGTGCATGGTGACACTGCCTGAGAAAGTGCCATCGGAATTACTACCACCAAAAATGCCTCCCTTAAACGGGTTGCCATCCACATCACGACTAATTCCCTTCACCAAACCACCTGTCATATAAATTTCGGAATAATCGCCTTGTTTTCTCAGTGAGCCGCCAAAAACGGAACCATTGACCGTACCACCCGTAATGAAGATATGAGCTGTAGAAAGAGTATAACCATAATTGCCGCCGCCATAGACTTCATTCTCAATATTGGCATTATCGGCAATCACCACATGGGAACCATAACTCATCTCACCTGTAGTTGGAGAATCGCTTCGTCCATTACCAGCCCCCATCACAATGCCACGTCCTGTGCCATTGATGTTTCCCAACTCACCGTCACCGATGCGGGTATTGCCACCTACATACATATAGCCAGTGCCATAGTTTTGGCCTAACTCCCTGGAAATTCCGTTACATCCAGTTGCAGTCCATCCGTGGACAAAGCCTCCCGTGTAAATCAAAATACGATGGCCATAGGTAGGCTGCGTTGCAGCACCTCCGTAGGCAGACGTCAGGACCTCTGCAGTGCCCTTGAAACGCATAATCAAAGTCTCAACATTATTAGCCGCCTGAGCCGTATTATTGTTTGGCGTACGGTCCATACCGCCAGAGATGGAAATAATCTTTCCTCCCTCAAACAGCAGTCGGCGGTTGCCGCATGTTCGTGCTCCAGAAGCACCACTACCTAATGCTTTACCTAAATACAAACCATTGTTTCCTGGCTCCCAACCTTCGGGCGATCCACTACCGATAAGGCCACTCTTTACATTGAGGTTAAACGTTTCCCTGTTATAATTTGAATGATTACTACTACTGATGCAAGCGCCATCCTCAGCACCCATACAAACAGCAGGATTTCCAGTCTGGCCATTGCTTATCAATCGTTCATTTTTGTTAAGTGCACGGTCGTAGTCGTTGCCAAAGAAACCTTTGACGTGAATGGTACTCGATGCTTCACCATACGAACCTTTCTTTGCGGAAACATA
This sequence comes from Bacteroidales bacterium, assembly GCA_024400455.1. Taxonomy (GTDB): domain Bacteria; phylum Bacteroidota; class Bacteroidia; order Bacteroidales; family F082; genus Limimorpha. The sequence continues at coordinate 3,568 of JAKSMU010000049.1, read as the reverse complement.
GGCGATTTCAGTATAGAAACCGCTTTCAATTCGGAGTATGTAGTCGAGGGCAGTGGCATAAGTACTTGAACCATTGCTTGCATTTTTGCCAATGCCATTGACATAAGCCGCACAAAGGTTGGTTCCTGGAGTACCATATTCACCATTACCCGCGGTATGATTAGCACCGCTTTGCATGAGGCCTCGTCCCAATACAAGATTGTGTCCATTGGCAGAGATTGTGCTGCTATTATTATTATTACCATAATTTTTAATATTAATCCACTCGAATTTCCAATTATTCTGAGCAATGATGAATTGTGGATTAATAGAAACGGAGCTACTTCTATAATCGGTACTTCCATCAGGTTCAATCATCGTAACAGTGCATGGCTTGCTTCCAGTTGACAAGTTTGTAGAAGAAGTGCCACTTGTCACCACCACAAAGTTGCGCTCATAGGAATCGGCAGCAAGGGTGTTACTTGACATGTTTGCGTTAGTATTGTTTGCAGCAGTTGCCACTCTATATGCTCTAGCCCAAACAGCCTCGAACTCCACGGTCATTGAGGTGGCGTTGTTGGCGTTGGTCATGCTGTTGTCATTAGGCTGGAAATATAGCTGCTGATATTCCGTGGTCAGAATGTCGCCAACATTGCATTGCGTTCCGCCTGTAGTTGCGCTGTAAATCGCACCACCGCTGATGCTCTTGATGCGCCAACCGTAGAAACCGCGCCATTTGGTGGTGGCATCGCTTCCGTAAGTCGGGCGCTTCGAGAACGGGTTAGGAATCAGTTCGTATGGGAAACGATTATTGGCATCGCGTTCCAAAGTCTTGTAATAGACAAAGGTATTCTCCGTTTCGTAGCGGCTGACTTGGACACCGGTAGCAGTGGTAGTGTTTCCACCATCAGCACCAGTATACATCAGTCCGTTGCCATAATAGGAAATCTTCACATTACGTGGGTATGGTGAGCAAAGTTTGTCAGGATAAGCATAGGCGCTTTCAACACCGCCATTAGGCTGATAGTAGCTCCAGTTGTGGTCTTCGAAATCGTTGAGGACAACCTTATCGCCATAAATGCCTGAAGATATTTCCATGACTTCACCCTGCAGCGCAACGGTTTCGGATTTGCTTCCATTGCTGAGGGTCATGGTGGATTTGTATTCATAGGCATCGAGACCTGTTTTCAGGCGGACATAGAGCGTTGTCACCGTATTGGCTGACAATGTCAAGGATTCACTGTACGGACCATTTTCTGCAGTTGCGATTTCATAGCCCTGAGTGCTAGAAACTGCTGCCAGCGTAACGTTAAGCTGTCCGCTGAGACCCAGATAAGTGACCGTAAGGGTCTGTGCGGCCGACGGACCATTACCTGGCGCATATTGGAAACCACCTAACTGATCAGGCGTGACTGTGAATTCATTGTCAAGGACCTCGCCCTCCAAAGTGACGGTCTGGCTGAGAGCTCTGCTGCCCCAGTTAAGGGTAGCCGTACCATTGTAAGTGCCGGCTGAGAGGTCATCGGTCAGTTTCACATAAACAGTGGCATCCACATTGCCGCCGTCAGGAGTAAGGACAAGCGTAGGTTCATAAGTGCCGTTTTCAGTGGCTGAAAAGACATAGCTGTCCGAAACCCTAATATTAATAGGTGTAGTGCCCAAAACCGAACCCGTAACCTGGAAGGATTTAGCCTGCTGATACTGTCCGTAACCCTGTACATAGCAGAAGCCAGCCAAGGGACTTGGCGTAGCCATGAAGTTCGGGCCGGTGACTGTGCCGCGGACAGCCACGGTTCTGGTTTGTGTGGAAGCGTTCCATGTTGGGGTAACCGTAACATCATCGTTATACGTTCCTTGGCTTAAGCCGGACTTCATGCGCACATAAACGGTCTGCGATTCAACCGGAATAGCAGGAGTGACAGAAGTAGCGTATGTGCCGTTTTCCGTCAGGCAGACTTCAAAATTATTAGGAGCTGTAACCGTATAAGGCAAACCGTTCAAGGTAGTGGTCACCGTGAAGCTTTGAGCATCCGATGGACCTGAACCCTCTTCGCAGGTGAACGCATCGCTGATTTCAGTGACATTGACATTCAGCGTGAGGGATGATTCCGTGCATACTGTGGCGCGATAATCAGTACCATTATAGGAATAAGCGTTATTATTATTAACATTTTGAGAACGGCTTGTTCTCCAACTGTCGCCACGGTAATATAAATAATAATTATTTAAACTTCTATAATAAATCAGATGATTATTACCATCTAAACGCCAATTAGCATGTCTACTAGCATCTTCTGATACTTGATGACCATTTTCATTTGCACTATTCAAATAATAGCTCCCATTCTTCAGTGAATAACTATAATCACTGCTCAGCGTTGTTTCATTATTGTTATTAAAGCAAGTCCAAACGCAGGTAGCAGGGTCAAATTTGGTCACATTTCTAATGGAACCATCGACGTTTGCTAGATAATTTGTAGTTTCTCCATTTGTGTAGCTAAACACATACTTTTCTGCCCAGCATGCTCCGGCGGAGCCGAAGAGCATCAACAAGAGCAGCGCGAAGGTTCTTGTCAGTTTTTTACCTTTGTTAGGTTTCATCTGTTTGTTGTTTAAATTTTTCATTTTTTAACTATTTGATTTACTATTTCTTACATTTTCACAAATAACAATTCAAGCGGACATAACTGCCCACTCTAACACGGGTGCAAAAGTAGTTTAGAATCAGATAGTTAAGCATAAAACAATATTATACATTACCAAACATATATGTAGAATATTATACTACATAAAATAAAATTGGTTTTATGTATTTTTAGGAAATCATTGCTCCAAAGGGCATACGCTTGGCGGCGGGAAGCTGAATTAGCAGCTTAACTTCGATTGTCTTTTTCGACAGCCATTCTTTTCAACCACCAATAACACGAATTTTCACGAAATCGAAGATTGGCTACGCCGAATTTGCATTTCAACGTAGTTAATCGGAATCCGCTTCGCGCATTCCATGACTTCACTCCGAAGCGTCATGCCGACGCTCCCATAGCGAAGCGTCATTCCGCACTTGTTGCGGAATCCCCTACGCTCATTGCCCCGGTTAAGGAATTCCTTGACGCTGAAAAGTCTTGCCATCGAGTGGCGCAAGCCACGGATAGAAGGAAAGCAGCAGCGGTTGCGCTGCGCCCCCAGTCGGCATGTTGCCGACGGTGAGGCTCAACAACAAAAAAAAGAGTTTTGTGCGTTTTGTGACACACTTTTTCTCACAAAACCTGCAAAACTTTTTCTTCCTTCATCCTATTTCCGCGGACAACCGTCCGCTTGGTTGGAAATGCGCAACCGCTCATTTCCTGTGACAAACTTCGTTTGCCCCGATAAGACCGTTAAACAACTGAGCCGAATGCCGTCGCTCCCACTCCGAAGCGTCATTCCGCACTTGTTGCGGAATCCCCTACGCCCATTGCCCCGGTTAAGGAATTCCTTGACGCTGAAAAGTCTTGCCATCGAGTGGCGCAAGCCACGGATAGAAGGAAAGCAGCAGCGGTTGCGCTGCGCCCCCAGTCGGCATGTTGCCGACGGTGAGCCTCAACAACAA
>JAKSMU010000048.1 GCA_024400455.1 Bacteroidales bacterium | reverse complement strand
CAACTGTCATCGTTTGTAATCAATATCAAAGGTCGTTTTTCGCTCATTTTCATTGAATAAGTCTGCAAAGATACAAAAAACATCAGAAATCCTTCAAGACCTGATAAAGCCGATGCGTCGGCAAGCCCATCACATTAAAAAACGAACCATTCAAGCCTGAGATGCCGACATAGCCAATCCACTCCTGAATGCCGTAGGCGCCAGCCTTGTCGTAAGGACGGTAATTATCAACATAATAAGCCATTTCTTCCGCATCGAGCGCAGCAAAAGTCACCTTCGATTTCACGCCAAAAGTCTTGACTTTTTTTGCCGTACGTACCGTCACACCCGTCACTACATGATGCGTTTTCCCTGACAATAGTGTCAACATGCGCAAGGCATCTTCACGGTCTTTCGGTTTGCCAAGTATTTCATTTTCAGCAATCACGACAGTGTCGGAAGTAATAACGAGATAATTCTCAGGCAATTCGTTTTCATCAAAAGCCTTCGATTTCTGCTGACTCAAAAACTGCGGGACTTTGTCCAACGGCATTTCGGAAGGAAAATTTTCAGGCGTTTCCTTGGTTAAAATGGTGAATTTCACGCCCATGCCACGCAGCAATTCCTGTCGGCGCGGCGATTTGGATGCGAGAATGATATTGTATTTGTTTAAGTTTGAGAGCATAGTGTATTTATTGGTTATCGGTTTTCAGTTTACAGTTATCAGTTATCAGTTTACGGTAACGGTTTTCAACAGTTCAAAATTGTTCAAAAAAGTTCAAAATAAATCATCCAAAAGTCAAAAGGCTAATCGTCTAATAGTCAAATTGTCCAAAAGTCTAATTGTCAAATTGTCCAAAAATCACCATGAATACGCTTCGGCGGTCATCCATTTGCCTTGGACTTTTAACGTTTGCTCGATGATATCGCGCACACAGCCCTTCCCGCCTCCGCAAAAACTTATATAACAACTGATTTCCTTAACTTCCTCGGCAGCATCAGCCGGGCAAACCGGCACGCCAACCATGCGCATTACGCGGATGTCCGGGATATCGTCACCGACATAAACGATTTGCGATGATTTCAGGTTTTTCTCCTCCATATAGGCTTCAAGTTTTTTCACCTTGTCCGGCACACCTGTAAAAACATCCCGAACGCCAAGCGAATGCAAGCGTTTCTCAATATTTGTACTGATTGCACCCGAAATGACAGCCACATTATAGCCCAACTTTGCTGCCAATTGCAACGCATAGCCATCTTTCACATTGGAAGTGCGCAATGGGTCTCCATTCGAATCCATATAGACCGTCCCGTCGGTCATGACGCCATCATAGTCAAAAATAAAAGTGGTAACATCCGGAAGTAACGCTCTGAAATTGCTCATAAACGGAGAATTAAGATTTAATGATTCAAAAATTAAACACTCAGAATTCAGATTCTTGAGAAAATTACGGGTCAAAATTAGGGAATTTTCGGCAAATCAAGGCGGATAAAACAAAAAAGAGTATTTTTGCGTTTTAATTAAGATTAAATTGAAATTATGGAAGACGAAAATAAAAGAATAAGACACCAGAACGATAATTCCGAAGCAATTGCAGCAACCGTTGTTGAAGCAATGGATTCCCTGAAAGGAAAAGAAATAGTGACCTTGGATTTGAGAGAAGCGAATGGAGCCGTGACCGATTATTTCGTCATCTGCCATGCTGCCTCAAAAAACCAAGTTGATGCCATTGCCGATAAAGTGGAAGATTTGGTGCGCGAGAAACTACACGTCAAGCCTTTTCACATCGAAGGCAAAGATAATACGGAATGGATTTTGATTGACTTCGTCGACGTTGTCGTTCACGTCTTTCTGCAATCAGCTCGTAGTTTCTACAAATTAGAAGAACTTTGGGCCGACGCTGAACGCATCGTGAAAGAATCAGAAGAATAACCAAATCAAAACCAAACACTTAGCAATGAGCGAAAGACAATCAAATGGTTCCGGAAGCAACCAGAACCAGCCGAATTCACCCAATCGTAAACCCAACAAGAAACGTGTCAGTTTCTATTGGATTTATGCCATTTTAGCAGCCTTATTGATTGGCCTCCAGATTTTCGGCAAAGAAACCATGCCAACGGAAGATATCACCCAAGGCAAGCTGAAAGAATTGTTGAAAAGCGAAGAAATCTACAAAATTGAACTTGTCAACAAGGAAGATGCTGAAATTTTCCTAAACGAGAAAGGACTAAAAAAGAATTTTCCTGAGGTAACGCCGAATAAGGAAGGCTCAACATCAACACCAAGTTACACCTACAAGATAGGTTCCCTCGACCGTTTCGAAGAAATGGTTGAAGAAGCACAGCAGGAAGTCAGCAACCCTGTTTATATCGAAAATGTTCACAGAAAAAGCTGGGCATCAGATTTCCTAATCGGCTGGTTACCATTTATTATACTCATCGCAGTCTGGATTATCATCATGCGTTCGATGGGCCGCGGAGTTGGTGGCGGCGGCGGTCAGATTTTCAACATCGGCAAGTCGAAAGCACAACTTTATGACAAGGACAATGTACCTGTCAATGTGACATTTAAAGATGTCGCCGGATTGGAAGAAGCCAAGGTGGAAATCATGGAAATCGTCGATTTTCTGAAGAATCCTGCCAAATACACCAAATTGGGCGGCAAGATTCCAAAGGGCGTGCTGCTTGTCGGCCCTCCAGGAACTGGTAAGACCCTGTTAGCCAAGTCGGTGGCTGGCGAAGCCAATGTGCCGTTTTTCAGCATTTCGGGTTCCGATTTCGTTGAAATGTTTGTCGGTGTCGGCGCTTCGCGCGTCCGCGACTTGTTCAAGAATGCCAAAGAAAAATCACCCTGCATCATCTTCATTGATGAAATAGATGCCATTGGCCGCGCCCGTGGCAAAAACCCAATGAATGGCGGCAATGACGAAAGGGAAAGCACTTTGAATCAGCTGCTTACTGAAATGGACGGTTTCGGCACCAATTCGGGTGTCATCGTTCTGGCTGCTACAAACCGCGCCGATATTCTCGACAAGGCCCTGATGCGTGCAGGTCGTTTCGACCGTCAGATTTATGTCGAATTGCCTGACCTGATTGGCCGTAAGGAAATATTCGAAGTCCACATGCGCAACCTGAAACTCGGTCCCGATGTCGACCGCGATTTCTTGGCCAAACAAACCCCAGGTTTCTCGGGTGCCGACATCGCCAATGTCTGCAACGAAGCCGCTTTGATGGCTGCTCGCAAGGAGAAGGATCAGATTGAAAAACAAGACTTTCTCGATGCCATCGACCGCATCATTGGCGGTTTGGAAAAGAAGAACAAAATCATCACGGCAGACGAAAAGAAAGTCATCGCTTTCCACGAAGCCGGTCATGCTACAACAAGTTGGCTGCTGCAATACGCCCATCCTTTGGTAAAAGTGACTATCGTGCCGCGCGGCAAGTCGCTCGGTGCCGCCTGGTATCTGCCTGAAGAACGCCAAATTACGACCAAGGAACAGATGTATCACGAAATGATTGCCACTTTGGGTGGCCGTGCTGCCGAACAGGTTGTGTTTGGTCAAATCTCCACCGGAGCCCTTTCCGACCTCGAAAAAGTGACGAAACAAGCCTATGCCATGGTGACATATTACGGCTTGAACGAAGAAATTGGCAACCTAAGTTACTATGATTCAACAGGTCAGCAGGAATACAGTCTGACAAAGCCATATAGTGAAAAGACTGCTGAAATCATCGACAAGGAAATCAGCAAAATGGTTGAACAAGCTTATCAGGAAGCCGTCACCATTTTGACCGAACACATCGATGGACTGACACAACTGGCCAACAAACTTATCGACAAGGAAGTCATCTTTGGCGAAGACCTCGAAATCATCTTCGGCAAACGTCCTTGGACGAAAGCGGAAGAACCAGAAAAACCAGCCATTACAGCCACGGCTGAAGATGCTGTAATAGTTTACGAAGACACAAATAAAGAATAAGCTATGGCACGAGACTTCAAACGCGAAATCACCAACAAGGAGCAGATTCTCGGCGATGTCAGAAACGCCATCATAGAGAAGCAGGAAGCCTTGATTAAGGATGTCGACCAACGCACCGACACCTGGATTCCCATTAAGGAAGAAGATGGAACCGCCATTACTTTCGTTCAGAATTTCAAGGACCAAGGCGGCATTTTCGTCTACCTTGAAGACGAAGATGAATTTGCGGAATGCCTCAGACAACTTGCGCCCGAAAACGCTTGGGAACCGCTGTGGTGCACCAGTCCTACCATGCAGAAAATGCTGGAACGCAACGGCATAGCCTACACCTCTGACTCGGCACGCGAACCGAAGCAAAAATTAGTCAGCATCACCGACTGTGAATGTCTTGTTGCCCAAACTGGCAGCATCGTGCTTTCGGAAAAGATGTGTCATTCAAGAAGAAACTACGCCACACCTGACGTGCTTCTTGTAACTGCCAGCACAAATCAAATTGTGAACGGCATGAAAGACGCATTCGTAAAGCTAAAAGGGAAATATGGCGATGAAAATCCATCGCAAATAGCCATCATTACGGGACCTAGCCGCACTTCCGACATCGAACAGACACAAATCATAGGAGCGCACGGTGCACGGCAAGTGGCCGTTTTCCTGATGGATGAAGAATGAAAAAAGGGACTGCCAGTCCCTTTTTTAGTTTATTTCAGTTTCTCCACAATCGCCTCAATGCTCACGCCTTCGGCTTCGGCGGAATAGTTTCGAATGATACGGTGCCGCAAAATCGGGACTGCAACGCGCTGCACATCTTCGATGTCGGGCGAATATTTGCCTGAAAGCAAGGCATTGGCCTTAGCTCCAATAATCAGGTATTGCGATGCACGCGGACCCGCACCCCAACTCAGATAGCGGTTTGCCCATTCGTGGGCTTTTTCCGTGCCTGGACGAGTCTTGGCCACCAGATTCACTGCATATTCATACACATTGTCCGGCACTGGGACACGACGCACCAACTGCTGGAAAT
>JAKSMU010000047.1 GCA_024400455.1 Bacteroidales bacterium | reverse complement strand
TAGTTGTTGATGAAAATGTGCTTCATAATGGTATAAAGCCACGCTTTCAGGTTGGTGTTCTCACTGAATTTATCCTTGTAAATCAGTGCTTTCAAAAAGGTTTCTTGTGTCAGGTCCTTGGCTGCATCTGCATTGCCGACTAGCTGCCTGGCATGGCCCTCTAGGAACCCTTGCAAAGAAACCAGGCTGAGATTGAATTCGGCGGTACTCATAGCTCTTCTTTTTTATTGATAAAAACGATAATTTGTTTGTTGCTATTTCGATTCGCGAAAGTACAACATAAACAAATCGCTCAATCATTTTGTTTACTATTTTTGAAACCGATATTAAAGATTGGCATATTGAAAAATTCAATAATAATTTTTCTCAATTTGGCACGCAAAGATTTGATAATTTTGCACCATTAAAATAAGACTATGATACGCAAGATATACAAATTCGGAGGTGCCTCGGTGAAAGATGCCGATGCCGTGCGCAACTTAAAGCAAATCGTTGAAAACCATAAGAATGAAGACATTCTTTTGGTCGTTTCCGCCATGGGCAAGATGACCAATGCGTTTGAAAAAGTGCTGGCCGACTTCCGCGCCAACGACGGACAATTGGGGTGGGGAGCGATGTGTCCAATTATGGAATTCCACGAAAAAATCATCACCGACTTGTTCGAACCCGATAAAATCGATGCCGTCATCGAGAAAGTCACGATGCTGCTGATTGAGCTTTACGAAAAGCTGCAGGACACGCACAAGGCCTACGACTACCAGTACGACCAGACCGTGTGCTATGGCGAACTCATCTCCACCACCATCATAGCGGCCTACCTCAACGAAAGCGGTATCCCGACACGATGGCTGGACGCACGCCAATATGTCATCACCGACGACACTTTCCGCTCGGCCAATCCCGATTGGAACGAGACGCGTCTGCGCATTCAGAAACTCGATGCGGAACACATCCGTGGGCTGGTCTGCCTAACGCAAGGCTTCATCGGCAGCACCAATGGCGGCAAGCATGCCACCACCCTGGGTCGCGAAGGCTCCGACTTCACGGCTGCCATCTTCGCCAACTGCCTCGATGCTGAGGAAGTCACCATTTGGAAAGATGTCGACGGTCTGCTCAATGCCGACCCGAAGCGTTTCAAGGAAACGGTCAAGATTCCGCACATCAGCTATTCCGAAGCCATCGAACTGGCTTTCTATGGCGCCAGCATTATTCATCCGAAGACCATCAAGCCGCTGCAAAACAAAAACATAAGGCTGAACGTGCAGTCGTTCGTCCACCCCGACATGGAGCCCAGCGTGATTGACGGCAACCCATCACCCATCACCCATCATCCATCATCCATCACCCATCACATTGTAAAAGACAACCAGACCTTGGTGAGCATTTCGCCACGCGACTTCTCCTTCATGAACGAACACAACCTGAAGACGGTTTTCGAAGTCTGCGACGAACTCCGCATCCATGCCAACATGATGCAGACCTCCGCCCTCATGCTCTCCCTCTGCTTCGACCACGATGATGCCAAGCGCGAAGCCTTGATGGAATCGTTGGGCAAGATGTTCAGCATAAAATACAACGAAAACCTCCAGCTTTACACCATCCGTCATTACGAGGAAGGTCAGGAGAAGGCCTTCATTGCAGGCCGGAAAATCTACCTCGAGCAACGCAGCCGTGCCACGGCACAGTTTGTAATTGAAAACGCATAAACAAAGTACAAAAAAAAAAAAAAAACAAAAAGGAAATGCCGGAGCAAAGCCCCGGCATTTCCTTTTAATAATGAGTGTCAAGCCTCAATTACGGGAGGTCATTCAGGATCTGGCCAGCGTAATATTCAACGCCATTGAAGACACCATCGCTTTCGCAATACACATTGCCCAATGGAGCATCGTAGACATTGCCCGAGTGTTGGCCACCGACATAGTCGTTGATGTATTCAATGGAGATGCCGTATAAATTACCTGAGAATGAGCAGTTGGTGATGTCGCACTGGGAACTGCCGCGCAGATAAAGGGCGCTTCTCTTATTGTAATCATCCAGATTAGCGCCTGTATTGGAAATGTTGACAAAATCCAGTTTGCTGCCCGATCTGTTGCATTTAAATTCAAGGCCTCTCCAAAGGTCTTCGCTGGTAGTGCCGCGAAGAACGATAGGTTGTTGAGGAGTACCGACAGCCTTAAAGATCACTTCTTCGGATACAATCATCCAAAAGTCATAATCAAACATGAATTCAACGCCAGGTTCCAGCGTGAGGGTCTTGTTACCTCCAAACTCAATACCATCTTCAAAGTGATAAGGGATTGGCATGCCCTTGAACGAAACACTCTCCTCGAGCTCATAATAACCAGGAGTGACTTCAATGTGATTTTTGCCATTGAGTTCAAACACATTGTTAGCGCTGACATTGGTGAACAAGGCAGGAATGTTTTCGGTAATCCAAGGATAGCTTGCGCAGTTCTTGATGACATTGTTCTCAAAAGCGATAAAGCGGGTATCTCCATATTCGGTGTCAATACCAACGCCTAAGCTGCCATCGATAAGGCAGTTCTTCATAGAGACTTTGCCATTCTGAATATCTACGACACCAGACCATTTGTAATCATCGCTGCCACCACGGAGGAACTGAACATATTCCCACTGGTTGTCGTTGCGCTTTGAATTCAGCACAATACGATTCCAGGAGCCATTGTTAGGATTGTTGGCCGGGCCACAGAACACGATAGGTTTTTCAGCCGTACCAACCATTTTCAGACCAGCATTTTCGCCGATTTCCATACCGCCATCAACGCCAGTGAACATGATGGTAACACCTGGTTCGATGGTAAGAAGTGCATTGCCGTCAATACGGAACCAGCCGTCAATGACATAGTCGACAGGAAGACCGAGGTCAGGCCAAGTGGTGTTGGCATCGATGCTGCCATAGATTTGGGTTGGGTCGGTTGAACCGCCGCCGCCACCGCCGCCGCCACCGTTATTGTCAACGGTAACAGTAACAGTGTACATGGCTTGTGAGCCATCTTCTGCCATTACAGTGTAAGTTACAGGATTGGTGAAATTGGTAGGAATACCCGAAGCAGGGCTAATGGTAGCCTTATCGGAAATGGTGATGACAGGAACCAATGCAGTGACATCGGTGCCAAAAGGAACGACAGCCACAATAGTCTTGGCTGATTCAGTAACGACAGCTTCAACAGCTGGTGTAACAAACGAGAAAGACAAAATCTTTTTCTCGCTACTTTCCTTGTTACAGCTTGTTGCTACAACCACGAGGGCGAGCAGTGCGACAAGCAATTTGCTAAATCTTTTCATTGTAAGTATAATTTAAATAAACATTTATTCCGCAACTAAATTCAGAACTTTAACCATAAACCCATAAGCAGCAACAAGTTGCATACGGGATTGCCATTCCAGGAAATTCGTCCAACCCAGCGTGCGGAGAAACCGAGATTGAAAAAAAAACCACAATGACGTGGCAAAGGTAGAAAAAGTTTGACAAAAAAAACACCCTTACAGTGAAATTTTCAAAACAAACGAATCGTTCCTTTAAACTAGGCGAGGCCTTACCCGAACAGCACATTCAAATCGAGTTTCAGGAAATCCTCAATCAAAATGCCGCCCGAGCCGACGACATAGACATATTTCGGACGAAAAGCCTCCATGAAGACGGAGAGGCCTCGGTTCATCATCCGCCTGCCGCTTTTGACTTCGATGCCGATAACGCTTTCGCCTCTGGCCAAGACAAAATCGACCTCATCCTGGGCATCGCGCCAATAATACAGCTTGAAATCCATCACGCTGGCTTTTCCGACAAGATACGCACCGACAGCCGACTCGACCCATCGTCCCCAACGCATCGGGTCGGTGTATTCCTTCACGAAGCCTCGGCCCGTATACACGCTCATCAAAGCCGAGTTATAGACCTGATATTTCGGAATGGAATTGTATTTCCTGGAATTATCAGACGCATACTTCTGCAAGCCTGCCAGCAGTTCACATTCGTCGAGCACCTTTATATAATTGGCCAAAGTGGTCACATTGCCCGCATCCTGCAATTGCCCCAACATCTTGTTCAGCGAGAGCAACTCGCCCGAATAGCTGCAACCCAACTCAAACAGTTGGCGCAACAAGGCCGGCTTATAGATAATGGTCGTCATCAGCACATCTTTTGAGATGGCGGGCTCGACAACGGCATCCAGTATGTACCTCTTCCAACGGCTTTCGTTTTTCACCAGATTGGCGCCACCCGGATAACCGCCATAATAGATGTACTGGTCGACACTCCATCCAAAGGCATCGTGCATCTCCTGATAACTCCAGTGCCCCAGCCTAATCATTTCGAAACGGCCCGCCAACGATTCCGTCAAACCGCTTTTCAGCAGCAGACGCGACGAACCCAGCAGCACCACCTTGATGTTGACATCATTAAAGCTGTCCAAGTCCCATTCACGCTTGACCGCTTCGCTCCAGTTCCGTATTTTCTGTATTTCATCAATAACCAGAAGGTATTCGCCACCACCCAAAATACGATATTGAGCGCGCGCTGACTCCCACACACGACCTATCCACGAAGTGTCGTCTTCAGGAATGCCGTCTGCCAACTCAAAAGTGTAAGGAATATCAATTTGCTGCAAAGCCTGCTTCACCAATGTGGACTTCCCCACTTGGCGAGAACCAACAACAACCTGAATAAACTGACGCGGCTCGCGCATGCGTTCCATCAAAACACCAAAACAAGGTCTTACAAACATAACTCTATGATTTTTACGCTGCAAAATTACAAAAATTCTCAAATCTCCACCAAAAAATTCTCAAATCTTCATCAAAAAATTCTCAAATCTCATCAGAAAAATTCTCAAATCTCCATCATAAAATTCTCAAATCCTATCAGAAAAATTCTCAAATCTCATTCATAACATGATTTTGGTTGGAATACAACGAATGACTGATTTTATAGCAAATAGAATTTATACAGATTCCCGTCTGACGACGGGAAGGGAACGCAATAAAGGAAGTAGAATAGCGGCGGCAGTAGATTCCCGCCTGCGCGGGAATGACGGACCGCCGCCGTTTTTATCTATAGTCATGCCATCCATTGACTACGTCGAATCTTCGATTTCACGCAAGCGGGAATCTATAATTGTGATAACAGAAAAATCAGTCTTTACTAAACTAGAATCATGTTTTTTCCTAATATTGCAGTCCAAATGAAAACGATAGCACACATCCATAGCGAG
>JAKSMU010000046.1 GCA_024400455.1 Bacteroidales bacterium | reverse complement strand
TTGTCCACTTGAGAGCAGCGTCTCAAAAACAGCCTAAAATTTGTCCATTACACCGAAATTCCGAATTCAACACCTATGTGTCTTGTCTTTTTGGGGAAACAAATCCGAAACAAATCTCTTATAAATCTTCCCTATCCGATTCCACCTAATCGGTGGTAATCGGGTTTTGCATCTTCGATGCTTTGCAAGGTAAGAATAGAGTGGTTACGAGATTCAGAGGCGGATATTAAATTGTGGATTCCCGCCCTTCGGGTCGGGAACGGATGCCGTGGATCAATAGAACAAGCGGCGGCAGCCTATCATCACGCTTAGCGTGAATCTCACACGCCGCCGCCTTTTGACTACTACCTCTTGGTTTCCGTTCCCGCCGCTCGGCGGGAATCTCATAATAATAACACAACTTGATTTATACTATTATCAATGCATGACAAGCCACTATAGACCCAAAAGCATATAGTTGCCATTCATTTTGTCAAAAAATCATTTGTCATTTTGTCACAATAAGCAAATTCAACCTCTTCGCCATTTGTCACCTATTAATAAAATTATTAATAATATATTATTAATTAGGTATTATAAACAGGCGAAAAGCGATTGGGACATCGAAATCGCTTATTGTGATTTTTTGACAAATGACAAAATGACAAAATCGCCATGCTGAATACAGGGCTGTACCAAGGCCGTACCAAGGCTGCCTCCGATACGCTTCCTCTTGCTGTCCGCTCCCTGTTCGCTTCGAAAAAAAGCGAAGGAAAGGCATTAGTGATCCCTGAATGCTCAGTTAGGAAGACAGCCTTGGTACAGGGGAGGTCCCGCCCCGGCTTCATGGAGCCATTTGTCCCATTTTTTTACTGAGATTGAAAAGTCATCTATGTACCTATACCTAAACAGCAATGGACCACGAATTACGCTAATATGACCTTGCAGACGCAAGCACTTTCGAAAGCATCAATTATGCAACCTCAATCACCACCAGTTTCCGATACAGTTCCACGCCGTCTTCATCGACGCAACGGAGTTCGTAAGTGCCTTTTTCAATGCTTCAGAATATCAGGCAAAAGCCACAATTCATATAAAGGCAAATTCAGCAAGGAGCCATCCTTTCTGAAAGGCTGCAAAGAAGTCCTGACGGCTATTTGAGGATCGTATTTTTTCATAAACACCTTCAGACTTTGGGCGTGAACATTCAACCCTGCTTTCGCTTCGACAGGGATGACATTGGCCCCATACGAAAACAGAAAATCGACCTCCGAAGTGTCACCTTCCGACCAATAATAGATGCTTTGTGCTATTCCCGAATTCTGAAGTTCCTGCAACACAAACTGTTCCGTAAGGCTGCCATTGAATTCAGAAAAAATATTCGTCTTATTGAGTATCACCGAAGGCGCAATCTCGCACATAGCGCAAAGAAGGCCTAAATCCAAATGATAAATCTTGAATGATTTCAAATCCTCGTAAGCTTTCAAAGGCAGACGGCCACCTTCAACAAGCCCCACATGCCGAATGACTCCACTATCTTTCAACCACAGCAAAGCATCTTCATACTCCCTGGCCCGTGCGCCCTGCTTTGCCATGCCATAAATGAATTTTTTGTTGGTCTTCGCCAGCTGGCTTGGAATGGAATTCCACACATGATGAATCTTCGGGACCGTGTTGTTAGGAGCATGCTTGGAAAAATCGTTTTTATAGGACTCCAATATTTGCAATTGTATTTTTCTAACTGCCTCGAAATCGCCATTTTGCACCCATGCACTTACAGCTTGCGGCATTCCTCCGACAATGAAATACTTCTTCAGATAGTCTTGTAACTTTTCTGTCAAGATTTCAGGGATAGAATCTTCATAATGTTTCATCAGGTATTCCACCAACGAATCCTCGCCATTTGCAAGCAGAAACTCGCAAAACGACATTGGCGAAACTTGCAGAAATTCGACCTTCCCGACAGGGAAAGAAGTCCCGCTATGAAGCGTAACGCCTAACAACGACCCGGCACAACACACTGCATATTCAGGGGCGTTTTCTGCAAAATATTTCAACGAAGTCAAGGCCCGGGGCACTTGCTGGACTTCATCGAAAATCAACAAGGTCGTCTGTTTCTCGATTTTTTTACCATGCAAAATCCCCAAATATTCGATGATTCGGTCAACATTGATGTTGCCTTCAAACAAATCCCGCAAATCACCAGGCTCTTCAAAGTTCACATAACAGACATCTGCAAAACAGGAACGGCCAAATTCTTTCATCAGCCATGTCTTGCCGACTTGTCTCGCACCAAGCAAAATGATTGGAAGCCTGTCTTTTTTCTCTTTCCACTCTTTAAGTTTTTCTATTACAGTCCTATACATAATGATTATCACATTTTTCAAACCGCAAAAATAGCAATTTATCACATTTTTCGAACCATAAAATCATAAAATCATCACATTTTTCGAACCTTGACAGAAAAAAAATGCCTCACATCACCACCAGTTTCCGATACAGTTCCACGCCGTCTTCATCGACGCAGCGGAGTTCGTAAGTGCCTTTTTCAACATCAATTGGCATCTGATGGTTGATGCGCGTCTCGCCAATGAATTTGTCGTTCAGCGACCAGAAGACCGTCTTTTGCGGATTGCGATGCGCGATTTCGAAAATCACCTGCTGGCGGTCGCCTTTTATGCCTATCGGAATGGTCACCTTGGCATCTGATTTCGGGTAGACAAAGGCCATTACATCATCGGGACGGCTTGGCCCGCAACCCGGATAGAAAGCCGGCAAAGGATGGTACATGGGCGAATGACGCTTGTAGAACCACTCCATGACAGGCGGCAAGACGAAGAACACATCATAACATTTCTGGTCGACGGGATAGCAATCGGGCCGCACCTGAAACTGTCGGGTAGCATCCAAAAACACCTTCTTATGATAAGGGCACACACCCATTTTGTTTTCCACATTCGGCACCCGAATGGTATCGACATGCTGGCACACATCCGATTTCGGATACCCCGACTCGGCACAGACTTCCATATCGATGCCGCGCGACGTGGTAGCCGGATAAGTGTAGCTGCCATCGAGTTTACCGACGACATCGAAAAGGATTGGGGCCGCCGAACCCACTCCCGTCAGTCCGGGACGGCCTTCGCCATCGGAATTGCCCACCCAGACGCCGATGACATATCTGTCGGTCAAGCCAACAGCCCAAGCATCGCGAAAACCGAAACTCGTCCCCGTCTTCCAAGCCACACGCTTTGAGGATGAGAAACCGCCCCACCCTATCTGGTCGCTCGGACGCGCCAAGCCCGTCATCACATCGAAGGTCTCAGCTATGGCTTCTGCTGAAAATGGAACTATTTTGGCATCAACGGGTTCATTGAAATTTTCATTTACCTCAACAGCCAGTTTCCGTCCCATTCTGCCATAGGCTTTCACCAAATCGTAAAGCGAAGCCTCGGCCCCACCTACGATCAGCGAAAGGCCGTAATGTTCAGCATCGAACACAATGCCAGAGATTTGCAGTTCTTTCAGCAAGGCATGGAAACGCGGCTGACCATATTCGCGCAAGAGATAGACGAAAGGCGCATTCAAAGAATTTTGCAAGGCCTCACGCGCCGAAACCGCACCCCAATATTCGCCGGAATAGTTTTTCGGAGTGAAACCCGAGAGACTCATCGGCACGTCGGGCAAGACCATTTCGGTTGTCAAGGTGCCATCGTCGAGCATGGCGGCAAAAAGAAAAGGCTTCAGTATGCTTCCCGTAGAGCGCTGCGCCTTGACCATATCCACCATGGCGGCATCGTTGGCGTCCATATTGTTGCCCAAATAAGCCACAATTTCCTCATCGAGATAATCATAAACGAAGACCGCCGCATTCTCAATCTGATTCAGCGTGTTCATTTCATAATGCCGTTTCATGATTTCCATAATGGCGACCTGCAAATCATAGCGAATCGTGGAGCTGACATGTTCGCCTTTGTGCTGCCGTTCGGCATCCGAAAGATAATGATAAGCCAGCATCGGCATTTCAAACGGACGGTCAGGAATGTTTTCCATTTGCGCCAGTTCGGCATCTTCGGCAGAAAGGTGTGGCAGGTCAAAACGACGGGGAGCATGTACTTTTGACTGCGGCATGCGTTGCAGCAACTCATCACGTTTCTGTTCCAGCTTATCGCGTGAGCGGCCAGGATGTATCAAAGCCGGCGAGTTGGGCAGCACCGCCAAAGTGGCCGCCTCGCCCCATGACAAGTCATCGGGTGTGGTGTGAAAATAACGCCAAGCCGCCGCATCGATGCCAACCACATTGCCGCCAAAAGGCGCATGAGCGGCATAAAGATTCAGGATTTCCGTTTTGGAATAATGCAGCTCAAGCCGCATGGCAAGCACCACCTCAATCATTTTCTCCCAATAGGTTCTCGGCTTGTTGTGGCGTGCCATGCGCACCACCTGCATCGAGACCGTACTGCCGCCACGCACCACCTCTCCTGCCTTGAGGTTCTGCACCAATGCCTCCACAAAAGACACTGGATTGAAACCCGGATGATGGAAAAACTGCTGGTCTTCGTATTCCAAAAGGCAAGCCACATATTTCTTTGAATAGCAATCGCTTGCGGGAAAACGCCATTGACCATCTTCAGCGATTTTTGCGCCGAGCAATTCACCATCTCTTGCCGTCAACACCGTTGAATAAGGCTCGTGAAACTTCGGGACAGGCAAACATAAAAAGATCACGAACAATGCCAAAAGCACTGAGAGCGTGATTTTTAACTTTTTATGTTTTTCAAAGAATGCCTTCATCGATGCAAAAATACAAAAATAACGTCCGCAAATGGATTTTACCATTCGCGGACGCTATGCTGATTAGTGACGGATCACTTTACCACGGTTTCCCTTGCTGGAATCACGTAGTAAATCTGGTCGCTGTACATGTCTTCGCAACGGACGGCCGGAATCATGTAATTGCCTTCGTAGGTGGCATTCAGTTTCAAGGTGAAAGTCTGCTTTGTATTCGGCATCAGGTCGAAATAGAAGTAGGCGCGGTCGTCGCGGATGTCAATGTGCTTGGCACCTTGGTTCTCGGAATCAGCACCCGTCAGACGTTCATTGACGATTTCCCAACCTGCTGGCAAATAATATGACAAAGCCAATTCAGTGACGCTGTAATTGCTTGGATTCTCAACGGTCATCTTCACCATGAAATCAGTGCCCATGGCAAGATTGGCAGGATTCAAGGTTGCACCATTCTTATCGCAATAGTTCACCTTCATATTGATATAATTGCCCGATTCTTGAGTCTCGTACTCGGCAACAGATGCCTTTGTAAAGATGTTGGCGATGATTTTCTGGTCGCTGTTGTTCTTGATTTCCACCTTATTATTTCCGATAGCCGGGACAAA
>JAKSMU010000045.1 GCA_024400455.1 Bacteroidales bacterium | reverse complement strand
GCATATTCATACACATTGTCCGGCACTGGGACACGACGCACCAACTGCTGGAAATAAATAATCTCTTCCGGCGAAAGCACGGCCTTCACATCGGCATCCTTGCCAACGGTGGTGTTCTTCACAATGTCGATTTCTTCTTCGTAAGTCGGATAGTCGAGCATCAGGTTGAACATGAAACGGTCCAACTGAGCCTCTGGCAAAGGATAGGTTCCCTCCTGCTCTATCGGGTTTTGCGTGGCCAAGACAAAGAAAGGTTCCTGCAATTTGTAGGTCTTTCCCGAAACGGTGATGCACTTTTCCTGCATGGCTTCAAGCAAAGCGGCTTGAGTCTTAGGCGGCGTACGGTTGATTTCGTCGGCCAAAACGATATTGGCAAAAACAGGGCCTTTAATGAACTTGAACTGACGCGATTCGTCAAGGATTTCAGTACCGACAATATCCGACGGCATAAGGTCAGGGGTAAACTGGATACGGCTGAAGCTCAAGCCGAGCGCCTTACCTATGGTATTCACCAACAAGGTCTTAGCCAATCCCGGCACGCCAACCAAAAGCACGTGTCCTTGGCAAAAAATGGAAAGAATCGTATTATGAATGATGTCGTGCTGTCCGACGATGACCTTGCCGATTTCATTGCGCAAGGCTTCGTATTTCGACACCAAGGCTTTTGCGCCTTCAATATCTGAATTATACATTTTCAAAAGAATTAACTAAATCACTTCGTCAACCAATCGAAGTTGAACTCGCAATCAGCATAGTTTTCATCAATACGAATGTATGCCTTATTAGCCTTTTCGCGAATCCAATTTTCTCTGGCTTGCTGCTTTTTCATTTCCAAAGCCCAACCTTGAATCAGATTGTAATCATCGGTAAGATTGGCTTTGTGTGCTTCGACTTTCTTTTTCACCATGACAAGGCGGAAAGCGTCTTTTTTCTCATTCGTAGTCATCGGCAAAGGATCACTGATTTCGTTTTCACCCAAACGACTGATAATGAAATCCAAATTGCCATATTCAGGATAATACTGTTCAAGTTCCTTCAAGTCAGCTATGCTGAGACGGTTGCCACCGGTAGCGGCATTCGTCACATAACCTCCGTTATTCTTGGAATCGTCATCACTGAATTTTTTGCAAGCTTCGTCAAAAGTCATTTCTCCATTACGGACCAATGCTGCAACGGAATCCAACTCATTCTGGGCCTTTTCGAGCGCTTCGACAGGCACCTTAGCCGAGAGCAAAATGTGACGGCAATTGACCATGTCATCGCGACGTTCGATAAGCTGAATGATATGGAAACCGAACTCAGTTTCAACGACTTCCGAAATTTCGCCATCCCTCAAGTTGAAGGCAACTGTTTCGAATGCCGGAGCAAACTCACCTTTACCCACAAAGCCAAGTTCACCACCTTTTTTCGCAGAGCCGGGGTCTTCGGAATAAAGGATGGCCATGGTCGAAAAACTGCTTTCACCCGAAAGGATTCGTTTACGGATCTGATAAAGGCGGTCTTTCACTTTAAGCTTTTCATCGATACTGACAGGTGGACGCTTTACTATTTGGGCAATCTCATATTCAGCATTCACCATTGGCAGGCTGTCTTGAGGCATATCCATATAAAACGCCTTCACCTCAGAAGGAGTGACCACAACATTCTGAATGATGTTGTTCTGCACCTGTTCCTGTAACATTCTGTCCCTGACCATAGGACGAAGTTCTTCCTTAATTTCAGGCAAAGTCTTACCGAAAACTGACTCCATCTTTTCCTGAGAACCGAATTGAGCTATATAATAACCAATGTCTTGCATCATTTTGGCATCAACTTGGTCATCAGTCACGGTAATGCTGTCCATTTCCGCTTGGTTCAGCATCAGTTTCTGGAAAAGCATAGATTCCAGGATATCGCAATGCATCGGCTGGTATCCGCCTTGCGCACCACCTTGAAGACGGTACTGCATATACTGATTTTCGATGTCCGACTGCAAGATTATGTTCTTACCGACTACAGCGACAACCTTATCAATCACTTGAGACTGTTTTTGGGCAAAAAGCTGAACCGACAGCAAAACCAGAACCATTAAAACTGCATTTCTTTTCATTATTTTTCTTCTTTTGAGTCAATAATTGAAGCCGTCGAACCTGTATACACTTCAAAAGTGTGGTCTTTAGCGGCTTTTTCATATAATTTCGATTTCAAATCATCAAGCAAATCCTTCTTGCGTTTCATAAGAATCATGCTTTTGATGTTTTCCTTTTCGATTTCCAAAGGCGACAGGGTCTCTTCCATCAGATAATCCTCGAAACGCACCATATAAGTGAAATCGTCCTTGTCGAACATTACGAAGCGGTTTTTCTTCAAGAAACTTTCCGTGTTGTAAATGTCTATCGGTATGATTTCCAGCAAGTCATCAAGGCGAATCCAAGAATCAACATCCAGGTAACTTGAAGCGGCATAATAGGTCGCCATTATGTCGAGGCGCTGCAGCATCAGCGTATCGGACTCCTTCATCAGTTTACGGAAATCCTCCTTTTGCTTGCAATCGGATTTCAAGATGACGTATGCTGCCTTAACCATCGTATAACGCAACTCGAAATTATCTTTGTGTTGCTCATAATACGCAGCAATTTCATCATCGCTGACGACCGTATCAAGACGCTGCTCGGCAAGCTGTGTTTCGTATGCATATATCACCAACGAATTCCGATACTCTTGAATCTGTTTGGAAAAATCAAGCTGTTCCTTTGAAAGGTTCTGCTCAGCCTGATGCAGCAAAACCTCGCGGCGAATCCACGAATCAACGAAAGCATTGACACGATTCAGGCTGTCCAATCCTTCGGTGCCAGGAGCAACAACACCCTCCAAGTCTGACTCATAAAGGTATTTGCCGTAGCACTCGGCCACGACAACACCTTTTGAATCACTCGACTTGAGGTTGCAGCTCTGCAAAATGAGAATGCAAAACAAGCCTGTCAGCCAATGCAATTTTCTCATTTATAAAGCTTTCTGACTTTATCAAGGACTTTTTCGTCAATCTGAACAGGATACTTCTTGTGCAAATTCTGTATCCATTTTTCTTCCAGTTCCACCTGATAATCGGAGGTAACCAAACCCTTGGCTTCTTTTAAGGTCTTAGGTTCCGGATTGCGTTTTTCGATAATTGCCACAATCACAGTCGATTCATCAACAGTGGAATGGATTTCATTGATAACGCCAGCCTTCCATTCAGTTTGGTCGACATACTGGTTGTCGCCCTTCTGATAGAAACCCTTGCGAACGAAAACATGCTGGATGGAATCGCGTTGAATGATCGGGCGCAAGCTGTCCCAAGATGTGCCAGCATCAATCAAAGCCTTGACTTTTGGCAATGACTCAGCACGCGTAACGGTGATGATGGCAGCCTGAACACGTTCTTCCCACATATATTTCGAGGCATGGCGGGCATGAAATTCCTGCAAACCCGTTGTGTCTTTCACAGCCTTGTCCCAGACTTCCTTTTCCATCAAGTCGAAGAGCAGGATGCCATCATAATATTCCTGAACGAGATTCTTAAATTCAGGGTATCTTTCCTCCAGATGAGCATCGGCATAATCCATCACCTTTTCGTTGGCAAATGCATCATAAAGCTCGTAAGCGCAAGCCATAGGCGTACCGAACTTGCGAGGCTTCTGCTTTTCATTGATATAATTCACGAAATCAGCGACTTTTGTTGCATTGCCTTCGATGGTAAACAGCTCAGCTTTCATATCGGCAGCAGCAGCCGGGACATATTTTCCAGCCAACAAAGTGCTGTCGACTGTAGCCAAAAATGCCTCAACATTAGCATCGTTCTGCTTGAAATTGTAATCCTTTCTGACCTGTTTCAGCACAACCTCTTCCGACTTCTTTGAACGCATGTCCTTTTCAACACGCTCGCTGATGGCCTGACTTTCCTTATCGAAACTGCCAACGCCAGTCTTGCCCAACAACTTGATGATGTGATAACCATAACTTGTACGCACAGGTTTTGCAATTTCATTCACTTTCAAGCCCTTACACGTTTCAATAAACTCAGGGACAATTCTGCTGACCGTGAAGTTGCTCAAAGCACCGCCACGCGAAACCGTACCACGGTCATCCGTGTACTTGGTCACAAGTTCGTTCCAATTACTGCCATCTTTTGCCAATTCCTTATAGATATTATCAGCTTTCTGTTTCATTGCCGCTTCATCTTCCTTAGAAGCATCGAACGGAAGCTGCAAGAAGATATGGGCTGCCTGAATGGTTCCCATGGCATCGGTAACACTCTGGACCTTAATGATATGATAACCAAAATCACTACGGATTGGCATTGAGATTTCACCTTCCTTGGTATTATAGGCGCCAGACTCAAATGGATAAACCATGTCAAAGACAGTGAAATAGCCCAAATCACCATGATTTCCTTTACGGGCCTGTGTAGTTTCGGTGCCTTTTATATCCTTTGCCGACGGATCATCAGAATATTTAACGGCCAGGCTAGCAAAATCTTCACCTTTCAAAGCCCTCTTGCGGATGTCCATGGCTTTGTTGTAAGCCTTCAGTGTGTCTGATGGCAAAGCATGCTTGTCGCAAGTAATCAGGATATGAGAAGCACGGATGTCCTTCAGTTTGCGCTGATAGGCTTCCTGAACCAGTTCGTCGCTGATCTTATCGCTGCTGAAATATGGCTTTGCCAATTGCTTGCGATATCCTTCAAGTTCACTCTTAAACTTCGCACTCGTATCGAGTTTCATTTCTGTGGCTTCCATCACTTTCATACGGAAATTGACGAAAAGGTCAAGATATTCATCAACAGATTTTTTATCAACCACTTCGTTTTTAATGTTGTTCTTGGAATAAACATCCGTAAATTCCTTAACCGTCACCGGCTTGTCACCGATGGTCATCAGCACCTGTTTGTCAAGTTTCGATTGAGCATTAATGCAAATGGTTGGCAAGGAAAGAGCCACCAATGCAAACATTTTCAAAAAGTTAACTTTTTTCATTTCAGATTTATTTGTTATATTCTTTTCTTTCAAAACGATTTGTCACGAAAACAAGCGGTAAAATTACACAAATTGTGCTTACCTTCGTCTAACTAAATGAAATAAACGGCAAAAAGTGTAATTTATTGTAATGAAAAAAGCCAGCCTTTCGGCTGGCCTCTAACGTTTTCGCCTTAGTTTTTAAAGGCTCCGTCGACCTCCAAGGCATCGGCAAGCACCGAAACCGTTCGGACGTCAATCTTTTCGAGCACTGCCTTTGCCTGCTCGATTTGCGCCAGATGCAAGATAACGCCATCATCGGTGCGCTTCTCAATGAACGACAATGCAGGATTTTTCTGAGCCAAAGGAAGGACCATATCAATAAGTTGTTTTCCGCTATATGACAGATACAAATCGGAGCCGACGACGCTCTCAATTGTCAAATCGACGTGAAGCGGAACAAAACCCAACTTATAGGTCACGCGGATTGTCTTGGGACCAATAGCCTCAAAAGAGATTTTGTCGCCAACCTTAGTCTGGCTGGCAATAATGCTTTGCAATTCTGTAAAAGAAATTGATGCTTTCATAAGTATGTCATTTTGTCAGTTGTCATTTCGTTTC
>JAKSMU010000044.1 GCA_024400455.1 Bacteroidales bacterium | reverse complement strand
GCTTTTTATACCGGCAGTGGTGCTCACTTGCTGGCCATTTCGCTGATTGCGGGTTTCGTGGGCAGTTGCGATTTCGGTTATGCCGACTGGCTGCTTACCTGCGGTCCGATGAGCCTTTTGATTCTGGTCATAGGCCTTGTTCTCGGCATTTACATTTTCTTCCCGATGAAGAAAGAGGAACAGAAACCTCAGATTGAAGGCGGTATCGAGCGATTGCAGAAGGAACTCGATGCCATGGGCAAGATGAAAGGTGAAGAATATAAGGCTGTCGGCATTTTCGTCCTCGTGCTGTTCTTATGGGTCACGAAAGGCACTTTCCATAACATTGACGAAACCATAGTCGCCCTTTTGGGTGCTGTTTTGGCCTTGTTGCCAGGCATTGGCGTGGTGAAATGGAACGATGTCGACATTCCTTGGCACCTGATGCTTTTCTCAGCCGGTGCTTATACTTTAGGTTCCGGACTGAATGCCACCGACCTCCCCAACACGATGGTCAATGCGGCCTTCGACAGCATGGGCATCACGGCTGATACGCCATTCTGGGTGCTTTATGTCATCCTCACTTTCCTTATGATGTATTCGGGCCTTGTCTTTCAGTCGAAGACCATCCGCACCATGGTTTTCGTGCCAATCGCTTTGGGTGTCGAAGCGCGTTTCGGTTTCCCAGTGATGAGCCTTTCGCTGCCCGTCGCCATGCTTATCGAACATTGCTATGTGCTGCCGTTCAACAGTAAGCCGGCTGCACTGCTTTATAATACAAACATGTATAGTCAGACCGATGCCTTCAAGTTTGGCATCACGATGATGACCATTTCGTGGGTGCTGATTTTGCTTTGGGGCGAAACCGTCCTGAAATGGGTTGGCATCACGCCGGGGGTTTTCTTCTGATTTAGGAATCGTTTATAACACAATAATAAATGAGCAAATTTAGTTTGCATATTGAAAACGAGGTCGCGAGACAGCGAGGTCGCGGGAATACGAGACTATGAGGCATTCCGACATCCCGAAGCCTCGCAGCCTCGAAATCCAAATTGAAGTTTGTTTTTGAACAGTTACTAATAATAAATATGCAAATCATGAACAATAGAATTATCATTATCACAGCGTTGTTTTCGTTGTTTGGCTGTTCGATGAACGGCCAGAACGCCATTAACGAAGATGATACCATTATCGCCTTTTCTTTCGGCGAGGGAGGCGGTATGGTCAGGTTCAGCGGATTTGATTATGACATCACGGAAACATCGGACCAGAAAGTGCATTTCCTGTTCGACCAAAGACGGCCCGGAGAAAAGGAGTTCACCATCGATGACCATTCAGTGTTCGACAGTCTCCAACAAGTCATCATGAATCGAAAGATGTATCGGTATTCGGGAAACTACAAGCCGAGAATGGAAGTGTATGATGGTAAAAGCTGGCATTTCAATGTCCTGTATGCATCAGGGAAAAGCATCTCGGCAAGCGGTTATATGGCTGGCCCTGATGGGTATTATGAAGACTTCCAGGCCCTTCATTCTTGTCTTGCGAAATGGAAGAACATGCCCGTCACGCCCAACGAGGTGGTCTCTTTCATCTATCATTATGGTGCCGACACATATAGCATCACTCGCGATAATGACCATGCTGTGCTGACGCTTGACAATGAGACAACCGGATTGCACCAGTGCCTTGAAAAGGATTTGATAGTTTTGGAAGACCTCCGCATTTTGTTCATTACCAGTGATTTGAAAATGAATTCCGAAAAGGAAGAAGTCAAGGAAGGATGCACGCCTTGGGATTATGAAATCACCTATACCAACGGAGAGCATTATCAGTATTATAGTTATGACCGTAACTATAAGTGCGGCGACACGGAACACATTCAGGGGTTCCTGTCGCGCTGTTTTGACGAATAGTCAGGATAATGCCTTAAATTAAAGTTAAGTAACTATAAAATAATAAGTTGAGATAAATTTAAATACCAATCATATTGTTTTTACAAACACAAATTTTCGAATATTAGCCGTTAATTAATGGGAATTAATCTGATATATAGTCAATTAGGAATTCACATATTTTTGTTTCATTTATGATAATTGACTACGTCGAAATGTAAATTCACCGACACGAAGTGAGGTAATCTTCGATTTTGTGTTTAGCGACACGAAAAAACAGGTATTTTTGCCACAAGTTATTGTTTAATTTTCACTAAATCAATGAATAACAACACCTTTACAATCAGTGGTCAGATTGTTGACCTTATTGCTTCACGTATTTTTTCAGGCACCGTAAGCGTTGAAAACGGCAAAATTGTTTCCATCAGGGAATGTGAAACTACTGAAAATCAGTTCATCATGCCGGGTTTTGTCGATGCCCATATCCATATCGAGAGTTCGATGGTCGTCCCGAGCGAGTTTGCGCGCATGGCAACGCCTCACGGCACTGTGGCCACCATCAGCGACCCGCACGAAATCGCCAATGTGCTTGGCATTGAAGGCATCAAGTTTATGATTGAAAGCGGCAAGCGCGTGCCGTTCAAGTTTTTCTTTGGTGCGCCAAGCTGCGTGCCTTCCACTTGCTTTGAGACGGCAGGCTTCACCCTCGATTCGTCGGCCATTGAGCAGCTGATGGCGATGGACGACATCCATTATCTATCGGAAATGATGAATTGTCCGGGCGTGCTGTTCGAGGATGCCGACATTCTGAAAAAATTGGCTGCCGCCAAAAAAGCCAACAAGCCTATTGATGGTCATGCTCCGGCACTTTCGGGCGATGGCTTGAAGAAATATGTTGCCGCGGGCATCAGCACCGACCATGAATGTTTCACTTTAGAAGAGGCCGAAGAGAAAATAGGCGAGGGGATGCTCATTCAAATCCGCGAAGGCAGTGCTGCAAAGAATTTCGAGGCGCTGATTCCGCTGATGGCGACGCATCCTGAGAAACTGATGTTCTGTTCCGACGACAAGCACCCGAACGATTTGCTGAAAGGCCACGTCAACGAATTGGTGAAACGCGCCATCGATTTGGGCTACAATATTCTGGATGTGCTGAAAGCGGCTTCCGTCAATGCGGTCAATCACTATCATTTGAATGTAGGTTTGCTGCAACAGGGCGATGATGCCGATTTCATTGTGGTCGACAATCTGAACGACTTGAATGTCAAGCAGACCTATATCAAAGGTGAATGTGTGGCTGCCGATGGCGTTTCAAGCATTGCGCATTTGCAATCGGCTACGCCGAACAATTTCGTCATCGGTCCTATCGCCAAGGAAGACATCGCATTGGCCGACGAAGGCAAAAACATCAAGGTGATTGGGTGCTTCGACGGTCAGTTGATTACGGATGTCACCATTGCGAAGCCAAAGGTTGAAAACGGCAATTTGGTCAGCGATGTTGAGCGTGACATTCTGAAAATGGTCGTGGTCAACCGTTACGCCAAGGCAAAACCCGCCGTGGCTTTCATCCGTAATTTCGGCTTGAAAAAAGGTGCCATCGCTTCGAGTGTGGCGCACGACAGTCACAATATCGTTGCGGTTGGCGCTTCCGATGAGGAAATCGTTGCTGCCATCAACATGCTGATTGAAAACAAAGGCGGTGTGGTGACTTACAGCCATGAGGAATCAGCTGTTTTGCCGCTTCCAGTGGCTGGTCTGATGAGTGCTGATGAAGGTGAAAAGGTTGCTGAAAACTATGAAAAGGCTGATGCTTTGGCACATCGTCTTGGCACCACGCTTTACGCGCCTTTCATGACTTTGGCCTTTATGTCATTAGTCGTCATCCCCGATTTGAAACTCAGCGACAAGGGCCTGTTCGATGTGAAGCAGTTTGGCTTTACTTCGCTGTTTGTGGATTAACCGAAGCGGCAGAAATCTCCCAAACATTGTCCAAGTCAATGTCCCAGCCGGCCTTGAGGTCAAGTTCGTCTTTGTATTCGATGATGGTTTCGGGCAGGAAGTGACGGTGATAGTTTCCGGTGCTCCATTTGCCGTTGGCATCGGTGTCGAGTATGGCTTTCAGTTTGTATTTGCCGGGAGCGAGATACCAGAATTCCAGTTCCTTCTTTTCGGTCACAATTTGTGTGTCGACTACAGAACCTTTGGCGTTCAGCAGTTGCACAACGACTTGGGGAACTGCTTCTGGCGGCACGACTGTGATGAAAATATTGCCGAAGTCCTCGTCTTTGGCTTGGCGGAACTTAAGGTTGATGGCGCTATTTGCGTGTCCTTTGATGCTGAAAATAGTTGAATCTGGAATGCTGATGCTATATTCTTTGTCTGTTTCCAATTGGTTTTTCAGACTATAAAGGAAGCCAAATTCATCTACTTGTTCAAATTCAGGTTTTTCGGTCAAGGTGTCGGTTCCGGCAATGAAAAGCACTGAGTCTGTGAGTTGAAAGTCAATTATTGGCTCCGTGAACGACAATGTCAGCATGCTTTCAGGCAAAATACAGCCATTGGCAAGGTTGTCACTTGCTTTCAGCATCTCAGTTTTGCCTTTTTTATTTTTAAATATCAGACTATAACGCGTTGAATCATTGATGATGGTGTCGTACTTCATCTGCACCCAAAGGCTGTCTTTCACATTGGGCGTGAAATACCAATTGATGGTATCGAAATTAGCAGAATGAACTTTTACAATGTTGAATGAATCGGGCAAAATCTCTGGTGTTTCAATCGTCACATTTTGGGCGGGCTGACGGAAAACGAAGCGTAGTTGACCTTCGGCTACGAGCTTCTTTTCAAGTAGCATCTGCGTGGTGTCTTCTTCGGTGAACATGTAGAGGCTTAGGTTGCTTGCTGGGGCGGTGACCAAAGTGTCGAGGAAAGCAACTTGTTCGTTGGGCAGGTCGAAGTAACTGTTGGCATTAACATCCTTGATGGCAAAAACCTGAAATTTTTTGTCGGGCAATCCGTTGAAAACGAAATGCCCTTCTTTGTTGGCTTTGGTGATGAAATGCGGTGTGCTTGTCAATGGCAAGGAGTCAAGGCCTTCCGAATCACCGTAATATAGGGTCACTAATGCGTCTTCAATGGGTTTCTTGTCGTTGGCTGAGAGCAGTTGTCCGGAAATGGCAAGCGTGTCAAGTATTTCGCCTGTCGAAAAGCTATAAATGTAGTTTTTGAAGGCGTTGCCTTCGTGCAAGTCTTTGATGGCGTCACCGAAATTGATAGTGTAGGTCGTGTTGCTTTTTAAAGCTTCCTTAAAGCGGATGACAACAGTTTTGTTGACGAGTTTGATGTCGGGTTTCTCGTTGAGTGGCGGTGAGATCAACACTTGTTGCTTGGCGTTTTCCAACGTGATGTATTCGTCGAAAGTGATTTCAATTTTCTTGCTGTTGAAATTCACGGAATGGTTTTCGGGGATGGCTTCGGTCACTACAGGTGGTAAGGTGTCTTTCGGTCCACCGCTTGGCGTAACCATATTGGCGCATTGTTGCAGCAGCAGCGTGAAGAGTAAACTGCTGAGAATGATGATTCCGTGTCTCAATTTGCAAAACATGGCGCAAATTTAGGAATAATTGTATATTTTTGCGTTCTAAAAATGTGAAAATGTCGGAAAGAAGTACAAATAAACGTCGTGTGGCCAGTTCATATGCCATGTCGTTGATGAGCATAATGTTGGTGCTGTTTTTGTTAGGTGTTTTTGCTCTCCTGATGATGCATGCCCGCAAGCTTTCGGATCATATCAAGGAAAACATTGGTTTTGAAATCGTGATGAACAGCAATGTGAAGGAAGCCAACATCCTGCATTTGCAGAAAGAACTGGATGCCATGCCAGCTGTGAAGTCGACAGAATACATCACCAAAGAGGAAGCCATCAAGCGATTGAGCGAAGATTTGGGCGAAGATTTCCTGCAATGGCTTGGCAATGAGGAAAATCCGTTGCTGCCTTCCATCGATG
>JAKSMU010000043.1 GCA_024400455.1 Bacteroidales bacterium | reverse complement strand
GCGGTCTTGCGTTTTTAAAGAGTCTTGTGGATGGCAAAAGTCTGATTATTGCCGCGTCCCTTTGGACGGTGTGGCCGACCTTGCTTTTAGTCGCTCCAAGAATCGGGAACGACCAGATGTTCATTGCACTGCATGTTCTTTGTCTGCTTTCGGGCTTCAATTACATTAGGTATAGGAAAGGTTCGTCCCTTGTTTTCGCCGTGGTTTGTGCGGCTCTTGCAATTTGGACAAAATCCACAGGCTTTATCTCTTTGGCTCTTGTGATACTGATGGCCGCTGCAGGCTATTTCAAAAATCGTTCGCCAGAAAAAATTAAACCAACCAAACCAGAAATCACAAGCTGGATTTTATTACTTCTAATCTTTGTTGGATTGGCCTTCGAAAAAATAATGGGCGAAGGAGGCTTAGTTTCCAACGCAAACAGTCTGCACTCGGGTTTGAAAGTCGGGAACGAAGCCGGAAACTATCTTTATTTTGATCTGAAGTCTTTCCTAACGGAACCTTATACCAGCGCATGGGCCGACGGTCTGGGCAGAGAATACTTTCTCAATTACGCCTTCAAATCTTCCCTGTTTGGAGAATTCAAACTTGTAGAAACCGCATTGGGTAAGACCTTGGCATCCTTCATTAGCGCGTCATTCCTGGGCTTGATCGTATTTGCGATTCGCGGCTGGTGGAAAACAAAACTGGATGTTTACCATTGGATTCTTTTTATTCAGGGAATCCTGTTCTTTGCAGCATTGGGTTACCTGCGTTACAAATATCCCTACGCCTGCAGCAACGATTTCCGCTACATCATGCCAGCGTTGTTGAGTTTCGTTCCCTATGTTGGATTGGGCATATACCAAAAAGATTTTTCCCTCAAGTGGAAAATTCTTGGTATCGCAACTGTACTTGTTTTTGTGGTATGTTCTGTGCTGCTGATGGGTTGTGTATTTGGATAGTAAAGTTATATTTCACTCCATGGAACTTCGAACCCTCAAATACTTCTTAGCCGTCGCCCAGGAAGAAAGCATTTCCAAGGCGGCAAGCGATGTGCTGTTCGTTACCCAGCCTACCCTTTCCCGCCAAATGCAGGAACTGGAAGAAGAGCTGGGCGTAAAGCTGTTTGAGCGTTCCAACAAGAAGACCATCCTTACCGAAAACGGCATTCACTTCCGCAAGAGAGCCGAAGAAATCGTAGCCCTTGCAGAACGCACCGCAAACGAATTCAAGGTCGCAAGCCAGCAGGAACTGACCGGCGACATTTTCGTAGGCGGTGGCGAAACCGACGGCATGCGAGTCATCGCAAAAGTCTTCAAGAAATTTAACGAAAAACATCCCCAAGTCCGCCTGAACCTTTTCAGCGGAAACGCCGCAGACGTTACCGAAAAACTGGACCAGGGACTTCTTGATTTCGGCATTCTCATCGAGCCTGTAAATAAGCAGAAGTACGATTACCTTGCCCTGCAAAGCAAGGACACCTGGGGGCTCCTCGTTCGCAGAGATTCGGAACTTGCAGAACGCAAATTTATAAAGCCCGCAGACCTAACAAAAATTCCGCTGATTGTTTCTAGGCAATCCTTCAGGAGCAACGAATTTTCCGGCTGGCTGGGCCGCATTCCCCTGAATGTCATCGCCACTTACAACCTGCTCTTTAACGCATCCCTCATGGTAAAGGAAGGCGTGGGTTGCGCCCTCTGCCTAGACAAAATCATCAGCACTTCTGAAGATAGCGAGCTGAAGTTCATCCCCCTACGCCCCGCACGAGAAGTGGGTCTGGTGGCCGTCTATAAAAAGAACGCCGCCTTCAGTAAGCCGGCAGCGCTCTTCCTGGAAATGCTCAAGCAGGAACTGGAATAAATAACAAGATCACCAGTTTTCAAAACTAAAAATTTACTTTTGGGCGTTCCCCCGGCTCCCGGGACACGCACAACAGAACCGCCGCCGGGGTCGGGCTGTCGCGTTATCGGCTCGCTCCGCTCCCCGTCCGTTCAGCCTCGCGCTCCAGGCAACTGCACAAGTCAAGCGCCGCGCGAGTCCGAATGGCTTCGCCACTTCCATCCCTAACGCAGTCATCAAACTTTTTGTATATTAGAGAATGACATAGTTCGGTTTTGTGAGAGCAGAGCTGAACAACCTGGTATTAGAGTTATGCTCTTGTTCTTGTGTCCTTAAAAACGACCAACTTTTAGCAACCAAGGATAAGGCAGATAATTCACGTCATATTGGCGTGAATCGTTTGTGCTTGTCGTTGTGTGGGCTTCTTGGTCGTTGCCTAAGGACAGACAGGCCTTACGGTTCACGTTTTTTTATTTGGACATAAAGCTGCGAATGAGAGCAGAACATATTGTTTTTGCTCCCGTTCTTGTGTCCTTGAAAACGACCAACTTTTAACACACCAAGAATAGGATCAAGGGGGACTCATCCAATCGGATGAGTTCTTTTTGGGCTTACTTTAAGCTGGCACGCCACAGGTGTACCCAGAACAGAAGTGAAAACGGAAACTTTCACCTGTTCCATTGGAACACCGAGGCGATATGGCGTCAAGAAAGAAAGCCCTTCGGGTCCTTTCATTGTTTTCCGGTTGTGGCGGTCTAGACTTAGGTCTTGAAGGCGGCTTTTCAGTTTTAGGTAAATCAGTCAATGAAAAAATTCATCCAGACTGGATAAAAGAGCGCATAGACAAGAATTTCGTCAAATTATCCAACAGTCGCTTTGAAACCGTATTCACAAACGACATTTTACCTTGTGCACAAAAATCTTGGAACCACTTTTTTGGTTCCAGAAAAAAAGTCGATGGAATTTATCATCTGGAATCCATCGTTGATCTTGTAAAGAAATCAAGCGAAAAGACCTTTTCATTCCCGCTCAATATCGATGTTGTTACGGGAGGATTTCCCTGTCAGGATTTTTCCGTTGCAGGAAAACGTCTTGGCTTTGATTCGCAAAAAAGTCACAACGGCAAAAAAGAGGAACACGCCGATAACGAATCTCGTGGTACTCTTTATCTCTGGATGAAACAGGTTATTGAAATTGTCAAACCAAAAATTTTCATAGCGGAAAATGTGAAAGGCTTGGTATCTCTTGGTGATGCTAAGAAAATAATTGAAGCAGACTTTAGAAATATCGATGAAGGCTATTGTGTTGTTGACGCACAAGTTTTAAAGGCTTGGGAATACGGAGTTCCTCAAAGTCGAGAACGTGTTGTATTCATTGGAATTTCACGTAAGTACGCAGACCCGAAAGTTCTCGCAGATTTAGAATCCAACGGAGCGCATTCAAAATTCTACCCATACCCACTAAAAACACATGGCAATGGATTACAAAAAATTGTCACATGCAAGGATGCTTTTGTAGGCCTCAAGGAACCCGACGCATCAAGCGATAAAGCTCAGCAAATGTTTTCTAAAGCCAAGTATTACGGAAAAATGCAAGGCAGCGCTGAAATTGATTTAAACGATATCGGACCAACAATTCGCAGCGAGCACCATGGAAATATTGAATTTCGTCGTTTAAACGCAGAACACGGCGGAACCCATAGTGAAGAGCTTGCAAAAGGACTTCAGGAAAGGCGACTTAGCGTAAGAGAGTGCGCTAGAATCCAGACATTCCCTGACGAGTACGAATTCATATTCAACGATGGGGTAAACAAGGTCAGTTCGTCCGAAGCTTATAAAGTTATTGGAAACGCGGTGCCGCCATTACTTGGCTATGCAATCGGCAAAAGACTAGAATTCATCTGGGACGATCTTTTCGGAGTTTAGTCATGTCTATATCCGTCGGACAAAATCTCAATCATCGTGAAAATCAGACCATAGCAGATTTTCAAAAACTTTTGGATTGTACAAAAACAAAGTTGCAATCGGCAAATTGTGGAAAAATCAAAGGTGATTTTTGGAAATCCTTTGAAATTGACGTAAGCAAGGCAGTCGAAGAATCTACAAAAGAATTGAATTTACCGTGGAAAATTCAATACATAAGCGGTCACAAATTTCCAGACATTGTTGCTAGAATTAACGAACGACAAGCTTTCGGCATCGAAGTCAAAACACTTAGCACAAAGTCTAATTCCTGGAAAGTCATGGGTGGAAGCATTATGGAATCCACCCGAATTCCCGATGTAAGTAGAATCCAAGTATTCTGCGCAAAACAGAATCCGTTTCAAATCAAGTATAGACCATTTGAGGAATGTGTTTCTAATGTAGCAGTTACTCATAGTCCGCGCTATATGCTTGACATGAACCAGGATA
Source organism: Bacteroidales bacterium (assembly GCA_024400455.1). Lineage (GTDB taxonomy): Bacteria > Bacteroidota > Bacteroidia > Bacteroidales > F082 > Limimorpha. The sequence continues at coordinate 1,686 of JAKSMU010000043.1, read as the reverse complement.
TACAAGAATCCTTGTTCAACAAGATTCATAAACCATACGACGATATACGTCAAATGCAAAATCCATTTGATGCGTTTAAATCATATTTAATTGAATCTAAAAAAGACAACGACAGCGAAGAAGATTCTCTTTGGTGGTATAGCCCGAATGTTCAAGAAGTAAGTTCACAGGATATTGAAGAACAAATATTTGCAGAAAGTTTAATTAATTCCAAAATCCATTTTTGGAGCGAACTATCCAAAAAAGAAAAAAATCATTATAAAGCTGAAATGCTTATTAAATCCCCTAAGGTTATTTTGGGAGATTACAACAATGCATGTAAATGGCTTCTAAAAGCAAAGGGTATCATCAATCCTTCTTTTAGAGATACATTTTCTGCAGGAGGACAAGAAACAATTTTTGGAGTCAAGGTTCCAAAAATAATCGCAAATATTTACAAATGGAAAAGTGACATCATAGAAGTGTTAAACAACAGTGATTCGCCAAACGATTCTTTTGAATTATGGAAAGAACACATTAGCAAGATGACAAAATTTTCTTCTAATGAGAAAAAAGTTTTGCTTAGAATTGTTACCGAAATAGGAAAAGAAGTTCATTGAAATTGACCTTCCGATAAATTTAACAGCAATTAAAATGTCGCCTATAGTTTGCAAAGTGAAATTTTTTCACACCCCGCCTTGACACCGCCCAAACTTTTGTATAAATTTAGTAGTGAACAAAAGAACACTAATCGAACCATCGCTTTTTTAGCATGTAGCGACCGGAGGAAAAATGAATAGAAAAATCAAGCCCATCGAGGAGTTGACCATCAGGGACAACTTCATGTTCGTAAAAGTCTTCAGCGACGAGGAAATCGCCAAGCCGTTTCTCAAGGCCCTTTTGAAGGTCGATATCGAGAAAGTCAGCGTCGTCGGCGAGGCCTTCCAGCAAAGCAATCCCAACAAAAAGTGCGTCCGCTTCGACATCATGGTCAAGGAAGACGGCAACGGCATCGGCCGCGTATTTGACTTAGAGATGCAGATGGTCGATACCAAGGAACTTCCGCTCCGCGCCCGCTACTACCAGGGCGTCTGCGACACGGAAACGCTCGGCAGTTCCCACAGGTACAAGGAGCTTAAGGAACAGTATATCGTCTTCCTCTGCCCCAAGGATATTTTCGGCAAGGACCGCCCCATTTACGAGTTCGAGAACCGCGAAAAGAACGACCATTCCCTGACCTTGGGCGACCTCACTTACAAGATTTTTTGTAATTTTAGCAAGTACGAATCGGTAACCGACGAAGCCGTTCGCGACTACCTGAAGTATTTCGCCACCGATGAGGCGACATCGACAGCAACGAAGGCCATCAAGAACAGGGTGGACTTCTATCACAAGGACCCCAAGACAAGGAGCGACTACATGACTTTTGAAGCAATGCTTGAAGAGGAACGCGATGAAGCGGCCGCTGCCAAGACTAAGGAACTTGCCAAGGCGTTGCGTGATCAGGGGAAACTTACTTTGGCCGAAATTGCTTCTGTTTCTGGCCTCACTCCCGAAGAAATCAAGGCACTGTAAAAAAGACCACGCCATCATAGGCGCAGTCTTTATTGCGTATTTCAGTCGCAGCAATCCGCCAATTACTTCAGATTAGCCTTGAAGAATTCATCAAGCTTTGCGAAAGGAATCTTTTCCATGTTGTCGTAAAGA
>JAKSMU010000042.1 GCA_024400455.1 Bacteroidales bacterium | reverse complement strand
TGTCTTACAGCGTGTTCATGGACAAGCTCAACAAGAGCGGCATCGAAATCAACCGTAAAGTTCTCGCCGACTTGGCTCTGAACAATCCGGAAGCTTTCAAGGCTATCGTCGAAAAGGTTCAGTAATTGAACTTTCGGCAAAGCGTTATTGTTTCAACGATAACCACAATGAAGCCTCGGCATTTCGCCGGGGCTTTTTTTTATGGAGGAATATTCTCTAATTCTAAAGAATTGTGCATCTTTGCATTTTAAATCTTGCGATATGAACAAAAAGGAAGCATATAAAGAAAGAAACGAACAGTTTTTGGCTGATTTGAGAAAAGAAGAAGGTGTCAACGAACTGGCTAATGGTGTGTTGTATAAGGTGCTGGAGTCGGGCGATGCGCGTAGCAGAATCAAGGTGAAATACGAAAGCATCGTCACTTGCCGTTACAAAGGCTCGCTGATTGACGGTCATGTGTTTGACGATGCCTTTGAACGCGATTATCCGGAGACTTTCCGCGTTTATGAACTAATCAACGGTTTTCAGATTGCCTTGATGAACATGCACGTCGGCGACCGCTGGATAGTCTATATCCCTGCTGAACAAGGTTATGGCAGTCGTAATGCCGATGACATTCCAGGCAACTCAACCCTGATTTTTGAAATCAAGCTGATTGCCGTGGCTGGGTAAATTCGTTATAATGTAAAACTGATAACCAAAAGTTATGAACTTTAAACTTGTATCGGATTTTAAGCCGACTGGCGACCAGCCTGAAGCCATCCGTCAACTGGTGGAAGGACTGAACCGTGGCGATAAAGCCCAGACTTTACTCGGCGTGACTGGCTCAGGCAAGACTTTTACCATTGCCAACGTTTTGGCTGAATTGAATCGTCCGGCTTTGATTCTCAGCCACAACAAGACGCTTGCGGCGCAGCTGTATGGCGAATTCAAACAGTTCTTTCCCGAAAATGCGGTACAGTATTTCGTCTCGTATTACGATTATTACCAGCCTGAAGCTTTCATTCCGGCCACGAATACCTATATCGAGAAGGATTTGGCCATCAATATGGAAATCGATAAGATGCGCCTTGCTACCACGACGGCATTGCTTTCGGGTAGAAGGGATATTATTGTAGTTTCTTCTGTATCATGTCTTTACGGTATTGGCAATCCTGATGATTTCGGGAAAAACATCATTTATCTTGAGCAAGGTGCCAAGAAAACCCGCGATGAGGTTTCGAAGGCTTTAGTGAATGCTCTATACACCCGCGATGAAATCAATTTTGTGCAAGGGCGTTTCCGTGTGAAGGGGGAGACCTTGGACGTGTTTCCAGCCTACGCCGATTATGGCTATCGCATTGTGTTTTGGGATGATGAAATCGATTCGTTGGAGAGTTTTGATCCGATTACCGGTCGACGCATTGAGTCGTTTTCACAGATTACGATTTTCCCGGCAAACATTTTCGTCACCTCTCAGGAAAAAATGCAGAAGGCCATGCGTGAGATCCAGGATGATATGTTTAAGCAGACCGAATATTTCCGCGAAATCGGAAAAGGTTTGGAAGCGAAACGCCTTGAGGACCGCGTGAATTACGACTTGGAGATGATGCGTGAATTGGGCTATTGCTCTGGCATTGAGAACTATTCGCGTTATTTCGATGGTCGCAGTCCGGGCACAAGACCTTTCTGCCTGTTGGATTTCTTTCCGGAAGATTTCATAACAGTCATAGACGAAAGCCATGTTACGGTGCCGCAGATTCGCGGTATGCATGGCGGTGACCGTTCGCGCAAGCAGACTTTGGTGGAATATGGTTTCCGTTTGCCTGCTGCTTTGGATAACCGTCCTTTGCAATTCGATGAATATCAAGCCTTGACAGGACAAACGATTTACGTGAGTGCTACGCCTGCCGATTTCGAGTTGCAGCAGAGCGAAGGCGTTTATGTGGAACAGCTGATTCGTCCGACAGGCTTGCTCGACCCTGTGATTGAAGTGAGGCCAAGCCTGAATCAAGTGGATGACTTGATTGACGAAATTCACAAAGTGATAGAAAAGAACCAGCGCGTGTTGGTCACAACCTTGACAAAACGCATGGCTGAAGAACTGAATACTTATCTCAACAACTTGAAAATCAAGACGAGATACATCCATTCCGATGTTGATACCATGGAGCGTGTTGAGATTTTGCAAGGTCTTCGCATGGGCGATTTCGATGTCTTAGTCGGTGTCAACCTTTTGCGCGAAGGACTGGATTTGCCGGAAGTGAGTTTGGTCGCCATATTGGATGCCGATAAGGAAGGTTTCTTGCGTTCGGAACGTTCGCTGACACAGACGGCGGGCCGTGCCGCGCGTAATGCCGAGAGCAAGGTCATCATGTATGCTGACACTATTACCGAGTCAATGCAAAAGACCATTGATGAGACGGCACGTCGCCGCTCAAAGCAAATCGCTTACAATGAGGCGCATGGCATTGTCCCGAAGACCATTATCAAGGCTATCGACAATTCGCTGGGCACATTGAAAGGCGGAACGGTTTCGGCTGGAACGTACGTTCAGAAAGAAGGTGGCGATACGAAGGCTGCCGAAACGCAAGTCTACAAAACCGAGAAAGAATTGCAACGAGCCTTGCAGGAAGCCAAGAAGAACATGGAGAAAGCCGTCAAGGAGATGGACTTCCTCAATGCCGCCAAGTGGCGTGACGAAATGCTGGCTTTGCAGGAAAGATTGGGAAAATGATGAATTGATAGTCTGTTGTATTTTTACAAATTTACCATTTTAATTATTATCGTCATGAAAGAAATGTTTAAGAGAACAAAAAATATCTGTATCGGATTGCTGGTCTTTTTGTCGTTTGGAGTTTGCCTTTCAGCATGTCATAAGACCGATAAGCCCATTGTCATTGATACGGAAGTCATGGGGTTTGATGACTTTGGAAATGCTCTGTTGAAAATTACGCCTAAAGAAATGTCGGATGCCGGCTTTGAATTGGGTGATGTCATACAATTGGCAAATCGCGATACGATATTCTGTCTCCCGTATTATGATGGCTATTATTGTAGTTTCGGAGGCATTCAGGTCGTTAGTTACAATGATTATCCGAATGTCATGATTGCTTCATCTTTCTCCACTGTCCCTGACAACCTCGGAATTGCTGAGGGCGCAAAACTCTCTTTCAGCATGTTTGAAAAGGGCGGCGCTATTGATGTTCAAAATGCCATGGGGGTAAGTTATTCAAATGATTTTGCTGATTATCAGAATGACACGGCTAAGTTTGCGAATGCACGGAACGTGTTGATTGGGCGACTTGCGGAGGGGCGTCTTTTCCGGACAGCATCTCCTTTCGATGATTTGAACAACAGGGCGTTTCATGTGTCGTCATATCTTCAAAAAAACGGTGTCTGCTGTGTGTTGGATTTGGCTGACGATGAGGGAAAACTTCAATCCATGGTTGACGGCATGCCGGAATACTCACGTTGGCTTTATGAATCGGGTTGCGTGGTGCCTTGCAAGATAAATGCAAATTACAGATCGGATGAAATGAACGCTAAGATGTTGAAAGGCATGGTCGAAATGTGTGAAAAACCAGGTCCGTATGTAGTGAATTGTCTTGAAGGAAAAGACAGAACTGGATACGCTTGCGCCATTTTGGAAGCCATTTGTGGGGCAAGTTATGCTGAAATCGTAGATGATTATATGCGGACTTACGAAAACTACTACAATTATAACCAGTATAATAATCCGACCTTCTATAATACCATCATCAACCTTCGCCTTAACGATGCTTTAATGTTTTATTGCGGCATTGATGATGAAAGTCTGTTGCCGACAATTGACCTGGAGACTTCGGTCCGTAGGTTTATGCTGAATCATGGCCTGGCAGAAACCGAAATCGACCAGTTACAACATGCGTTGTGCGATTAAATATGGTTTTTACTTTTTCCTTTCTCGTCTGCAAATCTCGCAAAAATCGCAGTAGCCGCAAAGTCCGTTTTGCTTTTCTTCGCATTGGTTGAAAGGGATTTCCGTATCGAGCAATTCCTTAATCAATGCGGTGAGCAGTTTTTCCATGTCAGCGGTGAAAGTTTCGTCCAAAAGGAATGGCTCTTCGGCAGGACCTTTGGAACTTGGATGCGTCTTGACAAGACCGAATTGCATTTTTTTCGGATGGCGCAGACTGTGTAGTGCAGCCGTGATGTCTTGCGGCTTGATGTTTGGATTTTTCTTGAGGTAAAAATACTTGTAGAGCAGCAGTTGCAAGGCCTTTTCAGGAATACGCTTGAGATAATTGATGTCGGTTTCTCCTTGCTGACGGTAGGGCAGCTCTACGGATTTATCATCAACTTTTCCGGACTTGTAATCAATCACGCGGTAGGTGTCGCCGTATTTGTCAATGCGGTCGGCATAGCCTGCAAAATTGCATTGTAAACCGTTGATTGTTATTGAACTGCTTAGGTTGCTCTCCAATTTCAACATGATGAGTTCGGCCTTTCCTAAACATTTTTCGGTGTAGTCGAGATAGGCGTGGAGCCATTTGTGCAAGGCGAGTTTGTTCATGTAGTTGTAGCCGATGTCCGACAGTCCGCCGGGCAGTTTTTCCTCGATGGCTTTCTGTAGCTCTTTCTCTGCGTTTGGCTTTATCTTATTGATAAATAATTCTTTATTAATGATTTGCATTTGACCGTCATTGGGCAGATAAGGCTGAAATAAGGATTCAAAAGTCTTGTGAATGATGCTGCCGGTGATATTGCTGCCTGTGTCTTCATCAACGCTGTTGTCTTCGATTTTCTTGATGTATTTCAGGCAAAACATAAACGGACAATTGATATATGTGGATATTGCGGTAGGACTTAAGCCCTTTGAACTGCAGATGATGCCTTTCAAGGCATCCACCACGGATGCATCTTTTTTAATGGAAAGAGGTGCTTTTTGCCCAGTGTTGGCAGCCTGTCCCGCAAAAGGCTCTTTCGTGATATGAATATTGGCGTTGCTTTTCCGCATCTCGTGTAAAATCTGAAGAATGAAACGGCTGGGCTCGCCACCGGAATTATTGCCTACATTGTTGTAATAGAGATAGATGTCGTTGGCGCTTTGCAATAGATGGTAGAAATGGTAGGCAAAAACGGCTTGCTTCTCGAAATAGCCAGGCAGTCCGAATTCTTTTCTGATGAAATAGGGGATGAAACTGCCTTGAGACTTTTCGGCTGGCAAAATGCCTTCGTTGACGCTTAAGACATGTATCTTGTTGAAATCAAGGTTACGGGTTTCCAACAGACCCATAATTTGCAATCCATCGGTTGTGGTGCTGTTGAGTTTGATGGTATTGCCTGTGCTAACCATCTTGAATAGAAGTTCAACATCTTGTACCTCAGTAACGTATTTGTCGTGTTGCTTGATGATTAAGTCGAGCCGGTTGATGATTTTCCCAGTTTCGCTGACTTGGTTAAGTAAGAAAAGCAATTCGCCGTTTTGTGACTGTTTCTGTGTTTTTTGCGCCACAAAACAAAGCAGATTTCTGATGGAACCAAGCATTTGTTCTGGCGTTTCGCTTGGCTTTAAAATCAACTTGAGAAATGTTTTCAGATCGTTGAATTTGCTGAATTCGTTGAGATGTTTCTCTTCAAAGATGAATGTGCCTTGTTTGACAGCCTCGATTTTCCAATCCGTGAAGGCTTGGTTTTCTTTTTGATCGAGTATGATTTTGACAAGTTCCAAATCCATGATCCGCAAAATGGGCCAAAGATACCAGCCTTCAATGTCTTTTTCTTGACCATTTGCAGTTGTTTTTCTCTTGATTTTCTTACCTTTTTGCAGGATAAAATACTCTTTTATTAACTGATTTACAGGTGTCTGTTGCAACGGATAACCCATTGAAACCTTGAACTTGGAATAAGTCTCCTGGTCGGGAATGGAGTTAAGGACAGGAATGAGTAGATTTTCATCAGCAAGGACAACTGTTGCGTCTTTATCATTGATGGCGGTCAGGTTGTTTTGTAAGGCTTTAGCTTGAATGGTGCTGCCGCTGCATGACACGATGTGGATGTGTTTTTCTTCCTTCAAAAGTCTTTCGCAGATGCCATTGACCATCCATTCCTCGTGTTTGCCCTGATAGCGGCGTGCGAATAATCCAGCCTCATTGTTCTCGTCTTCAATATAATAGCGGTCGTAATCGAATATAACTTCGGCCTTGCCGTATTTGACGAGTTTGTCGATAATCGTTTCTTCGGTACGGGTCAAGGCGTTGAAACCAGCAAAAATAATGTGGCTGTCGCCAACGGCTTGGAAAAGTTTTGTATCGTCATGGGCTAAATTGAGCGTAATCATGCCGTAGTAACCTTTGCCTTGTGCGGTAAGTCTCTCGCGCAGCATCTTGTAGTATTTGTAAAGCGAGCGAAAAAAGTGTAGGTATTTTTGTTCTTTTTCCTTGCGCCGTTCTTCGTCGAAGTTCCAGATTTGCAGTTCCTTATCGGAATAAATGAAATTGAAAAGTTCTTCTGCGTTTACGTCATATTGGTCGATTTCGTCGAAATCCTTCGCCATTTGTGCGGCCTGACTGCCGAAAATGCGCAGGTTGGTGTAGTTTCCCGGGTTGTTGGAATTCAGTTCTGCGTCAATGTCAATCAGTTCGAAAAGTAAATCCAAATTGTCAACAAGCGTGATGCCGCTCC
>JAKSMU010000041.1 GCA_024400455.1 Bacteroidales bacterium | reverse complement strand
AACACTTTTGAACAATTTGAAGAAATTCAGGTTTAATGTTTACCTTTGCATAAAATTTTGAACGATGCACAAACTTAGTATGGAAGAGCTGAACCGGCTCACGAAAGAACAATACGAAACGGTCGACAAATTGCCGATAATCATTGTGTTAGACAACATCAGGTCACTTAGCAATGTGGGTGCTGTCTTCCGCACCGCCGACGCATTCAGGATTGGAGAATTGTACTTATGTGGGATAACGGCTTGTCCGCCACACCGGGAGATTCACAAAACCGCCTTGGGTGCCGACGAAACCGTGAAGTGGCAATATTTTGAGACCACTGAAGAAGCCTGCAAAACCTTAAAGGGGAAAGGGTACCAAATCTATGCGGTTGAACAAATCGAAGGCAGCCAGATGCTGCAGGATTTCAAATTTAAACCCAACACCGCATTAATTATGGGCAATGAAGTGGAAGGCGTTTCCGACGAAGTCCTCCCCTATTGCGATGGCGCCTTGGAGCTGCCACAAGAAGGCACAAAACACTCGCTCAATGTTTCGGTTTGCGCCGGCATCGTGATGTGGGAAACCTTCCACCAGCTCCATCTTGGCAAATAAAAACATCCTGTTTTTGAAAAAATCAACAAAATCAGTAAAAAAAATATCAGTTTATTCATTGTGAATCAAATTATTTTCTATTTTTGTTCGCTAATTCATGGGGTTTCCAGAGTTTTTAGCGATGGGAAAACCAAGAAAAAGAGCAGAATGATTTTTGTAAAGTATTAAAAACTAATTAATTAAATAATCATTACAAACTTAAACATTAACGTTATGAAGAGAAATTTGACGTTTTCAAAGCTCGTGATGCTCGTCGTCATGGCAATTCTTCCTCTGTCATTCTATGCACAGGAAGGCAAATCAAAGAAACCTGTTGAAAAGTATTGGTACATTTTCGCAGACGGTGGTTTATCAATCAACCACGGCGACTTGGCCAACTACGAAGGCTGGGTATTCGAAGATTTCAACAAGGACTATGTCCTGAAGAACTTCGACGGTCAACTTGGCGTTGGTTACCAATTTGGCGGTGTTGTCGGTCTGAATGGTAAATTCGGTACCGGTTCATTGTCAGGTTACAAACACGGCCAGTTGCTTTCAGTCATCGACCGTCCGGAAATTGTCGATTGCTACGACTTAGCACAAGGCAACACATCAAAAGATGACAGAACCACTTACATGGAAGGCAACTTGAACTTGACCTTCAACGTGTTCAACATGTTCAATTACAACCCAAGAAGAGTCATCAACTTCATCCCTCACGTTGGTATCGGTGGTATTTTCTACCATGCTGGTGCTGTTCAGAAGATGGATGCTAGAGAAGAAGTCCTCGTTGAAAAAGCTACCGAACGCGACATGACCTTCACCGTTCCGGTTGGTGCTGAATTGAACTTCAATGTCGCTCCAAAACTCGACATCTTCGTTGATTACACATACGCTTTCACTGGCAAGGACAACCTCGACCAAGTGACAAAGATTGCTTCTGACGAAGCCAGACTCGTCATCAATGACAAAGATATGTACAGCCAGTTGAACCTCGGCCTCCGCTTCAAGTTCAACAACCCATGCGACATTGAAAAGATGGCTCGCAAATCAAAGGAAATCACCATGAAGGTCAACCCAGACCCATTGGTTGAAAAGGATGGCAAAGTTTGCTTCGACGTTATCGTTACTATCCCTGAAGAATACTTCGAAAAGCAGGCTGTCATGAACCTGACTCCTTACCTCGCTTACAACGGTGGCCAAATCGACCTCGATCCTATCACCTTCGTTGGTGAAAAGGTTAAGGGTGAAGGCGACTTCAGAGTTAACTACAAGAACGGTGGCGAATTCACAAAGAACTACTGCATCGACTACGTTCCTGAAATCGAAAACAGCGAACTCATGGGCGATCCTATGTTCTATGTTTATGATGGCAACATCTATCCTACCCAGGACGAAATCGTGAAGAACACCTATTATACACAAGGCGGTGAAAGAAAACTTGCTGATGGCGTCATCGTCACCACCAAGCCAGCTGAACCGGAACCAGAACCAGAACCAGAACCAGAACCAGAACCAGTTGCTGGTCCTGACTTCATCTACTACTTCGCAAAGGATTCTGACGTTATCCGCAACACCGACCTCAACAAAGCTGCTAGAAAAGTTTTGAACGACAAGATTGCTGCTGGCGAAGAAATCAAGGGCTTCAGAATCGAAGCTTGGGCTTCTCCAGAAGGTGAACTCGATCACAACAACAACCTGGCTAACGACCGTGCTGCTGCTGCTGATAAGGACATCAAGGCTCAGTTGAAGAAAGCTAAGAAAGCTGCTGCTGATTACGAATTCCAAGACAACGGCAATGGTCCTGACTGGGATACCTTCATGACCCTCGTTGAAAATTCAAACATCGCCGACAAGGATGCTATCCTCAACGTTATCCGTAACGCTGGTTCTAACAGAGAACAGGAAATCAAGAACATGATCAATGTTTATCCTGAACTTGAAAAGGACATCCTGCCTCTGCTCCGTCGCGCTGAAGTTTATGTCTTCTAATCTTGAAGCAGAATAATTCAAAAAAGGCCGCCAAAGCGGCCTTTTTTATTGCATGAAAAAGCCCGCCAAAGCGGGCTTTAGTTTTTATCAATCAAAATGTAACCCTATGCAATCCGATATCATACGGTTGGTTGATTGCATCCATTATCATCTGGTAATCCTTTTCATTAGCGACAAAATCAAGCTTGTTTGTGTCAAGCATCAGAATACGCATGTTGCCTTGTTCCTGACGGATGAAATCAAAATAGCCTTGCTGGATATTCTCTAAATAGGCGTCCGGAATTTCCTGTTCATAGCTGCGACCACGTTTACGAATGTTGTATTGCAAACGGTCAACATCGGAATACAAATAAACCAAAAGCTCAGGTTTCGGCATATTCGAGAAAATGATATTGAAAAACCGGGCAAACAAATCATATTCATCCTCTTGCAAATTATTGCGCGAGAAAATCAAAGATTTCGCCACATAATAATCGGAGATGATGAAATCGTGGAACAAATCGAGATTCGCCAACTTATCCTTCAACTGTTGGAAACGTAATGCCAAAAAAGTCATCTCAACCTGAAAGGAATATTTTTCAGGCTCTTTATAAAACTTGGGCAGGAACGGGTTCTTGTCACCTTCAAACTCTTCCAAAACAAGCTTACCGTTGTAATCGTTTGCAATACGAGTGGCAAGCGTCGTCTTTCCTGCGCCTACGGTCCCTTCTATGGCGATATAATTGTATTCCATTGGCTGCAAAGATACGTTTTTAATCGGTAGGGACCTCGCATTTTCTTACCTCAAGTTTATCTTCACACCGGTCAAGCAACTCCTTATTGGTAAGTTGCAACACAGGATGCACGAAATCAGGGCAGACTTCACACAAGGGCTCGAGCACAAACCGACGCAAATGCATGCGCGGATGTGGCGCAATGACTTTCACCGTATGAAGCACAAAATCGCCATAATAAATAATGTCCAAATCGATAGTACGCGACGAATAACCTATTTTCCCAATAAAACGTACACGCCCCAGTTCGGTTTCAATATCGAGCAGCTGACGCATCAGTTGGTCAGGCTCCAATTCAGTTTCAAGGACAATAAGCCGATTCAAAAACCATTCCTCGGCATCAAAGCCCCAGGGCTCTGACTCGTAAGGCGACGACATGCCAACGATTTTGCCACACCTATTATTAATTAATAAGCATGCTTGGTCAAATATCGCAAATTTATCGCCCATATTCGAACCGAAAAGTATGTAACAGGTCTCCATCGACATAGATTTTCTGCAAAAATAACAAAATATAAGGTTACAAGATTGCAACTTCGCCAAGCAATTGAATTTAATGTTACTTTTGCGACATTAATTCTAAAAACACAGCAAAATGAAATTCTACAAAGTAGTGATTGCCGCCTTTATCGGCACGTTGATTGCCTTGTTAATCAACTTCTTCGTAAAAATCGGTGTGATTTCATCCTTTATCAAGAATGCCTCGAAAGACACTGAAGTAGCCACAACGGTAAAACCTAATTCGGTACTCTACATGAAATTGGACTACGAAATTGCCGACCGCACTTCCGAAAACAAATTTGCCGGCATCGATTTCAACACCATGGAGTCGAAAGACGTTACAGGCCTGAACCAAATCCTGAACAACATCGAATTCGCCAAAACCGATGCCAACATCAAAGGCATTTATTTGGAATTGAGCACCATACCGACATCAACAGCCACCTTGCAGGAAATCCGCAACAAACTGATTGAATTCAAAGAATCAGGCAAATTCATTGTCGCTTATGGCGAAAACTACAGCCAAAGCGCTTACTATCTGGCCACTGCTGCCGACAAGATTTATGTAAACCCAGAAGGTATGGTCGACCTTCACGGCATGGCCTCACAAGTGATGTTCTACAAGCATTTGCTTGAAAAACTCGATGTAGAAATGCAGATTGTGCGTGGTCCTAACAACCGCTTCAAGAGTGCCGTCGAGCCTTATTTCCTCGACAAGATGAGCGACGCCAACCGCGAACAAATGGACAAACTCCTTGGTTCAGTTTGGGGTGAAATTCTCGCCTCCATCAGCCAAAGCCGCAACATCAGCGTCGAACAGCTTAACCAGATTGCCGACCAGATGGAGACATTCTCCGATGCCCAGAAAGCCATGGAATACAACTTGGTTGACGGACTGATGTACAAAGACGAAATGCTTGCCGAACTCAAGGACTTGACCGGCAGCAATAAAATCAACGCCGTTCCAAACGCAAAATATGCTGATTCGTATACCCTTGAAAACGGCAGCAAAAACGAAATCGCAATCATTTATGCCGAAGGCCAGATTTTTGACGGCAAGGGACAGGAAGGCAACATCTACTCCGAAGACCTTTCAAAGACCATCCGCAAAGCTCGTGAAGACGAGAACGTGAAGGCTATCGTTCTGCGCGTCAACTCTCCTGGCGGCAGTGCTGTGGCATCAGCCATCATCGGTCACGAACTCGACCTTGCCAAGGAAGTCAAACCTGTCATCGTATCCATGGGTAACTACGCAGCTTCTGGCGGTTACTGGATTTCAGCCAATGGCGACTATATCTTTGCTGATCCAACCACACTGACAGGTTCAATCGGTGTGTTCGGCACCTTCCCGAACCTGAAAGGCCTGCTGAACGATAAGATTGGCCTTACCTTCGACGTTGCAAAAACCAATGAAAATGCTGATTTCGGCAACTTTACCGAACCTTTGACAGAGTTCCAATATGCCAAATTGCAGCAGATGGTTGTGAAGACATATGATGAATTCACCGGACGCGTTGCTGAAGGTCGCGGTTTGCGTCAGAGCTATGTCGACAGCATCGGACAAGGCCGTGTTTGGTCAGGAATTGATGCCATTGAAATCGGTCTCGTCGACCAGTTAGGCGATATGGAAGACGCCATTGCCTTTGCAGCGGAAAGAGCAGGCATCAGTAACGATTTCAAGGTTGTGGAAATGCCAAAACAAAAGGATTTCATGACACGCTTTATGGAACAAATTGGCGGTGGCAATAACGACCTAGATGCTGCCATGCGTCAGAAACTCGGCACCTATTATCACTATTACGAAGGCATTGAAAACCTTTCCAACAACACTGGCATCCAAGCTAGAATGCCTTTTGATATGGTGATTCAATAAAAAAACTTCATTGTCGTCCGCTGAAGTGAAGCGGGTAACAACAGAAACTAAAAAAGGGACGCAATCGCGTCCCTTTTTTCATATTAAGCTCATTGTCAATTATTCAAAAGATCTGAGGGCCTCCTGGATGCGGCTGATAGCATCGCGGAGTTCTTCTTCCGTGATGACCAACGGAGGAGCGAAACGGATGATGTGCTGGTGGGTTGGCTTAGCCAAAACGCCAAGGTCACGCATCTTGAGGCAAACGTCCCAAGCTTCCTTGCCATTGGTAGGCTTAATGATAATGGCGTTCAACAGACCTTTACCACGAACCTTTTCAATCATCGGGCTCTTGAACTTGGTCATTTCGTCGCGGAAAATCTTGCCGAGGTAGTCAGCCTTTTCCATCAAATGTTCTTCCTTGATGACTTCTAGGGCAGCCATACTGACCTGAGCAGCAACAGGGTTACCGCCGAAGGTTGAGCCGTGTTCACCTGGCTTGATGTTCAGCATGATGTCGTCGTCAGCCAAAACAGCGGAAACTGGCACCACGCCACCGCCGAGGGCCTTACCCAAAATCAGGATGTCAGGACGGACACCTTCGTGGTCGCATGCCAACAGTTTACCAGTACGAGCAATACCGCACTGTACTTCGTCAGCCATGAACAAAACATTGTACTTCTTGCAGATATCGTAGCATTTCTTCAGATAACCTTCATCCGGAACGTAAACACCAGCTTCACCCTGGATAGGTTCGAGGAGGAAACCTGCGACCTTCTTGCCGTGTTCAGCGAGAACCTTTTCGAGGGCATCAGGATCGTTGTAAGGGATGCGGATGAAACCAGGAGTCATAGGACCATAGTTGGCATATGATTCAGGGTCATTACTCATGGTGATAATGGTGATGGTGCGGCCGTGGAAGTTACCTTCGCAGCAAACAATCATCACTTCGTCGTTCGGAATGCCTTTTTTGACAACGCCCCAACGACGGGCCAACTTCAAACCTGTTTCGTCAGCTTCAGCACCGGAGTTCATTGGCAGAACCTTATCGTAACCGAAATATTCGGTGACGTATTTTTCCCATGAACCGAGAGCATCATTATAGAAAGCACGTGAACTAAGTGTCAGACGTTCAGCTTGGTCGGTCATAGCCTTGATGATTTTCGGGTGGCAGTGGCCCTGGTTGACTGCTGAATAAGCCGACAGGAAATCGTAGTATTCCTTGCCTTCGACGTCCCATACCTTGGCGCCTTTACCTTTTGCCAATACTACTGGAAGCGGGTGATAGTTATGGGCACCGTATTTGGCTTCGAGGTCCATAGCCTG
>JAKSMU010000040.1 GCA_024400455.1 Bacteroidales bacterium | reverse complement strand
CTGCATCCGTGTGGGAAAGTAGGTCGCCGCCCACCCTTAACGAAAACCCTGACCATCCCGGCCAGGGTTTTTTGTTATTTTCTTCCCTACTCTATTGCATTATTTTTCTTAATTTTACGGCAAATTTCTATTGATGGGCAAAAGGCTTTTTTTATTTGTTATATTATTGATTTTTAGCGCAATCGGTTTCTCTCAGGAAGACCAAGTAGATTCCATTATGCCTAAACCAGTTGCAAAATTGCCTCAAAAGCCGATCGATTCTACCTTTGTCACCTACTATCAGGCATCTTTTGACAGCATTTTCCTTGCCGCTCCAAAAGTCATCGACACAGCGACCTTCAACGCCAACGATTTTGACATTCTCAGCAAGGAAAGAACCATCTACAGCACCTTGAGCAATACAGGTCTGGCCCATAAATCAATGAGATTCAAGTATCCCGACCAAGTCGGATTCGATATGGGGCTTCCCTCCTACTCTGCTTTCATCAAGACGAAGGATAACATGAACACCTACGTCTCAGTGCTACCCTACTCCGAAGCGCGGTATGTGATGACCTCCGGCGACAAGGAACAACATCTGAAAGTGAAGTTCGGCAGACAGTTTGCACGCCGTCTCTACATCGCCTTCGATTTCAACACCGAGATTTCGCCCGGCGTTTTCAAAAACTGTAGGACAAACAACAATTATTTCTGGATCAACGCGCATTACACGACTGAAAACCAACGCTATGGCGCAATGGCTTATTGGTACAGGAACAAGATGGACATGCTGGAAAACGGCGGCATTGTAAGGGACGATGACTACATATCGCATACCGAAAGCGACAACAATGTCATCAGCACCAACCTTTCGTCGGCTACCAATTATATCAAAGTCAGCGGGGCGGGTTTGGAACATTACTTCAACCTGCTTGGCAACACGGTTAAGGTGAAGCACGAAAGCGACACAACGCAAGTATCTGACAATTTCATTGCGGATTCAAACATAATGGACTCCATTGCATTGGATCCCATTCGGCCCGTAATGGATTCCATGCAGATTGCTGCCCAAAACGAACAGATTGAGACGAAGACCAGAAAATTCACCTTGGGACGCATTTGCCACCGGTTCGATTATCAGCGCAATCAGCTTTTCTTCAACGAGGCGTCAATAAGCGCTGATTTCTATCAACCCTTTGCAATTGACACGCTTTTGATTCCAAACAAG
This sequence comes from Bacteroidales bacterium, assembly GCA_024400455.1. Lineage (GTDB taxonomy): Bacteria > Bacteroidota > Bacteroidia > Bacteroidales > F082 > Limimorpha. The sequence continues at coordinate 5,961 of JAKSMU010000040.1, read as the reverse complement.
ACAACCGACACGACGATTGTTCAGTCCATTACCAACAAATTGAACTGGAACAGTTTAGGCTATCAGAAATACAACGACGACGTGCCGTTTCTCGTTTTTGCAGGCGTTGAGCAAGGCATCTACAAAGTCAAGCATTTCGATTATCTTGAAGGCGAGATGGGCCAAAACCGTAACTTCAACCAACTCAGCATCAATGGCGGCATCATCATCAACCTGTTCAAGTCGACGAGAGTAACGGGAAAGGCCAAACTCGTCACTTTGGGTTATCAAATCGGCGATTTCGACATCAACGGCGAATGGCGACAGTATTTGGGCACATCAATGAAGAATTTCGGAAAACTCACTTTTGATGTCGACCTTAAACGCCAGTCAGCCAATTGGTTTGAGCAGTCGTACACTTCCAACCATTTCCGTTGGGAAAACGATTTCAAGGCTGCCACATACCTCCATTTCGGTTTGTCGTACCAATACAAGGCATTTAGCGTCGGCGTAAAGCAAACCTCCATCAACAACCTGATTTACTTTGGCTTGCAGGCCCGTCCCGAACAATTCAACGGTTTTTGCAGCATCAGGGAAGCCTTCGGAAGTTTCCATTTCAACCTCAGACGATTTGAATTTGACGGTTTCGCATCGCTGCAAAAAGCAAGTAATGAGGAAGTCATGCACTTGCCTTTGTTTTTGGGCAAATTGAAGTTTTCCTACTCGCAGCCTATTTTCCACAAGGCGGCCACCCTGCAACCCAGTCTGACCGTGCAATATTTCACCAAATATTATGCTGACGCATATATGCCAGCCTTGCGGACTTTCCATCTGCAAAACGAAGTGAAAATTGGCAATTTCCCATTCATCGATTTTGCCTTGGCCATCAAGGTGAAGCGGGCCAACATTTACGTTGCCTACAGCAATATGTTCTTACTGACAGGCAATTACGATGCCTTTATTGGCGCACACTACCCGATGAGAAGCAGCAGGATTTTCATCGGCATCAACTGGAGATTCTTCAACTAAACACAAAAACCGAGCACCATGATTCAAGCCGAACTCACCCCCACCGCAAACACTTTAGGACAAGTGACCGACACCCTTAGGCAAGTCGCCGACACCTTGATGCGTCCTGAAGTTGAAGAGCAAGTCGCCAACACCATCAGTAACGGAGCCTCGTCGGGCAAAACGGGACTTGCCATTGCCATTGTCGGGTTACTCATTTTTGCCGCCCATCTGTTCACGAGTCTGTTCAGCAAACGCCGCATTCCCGATGTATTATTCCTGATTATCATTGGTTTATTCATCGGCCCTGTCCTCCGTTGGATTACACCGGAAATGCTTGGTGGCGTCGGTCGCATTTTCACCGGCATCACTTTGGTGCTTATCCTTTTCCAAAGCGGACTGCAGCTCAGCTTCAACTCCATCGTTTCGTCCATCAGAAGCACTACCCTACTCACCCTTGCCAACTACATTGCCACGACGGTCATCATCTGGCTGATTGGATGGCTGGTTTTCAGAATCAACCCATTGGTTTCCATTATGTTAGGAACGATATTAGGCGGCACGGCATCTGCTGTTGTCGGGCCAATGGTCGAGCAGCTTCACATGACAGAAAAGAGTCGAGCCATACTGATTTTAGAAGCCGCATTAGGCAATGTGCTCAGCATTGTTTTGGCCTTGGCCATCCTGAAAGCCATACAGTTAGGCACGGTTGAAGTCGGCAGCATCGTTGGCCAGATTTTTTCATCCTTCGTCCTTTCCATCATCATGGGCATTTTGGGTGCCATTTTCTGGGCTTTCATTCTCGACAAGGTCAGACTCATCAAGAACAGCATCCTCACTACGCCGGCTTTCGTATTCATCATTTACGGCATCAACGAATGGATGGGCTACAGCGGCGCCATTGCAGCCTTAGCTTTCGGCATTTGCCTTGCCAACATCGAGCGCATCTGCGGCTCATGGCTGAAACGCTTCGTCAAAAAAGAGCCGACGCAACTCAACGACACTGAAAAATCACTTTTCAGCGAAATCACACTTCTGTTGAAGACATTCTTCTTCATTTTCGTCGGCATTTCAATTCAACTCACTGAATTCAAACCGATTATCATAGGGTTAGGCATAACCGTTGTACTATACATCATGCGCATTTTTGTCGTCAGATTCTCGATTTTGAAAAAATACGACATACCGAACAACGACAAAATCTACATGGCTGTGCTTAATCCAAAAGGATTGACAGCTGCCGTCATTGCCACAACGGCAGCCGAAACCGTTCCACATGGTACCGCCATCAAAAACGTCGTGTTTTCTGTCATCCTTTTCAGTATTGTCATCACTTCCGTTTTAGTTCCGCTCATCGAAAAGAAAAAAAGCGTCAACAGGTTCTATTCGAGGCTGTTAGGGCTGAAAAACGAAGATGAAGCCATCCTTACGGAAGCCGCAAATGAAAATAATTCAGAAGAGGAATAAAAAAATAATTAAAAAGGCAATACAATTTCAGAAAAAGTTGTACCTTTGCACCCCGTTAATAGAACGAAGAATTTAAAAGTAAAAGGAAGAAAATTATGTATTTAACTGCAGAAAAGAAATCAGAGATTTTCAGCCAATTCGGTAAAAGCGCTACCGACACTGGTTCAGCAGAAGGACAAATCGCTTTGTTCACCTACAGAATTAAGCATTTGACTGAACAGACAAAAGAACACAAAAAAGATGTGGCCGCCAAGCGCGCACTGGTCGGTTTAGTAGGTAAGAGAAGAAAACTTCTCGATTATTTGAAGAAGACCGACATCGAAAGATACCGTAATATCATCAAGGAATTGGGCATCAGAAAGTAATACTTTCGCGCTGCCTAAGCGGAAAATCGTTCAAAAAGGCAATTTCACGGAATTGCCTTTTTTTTGCTATTTACTAAACCACACCTATTAAAAAAAGAAAACTATGGGTCCAGAAGGATTTACACAAATCATAAAGATGCCTAATGGTCAGGAAATCAGCATCAATACTGGCCGTTATGCAAAGCAAGCCGATGGAGCAGCCCTTTTGCGCTGCGGCGACATCGTGATGCTTGCCACTGTCTGCTCAGCCACCGAAGTCGCTCCAGAGACCGATTTCTTCCCGCTGTCAGTCGATTACAGAGAAAAATACTATGCAACAGGCAAATTCCCAGGCGGTTTCTTCAAGCGTGAAACCAAGCCGTCGGATTACGAAGTGCTGATTTCGCGTCTTATCGACCGCGCACTCCGCCCATTGTTTCCCGATGACTATCATGCAGAGACCATCGTCCAGGTGACTTTGCTCTCAGGCAACAAGGAAGAAGCTCCTGACTGCCTCGCAGCATTGGCAGCATCAGCCGCCATCACCGTTTCCGACATCCCGTTCCACGGCCCTATTTCGGAAGTCCGCGTGGCCATGATTGGCGACGAATACGTCATCAACCCGACATTTGCCCAAATGGAAGACGCCCGCCTCGAATTGATGGTTGCCGCTTCCATGAAGGACATCTGCATGGTGGAAGGCGAATGCAAGGAAGTGTCGGAAGCAGAAATGCTCGGCGCCCTGAAAGCCGCTCACGAAGCCATCAAGATCCAATGCCAAGCTCAGATTGAACTGGCCGAAAGAGACAACAAAGAAAAGAGAGTCTACTGCCACGAAGTCAACGACGAAGACCTCCGTGCCGACCTCACCGCTGCTTGCTACCAGCCATGCTACGACTTCGCTCTGACAGGCTGCGCCGACAAGCACAAGCGCGAAGAGACCTTCAGCGGCATTCTCGAAAACTATCTCACCAAATACACGGAAGAAGAACTTGAGACCGTTAAACCATTGGCCGCACGTTATTTCCACGATGTGGAACGTTCAGCCGTGCGTAACGCCGTTCTGAACGAACGCATCCGCCTCGATGGCCGTCAGACTAACGAAGTGCGTCCTATCTGGACGGAAGTCGACATTCTTCCAAAGGCCCACGGTTCAGCTGTTTTCACCCGCGGTGAAACACAGGCTTTGGTTACCGTAACCTTGGGCACCAAACTTGACGAACAGACCCTTGACGGTGCTGTCGTTGAAGGCACAAACAATTTCATCCTTCACTACAACTTCCCAGGATTTGCTACCGGCGAAGCCAAATCACAGCGTAGCACCAGCCGTCGTGAAATCGGTCACGGCAACTTGGCTGAACGCGCTCTGAAATCAATGGTTCCTCACGACGAAACCATGCCTTACACGGTGCGTGTGGTGAGCGACATCCTCGAATCAAACGGTTCGTCATCAATGGCTTCCGTTTGCGGCGGCTGCCTTGCATTGATGGATGCAGGTGTCCCAATGCGCAAGCCTGTTGCAGGCGTTGCCATGGGCATGATTTCAGACAGCGAGACCGGCAAATACGCCATCCTGACTGATATTCTGGGCGATGAAGACCACCTCGGCGACATGGACTTCAAGGTCACTGGCACAAAGGACGGCATCACCGCTTGCCAAATGGATATCAAGGTTGACGGTCTGTCATACCAAGTGTTGGCTGAAGCTCTCGAACAGGCTCGCCAAGGCCGTCTGCACATCCTCGGTGAAATGGCCAAGACCATCAGCGAACCTCGCAGCGACTATAAGGAATTCGTTCCACGCATCGAGACCATCTTCATTCCTAAGGAATTCATTGGTGCTGTCATCGGACCTGGCGGTAAAGTCATTCAGGAAATGCAGAAAGAAACCAACACCGTCATTTGCATCACGGAAGATGACAAGAAAGGCATTGTGGAAATCTCCTCACAAAATAAGGAAGACATCGAAGCTGCCAAGGCTAAAATCAGAGGCATCGTCGCCGTTCCTGAGGTTGGTGAAATCTACGATGGCAAGGTCACTTCCATCATGAGTTTCGGCGCTTTCGTTGAGATTCTCCCAGGCAAAGACGCCTTGCTGCACATCTCCGAAATCGACTGGAAACGCTTCGAAACCATGGAAGAAACCGGTCTGAAAGAAGGTGATCCTATCCAGGTGAAGCTCATCGAAATTGATGAAAAGACTGGCAAATACCGTCTGTCAAGAAGAGTCTTGTTGCCAAAACCGGAAGGTTACGAAGAAAGAAAACCTGCTCCACGCGGCAATGGCGGCAATAACCATGGTAACGGTGGCAACCGTAACAACGGAAACCACGGACATGGCAACGGAAACAACGGCGGTAACCGCGGTCCAAGAAGATAAACACACAAGCAAAACCAAGCACAAGATTGGACGGAAAGCCTAATCTTGTGCTTTAGCATAAACAACCATTATTAAGTTAAATCAAAACTAAATGAGGCAGTTAAAGATTACGAAGCAGGTTACCAACAGAGAGACCGCATCTCTCGACAAGTACCTGCAAGAGATTGGTAAAGTTGAGCTGATTTCAGCTGAAGAAGAAGTTGAACTCGCCCAACGTATCAAGCAAGGCGACAAGATTGCATTGGAAAAACTCACCAAAGCCAACCTTCGCTTTGTGGTCTCCGTAGCAAAACAGTATCAGAACCAAGGCCTCAGTCTTCCCGACTTAATCAACGAAGGCAACTTGGGACTGATAAAAGCCGCACAACGTTTCGACGAGACCAGAGGTTTTAAATTCATTTCCTATGCCGTGTGGTGGATCCGTCAGTCCATCTTACAGGCTCTAGCCGAACAATCGCGTATTGTCCGTCTTCCTCTGAACAAAATCGGTTCCATCAACAAAATCAACAAAACTTACGCAAAGTTAGAACAAGAGTTTGAACGTGAACCCAATGCAGAAGAAATCGCCGAAGTCCTCGACATTACGGAACAGGAAGTGAAGGAATCGATGAAAAACGCAGGCCGTCACATTTCGATGGACGCACCGCTCGTACAGGATGAAGACAACACCATGTACGACGTGTTGAAAAGCGACGAAGCCCCGACACCGGAAACCGAACTTCTGTACGAGTCGTTACGCAAAGAAATTGACCGCGCCATCTCGACATTGACGCAAAAGGAACA
>JAKSMU010000004.1 GCA_024400455.1 Bacteroidales bacterium | reverse complement strand
TTTATCGATTTTGCTTATTGTCCCATGTCCCATTGTCCCATTTGTCCCATTTTTTTACTGAGATTGAAAAAAACGTCATTCAGGCATTGGCTTGAATGACGTTTTTTATCGCCTGTATTATAATAGAATATCTATTATGCCTTAATATTGTTGCAAAAATAACATCCTCATTCTTAAAACAATAGACAATAGATTAATAAAATGTTGAAAAAAAATCCATTTTGACTAAGGGTAAAATTTGAGTTATCAGTCTATATAGTGTATTGCATGCATACAAATTAAATATATGACGTCAAATCATACACAATTGAAGCATTTTTCATATATGGCATTGTGCCGTATGGGCGATTCTCCCCGTTTCGCCACGCTTCCGCAATACACAAACCTTACGGAACCATACACCTATTATTTATTGACACCTTTCCTTTCGCAGCAAGTTGCAAAACATGATGTTTGCATGATGGAACCAAACCGTTATTTAAGATTGATGCTTGCAGCCAAGGCGGGCGGCTTGCCGCAGGCCGGAAGTTGCAGTTTCAATAGTAAGTACTTATTATTAATTAATTAACCTAATTCATTAACAAATTCAAATCACTATGAAAAAAGGAATTTTTTCTTTGATGATGGGGCTTATCCTCGCCTTCACAGGCTTGGCTAACGCCCAGACAATTGTCGAGGTTGGAACTGGAACCTCCACCACATCGGCTGGTGCTTTCAATTCCGTTTGGGGCTACACCTTCGCGGAAACCCTTTACCCGGCATCTGAAATCGGCATGGCTGGCACGATTACGCACCTTGCGTATCACATCAACAGCACTGCCTCTTACCACAACGAAGTGGTAATCTACATGAAGAACGTTTCCCGCACTACATTCGCTAGTGTCTCCGATGTGGAAACGGTAACCCCTGCTGATATCGTCTATCAAGGCGATTTCGACTTCCCTTCAACTTCGGGATGGTTCGGCATCGATCTTGATACTCCTTTCGAGTATGATGGTACCAGCACGCTGATGATTGCCTTCGACGAAAACGCCTCTGGCTATTCATCACGCGACTTCTACTACACCAATGTCAGCAACTGCCGCGTTTCATTCTTCAGCGACAGCACCAACCCAGACCCATACAATTTGGGTTCATTCACTGGCAGTTCAAGCACTGGTTCCTACATGAGCAACATCCAGCTCACCATCACATCTGGTGGTGCAGCTCCGGTTGTCCTCACACTGGATCCAGACCCAGTTGATTTCGGTGCTCGCCCGAACAACTGCTGGATGCGCCCAATGGTCGTTACCGTCACCAACGAAGGTCCAGCTACACAGATCTTCGGCGTCGACGTCGACAACAACTACTTCGTTCCAAGCCTTGATGAAGAAATGGCTATCCCATTCGCACTCGGCCATGGCGAATCATTCAATGTCAACTTCGGCTGGACAACAGCTGCCGAAGGCGAAGTCAACGGCGTTTTGGCTATCGACAACCAGAACCGTTTGGCCAACCTGTTCGACATCACGGCTTACGCCTACGAACCAGTCGAACCAGACGTATGGGAAATGGCTCGCGTCGTCAGCAATCCTGAAGACTACCGCGACACCCCAACAACCGTCACTCTGTACAACAACTACCTGCTGCCTCCAACCGACGTTGAAGATGGCATCGACGCTGTCTACAAAGTAACCTTCGACCACGATGTCATGCTCAACGGTAACGTCGTTACTGTTGGCGGCACCGATAAGGCTGAAAACGGTAAGATGGCTGTCTACACCCAGGCTGGCATCGACGAAGTTGGTGGCCCAGACCTCGACAACAACTACACAGGCCCAACAGTCAGCAGCAGCGAACCAATGGAAATGACCGCTTATCCTGAAGGCTTAGACGGCACAACAACCGTTGGCACCCTCCCGATGTACGGTCTCTATGCTGACGCTTACACTCGTTCACAGTATGTGATTCCGGCTACCGAAATCGCCCAAATGGCTGGTTGCCCAATCAACAGCTTGACTTACTACACCGCGTCTACTCCTACACCTTGGCAGTCGAACTTCCAGGTCTACCTGACCGAAGTGAACTACACCACCGTGAGCAGCCTCATCGACCCAGCTACGGCTACCACAGTTTACACTGGCCAGCTCGTTGTTGCTGACGGCATGATGCACATCGACTTTGCTACTCCTTATCAGTACAACGGCGGCAACCTGCTCATCGGCATGGACTGCCTCGAATGCAACAACTATTCAAGCTGTTACTTCAAGGCTGTTTCCATGACTGGCGCAGGCATGTACGCTTACAACTACAGCGCACCTACCTTCACTTCACCTTACACCGTGAACTACGCTCCTACAACCACATTCGGTTACATGGGCCGCAACGCTAACCGTGCTGAAGAAGTTGTCTACAGCCAGGAATTCAACTCAACTCCTAGCGATTGGACTCTCACGGGTGATTGGCATGTTGCCAGCTATGGTGAAGGCAGCTATTTCCATCCCGATGCTACTACCGCTCCATTCCTCCTGATTGACAGTGATGGCAATGGTTCTGGTACTTACGGCACTGCTACTTCACCAGTAATCAACCTTGATGGATATACATCAGCAATTCTTGATCTTGACCAGCAGTGCGTCACTTATGGTGATGACCTCTGCACTATCGAAGTTTATGATGGCACACAATGGGTTGAAGTTGCTAACTACACCAGTTCCGTTGGTGATTCATATAGCATGGAAAACACCACAATTGATGTGACAGCCTACGCTAATGCTAACTTCCAGGTCCGTTTCCATTATGACGACAACGGAGGTTGGAATTATGGCTGGGTCATCGATAACTTCCAGGTTCTTGGCGAAGCTGGCACTCCTGGCCCTGGCCCAACTCCGGTTCCTGGCGACCAGCTCATCACCAACATGACCATGCTTCCTGGCACATACTACATCGCTGCTTCTTCAACAGCCGATGCATGGGATGTCATCCTCAACGCCAGCGAACTGCCATGCCCAGATGAAATCACAGCTGAAGCCAACTGCGTTGAACCAGCTGACGATGCTGACGGCATCGACCCATCTTCAGTCACCCTGAAGTGGCACCTCAGCCCTTACACCACCGAATACCGCCTCGTCTTCGGCAGCACATACTACTGCGAAAACGTTTTGGTTGACTGGACACGCGACCTGGCTGAAAGCTACACCGTCCGCAGCCTCTTCAACAACACCAACTACTTCTGGAGAATTGAAGAACGCAACGACGGCTGCCCACAAGGCGTCCAGGGTCCTGTCTGGGGCTTCACAACCACATTCAACGCTCCTACCAACTTGCATTCAACCAATGCTAACGGCAACATGATCTACGAAGGCGAAACCCTGAGCCTCGCTTGGAACCCAATCGTCGACCGTACCTTCCGTTCATACAACGTCTACATGGACGGTGAACTCATCGGCCAGACTCCATCCAACCCAGACCCGACTGCTACAACGACATTCGACGTTGAAGGCCTGACTTACGAAATGGGCGGTCACATTTTCTGGGTTACCGCTTACTACGATGAAGGCGAATCAGGTCCTAGCAATGAACTCGTCATCAACATTTCAGGCAACAGCAGAGTTGCAGGTCACGTCTACGAACAGGACGGTGAAACCGGCATCGCTGGCGCTATCGTCACCTTCAACGGCACTGACGAATTCGGCCGCACACGTTCTTATGACTTCATCACCGACGCTACCGGTACTTACGGCGGCGACCTCTTGGCTGGTAACTATAACGGCAAGGCAGAATGCAACGGCTATCAGACCGTTAATGCTCCTGTCTGTGGCAACCCTGTCGAGTTCACCTACGCACAGACGACAGAACCTGTCGACTTTGTGATGGACGAAGTGTTCGCACCAGTTGCTGAAGTCATCGCAGAATACTATCCAGATCCGGAAGATCCAGAAAGCCCATACGTAAAGGTTTACTGGGGCTGGAACATCATGAGCGCCATGATCGAAGACTTCGAGACCGGCGACTTCTCACAGTACGAATGGAACATTCCTGCACAGTATCCGTTTGAAATCACCACCAACAACCCATACGAAGGCACCTACTGCATGCAGTCGACCAACTACAACGTGGCTTCTTCAACCTCATCAATCGATGTGAACGTTGAAATCCCACGCGATGGTCTGATGAGCTTCTACAAGAGAATCTCCTGCGAAAGCAGCTGGGATATGGCCTACTTCTACATGGACGGCGTACAGATGGCTACCTTCACCGGCACAAGCGGCTGGGGCGTTAAGGAAGTTTCAGTCACCGAAGGCACCCACAACTTCAAGTGGGCTTACACCAAGGACAGCTCAGTCGATTCAGGCGAAGACCGCTTCTTCATCGACTACATTGACTTCATCCACGACGCACAGCCAGTCGGAGCTGGTTGGCACACCTACCTGGAAGGCGAATTCGACAACGCTTACGTGAGCAACGTCGGCACACCTTCATGGGGTTATGAATATCCAGCATCAGTCATTTCGAGCTACGCAGGCATGAACATGACTAAGGTTGCCCTGTTCAGCGACGACATGTACGGCGCAGTGGGCGGCACCTTCACCTGCAACGTCTACCAGGGCGGCGCTACACCAGCAGCCGGCACCCTCGTTTCGACAATCACCGTCGACGTTCCTGCCAATGTTGGCGACTGGGTTGAATTCGACCTCACCACTCCTGTCCACGTTACAAATGATCCTCTGTACGTTCTCTGGACTGCCGACGTCATCGGCGGCCTCGGCTATCCGGCAGGTTGCGCTACACATACCAGCGCATACGGCGACTGGTGGAATAACGGTCAGGACGGTTGGGAACACATGGGCGACTGCACATGGACAATGAAGAACTACTTCAGCGACCGCAGCGGCCGTGGCTTCTGGGCTTCGAGTGCTGAAACCAACCAGGCTATCCAGCCAATGGGCAACCTCGACAGCAAGCTCCGCACCTATGCCAAGGGCGAAGAAGTCAACAACGGTGCTGCCTGCATCAATCCTAACGCTACCTTCAAGGCTACCGCTAACGCTAGCGACCGTAGCTTCCAGTACTTCCGCGTTTACCGCACCGACTGCTACAACGACGGTCCTTACACAGAAGAAAACACTGTGGTTTGCTGCTGCGAACTGCACGACACCCTTTACATCGACGTTGAATGGCCAGAACTCGCTCCAGGCGTTTACAAGTGGGGCGTTGGTTGCGTCTATGGTGGCAACCGCGAAAGCGAAATCACTTGGGCTAACGTCAATGTTCCTCAGGCCTATGACAGAGATGCTGTCAAGTTGGCTGCTGAACAGAATCACGCTGAAATTTCATGCAAGGAATATGTGAACGCAGAAGGAACAAGAGCTCCTTGGGATTTGATGGGTTCAATGAGTGCTTACGAAGCTGCTCAGTACGGTGTTGCTACCGATGGCAACAACATCTACACCTGCAACTGGGGCTATGCTAGCGCTACTTACAACTTCTGCAAGTATGACATGCAAGGCAACTTCATCGAAGGCTTCAACATCGCTGGCTGCGGCACCATCCGCGACCTCGACTATGATGGACAATACTTCTATGGCGGCGCTAACGGCTCAACGCTGTACTGCATGGACCTCGCCAACCATACTTTGGTGAGCACAATCTCTACTGGTTGCAGTGCTATCCGCCACTGCTCATATGACCCACAGAACGATGGTTTCTGGGTTGGTGGTTGGAGCGACTTGATGCTCATCAACCGTAATGGTCAAGTCGTGACCACTGCTCCAGCTCCATCAAGCTGCGGCGGTACCGGTTACTACGAAGACGAAAACGGTAACGGCCACGTCTACCTCTGGTGCGAACCTCAGTCAGTCTATGACTACGACATTGCTGCCAACAGCATCAACTACATCAACAACTTCACCAACATTCCTGGTTGGGACGGTTCATCAACCGCTGGTGGTGCATTCGTAGGCGAATATAATGGCAAGGTTGCTTTCTTCTGCAATATTCAGCAGGATCCTAACATCATTGGCATCTTCGAATTGAGAGATGCCGGTACACCTGGCCCAGATCCACAAGGCGATCCAATCCAGGAACCACGCGAATCACCAATCGTCTGGTCTAACTGCCTCGACAAGGACATGTACCTCAATGGCGCAGTCGACATCACAGTTCTGCTGAACAGCGCTGACAGCCCAGAAGGCGTCAACGTGAGCTTCACCAACCTGAACGAAGGCGAACAGGAACTCTATCCAGTTGCTCCTGTCACCCTCGACGGCACTGGCTACTATGCATGGGATACCTTCCGTCGCGGCGACTATGTCGTGAACGTGACCATGGGCGATGCATACGAACCAATCACTGACACAGTCAGCATTTGGGACGCTACCTCATTGCGTTACGTGATGATCGAAATCATCTACGGTGTCAACGACCTGTACGTCTCACAGACCGGTTGGGCTATGTGGTCAGGCCACGGCCAAGTTGGTCCTAACCCAGGTCCACAAGGCGGCGGCGACACCTTCGAATTCGGTTTCGACAGCGGTCTCGACGGCTGGACGAACATCGATGCTGACGGCGACGGCGAAGTCTGGTACCACAGCACACAGTGCGAAAGCATGCACAGCGTACTGGCCATCACATCACACAGTGGTGCCGGTCACCTCTGCAGCGAATCATACTGCAACGCTACATGGATGGCTCTCAACCCGAACAACTTCCTCGTATCACCACAGATGTACAACATTGCCAACGGTTCAACCTTGAGCTTCTGGGCTTGCGCACAGGATGCAAGCTATGCTGCTGAACACTTTGGCGTAGCCATTTCAACGACTGGCAACACCAGCGCTGCTGACTTCACCACCATCCAGGAATGGACACTGACCGCTAAGGACGGTGCTAAGGCTAACCCAGCCGCTACTCGCAATGGCGAAGGCAACCGTGAAGGCAACTGGTATCAGTACACTTGCGACCTCAGCGCATACGCTGGCCAGCAGGTTTGGATTGCTATCCGTCACTTCAACGTTAGCGACATGTTCCTGATGTGTCTCGACGACATGACTCTGACCAACGGCGCCAAGAGCGACGAACGTCACCTCGAAGGCTACAAGGTTCTCTGCACCTCAATCGACGGCGAACCTATCTTCTCTGGCAACACCGAACACAACTTCATCCAGCTCCCAGTCGACGAACTTGTCGAAGGCGACCACTACGTATGCAAGGTTGCTGCCATCTACAGCACCGGCATGAGCGCATGGAGCGAAGCAGAATGGATGTACCGTTCATGCGAAAACTATGCAGAAGCACAGAACGTCGGAGCTGAAGGTCAGACCGTTACATGGGAATACCCAGGCACACCTGGCCCAGTTCCTCCGACCCCAGGCGAAGGCGACGAATTCTCATTCAGCTTCGATAGCAACGCTGACGGCTGGACAACCATCAATGCAGATGGCGATGACCACAACTGGTACCACAGCTCACAGGCTGACGCTCACAGCACACTGGCTATCACCTCACATACTGGCGCTGGTCATATGATGAGCGAATCATACTGCAACGCTACATGGGCTGCCCTCCATCCAGATGAATACCTCGTTGCTCCTCAGATGTACAACATCGCTGCAGGTTCAACCTTCAGCTTCTGGGCTTGCGCACAGGATGCAAGCTATGCTGCTGAGCACTTTGGCGTAGCCATTTCAACAACTGGCAACACCAATGCTGCTGACTTCACCACCATCCAGGAATGGACATTGACCGCTAAGGGCGGTGCCAAGGCTACCCCAGCCGCTACCCGTGATGGCGAAGGCACCCGCGAAGGCAACTGGTATCAGTACACTTGCGACCTCAGCGCATACGCTGGCCAGCAGGTTTGGATTGCTATCCGTCACTTCGGCTGCACCGACATGTTCATCATGTGCATGGACGACGCACAGCTGACCGCTGGCGCAAAGAGCAACCGCGACGTCATCGTCTTCAACGGCTATGTTACCGATCCAGGCGCGATGGCCAATGGTGCTGACGCTTCATGGATTAAGGGCAGCCAAAGCACTTGGGGCCCGAACGTGAACAACGGCGGCGGCTACATGCTTGGCGATAGCTTCACACTGAGCGCTGCTACGACCATCAGTGAAATTGAAGTTTACGGTTACCAGACCGGTTCAACCACCACTTCAACCTTCACAGGTCTCTATGCCCAGATTTACAACGGCAACCCGATGAATGGTGCTACCGCTGTTTGGGGTGACATGACCAGCAATATCATGACGGCTACAGCCTTCACGAACTGCTACCGTGGCAGCGACGGCGAAACCACCGCTACGACCCGCCCAATCATGAGCATCACAGCCAGCAACCTCAACATCCAGCTTGAGGCTGGTACCTATTATCTCGTCTACAGCTTGGCCGGTACAGGTTCGAGCGGTCCTTGGGGTGCTCCTCATGCTGAACCAGTCATTGGCAACACCGGTAACGGTATCCAATACACTACAGAATGGGTGAACTTGACTGACAGTGGTGATGGCACATCTTATGGTTGCGCTATGAAGATCACCGGTGACGGTGGCGCTCCGGTTCCTCCAACACCTACAGGCGACGTTCTCGGCGCTATGATCTTCCGCGACGGCGAATGGCTTGCTGAAGTTGCTTACCCAACAAGCGAATACACCGACGAAGAAGCCTACGGCGAACACGAATACTGCGTCCGCATCATCTACAACGGCACAGCACAGCTTCCAGAGAACAACGTGTACTACAGCATGAGCTGCCCAGTCTGCGTTGGCGGTGAAGCCACCTGCGCTCCAGGTGCTGACATCTACGGCGAATATGTCTGGAACAATGCTAATGACTTTGGTGCCCTCATCACTTGGGGTGGTAGCGCTCCTGTTCCTCCTACACCAGGCGAAGGCGATGAATTCACTGAAGGCTTCGAAAGCGGTTCAATCCCAACAGGTTGGACAACAATCGACGCTGACGGCGACGGCCACAACTGGTCACCTGCATCAGTCCTGATGGCTGGATACCTCATCCCAGCTCATGGCGGTGCTGACTGCTTCACTTCAGAAAGCTATTCAAGCACGTATGGTGCTCTCACACCAGACAACTACCTTGTTTCACCTCAGGTTACTATCACCAACGGTTCACAGTTCAGCTTCTGGGCATGCGCTCAGGATCCTAGCTATGCTGGTGAGCACTACGGCGTCGCCATCTCAACAACTGGCAACACCAATGCTGCTGACTTCACCACTATCGCTGAATGGACAATGACTGCTAAGGATGCTGCTGAAGCAGGTGCTTACATGTCGAAGAACGGCAAGGGTACACGCGAAGGTACATGGTACCAGAAGACTGTTGACCTCAGCGATTATGCAGGTCAGGAAGTTTACATCGCTATCCGCCACTTCAACTGCACTGACATGTTCTATCTGAATGTTGATGATGCAGAACTCAGCATCGGTGCTAAGGGTAACCGCGCTGGTATCGTTAAGTACAATGTCTACCGTTCAGCTGACAACGCCAACTACGAACTCATCGGTTCAGTTGATGCAGTTGCCGGTCAGGAAGAATATTCCTACTACGATGCAACAGCTGCTGGCGCTTACTACTATCAGGTCCGCGCTGATTACGGTGACTGCGAATCAGAACCAGCACTGAGCGGTGAAAACCCAGCTAACAACTACGTCATCGTCAACGTGACAAGCGTTGCTGAAAACGGCGAAGTTGCTCTCTATCCTAACCCGACCAACGGCAACATCACCATCCAGGCTCAGAACATGAACCGCATCACTGTGGTTTCAGTCCTTGGTCAGGTTGTGTACGACGTTGAAGTTGAAGGCGACAGCCAGATCATCAACATGGCTCAGTTCAACGCTGGCGTGTACATGGTCCGCATCGCTACTGAAAACGGCGTTAGCACACAGCGTGTTACAGTCGTTAAATAAATGAAATGATTTGGGAACGTGTAGAGACGCGACATGTCACGTCTCTACCGCCCCGAACCAAATCATATACGGCAAAACGAAACGGAAGGGCGACCCCTCACAAGGGTCGCCCTTTTTCAATGTCGTGTCATTGATGGCATTTTTTTAATACTCTGTTTAATAGATTGTTATCCTAAATAAGAAAAAAAGTTTGCGAAAAGTGTTGACAGTATCGAAAAAGGTTGTAATTTTGCCGCTCGAAACAACGATGCTTCCGTAGCTCAGTTGGTAGAGCACCTGACTCTTAATCAGGGTGTCCAGGGTTCGACCCCCTGCGGGAGTACGATTTCAAAAAGTCAATCCATTGCTATGGGTTGACTTTTTTCTTTATGTGTTTTTGCTGCATGATGAAAAAAACACCTCGGAACGAAGTTCCAAGGTGCTGTTCCATTTCATTCAAATTCAACTTGCCAATCTTGACTTTGCATTTTGTGGAGGTTACCGGACTCGAACCGGCCACCTTCAGATTGCGAACCTGACGCTCTACCAGATGAGCTAAACCCCCAATGCGACTGCAAAAATACATTTTTTTCTTTTTGGCAAGAACAACGATGCAGAATTAAATGTAATTTTGCAGCCTAAAAACTAATTATCACTATGAACGTCGAAGAATATATCATTGCCCGCGTCAATGCTTTGCTGCACACCGATAGCGCAAAGATTGTCAAGCGTTTAGAGGGCGGAATGAGCAACTACACATACGTTGTTGAAGGCCTTGGAAAGAAATACACTTACCGCGTTCCTGGCAAATATGCCGAGAAATTTGTCGATAGGGTAGAGGAATGGGAAAACATCCAGGAAGTCAGTAAGTTGGATTTGAATAATGTCACCACTTATGTTGAAATCATGTCGGGTGAAAAACTGGCTGAATATGTTGAAGGCACAATCATGTCGGAAACTGATGTCGTTTCTTACAATGCCATGTCAGTCAGGGCTTTGAAGAAGATCCACGGCAGTGACTTGAAATTCAGGCCTTACAATGCTTTTGGCCGTCTCGATGATGACGAACGCTACTGCAAGGAAACTGGTTTTGTCCATCCTCAGGAATATTTCGACCTTAGAAAGCAGCTTGATGCCATGCGCGCTGCCTGCGCTGAAGTGAAACAGGTGCCTTGTCACTGTGACTATCAGCCTACCAATCTGGTCATCAACGGTGACAAGCTTTATGTCCTTGACTGGGAATTTGCCGGCATGAACGACCCGTTCTATGACATTGCCTGCTATGGTAATGCCGGTTTCGACAAAGCCCTTTCGCTGCTTGAGGCATACGTTGGTCACAAACCTACCAAGGAAGAACTGCAGCGCCTTTATTTCCATCGTGCTTTCCAATGCCTGCAATGGTACAATGTGGCTATCTTTAAAGACAGAATCGGGCTTAGCAAAGACCTTAACATGGATTTCAATCAGGTGGCGCTCATGTTCTTCGGCATGGCAAAAGACTTGATTGAAAGCTATGATGCCTTGTAATTCTGGCAACAGCCATGCTGTTTCGGCCAGTTGAAACAAAAAAACAAACCTGTCGAATTCGGCAGGTTTGTTTTTTCATATTTGTCGCTGAAGAATCAGTACAGTCCAGGCATCTTGATCCATTCTCTGCCTTGAGCGCACATTTCTTCTACGTCGGCAACCTTCTTAGGAATCGGACGGCCCAGAATGCGGCAGCCGTTTTCGGTAATCAGCAGGTCGTCTTCGATGCGGATGCCGCCGAAGTCTTTGAAAGTTTCAAGTTTGTCGTAGTTGATGAAATCCTTATGTTTGCCTTCGGCTTTCCAAAGGTCAATCAAGGTCGGGATGAAGTAGATGCCGGGTTCGTCGGTGACGACAAAGCCTGGTTTCAAGGTCTTGCCGCAACGCAGGCAGCTGAAGCCTTGCTTGGTGGAACGAGGCGTGATTTCGTCGTAGCCGACGTAAGTTTCGCCTAAGCCTTCCATGTCGTGGACATCCATGCCGAGCATGTGACCGAGTCCGTGAGGCATGAAGAGATAGTGGGCTCCTGCCATAAGGGCTTCCTCGGTGTCGCCTTTCATCAGGCCGACGCCTTTCAAGCCATCAATCAAAGTGCGGCAAGCCAGCTTGTGCATTTCCATGTAAGGCATGTAAGGGCGTGTGTTGGCAGCCACTTCCATGTTGGCTTTCAGCACGATTTCGTAAATGTCGCGCTGACGCTGGTTGAATTTGCCGCCGACTGGCGTTGTGCGGGTGAAATCGCTGGCGTAGTAGTTTTCGGTTTCGGCACCGGCATCGCAAACCATCATGCGGCCTTCCTGCAGCACATTGCGGTGACCGTGGTTGTGTAAGGTCTGACCGTTGACGCTCAGAATGACAGGGAAGGAGACAGGGCCGCCGCCTGAAAGTGAAAGACCTTCGACCATGCCGGCAATTTCCTGTTCAATCATGCCCGGCTTGCACATCTTCATGGCCGTGGTGTGCATATAATAAGCGGTGTCGGCAGCGCGTTCCATTTCCTCAATTTCGAGGGCGCTTTTCACCTCGCGCATCTTGATGACGGCCTTAATCAGTTCCAGACTGACAAAACTGGCAACAGCGTCAACATCGACATTCAGCCATTTGGCACACTGTATCTGAGTGTCGCCACGATAAGTAGGCAAAATGTGAATCTTGCGGCCTTTGGCCATGGTCTGCTGAAGGTATTCGCCAAACTTGTTGAAATCGCGGCAATCGGTGATGCCGATGCTTTCGCCTTGCTCTTTCAGCGATGGCAGTGGTCCGCACCAAATCACATCGTCGATGGTAACTTCTTGTCCGAAAAGGATTTCCTCACCGGTTTCGAAGTCGATGACACCCACCAAATCAGGATGGTTCAATCCGAAGAAATATGAGAAATTGCTGTCCTGGCGATAGATATAGGTGTTGTCAGGATAGTTGAAAGGAGCTTCGTTGTTGGCTGGGAAGAAAGCCAAACCAGAGTTCAGCTCTTTTTTCAAAGTGGCGCGACGGCCAGCATAAACGTCTTTTGCAAACATGATATTGAGTTTTATATGATAAATATGATTCAGCAAAGGTAAATGTTTTTTTGAGAAAAATTTTCCTTTTTTCATCCAAAATGTCTTAAATGCAAAAAAAGCACTATATTTGCCACATCAAATTTAATGAAAAAACGAACTTTAGTATTAACTTAAACTAACTGAATCATGAAAAGATTTTTTACCTTGGCACTTGTCTTGAGTCTCGCAATCAGCGGTATGGCTCAGCACAGAGTTCAGAACAGAGTTGAAAGACAGACTCCTAAGGCAGAAAAAGCCTTTAAGGTCACAGGTCTTGAAACCTACAACAATGAAAACACAGTTCCTGCTCAAACCAGAAGCATGCTGGCTCCTGAAGAAATCGAACTGGGTTACACCACTTACGACTGGCAGACCAATGCCGGCATGAGAAACCAGACTGCAGTTTGGGAAGATGGTTTTGCAGCAGTTTGCTGGACCACTTCAAACAATGCTACATTCAGTGACCGTGGTACTGGTATCGCATCATTCGACCCTGCAACAGGCGAATGGAGTTATTCAGAAGGCCGCGTTGAAAGTGAAAAGACAGGTTTCGGCACCATCGCCCGTTATGGCGCTAACGGTCTTGTCGTTGCTGCTCACACTTCAACGGATTGCGCAATCTACATCAACGAAGATTTCCGCAACGGCGGTGAATGGGAAGACCCAATTTATCTTGACAACACTTACGGTCCATGCTGGCCGGTTGTCCAGACTTCAGGCGCCAACCACGACATCATCCACATCCTTGTTACTGCAAGCGGTTTTGATGTTGAAGGTGTTCACGAACCATTGATTTACTTCCAATACAAAGGTGGTGAATGGGTTAAAGAAAATGTTGTCCTTGGCCCAATCAATGCTGATGCAGCTCCTTTGTTCAGCTCAAACGACGCTCACTTCCTGCCAGTCGACTACAGCCGTCCAAACCGCGTTGCTGCTGTCATCAACAGCGCATGGTGCGATGGTAAGGTCATCTATTCAGATGATAACGGCGATACTTGGAACGAAGTGGTTTACTATCAACACCCAGGCGTTGACGCTGAATATGGTGAAGAAGGCATAGGCTTCCTCTATCCTCGTTGGGTTGATGGTTTCTTCGATGCAGACGATGTTCTCCACATTGCATACGAATTCAATGGTACAAACGGCTCAGCTCAAGCTGATATCACTTCAGGCAGCTCAAGCTATTTCCCAGGCATCGGTGGTGTTGCATACTGGAATGCAGCCATGCCATTCGGTGAAGGTTATATTTCGGAAGGCTTCAACGGTAAAGTTCCTGGCGAACCTTTCGTCATGGACAGCATGTACCTTATGCAAGACGTTTACGCTTCATGGTTCTTCTCAGATGCAACACATGAATGGCCTATTAACGAATATTGCGGCTATCTGCCTCCAATGCTGAACGAAGGCGGTATGGTCAGCGTTGACTTCGAAAACATCGACTGGACATTCTTCAACGACCACAATCAGGATCACGCCAAATACAACCAAGGTATCGCTGGTATGCCAACCATGCTTCAGGATCCTGAAACAGGTTTCATGTACGTTATCTACATGAGCATGACTCCTGCTTTGGTTGAAGACACCTATCCTTACTCAAGACTCCTTGGCACCGCTTCATACGATGGTGGCCTCACTTGGGAAGACCAGCATGTCTTGCTGAACGACTTCATGAACTCAATGGACGAAATGACTTATCCACAATTCGTTCCTTACATCTATGAAGATGGAGAAGGCCGCTATGCTTATTTCATCTATCAGAATGACCAGTATCCAGGTGCTTACGTTCAGAATGATAATACTCCATCAGACCAGGATGAAAGCGACAACAACTATCGTGCTGTCAAAATCAGATTGGATGAGGAAGAATGGAATGTTGAAGAAATCGTCAACCTCGGCAATGAAATCAGCATCTATCCTAACCCAGTTAACGGCATGATGACCATCACCCTGAACGCTGCTTCAGAAGTCAGCATCTTCAACCTCATGGGTCAGAAAGTTGCTTCATTCATGGGCAATGCTGGTGTCAACAACTACGATGCTTCAAGCCTCAACAGCGGTGTCTACTTCCTGCAGGCTGGTTCAAGCACACAAAAGTTCATCGTGAAATAATCGATAACACGATATGCAATGTAAAAAAGGAGGCCGAAAGGTCTCCTTTTTTCGTGTTTATGGTTAAGAAAGAATCATTCGCCTTTTCTATGCTTCAGTATATCGCATGCCAAATACAAGGCCTTACGGAAGGCATCGGGTGAAGCCGTGTTTTGATTGCATAGTTCGAAGTCGCAATCGGCGACTGGAGCCGTGCAGACAAATTGCGAACCAGCCAGATAATAAGCGCCAGCATCAACCGAAAGCAAATTGAAAGGCAGCATCGCCTGGTCGTGATACATGGCAAGCACAGCGTCGTATTTGCGCCAGGAATCGCCCAAGAAGAACGAATCGGCGGCAAACGGACCAAAAGCATAAAAGCCTTTGCCGCGTGCTTCATCAACAGCCACCTTAATGACCTTCTCGTCTTTTTCGCCAAACATGCCGAAACCGCCAGCATGAGGATTGAGACCTAATACGGCGATTTTTGGTGCCTCAATGCCGAAATCCTTTTTCAAGGTATCCGATAGAACCTTTAGTCTTTCCATGACAAAATCCTTGGTAATCGTTTCCGGCACTTTGCTTAAGGGCAAATGACTGGTTGCCATGCCAATCTTCAACCTGTCGGAAACAGCCATCAGCAATGGCGATTCCGCTCCGAGTGCTGCGGCAAGGAAATCCATTTGACTGTTATATCCGTATTGTTCCGATTTCATGGTTGATGGATTGCCGGGTGTCAGCACTAAGGCTTCGATGAACCCGTTGCGCAAATCGTCGGAAGCCATCTTAAGCGATTTCACTGCCATCTCTCCCGAAAGTGCAGTCGAAACGCCTGGGTCGATTTTCAGTTCATGTTCTACAATGTTGAGGATGTTGAATTTCTGATTCCAAGTCTGGCGTGCGTCACGAGTCAGGGAATAGTTGAATTCCTCCATGCCGAAATTCTTCTTGTAATAGGAAAACACCTTCGATTGCCCATACAAAAGCGGCGTTACGATGGAAAGCAAGCGTAGGTCAGCAAAAGCCTTTAGAATGATTTCGTAACTGGTACCGTTGAAATCACCATGGGTGATGCCGACAAGCGGATTTTGACTGGTGGGAGTAGAATTTTGCATAGGCGTTTTTATTAGGCTGATTTCCAACGTGGAAAACAGACCTCAAAATTAGGCATTAAAAATTAAAAAACAAATTATTTATGCTTTTTCTTCAAAAAAAAGTTGCGAGAAACCTCTCATAATGCCTGATGTGGCTCCGATTTGCGCCTCAACATAGTCTTTGCACACTATCGAGGCCTTGTGGTAAGAGCTTTCATCGGTCAGCAAACGCCCAAAAACAGCATCCAGTTCTGCCTGGCTTGATATGGAGAAAGCTCCGCCGAAACTGACCAAATCGACGGCTTCCTTAAAGCTTTTGTACTTTGGTCCGAAGATGACAGGGCAGCCAAAAGTGACAGGCTCCTGAATGTTGTGGATGTTAACGCCAAAGCCGCCGCCTATATAGACGAAACGTGCATATTGATAGAGTTGTGACAAAATGCCGATGGTGTTCAGCACTAAAACCTTACTTGTTTTTTTATCGTCTAGTTCGGTATAAAGTTGGTAGTCAGAACCTAACAATTCCTTGATCTGTGAAATGTGCGCTTCCGAAATGTCGTGAGGCGCCATGATGAAACAGTAATCGTCGGGCAACCGGTGGATGCAGTTTACCAAAAGCTTTTCGTCGGGTTGCCATGAACTGCCAGCAATGATGCATTTCCTGCCATTGATGAAACTCTCGATTTCGGGAAAAGGTTTGGCTTGCAAGGCAATGGCTGCCACGCGGTCGAAGCGTGTGTCGCCACAGACCGTGGTGTTGTCAATTCCAATGGAATGAAGTAGTTTTTCAGTCGGTTCATCTTGCACGAAGAAATGCGTTACATTCTGTAGCTGCTTGCGGAACCAACCGCCATACCATTGAAAGAAATATTGGTTCGGCTTTAGAATCAATGAAATGTAAAACAACGGAATGTCATTGTCTTTCAAGGCTTTCATATAGTTGAACCAAAACTCATACTTGATGAAAAAAGCTGCGACAAAGTGATGCCGTTTCAGCCAAAGCGATGCGTTTTTCGGCGTGTCGGAAGGCAGATAAACGACTTCGTCGGCAAGAGGATAGTTTTTCCTTATCTCGTAACCCGAAGGCGAGAAAAACGACAACAGTATCTTGAATTGCGGATACTGCGTTTTCAAGGCTTCAATGACAGGACGACCTTGTTCGAATTCGCCTAACGATGCGGCATGGAACCAAATCCAATTACTGTCATCCGTTTGCGTTTCAGGCAAAGTTCGGCGGCCTTCAACCCATAGTTTGGCCTTTTGGTTGCCGAACAAAGCAGCCGTTTTCACGCCAATTTCATAAATGCGGATGGCCGATGTGTAAAGGAAACGCATGACGGATTAGTCGTAATAGAACTCGTTAGGCTGGCGCTGGTAGGTAGGAATGTCCCAACTCAAGCGGATGCCGTAGTAGAAGTCGTTGTAACGCTTGTTCGGGTCGGTGCGGCCGACGGGTTCCATGATTCCTGTTTCAGGATTGGTAAAGACGCGGAAATCGTAATCGCGCAAGTCGCGGGTGCGAGCGTAGGTCACTTCTAATGAAACGGAAAAGTTGAAGATTCTGGAATCGCTCAAGACAAGATAGCCGGCCTCGCCATGACAGGCGAAACCGCCGCGCATGCGGTCGTAGCCATATTGGTAGTCATTGCTGACTTGATAAGGCGTGTTGTACATCTCCGACTGATAATCGACGCGGATGCGGTTTCTCAAATAACCTGCACCAACTTGCACAAAAAATCCGCTGTTCGGATTAGGCTTGAATGGGAACAGCTTTCCAACTTCAGCTTGGAAATGGAAACCTCTCTGATAGATGGCAAGGCTTGTGTAGCTGCCGCTTCCGCCCGTGATTTCGCCGACATTGGTAGTGATGCCTTCGCCAAAAATATACACACGGTCGGGCATTCTGCCTTCCGGGTCGCCTTTTACTTTCGGGCCGAAAATGTAGTTCCCGTTGGCCGTCAGAAGCCAATTGCTTTCGGTCTTATAAACGAAACTGCCGCCAATCGTGTTGGAGAATCCGTAATTGATGCGCGTGTCAAGTGCTGGTAAATGGGCTGCGTATGTCGCCTGAAACATGGCTACAGGAATGGCGTCTCTACTGATGTCTTTCGCTTCGTCCTGGGCAAACAGGTTCAGGGAAAGACCCAATAAAATCAATGGTATGAAAAGTTTTCTCATAGATTCACTTTTTTTAGAGACTAAACGCAAATCATTCTGCGTTTAGTATTCATTTGGAACGGCAAAGATAAAAAATAGAGGCGCACCGAAGCACGCCTCTTTTGAATTTTTTGGGATTAATAATCGAGTCATCAGAATTTGACGACCTTGCGGACAACGCTCTCGTTGCCTTTGAAGACGCGCAGTGTGTAAACGCCAGGATTTAAGCCGTCCAACTGATAGCTGTCGCCTTCAAACACAATGTTGAGTATGCGCTTGCCGTCGATGGAATAGACTTCGATGCCCGTCATGTCTTCACATTCGACGTTTATTTTGTCGTTCGTCGGGTTCGGGAAGATGCTGAGGTTGAAGCTCACATCGTTGACACCGCTGTAATAGGAAACAGTGATTTCGTCCGACATGTTCGAAGATCCGAAGGTGCAATGTGCTGCAACGGCATACTGATAGTTGGCATCAATAGCCATTTGCGTGTCGGAATAGCTGTTTTCCGTGAGGTTTGAGGCAATCAATTCGCCATTGCGGTAAACATCATAGCTCGAAGCGCTTGCAATGGCATCCCAAGCCAAGCAGATCATGCCTTCACGGACATCCGTAGTTCTCAAGCCAGTAGGTTTCACGCAATCAAGGACAAGGTGAGTGCAAGCCATCTCTGCATAGCAGCCTTCGTTGACAGTGAGCACGCAGAAATCGTATTCGCCGGGTTCAAGTTCGGTGCTGTAAGTCGTTTCGTTTACGGTTGCAATCATTTCATCGTCAACAAACAGCTGGTATTCGGTGGCATCGCCTTCCCAAGTGAAGGTCACTTCGCTGCCTTGGTGCGAATAAGCAACATTTCTTGCAGGTTCGCAGAAATTCAAGGTGACGCAAACCGTGTCCATATCACACAAGTGCGAATCCGGAACAATGCAGATTTCGTTTTCGCCGGCTTCAACATGAGCATTGAAAGACACCCAAGGATCGTAAGTGTCGGTGACAAACTCGCCGTTCAGCAGGATGTCGTAGGACATAGCGCCCGCTTGCGGGTCAATCCAAGACAAATTGAATATACCGTTGCCATTTGCCGGAGTGTAAGCTATGTTTGAAATCTCAATTGGGTCACAAATCTTTATATGAGCGCAGGCTGACATCGGAACAGGAATGCAAGCGCCATCGACTTCAACGCAAACATTGTGTGAACCGCTTGGAAGCTCACCCGTGAAGGTGGTTTCGGTTGAAGTGCCAATCAGTTCGCCATCTGAATAGATGTTAAACGATTCGGCAGGTTCGGCAATTTCCCAATTCAAGGTAAAGCTGTGGTCTTCAGTTGTATAACTCAGGTTTTCAGGCCATGGGCAAATGTCGAGTTCAATACAACTGCTCTTTTCACATTCAGGATAAACGGCATTCACGCACACATCGAAATGACCGGAAGTGAGTTCAACCTGGTAATCCAAAAGTCCAGTCGTGCCTACTATCTCGCCATTGACAAGAATCTGATATTGAATCAATTCGATTGGGTCGTCAGGCAATTCCCAAGTGAGATTCATGGTTAAACTGTCGAGCGTGTAAGCCAAATTGTTGACGGCTGAGCAAGCCGAAACTTCGACTTCGGTGCAGACAAATTCGCTTTGGCAGTCGTCGTAAACGGCATAAACGCAATAATTGTAGAGGCCTTCGGCAACTTCAGCGTCAATATAGGTCAAATCGGTAACCGTTTCAAGGAGAACCGTTTCGCGATAGATTTCATAACCAGTCGGATTGCCTTCTTCGGGTGCTTCCCAAGAAAGAATCACATCGAAACCATCGGTTTCGGCTGTAAGTTCACCGATAGGCTCACAGAAAACTGGTGCCGGACCACCTCCTGAGCAATTGACGTCGAACTCGCCGCCGTTGGTGGTGCCAGCCATGATTTGCGTGCCGTCTTCGTAACTTATGGTATAAGAACATTCCTCAGGCCAGCTGCCTTGGTGGAATGTGATGGTGACATGGACACCAGAGGCAATCTCTCTTGTGAAACTTGCCGATGAACCCGACTGAACGGTCATCTGTTCGGTTGGCGTGCCGTCGCTGTAGCTCACTTCCAGATAGTTGCCTTGCCAGCCGTCGCCGTAACTGTCGCGCAGGTCGAAAATGACGTTACAGGCGTTCTTGTAGTTGAAGGTCAATTCGGTTTCGCGGCCATTGACATCGGTGAGCAGCAAGTTGAAAGGAATGACGAAGTCGGCAGGAGCGGCAGCATACAAAGTGATGTTGTAATCGGCAAAGCCCATCATTTCGGCACCGATTGTGCTGAAACTCTTTTCGGTTTCGTTCAATGTTGCATATTGATAATCAGTTGAGAGCAATCCTGTTACGCTTTGTGCCAATTCGTTTCCGGTGTTGTCGATGAGGATGCGCAAATCAGCATTTTCACCAGGCTCAAGCAATCCGTTATCATTATCATCATTCAGAATGACGGTAGCTCCCAACGTAAGGTTGTAATCGCAAATCATTTCAGTGAAATTCACTTTGCCGTCCGATTCACCGTTGATGAAAGTTTCGGCCGAGAAACGAACCGAGTGTTGGGCTGGGGCATTATCAGCCACCGTGAAAGCGAAAGCGTCATTCAATGTCACGGTTTCGTTTGGCATTGCAGATGCAATTGTAGTTGTGTTTTCCGTAATTGTAACATATTGGTCATCAGATGACAAAACAATAGTTGCGTTGCTCACGGTATTATCCGAAACATTCTGAAGAGCAAGCGTCAGGCTGATGGTTTCGCCAGGATTGGCTTTACCGTTGTTGTTGCCTTGTGCATCATCAATGGAATGTGAAGCGTAGGCAAAGGCGCCGGCCTGAATCTGCTCGATGGCGGCAAGGGCATCGATGCGGCCAAAGCCGTAGATGTTGCTCTTGGTTTCCGATTTTGGGAGTGCCGTTTCTTCCAGAATGCGGCAGATGTCGGCAGGCGTGGTGTTGATGTTTTTGGAAAGCAGCAGGCACATGACACCGGCTGCGCAAGGCGTGGCCATTGAGGTTCCGCTCATTGAGGTGTAACCGTTGTTGGTGGCATAATTCAGGGAAATGATGTCGACGCCAGGAGCGCAAACGTCGGGGCGGATAAGACCGATGCCCGGGTTGTAGGCATAATCGCCAAATTCGGTGTTTGTCCAAGTGACGGGGCCATTGGAAGTGAAATAAGCGGCATTGTCGTTGTAATCGACGGCGCCGATGCACACCGAGCAGCTCAAGGCACCGGGGTTTTCGGCTTGGTCAGGATCAATGTAAGGCGGAGGGCAGCTGCCAGGAACACGCACATTGTTTGGAACCGGGTACATCCACGGCATATCGCCTTCGTTGCCGGCGGCAATGGCAGCAACCACGCCAGCGGCCAAGGCGTTTTCGCAGGTGTGTCTCAGCAAAGTTCTTTCGGAAATCGTGCTGTTCGCAATGCCCAACGACATGCTGAACAGGTTGCAGCCGTGTTCGACAGCCCACTGAATGCCATCGGAAATATTGGTCGCATTGCCATTACCCGAAGCATCCAAGCACTTGACGCACATCAGAGTGGCATCGGGAGCCATGCCTGTCTGCCTGCCCGCCTTTCCGTCGCCGCAAACCGTGCCGGCGCAGTGCGAACCGTGGCCCATGTCGTCCATCGGGTCGTTGTCATGGTTAATCACATCGTAGCCGTGGTGGGGAAACTCTTCTCCGCCGTCCCAAAGGTGGTCGGCAACGTCGACATGGTTGTAATTCACGCCTGTATCAATGACGGCAACGACAACGCCTAGTCCCGTGTAGCCCATGCCCCAAACCTTATCGGCATTGACTTGCGTGACGTTTTGGGTGATTTCGCGGGTTGAGGGAACCGGACTACCTACTTCTCCGTCAGGAATCCAGTTCTTATCAGCATTGAAGCCGATGATTTCCACATCATTGCGGCTTGCAATGTCGTTGATGGCCGTTTGGGTGGCTTCGCAGGCAATCATGTTGGCAATCCAATTGGAATGGATGTTTTCCACTAAGCCGTTCCTTTGCATTTCGCGCAAGGCGTTCTGCAAGTCGAATTGCGATGCCGTCGCAAATTCCTTCAGTTCGTTCACCACAAAAATGCGGCGTTCTTCCTGATTCATATAATAATCGGCCTGACGGAGCAATGCCGCCTGATCGGGTTTGGCCTTCATCAGAATGTGGACCTTGATTTTCTCGTTTTCTCCATGTTGGCTCATTTCAAGAGCCAAATCGGGGTCGATGGTCTGGGCTAATCCGCTGAAACACAGACAAGCCAGCAATAGTGTAAAAAGATGCTTTTTCATAAGCGTATGATTTGGATGTGTTTTTATAAGTAATTGCGCAAATTTAGTTTACATTTTGAATTTAGGGCTATGGGTGATTTTGACTCTTAGACTTTTAGACATTTTGATTTAAACTTTTTGAACAGTTTCTTTACCATTTTGAACTATTTTGAACCGACAATTGATAACCGAAAACCATTTCATATTGTAGTCTAAATTTGATCATTCACCTAAATAAATAAGGTAGCAAAAATAAGAAATATTCGCCAATTGCCAATAGAATCCGTATTTTTGTCGTCTCTAATTTGTCAACATGCAAGAAGAAAAATATAACGAATCGGTTTTGCCAAATGGTATCCGGCTGATTCATAAACAGAAAAGTGGAGAGATCGCTCACCTTGTCCTGATGGTAAACACAGGGTCGCGCGACGAAGAAGACCATGAAAACGGCATGGCGCATTTCATTGAACACACCATTTTCAAAGGCACCGAAAACCGCAAGGCATACCACATCTTGAGCTGTCTCGATAATGTCGGCGGCGACCTGAATGCCTACACCACTAAGGAAGAAACCTGTCTGCAAGCCTCATTTCTGAAACAGCATTACAAGCGCACTTTCGACCTGTTTGCCGACATTGCTTTCCATTCCACATTCCCTGAAAACGAACTGACCAAGGAGAAGGAAGTCATCCTCGACGAAATCAATTCCTATTTGGATTCGCCTTCTGACGAAATCTATGATGTGTTTGAGGAAATGATGTTCAAAGGTCATCCGATGAGCAGGAACATATTGGGAACCACTGAATTGGTGAAAGGATTCACGCGCGAAGATGTTCGTCGTTTCATGGCAAACAATTACAGCACCGACCAAATCGTGCTGGGCACGATTGGCGACATCAGCTTCAAGGATTTCGAACGGCTTGCCATGAGTTATTTTGGCGAACAGCCGGCTCATATCGTGAAAAAGCAGCGTGTGCCATTCACAAACTACAAACCACAATATATCAAGGCGGAAAGGCACAACCACCTCAGTCACTGCATGATTGGTGGCATAGCTCCCGAATACAACAGTCCGCTGAAAATGCCTATTGTCTTGCTCAACAACATTTTGGGTGGCCCCGCCATGAGTTCGAGACTCAACCTTAATATTCGCGAGAAATACGGCTTTGCCTATACCATCGAATCGCAATACAACGCCTATTCCGACACAGGCCTCATCAGCATCTACATGGGTGTCGACCCCGATTCGCTTGATAGGTCTATCGAACTGACCTATAAGGAATTGGATAAGATTTGCAATCAAAAACTCGGTTCAATGCAATTGAATCACGCCCAACAGCAAATCATCGGGCAAGTGGCTTTGGGCTACGAGTCGGGCATGAACGAATTGCTTTCCATCACGCGTTCAGTCATCATGAACGAACCTTTGGAATATATGGAAGACATCATCCGCAAGGTGAATGCCGTCACTGCAAGCGACATTATGGAAACTGCAAATCTTGTCTTTGACAAAAAACAACTGAGCACATTGATTTTTGAAGGAAAAGAAGAGTAACCCATGATTGACCCATACGTTTTATCCGAGTATATCGAAAATCATACCACGCCAGCCGATGCGGTGTTGCAGGAATTGTATCGCGAAACCAACCTTCACGTGATGAATCCTCGCATGGCTTCAGGACAGGTGCAAGGACGTTTTTTGCAATTCATCTGTCAGATGCTGAAGCCCAAAAACGTGCTTGAAATCGGCACATTCACAGGCTATTCAGCCATTTGCATGGCGCGTGGCATGGATGAAGATGGCAAAATAACCACCATTGAAGCCAACGAGGAATACGAGGACATCATCAGGAAGTATTTCGCTAAAGCAGGAGTCGAAAACAAGATTAACCTCGTTTTGGGTGATGCCAAAAGCATCATCCCAACCCTTTCTGGCCCTTTCGACCTCGTTTTCATTGATGCCGACAAAATCAGTTATCCGATTTATTATGATTTGGCTATTGATAAGGTTTCAAACGGAGGCTTTATCCTTGCCGACAATGTGATTTGGGAAGGCAAAGTGCTGAACACAAACACCAAGGAGCGCGACACGCAAGCCATCATCCGTTTCAACCAAATGGTGACGGACGATTCGCGCATCGAAAATGTACTGCTGCCTGTAAGGGATGGTCTGATGATGATTAGAAAGAAATAGACATGAAGACATATCTTTTCCGTAATCCCGAAAGCGTAACGCAGGAGCAATTCGAGCAAGAAATGCTGCCGCTTCTGCCGCAATGGCGAAAGGAGCAGGCTTTGCGCTACAAATTCCTCATGGGACGGGTGCAATGCGCTGCGGCTTTCATTCTGCTGAAAAACGGTTTGAAGGACGATTTCGGCATTGACGAAGAGATAGAATTTGACTACATCGCAAACGAAAAGCCTATTTTGCGCAAACATCCCGACATTCATTTCAACCTCAGTCACTGCAAGAAAGGCATACTTTGCGTGATTGACGACACGTCAGAAGTCGGTTGCGACATCGAAGCGGTGGAACGGGGCATCAGCGACAGTTTGTTGCATTATTGCTGCAACGCACAGGAAATTGCCAGCATTGAAGGATCGGCCAATTCCAATGCTGAATTCATTCGCCTCTGGACTATTAAAGAAGCCGTGCTGAAATGCTCAGGCAAAGGCATAACAAACAATTTGCGGGATTTGCTCACCCCGCAATTGTTGTCAAATCTGGAAATAGAAACGCATCCTTGCTTAGAAGAAGGATTCATTTACACGACTTGCAGGAAAATCCTGAAGCCTTAATTCGTCTTAAACTTGTATTTCACCTCTTTCAACTCGGCATTTGCCTTGGTGATCTTATTTTTGAGGCTATTCTTATAGTTTTCTACTTTGACAGCCATTTCGGCATCACGCAAAGCCAGCATCTCTGCAGCAAGGATGGCAGCATTCAGCGAAGCATTCACGCCAACGGTAGCAACCGGAATGCCTGGAGGCATCTGGATAATTGACAACATGGCATCCATGCCATCAAGCATGCCTTTGACAGGGACACCGATGACAGGTAAAGTGGTGTTGGCAGCAATGACGCCTGGCAAAGCGGCAGCCATGCCTGCGGCAGCGATAATGATTTTTATGCCACGGCCTTTTGCCTCACGGGCAAATTGTTCCACTTCTTGAGGTGTGCGGTGAGCACTCAAGGCATTCATTTCAAAAGGGATCTCCATCTCATCGAAAAACTGAGCGGCTTTTTCCAAAACGGGAAGGTCGGATGTGCTTCCCATGATTATGCTAACTATCGGATTCATACCTTTTTATTTAGGTGTTAAGAATTAGGAGTTAGGAGTATTGAGGCAAAATATACCCAGAATCTCCATCAGCAAAAATAGTTTTTTTCCTTTTATGGTGAAACAACAAATTCAATTTGTATATTTGTCAGACAATGCAAGCAAAAGTTTGCGTTATATAACTATCTGACAATGAAAACAGTAAAAGTATTAGACAAGGAATTTTCCATTTATATTCCGCAGGAAGAAATAGAAAAAAAGATACAACCCATCGCCGAACAGATTAGCAACGACATGAGAGGAAAGAATCCGCTCTTCCTCGTGATACTCAACGGAGCCTTCATGTTCGCTTCCGAACTGTTCAAGAAACTGACCATTCCTTGCGAGATTTCTTTCGTGAAACTGTCATCATACAGCGGCACTGCATCGACCAACGTAGTCAGGGAACTCATCGGCTTGGACCATTCCATCGAAGGCCGTCATGTGGTTATCGTTGAAGACATTATCGAGACTGGGCAAACCATCAACTACACCATTCACAAACTCAACGATTTAGGTGCAGCCGATGTCCGGGTCGCCACTTTGTTTTTCAAGCCTCAGCTGTTCAAATGCGATTTTCCGATTCAGTACAAAGTCATGGATATCGACAACGAATTCATCGTTGGTTTTGGACTTGATTACAACGAACAAGGCCGCAATTTGCCAGACATTTATAAAATTATCGAAGACTAAACAATTACAATAAAGACATGCGTAACATCATTTTATTTGGTCCTCCAGGAGCCGGCAAAGGAACGCAATCGCAATTCCTGCGCGAAAAATACAATCTGACCTACATCTCGACAGGAGAAATCCTGCGTGAAGAAATCGCCGCTGAAACCGAATTAGGTCTTCAAGTTAAGGAAATCATCGGGCAAGGTAACCTCGTTTCTGATGAAATCGTGGCAAAAATCATTGAAAAGAAGATTTCTGAAAACCGCGAATCGGCAGGATTCCTCTTCGACGGTTATCCACGCACCGTGAAGCAAGCCGAAATCCTCGACGATATGATGAAGAAATTCAACATGAATCTTTCTGGCGTCCTCAGTCTTGAGGTGCCAGAAGAAATGCTCATCGAGCGTATGCTTGAACGCGGCAAGACCAGTGGCCGTGCCGACGACAACCTCGAATCCATCAAGCATCGTTTCGTGGAATACGAAGCCAAGACACGCCCAGTCCTTGATTTCTACCAAGGCAAAGGCAACTTGTATCCAGTGAATGGCGTTGGCGAAATTCCCCAGATTTTCGAAAATCTCTGTAAGGTGATTGAAACGCTCTAAGGTTCATTCCTCGATAAAAACAAAAGTGCGGAGCATTTAACTGTTCCGCACTTTTTATTTATTCGTGTTCCCACGTCACATCGCGTTTCAAAATGGCGGGCGGATTGCCTCCAACAATCTGATTTTCACCGGCAAAAGACGAA
The DNA here is from genome assembly GCA_024400455.1 of Bacteroidales bacterium. Lineage (GTDB taxonomy): Bacteria > Bacteroidota > Bacteroidia > Bacteroidales > F082 > Limimorpha. The sequence goes on along the minus strand of JAKSMU010000004.1, from coordinate 194,907 downwards.
CGCAATTGTGTTCCCGCAGCCAACACCGTGTCATTCGGGACTTCTGCGCCTTTCAGCAACACGCACTTACAGCCAATCCAGACATGGTTGCCGACTGTAATCGGCTTGTCAGGATTGATGCGCTCGTGCTCCTTGTTAAAAACAGGATGCTCGTCAGTGTCCATCACCAGCACATCCCAACTCACAAGGCAGTCGTTCCCGAAAGTGATTTCTTTGGCGCAAACTATTGTGCTTTCAGCAGTTATGTTGAATTTACTGCCTAAATTCAGTTTTCCTCGCACCGAAATCTTCGAGCCGTGGCCAATGCTTGCCTTTCCAGCGAAATTCACTTCGCCGCTCACTTGCCAAATCGTGCGTGAACGTTTGCGGTCGTAGTGGCCTACATCGCCAAAGCCGATTTTAACCATCGCAGTTTCTATGTTTTCCGGCAAATTCACTTTGCCATGCATTTCGCGTAGGAAAGTGCGGTGCGAAACGATTACAGGCATTTTGATGGCCGTGGCGAAAGGAAAATAATGCAAGTTGAAACGCAAGGTTTTCGGAATGGAACGAAGGATGTTGAAAAAGTCGAATGTGGTCATTTCGTTGCTGTTTTGCTCGCAAAACTAATAAAATGTGCAATGCGGAACGAGGTTTATGGAATAAAAAGTACTTTTGTGGCATGAAAGTCATTTTTCACTTAAAATATGATAGTCATTGGGGCGAGGAACTTTTCCTTGTTGGCAATGCCGAGGCTTTGGGTTCATGGGACCCTGAAAATGCTCTTGCGATGCGTTATGTGGATAATGGTTATTGGTCGGTCATCATAGAACTTGATGAGTCGGAAACCATTGAATATAAATATATTATCAAGGAAAATGGGCTAATCAGATGGGAAATTCGCGTAAACCGTTGTTGGAAAGCTTCAAAGTCGGTGTGGGATGCCTTTGATGCTGAAACCATGGAGAAAAAGATAGGTGTGGCCGTTCCGCTTTTCAGTTTGCGTAGCGATAGCGATTTTGGCATTGGCGAATTTTCCGACTTGATAAAATTGGCCGATTGGTGTGTGGCCAATAATTTGAAAATCATACAACTGCTGCCAATCAATGATACCACTGCGCATTTCGATTGGCACGATTCTTATCCTTATAATGCCATTTCGGCTTTTGCCTTGAATCCGGTTTATCTGAATCTTCAGAATTTGGGTGTTGAAGAGAACGAACTTTTCATAGATGAGCAGCAGCAACTCAATTTGCTTCCGTTTGTGGATTATCCGAATGTGTTGAAAATCAAATGGAAGTACTTGAAAACCGCTTTCGCGCAGCAATGGGAGTTGTTGCAAAAGGATGAATGTTTTAAGTCGTTTTTTGCACAAAACGAGGATTGGCTTGTCCCTTACGCCGATTTCTGCGCACGACGCGATGTTAACAATACAACTGATTTCAACCGTTGGTCGGAACATGCTGGCGAAGGTTGCCGTGAGTTCTATTATTTCCTGCAATTCCATTGCGACAAGCAGTTGCGTGAGGCTGTAAACTATCTGCATTCCAAAGGCATCATGCTGAAAGGCGATTTGCCCATTGGTGTCAATCCGCAAGGTGCTGATGTGTATAGCCACCCCGATTTGTTCAACTGCAATGCCCAGGCTGGTGCGCCGCCCGACGACTTTGCCGAAGAGGGACAGAATTGGGGCTTCCCGACTTATAACTGGACTGCGATGAAGCGTGATGGTTTTGCTTGGTGGCGTCGTCGCTTGCAGGTCATGGCGCGTTATTTCGATGCCTATCGCATCGACCATATTCTTGGTTTTTTCCGCATTTGGGAAATTCCAAAAGGCACGAAGTCAGGCTTGCTGGGACATTTCAATCCGGCCTTGCCTTTGTCGGAAAACGAGATTGAAGACTTTGGTTTTCAGTTCAATGAAGAAAAACATGTGACCAATGATTTGGAGACGCTTTTCATCAGGGATTCATACCAAAAGGACAAATTCCATCCACGCATCGCCTTGCAGAAGACGGATTTGTATAAAACGCTCGATGAGAAGCAAAAGGCCGCCATCGATAGGCTCTACGACGACTTTTTCTATCATCGCCACAACGAGTTTTGGAAGCAAAGCGCAATGGAAAAGTTGCCAATAATAATAGGTGCAACGGAAATGGTTGCTTGTGGTGAAGACCTTGGCATGATTCCCGCCACTGTTCCCGAGGTGATGCGACAGCTGGGCATCAAGAGCCTTGAGGTGGAGCGGATGCCAAAAATTTTCGGTCGCGCCATGGTGCAAACCGAAGATGTTCCAATGAACAGCGTCTTTACTACGGGCACACATGATATGCCAACACTTCGTGCGTGGTTGACTGAGAAAGGAGAAACACCCTCTTCAACCTCCATTAAGATGGTGATTGAGAGAATTATGGATAGTCCGGCTTGCTGGAATATTTTCCCTATTCAAGATTTGCTCGACACCGACGAAAACAATTGGTCGGCTGACCCGAAGGACGACCAAATCAACGTGCCGGCCAATGCTGAAAACCATTGGAAGTTTCGACTGAAATCTGATGTTTTTTAAAATATCGCTTGTATGTTACCATTTGGTTACATATCTTTGCCGGCGATTTTCAGATTATTATTTTTTTAATCTCGATGAGCCGACGAGTAAAAACGGCATTTTTACTATGAAAAAACACATTCTCTTAATTGTGGCAGCAGTTTTTTTGATGAGCAGCTGCGTGAAGGAAAAACTCACAGGCGTTGAAGCTACCAAGACTTTCGATGTTCCAGGTTGGTATGATGAATTGTCGGTTAGAAACAATATCTCAGTTAGTTTCAGTGACCAAGTCGAGTTGGTCACTGTGACGGCCGACGAAGGCATAATATCAAACTTTGAAATGAAGCTTGTAGAAGGCGAACTGAAAATGTATCGCAAGCAAATCTTCGATTTCCTGCCTTCGCCAATTCGGGTTTTGCTGCCTTGCAATGCACAACTTCGTGAAGTGAACTTGAGTGGGACTTCATCCTTTAATGGAGACCTCGAAGCTGATGAGATTGAAATTGCAGCCTCTGGCAACTCGCTGTTCAAGGGTAACTTGAGGGCCAACGAAATAGATGTCAGTCTTTCGGGCGAATCATCGGTGACGGCTAATAGTTTGATTGCAAGTAAATTGGATCTTGATTTTAGTGGCGCTTCATCGGTGACGGCTAATAGTTTGATTGCAAGTAAATTGGATCTTGATTTTAGTGGCGCTTCATGGGCACAGCTAAATGGCTCGGTTGAGAATCTCGAACTCGATTTTTCAGGCGCTTCGGAATTGAGAACAGAGGTTGTTGACCACGTCTATGCTTTTGCTTGTATGAATTGCGAGAGTGCTTTGAGTGGCGCCAGCAAGGCTAATCTGCATTGCGATGGCAGAATCTATGGCTCGTTGAGCGGCGGCAGCGAAATTCGCTACACGGGCGATGCCGACACTGAAAACTGCCATTTGTCGGGCGATTCAAAAGTCATTCACAAAACATTCTGAAATGCCGGAACATAATCGGGGAAATACCGAGCGCCGCATTAAGGATGCGGCACTCGGTATTATCGAAGAGCAGGGATTTGAAGCCTTGGGAATCAATGCCATCGCCGACCGCGCCAAGTTGTCGAAGGTGTTGATTTATCGTTATTTCGATTCGATAGAAGGCTTGATTACAAAGATCATCGAAGAACAAGACTATTGGATAAATATCGAAGTGGGAGAGACTGCTGAAGATGACCCGGTCGAGAAAATCAAATCGATTTTTCATCGGCAGGCCCAAATGCTCCGCGATAATCCTATTGTCCGGAAATTCTATATTTGGGAACTGGAATGCAACAATAAGATTACCCAACATTTGCGCACCGAAAGGGAAAACGGCAGCGTCAGAATCATCAGCCACTATGCCAATCTTTTGGGACTTGAAGAGGAAAAAGTCCAAGTGCTTGGTGTGCTGTTGACCAATGCGTTGGTATATACGGCTTTACAAATCGACAGTTCGCCAAAAGCCTACCTTGACCTCGAAACCGAGAAAGCCTGGAACCGCATTACTGATTGCATCGATTCGTTGTTGGAAATATGGATTAGCAGGCAAACCAAAAAATAATTACCTTTGCAGTCAATAATTTGACTGACAAATATGGAATTCAAGACTTACAATTATGGCGAAGAGCAGCTTTTGGCCCGTATCGACCAAATCGTTGCCGAACAAAAAGCCATTTCCGACGAAAAGGAATCTTATAAGACCATTTTCCAAAGCATCGATTTTACGACTTTGGAAGCCTTCGATAACGAAGGGAGAATCAATGAGTTTTGTGCCAAGGCATTGGCTTTCTCGAAGCAAGAACCGTACCTTTCGGTACCAGCCATTTGCATCTACAGTCCATTCGTGAAGCAAGCCAAGCAATTGCTTGCGGGCAGCGGCATTCATGTCGCCACCGTGGCTTGCGCTTTCCCATCAGGACAAATGCCATTCGACTTGAAGGTCAAGGAAGTGGAATATTGTGTTGAGCAAGGCGCCGACGAAGTGGATATGGTCATTTCGCGCGGCACTTTCCTCGCCGGAAACTACGATCAGGTCTTCAACGAAATCAAGACCATCAAGGCGACTTGCAAGGATGCGCATCTGAAAGTCATTCTCGAAACGGGTGAATTGAAAAACGTTCAGAACATCCGCAAAGCCAGCGAGTTGGCGATTTTGGCAGGTGCCGACTTCATCAAAACTTCAACGGGCAAGGTGCCTGTTGCCGCCACGCCTTTGGCTGCCATCATCATGATTGACACGATTAAGGAATATTATGAAGCCACGGGCGAAAAAGTAGGTTTCAAACCTGCCGGTGGCATGAAGACGGCTGAAGATGCCATGACCTATTATTATTTGGTGAAAGGTATCCTTGGCGAGCAATGGCTTAACAAAAACCTCTTCCGCGTTGGAACCAGCCGTCTTGCCGGACAAATTGTCGAACTTTTGAAATCCTGACATCATGTCAATCAAACTGAGTTTCCATAAAGCAGATAGCGACCTTACCGGTCAAAGCAAATGGTGGGGATTCCCCGATATGCCCGACAATTTGGACTATCCCGAAATCACTGTCAATGACGATGGCGACCAATACGAGGATCCGCTCACTTTCATTTGTCAAATCCGTTGCGAAGACATTGCGCCTTTCGATAAAGAGAACCTTCTGCCTCACGAAGGCATGCTTTATTTCTTCGCTGCCATGGATTACTATTTGGGTGACATCGATACGCTTGCCTATCCGGGCATGGGCGATTGGGAAACGCCTTACTACAAAGTGCTATACAGTCCCACTTGCGAGAATCTGCACACCCACAAAATCCTTTATGACGATGGTACTCCAGCTTGTCGGCCAGCTGAAGCCATAAGTTTTGAGAAAACCGAACCTTGCGACGACGATACGAAGCTGTTAGGTTTTCCTTATTTTGACGAAATCAGGGAACTGTTTCCTGAACATATTTCATTGCTTCAAATCGATGAAAACGACGACTGGAACTTGCGATTCATCGATTGCGGCATGTTGTGTTTCCTCATGACGCCCGACGACTTGAAAAACAGACGTTGGAGCCAAGTGAAATGTTATCTTCATTCCTTTTAAAATCTGAAATCATGGAAGAAAGAATCAAAAGAATTGCCAAAATCTATAAGGGAATGGTCAAAAACCATAGTACTTACATGGAAGGCTGGCGCAATTATCCGCTAATACAGGAGGCGTTGGACCTGTTTTCAGAGATGCCTTTGCGCTATGGCGAAGAATTAACGCCATATTCCCGCATTTTTATGCTAGAAATGATGATGGAGAACTTGCAGGAAGAGCAAATGCCACGTCTATCGTTGAAAATCAGAGATTACCAACAGTCGCTTTTCGGTTTGATTTCCGATGAGGATTTGGAAATCGACATGGGTTTCGACCATTATGAAGGCGACAGGGAAAGTTATGTCCGCGACCTCAAGATTGATGACATTGAAAACCACCGCCAGAAACTGATTGACTACATCGACCTGAATATCAGCACGGAAGACTGGTGTCGCAAATACGGCCGAACTCTAAAATTTGACCCGATTGAACGTACTGAAGAGTGGGAAAATGCCATTTACGAAGTGGAAAAACGCTGCTACGAATTGACGAAGAACAAGCCAAAAGGCATGGGCTTTTGCTTTGAATATTGGAACGTCAAGAGAAACGTTTTGGCCAAATATGGCATCGAATGGCGCAATCCTCACATGATGAATCCACGGGTTATGTTTGATTAAAAATCACAAAATATGGAAATAAACGAATTACTCAATATTACGCATTGCGAAGAAATCACTGTTCAGCACAAGGACACTGCGGCTGTTTACGGTTCGGGTGCCCTGGAAGTCTTTGCTACGCCAGCCATGATTGCCTTGATGGAAATGACTTGCCTGAAAAGTGTGAAAGACAAGATTGGCGAAACAAATACCACTGTCGGCACTAAGGTGAATATCAGCCATTTGAAGGCAAGTCCTGTTGGAAATGTCGTCCGTTGCGAATCAAAACTCATAGAGATTGACCGCCGTCGTTTGGTTTTCGAAGTGAAATGCTACGATGGCGAAACTCTCGTCGGTGAGGGCACGCACGAAAGGTTTGTCGTTGACAGCGCGAAGTTTATGAGCAAATTCTGAGGGATTATTCCTTTTGTGTGCAAAAAGGGAAATCTTCCAAGTCACATCATCTTCCTGTGACGGAAATAGAAATAGAAACTGACGGCAACAGCGACCATTACGCCTAAAATGCCGTAAAAAGCCCATGGCTTTTCTTGGAAGGGTAGGAGTACATTCATTCCGTAAAGTCCTGTGATAAAGGTCAATGGCAGAATGATGGACGAAATCAGCGTGAGGATTTTCATCGTCTCGTTGGTCTTGTTTGTCTGCATCGAGTCGAATGTTTGCGAGAGACCTTCAATCAGTTCTTCGTAGTCTTCGGTCATATCCCATACCTTCTGGTAGTAGTCCAAAATGTTGCCCCAGTAGTCTTCCATGAACTCGACATCTTCAGTGAAGCCTGTGATTTTACCGTTTTCGAAGAGGTGGAAGAGTCGCAGTTGCGGCTTGAAGATGGTGTTGATCAGGATAAGGTTCTTACGCGTTACGGAAATGCGTTCGATAATCTTCACTTGCTTTTCCTGGAGCAATTCGCGGTTAATCAATTCCACATCAAGTCCGACTTTGCGCAGCAGATACACCGATTCGGTCATCAGTTTTTCCAAAATGCGGTAAAGCAGGATATCAGAGCTTTTGATGTTGATTTCTTCCTCGTTTTGGATGCGCTCTTCGTATTCGTCGAAAAGCTGTGAGACGCCCCAAGGGTTTTTCTCGATGGAAATGATGTAATCTTTGCCCCAGAACATCTTCACCTCCTTGATTTTCACAAATTTATTCTGACGGTCGAAATTCGGGAAATGTAGGATGAGGAAATAGTAATCGTCGTAAATATCTATCTTAGGACGCTGGTTCACCGACTTGCAGTCTTCAATGTCTAAGGGGTGAAAATGGAAGCGTTCTTTGAGAAATTCAAAATCTTCTTCCGTCGGATTATTCAGGTGACGCCAAGTCAAGTTTCCGATTTTCAGGCTGTTAATCATAAGCCTTCCCCCTTTCTTTTTAAAAAATGAATACTACTTTCTACATCGGTGCAAAATTTTGCGCTGCGAAAATAGTCTTTTTCTTTGAAAGAAAGACGGTTTGGTTGAGGAAAAATGATTGTGAAATGGAAAAATCACATTGTAAAGTAAAAAATAAGGCTTTTCTAATGTCCTTATTTCCACTCAAAGGTATTAATCATCTGGTTGATGTCTTCGCGGATATAGTCGATGACGGGTTGCATTGAGTCGTTGTTGGGCAGGAAGTTGAAATACAAGGCGCCTCTGACGAAATTGCGCGTGCTATCGGTCAGGTAGAACTGCATGGGGGTGGCCACGCCTTTGCCGTCCATTTCGATGAGCATGCCGTAGACATGATGTTCGTCGTTGATAATCAAGCTGTCGCGCATGCCGTTGGCTTTCTGTATATGTTTTGTCAACATGGTGTGGACATCTTCCAGATATTCGCTGAGGTTCCCGTGTACATCTTTATGGGTCAAGTGAATAGAACCTTTGAAAATTGGCATTTCAACATTCACCCAGTTTTTCTGTTCGGGCGAATATGGGTCGTTGGTCACCACGGCATATTGCGGACATTCGAAGCGGTAACGCTCGATGGTATCGACGGGCTGGTAAGCCTTTTCGGGCAAATCGATGCGGAAATAACCCCTCGGTTTGGGCATGTAGTTCGTCTCCTCGCCGCACGAGGCAAATGTCACCGCTATGGCAACAATGGCTAATATCTTGATTATTCTATTCATTTTTCTGTTATCGTCGTTTTTAGCGGACACACGCAGTGCATCCCTACTCCTCATTCCTAACCACTTTCACTTCCTTAATCCTCCTCGAGTCGGCATCAGCTATTTCAAAATTGAAATTCTCAAAATCGAACTTGAAACCTATTTCAGGGATGCGCCCTTCTATTTCAAGAATAAGGCCGGCAAGCGTATCGGCATCGCCTTGCATGGGTTCAAAATAGTCTTCGTCAACATCAAAAATTTTGCAGAAATCGACCAAACTAGTCTGCGCTTTGAATAAGAACGAACCGTCTTCAAGTTTCGTATAATGTTGTTCCTGCTTTTCTTTGTCGAACTCATCGCTGATGTCGCCGACGATTTCTTCGATGACATCTTCCATCGTGATGAGTCCCGATGTGCCGCCATATTCGTCGACTACAATGGCAATATGGATTTTCTTTTCCCGGAAATCCTGGAACAAATCGTTGATTTTGCGGTTTTCAGGCACAAAGAATGCCGGACGAATCAGTTTCTGCCATTCGTATGATTCGGCATCGAGATAGGGGAGAAGGTCTTTGACATAAAGCATGCCGTTGATGTTGTCGAGGCTTTCCTGAAAGACAGGAATCCTTGAAAATCCGCTTTTTATGACGGTTTCAAGCATTTCAGTGAAAGGAGTGCTGAAATCAATGCCTTCGATGTCGATGCGTGGACGCATCACGCTGCTCACTTCCTTTTCGCTGAATGAGGCGATGCCTTTCAGCATCTGGCGTTCTTCGGCGATGGTTGATTCCTCGGTGGCAATGTCGACGGCCGTCGAGAGGTCGTCAATCGAGATTTCGCCTTTCTTTTTTTCCAGATGCTTGTCCATGAACGATGTCGACTTGACCAAAACACGGCTCAAAGGCTTGAAAACTGCGATCAATACATTCAGCGGTCTTGCCATGAAACGTGAAATTTTCACTGCTTGTTTGCTGGCGTAAATCTTAGGTGTGATTTCGCCGATAATCAGCAGCAGCGAGGTCACGATTACCACTTCGAGGATAAATGCAGCCACAGGATAATTCTTGATGTCGAACAGCTGGCTGATGATGTAGGTCGAAAGCAAGGTGATGGTCACATTGACCAGATTATTGCCAATTAATATGGTGGCGAGAAGTGTCTTTGGCTTTTCACGCAGTTTCAGTATAAGCTTGCTTTTTGCATCGCTGTTGTTTTCCAAATCATCGATGTCGGAAGGTTGGAGCGAGAAAATGGCAGTCTCGCTGCTCGAAATCATCGCTGAGGCGATAAGCAGCAGGCAAAGGACGACGAGTCCAATGATGGCGTTTAATGTAAATCCGGTGAAAAAGCTGTTTAGGACAACGGATAGGATTTCCGTATAAGGCTCAGGGTCAGGGTCTGGTGTTTCCAAAACTATTATGATTTAAAATTTAGACCGCAAAAATACGGATTTTTTGAATACAACGGAAAACAAAAAGATGCAGAATATGATTTCATATCCTGCATCTTGTTTTTGCTTGTCAGAACGGAAGGTCGTCGGCTGGCAATGGATTGCTGTCGAACGGGTCTGCCGGCATAGGTTGCGAAGGAGTCCCGAAGCTCTGTTGGCCTTGCGCTGCGTTATATGACGATTGTGGCAGTTTGGCGGGCGCCAATTGCATCATCTTGTCGACATTCACTTCTGTGATGTAACGCACAACACCTTGCTGGTCAGTGTATTGACGGGTTCTGAGTTTGCCTTCAATATACATCAGGTCGCCTTTCATATAGTTGCGGCGATGGTCGGCGATGTCGTTGGCGAGGTTGCCCCAAACGACGATGTTGTGCCAATCGGTCTGTTCGACCCAGTTGTTGTCGCGGTCGCGGTAGCGTTCGGAGGTTGCTAATGTTGCTGATACTTTCCTGGTGCCATTTTCAAAAGTGGTGACTTCAGGGTCTTTCCCAAAACGACCGATAAGGATTACTTTGTTTAAGCTTGCCATAGCGTTTAAGATTTAAGTTTAATGTATAGATCAATTAATCGGGGGACTGGAAACTTTTCCATGTCCATTTCAGCCGTCAAAAGTATATCATTTGTTTCACATATAGGTAATTTTTCCTCAAGAAATATTTCAATAAACTGTGCCACAATGGTTTGATGCGTCAGTTTGTGGGTGAATTGTTTCGATATTTTCCCCACAGTGAAGTCTTTTGTGCCGACGTATTGTTTGAAATCATCTTTTTGCAACAGCTGATTAATGTCGGTTGGTTCTTTTGTTTCGATAAGCGGGAAATCGTAGAGATTAATCCAGATGTCTTTGGCTGTGCGTTTGTGGATGTATAGTTCCTTCGTGTTTTGAATCCTGAAAACCAGATAATTGAAATAGCGTGTCCGTATTTTCAGTTTGTCGGTTTTTACGGGACGTTCGGCCACAGTGCCATTGGCGAAGGCTAAGCAGTGTGCTTGCAGCGGGCAATTAATGCAGTCGGGGGTTTTAGGCACGCAATGCAGGGCACCGAATTCCATCATGGCTTGGTTGTGCAAGCCAGGGTGTTGACGGTCAAGCATTTCGTCGGCCAATTTTGCGAAGAGGTTTTTGCCTTCATTAATATTAATAGGTGTGTCGATGTCGAAAAGACGTGACAGGACGCGGAAAACATTGCCGTCGACCACGGCATGGGGAAGGTCGAAGGCAATGGAAGCGATGGCTGCGGCCGTGTAGTCGCCAATGCCTTGCAATTTGCGCAAGGCTTCGTAACTGGCGGGGAATTCTCCGCCGTGCCGTTCTACGACTTGCTGGGCGCAGCGGTGCAGGTTGCGGGCTCTTGAATAGTAGCCAAGGCCTTGCCACATCTTAAGCACTTCTTCTTCAGAGGCTTGCGCCAAATCTTTTAGGGTAGGCCATTTTTCGGTGAACCGCATGAAATAGTCGTATCCTTGGCTGACGCGCGTCTGTTGCAGTATGATTTCGGAAATCCATACGAAATAAGGTGTCGGCTGACTGCGCCAAGGCAACTCGCGCTTGTTGTCTGAAAACCATTCTGATAATGCGTTTTGTATCGTTGTCATTGTTCCGTCGTTGGGTTTGCAGTCCTTTCATTGAGTTTTCAGGGCTAAATTAGTCTTTTTCCGCTTGCTTTTTCCCTTGTTTTTTTGCCTAATTGCTCAAATTATAGGATTTTAGATTAAAAAAATGAATAAAAAAGGTCTCCGTATTGAAATTGTTTTTACCTTTGCCGCAAATTTACAACAAACCTCATACATAACCATTAAATAATAAGAAAAATGACAAAAGCAGAAATCGTTGCTGAAATCGCTGGCAAGACTGGTATCGAAAAAGGTGCTGTCCAGACTGTTGTTGAATATTTCATGGAATCCGTTAAGGCTGCTATGGCTAAGGGAGAAAACGTCTATCTGAGAGGCTTCGGTAGCTTCATCATCAAGACAAGAGCTGAAAAGACTGGCAGAAACATCTCTAAGAATGTTTCAATCACCATTCCAGCACACAACATTCCGGCTTTCAAGCCAGCTAAGACTTTCATGAATGCAGTTAAATAATCGTTTGAATATTTTAAAATCTTAATACTATGCCAAACGGTAAAAAACACAAAAGACACAAGATGTCAACTCACAAGCGCAAAAAACGCTTGAGAAAGGACAGACATAAGAAGAAATAATTTTCGTCTTATAAGATGTCAAGTTAACAATAACACAGCATTGGCACATACAATGTTGTGTTATTGTTTTTAAATGAAAAGTTAACCTCAAAAACAAAGCAAAATCCAATGTCTGAAGAACAACAACAAGAAGTAGTGGAACAGAAGACGGTGGTGCGCGACCTGGTCATCAGCTCGCACGCTTCGGAGGTTGACATTGCTCTGCTGGAGGACAACATACTTGTCGAACTTCACAAAGAGAAGACTAACAACCAGTTTGCGGTTGGTGACGTGTATCTCGGCCGGGTCAAGAAAATCCTTCCCGGACTTAACGCCGCTTTCGTCGACGTGGGCTATTCAAAGGAAGCTTTCCTGCATTTCCTTGACCTTGGACCTCAGATACGTTCCTTGCAAAAATTCAAGAACCTCGTCATGTCAGGCGCCGATGGCGTTTCGATGGAGGATTTCAAGCTTGAGCCTGATGTCCCCAAGAACCAGCGTATCGGCGATTTCCTGAAGGTCGGTGACCTTGTCCCGGTTCAGATTGCCAAGGAACCCATCTCGACAAAAGGCCCCAGAATCTCTTCCGAAATATCTTTCGCCGGACGATATCTGGTGCTCGTGCCTTTCTCCAACCGCATTTCGGTATCACAGAAAATCCGCAGCGGCGCCGAACGCAACCGCTTGAAGAAACTCATCCAAAGCATCCGTCCCGCCAATTATGGTGTCATCATCCGTACGGTGGCCGAAGACAAGAAAGTGGCCGACCTCGATGCCGACCTCAGATCGCTTGTCGAAAAGTGGGAACGCTGTATGGTGGAAATGAAGAAAATGACCACCTTCGGCAGAATGGTAAGCGAAATGGACCAGACTTCCGTCATGCTGCGCGATTTGCTGAACGAGTCGTTCAACAACATTCATGTTGACGACGAAACACTTTATGAAGAAATCCGGAGTTACATCCAGACCATCGCACCGCAAAAAGCCGACATCGTAAACCTCTATAAGGGCAAGGACCCAATCTTCGAGTATTACAATGTGGCAAAGCAAATAAAAGGCTTTTTCGGACGCGTGGTCACCATCAGAAACGGTGTCTACCTCATCATCGAGCACACTGAGGCCATGCATGTCATCGACGTGAACAGTGGCCATCGCGTGAACAAGGAAAACTCTCAGGAAGAAAATGCACTTTTGGTCAATCTCGAAGCTGCCGTCGAAATTGCTCGCCAGTTGCGTCTGCGCGATATGGGCGGCATCATCATCGTCGACTTCATTGACATGCGCGAAGCCAAGCACCGCAAGGAATTGTACGACAAACTGTGCGAAGCCATGTCGCACGACCGTGCCAAACACAACATCCTTCCGGCAACGAAGTTCGGCCTGATTCAGATTACCCGTCAGCGTGTACGCCCAGAGACCGAAATCCAAGTGCAGGAAAAATGCCCCGTCTGCGACGGCGAAGGCAAAATCCGTCCTGCCATCCTGTTCATCGACGAAATCGAAAACAACCTCAAGTACCTGCTTCTCGACCAAAACGAGAACCACATCACCGTGCAGGTACATCCTTTCATCCACGCCTATCTGACGAAAGGGCTGTTTTCAATCCGTCGCAAGTGGATGCGTAAATATGGGAAATCCTTTAAGGTGCAGCCCATGAACGACTTCCACGCCTTGCAGTACAACTTCCAGAACGCTAGCGGCGAAGACATCGCCCTCTGAGATTGCTACTGAAAGAAAACATCAAAAAGCCTGTCCCCAAAAAGGACGGGCTTTTTTTAATCCATTCCTTTTTAAACTTAAACTCTGCCTTGAGGTTGGCTGCCCCGAAGGCGACTGCACCTACACATCAGCAGAGTGGAAGGTCGTGCCACGAAGCGAGTAGTGAAAATTAGATAGATATATAGACCCTTATCTGAATTATTTGTACCTTTGCCCCCAAATATCTTTGAACGAATATGAAAAACGAAATCGTATTGAGCGGCATCCGCCCTACAGGTAACCTCCATCTTGGCAACTATTATGGCGCCGTGCGCAGCTTCGTGAAGATGCAAGAAGACTACAATTGCTATTTCTTCATCGCCGACTGGCATTCGCTGACCACACATCCTACGCCTGAAAACATACAGAAGTCGGCCCGCACCATTTTGGCCGAATATCTTGCCTGTGGCATCGACCCTGAAAAGGCCACCATCTATATCCAAAGCGATGTGCCGGAGACTTTGGAACTCTATCTCTATTTCAACATGAATGCCTACATCGGCGAATTGGGCCGTGTGACCACTTTCAAGGAAAAGGCCCGTCAGCAGCCTGACAATGTGAATGCCGGACTCTATACCTATCCCACGCTGATGGCTGCCGACATTCTGCAGCACCGTGCCAAATGGGTGCCGGTAGGCAAGGACCAGGAACAGAACATGGAGATGGCCCGCAAGTGTGCCCGCCGTTTCAACAACATATATAATGTGGAATTCTTTACCGAACCCCAGAACTACTACTTCGGCGGCGACGCCATCAAGGTGCCGGGCTTGGATGGCAGCGGAAAGATGGGCAAGAGCGATGGCAACTGCATTTATCTTTTCGAAGACGAAAAGACCATGCGCAAGAAAGTGATGCGCGCTGTTACCGACAGTGGCCCAACCGAACCTAATAGTCCAAAACCAGAGGTGATCCAAAACCTCTTCACGATGATGAGCATCGTCAGTGAACCGGAAACGGTGAAATTCTTCGATGAGAAGTGGAACGACTGCTCGATTCGCTATGGCGACATGAAGAAACAGATTGCCGAAGACATGGTAAAGACCATCGCCCCGATTCGTGAACGCATTGTGGAGTTCTCGTCCGACGAGGCTCGTCTCGACCGTATTGCACGCATGGGTGCCGAAAAGGCGCGTGAAAGCGCATCGAAGACCCTGAATGAAGTGAGGAAAATCATTGGATTCAAAGTGTATTAATGGGAGATTTTGTTACATACGAGAAGATTCCGGAGCGCGCTGTCTTGATTGCTGTGTCAACACGCGAACAGAACCGTGAGCGTACGGAGGAGTACCTTGACGAACTGGCTTTCCTATTGGAGACGGCAGGCGGTGTTCCCGTGGCACGTTTCGTGCAGGCCATGGACCATCCGAGCAGTGTGACTTATCTGGGTTCTGGAAAATTGGAAGAAATTCATCAGTATATCAAGGCGGAAAACCTGCAATTGGCTGTGGTCGACGATGAACTGACGGCTACGCAACTCCGTAATATGGAAAACGCTTTGGAGTGCCGTATTCTTGACCGTACGAGTCTGATTCTGGACATCTTCGCTTCAAATGCACATACGTCTCATGCAAAAGCGCAAGTGGAGTTGGCGCAATATCAATATCTTCTTCCGCGTCTGACCCGTATGTGGACGCACTTGGAACGTCAAAGGGGCGGTATTGGAATGCGAGGTCCTGGTGAGACCCAGATTGAAACCGACCGCCGCTTGATTTTGGAACGTATTGCCAATCTGAAGGAAAAGCTTAAGGAAATCGACATGCAGAAGACCGTGCAGCGTAAGCAGCGTGGCAAACTGGTGCGTGTCGCGCTGGTGGGTTATACCAATGTGGGTAAATCGACCATCATGAATTTGTTGAGCAAATCGGAAGTATATACCGAAAACAAACTTTTCGCTACGCTTGACACTACGGTGCGCAAGGTCGTGGTCGAAAATCTGCCTTTCTTATTGTCCGATACGGTCGGTTTCATCCGCAAGTTGCCACATGGTTTGGTAGAATCGTTCAAGTCGACTCTTGATGAGGTGCGTGAGTCCGATATTCTGCTGCATGTTGTTGACATCTCGCATCCCGATTTTGAATCGCAGATTGAGGTCGTCAACCAGACTTTGAATGAATTGGGCGCTTCCGACAAGAAAACCATCATGGTTTTCAACAAGATAGACGCTTATACTTGGGAAGAGAAAGACCCTGACGACCTGACGCCGGCTACCAAACGTAATGTCTCATACGAAGAACTGAAACAGACTTGGATGGCAAAGACTGACAAGCCTTGTATCTTCATCTCGGCAAAGGGCCGCGACAACTATCAGGAATTCCGTGATTTGCTCTATAAGGAAATCCGTGATATGCATGCCATCCGTTATCCTTATGATAATTTCTTGTATTGATTATGTATTTCGTTGACACACATACACATATCTACGACAAGGAATTTGACACCGACCGCGCCGAAGTGGTGCAGCGTGCCGTGGAAAACGGCGTGCAGATGTTGCTGCTTCCTAATGTGGATGCCGCGACCATTGCTCCGATGCTAGATACTTTAGGACAGTTTCCCGACCATTGCCGCGTGATGATGGGTTTGCAGCCTGAGGAAGTGCGCGAGGATTACAAAAAGGTGATGGCTTGCATTGAAAAGGAACTGGAAAAGAATATTTATGTAGGTGTCGGTGAAATCGGCTTGGATTTCTATTGGGACACGACTTTTGAGAAACAACAGCTGGAAGTCTTTGAGCTTCAGTTGGATTGGGCGAAGCAATTGAAACTGCCTGTTTCCATTCATGCCCGCAATGCTTTCGACAAGATGCGTGCCGTTCTGGAAAAGAAACAGGATGGCGGTTTGCGTGGCGTGATGCACTGTTTCAACGGAACCCTCGACGAAGCAAAGGCTTATCTTGACCTCGGCTTTCACCTCGGTCTGGGTGGCGTGACCACTTACAAAAGCTGTCCGGTGAAGGATTTTTTGGCCAAACTGCCTTTGGAACGAATTGTCCTTGAAACCGATGCCCCGTATCTTTCGCCCGTTCCGCATCGCGGCAAACGTAATGAACCGGCTTTCATGGTTGATACGGCAAGAAAAATAGCCGAAATAAGGCAATGTCAGCTTGAAGAAATTGCCGAAATAACAACTCAAAACGCAAAAAAACTATTTGATTTATGATACAACGCGAAGAAATATCCATTCTGGTGCTTTACACGGGTGGCACCATCGGCATGATGCAAGACCCAAAAACCGGTGCTTGGGCACCTTTCGATTTCAGTAATATCTACACCCATGTCCCGATGTTGCGTGATTTGGGCTACAAAATCGATTTCTATTCCTTTGACCCGCTGATTGATTCCTCCAATATGGATCCGGCGTTTTGGGTCCGTTTGGTGGATAAGATTGAGGAAAACTATGAAATGTATGACGGTTTCGTCGTGCTGCATGGATCCGACACGATGGCATTTACGGCGTCAGCGCTGAGCTTTATGCTTGAAAACCTTAATAAGCCAGTCATCTTGACGGGTTCGCAACTCCCTATGGGATTGGTTCGCACCGATGGAAGAAGGAATTTCCTTGGAGCTATCGAAATTGCTGCTGCAAAGGTTGATGATGTTTCCATTGTGCCAGAAGTCTGCATCTTCTTCCAGAACCAGCTTTTGCGTGGCAACCGCACGACAAAGTTCAATGCCGAAGGTTTCGATGCATTCGCTTCATGCAATTTCCCAAGCCTTGCCGATGTGGGCATTCACATTAAATATAATAAGGAGCGTATCTTCAAGCCTAATTTCAAGAAACTGAAAGTCCACAAGAATATGGATGAAAATGTGGGTATCTTGAAACTGTTTCCGGGCATTTCGGAATCATTTGTGCGTCATTTTCTTTCGGCTCCAGGCCTGAAGGCCGTGGTTTTAGAGACTTTTGGTTCGGGTAATGCTACCACAAAGCCTTGGTTCCTGTCCGCTTTGAAAGATGCAGCTGACAAGGGTTTGATTATCTTGAATATAACGCAGTGCGAATCAGGATCAGTTGAAATGGGCCGTTATGAAACCAGCCTTGGCATGGGTCAAATCGGTGTCATCAGCGGTCACGACATGACGACAGAAGCTGCCATAACCAAGCTGATGTATCTGATGGGAGAGAGTATGCCGGCTGAAAACATCAAGCATTTGATGGAAGTATCCATTCGTGGCGAAATGACAGAGTGAAGAAAAAACTTGTCATAAAATAAAACTCGGAAATCAGCGTTCAATATGTGATTATCAATGCTTTGTGAAATGTTATGAGAAAAAAACAAATAATGTTTCTGAAAGTTTTGGTTTTTCAATTAAAAAAATGCGTACTTTCGCAACGATTTTTGTAGGGTTTGAGAAGTGGGAATAGGCCATGGAGAGATGTCCGAGTGGTTTAAGGAGCACGCCTGGAAAGTGTGTATACTCCAAAAGGGTATCGCGGGTTCGAATCCCGCTCTCTCCGCAAATAACTGAATTGTTGTAAGTTAGAAATGAATTAATTCAAAAAAGTAATAATCAACATTTAAATTAACTATGAAAAAATTAATTGCTTTCCTCATGGTTGCTGGTTTTATGACATTCGGTATCAGCAATCTCGTCGTTGCTCAAGAAGAGCAAGCACAACCAGAAGCAACAGAACAGACCGTTGCTCCAGAAGAAGCCACTCCAGCTGAGGCTGTTGAGGCTGTAGAAGAAGAAGTTGTAGAAGCTGTTCAGCCAGCTGAAGAAGCTCCTGTAACTTTCCGTGAATCAATCAAGAAGCAGTTCATCGATGGTGGTCCTGGTTTCATGGGCATCGTGTTGGTCATCCTCTTGATCGGTATGGCTGTTTCAATTGAAAGAATCATTTATCTGACCATGGCTGATGCTAATTCAAAGAAGCTCCTCGCTGGCATCGAAGATAAGATGAAGGCTGGTGATGTTGAAGGCGCTAAGCAACTCTGCAAGGACACACGCGGTCCTGTCGCTAGCATTTTCACACAGGGTCTCATCCGTCTGCAGGATGGTCAGTCACTCGAAGATGTTGAAAAGTCACTCGTTTCTTACGGTGCTGTCGCTGCTGGTAAGCTCGAAAGCGGTCTGAGCTGGGTCGGCCTTTGCATTAGCTTGGCTCCTATGTTCGGTTTCATGGGTACTGTTATCGGTATGATTCAGGCTTTCGATAATATCGCTGCTGCTGGCGATATGAGCCCAACCATCGTTGCATCAGGTATGAAGGTCGCTCTGTTGACCACCGTGTTCGGTCTGATCGCAGCTATCATCCTTCAGATTTTCTTCAACTTCATCGCATCTAAAATCGAAAAGATCACAAGCGACATGGAAGATTCTTCCATCAGCTTCATGGATATCCTCGTTAAGTACAACAAATAATAAGTAATAATCATGAACGGTAAGCTTTCAAACATCGGTAAGTGGGTTCTTGCCGTGCTGGCTATCATCACTGTTGCCTTGGCCGTGTATTTCTACATGGACCTTGGAAGTGATTCCCGCACGTCAATTATCCTGAATTGGGGCTACATCTTGATTATACTTGGCATCGTTATCGCATTGCTCTCTGTCATTATTTCCGGCGTTGTCAAAGGTATCAATGGCAAGAAGATTTTATTTGCAATTGGTGCAATTGTTGTTATTGGAGTTGTAGCATTTATTATGTCAAAAGGCAGTTTCGACATTCCTTATCAGGCTGGTGAAACCCTCTATTCGGGCAAAACCCATGGTTTAGTCGAATTTGGCCTCGATTTCTTCTATGTAACACTTGGAGTCAGCATTCTCTGCATCCTCTATTCAGTTATTAAATCAGGTAAATAAAAACACTTCATCATGGCCAAGAAAGTTCCAGAAATTAACTCGAGTTCGCAGGCTGACATAGCATTCTTGCTATTGTGTTTCTTCCTGATGACCACATCTATGGACGTTGACTATGGTATCACCCGTCGTCTGCCTCCTCCTGTCGAAGTCAATGACGAAGACGTGAAGGTCAAGGAAAGAAATGTGATGAATGTTTTGATTAACAAAAACGATAGACTGTTGGTCAATGGCCGTCCTTCTGACATTTCACTGCTGAAAGACCAGGCCAAGGAGTTCATGACCCCACGTCCAAACGACCCAACTGCTCCTGAAGTCGAAACCAAGAGCTTCGACCTCGTTGGTGACGTTTTGATGTCGAAGGGCGTTATTTCCTTGCAGAATGACCGCGGTACTTCGTATGCTATGTATATCAGTGTGCAGAATGAGTTGGCACGTGCCTTCAATGAACTGAAGGAAGAGATGGCTGTGCAGAAATTCCACAAGCATCTCGACCAACTCAACGAAGATCAAACTAAAGCTATTAATGATGCTGTGCCGGTTCGTGTCAGTGAAGCAGAACCTGTTGTGTACGGTAATAATTAAAGGAGGATAGACTATGGGTAAATTCAGAAAAGAAGGTAGCAAGGAAGTGCCACAAGTGAGCACCTCATCACTGCCGGATATCGTTTACATGTTGATTTTCTTCTTCATGATTACCACATCAATGCGTGACGTTGAACTGAAAGTCAAGACCGCCATGCCTAAGGCTTCTGAAATCCAGAAACTCGAAAAGAAGGCTTTGGTGAGTAGCATCTACATCGGCCCTCCGCGTGATACCAAACTCGGTACCGAATCACGTATCCAACTTGACGATGCTTTCGCCCGTCCGGACGATATCGCCGACTGGATTATGAAAGAGCGTGAAACACGTGCTGAAGCTGACCGCCCGCTGCTGACAACTGCTCTGAAGGTGCACAAAGATACCCGTATGGGTGTCGTCACCGACGTGAAGCAGGAGCTCCGTAAGGTTGGTGCATTCCGTATCAACTACACCACGCTCAAGGGTAGCGTTCTTGAAAATCAGAAATAATTACATTATCTGATATGTATGAAAAAAAGGATGGTGAAAGCCATCCTTTTTTTGTTGGATAGTGTACGTTATCACTTTAATTGCCCCGTATCTGCTATTTAAAGAGTCTTTGTACTAATTATTTTGCTTGACATCAGTCGTTCTCCGGAATTGTCTTGCGCCATGAAATAATCATTATTGCAATACAAACAATCGCACTTGCGATAGTGATGTACCAAGGTGCGGTTCCAACGCTGTCAACATCAATGTCCATTGCACCGATGTTATTTAGGTAGTAGGCAATGACTGCAAAAGCGTTGTTGGCAAAATGCATGAGGATGCTTGTCCAAAGTGATTTGGTCATGAAAAAGAAATAACCTAATAAAATGCCCAACATCATTCTTGGCAGGAATCCGTAAAATTGGAAATGGATGGCAGAAAAAATGGCTGCGCTTAATATGATTGCAACATGTGCGTTTTTACATACTTTTGTCAAGAACTGCTGTATGACGCCTCTGAAAGTCAGTTCTTCGCCGATGGCTGCAATAAGCGCAATGACGATAAGATTTGACAAAAGTCCGCCAAATGTATTTACATTAAGCATCTGCTCTGTCATCTGTTGTGCTTGTTCTTCGGCCAGTTTCATGATTTCCTCGATTTTTGACAGAAAGTCTGGCAATTGCATGCTTTCGTTCCAAACAGTCAGCTGGCTAGTCAGCGGCATGGCAGCAAACATGAGGATGATACCGATGAGTGCAATCAGTAGATTGTTCGGTTTGGTGAATCCTATCTGTTTGAAGGGCTTTTGGCGCGTGAAGACATAAAGCCCGATTGGCGGGATGACGAAGAGAAAGGTCGAACTGATGGCTTGGCCCCATCTTAGGGAATTGACGCTGCCGTGACCGAATGTGGAAATGAGTATTGAAATCAGACTTCCGAAAATCAGGCCAAATAATAAAAGGAATAAGTATAAAAAGATTTTTTTGCCTAAAGATGTTTCTGTTGGTTTCGCTGTGATGAATGACATGATGTAGACTTTTTGCAAAAGTAAGCTTTGTTTCCTTTGATTTCGTATTTTTGCCGCAAAATTTATCGCTGATGCTCAAAATCGGAAACATTGAATTTGAACGTTACCCCTTGTTTTTGGCACCTATGGAGGATGTCACCGACCCGCCTTTCCGCTATGTCTGCAAGATGTTTGGCGCCGATATGGTATATTCCGAGTTCATTTCAGCCGATGGCTTGATTCGTGATGCAGTGAAAAGTGTCAAAAAACTTGATTTCTGCGAGTTTGAAAGGCCTTTCGGCGTTCAGATTTTCGGCAATGCCGTTGACCCGATGGTGGAAGCTGCGCGTTATGCTGAGACCGCGCATCCCGATGTGATTGACATCAATTTCGGCTGTCCGGTGAAGAAAATCGCTTCAAAAGGCGCTGGTTCGGGCATCATGAACGATATTCCGAAGATGGTAGCCATTACCAAGGCTGTGGTTGAAGCTGTAAAAACGCCAGTCACGGTGAAAACGCGTCTCGGTTATGATGAGGATCATCGCGAAATCGTTGATATTGCCGAGCGCTTGCAGGATGTGGGCATTGCTGCCTTGACTATTCATGGCCGTCTGCGCACGACAAAATATAGTGAACCGGCTGATTGGACTTTGATTGGCGAGGTGAAAAACAATCCGCGCATGACGATTCCGATTATCGGCAATGGCGATGTGGTGGATGGACCTTTGGCCAAACATTTTAAAGACACTTACGGAGTTGATGGCTTGATGATTGGCCGTGCTTCTTATGGTAATCCTTGGATTTTTGAGCAGATTAGGAAATATTTGGACACAGGCGAAATCGTTGCCGAGCCTGATGTTGCGGAACGCATCCGCATTGCGCGAATCCATTTCGAACGGTCGGTGGAGTGGAAAAACGAATACATTGCCGTCATCGAAATCCGCAAGCACTGGACGTCTTATTTCAAGGGACTGCCCAATTTCAAGCCTTTCAAGATGCGCCTGATGGAAGTGAAAACAGCTGACGAAGTCCGCCAGCTGCTTGATGAGATTGGTGAGAATTATATTGGTCAATAAGTATGCTTACTCAATCGCAATGTCGTTTTTCAGGATGCCATTGTTGAATAAGTTTCTTACAAGTTCGTCGCGGCGGATGTGGTAGGTTTTGATGCCGAGTTTCTGGGCGGCTTCGATGTTTTCGGCTGTGTCGTCGATGAAAAGCGTCTCTTCCGGATTGAGGCCTTCGTGGTCGAGAATGAATTCAAAGAAACGCGGGTCGGGCTTTTCCATGTGGATGTCGAATGAGAAATAGGCCTTGTTGAAAAGCTCGTCAAATTCCTGATAGCCGAAACGCAACTGCAAGTCCCTGACATAAAGGTCGTAATGGATTTCGTTGGAATTGCTCGCTAAGAAAATCTTGTAGTGTTTCTTCACCTTTTCGATGGCTTCGATACGCTCTCTCGGAATGTCGAGCAGCATGGCATTCCAGATGGAATCAAATTTCTCATCAGTCATCTTGCTGACGTTGAGGGCTGCCTTCAGTTTTTTGCGGAAGGTCTTGGCCGTGTAAACACCCGTGTCGAATTTGCTGAGCAGATTGATGATTTCCGGCGATTGTAGCAATTCCATATCGGTAAAGCCGGCTTTTTTCAATTCGTTGAAAGTCAGTTGTTCGTCGATGCCGAGAATAACGCCGCCGAGGTCAAAAATGATGTTTTTTATTTTTGCTGTCATATTTATTCAGTTTTTTCCTTTCAAATTTTCTGCAAATTTGTAACTTTGCAGCGCAAAAAGCAAGTAAATAACAAACAAATTATTGTTTTTGTTCGGTTTTTGCGGTCCTATAGCGCAGTTGGTTAGAGCAACTGACTCATAATCAGTAGGTCCTAGGTTCAAGTCCTAGTGGGACCACTAGAAAATGCAGAGTTTTGGCTCTGCTTTTTTCGTTTTTATTTTACTTTTGCACATTATTTCAAGAATACCATGCAAGACAACGAAGAAGAAATCAAAAGAACGGAACTCGATGAACTTGGAGAGTTCGGACTTATCGACCAGTTGACTCAAGAGTTCCCATTGCGGAACGAATCGAGTCTGAAAGGTGTCGGAGACGATGCCGCAGTCATCAATCATGAAGGCGAGCGCACTTTGGTCTCCGTCGATATGATGATTGAAGGCATTCATTTCGACATGACTTATACGCCTCTGAAACACTTGGGCTACAAGGCCGCTGTGACCAATTTCTCTGACATTTATGCCATGAATGGCACGCCAACCCAGATTGTGGTCGGATTGGGTGTCTCGAATCGCTATTCCGTCGAGGCTTTGGACGAACTGTATGCCGGCATCCGTTTGGCCTGCGAACGTTATAATGTCGATATGGTCGGTGGCGACACGACAAGCAGCAAGGCCGGTCTTGTGATTTCCATCACGGTCATCGGCAAGGCGAAGGAAGAAGACATCGTTTACCGCAATGGCGCCAAGAAAAACGATTTGCTTTGCGTGAGCGGCGATTTGGGCGGCGCCTACATTGGCCTGCTGATTTTGGAACGCGAAAAGGCTGAATTTCTGGCCAATCCGAATATGCAGCCGAAATTGGAAGGCTTGGATTATGTGCTTGAACGTCAGCTGAAGCCCGAAGCGCGCAAGGACATTGTGGCGCAACTGAAGGAATTAGGCATCAAGCCGACCTCGATGATTGACATTTCCGATGGCTTGGCTTCCGAAATTCTGCATCTCTGCAAGCAGTCGGGCGTGGGTTGCCAGTTGTATGAAGACAAAATCCCGATGGACCCGACGACGGTGAAACTGTCGAAAGATTTCGACATTGTGCCAAGCATTGCCGCATTGAGCGGGGGAGAGGACTATGAACTGCTTTTCACCATCGACCAGAAGGATTACGAAAAGATAAAGACCATTTCATCTGATGTCTCGGTCATCGGCTATATGACTGAAGATAAAGGCGTTGCCGAAATGGTGACCAACGATTTGCATGTTTTCCCACTGAAAGCGCAAGGCTGGGACCACATGAAAAAGAAAGATTAGTAGAGATGCGATTCATCGCGTCTCAAACACGATTAGGACATGATAGATTTGTCTGAAAACATAAAATCGAAATTGGCCGTTTTGCCATCGAAACCGGGCGTATACCGTTACTTCGACAAAGACGGTGAGTTGATTTATGTTGGTAAGGCAAAGAACCTGAAACGGCGTGTTTCCAGCTATTTTAATAAGGAACAGTTTGGCAAGACAAAGGTCTTGGTGAGCAAGATTGCCGATTTGGAATACAGCATTGTGGATTCCGAATCGGAGGCTTTATTGCTTGAAAACACGATGATCAAGCAATACAAGCCGCGTTATAACATCTTGCTCAAGGACGATAAGACTTATCCTTGGCTGTGCGTTAAAAACGAGCCGTTTCCACGCGTTTTCCTGACCCGCAAGAAGGTAAATGATGGTTCCGATTATTTCGGCCCTTATCCATCGGTGCGCACGGCGCATATCCTTTTGGATTTGTTGGGACAGGCTTATCAGATGCGTTCCTGCCGCACGCCGCTCACGGTGCAAAATGTCGAAAAAGGTAAATACAAAGTCTGCCTCGATTTCCATATTCATAAATGCGGTGGCCCATGCGAGGGTTATGTTTCGCAAGAGGATTATGGGAAGATGATTGCCGAAATCAAGGAGATTGTGCGTGGCAATTTGCAGTCGGTTTTGCGCGATTTGAAGGCGCAGATGATGGATTGTGCTTCACGTATGGAGTTTGAAAAAGCGCAGGTAATCAAGGAAAAATACGATTTGTTGGAAAACTACCGTAGCCGTTCGACGGTGGTCAGCACAACGATTCATAATGTCGAGGTCTTTTCCTACATTGATGATAACGAGTCGTTTTATGTGAATTACATGAAGGTGGTGGACGGTGCTGTCATCCAGTCGCATTCCTTTGAAATGAAACGCCGATTGGAAGAAACGGCTGAGGAATTGCTGCTTTTGGCCGTCACGGAATTGCATCAGCAGATGGGTAATCATGCGCACGAAATCATTGTTCCCGTGAAATTGGATTTTGCTCTTGATAATGTTGAATTTACCATTCCGCAGCGTGGCGATAAGAAACAGCTTTTGGAGCTTTCGCGTCGCAATGCTGCACAATATAAGATAGATTTAGAACGTCAGCGTTCGCTTGTCGACCCTGAGCGCCACCAAAAGCAGGTGCTGAATCAGCTGAAAGAATCGTTGGGTTTGCCTGCTTTGCCTGAGGTGATTGAGTGTTTTGATAATTCCAATTTCCAAGGTGATTATCCTGTAGCGGCTATGGTGCAGTTTGTCAACGGCAAACCGAATAAAAGTGCTTACCGTCATTTTGATATCAAGACGGTCGTCGGCCCTGATGATTATGCTTCGATGAAGGAAGTGGTACGTCGCCGTTATTCGCGCCTCATTGCCGAAGGTCAGCCTTTGCCGAACCTAATCATCACTGATGGTGGCAAGGGGCAAATGGAGGTTGTAAGGCAAGTGATTGAGGACGAACTGCATGTTGAAATCCCGATTGCAGGTCTAGTGAAGGATGACCGTCACCGCACCAACGAAATGCTGTATGGTTTCCCGCCCAAAGTGGTTGGCGTGAAGCTGAATTCCGAATTGTTTCGTTTGCTGACTTGCATTCAGGATGAGGTTCACCGATTCGCCATCACGCATCACCGCAAGAAATTCGAGAAAGGTTTCATGCATTCCGAACTTGCTGACATTAAAGGCATAGGAAAGGCAACGGCCGAGAAACTGCTGCTTGAATTGAAATCAGTGGCAAACATTAAAGAAGCGAGTGAAGGGCGCCTTGCTGAAGTGATTGGACCGGCAAAGGCGAAACTTGTTTATTTACATTTTCATTCAAAAGCATAAAAAAAGAGTCGGTTTCGCCGACTCTTTTTAATTCATATGTGTGTTAGTTTATTGCAGCTGGAAGTTGACAGGCAGCATGTAGGAAACACGCACTGCTTTACCACGCTGTTTACCAGGTTTCCACTTAGGCATTGACTTGACAACGCGCATAGCTTCTTCGTCGCAGCCACCGCCGATGCCACGGAGTACCTTAACATTTGAAACTGAACCGTCAGGTTCGACAACGAAACTGACGAACACACGGCCCTTAATGCCGCTTTCACGGGCAATCTGAGGGTATTTCACGTTTTTACCTACATATTCCATAAGTTTCTGTTCGCCGCCAGGGAAAGAAGGCATCTCTTCAACGATTTGGAAGATTTCTTGTTCAACGACTTCTTCTTCTTCAATTTCTGGGGCAACGTATTCTTCGATGACTTCGTTCTGCTGAACGTCAGCATTGATTTCGATGTCTTCAACTTCTACGTCGTCATCAACGATTTCCAACTGAGTGGTCTGCTTTGGCATTTCCACTGGTTCTGGTTTCGGCTCGTCTTGTTTGGTGATTTCCACCATTTCTTCATCCAACACTTCTGTTGAACGGAGCAGACTTTCGTCGATTTCGCGTTTGTCATAACTCTTCATTTCAAAGACAGCCCATGCTACTGCTAAGCTGAGGATTAAGCCTATCTGTATGAACATCAGTTTCTTGTTCTCAAGATTTGCTTTAGGTGATTTTTTCTCTTCCATAGTTATATGTCTTTTAAATTTATGCTACTTTTTGCGTTGCGAAAGTAGTAATTATTTATTTACAAAACGCGTCAACAAGCATATTTATTTTTCTTTTTGTTCAAAAAAGCGAAAAATGCTATTCCGAGCATGCTTCCGATGACATCTGCAATGAAATCATACACGCTTCCAGTGCGCTGATAGCATATTGTTTCCTGCATGATTTCGGTCAATGCGCCGTAACAAATGCTGATGAAAAAGGTAAGCAAAAGCGCTTTCTGTTTTCCTTTTTTATTCTTTTGCGTAAATTGCTGTCGATAGCCCCAAACAGAGAGGAAAGCAAAAGCGGCATACATGCCGATATGAGCCACCTTGTCCAAACCAATTGCGGGCTTGACATGTGGAAAACAAGAACCCGGAAGCCCTGTCAGAATCAAGATTACGATTCCGCATAGGAGTCCCGGGTAGATATTTCTTGTCAGCTTTTCCAAGATGGGAGAATTATCCGATCTTAGCTTCGTAAGCAGCGGCATCAAGGAGACTGTCGAGTTCGGCGACGTCGTTCACCTTAATCTTGATGATCCATGCTGCGCCATAAGGATCGCTGTTGACGAGGTTGGCATTTTCTTCATCGAGGATGGCTTCGTTGACTTCGACGATTTCGCCACCGACTGGCATCAGCAGTTCAGCTGTTGTCTTAACGGCTTCGATAGCGCCGAATTCTTCTTCTGCATCGAGGTTGTCGCCAACGATATCTGGGTCAACATCAACGAAAGTGATGTCGCCGAGTTCGTGTTGAGCGTAATCGGTGATGCCTACATAAGCGAATTCTCCTTCGAGACGAATCCATTCGTCATCGTTTGTGTACTTTAAGTTTGCTGGAATGTTCATTTTTATTATTTGTTAGTGTTAATGTTCTGGCTGCGAAAATACATATTTTTAAATCATCATCAGCAATTTATCACAAAATTATTGTGCGAGGTTGAATCTGAGTGAAATGCCTCCGAAAGTCTGTGTGGTTTTGAAAGTGTTGGAGACAAACGGATTGCTCATGTCGTGCTTGATAAAGAACTGTCCGCTCAAGCGCTGGCTGAAAGTGTAATCGGCGGTAAGGTAGATGTTGATCTTGTTTTGACCGGCTGAAACCTGATTGTTGTTTTCGTCGATGCGTCTTAAGATGGTCTTGTCTCTCTTGAAACCGAGGTCAAGTTTCAGCACAAGGTCGTTCTTAACGGTTTTACCTTTGCCGTCGCCATTGAGAGCCGTTACTGTAAATGACAGGTTCTTAATGCGATAACCGGTTCCGATGACAATTTCTCTTCCGTTAACTTCAGTGAGCTGGTTGTTGGTGAAACTCAATGTCATGTTGCGCGATTTCTTGAATTGCAGGTTGACTGTCATCGAGTTCTGCAAGCCAAGGTCAACGCCAATGAGTGGCTGGTATTGTTCATTGACAACCATTTGCTGAATGTCGTATTTTGGAATGATGTTGCTTGAGTTCTCAAATGTCTGGATGGTGTTGTTTTCATCGTAGTAGACATTGGAAGCCCATGAACTGATGGCGTAATTCGACTTGTAGGAATGTGTGATGTTGACGGTCTTGAACAGTTTGCCAATGGCAGGGATATTGGTCAAGCCATTGTAGGTTAAGTTCCAGTTTGGAAGCGGAATGGCTGGGAATGGATTCAGTTTCATTGTCTTTGCATCTTTGCCCGTGTAGGCTGAGATGAACGAATACATCAGCACTTCCATTGCGCCTGCGTTGTAGCCTTGTGGGAAGTAGTCGCCTGCAACGGTATCGTAAACATAGTTGTTGACTTGCAGCATCCATTGTTCGTTGCCTGTTGCAATACGCTCGGCGATGATCTTTCTGTTGCTCAGAAGTTTGTCAAACAACGGCGAACCTGCCAGACTGTCGTTGTATTCGCTGACGAATGAGGTCCTCATCATGAAGTAAGTCATGTTGAAATTGCCTCCGTAGGTAGGCGTAAAGGTTTCGAATTGCTTGAATGCATTGGCACGGAAATAGTGCTGGTAGTTCTCGCCATAGGTGCGGTTGCCGGTGAAATCAATCTTGAGACCTTGCAGTGGTTCGGTATTGACACGGTAGTTAATCGTTTCGGTGTTCCTCCTTGTGTATGGACTGCTTAAGATAGAATCAGTTGTAAGCCAGCCGTTATCAACGGCAGTCTGGAATATTTCTTTTTGACTGCCAACGGCAAATCCTAAGCCAGGGGCCCACATCCGTTGGTTGTCCATGCCGACCCATTGGGCTTCGGGCATGAATCCCGGCAGTGATTGTCCATTGGTTTGGGAATAGGTGCCGGACACTTTCTTGACGAGTGTCAGGATGCGTAGTGCATTGTCGCCGATGACTTTGCCAATGTTGACTTTAGTCGTCTTGCTAGTCTTAGTTGAATCTGACACTTGTTGCTCTTCCTCTTCTTTTTCTTTACCTTTGCCTTGCTTGCCTCCGTTTTTACCGTTGTTATTATTGTTTCTTTTAGTGGAACCAAGTTGTTTCAGATAAGGCACCTTGTTGTAAAGCTTTGTAAAGTCGAGGTTTGCATTTGCTGAAATGTTGTTTGTGTTCTCAATGGTGTTACCCAATCTGTCTTGAATGGATTGTGCTGATGCTGTCCAGAAGTATGTGCCTTGATAGTTAGCATTGGCATTAATCCAATTGAAAATCGGTATCTTGTTGATTGGCAATGTGTAACTTGCAGAAATACTCTGTTGGTAACGCGACATGGAACCAAGTTTTCTCAATTCATTGTTTATGGTATCGCGTTGGTAACTCCAGTCGGCCGATTCCTTGTCGAGTTTGCCAGCAGGTTCGTAAATGTATGCCTGTGCCTGTGCGGAATATTCGAAAGTCAAGGCTTTGGTTAAGTCGTATCTGATTTGGTAGTTGCGGTCCCAATCCCATTGTTTTGAAACGGTTGGATTCAGGATGATGTCGCCACCGGTTTTGTTACGGAGCTGACTTTCGGAATAATAGCGATACATTTCCGTGTTGAAGGTAATGCTCTTTGGCAGATAATAGAAGTTGATGTCTTTGACAATCTGCATGGCGGGTTTCGATGCCCACTTGGCTTTTGCAAAAGGTGTGACATTCTTTGGGCTTCCGGAATAGTTGTATCCCAATCCGCCACGATAGCTTTTTACGGAAGAGTACTGTATGTCAGGGTTTTCCTGATATGTCTCATTGTAGGAGAATGACAGGTTGAAGTTTTCTATGTCGTAGATGTGAATCTTAGGCATGTTTCTTTGTCTGCCGGCCATGGCTCGGTTAGGATCCCGGCCGTTTGTCTTTTCGTTCACAGGCTCTTCGTTATCGCCTTTTTTGTTTCTCTTTTGGACACGCTCTTTCCTGACATTCATGAAATTGATGTTCTTGTATTTCGTGAAGTCGTGGATGGTTGAGGTTAAAGCGTTCTGTTCTTCAGGCGTGTTTAGTGCTGCGAGAGCGTCCTCCATTTTGATGTCAGGGTCGTATGGGTTGTATTTTGGAGTGATGTTAGTCTCGCCATAATCGATGTGCATCGGGATTTTGAGGCCTGTGTTTTCAAGGAATTTCCCCAATTCGAGGTCTGTTGAAACGGCAAATGTTGAGTTTGCCATGAATTCGTTGCTTGTAATGTCACTGTCGATTGCGCCAAAACCAGCCGAACTGTACGAACCGCTAAGGGTGACTCTACCTAAATCGGCGAGAGTGGCTTCCAAGCGCCCGGTGCCTGCAACACCACCATTGCTGCTGAGCTCAGTGAGTCGCAGCTCGTTAACCCAGACGATTGCGCTCTTTTCCAGACCGTCGTCGCTACTCTCGGCGTTTTGCTTTTTCGGGTTGCGCACGCCTATCATCATGGCTTTTACATCGCTGATGCTTGGATTACCGATGACTTTTATGGTGTGATAATAGTCCTTGCCGTCTTCGGAACCTTTCTTCATTTTTTCAGAATAGATGTAGTTCAGTTTCACATCGCTGCCAGGCTGATTCATTGCGGCGTTACGGTTGGATTTCACTTGAACCAAGTCCTCCAGCCTGATGTCCATGTTGTTGATTTCGGGCCAGATGCCTTCCTTGTTGGTATACGATGTTCCCCATGGGGTCACTTTCACCGGCACTTCGTATTCATAATAGTTTTCGGTGAAGTCGCTTCCCAATCGCAAGAATACCGTGATGTCTTGGTCTTCCAGTTCATTGGATGTTTCGCCTGCTGATTCAGCATGGATGAACATCTTCAGGTATTTGTATTGGCGGAAGTCGAAATCCGTTGTCTTATAAATAGCGCGTCCGTCACCATCAACAAGGTTGTTGACGGTAATTTGCATTGACTGCTCGTTGATTCTTGTGATAGCTGTTGTTCCGATGACTTGTTCCTGTTGAATTCCTGGCGGGATGACGTATGGAATAGGGTCACGACGGCTGTTTTCATCAAGGTTGACGGCAGAAATGTCGAATGTGGTTTCGTTTGCGATATCATTCGGCTGATATTCTCCCGGAGCCTGAATGTTGTGGGAGTATGACCTCCATTCGCCTCTGACCAAATCGAGTGTAGCGAAACGCAATACGATTGGGCGTTGGAATTCGCGGACAAACATTCTCATGAAACGGATTGATGAATAGTCATCAATGCGGCCAATGACTTTATCGGGCTGTTTGATAGGAATTCGGAACTGATACCATTTCACTGAACCGATTTCGCCATTTGGCAACGCGATGTTGGTGGCTTCAAAGATGTCGGAAATGTGGTTTTGACCAGGATCTTGCATCTTGGCTGGGTCAAGGTCAATGACATATTGGTAGTAGCGTTCCGATTCGCTCAAGGTGTTATCGTCGTTGATGTCTTCGGCATCAGGCAGCGTGGTGCTGCTTGTGGTGTAGCTTTCTGTGCGCTGGATGTCGGAAGGCGAGTTGCCATCGGGTCCGTTGAAATTTCTGTAGCGTTCCAAAATGCTACGGTGTTCAACTTCGTCAGCGCGGTCCCATTCTGAGGAACGGTAGAAATGGAAGTTGTCGCCCGAAGGGTCATTGTCGGCTTTCGCATATGCCTCTGAACCTTCACCGAAACGGCTTCTGATGATGTTGAGGTAGGTGTCTTCGAAAAATGTTTTTTCATCGCTATCTTTCAAGCCATCGTAACCAACATCTTGATACTGACGGGCATCTGATTCATTGTTGAAGGTCCCGACGAGGTCTTGCATGGTTGGGACGCGTCCCCAAATCGTGGTGTCGACATTTTCAACATTCTCTGAAATCGGCAGTCCGTTTTCGTAGAATTTGCGTCCATCGCGCAAGATGTCTTCTGAAATGTCACCTAAGTTGATGTAAAGTTTACCAGGGTTGTTTTGGTATTCTTCGTCAGCAAATGGGTCCATCAGCCAGAATTCGATGTACTCAATGTTGGTCGCCTCAAAGTCTGTCGATTCCATGCGGCGCATGATACCGCCCCATCTGCTTGCTGGATTATTCAAGCTACCGTCGGCGTTGATGCCTGATGAATATTGTGTTGCGTCAACATCATAGTTGTAAGGTCCGCGCTCTTCCGGGTAATAGGCAAGGTTGAGTACCGACACATTGGTTGGAGTGCCGGTTTCAATGTCTTTAGTAGGGAAGATTTCGGTTTCAAGCACTTGACGGACAGCGTTCTTTGAAAGTTCGTTTTGGTCGATGTTGCTTGGACGATAAGTGTTGTTTGTGTTATAGAACACCGAATTGTCGATGGTGTACCATGCCAGTTTTGCGCGGTTCTTGCCGTAAGCGAGGCCCGTTCCGCCGGCTGCTTCGGGGAATAGGTCGTTTTGGTTTTGAGGTGTGCTGGCAAGTTTCCATGCCATAGGCAACCTCAAATCGATTGTGGATTTGGCGCCTTCAAAGTCATCGATGTAGGATGTGCCTTTTTCACTTGCTGATTTTGAAAGGCCAGGGATGAATCTTGCAAATTCGCCATCAAAATTGATGCGTGACGGCGCTTTGGTGCTGATGCCGGGCAACCAGTTGATGAAACTCGTAAGCCAGCGGGCGTCGGTGTGGTAGCTGATGTCGCCGCCGTAAATCGTGTTGGCGATGGCTTCGTCACCATAGTTGATTTTTTGTGTGTATGACTTTTCCCCTAAATAGAGAATGGTTCCTCCAATGCGGAAATCCTGACTGAATTCGTGCTCGACTCGGGTGCCAAGGAAGGTCTTCCTTAAGGCGCTGAATCCGGAATTTGATTCCATGGAAATATTGATAGGAGTGCCAGAATTCAGAATGCCTTCGTTGATGATTGTAACACGACCTAAGGTGTAGTCAACGGTATAGTCTACATTTTCAACGAGTTGAACGCCTCCTGCTGTTACATTCACGGAACCTTGGGCGACATTCATGGCATTCAGGCTGATTTCGCTGCCCGATTGTGAGGAATAGTAACCGCTGATGGTGAATTTGTTCTTTTCGGAGTATTGTTCTGCCGTTGTCTTTGTGGTTGTATACAACGAGTCGAAAGCGTATTTGTTTGCTAAGTCAGGATTGTTTGGGAAAATCTTGTTTCTGATATGGCTTCCAAATGGTTCCAAGACAGGGAAGTAGATTCTACCATTGGACGAATTGATTGTACCACCTTGGGTTGCAGCGCGGTCAATAAAGTCGAACACGCCATCACCACCGGGAACAGGATTGTTTTGGGTGGACAGGTTATCGACTCCGAAGAGGTGAAGCAGAGGGGTGTATTTGACATTGTCAGGTCCTTCTGTGAAGTAACCCATCGGGGTGCTGCTGTTGTTGCCGTTGTAGAAAATGTTCAGCATGAAGTCATTCTGACCTACTTGGAAAGCCCTCATGTTGTAGACGTTTTTCATCATCAGGTTCCAGATAGGCATCTTTGTGTTGACGGTTGTGCCTCTCAAGAGTTTTGCCACCAGGACTTTCGGTGTAGTGATGCCTTGGTCGGAGAATTCACCGACTTGGAATACGCCGTCTTGTCCCACAATTGTGTATTGGTAGGCGACTGCAAGCGTTTGGTTTGAATTCAGATTGATGTTCAATGAGATGAAACCTAATTGCGAGTTTAAGGTGTATTCCGTTGAACTGAGTCGGCGTGCGTTTTCTATTTTTTCAAAGTCGCGGCCGGCAATCATATAACCAGACCTTCCGATACGCAACGGGTCGTTCGACATGTAGTTGGTGACAGAGCTGATGTTGCGGATCTGGAGCGTGTCCATGCGTGTCAGCAGGTTGTTTGCAGCATTGCGCGGGAAAATGGTCGCAGTGTTTGCGGGTGACAGTTCGTTATTGTAAATCCATTCGCGTTTGCCTTCGCCAAGGTCGGTAAGGGCGAGGATGTTACGGGTGTCTTGGGTTGATGTGTTGGTGTTTGTAATCCAGACTTCAACTTTGGTGATGTTGACGCTTGAGGTTACCGTCGGCAAGGTCGAAAGGGCTTCTTCGTAATGGTCCCTGAAATACTGGCTGAGGAAGAAGTGCCGGTTTTCTTCGTAGTCAAGGCCGCTGAACTCGAATTCATTGGTTTGGGCGCCGCCTTGCACGGTGATGTTTTGCGATTCGCTTTCCTGATAAGAAACGATGGATGAAATGGTGGTGTTGCCGAATTTTAACTTTGACTTGATGCCGAAAAGCTGCTGCGTACCAGTGATTAAAGTGCTGTTCAGCGGAAAACTGACATTACCGGCTTCGAGCAATTGGATGATTTCGTCTTCTTTTCCCTCGTATTTTAAATCGAGCTTGTCTTGGAAGTTGAAGGTGGCTTTGGTGTTTTTGTTGATGTTGAAGTTGATCTTGTCACCGATTTTTGCCATCACATTCAGCTGAATCTGTTGGTCGAAATCAAAGTTGGTGGTGTGTTGCAAGCGCTTGCTCTTGGAGGGGTCGGCACGGTAATTGTGCTTGATGCCAAAGGTGAGGTCGACTGAACCTTGGGGCCGGATGTCAACGGTGTTGCTGCCGAAAATGGTTTCGAATGCTTTGCCGCCGACATAAAGCGGGGGTATGATAGAAGTGCCGTTGGTCGTTGATCTCGCATTTTGACTGCGGCGTTCTTTCCAATAATCCAAAATGCCTTTTTTGCTTTGATAATCAAGGTATTCTGATTGTGTCATCGTGGTTGGGGTGTCGAAATAGAAATCTCCGATTCGGCGTTTGAAGGTATATTGTCCGGTTATGGGATCGTAGATGATTTCTTCAGTGATGTTGCTTGGATCGCTGAGGTAGAAGGGGGATTTGTTGAAGAGATTTTCGGTTGGGCTTCCGTAGGTTGGAATAGGATAAATGACATTTGTAGAGTCGGGGCCGTCGTAGAAACCAAGCATGTAAGGGCTTTGGTATTGGTGTTGTTCTGCTTTAGCAGCGGCGTTTCCTAAAATGAGGAAGATTGCAACGGCTAAAAACGGAAGAATATGTCGTTTCATTATATATTTCATTATATGATGATTTACAATATTTTAAGGGCTTCTTTAATCAATGCTTCAACGCTGGCATCGGGTTGCTGCTTCAGAATTTTGTCCAAAGCTTTTTCGATGGCGGCTTTATTGAAACCTAAGATTGTCAATGCTGATAACGCTTCAGTGCGGATTGTATTGTTTGGTGCGCTGAAAATTTCGGGTTGTATGTCAATTTTCTTCAGCTTGTCTTTCAGGTCAATGACGATGCGCTGGGCTGTCTTTGCGCCAATGCCTTTCACGCTTTGAATGGTCTTTACATCGTCGCTGGCAATGGCATTGCTTAGTTCGCTTACTGTGAGTGATGAAAGTATGAGCCGTGCAGTGTTGCAACCCACACCTGAAACCGAAATGAGCAGTTCGAAAAGGTCGCGCTCCTTTTGTGAAAAAAAGCCAAAAAGATTGTGTGCGTCTTCGAGTATTTGCGTGTGTGTGTAAAGTCTGACTTCTTCCTTTTCGCCGATGGCGGTGAAGGTGTTGAGTGTGATGTTGATGAAATAGCCGATGCCATGATTGTCAATCACGACATAGGCTGGAGTCTTTTCCGTTACTTTACCTGATATGAAGGCGTACATTTTCCGTGTAAATTCGTTTAAACGGCAAAAATACGAATTTATTCAAAAGGAATAATAGAATAGACACAAAAAAAGGCGGCCTCATGGTCGCCTTTCTCTTAATCTGTAAAAATGTTGCTATTATTCGGCAACAACTTCTTCAATAACTTCAGCAGCAGCTTCAACGGCTTCTTCAGCAGCGTTTTGGCAGCAAGGCTTCATCATTTCGAAACGGGCCATGATGAGGTCTTTCTGTTCTTCGAGGCTCATGTTAGCGATGTTGGCGAATTGAGCTTTCCAATCGTTAAGTTTTGCCATCACAGCTTCCATTTCAGCTTTCTGTTCTTCAGTCATTTCGCATTCTTCACCTTCGTGTTTGCAGCATGATTCTTCTTCCTGACCGAACACTTCGATAGCCTTAGCGACGAGACCCTTTTGGCCTTCTTCATCGAGGTTAGCCCAGTTTTCGAATTCGCCCTTCAGCTGAGCCATTGGGCAAACATGTTCTTCAACGACTTCTTCAACAACAACAGCTGTTGTGTCGATTGCTTCTACTTCCTGTTTAGGAGCGTTGTTGCATGCAACCATGAACAAGCATGCAAGACCCATTGATAAGAATAACTTCTTCATTTTTTTTGTTTGTTTTGAGTGTTATTTAAATAGTTTGTGTTCAAAACTTTGAGCGTGCAAAAATATAAAAAAAATGAATAGGCAAAGAAAAAGTATTATTTTTGTGATGTTTTTCTATTATTGCAATGATTTTTGTTGTGTTTATTAGCATCTTCAGATATGAAAAATCATAGTTTATGTAAGTTTTGGCTTGTTTTGGCCATTCAATTTTTGCCTTTTGGCGCTGGCGCAAGTGTTGTAAATGTCAAAATCACCGATGATACGCGATTCACTGGGTGTGGAAACCGTCATGAAATATTACTTGATATGACAATCAGTGCAGATTCAGAAATGGATTTGTCTGGCATGGCAATTGATTTGTATGATACGGACTTTCGTAATGTTGAAAAACTTGAGATGTTTTCTGTCGATACGGCTGCTCCTTTTGATAATCGTTGCCTTAGTGATGTTATATTAATAGGTGCTGCTGTCCCGGGCGAAAGAATAGTTGATTTGCCTTTGCGTGCTAAACTCCGTAAAGGTGACAACCGTTTTGTGCTGACTTGCGATGTTGCATCCGATGCAAAAGAAGGCGATGTGATTTATGCCATATTGCAATCTTTCCGTACGAATGAAGGCGAGCATAAAATGACCAACGAATATGTGATTCGAGGCCGTGAAATTCTTTTGGCTCGAACAACGGTTTATAAACCGGGTGATTATGATTCGAAAAACTATCGTATCCCAACTATCATCACGGCATCGGACGGTTCGCTGGTCATCACAACGGACCGACGCAAAAACAATCAGGGTGATTTGCCCGAGGATATTGATGTGGTTTGCAATGTCAGTCATGATGGCGGGCACACTTGGAGCGAGCCATACATTATTGCGCAAGGTCAGGGTTTTGGCAAAGGTTTCGGTGATGCAGCTTTGGTGAGAACTGATAATCAAGGCGGAATGATGGCGGTTTTTGTAGGAGGTGCCGGATTGTGGGCATCGACACCTTCGAATCCGAATCGTTTCTATATGTCGTTGAGCAATGATAATGGCCTGAATTGGTCTGAACCAACTGATATTACGCATTTCATTCACGGTGATGATTGCCTTGATGAGGCCAGACAAAAATGGTTAGGTGGATTTTTTGCTTCAGGTAATGGCTTGTTGACGCAATCGGGGCGAATCATGTTTGTTGCCGCAATGCGTGAAAATGATGCCTATAGCTTGAACAACTATCTGTTTTATTCCGACGACAAGGGTTTGACCTGGCACATTTCTGACCGGGCTTCGGTTGGGGGTGACGAAGCCAAAGTGGTTGAACTTGCCGATGGCAGCATTTTGATGAGCATCCGTCATGGTGAAAGGCGCTGGTATAACATTTCTCACGATGGAGGCATTAACTGGCAAAAGGAGGTCTCGGTTTGGGACGACTTATTTGCACCGGCTTGCAATGGCGACATTATCAGTTATGAATGTCGAGATGATGGGAAAAAAGTTCTCCTTCAATCTTTGCCTTATGGCGAAAGCCGCAGCGATGTGCGTGTCTATGTCAGCTATGATAATGGAAAGACATGGCCTTGGGAATCGAGCCGTTGCATTGTCCCTTATTCCTCGGCATATTCTTCATTGTGCGTGCTCCCTGATGGCACCATAGGCCTTTATGTGGAAGAAGGCGATGCCAATGCATACGAGATGGTGTTCTATAATTTCAGTTTCGACTGGCTGACAAATGGCCGTTAAGGAGTGGCATGATAAAATGAAAGAGGGTGACTAAAAAGTCAAAAAACGCTCTGGAGAATCGCGTATTTGACTTTGCTCTCGTATCCCCCTCCGAATATGAAAAGGGCTGACCATACTTTTTAGTCAGCCCCTTTAGTATCATATTTTTATTTGCAATTACTGCAAACGGATGCCCAGGCGGACTAGCAGCATGCTGGTTGAAATCTCTTTGTTGCTGAAATCTGTAGAATAAGAATCAGCGTGGTTGAAAAGGTTAGTGTTGTAGAAATAATCAGTATGTCCGGCAACTTCAGAAATTCCTAAGTTGTAATAGCTGACACCAACAGAGATGACTTTGTTGATGATGAAACCGCCGCCAATTTGGTATGCAAAAGCGAATTTTGGCGTGTAATGGTATTCATAGTTGAAATCGTGAGTGGTGCCCAATAAGGTTCCGTTAGCCTTAACTGAACCAGGAAGAACGAATCTGGCATCGACGCCAGCGCCTCCTTCGACAAAGATACCGATCATGTCAGTGAAATTAAAGGCGTAGTTTAAACCTAACATAATAGGTATATTGAGGTAACTAGGCCTTTGGGTCTTCATGTCAAGGCCGGCAATGTTGCCGAAGTTGAAATCAATGAAATCTTCGGTATGAATGTCTTTTTGCAGGCTATTGTACATGCCGTCGACAGTAAACATGATGCCTAAGCCTTTTGCTTTGGTGTTGGCAATGAACTTGAATCCGAGGTTTGCGCCTAAATTGGCACCACCCATGGTGCTATTAGGGTTCAGCAAGGCGCAATTGTCGGTTTTGCTGCCGAATTCACCTTGAGGGATGCTAAGGCCTAAATTCAGATACGAACTTGATTGGGCAAACAGTGAGTTACCGCCCAATAAGGCTGCAGTCAGGAAAGCAGCGAATAACATCTTTTTAATTTTCATAGTAAATTGGTTTAAAAATTTCGGGTACAAATATACAATAAATCAAAAGAAAACGAAGAGGTGCCGAAGCGCCTCTTCGTCTCTTTCTTTTATTCTCTTGTTATATTATTTGATACCAAGTTTCTTGGCGATGTCCTTTGGAAGGGCGTCCTTGTGGACAACGATGTTCATGGTCTTGTAACGCACGAAAGCTTTTGAAGCGTACCAAATGCCATTGTAGTTGCCGGCATCGCCCCAGCTGTTCTTCACGAGGAAGTATTCGTTGCCGATTTGGTCTTTAGCGGTACCGTAAATCAACATGCCGTGGTCATCACCAGTTTCAAAGTTGTCGTATGCCATCTGGCGTTCTTTCTGGCTGACCCATTTTTGTGGGGTAGGACCATTCTGAGCTTCTTTTCTGCGGTCGGCTGCTGAAAGGCCTGTCCAGTGAGCCATATCGCTGCCGGTAAGGTCTTTGCCATCTGACTTGAGGTCAGGCAGAACCACAACACCCAGATTCTTGCCACGGAGGAAGCCACTTTCGCTGACGTCAGAACCCCAAGCAATTGGGTAGCCGTTTTCGATGGCATTGTCCATCACCTGCATGAGTTCGTCGATAGGAAGGTTCCAAGCTTGTCCCCAACGCCAGTTGTCCTGCACTTCGATGACGAACTTTTCATAGAAAGGATGGTGTGTGAAAGAAGTCAAGTTGACGTAGTCATCCATGTTCAGGCCTGTCGATTCGGCGAAGCTCATAGGCGTGTATTTCTTGCCGTTGTAGGTGAATTCTTCAGGGCAGGTGCCGAGATAAGCATCGTAAATGCCGGCAAGGCCCTTCTTCCACAGTGGGTTGCCGTCGGCATCCATCTGGATTTTCTTGCCAGTAGCGATAGCCTTGACGTATGGGTCGGTCACGGCTGAAAGTTCGGTGAAGTTCGACAAGGAATCGTTGTGCATGGCACCGGCTGGCATTTCTGAATCGGGAATGAGGCCGTAGTGACGGATGGCGTACATGACATCGCCAAATGAACCGCCCTGTGAGAAAGACACATCGCCGTGGGTGCGGACTGAAGCTTCAGCGCGATCCAAATAGGTCTTATAAACGATGTACATTTCCGAGAAATCGTATTCAGGCTTGCCCATGCGGAGCAATTCCGACTCGAAAAATGCTAATGAGGAATAGCACCAGCATGTACCGGCTTGGTTCTGGTC
The DNA here is from genome assembly GCA_024400455.1 of Bacteroidales bacterium. Classification (GTDB taxonomy): domain Bacteria; phylum Bacteroidota; class Bacteroidia; order Bacteroidales; family F082; genus Limimorpha. Next base: position 154,251 of record JAKSMU010000004.1, on the reverse strand, counting down.
CTTAACGGATGTGATAGGGAGTTCCTTCACGGTGGTGAACTTGAAGCCTTCTTCTTCCTTGACTTCCTTTTTTTCATCTGTCTGAGCGAATGCGCTGACGCTGAGCATCAGGGCAGCTGCGGTAAAAACGTGTGTGAATTTCATTGTGTTGAATTGATGATTTGTTTATTGTTAAATTGTTTCAATTGCTTCTGATAAATGTAATTTGCAAAGGTAGGAATTAATTCCAAACGGCAAACAGAATGATGAAATTATTCTTTTGATTGGATTTTCATTTTAGCGAATGACTAATCGAATTCTTTTACATAAAAAATGTGATTTTTTATTTGCGACCTACAAGATACACTTTTTCAGTCAATTAAAATAAAAAATCACATTTTTATGAGGGACTTTTCTGAAAAAATCACATTTTTATGAGGGACGAATCATAATTTCAGGCTCTTTTTCATGTCCTTCGAGAGTGCATCCTTATGAAGTGTGAAGAAAATAGTGTGCAGACGGACGTATGATTCCGAGCAGTACCAGTAACCGTCATAAACCATGTCCTTGGTGCCCCAAGAGTTTTTGATTTTGTAATACTTGGTGCCGTTCTGGTCTTTTGCGAGACCGACAACGAGCATGGAGTGATCGTCGCCGACTTCCCAGCTGTCGATGGCTTTCTGGTGGTCTTCAGGAGTGATGGTCTTTTCAGGGACGATTTCTTCCCAAAGGTTTTCTGCTTCAAGATCTTCAGGAACGATGCCCAAACCCATCTTGCGAGAGAAGCCCTTGTCGCTGACATCCTGAGCCCAACCTACGGTGTAACCGTTTTCAAGGGCATGGTCAACGGCTGCCATCATGTCGTCAAGGGTGAGATTGTAGGCTGGTGTCCAAGTCCAGTTGTCGGGGATTTCAACCATGAAAGGCTTGTTCACTTCCTGATTGGTGTAGGATGCGATTTCGATGTAGTTGTTCGGGTCGAGCGGATAGGCTTCGGCGAATGATTTTGGCGTGTATTTCTTGCCATCAACGGTGAAGGATTCCGGCACTTCGCCAAGGTAAGCATCAAGCATGCCGGGAAGGACTTTCTTCCAAGCCGGACTTAAATGGCCGTTGCTGTTCTTGATGACGGCACGGGCGTATGAACTGATGACATCGTTCATTTCGCCGTGGTTGTGACGTTCTTCGCCAATGACTTTGCCCGAGTAGTCGGTTTCAGGCATCATGCCGTATTTATCAATCATGTAAAGCACATCGCAAACTTCGCCGCCTTGGCTTAAAGTGTTGTTGCCGTGCATGTTGACGAACTTGTTGACTTTTTCAGTCCATGCGTTGCGTACGGTGAACATTTCCGAAAGGTTGAATTCCTTTCCGTAAATGCGAAGGATTTCGGCTTCAACGAAACCTGTGCCGGCAAAGCACCAGCAGGTTCCAGAACGGCCTTGGTTGTCGACGGGCGTATGTTTCACATTGACGGTCTCTGTGATTTGATAAACAGGTTCTTTCTTTTCGGCTTCTTTCGCATCCTGAGCGAAAAGTGCCGTGCTTGCGCCAAGCATGAGGGCGACAGCCGTGAGTTTGGTTAATGTCTTCATATTTTAATTGATTATTTGTTGATTACATTTTAATGAATTTTATCGTGGCATTTTCTTTGTCGCCATTAATCCTGATGAAATAACTGCCTTTTGGCAGATTGGCAATGCTGATGTTTTCTCCGCCATTCTGAAGGTCTTTCTCCATAACGCACTGTCCCATAAGGTTGTAGATTTCAATATGGTTTTGTCCTTCGGTCTTGACAAAAACATTATCGGCAGCAGGATTCGGATAAACCGAAATCAGGCTTTCACTGTTTTCATTAGTCGTGCCTAAAGCCCAGTCAACATGAATGGTGTTGGATGGACTTGAAACAAGGTTGCCCGAAATACCGATAACATAGTAATCGCAATTTTGCTGATAAGCGACGGTTTCATCGATGTATTCGGTTTCGGTCAGGCCTTCGGCCAGAACTACGCCATCGCGGTAAACCGTATAAGTTTCGGCCTTTAAAGCTTCCTGCCAGTTCAGTCTGACTTTCTGCCCTTCAATAATGTGACTCAATTTGAAAGGAATGATGGTCTTGTTGACTTCAATGTAATTCAACGAAGGTTCGTTTTGTGCTGAAGCGTATGCCGATTCACATTGTGTGGCGCTGTAATACGCTGAAACGGCATATTGGTAACGGTCGCAAGCCAATGAATTGATGTTGTCCAAATAATTGGTTGAACTTATCAGTTTAATTCGTTTATACTCACTCCCGGCAGTTCTGCGGTAAACCATGTATCCGGTTGGGGCTTCACCTTGCGGTGCATCCCATATGATCTTGACTTTTCCGTTGTTTGCTTTTTCGTAACGCAGTCCGGAAGGTGCTTCACATTCGCCTTGCAAGGCCCAGTGGCGTTCTGCTGACGGTGAAGTTTCACCAGCTGTGCTGAATGCTGCGACTTTGTATGTATGAAATGCGTTTGTTGCTTGGCTATCGGTATAATTAGTATTTTCCGCAATGTCGTACAACAAACCGTCACGATAGATGAAATAGCTGATTGTCTGGTCGTTGTTATCTAACCAATTCAGAATTGCATCGTTGCCTTGGCGTGAAACGCTGAGATTTATTGGTGCATCGCCAATTTCAGGGTTTGCCGTATTATTAATAAGGTAGAACATGCCTTTTGAAAGTTCGGCGGAACTGCCTTCAAAACTTGTTACTGTGTTGCCTTGACCATTTTTTAAAACGAAACTGATATTTCCGACATCTTCGCTTGGCAAGTTCCAATAGAGACTGACATGGCCAATAGGCATTTCGACGCTTTGCGTAGCTGATGCGGAATTTGGCGCGACTTGTGCAATTTCAATGCCCGATGAGTTGAAGAAAGATAAAAACCCTCCATTCCAGCCTTGTGTGTTTGGAGCCGTCATTTCAACAGTCCAATTGCTGGTTGGACCGAGATTGATGTCTTGGACTTCTGCCGGCAAGCCTTTTGCCGAATTGACAACGGCATAAACTGCATAATCGACCATGGTCGGCAAATAATGGTCGGTGTATTCCATGGTAGTTCCAGGAGTAACATTGTTTTGGGTGTAAATGATTTGACCATTGCGTGTTATAACAATCTGGTCGATGGTAGTAAGGTCGTTGTTGTGGATGTTTTTCGTAGGATTTTTCCAAGTGAGGGTTGCAGAGCATTGCATGTCGCCAAGCGATGTGACCTGAAGGTTTTCCGGTTGTTTCGGCATGTATTGGTACACATCGGAAGGTACGAAATTGAATATCGCCGAAGCCCAGCCAGCAAAATCAATTTCATCGATGACGAACCAGCCATCGTTGCTACCATCCCAACCCCAGTTGAAATGGAAAAGGTCGTTGTCGTCGTAACCGTCGCAAACGAAAGCGTGGCCGCCGTCATTGCTATAACCCGAATAATAGACCGGCCATTGCAAATCAAATGATTCCTTTAGCTTGTTTTGCCATTGCGAAAGCGAATAGTAATCGCGATATTCGTCGTTGGCTTGGTTGGAATAGGAAAAATAATGCTTGATGGCATACGGGACATCTCCAGAATAGGCGCCGCTGCCATTAGGACCGAAACCCATATCGACTGAAACACCGCAATGATACATGAGCAGAGCGACAGCATCGATTTCTTCATCGGTCGAGCTTCCGATGAGCTGGTTTGGCATATGTTCCCAATTGTAATCGGTTTGTCCGAAATTTGCTGACAGTTGACCATAACTGCAGTGGTATGAATGGCTTCCGGTGCCTTTTGCAGGGAAATCCCAGTATTTCATCACTTGCGACATGGCCGTTGCCACGCAACCGGCATAACAGCGTCCGCCAGGACCACCACTTGCATCAGGGGCGTAAAGGTTGTAAGGCGAATCCTGGTTCCATTTGGTTTGTACCAAATATGAGGCCTCGCGACCGCCATTGCGCGAAATGAGTTTTCCGCCTTTCATCACGGATTGCCATTCGGCTTTTGTGTCATCGAAAAGAACGGCATTGGGGCTTGTGCGGGCTTCAATGATTTTATCCAGATAGAATTTGGCTTCGGGTGACATGTTCTCTGTTTCGAAAACGCCTTCGTTGGAATAACCGACAATTGGACGGAAACGGTCGTCGGCAGAAACGATAACGAAACCTTTATTGTTGACATTATAGGCATAGAAGCAGGTTTCGCCTCTTGTCGAAATGCCGGTGTATACAAGTTTCAGTTCGGAGTTTTGCTTAAAGTTGAAATTGGCATTGACGAAATTATGGCCAATTTTCTGAGCCGTTTTTTCGTCAACAGGATTGGCATATAATGCATTGAAAACAAGCATTGCCGCCAAAAGGGAAAAGAGATGCTTTTTCATAAAAATGATTATTTGACAACAACTTTTGAGACTTTATTACCTATCTTAACGAGATATAAACCTGATTTTAAAATAATTGTATAATTATCATCGTGTTTCTGCGCAATCATGTGGCCTAAGACATCATAAACAACAATGTCGGCAGGTTTTTCAGTTGCAATTGTGACTTGGTTCTCCGAAACGGTGATGTTGGCATCCTGCTGGTTTTCCGTGACGCCAGCCATATCGGAATAATAGATGTCAAATTGCGTGTCGGCGCTTGTCGAAATGATGTTTGATGACAGCCAGCGGTCGTGGATTGGCATTTTTTCGCCCAAGACATTCTGGAAATAGGTGAAGTTTTGCCACAAGGCTTCGGCACCCATCATCGCATTGGCTTGATGCTGAGGGTCGAAGGTGTTTTTGTACTCGTCGCGGACAATCCAGTCGGTTTCGTTGAAAATGCTGGTTGTTTTGCAGGTCAGGTCGCCTGCGGCATCATAGGTATAATCGGACTTGCTTTTGAGACTCATGGCGCTGCCGCCCATGCCTGTGGAATAGTAGGTCTCGTTTGACAAAAGGCCGTTGCCGTAGGTGTATTCGTAGCGGTATGAATCTCTCCAAGTGCTGCCGCTCCAACCCATGCTTCTGATTTGTTCAGCAAATGAACTGAGCAAACCGTTTTCGTAGCACAATGTGTCTCTTGAAGATTCGCGCCAGTTGCCATTGCGGATGGTGGAATAAAGACGGAAAACCAGTTGGTTTTCATTATTGTAGGTGTATTCGTACTTGCTGCTTTCTGTCCATGCGCCGTCAGTGTTTCTGTAAGACATCAGAAGGGAGACGAGACCATTTAAATAGGTGTATTCGCTTTTCGAAGCACCAACCCAAGCGCCTTCATTCCAATTGGAATTGACAATGGAATCTATTTGATTGTCGGCGTTGTAATAGGTTTCAACCTTGTAATACTGGTTCCATTCGCCTTCATTATGTTTGAAATAAAGTTCCTGGATGGTTTTTCCAAAGTCATTATAAGCGAACTCGCCTTTTTCGGTCGGGACCCAAACATTGTCACGGAACTCGTAGGTTGTCTCGGTTGCCCATTGGCCGTTTTCGTTGTAAGTGTAGATGTTTTTCCACTTTGTCCAGTCGAAATCGTTGGTGCCGACGACACTGTCGAGGCGAGCGTCAAAATCTGTGGCGAAACGGAAATCGGTGTTCTGGTTTACGAAACGGCCTGGCCTTCTGGCTTCATAATGCCGTCTTTCAGAAGTGTTGCGGAAATACTTTGGCATTCTTCTGTGCTGTGCCGTTGCCGAGAAGGCGAAGCAAATCAATAATGTAGTGAATATCAGTTTTTTCATGGTGATGCTTAGTTAAGGATGATTTTTTGAATTGAGTTTCCTGTGGCGGTGTTTGCCTTGATGAAATAAACGCCGCTTTGCAAGCCTGACAGATTCAGTGTGACGGCATTGCCTGAGGCATCGGATTGCTGCATGATTTCCTGACCTAAGATGTCATAAACTGTGACCGAAATCAAGCCGTTGGCTTCAACGAAAATCTTGCCGTCAGTTGGATTCGGATAGATTTGCAAATCGATGCTGCTGTTTTCGCTGACGTTCACACTGCCGTAATGGACTTTGTTTGATGCACTTGATTCCACGCCATTCTTAATGCCTGTGACGTAGAATGTGACGTAGAATGAATAAGCTGTCGTCTCTCCATTCATAGTTGCTGAGAAGAAATTGTCGGTAATTTCTTGTGCAATCGGATTCTCATTAAGGTAGACGTTGTATGAATCAGCGTTATATGCAGGATCCCATTCAAGGAGCATTTCGTTATTTTCTTGTAATGTTCCGGTCAGGTGGGTCGGAATAGCAGTCTTGTTGACGACAACATAATTCAGTTTCGGGTCTTCGGCATTCATGGCCGGAGCCGATTCGGTAGCCGATTCCTGATAGTAGGCTTTAATCTGGTAGTAATAGAATGTTCCGGTTGGCAATATCGCGTTGTCGTTGTAGGAATTCGAATTTGGTCCGACTAGTTTTATTTTTGCATAGTCTTCCCCAAATGCTTTTCTATAGACGATATAACCTGATAAGTTGTCGGTTTCGGGTGTTGCCCAAATGAGTTTGGTCTTGCCGTTGTCAAGCACTTCGGCATGGAAATCTTTCGGTGCAGCACATCCTGTTTCAGCGTTGGCGCAGGCTTCGTTTGAGGCATCCGATTCGCCATCAGCAGTGAAAGCCGTGATGTGATAGCAATGGTTTTCAAGGCCTGCGTTGCGGTCGGTGAAAGTGGTGCCGTTGGCGACCATGCTATAGAGATAATCATCGCGATAGATGTTGTAGCCATAACCAGGATTATCGATGCCAGTCCAATTCAAAACGATGTCGGTGTCAACGGTTTCTGCGGTTAGGTCTTTAGGAGCTTCATAGACATCGGTCGAGAAACTGCATGAGTTGTTGGCGATGAAGAAAATGCCGTTTGGCATCTTTGTTGAGGCGCCTTCAAAAGCAAATATGGTTCTGTTTTCAGAATCTTTTATGTTGAATGTCAAATTGACGGAGTCGGCAGGTGCAGTCCAGACAAATCTGACCAGACCTTGCGACATTTCTACTTCGTAATCGGTGCTTTCGCTACGGTCCGAACTGATGTTTGCGAGAAGCAGTCCGGCGTTGTTATAAACAGAAAGGCATCCGTCGTTCCAGTTTTCGGTTGTGGTGATAGTCCATGGGCAAGTCGGGCCGAGATTGACACTGTTGGCGTAGGCTTTCTTGCCGTTTGTGCCATTATTGACAACGTAAATGGTATAATTGACCATCATCGGGACGCCGGCTTCGTCGACGTATGTCATGGCGGCTCCTGGTGTCGGATTTTCAATCTCTTTTACGATTTCGTCATCTCTTACGATGACAATTTTTTCCAAACTTTCAATCGTGTTGCCTCCGATAGTAAGGCTTGGGTTGATCCATGATAAAGTGGCGGAAAAACCATCGTCGCCATTAGCAACGGCAGTGAAATTGGAGACGGCTTTTGCCGTGTTTTCAAAGACATTGGCAGGGACATAGTTGAAAATTGCGTCAGCGCCTCTGTTGAAATCAATCTCGTCGATGACATACCAGCCATCGCTGCTGCCGCTCCAACCAAAGTTGTAATGGAACAAGTCGGCATCGTTGTAACCGTCGCACACGAAAGCGTGACCGCCGTCATCACTTGAACCTGAATAATAAACTGGCCAGCCTTGGTCGAAGCTGTCTTTCAGCATGTTCTGCCATTCTTCCAATGAATAGGCATCGCGTTTGCGAAGGCGTGCCTTGTTGGTGTAGCCGAAATTTTTCAGAATGACATCGGGCACATCCTCCGAATAGGCGCCGCTGCCCGATGCTGAATACATCATGTCGACGGCAACGCCGCAATGGTACATGAACCATGCAATCGGGAAGACATCTTCGTCAGGCGACATAAGGCCAATGGAAGGTTTCATTTTGTCGAATTCGTATGTAGCTTCACCGAAATTTGCCGAAAGCGTATCGTGACCATAAATGTAGGTGTGGCTTCCCATGCCATGTTCAGGATAGTTCCAGTATTTCATGACTTGCGACATGGCGGTAGCCACGCAACCAGCATAGGCGCGACCGCCGGAACCACCGGATGCAAGCGGACAGAATTTATTATAAGGCGAATCCTGGTTCCATTTAGTCTGCACAAGGTAAGTCGCGGTTTTGCCTTTGTTGAACGAAAGCAGTCTGCCCGTCTCGGCAAACAGCTGCCATTCTGCAGCAACTTCAGGACTTTGAATGTTCTTGCGGACCTGACTGCGGCCTTCAGCGATATTGTCCAAATAATACTTCAATTCGGGCGACATGTTTTCTGTCTCGAAAACGCCTTCGTCTGAATAGCCGACAATAGGACGGTAGCAGTCGTCAGCGGAAATGATGACGAAGCCTGTCTGGCCGACATTGAAAACATAAAAACAGACTTCGTTGCGTGACGAAATGCCTGTGTAAACAAGTTTTAAATCGTTGTTCTGTCGTGTCTTGGCAAAATTCGCATGGACAAATTTCTGTCCGAGCTTTTGTGCCTGACTGATGTCGACAGGCTTGGCAATTGCCATTTGGAAGCCAAACAGCAGGCTGAGAAAAAGTAGCAAATGTCTTCTCATATAGATTGAATTTTAGATGTTTTTCATTGAGGTTTCAAAAATAGGCAATTATTTGATACGACAGAAAAAATGACAGGCAATTATGATAGATTTATGTTCAAAAAAACTACCTTTGCAGTGTTCAAAATTTCAATTGCAATGAAAAAACACATTCTTTTCCTTTTCTCAATCGTTCTGCTTTCCATGATGACCGCCTGCGGCGAGAAAGAAGCAACAGTCCGTTACATTTCCTACAACATCCGCAACAGCCGTGCCAATGATGGCGATTACGCATGGGATTTGCGCAAATCCGCTACCAAACAAATGCTTGAAAACGAACAGCCTACCATTTTCGGATTACAGGAAGCTTATCCCGAACAATTGGCTTACATCGATGAATGTTGCCCACAGTTCAGCCGTGTCGGCGTAGGCCGCGACGATGGCAAGGAGGAGGGTGAATTCATGGCTTTGTACTATCGCAATGATTTGTATGAACTGCTCGATTCGGGCGACTTCTGGCTTTCCGAAACGCCCGATGAACCCACAATGGGTTGGGATGCCGCTTGTTTCCGCATCGTCACTTGGGCAAAGCTGAAAGACATCGCAACCGAAAAGACTTTCTATGCCTTCAACACACATCTTGATCATGTCGGACAAGTAGCAAGAGAGCAGTCCATATTGTTGATTGTAAATAGGATAAAAGAAATCGTAAAGGACGAAAACACTCCGGTTTTCCTTTCAGGCGATTTCAACAGCGACGTCAGTTCACCAATTTTCGACCCGTTGAAAACCGTGATGAGCGACAGCCGCGCCTTGCTGCCCGCCGAGCAATGGGAAGCATCTTTCAATTATTTCGGCAAGCCTTACGATGGCAATCCTATCATCGATCATATCTTCTACAAGAATGCAGAAATCACGGATTTCCGTACCTTGAACGGCGATTATGGCAAACCTTTCATCTCCGACCATTATCCGATCATGGCATCGTTTACAATTCGCTAACATTGCTAAAGCGGAAGCCGTTTCAATGTCTGGCGATTGTGCAAAAACAACATAGAAAATAAAATCGGAAATAAGTTGTTTCATATTTTCATAATTTTGCGCTATTAAAACAATCAATTAAAATCTATACCTATGAAAAGATTATCTCTCATTCTAATGCTGATGTTGTCGGTGGTTTGGTCGTTTGGCCAGACTACGGTACACATCGATTTCAACGATTTTACTGAAGAAGCCAACATCAACGGTCAGCAAGGCTGGGTGGCTCGTCCGCACAGCGCAGGTAATGGCGGCAAGCCGCTTTACACTGGCTTCTTAGGACCTCGCGGCATGATGACGCCCGACGAAACCATTGGCGTTTTCTCGGTCTGCTCCGGCACAAGCTATGGCGACATTGCCACGCACAGCCTCAGTGATTACGGCTTCGATTTTTCAACTGGCGGTGTCATCGAGGTTGAATGTGACATGTGGCGCGAATGGTGGGGCGACTTCTTTGGCATCGGTTTCGATGGCGATGGCGACGGCGTGGTGCTGCCTCCAATCCTCGGCAACTACGAGCCTATCCGCCCAAATCCGAACGGCACAAGTCCTGACGGCGGCATTTACATGCTGACCACCGGCATCAACGAAGAAAATCCTGACGGTTTCATGAACGGCATCATCCTGCCAAACAACACGATGGCTTTCGATTTCGATTTTGAACCTCATCAGAAATGGTATCGCTGGAAGATTTCCATCGACTTGGATGCCAACGATGGCGCAGGTGCTGTCACCTTATTCATGATGCGTGATGTGCCGAATGGCGAGTTCGAACCTGTTCCAGGTTGCCAAGGTCTGCCTATCGGCCTCACCCCAGGCAGCGGCGACAAATTCGACCCAGCTGCATGGAACGGCATTTTCATGCTGAATAGCGGTTACGGCGGGTTCGACAACTTCACCGTCCGCCACACCCCAGGTGGATTGGCTGCCCAGTTTATCGACTTTGCCGCTATTTCCGACCAGTTGGTTTACAATGATCCAATCACCCTTCAAGCCACGGCTTCATCAGGTCTGCCTGTGACATTTGAAATTGTGGAAGGCCCTGCAACCTTGGATGGCAACATCCTCACTTTGACCGGCGAAGAAGGCCTTGTGAAAGTCCGCGCCAGTCAGAACGGCGACGGCACGCAATGGCAAGCCGCTCCAGCCGTGACACAGTCATTCTATGTGGTTGACCCTGAAAACTATGCACCTGAAATCACCATTCGCCGTCCTTACGAGGGCACAAAGGTCTATATGCCTGACTTCAACCATCCTGTGATGCTGGTTTTGAGTGCCTACATCGACCACGGCGACGCCATCAAGTTTGAGGAAGTGAAATGCACTATCGATGGCGAAGACTTCATTTTGAAGACTGACTATCCCGACAAACCATCCAACGGTTATTGGTACACGACCTGGCAACCGACGGCAGCAGGTACCTATAATATGACTGCCAGCATCAAGCAGTCGGGCGGCAAGGTTACGACCGTCTCCAACACTTTTGAAGTGACGACTGATTATGACAACATGACTGTCACCGCTTTCAATGGCGATTTGATTGTTAAGCCTGGCGTGCAGAACAGCTTTGGCGAATATGTCTTCCCGACCCACGTCAATGCTTTCAATGCCATCAACTTGCACTACGACCATCAATGTGTGAACGGCAACTGCGACCCTTACGACCGTGTGGGTTACTGCCGTGTGAAGAACTACCGTGGCGATTGGGTTGAACTGTACCGTTATATCACTCCATTTGGCGTGGAATGTAACGACAATCTGGATGTCACGGATTTCACTTCCTTGCTGCAGGGTCTTGTTGAATTTGAATTGTATTGCCAGACCTGGACGGGCGATGGCTACAACCCTGTCGCCACTTTTGAGTACACCAAAGGCACGCCGGATTATCCATACGTGGACATCAATGAATTATGGTTTGGCGGTTATGATTTCGGTGATTATGACAACCAATGCCCAGTGCCGGCACGCACCGTCGAATTTGCACCAGGCGTTCAGAAAGCCAGTCTGAAACTGACTACGACTGGTCACAACTGGAGCAGCGGCACCAACGGCAACTACAACACAGGCAATGCCGCTGAATTCTATGAAGCCACGCACAATATCAATATCAATGGCGCAACGGTCTACACGCAACATCTGTGGAGAACCTGCAATCCGAATCCGGCAGGCTGCCAGCCTCAAAACGGCACTTGGACATATAACAGAAGCGGCTGGTGCCCAGGCAGTTTCGGCATGGTTTGGGATTTCAGCCTTGACGATTACATCGCCAACGGTTCATGCGATTTGGTGTATGAATTCGACCCGGCTTACATCGACGAATGTCACCCGAACTTCCCTGATTGCGTGACTGGACAGAACAACTGCCCGAACTGTCAGGATTCCGACAACCCGATTCTCAGAGTCTCAGGTAAATTCGTGACTTACAGCAATAATAGCAATATCCTTCTGGATGTTCCTGCATATCCTGATGTCGATGAAGACCCATTCACGGTCAGCATTACGCCTAACCCGGTGAAGGGCAACATGACCATCTTGACAGACTACACCATGGGCCGCATCAGCGTGCATATCTTGAATGCTCAAGGCGTTGAAGTGAAAGGTTTCAATATGAAGGAATCCGCCACCATCGACATGAGCGACCTGCCGGCAGGCTTGTATTTCGTCAATATGATTGGCGGTAAAGTCGTCACTAAGAAAATCGTTGTTGAATAATGAAGTATTGAACGTAATTGAAGAAAAGCCTCAATCCATCGGGTTGAGGCTTTTTTTCATTATGCAGAGAATCTATGAAATTTTTGTATTTTTGCATCCTGTTGGATTTAAATGCATTATGAATTACCATCAGCTCGTTTTATCTATCCTGTTTTTGCTTGCAAGTCTTAATCTCCAAGCCGAGCATCAAACCAATACCAACAATTTGGATTCGCTTTGGACGGTAGCCATTGAACATGGCAAGCACGGTCGGTTTGACGAAAGCAATGCCATTTACCGAACAATCCTAAAGGAGCCCGGCTTGTCGGAAGAACTGACGAGAGCCGCCTATCTGTCCATCGGGAACAATGCCAATCTGGCAGGCGATTTCAAGACATTTTACGATTGCCTTTCCCGCTATTATAGTGCGGAAGAACTTGTCCAAATCAAGGCATTGGCCGATTTGCCGAAAGACACGCTGATAAGGCCTGATAGGGATGTTGCCGTTGCTTATCACATCGATTCCATTTTTTACGATGGCAAATTCAGGGGTTGTGAAATCCGCTTGCCGGCAAAAATTGATGGCAAGGAAGAAATCTTCGTATTGGACAACGGCTGCTCAAGATTCAGTGCTGCCAGCGAATCGTTTGCCTTGTCGCATGGCATACGGCCCATCGATGTCAAAGGGAAGGCCATCGGCGTCATGGGCGAAGCCTCAATGTGGCTCGGCATTGCCGACTCGCTTTCCATTGGTCAGATGTGCTTCCAAAATATCGTTTTCATCGTAATGCCCGACCAAGACCTTGTCAATTCTTTCATGAACATCCAGGCCATACTTGGTGCCAACATTTTCAGGCTTGCCGGGGAGATGGATTTCGACAACAAATCAAAAATCATCGTTTTCCCCTTCAGACAGCAAGATTTGGAGTCGAACCTGACCATTCAGGATGATGGAAGGCATTTTGCGGAGGTTGAAGTAGAAGACGACACCCTGCAATTTCAACTTGACCTTGGATGCGCCAGCACGAAACTGAGTTACAACTATTTTGCGAAGCACAAAGACCTCATTGAAGCAACTGCACAAGCCGACAGCTCCTTTGCAGGTGGTGTTGGCGGCGTATCGAGAGTGCCGGTTTACCGACTGCACGGCATTTCATTCAAGGCTTGCGGAGGCTGTTTCACCAAACAAGACGTAATCATCAGCACGCAAAAAGAGACCAACCAAGGCGATGAAGAAGGAGTCATTGGCAGCGATTTCCTACTTTCGTTCGACAAGGCTGTGCTTAATCTGCGGAAGATGTTTTTGTGGACGGAGTAAAAAAATCATCTATTATCAATTGACCAATGTGCAGCACATTGCTTTTTCATCTCCCCCAGCTGTCTCTATCCAGACTTCTGTAATTGATAGCCTCAGCCAAATGCCCCGGCTGAATGTTTTCGCTGCCGTCAAGGTCGGCGATGGTGCGGGAGACCTTTAGGATTCTATCGTGAGCCCTGGCTGAAAGCCCCATCTTGTTCATGGCATTTTTCAGCATGTTGCGGCAGGTGTCGTCTAAGTCGCAATACTTCTGGATGAGTTGTGAGTTCATCTGTGCGTTGGCATGAATGGTCGGGAAATCGGCGTAGCGTTGCTCCTGGATTTTCCGTGCGGCAATCACGCGCTTGCGCACCTCGGCACTCGACTCGCCCGTGCGCTTTTCGGTTAAATCCTTATAAGGCACCGGCGTGACTTCCACATGCAGGTCGATTCTGTCCATCAGTGGACCGGAAATCTTATTCAGATATTTCTGTACCGCACCCGGAGGACATGTGCAAGGCTTTTCAGGATGGTTGTAATAACCACACGGACAAGGATTCATGGCGGCAATCAGCATGAAATTGGCAGGAAAATCAAGGGAAATCTTGGCGCGGGAAATCGTCACGATCCTGTCTTCCATTGGTTGCCTCATGACCTCCAAGACTTGTCTTTTGAATTCAGGGAGCTCATCGAGAAAGAGAACACCATTATGAGCCAAAGAGATCTCTCCAGGCTGTGGATAAGTGCCACCACCCACCAAGCCGGCATCGCTTATCGTGTGATGAGGGCTGCGGAATGGTCGCGTCATTAATAAGGAGGTGTTGCTGCCCATCAATCCGGCGACGGAGTGGATTTTCGTCGTTTCCAAAGCCTCGGCCATGGTCAAAGGCGGCAGGATGCTCGGCATCCGCTTGGCCAACATCGTCTTGCCGCTTCCGGGAGGGCCTATCAGGATGACATTATGCCCGCCAGCAGCCGCAATCTCCAAAGCTCGCTTGATGTTCTCCTGACCTTTCACATCACAGAAATCAAATTCATAAAACTCCTGTTTGTCAACATCTTCGGGAGAGATTTTTACAGGCTGGATATTGTTGTTTCCGTTTAGGAAATCGACCACTTCGGTAAGGTTTTCCACGCCAATCACATCAATATCGTTGACGACTGCGGCCTCTTTAGCGTTTTCTTTCGGAATGATGACGCCTTTGAAACCTTCCTGCTGTGCCTTGATGGCAATGGGCAAAGCCCCTTTTATCGGGTTCAAGGTTCCGTCGAGCGACAATTCGCCCATAATGATATATTGTTCAAGGTGTTCTGTTTCCACCTGCCCCGAAGCAGCCAAGATGCCGATGGCAATCGGCAAGTCGTAGGCTGAGCCTTCCTTGCGGATATCGGCAGGTGCCATATTAATCGTGATTTTCTTTCGCGGATAGCTGAATCCGAGGTTCGTTAACGCCGCTTCAATACGTTGATGGCTCTCTTTCACCGCGCTATCGGGCAGTCCGACAAGGAAAAACTGTATTCCTTTGTCAATGTTCACTTCTATTGTGACTGAAATCGCATCAATGCCAAACAAGGCACATCCAATGGTTTTTACTAACATGATATTGTGGGATTTAAGGATTTTTTTCTTGAAGATTATTAAATTTTTAAGTCGCCCATGTGTTCCAAAAAGGAACATTTGATATTTCCGCTGCAAAAGTGCAACATCTGTCAAGAAAAAAGCCGACGACAAACGTTTGTAGTCGACTGTAAGCATTTGTTGTCGTTTGCTGTCGTTTTTATTGTTGATTTACAATAAAATAAAAAACACCTTCGACATGATTGTCAAAGGCGTTTTTATCCGAAAATCAAGAAAAATCAGTTTTTCTTCGGCTTATAGTTGGAGCTTTGGAATATGCCTTGGAGGTCGTTGTTCTTCATCAGCTGTTGCAGAGTGACTTCGTTGTTCGCCATGTAGGAGCGCACGATGTGCAGACCGAAAAACTCACCCAGTCTTGCTGGAGCTTCGTTGCTGTATTCCTGCGTGAAGGGTCCGTCGGCTAGGAAAGTCATGTGCATGTCCAGACCTGTTGAGAACAACCGTTGATTGCCTACAATGTCAGCCCACACTCCGCCCTCATTCTCATCAGCCCATTTCATTTGTTCCTCAGAATAGCCAAGCAAAATGTTGTCGGGCAATTCGGGCGCCATTGCCTCAACGAAATACTTGATTTTTCCGGCATTCACCATCTCGTCGGAAAGGTTGGTCTGTTTGCGCCATTCGTAGATGTATGCCATATAAAGCTGCATGGCAACATCCTTTGCCAACGTTTCCTTCACTGTGCGTTCCGACATATAGCGCGGCATTCCAATCTGGTCATAAACCTCGTCACGATTGAGGTACCAGTCCAATGAAACAATCAGACCATCATCGGATACCATTACGGCTGTGGTCTCTGCATTAACACCAGTTACACAAGTATACACCTTCTTTGGCAACTGAATTTCAGGATAATAATAATTAAAATGCGCATAAACGTCTTCCACGGTTTTCTCGACATAATCCAAATTTGGGAAAGCCGTCTTCACCTTCTGGTAAAGGATGTTCATGTATTCGTCCGTGGCAAAATCCTTCAAGTATTGTACCGCATTCGGGTTAGTCAAATCACCTCCAAGGAATGGAAGATAATCGTTCTGAATACGCATCAGTTCCGCCTGGAAATCAGCCGTATCTAGATTGAACAGCACGTCTTCATAACGGCTAAATGCTAAGTCGGTAACTGGTGCGGTTTTTACATCTAGTTTTTTCTTGTAATCGGGTTTGCTGTCTTTACAACTGACGGTGCAAATCGTAATGCAAACCGTTATCAATAAACTGTTTATATGTCTCATAAAATCCTAATAATGTTGTTCATAATTTCAAAATCAGATTTCCGCTTGCGGAAATGACGGCTTAAAAAATCGCCGTCTAATCGTCCAAAATACTCCTAACTCCTAACCAATTCATTTCTCAGCATTTCGTAAGCCATAACGGTCGCCCTCTCTATTACGTTCTCACGCGAGTTGCCGAAATTGAAGCGTTTGGAAATCACGCCATCGGGTGTTGCCACACCCAACCAAACCGTTCCGACGGGGTTTTCTTCTGTGCCACCGCCAGGTCCTGCCACACCCGTCGAAGCCAAGCCGTAATCGGCGCTATAAACTCTCCTGACGCCTTCGGCCATTGCCTCGACAACCTGCTGGCTAACCACGCCAAACTCATCAATCACTTGTTTCGGCACTCCTATCACGTTGGTTTTCGATTCGGTAGCGTAGGTCACTGCCGTGCCTTTGAAAACATCCGAGCTGCCAGGAATCATCGTGATGCGATGCGCCATATTACCTCCCGTACAACTCTCAGCCGTTGCAAAAGTCGCATTTTTATTAATTAAAAGGTGAAAAACGACATTTTCAATCGGCACGTCATCCATGGCAAAGACATTTTCATGAATCAGTGCGGAGAGCTTTTCAGTTTCCCTATCCAAAGTCTCGTGCAGAAAATCAGCATTTTCATGTCTTCCACTCAGGCGCAAGCGAACCAAACCATATTGCGGCAGATAGGCAAGCGAAAGAAAATCAGGCAAATTCTTTTCCCAATCCTTGATTTTGTCGGCCAAAAACGATTCACCGATGCCCGTTGTCATAATCACCCGCTTTTCGTAAGGTATTGACTTGAAACGTTGCTTGAATCGCGGCAGCAGTTCATCGTTGAAGATACCTTTCATCTCAAACGGAACGCCTGGCATAAAGACAAACACAACGCCATTCTTCTCTAACCACATGCATGGAGCCGTGCCGTAACTATTTTGAATATAGGTGCATGATTTTGGCAAAAACGCCTGTCCGCGGTTGCGCTCCGACATGGTGAATCCACGGCGGTTGAAAATGGAAACCAAATTGTCGTATGCCTCCTGACAGAAAACGAGTTCCGTCCCGAAAAACTTGCACACGGTTGGCTTGGTAATGTCGTCAGCAGTTGGTCCCAAACCGCCCGTAACCAGCACCAAATCAGCATCCATGCAGTTCTCAAACGCATCCAGGATGGCTTTTTCGGAATCTCCTATTGTGAGGACGGATTTAAGATTGTAACCTGCCTCGGAAAGATGCTCTCCAAGCCAAGCTGCATTCGTATTAATCACTTGCCCGATTAGCAGTTCGTCGCCAATCGAGATGTTTTTTACAATCACTTCTTTCATGTCGAACAATTTTGGCAAAAGTACGCTATTTATCTCATTGGAGACAGAAATATCCATTCATTTTGAAAAAAAACACTACTTTTGCAAAGGCAAACACCTTAATTAATATGTATCAACCAATTCCTGCATCACAGCTCATTCTGAACGAAGAAGGAGCGATATATCACCTGAATTTGCATCCCGACCAAATTGCCGACGATATCATTTTGGTTGGCGATCCGGCCCGTGCTGATATGGTGGCTGAGTTTTTCGACAAAATCGAAGTGAAACGCCAAAACCGCGAACTTTTTACTCGTACGGGCTATTTCAATGGAAAGAGAATCACCGTTTTGTCGACGGGCATGGGCACCGATAATCTTGATATCGTAATCAATGAATTGGATGCCTTGGCCAACATTGACTTGAAAACGAGGATGCCTAAAGAAAAACATCGTTCATTAAACTTAATCAGATTGGGAACATCGGGAGCTTTGCAAGCCGACATTCCTGTTGAAAACAGTTTTGTGGCAACAAGGTATGCTCTCGGATTTGATGGCCTGATATATTTCTACGAGAAAAACCATGAAATAAATGAAATTGCCATAAGAGATGAGTTTATTAAGCAAACCGATTATCCAACTGATTTGCCTAAACCATATGTTGTTGAAGGTTCAAAAGAACTACTTGAACGTTTGGGCGAAGGCTATTTCAAAGGCATTACCGCAACGGCACCGGGGTTTTATGGTCCGCAAGGGCGTACCTTGCGCATGCAGTTGGCTTATCCTGAAAACAACCGGAAAATCGAAAACTTCAGGTATGAAAATTGGCGCATCTGCAATTTTGAAATGGAGTCATCGGCCTTGTATGGACTTGGAAAGATGATGGGGCATAATTGTCTGACAATTTGTGCTGTTATAGCCAATAGAGTGACGGAAAAGTTTGCGACAGATTATCATCCAAGTGTCAGAAATCTTATTGCCAACACTTTGGAAAGACTTGCAAATCATTAGTTTTCAAAGTTTTTTTTAAAAAAAGGGGGTTGGTATGGAAAAAAGTTCTATTTTTGCACCCTCAATTTTTGGGAAAAGTAATTAGAAATCAAAAATAAAAGTTCAAATGAAGAAAGCATTTATCACAATGTGTGCAGTCCTAATCGCCTCTGTATCAATGGCAGCTGGTCATGTGGACTCGGTTCGTTATCTGACTACTAAGGCTGGTCAGAATTGGTTCATTTCCGCTGATGGAAATATTGATTGGTGGAAAGGGAGTTTGAAGACTCCATCTGGTTTAAATGATTACACTGGCATTAATGACATTTCTTTTGGCGCAAGCGTTAACATCGGAAAGTGGCTGTCTCATAAAGTAGGTCTGCGCTTATCATATGATGTTAATGGTGCCAATAGTTACATTTTAGGGCATCATGATAGAATTGAAAAAATTCAATTCTTGTATAATAATGCAGTTCCAGTTGAAGGAGATATCTATGAAACATCTTTCATGTTTCATAATTTGCACGGAGATGTATTGTTTAGCCCTGTAGATTTCTTCCAAGGTTATTACAATCCAAACAGAATCTACACTCCTGTTATTTATGCTGGTATGGGTGCAGCTTGCGTGACTGAGGGCATCTTAGCAACCCCTACAATTTATCATAACATTTTTATTGCAGAAGATGAAACACAACTTCAAGGTTGCAATTTTGAATTATCATGGGAAGCTGGTATCATCAATAATTTCAGACTGAATGATTATCTTGATCTTCATCTTGATTTGAAGTATGCTTTGACAAGATGGAACATTGACTCTTGGTTTAATGAATACAAAGGTTATTATTACCCCAATGGTACTCTTTTCGATCCAAACCAGCATGATGGACAACTTGTTCCTAACGAAGCAGGTGAAATGCCTGAATATATTAGACCTAAAAGAGGTGACAACAATTTCTCCGTTGGTCTCGGCCTTACATGGTACATCGGTGGCAGAATCTACGAACTTCCTTACAACTATGAAAAGGAAATGAAGGAAATGAGCGACAGAATCAAGAATCTGGAAGACGAACTGGCTGCAATTCCTGCTCCTGTTGCTGTTGAACAAACTCCTTGTGACACAGTCGTTATTTATCAAGATAACATTGAAGCCATCAGCTATCCTTTCTCAATCTTCTTCAACCTCGACTCCTATCAGTTGATGTCAAAGAGAGACCTTGTCAACTTGAGAGAAATTGCTAATGTGGCTAAGGCAAACAACTACAAACTCCGTCTGAGAGGTTCTTGCGATAGCGCTACAGCAACTCCTGAATACAACCAGAAGCTTTCTGAAAACCGTTGCAGAAAGATCATGATGGAACTCTTAGATATGGGCTTCCCAGAGGAAAATATCATCCTCGAACCTGTCGGTGGTGTTAAGGAACTCGATCCAACCGAATTCGACCGCCGCGTGCTCATCGACCTTATCAAATATCACGAATAAGGATTAAAGCATCATACGGAAAGGCTGGCTTAGGCCAGCCTTTTTTATTTTGTCTTGATGAGTAATTATGTGTTTTGCTTTTTCTTATTTTTGCACGAAATAATACTACGGAATCATGACTACTTTCCTCGTTTCGTTAATTGTGCTTGTGCTGGGTTATGTTGTTTATGGAAGAATAGTTGAACGGATATTCCATATACATCCTGAACAAGCCACTCCTGCCACTATTTTGTCTGACGGCATCGATTATGTGCCGATGAAGCCTTGGAAAATCTATCTTATCCAATTCTTGAATATTGCAGGTGTTGGTCCCATCATTGGTGCCATCATGGGCGCCCAATTTGGAACCGCATCTTTTCTGTGGATCGTTTTGGGTAGTATTTTCGCTGGTGCAGTCCACGATTATCTTTCGGGAATGATTTCATTGCGTAACAAAGGCTGTAGTTTGCCCGAAATTCATGGCGAGTATTTGGGCGTGAATGTTAGGCAAATCATGCGCGTTTTTACCATGCTAATGATGATTCTGGTTGTCGTTGTTTTTGTGAATACGCCTGCAACCTTGCTCAATGAACACTTTACGCCATCGTGGAATCCGTATATATGGGTCGGAATTATTCTTGCTTATTATCTGGTTGCCACATTGCTGCCGATAGATAAGCTCATAGGTAAGGTCTATCCTGTTTTCGGATTCCTTTTGATAGGTATGGCAATTGCCATTCTTGCCGCTTTTTTCATTTATGACCCGGAAATTCCCGAATTGTGGGAAGGTCTTCAAAATCGTCATCCAGATGCTGAAAACAATCCGATTTTCCCAATGATGTTTGTTTCAATAGCATGTGGAGCCATTTCCGGATTTCATGCCACACAGTCTCCGTTGATGGCCAGATGTATGGTGAATGAGAGACAGGGACGCCCGATATTTTACGGCGCAATGATTACGGAAGGTGTCGTCGCCTTGATTTGGGCTGCTGCTGCGGCTTATTTCTTCGGCCCTGACAGTCCGGTTGATGTAAGCGGAAAAAGTGGTGCTGCAATTGTGGGAATCATTGCCGATACTTGGTTTGCACCAGTTATTGCCACTATTACGATTTTGGGCGTTATCAGTGCCGCGGTCACATCTGGTGATACCGCTATGCGTTCGGCCCGTCTTATCATTGCCGACATTTTGAATTATAGCCAGAAACCTTTCAAAAACAGACTGTTTGTCGCAATTCCGATATTAGTTGTTACTGGAATTATATTGGTGTTCAGTATTGCGGATAATAGAAGCTTTCAGTTGATTTGGCGCTATTTTGCTTGGGCTAACCAAGTGCTTGCTGCCGTAACACTATGGGCTATTACGGTTTACCTTGCGCAGAATAAAAAAAGACCTTGGTATGTGATAACAATTATCCCATCGCTGTTTATGACCATGGTGACGGGCTGCTTCCTGTTCGTCGCTAAAGCGAAAGATGGCGGGTTCGGTTCGATTTTGGCTCCTGAACTTGGCTATGGCATAGGCGCTCTTATTACAATTGCGGCATTGGTGGCTTTCATTGTTTGGAAGGTTAAATACAATAAAAACAAAAACAGTCTAACGGTTTGATTTTGTTGTCATGTAACGATTATTCCTATTTTTTTCATACCTTTGTCGAAAATTTGATTTTATCATGCTAGTAAAGGAAAATGTTTTAGAAGTTTTGAAGGATGTCATCTATTTTCCTAAAGGTGACAATATCATTGCCTTGAAAATGGTTGAAAACCTTATGGTTGGCGATGATGGTATCCGCTTCGATTTGGTTGTCGAACATAAGGATGATCCGAAGAATGATATTTTGGTCAATGCCGCAAATCGCACTTTGAAAGAGGTTTTCGGTGATGTTAATATAGATATTAAGGTGGTTGAGGAACAGACGGCTCTTTCGAAGGTGAAGCACATCATTGCGGTGGCTTCGGGCAAAGGCGGCGTTGGCAAATCGACTGTCGCGGCCAATCTTGCCGTGGCTTTAGCACGCGCCAATCAGCGCGTGGGCTTGATTGATGCCGATATTTATGGACCGTCAGTACCTACTATGTTTGGTACGGGCGATGAGCGCCCTGCATGTTTTGAGCGTGACGGAAAAACCGTGATGATTCCGCTTGAACGTTATGGCATCAAACTGATGAGTATCGGTTTCTTTGTGGATGCCAACCGCCCGCTTATTTGGCGCGGACCTATGGCCACCAGTGCCCTCAATCAGTTGATGAATGATGCCCTTTGGGGTGAACTTGATTTCTTGGTGGTTGATATGCCTCCAGGAACTGGAGATATTCAACTTACTTTGGCTCAGTCGTTTAATGTGAGCGGTGCGGTTGTCGTGACTACTCCTCAGCAGGTTGCATTTGCTGATGTGTTGCGTGCTGCCATGATGTTCAGGGAAAAGGCATTGCAGATTCCGCTGTTCGGTTTGGTTGAAAACATGGCTTATTTCGTGCCAAGCGATATGCCCGAAAAGAAATACTACATTTTCGGTAAGGAGACTGGCCGTAAATTTGCTGAAGAATTGAACATTCCGCTTTTGGGCCAGATCCCGATTGTAGAGCAGATTGCCGAGTGTGGCGATAAGGGAACACCTTTGGCCTTGAATGCTGATTCGCCTGTCACAAAGGCATTTGATGAAATTGCTTCAGCTGTCATCCGTGAAGCGAAATGAAGCCAAACTATTAAACAAATCAACAAATAAACCCAAAACACATGGAAGATAAAGAAATCATCCTCCGCAAAGTGAAGAATGTCTTGGAGCAGGTTCGCCCATATTTGCAACAAGATGGCGGCGATGTTAATTTTGTGGAACTGACAGATGACATGGTCGTTGTGGTTGAATTGACAGGTGCCTGCGGCAACTGCCCTCATAGCACCATGACCCTTAAAAATGGCATTGAAACGGTGATGAAAAAGGCTATTCCTGAAATCAAGGCCGTGGAGCGTGTACAATCATTGGAATTATAATCAATTGTTTAACAAAATATTAGAAAAATGAAGCGTAATTTACTTTCAATTGGTATGCTAGCGTTGATGCTGGTCTTTTCAGCACGCAGTTTCGCTCAGAATACTTACACTATGATTACTTCTGCCTCTGGCCTTGAAGCTGGTGCAAAGTATATCCTCGTCGGTTTCGATGATGATGGCAACGCTTACGCCATGAGTTATCAGAAATCCAACAACCGTCATGCAGTGACTGTTTCCGAAGCTGGCGGTTCAATTACTACCACCGTTGCAATGGATCCTGATTCTCAGACCGAAGTCTTTGAATTTGAATTGGGCGGCAGCGCAGGAGAATGGACAATCTATGATCCTCTCAGAGAAGGCTATCTGAATGCTCCTGGCGGTGGCAACTACCTGAAAACGCAGTCAACCCTCACCGATAACGGCAAATGGGATATCACCATTGGTGCCAACGGTGCTGGCGTCCCTGTTTCACTCGGTGCAGTGGATCAACGTTATATGCGTTTCAACCTGAATGCTGCTAATGGCACGCCTTTGTTCGGCTGTTACAAAGAATCTTCAAACATCATCGCTGAAGTTTATTTCTTCAAGGCTGGCCAGGCTCAAGTCAATCCGGAACCGAGCAACTATCCAACCAATTTCTCAGCCGATGCAGATATGCTTGATGTCACTTTGACTTGGAATGATGCTACTGGCACACAATTGCCTGACAGATATTTGGTTGTGGCTTCAACGGATAACATTACTGTTCCTGTCGATGGCACACCAGTCGCGAACAGCGAAATGGCTATCAATGTGAATCCTGGTGTTCAGACTGTTACTTTCAGCAACTTGGATGGCAACACAACTTACCATTTTGCCATTTTCCCATACACCAATGCCGGTGCCAATATCGACTACAAGACCGATGGCGCTTATCCTACTGCAACAGCCACTACTGCTGATGTGTATGTCCTGCTGAATGAAGGGTTTGAAAGCGATCTTGGTGTGTTCACCGCTTACGATGTTTACGGTGACCAGACTTGGATGCAGAAGACTTACAATGGCAATGGCTACGCCAACATGAACGGCTATGCCAACAATGTCTATAACGAAAACGAAGACTGGCTGATTAGCCGCGCCATGAATGGAGAATACGCTTCGATTATGATGAGTTTCTCAACTGCTATGAAATTCGATGGTGAACCTTTGCAGGTCATGATTTCAACCGATTACGATGGTCAGAGCGAACCGAGCGATTTCACTTGGGAAAATATTACAGACATGTTTGATTACTCAACTGGCAATTACGAATGGGTGGAATCAGGCGCAATTGATATTGAAAGTTTTGCTGGCGAAACCTTCTATATTGCCTTTGTTTACACTTGCACTTCAGAAGCTGCTTCTGCTTGGGAAGTTGACAATGTGCTGATTATGGCTTCCGAACCTTTGGCAGTCGCTGAAAACGAAAGCGCAATACTGAGCGTCTATCCAAATCCTGCTAAGGATATGATTTCCTTCACATTGAATCAGGATGCTCAGGTCGCCGTTTACGATATGAGCGGACGCTTGGTTTCTGAAAAGAATTGCATGGAAGGCCTTGTGAATTACGAAGTTTCAAGCCTTGAAAATGGCGTTTATTTCGTCAATTTCAACTATGCCGATGGCCAAAAGGCTGTTACAAAGTTCGTGAAATTCTAACTGAATTGCAATGTTTTACTAAAAGTGACTGTCTTTTTTCGGGCAGTCACTTTTATTTTACCTAAAATTTGTATTTTCGTGGACTGAAAGTCAAGCATGAAGAAATGGTTTTCCATAGTGGCGTTTTTGTTGGCGTTTTGTTGCGTTTCGGCGCAGCAAGTTGAACCGGCACGTTACGAAGTTGACCGTTGGTCGAAGGATCAAGGCTGTCATTTTGAGTCGTTTGGCGCAAAAGGAGGCATCATGGTTTCGCAGACCGACAGGACTGACGAACACAAAAGCCAACTGTGGAATTTCGCTTTGCTCGATTCAAGCCTTTACGAGATGCGCAGCGACTTGATTCCACTTTCATCAAGAATGTCGTTCGTTGGTTCGGCCAGCGATGATGATTTTGCCGTCTTTTTGTTTACAAACGATAAATTGAAGAAGACCGATACCATTAGTTTTTGCGCAATTTGTTTCAATCGCAAGGATTTGACATACAAGTCGTTTGGCGAAATGTTGCCTGAAAAAACGGTTATACGGTCCGTTGGCGTGGTTGACGGCAACATGATGATGGCGGTCAACGACAAGACGGGGAACGGCACTTTGCTTTTCTTCGATTTGAATTCAAATTCCTATCGTTCCGTAAATCCTTCTTTAACAAACAGTTTCATCCTTTTCCAAACGGAATCTTTCCAAAAACAGCATTGTTTTGTGGTGGCGGCACGTGAATATGAAAACAAACGTTATGTGGCAACATCGTTTTTGGTTTATTCGCCTTCGGGTGCCTTGCTGCAAAAGCATCGTTACGAGAATGGCGAAAATGCAGGCTTGGGACGGATGTGTTTCGATTTCGATGAAAATCAGCGCCTTGTGGTGATTGGAACTTTGGAACGCGAAAGCAATAGGAAAGTGGATTTGGAAGGCGTTACTGAAAATTTCGATAAGATTTCCGTGGGTGTGGTTTGGGTTCGTTTCGATGGAGCGGCGCAAACCAAGGCTTTTCTTTTCAAGAATATGCCCGAAATCGAGCTGGCACTGACTGCTTCTGACCGTGTCAGGGTGCGAGAGGAACGCATTAAATTGGGCAAAAGCAGGGAAAAGGATAAAAAAGAAATCGCATTTCAGTTCCTAACGCCTCGATTAACTCATTTTAATGGTTTGTCGGTGTTTTCTGCTGAGGCCTTTGTGCCTGAATATCATACTGAAACGCGCATGAGTTACGGTTACGGCTATGGCTTTTACGGTTCACATCCTTATACTTATACCGTTTTCGATGGCTACGATTTCATTTCGGAAATTTTGCTTGCTTTCGATAAGGATGGTAATTTGAAATGGCAGACTTCGGTCAAATTTGATAACGATTTGACTTACGATTTGACAAAACATTGCGGAGAAGCGGTTTGCCACGATGAACTTGTAGTGGCTTCGTCTTATGAAAATGCCTTGCGTTATGTGGTCTTTGATGCCGATGGCCAGCCCTTGCTGAACCAGCAATCAGTTGACATTGAACCCTTGCATGGCGCTGATTATGTTGAAGACGAGTATTTTGCTCAAATCGGACCTTGGTTCGGATCGCGTTTCTTGATTTTTGGTTGTCAGATAATTCAAAATGGAGTGCTGCCCAAACCGCATCGCACTGTTTTTTTCCTACAGAAAGTCCAATACGAATGATATGATTTCGAGTTTTATCAAATATAAGATTCAGTGCAAAAGTGAGTATCACATTCACTCGCCTTTCGTTTATGAATTTACCACGAAAGTGTTGAATGATAAGGGTTCAAATTCCGATTATGAGACAATTCTGCGTCTGAGCAGGTTGCTTGATGGCAAGAAACATTTGACTTACCGCCGTCGCAAGCAAAGCCGGCTTTTGTATCGCATTGTGCGGTATTTCGAGCCTGATTCTGTGGTGTCTTTTGGAAAACTTTCGGCACTTAATACGACGGCTTTGGCTTTGGGAAATTTGCAGACAAGGGTCTATCTAGAAGAGTCGGATGGCTTTCTTGAAACGCTTAATTCGATGGGTATAGAAAACGTAACGCTCATTCAGCCAGCGGATTTCGATTCTGAGAAGTTTAAGAAACTCAACACGGGTTTTGTTTTTTTCAGCGAAAACGATTTCGAGGATGAGGAATGGGATTACTTGCAGGACTGCATGAGCCACAAGACGACAGATTCCGTTTTCATTTTTGAGGGCATTCACCGCTCGCGCGATGCGGAAGACGCTTGGGAGCGCATTATGGACAATGAGGATGTGTCGCTTACCATCGACCTTTATCATATTGGATTGGTTTTCTTTAGATTAGGTATTGAGAAACAAGATTTTGTGCTGAAATATTAATTGAGTTTTGAATATGAAAAACATAACCTATACAAAAACCGGTGACGAAGGCATGACTTCGTTGATTGGCGGCAAGCGTGTCGCTAAATTCGATGAGCGTGTTGAAACCTACGGCACTGTCGATGAACTGAGTGCTTTTATTGGCGTGCTTAACGATTTGGAAGGCGTTCCTGAGGTTGTAAAATCGGTTTTGCAAGTCGTTCAGAATAAACTATTTACCATGGAATCGCATTTTGCATTAGACCGTGATTCGGAAGTGAGTAAAATGATTCCTCCGCTTTCTGCCGATGATGTCGCTTTCCTTGAAAAGGAGATTGACAAAATGAATGAACAGTTGCCCGAATTGAAGGCTTTTGTGATTCCTGGCGGTAATTTGAAGGCATCTTATAGTCATGTCTGCCGTACGGTTTGCCGCCGTGCTGAGCGTCAGGCTTGGCGCATGATGAAGTGTTTTCCAGTTGAAGAAATCGACTTGAAATATCTCAATAGATTGTCGGATTTCTTCTTTGTCCTTGCTCGTTTCTTTGATTTTGCTGAAAATAATTGCGAAACATATTGGAAATCAACAAAATAAGAATTGAATAATTTTTTTATAAAAAACACTTGATTTTTTGCCAATATGAAGTATTTTTGCAGCCCAAAATAAAAACCAAACGACTATGTACTGGACATTAGAATTAGCCTCAAAATTGGAAGATGCTCCTTGGCCGGCAACAAGAGAGGAGTTGCTGGATTGGGCTATGCGCACGGGTGCACCTGACGAAGTGATAGAAAACCTTCAGGAAATGGAAGATGAGGGCGAAGTTTACGAGCGTATCGAAGACCTTTGGCCTGATTATCCTACAAAAGACGATTTCTTCTTCCACGAAGATGAATATTAATCGTTTTTTTTGATATTCGTAAACACATAATTCAAAGGCAGTTGGCATCCGCCAACTGTTTTTTTATTTTCCATCTTTGGTGTCTAATTTGAATAATTCCTTATCTTTGTACCCTTAATTTTTACTATGCGGCAACTTATATCAAAATCGGACTTAAAAAAGGCTTTGAAGCTGAAAGGACCCTTGGGTTCTTGCGCGGCAGGCATAGTGTATGGCATTTGTGGATTCCGTAAAGCCAATATGTTATATGATAAAGCTGCTGATTATCAAGGCCGTGAATTTACAGAACAGTTGCTTAAGGTGATGAATGTGACTTGTGATGTTGATCCAGGTCAACTTGATTTCATCCCAAAGGAAGGCGGTTTTGTCGTTGTCTGTAATCATCCATTCGGTGCTATCGAAGGCGTGTTGCTCTATAATGCAATTTCAAAGGTTCGCCCTGATTTCAAGGTGATGGCCAATTTCTTGCTTGCGCATATCCCGAATTTGAAGGATGTGTTTTTCCAAGTTAATCCGTTTACGGAGAATCCCGAATGGAAAAGCAGTTTGGGTGGAGTGAAAGGTTCCATCAATCATCTGGCTGAAGGTAAGGGACTTGGAGTTTTCCCTGCTGGTGAAGTCTCTCGTTATCATGGTCATGAGTATCCAGAGGATTTGCCTTGGAGCAAATCAATAGCAAGAATGATAAAAAATGCAGGCGTTCCTGTGATTCCTGTGTTTTGGGAAGGTGAAAATTCACGCTTCTTCTACTTTGTCGATAGAATCAACTCGATGTTG
This sequence comes from Bacteroidales bacterium, assembly GCA_024400455.1. GTDB lineage: Bacteria > Bacteroidota > Bacteroidia > Bacteroidales > F082 > Limimorpha. Next base: position 125,446 of record JAKSMU010000004.1, on the reverse strand, counting down.
GGCACGGCGCGTCTTCCAAGAGAGTTGTTTAACAAGCATGATAAACATATTGCATTCCAAATTGGCAAACCGATTTTGCCATCTGAAATTGCAGAATATGAGAATTATAATGATTTAGCTGCTTATCTGAGAAGTCGTTCATATGCTCTTGAAGCCAATATTAAGGCAGAGAAACCGCAGTTTACTAGTGCAAACTTGAAACCCATTGATGAAGGCCGAGAAAATTCGCTTTTGATGCAGGAACTGGAAAAAATCCGCGAGAAATCATTTTTGTTTTCAGTTTCTACATACGATTGCTTTTTCGCTGATTACGATGATATCCCAAATCTTATGCACGAAATAGCTCGTCAAAGGGAATTGGCTTTCCGTGCTATTGGTGAAGGAACAGGCAATAATCTTGACACCGATGAGTTCGACAAGCATTACAAGCATTTGATTCTTTGGGACAATGCCAAACAGCAATTGGCTGGTAGCTATCGACTTGGCATTGGTAGCGAAATCATGGAGCGTTATGGTAAAAAAGGCTTTTATATCAGTACATTGTTCAATATCAATGCTTCGTTTGAACCTTATTTGAGAAAAACAATAGAACTTGGTCGTTCTTTCGTTTGTGTTGACTATCAAAGGGAAATGCTTCCTTTGATGTTGTTGCTGAAAGGCTTGTCATCCGTGATATTGAAATACAAGGATATGGATCATTTCATTGGTCCGGTAAGCATCAGTTCGTGGTATCCGAAATTCTATCAGAGCATGATTGTGGAGTATGTCACGGCAAAGCATTCGGCTAGTGGTGATTTGACGCATGCCGTGACTTCAATGACGCCTTTTGTTGCTGATTTCAATAAGGTAGATAAAGATGTTTTGCTTAGAAATGGAATGGAATCTGTCGAAAAATTCGACAAGTTCTTATTCCGCCTGAGCAATGGCAGTTACAGGATGCCGACACTGTTCAAGAAATATCTGAAATTGAATTCCAAGCTGTTGTGTTTCAATGTGGATCCTGATTTCAACGATACGCTTGACGGTTTGCTTTTCCTGACATTTAAGGATTTCCCGGAAGAGGAAATCATGCCGTTTTTCAAGGATAGTACCGAGGAGGAGAAACAACAGGCGCGCGAAAGATTCGGTTACTGCTAATCAAATTTCTTCTTCTGTTTCTTCGATTGTTTGGGCAAAGAATGTGAAATTCACTTTGCCGTAATGCCTTTGCTCTATAAAATGGGAATGCTCTTCAAAATTGATGCGTTTGCTGTGCTCCAAGACGAACATTCCGTTTTCTCTTAACAGGTTGTTTTCGAAGATTGCTTCAACAAGTTGCCCGTAATCAACATTGTCGTATGGAGGATCGGCAAAAATCAAGTCGTACTGTGTCTTGTTGTTGGCAACGAAACGATACACATCAGAGCGCACGACGAGCAGTTCTTTCATGTCAAGTTTGCTGGCGGTTTCGCGGATGAATTTCACGCAACCTTGGTCGATGTCGACGGACACCACCTTCGTGCAGCCTCTCGAAACGAGTTCGTAGGAAATGTTGCCCGTGCCGGCAAACAGGTCTAAGGCCTCAATTTCCTCAAAATCATAATAGTTTTCTAAAATGTTGAACAGGCTTTCCTTTGCCATGTCGGTTGTCGGACGCACCGGCAGGTTGGTCGGTGCAACAATTTGTCTTCTCTGGTATTTCCCTCTTATGATTCGCATTGCAAGACTTGGTATGGAATGTAATAGTATTGGCTCGGTATCTCTTTCAATGCCTCGCTGACTTGAATTGAATTGCCGTTTTTGATGAAACGTATGTCTTTGATGTATCTTTCGCAAAGTTTCATGATTTCCGAGTTGCCTAAAATCATGCCTGAAACGCAGACTGTAGTTTCTTCGGCAGACATTTTCTGTTGCTCAATGGCAAACATTAGGAAATACAGGAAATCATCTTTCGTGTTGAATTTGAAGTTGTTAAAGAATGTCAGATTGCCTTCTTTAAACACTGCCATATCGAAACTGCGGTTTTTGACATAAAGATAAATACGTGTCAATTTTTCTGATTTGGCTATTTCGGAAACATGCGAAAGGAAAACGCTGCTTTCGTGGACGATTTTTGCTTTTGGCCAAAGTTCCTTGATTTTGCCGATTAGATGGCTTGTGACGGAATATATGCCGATGCATTCGTTAGCGTCCAATCTGTCATTTATGATTTGACTGTTTGGTTGAATGGAGTGTAGAAAATCCAAATATCTGAAAGATTTTTCTTCGCCAAATAGTTCGTTTGGAATCAAGGCATAGTTTCTGCCTCCAAAAATGCAGGTGACAGATTGAAACTCTTTCCCTTTTATCTTGCTGGCAGCGAAAACGTTTTCCAAAGCATAGAAAGTGTCTTTTTCATCTTTCAAATCATCGGATAAAAAGGACTCCGTGGCAATGATGGTGTGTGTGTTGGCATCCATAATGACATAAGAAAAACCACCCAATGTGAATTGGATGGTTAATCTGTATTCTATTGTTTTGCCAACATCAAAACCCTCATCAAGTGCACTGATATAAGGATGTATTGATGCTGTCATTCAAACAAGTCATTAGAGTTGGTCCCAGTTGCCTTCTGTTGAGGCTTCTTCCAATGAACCGACTTTCATGCCGGCATATCTGTTGATGGCTTCCTTTTCAGCTTTTACGTTGAGAACTCTTTGCTGGTCAAGGCCTTTCAGATACACTTCGTAAGGAGTTTGTGCCTGGAACACTGGAACATTGATGCCGCTACGGACAATAGTGCCGGCTTCAAGTTCGAATTCTTGTGCAGGTTCACTAAATGGAACGTTGCGGAGTTCGGCGATGTTGAAACCTTCGCGCTTGCCAAAGAGTGAGTCGATAACTTTTACGAATCCCAATGTGTCGTTGATGGTCTTGGTGAAAGTGGTGTCTGTTGGGTCAGGAATGATGTTCACAATCGGGATTTCAGCAGTTTGGCAGAAACTGATTAAAGTGTCAAAACTTCCTGTGTAGCAGTTGTTTGCCTGCTTGTACTGAACTTCAATGTCACGGATGTCTTTCAGACGTTGAATGACTTTTTCTTCACGGGCTTTCTGTTCGTTGCCGAACTTGATAGGAGCCTGAATGCTTTGGATGACCTTAATGGCTAAAAAGACTACAACAGCGAAAAGAACGATGTTGATGAGTACGTTTGTTCCTTTTTTCATATTTTTTATTTATTTGATATTTTCCTTTTATACAATAAGTGGCTGCAAATTTATTGATTTTTCGCTTATGTTATGCAAAAAAATACGCTTTGTTTTAAAAATGAATTTTGTGATAGTCTAAATATTTGTCGTCTAAATATTTACGTATTTTATCAGCAATGATGATAAAAACGCCAAGTTCCTTTTTCTGGAACCAATCTAGGGCATCTTCATAGTTGTTTATGGCTCGCGATAAGAGTAAAAGCAGATCGAAATGGTTCTTTTGCAACCATTCTTGGGCGGCTTTTTCTTCATCGATGGCGCTGTCCAAGGCTGCATACTGTGGATAGCCGTTGTTGAGCAACCAGTCTTTGGCACCGGAATCGCCTTGAATGGCATGGCTTAGAGCGCCTAATTCGGGATAGCCGTTACGCATGAGCCAATCGAAAAATTCTTCTCCGCCTGGGTCAAAGGTGCAGGCAAAAGCCATGAGTATTTTTACAGGATACTTTTCCATTATGCGTAGATTTCGGGTTCGATGCCTAATGATTTCACTTTTTCAGCAATGGTCTCCATTTCCGCCTTGCTGATTTTTTCGAGGTTTTCTTCTGGCGTTGCGCGCTCGATGACATACATCATGACGCGTTTCGGACGAATGGCTTTGAGGTGTTCAATCCATTGTCTGACTTCGGTTTCCGTAGTGTTATCGATGGTTTTTCCGTTGTGTTCGCCGCGAAGGAATAGTGTCTGAATGGTCAGGTCGCCATTGAAACTTTTCAGTTGACTGATGTATTTTTCCAGGTCAAATTTGAAATTTGGCAAGTTGATGGCTTCAATACATTCTTTTGTTCCGCCATCAAGTTTCACGATGTTATTCTCAATTTTGTTTAGAGCGTTGAAAACTTTTTCGTCGCCAATCTTTGTGCCGTTTGTGAGTACGCTGATTACGGCTTTTGGGCAATATTTATCCCTGAGTTGGATTACAATATCAACAATCTCAGCAAATTGTGGGTGTAATGTCGGTTCTCCGTTTCCGGAAAAAGTGATGCTTTCGGGTTCTATCGGTGTGCCTTTCAGTTCAATCAACTTGTTTTCTAACGCTGTTCTGATGTCTTCTTTGCTTGGAAGTTTCAGATGGTCGACTTTGCTTGTGTCATTCCAGCCACATTCGCAATAGATGCAGTTGAAAGAGCAAATTTTGCCAGCCTTAGGCATCAGATTGACGCCGAGAGAAATGCCTAATCTTCTGCTTTTCAGAGGTCCAAAGACTAAATCGTTGAATAGAATGCCCATTTCTTTTTTAAATTTCTGCAAAGATACAATCTATTACGGTATTTGGAGGGCAATTATTGGTGAAAAGTTGTTATTTTTGCGGAAAAGTTTTGATAATGAAAACGAAACAGGAAATAGTTGAAAATTGGCTCCCTCGTTATACGGGTCTTCCGTTGGAGAAATTTGGAAAATACATTCTTCTGACTAATTTTCAGAATTATGTGGATATGTTTGCTGATTGGCAGGGCGTTGAGGTGGTGGGACGCGATAAGTCGATGCCGTGTGCTACGGATGGAGAAATTACGATTGTCAATTTCAGTATGGGAAGCGCTAATGCAGCGACAATCATGGATTTGCTGAGTGCCATTCAGCCGAAAGCCGTTCTTTTCCTCGGGAAATGTGGTGGCGTGAAGCCTAAAAACCGTGTCGGCGACTTGATTCTGCCTATCGCAGCCATTCGTGGCGAGGGTACCTCAAACGACTATTTTCCCCCTGAGGTCCCTGCTTTGCCAGCTTTCAGTCTTGAAAAGGCAATCTCCACAACCATAAGGGATTATGGCCGTGATTATTGGACCGGAACGGTTTACACGACCAACCGCCGTGTTTGGGAACATGATGATAATTTCAAGGATTATTTGCGCAAAATCCGTTGCATGGCGGTTGATATGGAGACTGCGACTATTTTTTCGGTCGGTTTTTATAATGAAATTCCGACTGGTGCTCTGCTGTTGGTTTCCGACCAGCCCATGACGCCCGAAGGCGTGAAGACGGAAGAGAGCGACAAGCGTGTCAGTAAGAATTTCGTTGGCGAGCATTTGCGTATTGGCATTGATTCGTTGCGCCAGCTGATTAATAATGGCATAACTGTCAAACATTTGAAATATTGATGGTTGTAATTCCAACTTTTTGAGAAATGACATATCAGGAGATTATTTCCGACATCCGCAAGAAGAAGATTGCACCTATTTATTTTTTAATGGGTGAGGAACCTTATTTCATTGATTTGATTTCTGATATCATTGAAGATGAGGTGCTTGATGAGGCTGATAAGGCTTTCAATCAGATTGTTGTATATGGCCGCGATGTGGATGTGGAAACAATTGCAAACCATGCTCGCAGTTTCCCGATGATGGGCGACAAAATGGTTGTCATCGTCAAGGAAGCGCAGGATTTGAAGAATATTGAGGATTTTGAGAAATATCTGGATTCCATTCCTGAAACGACGGTTTTGGTTTTTGGCTACAAATATAAAAAGTTGGACAAGCGCAAGTCGTTTGCCAAGCAGATTGACAAACGTGGGGTTTTGTTTGAGTCCAAAAAGTTGTATGACAACAATATACCGACTTGGATTCGTGAGCGCCTGAAAGAATCAGGTTATACCATTTCGCCGAAAGCGGAACAGATGTTGGCCGATTTTTTAGGCACGGATTTGCATAAAATCAACAACGAACTGACAAAACTGACCATTGCCGTTTCCAAAGGAAAACGCATTGAGGACATTGACATTGAACGGAATATCGGCATCTCCAAAGATTTCAATGTGTTTGAGTTACAGAATGCTATTGGTGCTCGTGATGTGTTGAAAGCCAATCAGATAGTGAATTATTTCGGCGATAATGCTAAAGAAAATCCGCTGTTGGTGACGGCTATTACTTTATATGGTTATTTCACGAAATTGCTCAAGGGCCATTATGCCACCGATAGATCGAGAAACGGCTTGGCAACGGCTTTGGGCGTGAATCCATTTTTTCTCAATGATTACATGACTGCCATGAGCAATTATTCCATTGCCGATTGCGTGCGCTGCATTGCCATCTTGCGTGAATTTGACTTGAAGGCGGTCGGCTACAACAATGGCGATGTCAACGAGAAGGATTTGTATAGAGAGATGATTTTCAGAATATTACATAATGTTTAAATTACTCTAAATGAGAATTGTAGCGCAAAGGGTTTCAAGAGCATCTGTTACGATTGGAGGAAAACTGAAATCCGAAATAGGGAAGGGAATGATGGTTTTGCTCGGCATTGAAGATGCTGACAATGAGGAAGATGTGGAGTGGCTTTGCACCAAGTTGTCGAAGATGCGCATTTTTGGCGATGAAAACGATGCCATGAACCTGGACATCAATCAGATTGAAGGTTCGTTTTTGGTTGTGAGCCAGTTTACGCTCCACGCTATGACGAAAAAAGGCAACCGTCCGAGTTTCATCCGTGCTGCCCGTCCCGAAAAGGCAATTCCACTTTATGAATTGTTTTTGAGCAAGTTGGCTGAAATTTCAGGTCGCGAAGTGCAGTGTGGCGAGTTTGGCGCCATGATGGATGTGGAACTGATTAACGATGGACCGGTAACGATTATCATGGACTCCAAGAACCGCGAATGAATGGATTTTGTTACTTTTGCAGATTGAATATTAAGAATTTATATATTGATTGATTTATGGACGGAAAAAGATTAGAAAAAGTAAACAAATTGATATTGAAGGAATTGAGTGAGATTTTTCAAAAGGAATTGCGTCCTGCCGTTCCTTCTTTGATGATGACGGTGACGAATGTCAATGTGACTTCCGATTTGTCGTATGCCAAAGTATATTTGAGCATTTTCGGCGTTGACGACAAGCAGAAGGTTGTTGATGAAGTCGGGGAGAATGCAAAAGCCATTCGCGGCTTGCTGGGCAACCGTATCCGTCATCAGATGCGCGTGGTTCCCGAACTGCGTTTCTATCTCGACGATTCATTGGATTATATCGAAAACATTGACAATCTGCTTCATCCGAAGAAATGAAGACGCCGCTTTTCATAGCGACCCGTTATTTGCTGGCGAAAAAAAGTCACAACCTTATTAATATCATTACTTGGATTTCCATCATTGGTATTAGTGTGGCGTCTTTTGCCTTGATTGTTGTGCTTTCGGTTTTTAATGGTTTGGAAGATGTCATCTCTTCATTGAATAACCGCCTGACACCTGACGTCCAGATTTCGTCTTCCGCTGGAAAAACAATTGATTTACAAAGTTTTCCGAGCGAAAGGCTGTTGTCTATTCAAGGTGTTGATTATGTCGTGCCAACTCTCACCGAGGATGCGCTTTTCCGTGCCAACGATAAGCAGCACATCGGTCAAGTGAAGGGCGTCGGCTCTGATTATGAGAGGATTGAACGAATGAAAGAAGTTGTTTTCAATCAGGATACATTGTTGCTTTCTGATGGAGATTATGATTTTGCGGTTCCCGGTGCTGGCGTGGCTTGGTATTTGGGCATCAATGCCTACGACCCTTATTCGGTGGTGCGGGTTTATGTTCCCAAACGTGGTAACGCATCTTCAATGAGCCTTGAAAACAGTTTTAATTCGGGTGTCTTGAACGTTCAAAGTGTTTTTGCCACCGAGCAGGAAATGGATGAAAAAATCGTTTTGGTTCCTTTTCAATGGTTGTCGGAATTGCTTGAATATGAGGATAAAGCGACGGATATAGAACTCTTTTTGTCACAGTCTGCTGATGTGCGTAAGGTGAAAAAGGAAGTGAAATCGATGCTTGGCGATGATTTTGTCATCAAGGATCAACAGGAGCAGCAAGAGACTTTGTACCGTATCATGCGTTCCGAAAAATGGGCAGTTTATGCTATTCTCACTTTCATTCTCATACTTGCCACTTTCAATGTTGTCGGTTCACTTTCCATGCTGATGATTGACAAGCGAAAAGACTCGGAAATTCTGAAAGCCATGGGTGCAGACCGGAATTTCCTTCAACGTGTTTTCATGAACGAAGGTCTTCTGATTTCTGTTGTCGGCGGCATTATTGGCTTGGTTATAGGCATTTTAGCCGTCCTTTTGCAGCAACATTTCGGTTTCATAAAATTCGGTTCAGGCGGCGGAAACTATATTGTGGATGCCTATCCGGTTCTGCTGAAAATGAAGGATGTTTTCGTTATTTTTGCCACAATTCTTACCGTTGGCTGCACTTCGGCTTTCCTGACTGTCCGTCATGCCATGAAAAAGGAAGGCTTCTCCCTGAAGGCAAAATGATGAAAAAAACGGAGTTGTACTCCGTTTTTTATTGAAATTTATGGAGTGAAAGTCCGTTTTTTATGATTATTTATTGCCCTTGCTGCGGTTGTGTGTTTTGCAAAGCATTTCGCAGTTGCTTATGTCGGTTGCTCCGCCGCGGCTCCACGCTGTTACATGGTCGGCATCCATCTCGCTGTATTTCCATATTTTTGTCCGGTTGGCGTTGCTGCCACATGCACACAACGGACAGTTTGAAATGCCTTTTTCCTCGGCTTCTTTCTTTTGCTGCGCATATTTGGCTTTCTTTACCGGTTCTTCAAAAAATCTGATTTCAAGCAGACGTTTATCTTGTTCGCCGCCAAGTATGTACTCAAATATACCGCTGCGATTATTTACAAAATCGTCGTAATAGAGGGCGTCAACCCGTTTTTGGATTTCGTCAGGATTATAGGCTTGTGTGTGGTAGGTTTCGTACAAACGCCCCCATTCCAAGCCACGCATTTTGTCTTTCACATCGATAAACACGCTGCTAATCCAATCGATTACGCTCGTAAAGTATGCCTTTAGTTCGTTTATGTTCGTGTCGTGGCGGTGTTCGCTCATATAGTTATCGATGGTTTTGCCTTGTGCCGCCGACACCCAATCCAAAGCGCACTCCAATATCTCTTGCCTGATGGTCGTGCCTTTAATGTAAGCGCTCCATTTCTGCACGTTGGCGTTCTGGCTGTTGCTGAATTCGGCCTTGGCAAGCGTGACAAATTCTCCGCTGAATATGGCATTGCGCAATTCCTGCTGGTTGAGCGGAACGCCTGCAATGTTGATGGTCTTGAACCAGTCTTTTATCTCCTTTTCCTCGCCTTGGCAAATGTAGATGGTAAGCGGAGTTTGCAGTATCTTTTCTTGTTGGTCTTTTGCCAAACCGCTGAAATACTGCTCCATGCCATCAATCTTAATGACGAACTTGCCAGTAACGTAGCGCCCAAACGAGGTAATGCGCTGCTGGCCGTCGAGAACTTCGTATTTGCCTTCGGCTGGCTCGTTGAAATAGATAAGTCCCAGCGGATAGCTGGCAAGTATCGATTCTATTACGGCCACATCGCGCTTGCCGTCGGCGTAAATGTAATTGCGTTGGTATTCCGGCTGAATGGTTAGCGAGCCTGAAAGCCCGAACAGTCCTTTGCCCTCCAATTCGTTGTATACAAAGCCTTTGCAAATGTCGGCTATTGTAATGTCGGTTCTTAGTGTTGTCTTCATTTGTTATTGTTTTTTGCGGATTAATATGCGTCGATATGGTAATTCTATAATTCCTTCTTTTGTTATATAATACAAATCTCCATCTCGTAATCCCTTATTAATCTGTTTCAATTTTCTGTCATATGGTTTCAGCCCAAGTTTGACACCCGCGTCTCCGTGAGGATGTCCAATTATTTCAAATTGCTCTGGACAATATTTATCCATAAAACTAATTGGAACTCCCATAATTCCAGTATAATCTGAAGGTATAGCGTCAACATAGGGAACGTCTATTGCATCAAAATTATCATAATGCATATATCCTTTTCCTTTAATTTCTTTGTGCTTACTGAACTTTATATTGTCTGCCTGCGTCATAAGCGAAAGTGGTTGGTGGCGGCGTCCGTGGTCAATATTTGTAAACCAGCAGGTGTTTCCCATTTTTTGTTTTTCTCCATTTGGTGTGCAGTATTCTTTTGCTCCAAATTCCTTACCCAACCAAATTTGGTTTCCTTTTAGTAAAGGGAAAATTTCTTTCATACTAATGGCATTCATATTGCCAATAATCACAAACTGTTTGTCGGCCTCAACAATCCAAGCCAAAAACTCGCGGAACAATGAAAATGGCGGATTGGTAACAATAATGTCAGCCTCATTGCGCAAGGCCTTGACTTCGTTGCTGCGGAAGTCGCCATCGCCTTCAAGGTAGTGCCATTCAAGGTCGTTTATGTCTATGCGTCCGCTGTTGTTCGTATCGTGGTCGAGCACAAATATTTTGCCGTTTTTGCGCGTCTTGTTCTCGTCAAAGTTCGGACTTTGTTCTTCGAACAGCGTCAGTTGATAGCCTTCTTTATACTGCTTGCTTTCTACCGCATAGCTGGTGCTGATAAGTTTTTTAAGTCCAAGCGTTTCAAAGTTTTGGGCAAAATATTTGGTGAAATTGCTCCATTCGGGATCGTCGCAAGGCAAAAGCACCGTCTTGCCACGGAACACATCGGGATTGTATTCGATGTATGCGTTTATTTCCTTTTCTATGTCGGCGTATTGTGTGTAGAACTCATCGTTTTTTGCCGATTTTGCTGCGCCGAGATTGCTGTTTCCTGCCATAGTGATTGATAGTTTTGCAGCTATCAAATCACGCAAACGTGCAAAAGAAAGGCGTGAGCCTCTTGCACGTTCACCAAGGCAGCCCAGGAATGGAACCTTTGCCAGTTTCAAGAAAACTCACCCCGAAGCGCGAGCATTTCTATCATAAACTGGCAAGGTCAATTCCACGGAGAATTGCCTCAAATCGTTTCTGTTTGTTCTATTCCAAATAAGTTTCCTGGGCTTTTCGGGTGAACGTGAAACGATAGCGAATGCTTTATGTTTTAATTATGTTGTGTTATAACTCTCTTTTTTGTTTAGATATGTTTTGTGTTATTTCTGTGCAAAATTACTATTTTCCCCAATCAGATTCGTCAAATCGATGAATTCTTTCACCGAAAGCTGTTCGGGGCGTTTGTTGAAGATTTCGTTTCCGATAATTTCCGGACTTAGCAACGAGCGGAGCGAGTTGCGCATGGTTTTGCGTCGCTGGTTGAAGGCTTGCTTCACAATAGTCACGAATAATTTTTCATCGCAGCCTAAGTCGGTGGTGGTGTTGCGCCTCATTTTAATGACTGCCGATTTCACTTTTGGTGGAGGATTGAACACGTTTTCGTGGACGGTAAACAGATAGTCGATGTCGTACCAGGCCTGCATCAGCACGCTCAAAATACCGTAGGTCTTGCTGCCTTCCTTGGCCGCCATGCGTTCTGCCATTTCTTTCTGCACCATTCCGACGACTTCAACGACCAAATCCTTGTGTTTCAGCACCTGAAAGAAAATTTGGCTGCTGATGTTGTAAGGGAAATTGCCAATGATGCCCATGTTCTGTTTGCCATATTGGTTGAGGTCAGCACGGAGGAAATCGCCATGAATGAGATGATCGCCTAGCATTGGAAAGTTCTTTTTCAGATATTCGATTGATTCCGTATCAATCTCAATCACGTAGAACTTGTCCATGATTTCATTGACCATGTATTGCGTGAGTACGCCGGTTCCTGCTCCGACTTCAATCACTGATTCCAAATCGGGAGATAATTGTTCCACAATGCGTTGCGCAATGCTTTGGTCGGTCAAAAAATGTTGTCCTAGGCTTTTCTTGGGTCTTACTTCGTTCATAGTTTGTCCTTTTTGTGCGTCAGGAGACGCGATGAATCGCATCTTTACTTGATTTTTCGGTAATTTTTCTTTGCTTGAGCGGTATATATGCTTGTCGGGTATTCGTCAATCAGTTTTTCGTAATGTTGTGATGCTGATGCTTTGTCTTTCAGGTTGTTTTGCTCAATCAATGCGGCTTGCATCAGCGCGGCATCGGCCATGTAGCTGTAGGCATAGCGTTCGACGATGCTCATATAAATGTTTTTCGCTGATTCGTAATCCTTGCTTTTCTCAGTGATTTGCGCCTTGCGGAATAGGGCATGTGGAATGTTTGTTTCGTTGCCGTTGCTGATGATGGAGTCGAGCAGGGCCAAGGCTTCGGCGTCTTTACGTTGAAAAATGCGGTAATCGGCTCTTGCCAAACGGCAAAGTTCCATTCCGGTGGTGTCGGTCTCCAGATTGTCTTTGATGATGAGCGTCAGGGTCATAGCATCGTTGGCAATGAGTTTGGAAGTGGCGGCTTTCAACACATCGAGTTGCACCTGTGCCCAGGCAAATTCGCCGATGAAATAACGCAATTGTGCGTTTTTGAAACGTGCTTCGTGTCCCAGAGGTTCTTCTTTCATGCCTTTATCAACTTGACTGTAAAGCAAAGTGGCTTCCCAAACTTCGTCTTCCTGAAGATAAATGTCGGCTAGTTTCAGTTTCAGCCGGGCTTGCTCGTTCTTTCCTGTGGTTTGTTCCAAAGTGTTTTCTATCAAAGAAATGGCCTCGTCTTGCTGACCAAGTTGATAGGCCATAATGTCGCTTTGTGTTACGACCAGATTGGCGTATTCGTTTGCCCCGACTTCTTCGTAAGCTTCAGAAATGCGATTGGCAAGTGTTTCGTACGACTTTTTGTCGGTTACATTTTCCGCTTTAAATTTTTGATAATCAGAATTGATGAGACCGATTAAAGCATCGGCATACAGCGGATGGCTTTTGCCTTTTTTTCTTATGTAGTCAAATCCGTTGTGAGCAACATCATATTGCCGGTTGTCCAAGCAGATATTGGAAAGACTGATAATCTGTGCTTCTTGATCGTTGCCGCGTCGGTCTATGCTTATGCATTGTTCAAGTGCGATGTCGTAGTCTTCTTCTTGCAAGGCTAACCAAACCAGAAGTTCTGCAAATTGCACGTTGTCAGGTTTTTCCTGTGTTTTTTTTAGCAATGCGATGCGCAATTCATCAGTGATGCTTTTGTTGACATCATAAAACAGCATGGATTGGAGCCGCATTTTGATAGACTTGTATTGGTCGGGATTATCCTCAAGTTCGACGAAATAGTAATGAAAGGCTTCCTGATAGTTGGCCATGGCCTGATAGATGTAGGCTTTGTCCAAGTTGAATGTCCGTCCTTCAGTGTTGATTTTGGCACCTTTCTCAAGGACAACTAATGCCTGTTCATTTAAGTTTCTGGCACGCAATGTATTGACATAACTCTGAATGACACTTGCGTTTTCGGGCAAGTCTTTCATAATCTCGTTGAAAAGCTTCTCGGCCTTGTCTTTTTTGTCGCTCAAAAGGTAAACGTAAATCAGGTCAACTTTGCTTTTTACTTGATTCGGATTGTCTTTCGTGAAGGATTTGAGTTTCTTCTCGGCTTCGTCGAGGTCTTTTAGCCGAATCAGACATTCGACGTACTGGTTGAAGTAGTTGATTTGCTGATAGTCTTTGTATAGTTTGGCGTATATTTCTTTTGCTTTGTCATATTCTTGGTTCATGAAGAATTGGCTTGCCATCTGGTCGTCGATTTGGCGTTGCTCGTTTTTCGGCGACTGCCGTTTCTTTGCCGATTCTTTGGCGGAAGAAGCAACTTGAGCATTAGCCGAGAAGACTAAAGCAAAAAGGAACGATATGAAAAGCGCGTGTTTTTTCATTGTTGTTTCAGCGTTTTCATTAGTGTGTTTAGCGCATCTTTTTGCCCTTCAAGTCGTTCTTTGAAATATGAAATTTGTGCATGTAAGGTGTCTGCGGCTTGCTTTTCGCTTAAAAGGTAAATGTTTGCGAGTGAGTCGTTGATGTAGTTGCTCTTAATGTCTTTTTTCAGGCTTTCAAGTTGCGATTTTGAATAGTCGAATTTTTTAGCCATAATGGGCTGAGTTTCGCCGAATTGAAGAAGATAGGCCTGGGCTAAGTTAAGGGTTTGGAAATAATCCTCGAGATTTTCTTTTGGAGCGTACTGAAGCATGGAATCGCAGAAAATATAATTTTCCCGCAAATCAATATAATATTTGCTTTCAAGTTCTGCCAGTTCTTTTGAGTCGTTAGCGATCTGTTGCTGCAATTTGTTGATTTCCGATATTGCAGTTTGGTTGCTTTGGCAGGCCGAAAGTGCTATTGCTAGAAATGTGGTGGCAGCAATGATAAATGTGTTTTTCATAGATTTCATGAATGTAGGTTGCAAAGATACGGTTTTTGCACCAATAATGAAAGTGTGCAAACAAATAATCCCGACTAATCAAAGATAGCCGGGATTAAAGACCTATGTTATGATAAACTATTATTCAGTGATTTCTCCTTCAACTGGGAGGACTGAAACGAATGACTTGTTGTCTCTTTTCTTCACGAATTCGACAATGCCATCACATTTTGCATACAAGGTGTGATCCTTGCCCATGCCTACATTCTTGCCAGGATAGTGTTTTGTACCACGCTGACGAACAATGATGTTACCTGCTATTGCAGCTTGTCCACCGAAAAGTTTTACGCCAAGTCGCTTACTAGCGGACTCACGACCGTTCTCGGAACTACCAACGCCTTTTTTGTGTGCCATATCTTTCTGATTTTTCGGGTTTTTTACTCTGTAATGTTATCAATTACGACCTTGCTCAGATACTGACGGTGACCGTTAGATGTCTGATAGCCTTTTCTTCTTTTCTTCTTGAAAACGATAACTTTGTTACCTTTGCAGTGCTGCATGATTGTGGCTTCGACATTGGCGCCGGCTACCGTCGGGGCTCCTACTTTCGTCGAACCTTCGTTTTCAATTAATAATACTTTGTCGAAAGAAACTTTACTTCCTTCTTCTCCTTGCAGTCTGTTGACGAATAATTCTTGTCCTTTCGTCACTTTGAACTGTTGTCCTGCGATTTCTACTATTGCGTACATTTCTCGATATCTTTTAGATACTGATTCCTATTCTTTTTTTCGGACTGCAAAAATACACAATTTTTCGATTGAACAAATGTTTCTTTCATTTTTTATCATTAATTTTCAGTCGCTTGAAGTATTTTATGTTTCTAAATTGCAATAGATCAATAGACTATGATGAATTATTTGTTTATTAATTCCTTGTTTGACAAATGCTTTTTTCAGTTTTTGACATTATTAATCCCTTCTTGAGTGTAAAAAAGATTATTTTTGCCGCGCTTTTGGCTGATGAATTAATCGTATGACCGAAAAAGAATTGCAGTTATTGGTTGAAGGAGTAAAGTCAGGTGACAAGGAAGCTTTTAATAAGCTTTTCCGTCATTTTTATGCTCCTTTACTGAAATATTGCTTTCGTTATGTGGCTGATGAAGACGATGCTGCCGAGATAGTTCAGGATTTCTTTGTGAAACTATGGGCTAATCATGAGAATTTGTCGATCCATACTTCTTTTAATTCATATATGATGCAATCCGTGCGAAATCTAGCTATCACCTTTATTAATAAGGAGCGCTCGCACGCCGAAGCAAATTTGTCTGTTTTTTCGGAGGAGGATGAGGTCAATGACCCATCGGAAGAATTTCAAGGCAAAAGTTTGGAAGAAGCATATCAACAGGTTTTATCCGAAATGCCAGAAAAGCGCCGCGAGGTTTTTGTGTTGAGCCGTTTCGATGGACTGAAGTATTCTGAAATTGCCGAAAGGTTGAATTTGTCTCAAAAGACTGTGGAGGCCCACATGAGTGCGGCCATTAAGCAGCTCCGGGAAGGCCTCAAAGATTACATTTGACATTTTTTTTTGAAAAAAATGCATTTCCGACTAAGGGTAAAACGCAAGTTATTAGTCTTATAAGTGAATAAAGGAACAAAATGAGTAAGGTAAATCTATATGATGAGTTGATAATGAGCTATTTGGATGGGCTTTGCACTTCCGAAGATGCTCAGATTCTGCTTTCATGGATTGCCGAAAGCGATGAAAACCGTTGCCATTTTGAGTCTTTGAAATCCGTTTGGGAACTCACAGCATTTGATATGCCAGAAAACATCGATGTCGAGGCTGCTCTTCAAAATGTTAATCTTCGCATTGATGAGATTGAAGCGGAAAAGACGGTTGAAACTGCACCGGTGGTTCAGCTGTCATGGTATCAGAGAAATTACAAGTATGTTTCTGGCGTCGCTGCTGCTGTGGTTGTTGCCCTTATAGTCGGTTTCTTCGTTGCAAATCCTTTCAATGGAAAAGTGGTTTTGGCTTCAGGAGATTTTGATGCCAACACGCCATGTGTGCTTCCTGATGGCACATCGGTTGTCTTTGATTCCGAATCAGAATTGACTTATAGGAAATCTTTTGGCAAGACTATGCGACAAGTTGATTTTGAAGGTGTCGCATCGTTTGATGTTGCTAAAGATGCCAACAAACCATTCATTATCCGTTGTGACAATATGCAGATAGAGGTCCTTGGTACTTCTTTCCTTCTGAATGCAGAAGACCATGTCGTTGACTTGTATTCAGGCAAAGTGAAAATGAGTGCCGTTGACCAAAAAGGTAACGAAATCAGTTCTATAGAGATCCTTCCAGGTGAGCGTGGTGTGCTTGCCGAAACAGACGAATTGGTTTTGGTCTCTGCTATGGATGTGAAGAAGGACGAACTGATGAAAAACCATGAACTTGTCTTCAACGATGAGACTTTGCGCGTGATTATTGAAACCGTTGAGTATATTTACAATGTGAATATCAATCTTGCCGAATCACAGGCAGAAAGAAAGATCACAGTGCGTTTCACTGATGATTCTATCAACGATGTTTTGGAAACCATAGCAGCTGTTGCTAACTTGGAATTGGTGAAATCTGGTTCATCTTTCGAACTTCGTTAAACAATCCTTTATTTTCCCTTTGAATCTTTTTGGCATTCATTTTGTTGCCTAATTTAGGTTTTTTGTAAATTAGCAGCCGAATTTTGATGTCAAAAGAAGGATATTTTATGGATTTGAATGTGGAACATTTTGATAATCACTTCTATAAGTCGTTTTGGCATGTGCTGATATGTATGTCATTGCTGGCCGTTATAGGACTGTCAACTCCCAAGAAATCATACTCTCAAGTCGTTGATCCGGTGATTTCTTTTTCTATAGAGTCGAGTTCGCTTGATGTGGCTTTGGAGAAACTGTTTGCTGAATATGATGTCAATGTGGCTTTTAGCAAGGCGGAATTGTCGAAAGTGCGTATTTCTGCCTATTCATGTTCGTATAAGGCTATTGATGAAGTGCTTTCGGACTTGCTTAAAGGTACTGATTATGGTTTCAGAAAAATAGGCCGTCAGTACGTTATTAAGAAAATGCCGACTTTTGTACCGGAATATCCTGAAAATCATACAATTGATCCTGCTGTTCCATCTGTGGTTGAGAATCACAAGGTGGATACGGTCCTGAATCGTCGGGCTGACACTTTAAGGATTTTTGATACCTTGTTTGTGACTAGGATTTTGATTCAGCGTGATACGGTTGTGAAACAAAAGACTGTCATTGAACACGATACGACTTTTATCAGAAAACGTAATCCGATAGAATTCAACTGGCCTTCGTTCCGGAATAATGGATGGTTTGTTAATCTTTCATATGAGCATGCGTTTGGAAATTTGAAACAGAGTGTGAATGACCATGATTATGAGGAACTTTCCGATTTGTATAATCAGTCGGTTGACTTGTCGGATGCTGTTATGAATGGAATTTTGGCGACGGCTGGTTGCAAGCAAAACCATTTGAATTATGGCGTGAGTCTGGCGTATCGTTCAGTTAACTATCGTTTCTCAATGGATAGGTCCACGCAACAGGGCGATTATTATGTAAATGACACGTTGGATACTTATTATGTTGTGAATCAGATTTCAGGCGACACAACTTGTTGCTATGTTCTTGATTCTTTATATGTTCCGTTGTCTGTTCATGAATATTCCTGTCGGGAAGTCAACCGGTTGAATTATTTAGGAGTCGGTTTTTACTGCTCTTATGATTTGTTATCGGCTGAATATTTCCGATTGTTTGCTTCTGCTGCGGTTTCGCTTGATTTCTTGCTGAATGCAAATGGAGCAACATTCGTGGCTGAGGCACCGTTCCATATCAACGATTTGAATGGATTTGCTTCAAAAGTGAAATTTAATTATTCGGTGGGAGTTGGCGCGGCATTGAAAGTCGGAGAACGGTTGGAACTGATTCCTGAAGTTGCCTATCGTAGTTATACTGGGTCACTCTTCACGAAGGAATATCCAATAGGTTTGAAGATGCATTCTGTTGCTTTCAAATTTGGTTTGTCATATTATTTTTAAGCGATGAAGCGTTGCGTATTGATAGGGCTTTTGATGATAGTGTGGCTTCTGTGCTTGAATGGTCAAGTTGAAGCCCAGCACTATGTTGCAATCGATGGCGCTATTAATACGGAAGTGGATTTGCCAAAATTGGGTCCTGATTCGGCTTATCTGGTTTCTCATTCGCTTGTCGTTTCCGATGGAGGTTTGCTTCGTGTCGAGGCGGGTGTAAGGGTGTATTTCGGTCAATCGGCTTATTTGCGTGTCGATGGTGGAAATTTGGTCGTTGCAGGTGAAAGAAACGATTCCGTTTATCTGCTTCCTTATGAGATTTCGCATGATTGGTATGGAGTCCAGTTGAAAAACATTGATGCTGATTTTGACGCTGATTTTTCTTTTGTCGAAATGCGTGGCGCTGAGGCTGCCGTCACTGCTTCGAATTGTGACGGTATCTCCATACGTCATTGTGGTTTTAATAATTATTATGCAGGAAAAGGAATTGATTTGACTGATTGTGATCACTTTGTGATCGATAGCTGCTTGTTCTCGCAGTGTACTTCCGGCATAGAGCTGAAGTCGCAACTTCATGATTGCGTTGGCAATGTGATTTCACATAATGTTTTTGACCAAGGGCAAATTAATGTCACTTTTTCAAATACATCATTTGGTTGGAAATGCCGCGATAATTATATCGCATACAATTGTTTTCAAGACGCATCAACGGCCCTGTATTTTGACAGGAGAAACGGTGTCAATACTGAAAGCGGGAAAAACTATGTTCTTAACAATGTCATCTCTTCCAGTTTGCCATCGTCAAATATCGGCTATTCTTCATACGGAATTCGGACTGGCATGGATTCCCTTGTCATTCGTAACAATATATTCTGGAAGAATGATGAAGCAATTAACTTATTGAACAACTGTCAGCTAGTTGTAGAATACAATAGTTTTTATGACAATGGAAAAACCATCACAAATCTGACGCCTAACAGCACAACCTATTTTTACAGGAATGTTTTTAGCGAGATGACCAATCTGCTAGCGTCGTTTTCTTCCGTGGATAATAAATGGCACAACAATAATTTCCTAAACCATGATTCGGAACTTGTCTTGTTTGAAAACAATTCAGCTAATCATGTTGACATGAGAAAGAATTTTTGGCATAGCGTTTCGTCGGAAGATATTGGAAATTATGTCTTTGACTATCACGACGATCAGAATTTGGGTGAGATTGTGTTTGACGAATTCTTGCTGGAATGTGATACTGCAGCTCCAATTTCTCCACCAGCTAAAGTGAAGAAACAATATGTTGATGGTAATTGGAAGATTTCGTGGGAAACCAATCCGGAATCGGATGTTAGCCATTATGTCTTGTATTATGGCGATTTTAATTTCTATAGGTATAAGTATCATACGGATTTCATTTCCGGGAATTCCTATATTTTGCCAACCTATTTATCTGAAAATGTAGCTGTTGTAGCATGTGATAGAGTTGCCGATGGTGACGATTACGTTTTAGATGGAAGGAGTGCATATGCATTTGCTTCTTATTATCCTTATGCCGGAGAGGATGCTACGATGTGCGCAACAGGTTCTGGATATCAGATTTCTAATGCAAGCATTCCGTATTCATATAATAGTTTCGTCTGGCGCAGTTCGGGAACTGGTGATTTCTCCGATCCGTTATCGTTAAGGACTACTTATTTCCCTTCTGATGAGGACTTTGCATCGGGCGGAGTGACGCTAACGCTCCGTGTGACCGCTGGCGATGAGGTGAAGACTGCATCAATGAAACTTCAACTGTACGAAATGCTTTCGGTTTATGCGGGCCCGGATACATATTCGGGTGTCCTCAGTCCAATCCAACTTGAAAATTCCGACGCGCAACATTGTGATTCTATACGATGGAAGAGTTGTGGAGATGGTTTTTTTGTGGATCCTGCCGAGTTGCATGCCGTGTATTATCCAGGCGAAATGGAAAAGCAGAATGGAAGAGTGAAGCTGGCACTTGACGCATGGTCGTATTGTGGTCATCTATCTGATACGGTTGTGTATGAATTGTATGAGGCATATTCACTGTCCGGAACAATTTGGAATGGAGCCGACCATTGCCCAAATGCTCAGGTTTTGGCCGTCGCATTAGGTGATGAAAACGATTTCGTCTCGGGCTTTTATCGCACGGTTTCTGATGAAAATGGTGAGTTTAGTTTTGGAACTCTTTTGCCTGACATGTATGCGCTATTCGCTTTTCCTGACACGATAGACCTTAGATGTTCAGGCTCATATTATTATGATAAATTGGCTTGGGACGAGGCAAATGTGATCAGGGTTGATGGTGATGTGCGTGATGTCGATATTGTCTTGCCGAGTTTTTTGCCGGCATTTTCGTCAGGCGATGGAGTGATTGGCGGAGTGTTCGATTTCCCCGATTTCCATTTTAAGGCAAGGGATTTCTATTGTCAGCCATGGTTGCGCAATGGAACGACTGAGAATTATTGTACCGAGGGGTTGTCAAATGTCAGTGTGATGTTGATAAATTCGACGAAACAGCGTGTTTTGGGATTCACCATTACTGATGAACGCGGAAGATTTGCTTTCCATAATCTGCTTTTCGGAACTTATTATCTAGTGGCAGATTTGCCGCGTTATGGCAAAGGGATGTGTGAAGCCGTGACTGTTTCTCCTGATGAACCGCAAATAAGTGATTTACATTTGTTTGTTGACCGTGAGGGGAGAGTTGCAATGAAGCATTCGGATTTGGATCTGCCGATGGAAGACATTTCCGTTTTCCCGAATCCGGTTTCAGATTTGCTGACAATTGAAGGTTTGCCAAAAGAAGAAAAACTCCAGCTGACGGTTTCCAATTCGCTGGGTGAAGTGTTGCTGTTGGAATCTTTAGTCTCTGATTCTTATGGTCGAGCTTGGGTTTCAGTCAGCGAATTACCGAAGGGCATATTCGTTTTGCAAGTGCAAAGTGATGGAATAAGGTGTTGTGTGAGAATTGTAAAATAATGAAAGTATGTTGAGAAAATTGTTGCCTCTGCTTGTCATTGTGTTTCAACTCGTTTTTGTGACGGGTGTCTCTGCATTTGGAACAGTGGCAGGTAGGGTTACAGATCAGGATGCTTCGACACCGATTGAAAATGCAATGGTGTTTTTTCATGGCATTAATTATGAAGGTGATACGGTTTCGTTTTGTTTTGTTTCCGATTCTTTAGGCTTGTATTCTGGGAATTTAGATCCAGGAACATTTCAAGCATCAGCTGTTGCAGAAGGATATTCGCAGTGCGATTTTAGTGCTTTAATAATTGTGAGTGATGCTCAAACTGTTGATCATATTGATTTTGCCTTAAACGAGCTGTATAATCCGGTTCAATTTGTCATGGCACGCCATATTGAGAATTCAATGGTGAAGGTCACTTGGGCTATGAGTAATTCTGCATTGGTCGAGGATTTTGAAACGGGCGATTTCTCGAAATTGGACTGGAATAATGCGATTTCTGATTATTCATGGGAAATCGTTGATGAAAATCCGTATGAAGGGACTTATTGCATGAAATCTTCGTGTGAAGGAGTCGGTTCGGGTGCTTCTGAAATAGAAGTCGTTGTTAATCTTCTTGTTGACAGTAGGATAAGCTTTTGTGAAAGAGTCTCTTCTGAAAGTCCGTGGGATTGCGGGTGCTTTTATATTGATGATGTTAAGATGGGCGAGTATTCAGGTGAAAACGATTGGCAGGAAGTGGCTTTTGATGTTGTTGAAGGACCGCATGTTTTCCGTTGGAGTTATGTGAAAGATGCTTCGATTGATGTTGGCGAAGATTGTTTTTTTGTTGATAACATTCGTTTTTTCAATGCATTGGCCAAAGATGATGCTGACAATCGTGCTTTTCAGTATTTCAATATTTATCGTCGTCGTTTCAATGAATCGCCAATGCTTTTGGCTTCGCATTTGACGGATTCTTCATTTGTAGATGTGGGCTGGAACAATTTGCCTTGGGGACAATATTATTATGGTGTGAGCTGCATTTACGAAGGCAATCGCGGTGAATCGGAAATCGTTTGGTCGAATGGACTTGATAAGGACTTAACGACTGAATTTGAGGTGTTTGCCACGACAAATTCTGGCTTGATTCCTGCCGGAGCAAACATTTCCTTGATTTCGTCTGACACTTTGGGCACCAATTATCATGCAACGCTTGACGAAACCGGACATTGCTTGATTGATCAGGTTATGCGAGGCGATTATTGGGTGAATGCCAATCTTGACGGGTATGAGGAATATGTTTCAGATACATTGGTGAATATTTCTGAACACATTGATTATCAATTGGAAATGATTGAAAAGAAATACGATTTGGATAGCCTTTATGTGTCGTCGACGGGTTGGGCTATGTGGTTTATGCCGGATCCGTTGTTGGCTTCGGTTCAGTGTTTTGAAATCATGTTGGACACAATGCCTGTTTGCTCAACTTCTGGTTTGCATTATCAGCTGGATGTGAATGATTTTGTTTCGGGCGAGACTTATTTGTTAAGGGTGCGTCCTGTCTATTTGTCGGGCGCCGGCAATTGGGCGGAGACATTTTTCACCTATCGTTCCTGCTCGGATTTTCCTTCGACTTTGGATGGCTTGTTTGCTGAACGTATTCCTGAAGGCACCAGAATCTATTGGAATAATCCGTTGGTTGACAGTTTAATAGGTGCTGTTTGCTATCGTAATGAGCAATATCTTGGCTTCACAACCGAAGATTATTTCTTGGATGAAGAGCCTTTGCCATACGGCGAGACTTGGTGGCAAGTCCGTTTGGTTTACGACGGTCAATTGCCTGAGGCTTACTATTCCATGTCTTGCCTTGAGTCGGTGAGCGTTTACAATCCTTTGCTTTGCAATCCGCCGCAAAATCTGGAAGGTGAGAATTATTTCAATGATGAAAATGATTTCGGAGCCTTGATTTCATGGGGTATTCGTCCCGAACCGATTTCGGAATGGCTTTATTACGATAATGGATTGTACGACACGGCATTAGGCGCCGACGGCATGATCTATTGGGGCATAAAGTTCGATGCTGAGGATTTGGCGGCCTATTCGGGAGCGGCTTTGTCGAAAGTCTCGTTGTTCGATATAGCCGCAGGCGCATATCAGATTTGGATCTATTTTGGCGAAGAAATCACGCCACATACTTTGGTGCATTATCAGAATATGAGCCTTGATGGTTGCAACGATTGGCATACCGAAACGCTGTCGACGCATTTGAATTTGCCTGAAAACGAGTCAGTTTGGATTGTAATCGGTCAGCACGGCATCACTTATCCTGCGGCGGCATGTGCCGCAACGGGTAACCCGAATGGTTCATGGGTCTCGATGGATGGCATCGCATGGAACGAATTGTCGTATTACAACTTGGATTACACCTGGATGCTTCGTGCTTTCGTGACCAATCAGTTTTCAAAAGCGGAAAATGATAATCTGCTGAAATACAATGTCTATCGCTCGTATGACAATCAGAATTATTCATTGATTGCATCGGTTTCGTATGACGAAAATGTTGGCTTTCACCAATATAAGGATGTGCTTGTCGGTAATCCCTATAATGCTTTCTATTATCAGGTTAGGGCTGAATACGAATCAGGTTGCGAATCAGAACCGGCAGCATCTTTGCTTAATCCGGCACAAGATTTCGTTTTTGTTGACGATGCCTGGGAAGTGAAAGAAAATGGTATTTCGCAGAGCGTTTGTCCAAATCCGACGGATGGAAAAATTGTGATTTCTGGAAATTACATTAGTCAAATTGCTGTTTTTGATGCTTTTGGCAGAATGATTTGCAGTTTTGATGTCGAAGATAATGAAGCCTGTTTTGATTTGTCGCATTATTCTGATGGATTATACTTAGTGCGTGTTGTTTCGCAAAATGGTACGGAAACTCATCGCGTGATGCTTACGCATTGATTTTGTTGCGTCTAAAATCCTTATCTTTGCCGCTCAAATTGGTAAAATATGATTTCTGTTCAGAACCTTAGTATGCATTTCACAGGTGAAGACCTTTTCACCGACATTTCTTTTTTGATTCGCGAAAAAGACCGTATTGGTCTGGTGGGCAAAAACGGCGCGGGGAAAACCACGCTCCTGAAGCTGATTTGTGGCATTGAACAGCCATCGAAGGGCGATGTGATTATCCCACAGGGTGTTACGATTGGCTATTTGCCACAAGAGAAAAATGTCAACAGCGAAAAGAATGTCTTGGACGAGGCTTTGACGGCTTTCGATGAATATCATCAGTTGGAACGTGATGCTGAAAGGTTGCAACAGGAATTGACGGAAAGGACGGACTATGAAAGTGCGCAATATCAGAAGCTTATTGATAAGCTTACCAATTTGAACGATAGAATAGCAATGTTGGGCGGCAACTCCATCGAAGGCGAAGCGGAACGCATTCTGGTTGGCTTGGGTTTCGGCCACGAGGATATGTTCCGGCCTATGAAAGAGTTTAGCAATGGCTGGCAGATGCGCGTGGAACTGGCGAAGATACTGCTGAAAAAGCCGAATCTCTTGCTTTTGGACGAACCGACCAACCATTTGGACATTGAATCAATTCAATGGTTGGAGACTTTCCTGAAATCGTATTATGGCGCCATTCTGATGGTCTCGCACGACCGCGCTTTCTTGGATAACATCACCGTTCGCACGGTCGAAATCTCTAATGGCAAGATTTACGATTACAAGGCTTCTTATTCTGATTATGTCGCTTTGCGTGAGGAACGTGTTGATATGCAGCGTTCTGCGTATGAAAACCAGCAGCGCGAAATAAAAAACATTGAGGCTTTCATTGAGCGTTTCCGCTATAAGGCGACTAAGGCGAAGCAGGTGCAGAGTCGCGTGAAGCAGTTGGAAAGAATGGAGGAAATTGAGATTGACGACATTGATAGCACGGCCATTCATTTCAAGTTTCCGCCTGCGCCGCATTCGGGCAAGGTCAGCTTGGAACTGAACCATGTTTCGAAATCCTATGGTGAAAAACAGATTCTGAAAGATGTCAACTTGTTGATTCCTAGAGGGGAGAAGATAGCTTTTGTCGGGCGCAATGGCGAAGGCAAATCCACTTTGTCGAAAATAATTTGTGGCGTTCTCGATTATGAAGGCGAGGTGAAATTAGGCCACGAAGTGAAGATTGGCTATTATGCACAGAACCAGCAGGATATGTTGGATATGAATAAGACTGTTTTTGAAACTTTGGACGATGTGGCTGTTGGCGAAATGCGTTTGAAAGTCAAGGCATTGCTAGGCTCTTTCCTTTTCCGTGGCGATGACATTGACAAGAAGGTGAAGGTGCTTTCGGGTGGCGAGAAGGCGCGTCTTTCCTTGGCAAAGATGTTGCTTTTCCCGACCAATCTGCTTGTCCTCGACGAACCTACCAATCACTTGGACATGCTTTCAAAAGACATTCTGAAAAACGCTCTGATTCAGTATGATGGCACCTTGATCATCGTTTCGCACGACCGCGATTTTCTGCAAGGTTTGACGAATAAGGTTTATGAATTCCGCAAGCCGAACATTAAGGAATACATTGGCGACATTTACGATTTTTTGGAGCAGAAGAACCTAACGCATTTGAAGGAGTTGGAGGCGGCAGCCAAGCAAGCACCTAAGGCTGCAGAACCGATTCCGCAATCGCAAAACAAGCAGAACTACGAGCGCAAGAAGCAGTTTGACTCACGTTTCCGAAAAATTGACAAGGAAATCCAGCGTTTGGAGGATGCCATAGGCAAAATGGAAGCGGAACTCGCTGAACTTGATGCCATTATGGCCAATCCTGATGCGCATCCCGAGCACAAGGTTGACAACGATTTCTATTGGACTTACGGCAAGAAGAAAGAGGAATTGCAAACCTTGATTGACGATTGGGGCGAGAAACAGATTGAACGTGAGGATTTGGAGGCTGAATTTAAGGCTGGAGAGTAGGAGCAGCATTGTCGATTATCAGCGGATAATGCGGATAATTGTATGATATTAGTGTTTTTGCAGAAAGTCTTCTTTACTATGTCTGCTGATTTTCGCTTACACTTTGGTCTTAATTTAAAAAGACCTAGGTCTTAACCCTGTTTATACCCAGGTCTGAATTGTTTTATACCTGGGTCTGAATTATTTCAAACCTAGGTCTTATTTTGGGGTAAGTATTTGTCTTTTAAAAAACGCTTTTTTGCGCAAGAAGTCGAAAAATCAGGTGGCTGTTGAGCGGATAATTCCTTTTTTATCAATTTATGACGAGCAAGGTCGCGACCGATGCGAGTCTTATTTCTTCATGAGGCTTTAAAAACCGCGTTGCCGATATGCAATATTCCCATCCAAATTCCGTTATCACAGAAAAAAATGACCAAAACCAAATTTCACTACCTTTGTCAAGGTTTTATTTATGAATCGAAAATTTGCTAATGCAATGAAAATAAGAATTTTATTCTTTCTGGCGAGCATGATATTGTTGTGCTGTTCGTGTTCTGGACCGACGACAGAACGTGTCACACCACAGGATCAGGTATCGTCCGTTTTCTCGGGGCTCTCTGATGTTGCGGAATTGGGCATGGTTGAGTACACCGTGAAGCAGGTGATTCGTGGCAAAAGTCAGACGAAAATAGGGGAGAGAAGCATCGGCAGCATGGGCGAAAAAAGCATTCTTTTCGGTTGGATGGCCTATGTCAAGGCGGGCATCGACTTGAATGAGTTTTCGGAAGATGACATCGAAATCGATAAGAAAACGCAATCGGTTTATGTCACATTGCCTCATGCTAAAGTGTTGTCTGTCAACATTCCGCCTGATTCTATAAAGGAAATCTATCATCGTGAGGGTGCTTTCCGTGGAAAATTCGACCCTATGGAGCGTGACCGCATTCTCGATGAAGGCCAAAGCCGTCTGGACGAAATCATCAAAACTTTGACCATTTGCTCGGAAGCGGAGGCAAATACGAAACAACTGTTTGAGGATTTGCTGGCCCAAATGGGTTATGAAAGACAAAACATCCATATTAGGTTTGGCACGGAAAATGGATTCAGTCAGGAAATGACTTCAAAAACTTCTGAATTATGAAGAAAAAGACGGTAATAAAGGCGATTGTTGTTGTGGTTTTCGCGATTTTTTTGCTCATGTTTGCAAGGAGTTTCCGGGAAAATCACAGGATAACTGTCGAGAATGAAGTCGAAACTTCGGTGACGGTGAACGATATCCAGAGAATTTCCGAGTTGGTTACGTCAAGTTTTTATGGCGAAACGGCGATGAGAAGCAAGAAAGGTTTTATGGGCAGAAAGGAAATCGTGATGATTGGCAGCGGTACGGTCCGAGCAGGTTTCGATTTGTCATCGATGACAGAGGACGATTTTTATTGCGACGGCGACACCTTGTATCTCGATTTGCCCGAGGCAAAAATCCTTGATGTAATCGTAAATCCGAAAGACTACGAAATTTTCGATTGCAACAGCAAAGATTGGTCGCAGAATGAAATCAACGACATTGTTTCGCAAATGCGGAAAGAAATAGAACATGATGCCATAAAATATGGTGTGTTGGAGACAGCCAATACCGAGGGCGTGAAAAAGATGCAGCGCTTATTGATGGATTTCGGTTTTGCAGATGTGAGGGTTTCCGTCACGAAGTCAGGTAAAGACTATCCGAAATTGAATGATGTGGAGAAATAGCTTAAATCAAGTACTATGAAAAAGGTGATAATCATAATCTTAGTGATAGCCGCGCTCATCTTGTTGGCTGGAAAACTGTATGTCAATTATATGGATAAGCAGGCCGAGGAGCCAAAGACGGAGAAACTGTTTTGATTAACTCTTAATCTCCATCTCCCTGAAAATCTCTTCTACAGCGTTTTCGTAATCTTTCAAAGCGTTGAGCTTCTTGATTTTGCGCCAGATGTTTTGGGGGTCTTCGAAAGAATTCATCAAATAAGACCAGAGTTCTTTCATGCGTCCTAAAACCTTTGGACTGCCTCCTGCATGGTGCAATCGGTCTTCGTACAGGGCAATGGCGTATGCGTGAAGCCGTGTTTTTTTGTCTCCTTTCGTTTCTAATCCTTTGATTTCTTCAGCCAAGAATGGGTTGGCCAGCAAACCGCGTCCTAACATGAATTCGCTCACTTTGCGCACTGAGTTTTCCGAAGTGCCATCATTCAGCGACTTTTCAATTCTTTCAAAACTTTCAGTTGAGACGATGTCGCCGTTGTAGACCAAAGGTGCCTTTATCCGTGGCATGATTTCCTTGAATTTTTCAACATCGGCTTCGCCTTTATAGAGTTGCTTTCCAATGCGTGGGTGGATGATGAGTTCGCTGAGCGGATAGCGGTTGAAAACCTCTATCATGGGGTATATTTCATCAGGATCGAAATAACCTAAACGGCATTTCACACTGAAATCCATATCAATGCTTTCAAAAACGCGTTCAAAAATTTCATTTACTTTTTCAGGATAGGGCAAGAGACCACTGCCGCGTTTCTTGTTGGCAACGCGTGGAAAAGGACAACCCATGTTTAGGTTTATTGCCTTGTAACCCAATTGTTTGCATTGTGTGGCAAAACGCAGAATTTCCTCGGCGTCAGTGCTGAGAATTTGTGGTGTCAAGGTTTCGACATCATTGCACAATGGGTCGATTTCTTCGGTCTGGAGGTTCTTGGCATGGTCTTTCTGAATGCCAGTGAAAAACGGCGTATAGAATTTGTCGATGCCGCCGAAATGTTGCTTGAAGACATTTCTGAAAGGTGCATCGGTGATGCCTTGGAACGGACCTAAACTGAGCTTCGTCATTGCATTATTTCTTCTTGATGCTGTCGAGTATAATCTTGATAATCAAACCAATGAAAAGCAATATAGAAGCACCGACTGCAATTTTGCTCAGGTAATCACCATGTTTTGCGTAGAAAGTGATTTCGGTATTTGCTTTCAAGGTTTCGCGAATGACGGCGGGTTCCCAATACGCTGTGGGTTGAAGCACATCGCCGCGTTGGTTGAAAAATCCAGAACGGCCGGTGTTGGCTGACCGTGCCACGCAACGGCGGTTTTCGATGGCGCGGAGTTTCGAGAATTCGAAATGCTGCTTGTAGCCTGGCGTGTCGCCCCACCACCCATCGTTGGTCATGACGAAAATAAGGTCGGCGCCTTTCTTGACAAATGTGCTGACGTATTCGCTGAAAGCAGATTCGTAACAGATGGCAGCAGCAACTTTGTGCCCGCCAAAATTCAGGTTGTGCGAAGTCGGGTCGGTTTTTAAAGTGCCTCGTGCAATGCCGATTGTAACGCTCGATTTTTTCAGGAAATTCCATGCGGGAACAGCCTCCACACCAGGCGTTAATTGCGATTTATTGCGGTGTTGGTAGCCTGTGGTGTCAATCAAAATTGCGGAATTCCTTGTGTAGAAATAATGGTCGGTATTGCCGATTTGCCGTGCAGGGAAATCGTCTTCCATGCCTTTGGGTACCCAATCGTGGGTCGTGGCTCCAATGACATAGCTAGTCTGAGGATGCTTTTCGATGAAAGTGTTAAGTTCTTGCAGCGACCACGATGATTCGGTGTCGTCCCACCAAATGCCTTCTTGAATGGCCGATTCTGAACTGACGATGAAACGTGTGTTTGGTGTTATAAGCGAATCGGCCAAATCGATATTACGTTTCAAGGTTTCGCGGTAAAATTCCGAATCGAACTGTTCGTTCCAAGGATCGCAATTCTGCTGAACGACAATAACTTCGGTGTCTTCACCTTTTTCTTCATAATGATGATAGATGAAAAGGCTTAACGCAATGGGAAGAATGACAACAGCCAGACTGCTGGCAAGAAAACTGTTACGTAATCTCTTTTTCTGTTCAAGGTGCGAAATCAAAGTGTTTGCAATCAGTATGTTTGAAAGTAGAATCCATAATGTTCCGCCTGAAAGGCCAGTATATTCGTACCATTGCACCCATTGATGACAGGTCGAAAACGCGTTGCCTAGATTCAGCCAGGGCCATTTCGCAACCCAGTGATAGGTAAGCAGTTCGAAGGCCATCCAATAAGGAATGATGAAAAAGTTGCCCCAATTGTTATTGTACAGTCTTTTCTTTGTGATGTGAAACATCCAGAAAACGATTGTCATGAATAACGAATTTAATATCCAAGCTGCAATGGCTGCCGGCGTAGCGTTCCAAACCCACCATGTGGTGGCTACATTCCAAACGAAAAACGTCAGGAAGGCAATCCAAAAAAGCTTGCCTTTTTCACCTTGCGAAATGCGGTGTTCAATCCATAGTAGAGGAACAAATGCAAAGAAAATGAAAATGGGAAATCCCCAAACGGGCCATGCTATTGTAAGCAAAACGCTGCTGATGAGAGCGATGAGAATTTTTTGGTAGTTTTTCATGATAAAATAGAGTTATTGCTTCAAGAAATTCTGACTAAACGTTTGTTTGTCAGTGGTTATTGCAATAGAGTATAAGCCGGGTTTAAGACTTTGTATATCAATGTGTTTGGATTGTGAGCTGAGAATATGCCTGCCGTTTGCATCGTAAATGATGGCGTTTTCAAATTCTTCATGGTCTATATTGATGGATTTGCAGGCGGGATTGGGATAAATAATGATACGGTTTTTGTTTTCAGATATTTGTGTTCCGGGAATCGGCCTGACAAAGAATGACGCCATGCCGGTGTTGCAATTGTGCGTTGAGCCGACCATCACGTCAAGCCAGGCATAAGTATAGGGGATTTCCTGGTCTATCAAGGTCGTGGTGACATCAATGATGATGTTTTCATTGGGTTCAATGTCGAAACGGGTTACGGCTTCTCCGTCAATGAAACAATGTGTGTCGGTAAACATTTCCGATGGTGAACTCAACACCAATGTTTCTCGATCATAACCCGTGTTAAGGACAGAAAAACGGAAGTTAGCACTTTCGCCGTAAGCCAAATCCAATGTGTCGGTCGTCATGACTTTCACCATGAAATCATATTGGTGCATTTGGTCGATGGCCACATCGTCGATGCATAGTGCCGTGCCTCCTAAACTAATGGCGTGAAAACCAAGATATAGGTCGTAGTTTTCGTAAAGATCGTATTCAACGCTGAACTGTAGATAGTTTTCACTGTCGATTTCGTTTGCCGGCGCAATAGTCCCGCTCATGGATTCGGGATTCGGATTGTTTCCATAAAGGATTTCCATTTGAAAAGGGCCGTCGCTGATAGTCCAAAACGAAAGGTTGTAATGTATTCCAGGAAGTGCGTCAGCACGCATGAATAACCAAGCTTCTTCTTCCTCGGTGTAGGTGTACCAATTGCCATGATGAGGTTTCCGGTTGTGGTCATTCTCAAATTGTCCGCAAATCCATTGCTTTTCAGGACTTGTCCAGCCTAAAGGGACTTCACCTTCGGTGTTGGCATATTCAAAACCATCTTGGAAAATAGTTTCAGAATAGACATAACTTGTTGCGATACAAATTGATAATAATAATAATAACTTTTTCATCTTGTGAAAATTTCAGATGGCAAAAATAAGACAAAATTCCTATTTTTGCCTTTTCAAATTATGTGGTTTTGAAAAAGATACTTCTCATAAGGTTTAGTTCAATTGGCGACATTGTGTTGACAACACCAGTCATCCGTTGTTTAAAGCAGCAAATCCCTGATGTCGAGCTTCATGTCTTGACAAAAAGCAGCAATCGTAATTTGCTGTCGTCTAATCCATATATTAATAAGGTGTATGCTTTGAAGGATTCCTGGAAAGATTTGCTGCCCGAATTGAAGGCCGAGCGGTATGATTTTATTGTTGATCTGCATAAGAATTTCCGTTCTTTTCGGGTTAAATTGTCATTGCACAAGCCATCGGCTTCTTTCCCGAAATTGGATTTTCAAAAGTTTCTCTATACGAAACTGAAGCTAGGCAAATTACCTGATATTCACATCGTTGATCGCTATTTTAAAGCTGTAGAAAAGTTGGGTGTCAAAAATGATGGTCATGGCTTGGATTTCTTTTTTGATGAAAACGATATGGTTTTGCCTCTTGAATTGCCTGAAAAGTATATTGCAATTGTTGTCGGTGGACAACATTCGACAAAAATTCTTCCTGCCGAAAAAGTGGTTGAGGTTTGCCGTGCTTTGGATTTCCCTGTGGTTTTGGTCGGGGGCAAGGAAGAAGCAGTCCGAGGTGAATTGATTTGTAATGCTTTGGAGAATGGTGTTTTGAATACATGCGGATGTTTTTCCATTGCACAATCGGCAATGGTCTTGAAACATGCTGAAGTGGTGTTGGCCAACGATACGGGCATGATGCATATTGCAGCTGCTTTGTGTAAACCGATTGTTTCAGTCTGGGGCAATACGGTTCCTGAATTCGGAATGTATCCGTATTTGCCGACATGTCCGCAACGCTCATGCATTGTTGAAAACAAGGCTTTGAAATGCCGTCCATGTCACAAATTGGGATACAAACAATGCCCGAAAGGCCATTTTGCCTGCATGAACACTTTGGATGCTAACATGATTGCTGGAAAAATAAAGGAACTGATGAAAAACGAAAAAGCCGAGTGAGACTCGGCTTTTTCGTTTTGGAGTGGTACCGACGGGAATCGAACCAGTGACACATGGATTTTCAGTCCATTGCTCTACCAACTGAGCTACGGTACCTCCGTTTTGCGTGTGCAAAAGTACAACTTTTTTCTTTACCGCAAAGAAAAAAATGAAAAATCAAGAAAAAAATTATTGAAATAAAATATTTTGCGTTGATTTTTAGCGTATTAAAATATTTCTTTCGCAAAGAAGGCAATAAAAATTTGCTCAACGAGTTAAAAAATCGGATATTTGCACGCTCAAAATCGGGTGAATTCCGTAACTGAGACAACGTCTAACCAATAGAATACAAGCTATGAGTGATAATTCACGGAAGAAAATACTGGCTTTGGTGCTTTCAGTCTTTTTTGTTCAGGGACTTTTTGCGCAAGCTAATGTCGATTCGCCATACTCCATGTTTGGCATTGGCCAGATAAGGAATAAAACCATGAATGCCAGACTCGAGGGAATGGGCGGAATCGCCAATGCAATGCATGGGAAGGGCCTTATCAATGCTGAAAATCCTGCCTCTTATGCAATGATTGACACATTGGCTTTTCTGTTTGATGCTGGAATGTATTTCAAAACATCCGATTTCAGCACCTCAAGTATGTCTGAAACTTCAAATAACGCCAATTTCGATTATGTCGCAATAGCATTCGGAGCTACAGACTGGTGGCGCATCTCATTAGGCGTCCAGCCATACAGTAATGTCGGCTATAATCTGATTGTGAACGATAACAAGGAAGGAATCGGTAATTATGCCACGACTTTTAAAGGCTCGGGCGGATTGAATCAGGCTTTCATTGGCAATGCTTTCCGTTTGGGTAAGAATTTGTCAGTGGGAGCAAATGCTACCTATGTTTTTGGCGATTATGAAACATTGACTACGCTTTCATTCCCCGATTCATCTTACATGATCAGTTCTCGTCGTGGAATCGACATGATGGTCAAGTCTTTCATGTTTGATTATGGTTTGCTCTACAATGCTAACATCGGTAAGGATTTGAATTTGAGCATCGGTCTTACCTATAATCAAAAGATTGATCTGAAAGGTGCTCAGACAACTTATATACGTTCGGTTGAAGTGGATTCGGACTCCGATACCGAATATTTGATTGACACGATTAGTTACAATGTGAATAAAGATGCTCGTTTGTCAATGCCTCAGGGATTCGGTTTCGGCATTGCATTGCAAAAGAATAACCGCTGGGCAGTCGGCGCCGATTTCAATTGGTCGCAATGGAGCAAATTTGCCCGTGAAGGTGTCAACGATTCCTTGCAGAATTCATGGAATGTGGCTGTTGGCGCTGAGTTTTCTCCGAAATCAACATCGGTTTCAAACTATTTCAGAAAAGCTTCATACCGTTTCGGTGGATTCTACGAACAGACCTATTTGAGTTTAAAAGGCCAGTCAATCAATAAGATTGGTGTCACGGCAGGCATTTCGTTGCCTTTGCCAAGGTCGTTGTCTAAGGTCAATATCGGACTCGAAGTTGGGCAATGCGGCACGAAAGCCCAAGGCTTGATTCAAGAAAGATATTTCAAGGCCTCGGTAGGCATTTCGGTGTTTGAGCGTTGGTTCCTCAAGCGTAAGTATAATTAAGGTGTTCCTCGCAATTAGTCAGTTTGGAACGATATTTGAATGGAAATTGGAAAAAGGAAATAATAATAAGTTTAACTATAAAAGATTAGAGAGATGAAAACTAGAAAAGTAATGTTACTGGCCGTTATGTTTGGAATGGCAGTAAGTGTTTCAGCACAGAATGTCGATGCACCTAAGTATGGCAACGACAGTGTTGCTAGCGTCACAAACCAGTCGACCTACCGCGAATACTTCAAGCAGTGGGAAGCTGCTAAGTATTCGAAAGACGCCATCAGCATGGAAATGGTCTCAGCATGGAGATATGTGTTCTTGAACGCTCCTCGCATGAGTCAGTACGTTTACACCAACGGTGAAAAAATCATGGATTATTTCATCCGAACCAACCCAAGCCAGAAGGATGCTTACATCGACACACTGAACATGCTTGCCGACACAAGAGCCATCTGCTTCCCGAACGACCCGAAGACAGGCGCTTCGCAAATTGCCAACATCAAGGCTAAGAAGGGTTACCTGATTTATACCTATAATCCGGCCCGTTACGAAGAAGCTTATAATGTGTTGAAAGAAGCTGTTGAACTTGACATTGCCCAGATTCAGGTTGGTTTCCTCGATTCATATTTCCGTGCTGCTGCCGATATGGTCAACAATGGCAAGGCCGATAAGATGACAGTTATCGATGTGTATCAGGAACTTACCGATGTGCTTGATGCCAACGTGAAGACACTGGCTGAAACCGAAACCGAACTGCTTACGGCAAAGCAGGAGGCTGAAGAAGCTGGCGATGCTGAAGGTGTGGCTGGTTTCGACAAACAGCTCGAAAAGAACGAGAAGTCCATCAATAACTATAAAGGTGTGAAGAGCAACATCGACAACCTCTTCCAGCCATTCGCTTCTTGCGAAGACCTGATTAAGGTGTTCACGGCTAAGATGAACGAAAATCCGAACGACATCAACCTGCTGAAGAGAATCACCACCGTTCTTGATAAGAAGGACTGCACAGATTCAAAGCTCTTCCTCGATGCATCCAAGAACCTCTACGCTCTTGAACCAAGCCCTGAAGCTGCCTACAATATCGGCGTCCAGCTCTTCAAGGATAAGAAGTACGGCGAAGCTGCCACATACTTTGAACAGGCTACCAAGGCTGAAAACAACGACCGCGTCTTCCGCGCTCTGCGTAACCTGGCCATGTGCTACCAGAATACTGGCAACCTTTCAAAGGGTCGCGATGCCGCTCGCCGCGCTGCACAGGTCGACCCGACCGCTGGCGAACCTTACCTCATCATCGCCATGCTTTATGCCGAGAGTTCAAAGCAGTACGAAAGCAGCACCTTCGGTGGCAAGGAGGTCTTCTGGGCAGCTGTCGACAAGTGCGAAAGGGCAAGACAACTTGACCCGTCTGTCGCTAAGAGAGCCGGTGAAATGATTGCCGCCTACAGACAGTACTACCCATCTACTGAGACGGTCTTCTTCAACGACTATCAGGATGGTCAGTCATACTCAATCGGTGGCTGGATTGGTGAAACCACAACCATCAGAACAAAGAAGTAATTGAGTAGAATTCATAAGATAACACTTTATTGCAACATCACAGCCTTTGTGGCTGTGATGTTGTTTTCGTGTGGCAATCCCGATGCCGTAGTCAGGGAATTGGCATCCGACGATACGCTTTCGGGTGTTATGGCCGATAGCGTTGTGTTTTTCCGTAGCGATTCAGGTGTGGTTCAGCTTAAACTTACGGCTCCTCGTCTGATGCGTTTGGAGAAGGGTGAGGAAAACGGTGAGATGGAATTTCCTTTGGGATTTCATGCTGTTTTTTATGATAAGCACCATCATCCTGCTTCCGAAATCAGTGCGGATTATGGACGGAATGCCGGTGATATGATTGAGGCTGTTGGCAATGTGGTCGTCGTGAATTATGGCAATGACGAAAGAATGGAGTCGGATAAGCTTTTCTGGTATCAGGATACGAAAATGATGTACACGCGCTCTAAGGTTAGGATTGTTACGCCTGATAAGGAAATCGAAGGTGACAGCCTGGTTGCAAAAGAGGATTTTTCGGAATATTCCATTTATAATGGTCGTGCCATATTAGATGTTGAAGAAGAGGAATTATGAACGATTGGTTGATTGTATCCATTACTTTGTTCTTCTCGGCATTGTGCTCGGGATTGGAGATAGCGTTCAGCAGCCTCAACCGCCTGCAGCTTGAAGTCGAGTTGAAGAAAAACTCCTTTTCGGCAAGAATCATAAGCTTGTTCTTTAAGAATCAGTCAAGGTTCATCACTTCTCTTTTGCTTGGCAATAACATAGCCTTGGTGATTTACGGCATGAGCATGTCCGCTATCATTGGCGGCAGCATTAATATTCCGAACGATTTCCTGATGCTGTTGGTGCAGACACTTTTGTCGACCATGTTGGTGCTGTTGGTTGGCGAGTTTTTGCCTAAAGTGCTTTTCCGTATTAATCCTAACGCCATACTGTCATTTTTTGCACTTCCCACTTATTTGTGTTTCTGCCTGCTGTATCCGCTGATTTTGGTATACACTGGAATCTCGGAATTCCTTATCCGTTTTGTGCTTCGTCAGAAAATCTCCGATTCGACTTATAAGTTTTCTACTGTCGATTTGAACGACTACATTTCTGAATATGCCGATCCTGAAGAAGAAAACGAAGATGTTCAGCAGGAAATTCAGCTTTTCCAGAATGCCATGGAATTCAGGTCGGTCAAATTGCGCGAGTGCATGGGGCCGCGAAATGAAATTGAAGCTGTGAAACCTACCGATACGCTTGGGTTCGTGAAGAATCGTTTTGAAGATACGAAACATTCAAAATTGATTGTTTATGAAGAGAATATCGACAATATTGTGGGTTATGTCCATTTGAATGATGTGATCAGGGCTGTGACCGCAGGACAGGATTCGGATATATCAAGACTGGTCAGACCTATCGATTTCTTCCCGGAAACCTATACCGCCGACCGACTTCTGAAACATTTCATACAGAGACATCAGGGACTGGCGGTTGTCGTCGATGAATTTGGCGGCACTTCGGGCATCGTGTCGATGGAAGACGTGATTGAGGAAATCTTTGGGGAAATTGATGATGAGTATGATGTGGAAGAGGAAACTGAAAAGGAAATCGGCAAGGATATATTTGTTTTTTCCGCCCGGCTGGAAATTGATTATCTCAATGAAACATATAAACTTGACCTTCCGGTCTCCGATGACTATGAGACTTTGGCAGGCATGATTCTGCATTATTGCGAAGACATCCCGACAGTAGGAGAGACCTTCAATATCGGGAAATACAACGTCAGCATACTTAAGGCTTCCGACATGAAATTGGAGGAAGTGAAGCTTGAGTTGGGTGATAATTAAAGAAAAAAGTTTTCCAATTGGTTTGGCAATTGGAAAAATTACTAAATTTGCACGCTTTTTTTCGGATAGAATTAATAAATAAATAAGGTAAGAAAAATTATGGCAGCAATTGAAAAAATCAGAAAACATTCTGGATTGTTAATCGCAATCATCGGTTTAGCTTTGTTAGCATTCGTGTTGCAGGATTTGTTCCAGAGCACAGGTAGAAACCGTGAGTACAACATCGCAGTGATTGATGGCGAAAAGATTCCTTATCAGGATTTTGAAAATCAGAAGAATAAGGATATCGAAAACTACAAGAGACAAACTGGTACCAATCCTTCCACTGACGAGAACTACAGACAGTGCAACAACACTTTGGACCAAATGGTGAAAGACCATATCATGGCTAAGGAATACGAAGCTCTGGGAATCAATGTCTCAAGCGAAGAGCTTACCGATCAGTTCACTGGCGAAAATCCTCACGAATGGGTCGTTTCAAGTTTTAGCAATCCTGATGGCACCCTGAATAGGGAAAACCTCAATTACTATCTTGAAAACCTCAACGATTTCCCTGTTGAAGCACGCGTTCAGTGGATGGACTTTGAAAGAGCCGTCAAGGAAAACCGCTTGGAAACCAAGTTCAACAACCTTGTAAAGGCTTCTTATTTTGTTCCTGAAAAGTTGGCTAAGAAGTACTATGAAAACAAGAACGTCAAAGCTTCTGCCGATATCGTTGCCCTTCGTTATTCTAACATTCCTGATTCAACAGTCGTTATCACTGATAAGGAAAACAAGAAATATTACGAAGAAAACAAGTACAGATACGAAACCGATGAAGTCCGCGACATTGAATATGTTGTGTTTGAAATCAAACCTTCAGTTGAAGACCGTCAGGAAGCTCTTAAGTTTGTCCAGGACATAAAAGCTGATTTCGAAAGCACTGAAAATGTCATGAGTTTTGTCAACGCTAACTCCGATCAGCGTTACGATAGCACTTGGATGGGCAGAAAAGACGTCCCTCAGCAAATCGAAACCTCTATCTTCGATGCTGGTCATGAAGCTGGTTTTGTGTTTGGCCCATACGAAAATGAAGATGCTTACAACCTCGTCCGTATCGTTGACATGCAGAATCGTCCTGACTCACTGATGGCAAGTCACATCCTCATCAGCTATGCTGGCGCAGCCCGCAGTGAAGCCACAATGACTAAGGAAGAAGCTGAATCCAAGGCTGATAGCCTGCTTGCAGTTTTGAAGGGCAGCAAGAACGCTGATTTGTTTGCTGAACTCGCAGGCCAGTTCTCAACCGATCCAGGTTCAAAGGATAAGGGTGGCGATCTCGGTTGGTTCACCGATGGCGCTATGGTTACTGCATTCAATGAATTTGTTGTTAGCAATCCTGTCGGTACAATTGGCAAGGTGGAAACCCCATTCGGTTATCACATCATTAAGGTTACTGATAAGACAGCTGCTCAGCCCAAAGTCCGTCTCGCTGTCTTGAAGCATGAAATCTCCTATAGCACTAAGACTTATCAGAATGTTTTTGCTGATGCTAACAGATTCGTCACCGAAAACCAGACTTACGATCAGTTCAATGCTGCTATTGAAGAACAGGGTTTGACCAAGCGCACCATGCCAAGAATGAATTATTCAACCTATCAGATTACGGGTGTTAATGATGCTCGCCGCATTGTCCGTTGGGCATTCGATGAAAAGACCAAAATAGGTGACATCTCAACCGTTTACGATATGGATGACATGTTTGTCGTTGCAGCTCTCACCAATATCGTTCCTGAAGGTTATGCTCCAATGGAAATCATTGCAGAACAGGCCAAATATCAGATCATGAATCTTAAGAAAGGTGAAATGGCTGTCGAAAAGATGAATGCTTGTGGCAGTGATGTCAACAGAATGGTTAGCGAACTCGGTGCTGAATCAACAACGGTTTCCGATATTAACATCGAATCACGCGTGTTGAGCAACTTCGGCGTTGAAGCTGACATTATCGGTAAGATCCTCGGTATGAAGGAAGGCCAGGAATTAGGTCCTGTGGCTGGTAACTCAAGCGCATTTATTATCAAGAATGTGAAGAAAACCACGCCTGAAGCAACTACCGATTATAGCGACATCTACAGAGAAAAGACAAGCCAGTTCAACAACAAGGTTTTGGGTGGCGGAGTCTACAGCGCTCTGAGAAATAAAGCAAAGGTTGAGGATAACAGAATCAAGTTCTATTGATTTCAATCTTTATGAAATAACCAAGGCTGGAGTTACTCCAGCCTTTTTTGTTATTCGTGCACAATAAATTGTTTATTTTTGCATTTTATTTGAACTGAATTATTGAATTGATATGAGAAAGTTTAAGAGTTTACTCATGATGGCGGCTCTGCTGATATTGGCAGTGAGTTGCGGAAAAAAGTTTGAAATCGTTTTGTCACCAACGGATTATGAATTCGATCCTCAAGGCGGCGAACTTACGGTTGAAGTCACCACTGAAGGTGATTGGAATATTGACCAATGCCCTGAATGGGTCACTGCATCGGCGAATTCGGGCAGTAAAAACGCTTCGATAGTATTGACGGCTCAACCTAATGTGAATGTTGAATTGCGTGAGGGTGCCGTGGAATTCTCGACATCGACACATTCAGCCCAGCTCAAGCTTGTGCAAGGTTGTGTGGAGGAGAGTTTCATGTCAATCTCACCAGCCTCCATTGCTGCCGATTATCAGGGTGGCGAATTTGAGCTGCAGGTTGTGTCGAATTGTGAGTGGAACCTTTCTGACGCTTCACAGCAGATTTCATGGATTTCTGTTAATCCGATTTCAGGTGAAGGTTCACAGATAGTGAAGGTGTCCATCGCCCGTTATGCCGATGAAGGCGATGCTTCATCGCGTCAGGCGACACTTATTTTCGCTGCCGGCCAATCGCTGGTCCCGGTTGATGTTACTCAAACTGACGGCAGCGAGGTCGCTGTAACCGTTAATCCCACCTTTTTGCGTTTTACAGTTGAAGGTGGCGCGCAACAGATTGATGTGACATGTGCCTCAAATTGGACGGTTTCTTCTTCTGTTCCATGGCTTTCGGTAAGCGAAACTGATGGTTCGGGCAACGCCCAAATCACTGTGACTGTTGAACCTAACGAGCTTTATCAATCTCGTCTTGGCGCTGTCGTCTTCGTTTCCGATGCTCAACAAAACACTACGGTTATGGTTTCACAGGATGCGGCTATCGATCCTCACCATCTTGATGTGTCAACGTTGAATGTAAACTTTGGCAAACAAGGTGGCAGTGCTGAAATCACCATTGGATGTGATGAAATTTGGAAAATAGATTGCCCCGATCATTGGATTTCACTCTCTGTTCCTGATGGCAACGGCGACGGCTCTTTTGAAATCACTGCCGAAGAAAATATTCTGAACACGGCAAGAAATACTGTCGTATATGTGGTTTCCGGTTGCCTTGAGAAACAGATCCATGTTCATCAGGAAGCTGGCGATGAAGCACCATACGTTTCTTTGAATGTTGATGTAATCAATGCTGATGCTGTTGGAGATGTTTTCCCTGTTGAGGTTTCGTCTAATGTCGCTTGGACTGTTCAAGGCAGCAGTTGGGCTGAACCAATCCAAGACAGCGGTGAAGGTGATGGCACTTTCTCGTTGCGGGTCGATACGAACTATGACATGACGCCACGTTCATGCACAGTGCGTGTTTCAACGGCTCAAGGCGCTTCGGCTTCATTTGAGGTAGTCCAAAGTGGTTATGTGTATACCTTGTCAACAGAAGTGACTGAAATCACTGCGCCGGCTGAAGGTCTAAAGACTGAAATCCGCGTGTTCGCTAATCAGAATTGGATAGTGTCAAAGGGAGCTTCTTGGATTCAATATGAACCGAACAATGGTTCAAATGATGGCGCTTTCACTATCGTCGTTGAGCCGAATTTGTTTCCAAGAGAGCGTTCGGCAGAGATTTACGTAACAGGTGAAAAGGATGGTCTGGTCATCATTCAGGTGAATCAGCCTCATGCAAAATAAGGCAATTGAAAATGCAAACGAAAATGGCGGAACTGCAATTGTGGTTCCGCCATTTTCGTAGAGACACAGTCGTGTCTCTAAGGGGTTAGAATCCCATGCTGAACCAATACCAGAATTTATTTTCCATTTCTTTCCATGCTTGGCGTGTTGCGCCTGCAAAATCGGAACTGTATTGGTTGAGTAATAGGGTGGCATCCTTGGTTTTGTCTTCAGAAATCAAGTTTTGGGCTTTCTTTTCAATAGTTGGGATTTCATCGAAAGCTTTATCTTCGAAGCGGATTACATTGCCGAGCAAAGTCTGCTTGGTACGACCCCATTGCACAGTGGCAAGTTTGTTGGCCTTGCGATAGTGCCAGATCCATGCTTCTTCACGATAGCGCAGTTGGCCGCACTTGTCGAAACCATCAGGAACGGTGGTGCAACCTGAGAAGATAGGGATGCGCGGGCTTTGTCCCGGGTTGTCGCAAGCCATCCAGCAAATGGCACCGATTTCGTCGGGCATCCAGCTGCGGCATTGGATGATGTGGTTGTAGCTGCTCCATGCCACCGACACGGTGCGGTGGAAATCAACGGTTCCAGGAGCCAAAAAGTTCAGCGTGTTCTGCATGGCACCCGTGAGCCAAGGATTAGCGATAGGACTGATGATGGTGTCGTCAACCAGTGAGCCATCGTCCAAGCGTTTCTTGGTAACCATCTTTACGTTTTGGGTCATGTCCATTTCGGTGCCTTCGTAGGTGCTTTTGAAGAGTTCCATCACCTTGCGCACATCAACATTTTCGTCAGGTTTCACGGAGAATGGAAGTTCTTCCATGTCGGGGGTCAGGTTCAGTGATGGAGCCAGTTGGCTGAGGATGAAATACTCGCGGTCGCTGAAGTTCTTGCCGCCGCCATAACTGCTGTGGAAGGCCTTGTAGAACACAAATTCGCCCTTGCCGTCCCACAGTCCGTATTTCTTGGCCACGGACTCGCAGTTGTCGGAACAATAGAAGTCCTTGCTCTTGCGTTCGAGCTTGCCGATGCGCGAGATGTTGGCCGAAACGCCCACTTCGTCGTCAGGGATGCGTTTAGCAGCCCACACGCCGCCGATGTTTTCGGGGCCTTCGCCGAGGATTTCCATCTGCCACACTTCGTTCTTGTCAGCAATGGTGATGCATTCCCCGCCGTCGCCATAACCGTATTCCTTAACGAGTTTTCCAATGAGTTGGATAGCATCGCGGGCATTGTCGCAACGTTGTAAGGCGACGCGTTCCAGTTCTTCAATCATAAACATGCCTTTATTATTAACTAAGGTGTCAGGGCCAGAGAAAGTGGTTTCGCCGATGGCCAGCTGCTTTTCGTTGAGGCAAGGGTAAGCCGTGTTGAGGTAACGGTAGGTGTGTGCCACTTCAGGAATTTCACCGGCCAGTTCAAGACCGCGGTTGTCAAACGGGTCTTCAGTGTGCATGGTGCCTTTGTACACCTTGTGCATTTCGCCGTCCTTGTGGTCGGCAGCGGCTTCCCAACGCATCCATGTGCGGTAGCGGCCGTCGCAAGTGTGAGATGTGATGACAGAACCATCGGTTGATGCGTTTTTACCAACCATGATGCTGGTGCAGCATGCTCCGTCGAGCATTTCCTTGTTGTCGTCCTGCGCCTTGATGTTCAGGCTGAAAACCAGGAGACCTGCTAAGAGTAATGATTTGAATTTGTTCATATTGTGTATGTGTTTGATTGCTTTCAATTGAGTGTTCAAATATACGAAAAGAAAAACATTCTTTTAAAAAAGTTGCATAATATTTCAAAAGTCCGTAATTTTGACCCACTTTTTCAAGGCACAATGAAAATGACGCTTCAAATAGAAAAGCCGAACTATATCAATGTCAAGGAACGTGACCGTTTCTGAGGTTTTCTATTTGTTTTTTGCCTTTCACATATTATTTCGAGCGTATCGACGTTTGTCTATGAGTTAGGCAAATCGAATATAATCGAATAGGTGCTTCGACAAGCTCAGCAACCTAATTCTAATAAACAGCAATAATTTACAATCAAACAATTCAATAATAATCAATTAAACAACATTTATCATGGAAATACCATTTGCAGAAGCGTGGAAAATCAAGATGGTTGAACCTATCAAGAAGTCCACTCGCGAAGAACGCGAACAATGGCTGGAAGAAGCCCACAACAACATCTTCATGTTGAAATCAGACCAAGTTTACATCGACCTTTGCACCGATTCAGGTACCGGCGCCATGAGCGACCGTCAGTGGAGTGCAATGATGATGGGCGATGAAAGCTATGCTGGTGCCCGTTCGTTCTTCCACTTCAAGGATACCGTGAACGAAATCACAGGTTTCCCATTCGTCATTCCTACCCACCAAGGCCGTGCTGCTGAAAACGTTTTGTTCAGCTACCTGGTCAAGGCTGGTAATGTCATTCCTGGCAATGCTCACTTCGATACCACAAAGGGTCACATCGAAAGCCGTAAGGCATTCGCTATCGACGTCACTTGCGACGAAGCTCACGACACTCAGTTGGAAGTTCCTTTCAAGGGTAACGTCAGCCTCGAAAAGCTCGAAAAGGTGTTGGTTGAAAACAAGGGTAATGTTCCTTTCATGGTTCTCACCGTTACCAACAACACTGTTGGTGGTCAGCCAGTCAGCATGCAGAACATCCGCGAAACCTGCGAACTCTGCCATAAATACGGTGTGCCGGTTAACATGGATAGCGCCCGTTTCATCGAAAACGCATACTTCATCAAGACACGCGAAAAGGGCTATGAAAACAAGACCATCGCTGAAATCGCTAAGGAAATGTTCAGCTATGCCGACAGCATGACCATGTCAGCTAAGAAGGACGGTCTCGTCAACATGGGCGGTTTCATTGCTA
Source organism: Bacteroidales bacterium (assembly GCA_024400455.1). Taxonomy (GTDB): domain Bacteria; phylum Bacteroidota; class Bacteroidia; order Bacteroidales; family F082; genus Limimorpha. The sequence goes on along the minus strand of JAKSMU010000004.1, from coordinate 80,698 downwards.
CCCGCAAGGAAGAATGGTACGAAGGCGCCAAGCGTTTCTGCATCCCATTCGAAGGCTTCCTGACCTATGGCGGTATGAACGGCCGCGATATGGATGCTCTGGCTGTCGGTCTCCGCGAAAACCTCGAATTTGACATGATTGAAACCCGCATCAAGCAGGTTGAATATCTTGCTAAGAAACTCGATGAATACGGCATCCCTTATCAGCGTCCTGCTGGTGGCCATGCTATCTTCGTCGATGCCGACAAGGTTTTGACCAACGTGCCTAAGGAAGAGTTCCCAGCTCAGACCTTGACCTGCGAACTTTACCTCGAAAGCGGTATTCGTGCCTGCGAAATCGGTTACGTCCTCGCTGACCGCGACCCGGTCACCCGTCAGAACCGTTTCGGTGGCTTGGACTTCGTGCGTCTCTGCATCCCTCGCCGTGTCTACACCAACAATCACATGGATGTCATCGCTGCTTCATTGAAGAACGTCTACGACCGTCGCGACAGCATCAAGCGTGGCCTGGAAATCACTTGGGAAGCTGAACTCATGCGTCACTTCACCTGCCAGTTCAGAAGACTGAAATAATTCTTTTCATTTTATTACATTTTTTTTGTGAGGTTGGCGTTCCTGAAAAGGGACGCCAATCGTTTTATTGATTAACTTTGCCGCCTAAATATTGAAAAATGACTATCACTGCAATCATCATATCAATTGTTTATTTGTTCTGCTTGACAGGCTGCTCAGCATCATGTTCCGTCGGATTGATTAGGCCTGACGACAAACCTTCGCAGCGTTACTTGGTGCCGCTCATTTTCGGCGCAACGCAAGGCGTCATGGCATTGCTCGGCATGTTGGTTGGCAAGGCCATCACTTATCTTTTCGATGCTGTCGGCCATTATCTGGTTTTCGTAATGATGCTTGTCGTTGCCGTCAAGTTGATGGTCGATGCCATTCAGATTCTCAAAGGCAAGCGTCTTTACACGTTCAGTTCCGATTGGGGTTTCTTGCTGCTTTCCATTGTGGCGAGTATCAACACTTTTCTCATGGGTTTGATGAGCGATTTTTTCCTGCCTTTCGGCAATTGGTTCTTCCTGTTCGTCGCCGTGGCAGGCTTTTTGTGGTCTTATCTCACCGTGAAAATCCAGTATTCGCCCAAAATAATGAAAACTATGAGTTTCTTTGAGTTCTCCGAGTCGGTTTTCATGGTGGTGATAGCGGTTTTATTTATGTTCACAAATCTTCTTGCTTAATGAAAAGATTGTTTTTTGGGGTCATTCTGACCTTTTTTGGAATCACTCTGATGGCCCAGCCGGCTAATTATTACAATTCGGCTAACGGATTGACTGGCAATCAGTTGAAAAATGCTTTGCATAATATCATCAAAGGTCATACTTCCATCTCGTATAGTCAGATTTTGAATGCCTATTGGAGTACAGATAACAAAGGCAACGGTGTGGTGTGGGACATGTATTCCGACCGTCCGGGTGGTACGCCAGCCTATACGTTTTATTTGGGGCAGGATGAATGTGGCAGTTATAATAGCGAAGGCGACTGCTATAATCGTGAACACTCCTGGCCGCAAAGTTGGTTTAACGAGCAAACGACGCCTCGTACTGACTTGCATCACATTTTCCCGACGGACGGCTATGTTAATAACCGTCGCAGTAATCATCCTTTCGGCGAGGTGAGATCAGCAGAATGGACTTCGACAAATGGTTCCAAGTTAGGCTCTTGCAAGACCTCGGGCTATTCAGGCACCGTGTTTGAGCCAATTGATGAATACAAAGGTGATTTTGCCCGTGCCTTGATGTATATGAGCGTGCGCTATTACGGCGAGGATTCTGGCTGGAGCACGAGCGACATGACCAACAAATCGGAAATCAAGAGTTGGGCCATTAGTATGCTGCTGCGCTGGAATGAATTAGATCCAGTCAGCCAAAAGGAAATCAACCGTAACAATGCTATTTATAATGATTATCAGCATAACCGTAATCCTTTCGTTGACCATCCGGAATATGCCCGCATGATTTGGGACCCGAACTGGCAGGGAACGACTTACACCGTAACACTTTCTGCAGGTGTGGGCGGTACAATTTCACCTTCAGGTTCTCAGATTGTCAACGAGGGCAATAACCTTACTTTTACTGTCACGCCTAATAATTGTTATGTCGTCGACGTAGTGACTGTGAATGGCACACCCGTCACTTTGAACAACAACAGCTATACGATCAGCAATATCAGGCAAAACACCACTGTTCAGGTGTCATTTGTCAATCAAGGCATGTTTCAGATTTCGGCATCTGCCGGACAGCACGGTTCCATCATGCCGAATGGCGTGATTGAGGTCAATTGTGCCAATTCGGTCACTTTCAGCATTGCGCCCGATGAAGGCTATCGCATTTCCAATGTCGTTGTCGATGGAATAGCAAAGGGCGCTTTGGCTTCCTATACATTTACCAATGTCAATTCAGACCATACTATCAATGCCACTTTTATTGAAGAGGGTGTTGCTTCATGCGAAGCTCCCGTTGGCCTGACTGCTTCTGTTTATCAGAACACTGTGAATTTGGTCTGGCAACCTGTACCTGGAGCTACGGATTATGAAATCTATCGCGATGGTGGCAATGTGGCCATGGTTTCGGGCGTGACAAGTTGGACGGATAGATATTTATCTGTTGGCGAACATTGTTACAAAGTGGTCGCCTATTGCATGGATGGCATTTCCGATCCTTCGGAATTGGTTTGTGCAACTGTTATTTATCAAGGCGTTGATGAAGATTTGAACGAGCCTGTGTATATCTTCCCCAATCCAATAGAACGGGGACAGGAATTGCATTTAAGCGGCAACCAATGGAAATTTGATTCTGTCGTGATATGCGATTTGTGTGGCCGTAAGATTATGAAGGCTTCTGGAAAGTCAATAGGAGGTTTCTCTTTCCTAATACCTGCTGATATGCAGCGCGGATGCTATTTTGTCAGGCTGATGAAGGCTGATAAGGCGGTAAAGACTCTAAAACTGATTGTAAAATAAACTGTATTGGCAATGATTCGTTTGACAAAAATATTTCATTTCGACATGGCTCATGTCCTGAAGGACTATGATGGTCCATGCCGTAACATTCACGGCCATTCCTACGAATTGCGCGTGACGGTGAAGGGGGAACCAATATGCGACCCTTTGAGTCCGAAAAACGGCATGGTGATGGATTTGCATGATTTGAAATGTCTGGTCAACGATAATGTTGTCAGCAAATTGGATCATGCCTTTGTGCTTAGTTCGGCCATGCCTGCCGATTTCATTGCCATTGTTAAGCGTGATTTTGAAAAGGTTGTCGTCGTCGATTATCAGCCAACGAGTGAAAACCTTATCATGGATATGGTTGCAAAACTGCAAACGTTGTTGCCTCCTAATGTTTCATTGCATAGCATAAGGCTTCAGGAGACGCCTGGCTCGTTTGTTGAATGGGAGGCATAGTTTTTCTTTTGTAGATTTTCAAAGCGATAGTGCGTAACCTGTCGCAAATAACATAAAACAAAAAAAGAGGCCCGAAAGCCTCTTTTTTTATGTGGATAAACTTTACAGCTTATTTCACAATGAACTTAACGGTGTTTTCAAAGCCGTTAGCCTTAACTGTAGCGAAGTAGATGCCGCTGTTGAGGCTGCTGACGTTGATGTGCTGTTCGCTGACGCCAAGAGCAACATTAACATTCTGTTCCATAACCTTCTGGCCAGTGATGTTGTAGATAGCAATGTTCATTTCAGAAGCCTGTGAAGCGTTGATCTGGAATGTGACGTTGCCACCATTGACTGGGTTAGGATAAACGTTGACTGAAGTCATTGGGTTGACAGCTTCGTTAGTGCTGAGGTTTTCAATAGCAGGAACAACCTTCGCCACCCAAATGGTGTTATCGTTGATGGCACCTTGTGTAGCTGAGTTGCCGATACCGAAACCACAGAGGTCATCAGCTTGGTAAGAAATCCAGAATTCCTTGTTGGTGGTGTTCTGAATTGAGCTGACGGCAACGCATTCATCCATCATGTGCATGAAGTCTTGCATGAGCCATTCTTCGTTGTAGTAGTAGCAGCCACCAGGATTTTCATCGTCGTAAGCATCACCGATAGTGTAAGGAACATCAATGTAGCTCATGAAAATGCCTCTGAGGTACTTGCCATTGCCATCAGGTTCGCGGTTGCCGTCTGGGCAGCTGAAAGCGATGGCGATAGCGCCTGATTCGTCAACGCAGATTGCCGGAAGAGCTGAAGCGCCCTGCCAGTAGCCGTGGTAGTCTTCATGGTAGAAGTTGTCGTTGCTCCAATCCTGGAAGAACACTGGATCAATGAAACCGGCAAGAGGCTGGTCGAAATTACGGGCAATGTATTCGCCTGCATTGTCAGCTGGCCACCACATGCGGAAGCAGTCGTGGTCGGTGCCTTCAACGTGAACGTGACCGTCTGAGCCTTCATAGTCCCAAACTGGAGGAGTGATGGTGCCGTTTGTTTCAGCATACATTTCTTCGTTCCAGTAGAAGATACCATCGATTGAACCACCATAATAGAAGTTGTATGATGTGCCGAGTTCTGCGTGATAGTAGTGGTGGCTTGAGAAAGCGGCATGAACCATGCCGTTGTTGTCAATGCAGATAGCACCTGTTTCAGGACCGTACATCGCGTTATCTTCACCGAAGAGTGAGTTTTCGTCGTTTTCCCAATCCATGCCTGCGTATGGGTTCTTCCAAACGATAATTCTTTGCCATGTTTCACCATTATCGGTTGATTTCAGGATGATGGTGTGAGCCATGATGTCGCCAGTGAGGAGGATAGCAACGGTGTTGCCGTTGGCTGCCAGTGCATAGTAGTCAGCGCTGTAGAGGCCTTCTTCACCGTTTTCCTGGAGGGTAGGCATGAAGCCGACTTCCCAGTTTTCAGCATCGGTTGATCTTGCATAGTAAGTGTAAGTTGTGCCGAGGTTGTCTGAATCCTGGTCAGCAGCGATAACATGGATGATGTTGTGGTTAGGACCAGAAGTGATGACTCTTGGCCAAGTCAGTTCCTGAGCTGAAACGCCGAGGTTCGGGTTCGGGAGTTCGTGTCTGATCCATTGGCCTTCGCCTTTCTTTTCGCGGGTGTAGCAAACCATGGTGCCGACGGTGGTGTGGGCAACGACGATTTCACCGTCTTCGCCCCACTGTGCGTATGAAGGCCAACCGGTCTTTTCTTCTTCAATGCGTGCTTCTGGGCCATCAGGGAAAAGCAATTCGCCATCAGGCAAAACGAGGTTGTAACCTGTACCGCGGTCTGGAGCGGCAGCGGTGCCAGCGTGTGAGAAAGTAGCGGTTACGCCAACGGTGCCGTCAGCGAAACGTGCCATACGATTGGCAACGAAACCATTACCTTGAAGGTCATAGTTCGTAATCATTGTTGTGTATTCGTCCAAGCTTTCATATCTTGTGCTTGCGACGCTGGTTGATGGCAAATACTCGAAAGCCTGAACAGCTTCCTGTTTGCCCATTGCTCTCTTGTGAACGTCAGCGGTGCCAACCTTCAGCTTAGGAGCCTTAACTGCTTGATTCTTCGTCTGAGCGAAGCCAGTCATACCTACTGCGAGGATGAGTGAAAGTAATAAAACTTTTTTCATTTTGTTTGTAATTTAATTAATTAAATTGTTGATAGTGTGTTTACATTCATTCAAAATGGGTTGCAAATATAGTGTTTTTTTGTCATTCCGCTATTAATATGGTTGAAATTCCTTCTTTTTTTTCAACGGAATAGAGTTTAGCAAAATATATGCCAGAATTTATCTTCCCTAGGTCAATAGGATTTTCTCCTTGCTTGAGATTTGTAGTGAAAACAAGTTGTCCCAATGAATTAAAGACATTAAATTTAGCAGATTCCCAAGGACAATTGATGGTGAACTGTCCGTGGCTTGGATTGGGGAAAACCTTGACTCCATAATTGTCTTCTACGTGTTGGATGATTGAAGTCGGCTCGTTTTCGAGGAAAGGAAGGTAAGTGACGGTGCCATAGCCTTCGCCTAAATCGGGATAATGGTAGATGACATTTTCCACTTCGGTTTCATCGTCGGCGCCCCAATAGTTGCCGATGGCGGTGATGTCACTGAAACTGTTGTTGTAGATGGCAAAAACGGCATCTTCACCATAGCCTGTATTGTGGTTGCCGCTGATGATGTTGTAGCCCCAGTCGTCTTCCGTGCCCATGTCAATGTCGTTGTAATAAATGGCGGTGATGCCCCAAAGATTGCCGGTGATGGTGTTACGGCGCAATTTGGCTTTCATGTCAGTGGAATAGCCGTAGATGCTGATTCCGCTGCCTCCGTTCATCGGGTCAACCTCCGCGTCGTTGTCGATGAAAAGGTTGTCGGTAATGAGCGAACTGATAACCATGCCCTGTTGGTTGTAGCCATAGCGGTTGTTCTTGATTTCGTTGCCTTTGAGCAGGACTTTCGTGCTGCCCGTTCCCATCAGGTCGGTGATAGCAATGCCGCCCGACATGCTGTAATGGTTGCCTTCGATGACGTTGTTGACGATGCGGATGGTGTCTTCTGCTCCGGGTCCTAGATTGATTTGGGGCAGGTTTTGGTTGGTGATTACATTATTATAAAAATAGCAATCCACGATGGTCGGCGAGCCGTTAACATTAACGCCTGATGCAATGGCTGCGCCGTCATTATTCTTAAAAGTGCAGCCTTTGAAAACGGGGTTGCAATTCATGTAATTGACGGCTGCATTGTTCGATTGGGTGTTGGAATGGACGAAGTAGCAGTCGTCGAACAGCACGTCGCTTTCGATAATCATGAATCCTCCGCCATACTTGAACTTGATGCCGCTAAGCATGCAGTCGGTGGCATTTTCGAAACGGAGGTTGTAATGCTCGTTGTTTTCGGTTTTAATTTCAACATAATTGTCGTGATGCGCACAACTAAAAGTGCCTTGAATAGTAATGGTGACTTGGTCTTTGACCATAACGATGCTTTCATTATCGGCAATGGCAAGAATGTCGTTTTCCGAAATGGTAAGGTCGTTGTTGATGCGGAAGGTGCCTTCTTCAACAAATTCGACGCAACCGTCGCTTTCGGCGACAAGGTCGTTCATCGAATAGGTTGTTCCGTTGCCTGGACTAATCCATTGGGCTTGAGCCAAAGTGAAACTGGCGAGTAGCAGTGCTACGGTGAGGGATATTTTTTTCATTGTGGTAGATTTATTAATTCGTTTGCAAAAATAGGAATTTTATGTAGTTTTGCAAATTAAATTGTGTCAGCTATGAAGAAACTTATCCTCCCTTTGATGCTCCTCCTTTTGGTAGCATGTCAGACAAAACAAGAAGTCAAACCTATTGAAGATGCCGCTGCTTACGTCGACCCGTTTATCGGCACTGGCGGTCACGGCCACACTTTCCCTGGCGCTACGGTGCCTTTCGGTATGGTGCAGCTAAGCCCCGATACGCGTATGAACGACTGGGACGGCTGTTCGGGCTATCACACCTCCGACAATACCATTTTGGGCTTCAGCCATACCCATCTTAGCGGTACGGGCTGCGCCGATTATGGCGATTTCCGTTTCATGCCTATTGTCGGCGAAGTGAAACTGGACAAAGGCATTGCCGAAGATACCAAGACGGGTTATCGCTCATCATTCAATCACGAAAACGAGGATGCCAAGGCGGGCTATTATTCTGTCCTTTTGGATGACTATAATGTGAAGGTGGAACTCACCACGGGCGACCGCGTGGGTATGCACCGCTACACTTTCCCGCAATCGGCTGATGCCCATGTGCTGCTCGATTTGGTGGAAGGCGTCGATGACGAGGATGTCTACGAATCCTCACTGACCATTGAAGGTGAAAACGCCATCAGCGGTTTCCGCCGCACAAGAGACTGGGCAAAAGACCAATACCTTTATTTCTATGCCGAATTTTCAAAGCCGTTCAGGGCTTATTCGATTTTCGACCACGGCGCCATTGCTGATAACGATGGAACTTTGCAAAGCGACAACATCAAGGCTTATTTCGATTTCGATACCGAGGAAGGTGAACAGATCGTGATGCGCATTGCCTTGTCAGCCGTCGATGTGGATGGTGCAAAGAACAACTTGAAGAATGAACTTGCCGATGGCGATTTCGATTTCGATGCTTTGGCACAGAAAGCCTACGACAAATGGAACACCGAACTGAAACGCTACGATGTGCAAGGCAATTCGGAAAGCGACAAGACCGTTTTTTATTCGGCTTTGTATCACACCATGGTCGCGCCTAATCTTTTCAGCGATGCCGATGGCCGTTACCGCGCCCACGATTTGCAGGTTCATCAGTCGGAAAGACCAGTTTATACGGTGTTCTCATTGTGGGACACTTTCCGCAGTCTGCACCCGCTGTTCAGCCTGATGCAGCGCGAACGCACCCTCGATTTCATCAACACCTTTATTAATAATTACGAGACAGGCGGTGTGCTTCCGGTCTGGGAATTGGCTGCCAACGAAACCTATTGCATGATTGGCAATCACGCCATTCCGGTCATCGCCGATGCTTATTTCAACGGCATTCGCGATTTCGATGCCGAAAAGGCTTTGGAAGCCATGGTGGCTTGCTCAAAACGCGATGCTTTCGGTTTGAAGCCTTACGCGCAATATGGTTTTCTGCCAATTGACATGGAAGGCGAAGGCACCTCAAAGACACTGGAATATGCCTACGACGATTGGTGCGTGGCACGCATGGCCGAGGATCTGGGCAAGACCGAAATCGCCAATGAATTCTACGAAAGGGCGCAATCTTATAAGAATATCTACAATCCTGAAAATCAATTCTTCCAAGGCCGCAGAAATGGTGGTTTCATGCATCCTTTCGACCCAAGTCAGGTGAATTTCACTTTGACGGAAGCCAATTCCTATCAATATGGTTTCTTTGCGCCGCAGGACATCAACACGCACATCGACATGATGGGCGGCATGGAAGCCTATGGCAAGAAGTTGGATGAATTGTTCACTACTTCGGTTGAGCTTTCGGGTCGCGTACAACCTGACATCACAGGTTTGATTGGCCAATATGCCCACGGTAACGAACCGAGCCACAACACGGTGTACATGTATAATTTCATCGGTCGCCCGACCATGACGCAAAAGTATGTGAATCAGGTGATGGACGATTTCTATACCGATGAGCGCGACGGCTATTCGGGCAACGAAGACTGCGGCCAAATGTCGGCTTGGGCTGTGTTCAGCGCCATGGGCTTCTATCCGGCTACGCCTGGTTCGGGTTATTACGTTTTAGGTGTGCCGCGCTTCGACCGCGTGACTTTAAGTCTCGAAAACGGCAAGCAGTTTACGGTTCTTGCCGAGAATCTTGACATCCATAACCGTTATGTGAAGTCGGTGAAACTAAACGGCAAGGCTTTGGACCGCAGTTACATTTATTTTGACGAAGTGTTTGCTGGCGGCGAATTGGTTTTCACCATGACCGACAAGCCTGATTCGCAATGGGCAACGCAACCTGAAAACTGCCCGGTGATGCGTATTCCTGCTGAAAATATCGTCATTGTCCCGACGATTAATGCCGAATCGGATACCTTCTTCGATAGCCTTTTGGTCTCTATGAGCCATCCGGTTGAAGGCGTGCAGATTTACTACACTTTGGATGAGACGGCACCGAATGAAAATGCCATGCTTTACACCGAGCCTTTCTATGTGAAGGAAAGCACCGTTATCACGGCTGCCGCTTTGCAGGATGGCCGCTGGAGCAGACCTGTCGATGCACACTATCATTATATTGATGCGCAGCGCATCGTAACGGTCGAAAATGCTTATTCCAACCAGTATGAGGCGGGCGGCGACAAGGCTTTGATTGACCGTTTGCGGGGAGGACAGAATTTCCGCACGGGCGGCTGGCAAGGTTATCATGGTGTCGACTTGGTGGCAACCATCGATTTGGGTCTCAGTCAAAGGGTGAACCGTGTGGCTGGCAGTTTCTTCCAGGATCAGGATTCTTGGATTTTCATGCCGACCGAAGTCGAATATTTCGTCTCTGACGACGGAAAGAATTTCAAGAACGTTGGCAAGGTGAAAAACACGCTGCCAGAGGATGAACTCGGTTCATACGTTCAGGAAATGGAAGTGCGTCCGGAATGTGAAACACGCTACATCAAGATGGTGGCAAAGAATCTGGGCGTTTGCCCCGACTGGCATGTCGGCGCTGGCGACAAGGCGTGGTTGTTCTGCGATGAAATCATAATCGAGTGACATGTGGACAATTAGACGATTAGACATTTTGACTGTTTGACAATTAGACTCTTTGATGGTTTTACATTAATTAGACGATTAAACTTTTGGATGGTTAGACGCTTTGACGGCCTTTTTTTGAGGCCGTCATTCCCGCGAAGGCGGGAATCTCATTTTGGACTTTTGAACAATCTTGAATTTAAAATTTCAAACACAATAACAATTACTAAATACACAATTGCATGAAAGACTCAGTAGTAATCTTGGCTGGCGGTGGTCCGGCCCCTGGTATCAATACGGTAATCAGCACGGTGGCAAAGACCTTCCTGAAGGATGGTTACCGCGTGCTTGGCCTCAACGAAGGCTACAAAAACCTTTTTAGGGATAATCCCGATGTCGTTGACATGGATTTCCTTTATGCCGACGCAATTCTGAAACAAGGCGGTTCGGCCTTGAAAATGAGCCGCTACAAACCGAAAAACGAGGAATTCAACACGGATTTCTTCGTGAAGAACAACGTGAAGTTGCTGGTCACCATTGGCGGCGATGATACGGCTTCGACGGCTAACCGCATTTCCAAGTTCTTGGAAAGCAACAATGTGAAGATCCAAAACATTCACGTCCCGAAGACCATCGACAACGACCTTCCTTTGCCTGAAGGCAGCCCTACTTTCGGCTATTATTCCGCAAAGGATGCCGCCGTGCATTTGGTGCAGACCATCTACGAAGATGCCCGCACCAGCGGCAACTGGTTTGTGGTTTCGGCCATGGGCCGCGAGGCTGGTCACTTGGCATTCGGTATGACTTCGGCCTGCCATTGCCCTATGGTGGTCATCCCTGAAATGTTCAACAAGACGGAAGTCACTTTCGATGCCATCATCAAGTTGGTGGTGAGTTCCATCGTGAAGCGCAAACTTTTGGGCGTCAATTACGGTGTCGTGGTCATCAGCGAAGGCGTGTTCCACTTCATGAGCGATGATGAAATCGAAAAATCGGGTGTGGCTTTCACTTACGACGAACATGGCCATCCTGAATTGGGTAATGTCAGTAAGGCTCATATTTTCAATGTGTTGCTGCAACAGCATCTGAAGATGTTAGGTCTGAATGTGAAGAGCCGTCCGGTCGAAATCGGTTACGGTATCCGCTGCGTCGAACCTAACGGCTACGATTTGACTTACTGCTCATTATTGGGCTACGGCGTGAAGAAACTCTTCGACCAAGGCGTTACCGGCGCCATGGTGACGACCAACCCGAAGGGCGAAATTCTGCCGCTTTACCTGAAGGATGTGGAAGACGAAAACGGCAAGATTAAGCCGCGTCTCGTCAACCTGAACGGCCCAAAGGCTGAACTGATTTTCAACGATGGCTTGCAGTACATCTCGCCAAACGATTACATTCAAGCCAAGGATTATCTGCCAACGCCAGAAGATTACGATTTCAAGAAGATTTTGAAATGGTGATTTCCGCTGACTGAATAATGAAAAAAACGAGGTTCCTGAGAGCCTCGTTTTTTTGTTTATGTTGTTGGCAAAGGCCAACTGAATTATTTCATCACATTCACCTTTTGCAATGATGTGCCGTTTGCGGTTTCGATGCGAATCATGTAAACGCCGTTGCCATATTGGGCCATGTCGATTGTGATGGAATCAGCATCAGCGTTTTGGTCGCAAACGATTTGTCCCATCAGGCTGGTGATGGTGATGTGCTGCAGACCGCTGGCATTGATGTTGAGCAAACCATTTGTCGGGTTGGGATAAACCTGTGCAGCTTCGCTGTTTTCGTTGACATTGGTGATGATAACCGAAACATAATCGTTATCAGGATTGTCGAGAGCCTTTGCAGGTTCCGATTCGCATGTTTCATCGCCTTCAATGTAATAGGCAGTAACTTTATAATAATATGTGATGTCACTTTCACCGGACAAATCGTCGAAATATTCCATCATACCGCAATTGCCAGGTTCGACTTCGGCAATCTTTTCGTAGTTCTCGTTGTCGCTGCTGCGGTAAACGAAATAGCGGTTGGCTACAGCGGAACCTACGGTCCAACTTAACATCACGCCATATTCATCAGATGCGTTCCAAACATATTCTCCGGTCAGGCTTGCTGGTGCAGAGCAATCCATTTGATGTTCGCAATCGTTATAATAAGCGAAGAGTTCGCCATCAGTGAGTTCGCTTGGCGAGACGAAGATTTCGTTGCCTTCGGCATCCATGATGCGGAAAGAACATTCAAAATCGGTGTCGTATTGTTCGTTGGTGTGATACCAGCCGTGATTCCAGAAGAAACGGAGATTGCCACGCAGCAGCGGCACGTTTTTCAGCTGTTCGGTACCATCTTCCATGGTGATGATGGCAATGCGGTTGTTGTTTTCGTCGACGACAGAGATGGCGGCACCTTTCCAGCCATCGTTGCCAGCGTCGTTGAGCTGGAAGAGCATATCACATTTTTCGCCGATGAGGATTTTCTGGTAAACCGGAATGCTGGCGCCAACGCTGTTTTTCACGAAAACGGAATACTCATAAATGCGGCTTTCGGGAACGAGGTCACTGTAACTCATTTCGGCACCGACTTCAGCATTGGTGAAAGTGGCGATGACTTCGAAATTGCGACGGACGATAACGCTGTCGATTGAAGTCAGGGCATTGCCGTCGAGGTCGTTGGCAGGATTGTTCCAAGTCAATGTGACGCCATTGTGACTGTCGTTTTCGGTGATTTCAAATTTTTCAATTCTATCAGGACGTTGGCCGTAGTTCTCGGTTTGAGGATAGAGGTCGATGATGGCGTTGTTTGAAGAGTTGAAGGCGTATTTGGTGGTGTTCAGGGCACCGATGGCGCAGAAAGCATTATCGCGACCGCTCCAGCCCCAATTGAAGTGGAAGTAGTCGTTTTCATCATAGCCGTCGCAAACGTAGGCGTGTCCGCCGTTGCCGCTATCATCTTGGCCGGCATAATAGACAGGTCTGCTTTGGTCGAGTTCGCCTTTCAAGGCTTCGGCCCATTCCTGGTTGGTGTAGCCGCCACCCCAGAAGCCGTCTTTATAAATGAGGTTGCCGTTGGTGTAGCCAAAGTATTGGTGCAAAGCATCCGGCACATATTCGGAATAGGCGCCGCTGCCATCGGGACCGTACATCATTTCGACGGAGATGCCGAGATGATGCAGCAGTTGGGCAACGTAAAATATCTCTTCATCTGTGCTGAGCGAATCGAGGTCGTGCGGCATGAGTTCGAAGTGATAGTCGGTTTGGCCGAAATTGGCTGTCTGAGTAGGGTAGGAAGGGTAACCCCAACTGCCAGGCGTGTAGCTGTGCGAACCTGTGCCACGGGTTGGGTGGTTGTAGTAGTTGATGACTTGTCCCATAGCCGTTGCTACGCATCCTGCATAAACATGGCCACCGTTGCCGCCTTCGTCTTCAGGGCATTGGCTGTTGTATGGGTAGTTCTGGTTCCAAGTGGTTTCCAAAAGAATGTCAACGCTTCTCTGGTTGCGGTTTTGGCGGATGTAACCTGTCTTTTCAATGGATTGCCATTCGGTGGTGATGTCAGGCGTGGCGGCAATGTTGTGCTCTCTGACATACTGAATTTCTTCACGATAGTTGTTCAAAGTGAAACGGAAACCATCGGCGACGTCGGTTGTCGAATAAGTTCCTTCGGTGGAATAAGCCAAAATCGGTTTCACGCAATCGTCGCCCGAAACAACGACGAAGCCTTTTTCGCCTTTAAGGTTAAAGATGTAGTAGTCGATTGCGCCTTTGGTAAGGGCTGCCGAAACGAGATTGAGCTGAATGTCAGCCTTTTGTCCAAGCGAAGTGGTCTTCAGAAATTTTTCTCCAATGCGCTGGGCGGTCTGCTGGTCGACAGGACCAGCAAACATGTTGCTGATGGCCAGTGCAATGATGCTGAGCGTGATAATTATCTTTTTCATGTTGATAGAATTTGAATTTCAAAAACAATGCTGCAAAGATAGTCTTTTTTGAAAATTGGGCATAAAAAAGGCTCCCGAATTGGAAGCCTTGTGTGAAAAGATAAAGGATACGTTATCCTATCGCAATTGCTGCAATTATAGTGAAAAGCACAATTATCAAAGCAAATACAAGCATTACAATTGTGTAGATGCCCATGAATTTCCAATAGGATTTAGTGTTTTTCAGGAATTCAACCATTTGTGCGTTGTCGTTGCTTTCAACTGCGGCTTTGGCAGCCTTGACGGCGCGGAAAATGTAAATGGTCGGGAAAGCCATTATGCCGGCAAAAATAAGGTAGATAACGCCTGAAACCGCAGTTATACCGTTGATTTCCGGCAGATTGCCACTCAATGTGTTGGCGAGAGCAGAACCTCCCGACATGAATGAGATTGCCATAACGACCAAGCAGGCAATTCCGATAATCATGATGATACCGAAAAGCTTCATCCATTTTCTAGTTTCGTTCACATAGATTTTGCTTTCTTCAAGCTGTTTGAGTTGATTTTCTTCCATAGTGCTTAATTTTTGAGTTAGTAAATGTGTTAACAACTACAAAAATAGAAAGTTTTTTATTATGTACAAAAAAAGAGCCTCAAAATGAGACTCTTTGTTGAATAAAACTTTCGATTGGTTTATTTGAACCAGCTTGAAAGCTTGTCTTTTGCAAAAAGGTAATAAACCAAAAGGCCAATCCAGCTTGTCAATAAAAGGACAATGATGGAGATGACTTTACCAGCTGTGCCGATGTTCATTTTGAGGATTTCCAAAACAGCCTTGATACAGAGGATGATACCTACGATGTAGATGATTTTTGCTATCATGACAAGATAATTTAATGGTTAGTAATATTGTGTTTAATCAAGTTTCAGTTTCTTATATCTGAATCGCTTAGGCTCAGTATTGCCTAAACGTTTCATCTTGTTTTCTTCGTATTCCGAATAGCTGCCTTCGAAGAAATAGACTTGCGAGTCGCCCTCGAAAGCGAGAATGTGGGTGGCGATGCGGTCGAGGAACCAGCGGTCGTGGCTGATGACGACAGCGCATCCGGCGAAGTTTTCAAGACCTTCTTCCAGCGCGCGCAATGTGTTGACATCGATGTCGTTGGTGGGTTCGTCCAAAAGCAGTACGTTGGCTTCCTGTTTCAAGGTGAGGGCGAGGTGCATGCGGTTGCGTTCACCGCCCGAAAGCACACCGGCTTTTTTCTGCTGGTCGTTGCCATTGAAATTGAAACGCGAAACGTAGGCTCTTGAGTTCATGCTGCGTTTGCCCAACTGGATGAGTTCGTTGCCGCCGGAAATGATTTCCCAAACGGTTTTTTCAGGGTCAATGTCGGCGTGCTGCTGGTCGACATAGCCGATTTTCACGGTCTCGCCGACTTCAAAGCTGCCCGAATCGGGTTTTTCCAATCCCATGATGAGGCGGAAAAGCGTGGTCTTGCCGGCACCATTCGGACCGATGACACCGACAATGCCGCCTTGCGGCAGACTGAAACTGAGGTTCTCGAACAGCAGCTTGTCGCCGTAGGCCTTGGTGATGTTGTTGGCTTCGATGACTTTGGCACCGAGGCGGTCGCCATTCGGAATATAGATTTCGAGTTTCTCTTCCTTTTCCTTCACGTCTTCGTTGAGCATCTTTTCATACGATTCCAGACGTGCCTTGCCTTTGGCATGACGGGCTTTTGGCGCCATTCTGACCCATTCCAGTTCGCGCTCCAAGGTCTTGCGGCGTTTGCTTTCGGTCTTTTCTTCCATGGCGAGGCGGGCGGTCTTTTGGTCGAGCCACGAGGAGTAGTTGCCTTTCCACGGAATGCCTTCGCCGCGGTCGAGTTCGAGAATCCAGCCGGCAACGTGGTCGAGGAAATAACGGTCGTGGGTGACGGCAATCACGGTGCCTTTGTACTGCTGCAAATGGCTTTCCAACCATTGGATTGATTCGGCATCCAAATGGTTGGTAGGTTCGTCAAGAAGCAAAATATCAGGTTCTTGCAACAACAAGCGGCAGAGTGCCACGCGGCGGCGTTCGCCTCCCGAAAGGTTCTTGACAGGTGTGTCGCCATCAGGACAGTTCAAGGCATCCATGGCGCGTTCCAGTTTGCTGTCGAGTTCCCAAGCATCGTGGGCTTCGATGAGTTCGGTGAGTTCGCCTTGACGTTCGATGAGCTTGTCGAAATCGGCATCTGGTTCGGCAAATTTGTTGTTGATTTCCTCGTATTCCTTGAGCATGTCAACGATTTCCTGCACGCCTTCTTCCACCACTTCGCGGACGGTCTTGTTGTCGTCCAATTGCGGTTCTTGGTCGAGCATTCCGATGGAATAGCCGGGCGAAAAGACCACTTCGCCGTTGTATGATTTTTCCTTTCCTGCAATGATGCGCAGCAAAGTCGACTTGCCGGCGCCGTTCAGGCCGATAATGCCGATTTTCGCTCCATAAAAGAAGGAAAGGTAAATGTCTTTCAGAATTTGTCTTGACGGCGGAATGATTTTGCTCACGCCGACCATCGAGAATATGATTTTCTTGTCGTCAGTTTGTTGTGCCATGTATGTTGTTTCGTTTGGTGTTTAAATGTTTGTTAAAGGGAAAAACTAATGGATGGCTTTTTTCATCGCCTCTTCCATGATATGCGTGGCTTTGCCCCAATCGTAAACGCGGTTGGTGAAGTCGAAACCGGCTTGGGCGATTTGCTTTGCGCGGTCGTTGTCGGTCAGTAGGGTTATGATGTGCTGCGCCAGTTCTTCGGCGTTGCTGCCGACGAGGATTTCCTTGCCGTTTCCAGCGCCTAACGAGCCGTTGGCCAAAGGCGTGGTGATGGCTGGCAAACCCATCGACATGGCTTCCAAGAGCTTGTTTTGCAAGCCTGTTCCGATGCGCATCGGGGCGATGAAAATGCGGCTTTGTGCGTAAGCATCGCGGATGTCGTCGAGCCAGCCGCTGATGATGATGTTGTCGCAAGCGGCTTTCTTGACTTTCGGGTCGGGTGTTGCGCCGGCAATATACATTTTAGCGTTAGGGATTTGTTTCCAGACAATGGGCAAAATCTCATTGGCCAAATATTCCACGGCGTTCACGTTGGGTGCATAGCTCATGTTGCCGGTAAAAACGATGTCGTATTTCTTTTCCTTTTCTTGCGGGGCGAAAAAATCGTGGTCGACGCCGTTGGGAATGATGAGGATTTCGTTTTTCTTCGGATGTGGAATTAAGTCGCGGTCAGGTTCACTGATGATGGTTTTGACATCAAAATCGTCGAAAATGGCGGCTTCGTAGCGCTTCAGACGCTTGTATTCCATATTGAAAACAGGTCGCGTAATGGGCGAGGCAATGTCGGCGCGGCGTTTCATTCCATACGAGAAAACATCTTGATAGTCGATAACTTTCGGAATGTCTTTTTTGCGGATATATTCGGCCACACGAAGCAGTTGTCCGAAGAGCATGTCGGGTTTATGTTTGTCAATCAGCGCATTGATTTTCTTCGCTGCCTTGTGGTTGTAGAAATAGCCGCATTGCATGGGCAGGCCTTTGAAAAAGGCTCTTGCCAGTCCGAGGACGATTTGTGGTTTGCTGAAGCTGATGAAATTGATAGATTGGCAATAGGGTTGCAAGGCCTTAAAAGCCAATTGCTCATCAACTTTCGGGTCGTCGTTAAGGGCGCAAAGTACGATTTCGTTTTGTTTGGCAAGTTGCTTTATTTGGTTGAAAGCACGTAATTTATCGCCTTTTTCGAGGGGGTAGGGGATGCGTGGCAGTAATACGAAGATTTTCATCTCATCTGAATTTTGACGACAAAGGTAAGCAAATTTCGTTACATAAACGTAATCTTGCTTGAAGGCTTGATTTGTTCGTAGAAAAGCAGCAGCCTTTCAATGATTTTACGGTTGTCGTAGGTCTCTTCTACGAGTTTTCGTGCCGCCTTGCCGATTTCCACAGCCATTTGTGGGTTTTCGTTGATTCGGCGGATGGCTTCAATCATTTTCGCTTTGTTTTCGGCAATGATGATATTCTCGTCTTCATCGTAAAGGATGCCTTCGGCACCGACTTGTGTGGTTATTACGGTCTTGCCCATGGCCATCGACTCAATGATTTTGATGCGGATGCCGCTGCCCGAAAGCAACGGAACGATAGCCACATCGTGGTTGGCGACAAATTCCCTGGCGCTTGGCACTTCTCCAATGACATCGACGTGCTTGTTTTTCAGCGTGTTGAGCCATTCGGGCATGTTGCGTCCTGCGAGGTGATATACAAAATCGGGTACTTTCTTCACAGTATCGGGCAAAATGTCGTTGATAAACCAGCGTATGCCTTCCTCGTTGGGCATCCAGTTCATGGAGCCAATGTGATAGAACTGTGGCTTGTCGTCAATTTCGTAATTTGGCGTGAACTCTTCTGGATAAACGCCATACGGTATGTCAATGATGGGTTTTGAACAGTATTTTCTGAAGAAAGCTGCGTCTTTGCGCGTGATGGCGGCTATGCCGTCAAAGGTTTCCAATGCATTGAGTTCGTATTCACGCAAGGTTTTTGCCAAGTAGTTGATGTACCAGCGTTTCGGCGGAAATTTTGTCTCTTTTGCAATGCGTTCCCAAATTTTGTGCTCAACATTATGGGCGCGCAACACGATGAGAGCTTTCGAGTGTTTTCTGATTGTCTCAACGTAGGGCGCCATGTAAAGCATTTCCAATTGAACAACATCGAAATGTTCTTTCTTCAGCACTTCTGTCAACCGTTTCGTGAAATCTTTTGAGATAAAGCGCTCAACATGATACGATTTCTTTGTGAACAGATTCAAGAAAGCATTGATGGGTTTTACCCTAAGGTCAACATCAATGAGCTCGATGCCGGTCTTTGCCTTGTATTCAGCGGGAATATCGTCTTCTGTGACGTCGTATTTCTTGCTGTTGACAGCCAGAACCTTCACTTGATGCCCGGCATTGAGCAAGCCGGTAATGATGCTGTTCATGGCCATCGGACCGCCTTCGGAGGCAGGATAGGGTGGCTTGTTGCAAAGAAGTAGGATTTTCATGTTTTTTGCGTTTTAAAGATATGGTGCTTCAGTTTCTTGAAGGCGTTTCGCCAGCTGTCAGCATCAAGCAAGGCTGAGTCGGAAGTGGCTTTGAATGTGAGAAATACGCCGACTGGGAAGAGTATGAGTGATGACAGCCATACGCCAAGGAACATGTTCAGTCCGCCTGTCACGGCTACGCGTTCTCCAATGGTGGAGGTTACCCAATAGACGACGAAAAAGAGCACGGAGATGACCGTAGGTAGTCCGAGTCCGCCTTTGCGGATAATGGTGCCTAATGGGGCTCCAATGAAGAAGAAAATCAAGCAGGCTATGCTGAGCGTGAATTTCTTATGCCATTGTTTGCGGTGCTTCCTTATGTTTTCGACCTGCGACTTGAAGTCGATGCTGTTGAAGTTGACATTGTCTTTGGCATTTTGGGCGCCGCCAACAGCCATTTCCATGACTTTTGCCTTTCGAATCGGGTCGATGTTTTCGATGAGCGGCCAGCGCAATAGGGTCGTTGTGTCGGCAGCTAGGCTGTCGCGGTTGATGAGGCAAGTGTCGGCTTGGCGTGTTTTGTAGTTGCTGAAACGGTTCCCGAAACTCTCGGTGAACAGTTGCTGCCGTTCGTTATATCTGATTTCCAGCGAATCCAAAGCTGTGCTGAGTTGGTGAATGTTCATCATCTCATGATAACTCTTGTAGATCTCTTCGCTTGAGCGTGTCATGTCGAAGTCGGCAAGGCTGAATTTGATTTGCTCTTCCTTAAACGACATCCGTTCGAATGGCCGTTTGATTTTGAAGTCGTCGTTAGTGGTCACATCGGTGTAGTTGTAACCATTATATAAGGTGAAGACAATGTTGCGCTGGTTGGGACTGAGTGCCATCATGCCCGAGTCGGCACTCATGATTTTCGTGTTGCCTTCGCGGTCGGTGTGGTTGTAAATCTTGACGCCGTAGATATGGCTTCCGTCATCACCTTTTTTAGATATGTATATGACATAATCTTCGATGTCGCGGTAATAGACGCCTTCCTTGATGTCGAAAGCCAGTTTCTGCTTGCGCACATCGAAAAGCAAAGTCTTGGCTTTCAGCGTGGCAACGGGAATGATGCTGTTGGAAAACACGAAGGCTATGCCGCTGAGGAAAAGCGAGAAGAACATCAGCGGCCGCATGACGCGCCATATCGAAATGCCCGATGCTTTCATGGCCACCAGCTCGTAGTGCTCGCCGAAATTTCCGAAACACATCAACGAAGCCAATAGCAAGGCCAAAGGCAAGGCCATGGGCACGAAAGTGATGCTCATGTAGAAAAACAGTTCCAGCAAAATGCTTGTTTCCAGACCTTTGCCTACCATGTCGTCGATGTAAAGCCAAAGGAACTGCATGAGCAGAATGAAGATCACAATAAAGAATGTGAACAGGAATGTGCCCAAAAACGACTTGACAATATATCGGTAAAGTTTCTTCAAAGTGATTCGCTTTAAAAATGCAAAGGTAAGAAATTTTTGCCTTGTTGTAACTTTTCTTTCTTTTCGCCGTAATAGGAGTGTTTTTGATAGACAAATGGACGATTAGACAGTTTGACCATTGGACATTTAGACTTTTTGAACAATTTTGAACTTTTGAAACAACCGATAACTGAAAACTGAAAACCGATAACCGACAACTGATAACTAACAAACAAAACATAAACGTATGAAAACAGGATTTATTACAACAATGCTGCTGCTCTTCGTCGCAGGAATGGCGCAAGCGCAAGACAACCAAGCCAAAATTGATGGCAATCCGAATGTGAACACCATCGTCGTGAACACGACAGGTGACGTGACCATTCACCAAGGCGACAAATTTGATGTGAAATGGGGCGATGATATGGTTCGCTACAACATGAATTTCGAGATGAAGGACAGCGTGGCCTATCTTTCGGGCATCGATGATTTCGAGGTGACGATTCCTTCCTTGAAGTATCTGAAAGTCAATTCCTGTGGCGATGTCATTGCTCGCGATGCCCTTGCAGGGAAAAATCTTTCCATTTACAGTTGTGGAACAGGCGACATCGACTTGAACTTGTCTTATTCCAACATCTACCTGAAAACTACAGGCACTGGCGATGTCACCTTGCGCGGCGATGCTGCCGCTTTGATGGTTGAATCATCGGGAGCGGGCGATTTCAATGCCGTAAACTTGAAACATTCTGTAAGTTTTGTGAATGTCTCTGGTGTCGGCGAAGGTAATCTTGGCAAAGTCCGCAAGATGGTCTTTGTCCACAATTCCAATCATGATGCTGGTCAGATTTTGGACAATTGCAGCATTGCTACCAGTTTGGGTTCTCCTATTATGTTTGAACAGGTTGATTCAAGTTGGCGAATAAAAGGCTATGAACATCTCTCCGTAACAGAGATGGCCAATGAACTGCGTGCTGCCGCTCCATTTTTCGACAATGAGCAGCACCGGAATTGGAATACCTTTGAAATTGAAAAAACAAGAAAGACTGACACTAATGTCGACCAGGAGCAGTTCGACGAGAGTTTGGGCGATTTAATCAAGGACATCACTGTAGGCATTAGCAAAGGCTCACGTGAAGAATGGAGCGAGGAGCAATGGGATGCTTGGGCTGACAGCCTCGAAATGCGTGCCAAAGAAATAGAAAGACAAGCAAAGAAGATGGAGAAAAGCATCGAAACAACTACCAAAAGCCATGTGAACGTGAACATCAATCGCCCCGGTCCTTACGAATACAGAGGACTCCTCTACGATGCAAACTGGGCTGGTTTCGAGGCCGGTCTCAACATCCTCACTCCTGGCAACCTTCCCGAGTGGATGGGGCTGCGCCAAATGCGGAGCTGGTGCTTCAACATCAACATTGCCGATGTGGGCATTGCCTTCAACCGTCAACACTCGATGGGCATCTTCACGGGCATCGGCATCGGATGGAACAACTACAGCTTCAACAAGCCCATGTTCTTCGAAAAAGATGCCGAAGGGTATCTGAATGCCACCCCCATCCTCGATGAACAAGGCCTGCCTTTGAACATCGACAGAAGCAAGATAGGTGTGTTTTACGCACAAATGCCTCTCATGATTGAGTTCAAGCCTTTCCGTCAAAGAATGTATATCGACCTTGGCGTCACCTGTGGCATGCGCATCACCTCGTGGCAAACCATCGAATTCGGCCGCAACTACGGCAAATACGCCATCTTGGGCGAAGGCGAAAATGCCGAACTCATTGCCGCCGACAAAACACGCGATTTGCAGCACAAAGACCTCTGCGTCAACTTCTTCAAGGTAGATGCGACACTGCGCGCCGGTTCGGTAAGCGACGACATTGGCTTCTTTGTCAAATACAGCCTTCTCCCACTCTTCACCGAAGGGAAAGTCAAAGATGCGGATGGTACTATCGTCAAGGATGTGCTGCCACTCAACATTGGCTTCAGCATCAATTTTTAATCATACCTTAATTTCATATCACCCAACGACGGCTGGCAGTTTTTCTGCTAGCCGTTTTTTTATAATTTGTTGTATATCTATGTTTTGTATTGATTTTGTTGATAAAAGTTGAGAAATTAGAGAAAGAAAAACTATGCGTTTGGAATGCGAATCCTTTCTTTTGCACCGTTTTTCAGGCAACTGTTTCAATATGCTGTTGCAATAATAATTGGGTTCATTGCGTTCAATGTAAGTTAAATTAAAAATCATGCAAAAAAAGTATCTCTATCTATTGCTCTTGTCGGTCTTTGGACTTGCCCATGGCTTGCAGGCACAAAATGCCAGGCAGGCCGCTTTCACGGTTAGCGGCTATGTCACCGACAGCAAAAGTTCGGAGACCCTCATCAATGCTTCGGTCTACGATGCCAACACGATGAAAGGCTCGGTCTCCAACGATTTCGGTTTCTACACCTTACGTTTGCCCGCCGGGGCGGTGAACATGAAAGCCTCGTATGTCGGTTATGCTCCTTTCGAGGCTTCGTTTGCGCTGCATGCCGATACGGTCATCAATATCCGTTTGAAGCCTTCTACCGAATTGGGTGAGGTGACGGTGGTGGGCAAAGCCATCGAAAGCAATGTGACAGGCACGCAGATGAGCACCATCGATATTCCTATCATGCAAATAAAGAAGATACCTGCCATTTTCGGCGAAGTGGATGTCATCAAGACTCTGCAGCTGTTGCCTGGCGTCCAGTCAGGAACGGAAGGCGCGGCGGGCATGTATGTGCGTGGCGGTGGTCCTGACGAAAACCTTATTCTGCTCGATGGCGTTCCGCTTTACAATGTGAACCACGCCATGGGCTTCTTCTCGGCTTTCAATGCCGATGCAGTCAAGAACGTTACCTTATACAAAGGCAACTTCCCGGCGCGCTTCGGCGGCCGCCTTTCGTCGGTGGTGGATGTGCGCACCAAGGACGGCGACATGCAGGAATATCATGGTAATGTCAGTGTAGGCTTGATTGCCGCCAAACTCAATGTTGAAGGACCAATTGTCAAGGATAAGACTTCTTTCAATCTTTCGTTCCGCCGCACCTATTACGATTTGTTCACGGCACCTTTGATAAGCGCTATCTATAAAATGGATATGGGTGATGGCAGCAAGGCTTGGGCAGGTTATTACTTTTATGATTTCAATCTGAAACTGAATCATAAGTTCTCCGATAAGGACCGTCTCTTCTTGAGCCTTTATTCTGGCGACGACAAGGTTTATGCCCGTATCAAATTTAAGGAAGACGTGGAATATGACAATGGCTCGTCGATGCATAATGCTGAAACGATTGATGGAGACTGGCATTGGGGAAACCGTGTGGCTGCCTTGCGCTGGAATCATGTCGTTTCACCTAAATTATTCATGAATCTGACGGGCACCTACACGCAATATCGGCATATCCTGAATGTGGGTTATGGTTCGGATTACACTATGGTGGAGAGTGATGGCTTTGTCAATTCATCGTCTGACCAGTTGAATCTTGACTTGAATTCGGGCATTTATGATGGCGCATTGAAGCTTGATTTCGATTACAAGCCGCACGAAAACCATGATGTGAAGTTTGGCGCCGATGCGACTTACCACACTTACGACCCGAGTTCTACAGCCCTTCATTTCAAGGAAGTTTATGATATGACGGGAACGATTGCCATCGATTCGGTAGTGGCCAATGCAAAAATCAGGGCTCTTGAAACCAACTTATACGCCGAAGACAATTGGAATGTGAATAATTTCCTGAAAATCAATTTGGGATTGCATTATTCCACTTTTACCGTCGATGGACAAACCTATCATAGTTTGCAGCCTCGTGTTAGTTTGAGGGCTTTGGCCAATGAAAGGTTGTCGTTCAAGGCTGGTTATGCCGCCATGAGCCAATATGTGCATCTGCTTTCGAGTAATACCATCAGTCTGCCTACCGACCTTTGGGTGCCTGCCACGGGTAAAATCATCCCGATGCAAGCGCATCAGGTGGCAGTGGGCGCGTTCTACAATTGGAAGGATTTCGAGTTCTCGGTGGAAGGCTATTACAAACACATGAAAAATGTAGTGGAGTATAAGGATGGCGCCAGTTTCTTCAGCCTCGATGCTACCGATTGGCAGGACAAGGTTGTCATGGGTGACGGCTACAGCTACGGCATTGAACTTTTTGCTCAGCGCACGATAGGAAATGTGACGGGATGGATAGGCTATACTTGGGCTCACGCCAACCGCCTGTTCGACCGCCCAGGTCAGGAAGTGAATTTTGGCGAGATGTTCCCAGCCAAATATGACCGCCGCCACGATTTCAATGTCGTGGTTTCTTACGAACCGATTAAGGATTTAGAAGTCTCGTTGACTTGGGTGTACAGCTCGGGAAACTGCGCCACCCTTGCCATGCAGAATTACCATAGTTATCCGATTTACGGATGGTTTGAGAATTTGGGCTACATCACTTACCGCAACAATTACCGTTTCAATAGTTACCAGCGCCTTGATGTGGGCCTCAACTGGCATAAGCAAAAGAAACATGGTGAGCGCACTTGGAGCCTGAATATCTACAACGCCTTGAATCACAACAATCCGTTTGTCGTATATCCTGAAACAGAATCTTATTACAACATGGCGACAGAGCAAACTATCACCTATACGAAACTGAAACAGGTTTGCATTTTCCCAATCATGCCTTCCTTGAATTATTCATTTAAATTCTGATTGTTATGAAAAGATTTCCATTGTATATTTTATTGGTTATGATGGCATTTTCGTCTTGCACGAAAGATGTCGAGTTCTCAGGTGATGAAACTGAACCGATGCTGGTTGTCAATGGCGTGCAGCAGGTTGGCCGTACGCCGGAACTCTTCGTAGAAAAAAGCAGATTCATTGTCGGTTTACATCCTGAAAGCAAGGTCGAAGGATTGGCTGTGAAACTGTTTGTCAACGATGTCTTTGTTGAAGACCTTTGGATCCGTGATACTTTGATTGACAAGGTCTCTTTGTCAGATCTTTTTGGGACATCCTATTCCAGCGCTTATGGCGTTATGATGCAATATTGCTCAGGCAATTATGTCTATCAGGAAGGTGATCATGTCCGTTTCGAAATCACCTCCGATGAATTTGACCCTGCATCGGCCTCAGTGGTGATGCCGGGGCAACCTGTTGTAGAAGGACTTGAAGCCATCCGAATTCAGCTTGTCGAAAAAGACTTTACTGTTCATGAAAGCATCTATACTGATTCTAATGGCGTTGAGTATCATACCTACGACACGGTTTATACGGATCCATATTATCACATCTATTTCGATATGGTTTTCGATGACTTGCCTGGAAACCAGTATTATAATCTTTCATTTGGCAAGGGCTTTAGCTATGCCACAGTCTATACCACCGACCCTGTTTTTGAAAATTATGATGTTACGGGAATGCTCAATGGTTCGGCTTATATGGGGGATAGAAATATCAATCTTTTTGGCGATGGCTTAATCAATGGAATGCGGTATGGACTGAAATTCGACAGCGAATTCTGCTATCTTCTAGAAGGCGACAACACTTTTTCCGTCGACTTGACCGTGGTTGATGAAAACTATTACAAGTATGTCAAGTCGTTTGATAGGTCGGCGATTAGCAATGTGATGGGCGAGCTGTCCTATATGTTTGTCGAGCCAACGCAGATATATTCCAATATAGAAGGTGGCGTTGGCATTGTGGGTGCTATGGGCATTCCGACGACGGCCTCGGCCATCATTCATCATGAAGAAGAATAAATATTTCAAAATACGTTAAAAATGAATATTCCGGACTATTTCAAAAACCTGAATCTGGCCATCACCGTTTGCGACAAGGATGGCAATGTGCTTTATCAGAACGATTCATCCATTGGTGTGAACGGCGACACGCGCGGCAAAAACCTCATGAATTGCCACAACGAGAAATCGCAGGCCATCATCCGCCATCTGATTGGCGAGGCCGACACGAATGCCTACACCATCTCGAAGAAAGGCAAGAAGAAACTGATTTACCAAACGCCTTGGTATGAGGACGATGCAAAGCAAATCGTCGGCGGACTGATTGAATTTTCCATCATCATTCCCGAGGACATGCCGCATTTCGACCGTGGCTGATTTAAACACTAATCTGTATGAAACGCAAATTAAACGAAAAGCAATTGGAAGAGCTGAAATTCAAATATGAATGGTGCAAAACAATTCAGGAATTTATCAATGCTCATGAAGATGATTCTTTTGATGTAGAATTAATGCAAGATTTAGATCCCACATTCGCCGAACAGAACTCGTCTATGCATGATTATTTAATACGCGTTTTAGATAAAGCCTATTTAGAACAAAATCTTGTTGGACTAAGATCATCTATAAACGACTATAATGAAGATGCTTGCGACTTAACTCCTTCCGAATTTGAAGAACTGAATGCCATCCTTCGGGAGAAGTTCGGTGAGGACTTGGTTCACAACCGTCAGAAAGACCTTGCCAAAATAAAACGTATCATTAAACGTGGCAAGATCAACAACGAGGATGAGTTTCGGCTGTTGAAAGGCAGGATAGACGAACTTCTCGAGGAAGAGAAAGTTGAGGAAGCGCAGCTTCTCGACAAACTGATGTTTGAGTTTGAAGAATCTCTTCGGCCCAAGGACAAGTGATTTTTTCTTGCCTATCGGGGCGGCAGCCGCCGTCCCGAAACTTTTCCCTCGCAAGCGCAGCGTAGCAGGAAAACCCATTTATGAAAGATTCTTGTTGGATTTATGTCCTAAACAAAAAAATCCCGCTGACTCAGCAGCTTGAAGGCAAGTCTGCTAAATCAGCGGAAAATTTCTAAATCAGCGAAAAGCCGGTTTATTTCGTCACCAGATTATAGGTGTCCTGAGCAATCACAAATTCTTCGTCGGTCGGATAGACCACCACGGTAACCTTTGAGTCAGGTGCAGAGATGACGGCTGCATCGCCGATGGTTTCCTTGTTGATGCGTGGGTCGATCTTGATGCCGAGGAATTCCATGTTTTCGAGGATAGGTTCGCGCATGAACCAAGCATTTTCACCAATGCCGCCGGTCATCACGATGATGTCGGCACCATTCATGATGGCTGCGTAGGCACCGATGTATTTCTTCACGCGGTGAGCGAACATGTTGAAAGCGTAGGTGCTGCGTTCGTCGCCTTCTTCCTTGCCGGCGCGGACGTCACGCATATCCTGCTTGCCGCCAGTGATACCCACGAGGCCCGACTTCTTGTTGACCAAAGTGTTCATTTCCTTGGTGTTGTAGCCTTCCTTGTCCATGATGTACATGAAAGCGCCAAGGTCGAGATCACCGGTGCGGCTGCCCATCATAAGGCCTTCGACAGGGGTGAAGCCCATGGATGTTTCCACCGATTTGCCATATTCAACGGCTGCAATGGAAGCGCCGCTGCCCAAGTGGCAGGTGATGATTTTGCTGGTCTTCCAATCCTTGCCAACGAAAGCGGCGGCCTTTTCGGCGACATACTTATGGCTGGTGCCGTGGAAGCCGTAACGGCGCACGCGGTACTTTTCGTAGTATTCGTAAGGCACGGCATAGAGGTAAGCCTCAGGTGGTATGGTAGCGTGGAACGAGGTGTCGAACACGGCTGCCATCGGGATGCCAGGAAGCACTTCTTCCATAGCGTGGATGCCTTGCAAGCTACCCGGGTTGTGCAGTGGAGCGAGGTCGCAGAGTGATTCGATGCCTTCGATGACCTTTTGGTCGATGCGGACGCTCTTTGTGAATGTTTCACCGCCGTGGGCTACTCTGTGGCCGACTGCATCAATTTCCTTCAGGTCCTTGATGACGCCCATCTTTGGGTCAACCAATGCTTTCAGCACTAATTTGATACCTTCGGTGTGGTTCGGGATAGGAAGCTGTTCGTAGTACTTCTCGCCGTTGTATTTATGTGTAAATTCACCCATTTCAAGGCCGATGCGTTCGAGCAAGCCTTTGGCTAAGAGGTGAGATGTGTTGGCGTTTTCCATGTCAAGCAACTGATACTTAATGGAAGAACTGCCGCAGTTTAAGACTAATATTTTCATATCAAATTGTAATTTAATTGTTTATTCGTTTTGCCGCCCTTGGCGGGAGTAAGTAAATTGAGAGTAAATTGTAGAGTAAATTTCAACATGTAATTTCCTCCAAATTTACTGTTTACCCTCCGCGGAGCGGAGAAATTTACTTCTTTTGGGCGATGGCCTGGTTTGCAGTGATGGCGACGAGTTTGTAAACATCATCGATGGAGCAGCCGCGGCTCAAGTCGTTGCAAGGCTTTGCAAGACCTTGGAGGACAGGACCAACAGCTTCAGCACCTGCAAGACGCTGAACGAGTTTGTAAGCAATGTTGCCGACTTCGAGGCGTGGGAAGACCAAAGTGTTGGCCTTACCGGCAACCGGGCTGTTAGGAGCCTTGCTTGCACCGACTGATGGGACGATGGCAGCATCGGCCTGCAGTTCGCCGTCGAGGACGAGGTCAGGACGCATTTCCTGAGCCTTGCGAGTGGCTTCGATGATCTTGTCGACATCTTCGTGCTTGGCAGAACCCTTTGTCGAGAAGCTCAAAATGGCTGTGATTGGGTCAATCTTGGCAATGTTCTTGGCAGTGTCGGCAGTGCAGACGGCAATTTCGGCCAATTGGTCGGCAGTCGGGACTGGAGTGACAGCGCAGTCGGCGAAGACCAGCTTGCCATCGGTGCCGTATTTGCAGCCTTCAGGCAGGAACATGATGAACGCACCCGAAACGCAGCTTACGCCAGGAACGGTCTTGATGATTTGCAGGGCAGGACGGAGCATGTCGCCTGTGGTGCTGCGGGCACCGCTGACGAGACCATCGGCTTCACCAGCCTTGACGAGCAGGATGCCGAGATACATGAAGTTTTCGGCGAGGTTTTCGGCCTGTTCCATTGTCATGCCTTTGGCTTTGCGGAGTTCGTAAAGCAGTTCGGCGTATTTCTGTTTGTTAGGGTTGTTCTTTGGGTCGATGATTTGAGCCTTGTCGATGTTTTTCAGACCAAATTCAGCGGTCATTTCCTTAATCTTTTCGGCTGGTCCGATAAGGGTAATGTCGGCAACACCATCAGCGAGAAGCTGATCGGCGGCTTTCAGTGTACGAGGTTCATCACCTTCAGGAAGCACAATGCGCTGCTTGTTGGCTTTGGCATTGGCAATGATTTCTTGCATTAAATCCATGATAAATGTTGATTATTGTTGATTGTTTAATTGTTGATTTGTTTGCTTTAAAAAGTGCATAAATACGGGTGCAAAGGTAATAAGTTATTTAGGTTTTTCAAAATTATTTATCTTTGCAGTCCAAAATAAGCATCCGTATGCCAGAATTCAATTTGCCAACAACCCTTACCCATGTCTACGACAGCCTCTATCAGTTGTCGCATCCGGCGGCTTGCGATAGCATAGTGCCGAGTTTCATCGATACTGGCTTTGAGGGTGCCGTGATGCCTTTGTCGAGGGCCTCATACGATGTGTTGCAAGGTTGGGAACTCGTCATTTTGGGCCTTGTGCTGCTGATGGTCGTGCTGAACAAACAGATTTATCCGCGTCCTTTCCGTCAGGTTTTCCAAGTGCCTGCAGGTGTGTCTCATACGAATCAGTTGCTGAGGGAATGGTCGCCAATGAACAGTTTCATAGGCATTACCTTCATATTAGTCTATATTATCGTGATGGCGCTATTTGCCCAGAAGTCGTTCGTGGTTTTGTCTCGCGATGTGTCTAAATTCAATTCTTTTAGGGTTTTCAGCATTGTGTTAGGTGGTGTTGCAGGATGGGTGGTGTTGCGTTTTGCCATTCTATATGTTTTTAATTGGCTTTTCCGCACAAGGGATGCCGTCGACCGGCAGGTTACGGTTCAGCTATCCGTATCCACAATGTGTTTCATTGTCATGCAACCCGTTTTGTGGCTTTTGCTTTATAATCCGTATTCTGCTTATGTTTGGGTTGGCATTGGAATCCTTGCTGTAGCAGCCTTGATGCGCTTCGTGATGGAAATAATTGAAACAAGAGTTTCGGTAAAATTGCCTTCGTTTTATATTTTTTTGTACTTTTGCACCCTCGAAATCGCACCGAGTGTGCTGCTCTTGACGGCAGGCTTGCGCTATTTTAGCAAAGGTTCTGTTTTTTAATGAGTTAGTTGCTCTGCTCGCATTTGATAAACTGTCGAACTACAAAAAAGGAACGAATGAAAATCAAATCCATTCTGGTGTCACAGCCCCAACCTGCCGATATCGCCAAAACACCATACGGTGATATGATGAAGAAATACGGTGTAAACTTCACATTCGAGAAATTCATTAAACTTGAAGATGTCACAGCCAGTGAATTGCGTCAGGAACATGTCAAATTGCCTGAGCATACTGCAATTATCCTGACCAGCCGCAATGCTGTCGACCATTTCTTCCGCGTAGCTAAGGAAATGCGCTATGCCGTGCCTGAGACTTTGAAGTATTTCTGCATCAACGAGTCTACGGCTTTGTACCTTCAGCGTTATGTGCAATATCGCAAACGCAAGATTTTCTTCGGCAATCAGACCTTCCCCGATTTGATTGAAATCATGAAGAAGCACAAGGAGGAAAAATACCTTTTCGTTTGCTCCAACATTAGTTCCGACGAACCTATCCAGGCACTTACCGATGCCAAACTGACATTCACCAAAGCCGTGATGTTCCGCACCGTGTCTGCCGACTTAAAGGATACTGTTAAGATTGCTGATTACGACATGCTGGTGTTTTTCAGCCCTGCCGGAATTGAATCATTGAAGGAGAATTTCCCGAAGTTCAAGCAGAAGGAAGTCGCCATCGGCGGTTTCGGTGAAGCCACTTGCAAGGCCATTACCGATTCTGGCTATGAATTGAATTTCAGTGCTCCTACGCAGACAGCACCTTCCATGACTATGGCCATTGAGGAATATCTTGCTGCCGAACTCAAGAAGAGCAAGAAGAAATAAAAAAAGTCTTACCTTTGTCGCTCAATGGTTCCGCTATGACCGTCAAGGAGGATCTCCCGAAATACGAAAGAATCTGCAAGCAGAACGACATCGTGTCGCTCTTCGATAAGGGTTTGGGCTTTTCCAGTTACCCTTATAGGGTCGTGTATATGTTTCGCCCTGTTGGAGAGAATCCGCCGACTTGCCGCCTGCTGATTTCCGTGTCGAAAAAACGTTTCCATCACGCTTTCAAGCGCAATCGTGTGAAGCGCCTGATGCGTGAAGCATGGCGCAGAAACAAGGCTGCGTTGTATGCTGTTTGTGAGCGTGACAATATTTCCGTTGATGTTGCGTTAGTCTATAACGCTACAGTCATCCATTCGTATGAGGAGATGCTTGGCAAGACCCAAAAAGCCGTGAACGAGATTGTCGATAGGTATGAAAAAACTGCTCCAACTTCCTGCTAAGTTCATGATATTCTTAATCAGAGTTTATCAGGTGACTCTTTCCCCTTATATCGGAAAATCATGCCGTTATACCCCGACTTGCTCCAACTATGGCATTGAGGCCATCCAAAAATATGGAGCCATCAAAGGCGGTTGGCTGACCTTGAAAAGGGTGCTTTCGTGCAATCCTTGGGGCGGCAGCGGCTATGACCCGGTGCCTTGAAATGGACAGTGTTATTGTAGAAAAACTAAAAACGACAAAAACACAACAAATATGAAATATAGAATCACAACATTATTGCTTTTATTCTTGCTGCCTTTTGGATTGTTGGCACAGGAAAAGCAGAACAATTTCGAAATCGCGAAGAGCATTGATATCTATAACAGCCTATTGCGCGAATTGAATCTGAATTATGTCGATGAAATCAATCCGGGCGAACTGAACGAAGCTGCCATCGATGCTATGCTTCAAGGCCTTGATCCTTACACGGTTTTCATTCCCGAATCGGAAATTGAAAGCGCTCGTTTCATCACGACAGGTGAATACGGCGGCATTGGCGCCTTGATTCATTATGATGGCGAATATACAGTGATTTCTGACCCGTATTATGGTTGGCCGGCACAGAAGGCAGGCTTGCAGGCGGGCGATGTCATTCTTTCGGTGAATGGCGTCGACACGCATAAAAAGAATACAGCCGAGGTGAGTGAGTTGCTCAAAGGTCAGCCTGGAACGGATGTCGTGCTCAAACTCCGCCGTTATGGTCAGGACAAGCCGGTCGAAAAGACCTTGAAGCGCGAAAAGGTGAAAATCGACAACATACCTTATTATACAGTCTTTGATAATGGCATCGCTTATCTTTCACTGAGCGGTTTCACGCGCGATGTGGCTTCTGAAATGAAAGCAAAACTGGTCGAAATGAAGAAAGACCACGAACTGAAAGGCTTCATCCTTGACCTGCGTGGCAATGGCGGTGGTCTGCTGAACGAGGCTGTTGATATTGTAAACTTGTTCATTCCAAAAGGAAAGCCTGTTGTTTCTATGCGTGGCAAGGCCCAAAATGCTTCTGCACTTCATTCAACTAATAATGCACCTTTCGATGAGGAAATTCCGTTGGCAATTTTGGTTGATGGTGGCTCAGCCTCGGCAAGCGAAATCGTTTCGGGTGCCATTCAGGATTATGACCGTGGCATCATCATTGGCGAAAGGACTTTTGGTAAAGGATTGGTACAGAATATCTTGCCTTTGAGTTACAACACTCAGATGAAGGTGACAATTGCGAAATATTATATCCCGAGTGGCCGCTGCATTCAGGAAATTGATTATTCGCACAAGAAAGACTCTGTTAATGTCAAGAATGACAGTCTTGGCAAGCCTTTCAAGACCATGGCCGGCCGCACGGTTTACGAAGGTCATGGCATCATGCCTGATGTGAAAGTCGTGCGCGACACTTTTGCAACCGTCACAGCTTACCTTTATGGCAAGAACTATATTTTCGACTATGCTAACAAATTCTGTTATGAGCATAAGTCAATCGATTCGGCTGATGTTTTCAAAATTGATGATGCTACTTATCAGGATTTTATGAATTTCGTCAAGGGGAAGGACTTCAATTATACCACGGAAAGTGAACTTGCATTGAAAAAATTGGTAAAGGCTGCCAAGGATGATGGCTATTATGAACAGATTAAGTCAAAAGTTGGTGAGCTTGAAAAGACCTTGGCTGCTGATAAGGCCAATGATTTGGTGAAAAACAGGAAAGACATCGAAGAACTGCTTCGAACCGAAATCGTGGGACGGTATTATTACCAGAAGGGCAGGATAGTGGCCAACCTGAAAAACGACCCTGATTTGAACCGTGCTTTTGAGATTTTGCTGAACACAAACGGTAAAGACGAATACCACAAGATTTTAGGCAAGTGATGTCAGACAACAACTATCAGAAATACATCCAACCTGCCTATTTCGTAGGCTTGGCGATGATGGCGATAGGTCTCACCCTTTCGCCGTTTCTGATGAGTTTGGCTCAGTTTTGGTTGGCCGGAATTTGGGTTATTGATGGCATTGTCAACAAGGATTTCAAGGAAAAGTGGTGCCGCTTCAAACGCAATTGGATTGCTTGGTTGCTCGCTTCGTTGTATTTGCTTCATGTCGTTGGCTTAATCTATACTTCTGATTTCCAGTATGCTTTCAAGGATTTGCGGGTAAAACTGCCGTTGCTGATTTTGCCTTTTGTGTTGTCATCGATGAAGCCTTTGGAGAAGAAGCAATTCGATTTGCTGCTCAACATTTATGTGCTTTCGGTTTTTGTGGCGACATGGTTCAGTTTTGCGCATTATTTAAGGCACGATTATCAGGATGTGCGCGAAATCTCACATTTCATCAGCCATATCCGTTTCTGCCTGCAAATCGTGTTTTGCATTTTCATTACTGGTTATTATCTTTTCAAGCGCCAGTCCAAATGGTGGGAACGGTTGCTTGAAATTGCTTTGATAGTTTGGTTTTGCGTTCAGATTTACATTTTTGAGTCGCTTTCGGGCTATGTAGCTCTGTGCGCAAGTGCTTTCGTTACATTGTATTACATTTTTGTTAAATCGAAATTTGGCCAAAGATGGCATTGGGCGGTAGTGACTCTTTTGCTCTGCATTCTGGCTTTTGGCGGATTGAAGTTTTATAATCTGTTGTCACCGTTGGTGAAGACCGAAACAGTTGACTTCGCTTCGTTGCCCAAGCGAACGGTTCAAGGCAATTTGTATTGGCATGATACGGTTTATCACACGGTTGAAGATGGCCGTTATCTTGGCTTGTACAATTGTGAGAAAGAGCTGCGTGAAACATGGCCGCTGCGCAGTAGCCTTGATTTTGATGGCAAAACCCAAAATGGCGAGAGCCTCAAGGCCACTTTGATGCGCTATCTGACATCAAAGGGCTTGCACAAAGATGCGGAAGGTGTCATGGCGCTGACCGAGCAGGATGTGAAGAATATAGAACAAGGTGTCGCCAATTACAACAACTGGCTGCATCCGGGGGTGCGTGCAAGGATTTCTTCCACATTGTTTGAGTACAATCTCTATAAAATGAGTAACAATCCCAATGGCGGGTCCTTGTCGCAGCGTATCGAATACACCCGGGCATCATTTTATTTAATAAAAAAGCATCCTGTTTTTGGCGTCGGTACGGGCGATATTCCTAGTGCTTATCAACAGGCTTACAAGGATTTGAATTCGCCATTGAGTCAGGAGTTCCGGCATAAGGCTCATAACCAATATCTGTCCATTATGGTTGGTTTTGGAATTGTGGGTTTGCTGCTTTTCATTGCCGTTTTGCTTCTGCCTTTTTGTTCCCAAAAAAGACATCGCACTTATTTATACACCATTTTCCTGTGCATTATTCTGCTTTCGATGCTGCCTGAGGATACAATTGAAACACAGGCGGGCGTGTCGTTTTTTGCTTTCTTCAATGCTTTGTTTTTGCTTTCGTTTCCGACTAATGAACAACCTGAAAATTGACATACTATGAGAAAAGAACAATTTGTCTCTCCTTACGAAGTGTACGACAATCTTGACGAACTCAGCGCGCAAGATGCAGAATTGCTTCGTTGCGCTCATGAAGCGGCTAAAAAAGCGTATGCTCCTTATTCAAAATTCAATGTTGGTGCTGCTGTGCGGTTGGCAAATGGCAAAATTGTTTCGGGCAACAACATAGAAAATGCGGCTTATCCGAGCGGGTTGTGTGCAGAGCGTGTCACTTTGTTCAGCGCTCAGGCTCAATATCCCGGCGTAGCAGTCGAATCGATTGCCGTTACAGCACATTCTGATAAGGTGATGATTGATGAGCCGATTGCACCTTGTGGCGCATGCCGTCAGGTGATGGTGGAAGTGGAGAAAATTTCTCAATGCAAGTTGCGTGTTTTGTGTCAAGGTGAAACGGGGCCCGTTATGGCTTTCGAGGGCATTGAGACTTTGATGCCTTTTATCTTTGTCGACAAGTTCCTTTGATTAGGCAAATGTGAACAGCAGGTTGCCAAAGAAGTTCCAAAGAGTTGCAACTCCTACGGCAAAGACTTTGCTGAGATAGAAATTCCATTTCAGTTTTCCGTTAAGGAGATAGACGGTCAGCGTGTCAAGGCCTAATCCAACGAGTGAAATGGCAAAATATTTGGCGTATTCTGCACCGATTTGCGTGTTCGTGCTTTGAAAGGTCCAGATGCGATTCAGAAAATAGTTTGTTGTTGCTGCGAAAATGAAGCCGAGGATATTGCTGAGGTATTTGTTCAGTCTCAGCCATTCCTTGCAGACGAATGTGATTCCAAAATTGACAAATACGCCCGAAAAACCTACAATACCGAATTTCAAGAATTTGAAAAGAAATTCTTTTGATAATTCAATCTTCAAAACGGCAGTTTTTAGCATTTTCATTTTCTTTGTTGCAAAGGTAACCGATTTTTGGAAAATATAGGTTATTTTTGCGCAAAATTTAGAAAATGAATGAGGTAAAAAATATCAGCATTGAAGAATACGATTATCCGTTGCCAGAGGAACGCATTGCAAAATATCCTTTGGCGGAGCGTGACGCATCAAAACTTTTAGTGCTGAAAGACAGTGTGATACAAGCTTCGCAATTCAAACATATAGGTCAATTCTTGCCAAAAGACGCCTTGCTGATTTTCAATGAAACCAAGGTGATACGCGCGCGTCTTCAATTCTTGAAAGATACGGGTTCGCATATTGAGGTGTTTTGTCTGGAACCTGACGATGATTATCAGATTGCGTTCAGCAGCGTTTCGCCGGTGCGTTGGAAGTGTTTGGTGGGCAATTCAAAGCGTTGGCGCGATGGCTTGCTCAGCATGACTTTGAATGTGAATGGAGAAAGTGTGGTGCTGAATGCAAACCGTGTCGAGAAAAACGACCAATATTCGGAAATCGAGTTCTCATGGGCACCTGAAAACATGCCTTTTGCCAGCATTTTGGAAGCTGCTGGCGAAATCCCTTTGCCGCCATATCTTCACCGTGATGCCGAGCCGGAAGACCGCGACCGCTACCAGACGGTTTTTGCACGTTATGATGGTTCTGTTGCTGCACCAACGGCAGGCTTGCATTTCACACAACCTTTGATTGCTGATTTGAAAGCTGCTGGTTTTCAGTTTGATGAAGTGACATTGCATGTCGGTGCCGGCACATTCCGCCCGGTGGCGTCTGAAACCATAGGCGAACACGCCATGCATTCTGAAACCATCATCGTGCGGCGCAGTTTGATAGAAAATCTTATTCGCCATTTGGGCAAAAATATCATTCCTGTAGGCACTACGAGCACACGCACTCTGGAAAGCCTTTATTGGATTGGCCTGATGCTTAAGGAACAAGGTCTTGAATTGCGTGATCTTCATGTCGACCAATGGTATCCTTACGAAAATCATGAGTCTCTGACAACCGAAGAAGCTTTGCAAATGATTCTTCAATATCTTGACAGACATCAGCTTACACGCCTCGAAGCAAGCACTTCGCTGATGATTGCGCCAAGTTACAAAATGCGCGTCATCACAGGCTTGATTACCAATTTCCATCAGCCGAAAAGCACTTTGTTATTATTGGTCTCGGCACTCATAGGCGAAAAATGGAAAGAATGTTACCGCTTTGCCCTTGACAACGGTTTCCGTTTCCTGAGTTATGGTGACAGTTGCCTGTTTTTGCCGTAATAATTTATTTTGGAACGATATTTGATAAAGAATAAATCAATAACAACTTTAAACTATCACTACAATGAAAAAATCAGTTTTATTCGGCGTATTGGCATTTTTCGCTGTCAGCGCCATGAGCGTTCAAAATGCAAATGCTCAAAATGCTACCGTTAAGAAATCAGCCAAGACTGAACAAAAGACTACTCTTTCGACCAACAAGGCTCAAGCCAAGCCAACTAGCGAAACCGCAAAACCGGCTGTAAAGACTAACACAAAGAAAACTGTTACTCCTGAAGAAATTAAGGCAAGAGAGGCAGAAAAGAAAGCCGTGATGGAAAGAGAAAAGGCTGAAAAGCAGGTGAAAAAAGACATCAAGGCTACCGACAAAAAGGTGAAGAGCGATGTCAAAGCTGCTGAAAAGCAAGTGAAAAAGGCTGCCAAACCTGCCGAAAAAATGACCAAGGCTCAGCGTGATCAAAAAGTAAAATCCAATCAGGCTGCAAAGGCAAAAAAGACTACAGCCGAAAAGAAAACTAAGAAATAAGCAATTTATTTCTTCCTGCCTGAAAGCATCTCAGCGTATGTCCTGAGGTGCTTTTTCTTTTCTTCGGGAAGGGTGATTGAGTCTAGTAAAGCGAAGGCCTTGCGGTCGTAATCCATCATGACGCGTTCCACCTCTTCTTTGACATGGAGCCTGTCATAGATTTTCTTCACTTCGGCAATCTTTTCTTCTTCGTCGTGGTCGACGCGCATTGTAAAGTAGCGCTGAAGGCGTTCCTTGTCTTCTCCATAGGCGAGTTCCAAGGCTTTCAGGTAGAGATAGGTCTTTTTGTTGTCGGCAATGTCGCCGCCATGACGCTTGCCAAACACTTCCACATCACTGTAAAGGTCGAGAATGTCGTCCTGCAACTGAAAACTCATGCCGATATTGATGCCGAAGTCATACAAAGCTTGGATGTTTTTTTCGTCGGCTCCGGCAATGGTGGCGCCCATCTGCAGACTTGTGGCTAACAAAACGGCAGTCTTTAGGCGGATCATTTCCAGATACTGTTCAATTGTAACTTCGCCTTGGGTCTCGTAATTCAAATCGAATTGCTGTCCTTCGCACACTTCGCGTGCCACTTTGCCAAGAAGTCGGGCAGCAGCAATGCCGTTTTTGGTCTTCATGGCAAATTCGAAGGCCATGGCGAGCATGGCGTCACCTGAAAGGATGGCAATGTTGGAATTCCACTTTTGGTAGACGGTTTCCATGCCACGGCGCAATGGCGCCTGATCCATGATGTCGTCGTGAATCAAGGTGAAGTTATGAAAAGTCTCCAAAGCCAAGGCTGGCCATAGGGCATCGTTTTCATCGCCTCCGAACATGTCGTTGGCCAAAAGACAAAGCATTGGACGCAAGCGCTTGCCTTTCTGCAAGATAGTGTATGAAATGGGTTCGTATAATTCAATCGGGTTTCCTCCGAAATCGCATTTGCTGATAAACTCGGTGATGTCGTTCTGTAGTTGTTTAATCTTTTCCATGACGCAAAATTACGGAAATCTTTCAAAACCTTCATTTTTGGTGCGAAATTTGTACAAATTTATCATTGTCATTTAGATTTTGAAATTATGAAATACATGAAATTCATTCCGGTCCTGTTGCTCGGCTTGATGGCTGTTTCATGCAATACGACCAAGAAACTCTATGAAAACCAGGAGTATGACCAAGTGATTCAGAAATTGGCTCCCGACATGTGCTCCGGCAGGTACAAACAAAAGGATGTGGAGATGTTAGCTGCTTCATATCATCGTGCCAATCAGGCAGATCATGAAAAGATTCAGGCCTTGAAAGCTTCGGGTAAGCCGGAAGTCTGGCCTGAAATCTATCAGCGTTTCTGCGCCATGAAAGGTCGTAACGATGCTTTAGGCTGCCTGTCTCAGGCATTGAAGAAGGAACTGGATTATGGCAAATTGAATCTCGATGAGGAGATTATCGCTTCGCGCAACAAAGCGGAGAGTTTCCTGGTGGCAAAGTGCAGTGTTCTGCTTGACAGTCGCACAAAGTCAGATGCCGAAGAGGCTGAAAAATACATTATTCAGTTGCGCAAGACCAATCCTGAAAACTCTCATATTCAGGATTTCCGTTTGAAGGCGTTGCTGCATTCTTCAGAAAATGTCTTGATTCAGTTTGAAAATGATTACAAGTATCTCATGCCTGAAGGCTTTGAAGCGGAAGTGATAAACTTCGATGCCGATGAGTTTGCGCCAAGCCATGCCAACTTCTATTTGTCGGAACATAAGAATGTGCATTACGATTTGGTAGTAACGGCAGTTTTGGAAGATGTAGTAGCCATGCCTGAACGTACCGATGGCGTTACTTTCAAGGAGACCAATGGAGAAAAAACGGTTGAAGTAACTGACAAATCGCAGTCGAAGAGTGTTACCATCAAAGGGCATTTGAAATACTATGATGTCAATTTGGACCGCGACCGTTTTGCTTTCCCGTTTGAAGTGACTTCTTCGTTCAAACACGATTATTCAACCATAAAAGGTGACCGTGAGGCTTGCTCTGAAGAAACTTTGCGCAAAATCAATGAAAAGGAATTGCCTTTTCCAACCGAAGACAGTATGTTGGAAGATGCTGCTAGACAATTGAATGATTTGATTGCTGGAGAGATGAGGAAATAATCACTCTGCAGCTTTAAGTTTTTCTTGCTCTTTCACCAGACGGTTATAAACGGAGTCCGTAATCCTTTCAAGGATTGCGGGCTTCTCTGTATAATAACGTATGTTGTCGTTGAAAATGCTGTCGGTAATGCCGTAATGCGCAAACAGTTGTTCGTAATAAAGATTGTTGCGCCCTTGGATGTTTTCACCTTCGGAACGGCGAAAGTTCATGTCACCTTCCAGCAATTGGACATCTGTCAGGATGTCAATCATTTGGCTTTCGCTGAGCAATGTCTCGGGTGGCGTAATCGTATCTTTTGAGCCACAAGCCGTTAGGAAAATGGCGCAAAGGCAAAGTATTAGAATATGGTGAAAATGTACTCTCATTTTAGTTGCCGACATCCGACATAAACTTGATACGCATCAGGCGGACTTCGTCTTCTTCGTATTCGTCTTCTCCCAATTCTTCCAAGGCCTTCTTGACGTCATCCGATTCGGCTTCCTGGAAATAATCCAGAATGTCTTCCTGATGGTAAATGTCGACATTGTCTTCGATGTAATAATTCAGGTCGAGGTGCGTGCCAGAAGAGACAATGCTCTCGATTTCCGTAAGCAGTTCGCTGAATGTCAAACCTTTGCCGTAGGCGATGTCGTCAAGCGGAATCTTCTTGTCAATGTTAGTGATGATGCCGATTTTTAGCGCGGAATTATTGACGACTGATTTCACCACCATGTCGTTCGGTCGTGTGATTTCGTTTTCCTCAACATATTCCTTAATCAGCTTGATGAAAGGTTCGCCGAATTTTTCGGCCTTGCCTGCGCCAACACCCGCGATTTGAGTCATTTCCTCCTTGGTGATAGGATATTGGATGGCCATATCTTCCAAAGATGGATCTTGGAAGATGACAAACGGAGGCAGATTGTTTTGCTTGGCTATGGTCTTGCGCAGGTCTTTCAGCATGGCGAACAAGGTCTTGTCAGCGCCGCCGTCCTTGCTCATGCCCATTGCCAAGGCTTCGGCCTCTTCATCATCGGAGCTTTCGTAATCATGGTCTTTTACGAGCATGATGGTGTATGGCTTCTTGAGGAAATTACGGCCTTCTTTGGTCAGTTTCAGAATACCATAGTTTTCGATGTCTTTTGTGAGCAGTTTGTTCACCAAAGTCTGCCGGATAACTGCGGTCCAATATTTTTCATCATGTTCGTCACCGGCGCCGAAAAACTCGTTGTTTTCCTGCTTGGCAGCCTTGATGTCGCCAGTGAGTTTGCCAGCTAGCAGTTCGGCGATATGTTTCGTCTTGAAGAGTTGCTTGGTGTCTTCGATGGCTTCAAGCACAAGTTGGATGCTTTCCTTGCCGTCGAATTTCT
Source organism: Bacteroidales bacterium (assembly GCA_024400455.1). Lineage (GTDB taxonomy): Bacteria > Bacteroidota > Bacteroidia > Bacteroidales > F082 > Limimorpha. Next base: position 38,987 of record JAKSMU010000004.1, on the reverse strand, counting down.
CTTTTGGTGAACGGCAGTTGTCGCACGAACCGCAGTTCTCCTTATTATATTCCTCGCCGAAATAATGCAGCAGTAAACGGTGGCGGCAAACGGCTGATTCCGCGTATGTCACGGTTTCGTTTAGCAGTTCGCGTGCAATTTCCTGCTCTGCGACATTCTTGCCTTTATTGAATTTCTCTAATTTGTGGATGTCTTCGTAATCATAGAAGGCGATGCAGTTGCCTTCACCACCGTCACGGCCTGCGCGTCCGGTTTCCTGATAATAACCTTCGAGACTTTTCGGGATGTCGTGGTGGATGACGAAGCGCACATCAGGCTTGTCGATGCCCATGCCGAAAGCGATGGTGGCCACAATGACATCGACTTCTTCCATGAGGAATTTGTCCTGGTTTTCCTTTCGTGTCTGACTGTCCAAACCAGCGTGATAAGGCAAAGCCTTGATGCCGTTGATGGCCAGCGTTTCTGCCAGTTCTTCAACCTTTTTGCGGCTGAGACAATAAACGATTCCTGATTTGCCAGGGTTTTGCTTTATGTATTTAATAATGTCCTTGATGACATCTTTGGTCTTTGGCCTTACTTCGTAATAAAGGTTAGGGCGGTCGAACGACGACTTGAAGACTTTGGCATCAAGGATTTCAAGGTTCTTCATGATGTCTTGCTGCACCTTCACCGTAGCGGTGGCGGTTAGGGCGATGATGGGGAGTTTGTCGCCGATGGCATTGATAATGGGGCGTAAACGGCGATATTCTGGACGGAAGTCGTGGCCCCATTCCGAAATGCAGTGGGCTTCGTCAATGGCAACGAAAGAAATCTTTAGGCCGCGCAGAAAATCGACGGTTTCATCTTTCGTGAGTGATTCGGGAGCCACATAAAGAAGTTTGGTCTTGCCGCTCATCAAGTCTTCCCTGACTTCAATCAGTTCGGCTTTCGAGAGCGAAGAGTTCATTACATGGGCAATGCCAAGTTCCGTCCCGAAATTGCGAATCATGTCGACTTGGTTCTTCATCAAGGCAATGAGGGGCGAAACTACTATGGCCGTGCCTTCCGACATTAGCGCTGGAAGCTGGTAGCAAAGCGATTTGCCGCCACCGGTAGGCATCAATACGAAGGTGTTGTTGCCACCCAAAATGCTTTTGATGATTTCTTCCTGGTTACCCTTGAACTGGTCGAACCCGAAAACTTCTTTCAATAACTTGTGAATTGCAGTATCTTCTTTTTTTGCCATTGTAAACTCCTTTTTTGGTGCATCAAGTTTTTTTGATTAGTTTTGCAATCTCATTTGAGACAAAATTATAGCTTTTAGCTTTTATGGCGCAAGAAAATCTGAGAAAAAATGCAAAAAAATCAAGATATTCTTCAACTTGCAAGTCAAATTATTGAAAATGAAGCAAATGCAATTGCTGATTTGAGGTTGCTTTTGGATGATAATTTCTCCAAAATCGTGCAAATAGTCCTTGAAAGCAAGGGAAATCTTGTGTTTTCGGGGATCGGCAAGAGTGCAATCATAGCCCAAAAGATAACGGCGACGATGAATTCCACTGGAACAGCATCGGTTTTCATGCACGCTGCCGATGCCATTCACGGCGATTTGGGCATGATTCGCGAAGGCGATATTGTTGTCATCCTGTCAAAAAGCGGAGAAACGCCTGAAATAAAGGTGCTGATTCCTTTGATTAAACTGCGCGGCAACAAGATAGTGGCCATAGTCGGGAACCGTCAGTCATTTCTTGCTCAGCAGGCTGATTTTGTGTTGGATGTTACAGTATCGAATGAGGGCATCCCTGATAATTTGGCCCCAACAAGCAGCACTACGGCGCAATTGGTGATGGGCGATGCGCTCGCCCTTACGTTGATGCGTTGCCGTGGCTTCTCGATGAACGATTTCGCCAAATTCCATCCAGGCGGAGCTTTGGGCAAACAGCTGTATCTGCGTGTGAAAGACCTCTATACGAAAAACGAAAAGCCGGAAGTCGGTCCTGATGATAATCTGGCTCAGGTCATTATTGAGATGACGAAAAAACGCCTCGGCGCTGCTGTCGTTACGGAAAATGGCAAATTGCTGGGTATCATCACTGATGGCGACTTGCGCCGTATGCTGATGAAGCATCCTGACATTGAAAAGATTAAGGCTTCCGAAATCATGACGCCTAATCCTAAGACGATTGATGAAAACGCACTTGTGGCTGATGCTTTGCACAAAATGCGTCAAAACAGCATTACGCAGTTGCCGGTGGTGAGTGGCGAGGCTTATCTGGGTGTCATCCATTTGCACGACATATTAAAGGAAGGGATTTTTTAATTCTGAATGTTATGAAACTTTGGACTCAAGATCTGGTGAAAAAATATAAGCAGCGCACAGTCGTAAAGCAAGTTAGCGTTGAAGTCAACCAAGGGGAAATCGTAGGTTTGCTTGGCCCGAACGGTGCAGGAAAGACGACCACGTTTTACATGATTGTGGGGCTTATCAAGCCGAATTCAGGCAAGGTTTTCCTTGATGAAAGTGAAATCACGGTCGAACCTATGTATAAGCGTGCGCAGATGGGCATTGGCTATTTGGCGCAGGAGGCATCGGTTTTTCGCCAGATGACGGTCGAGGATAACATACTGTCGGTCATGCAGTTCAAGAAGGATTTGAATAAAGCGCAGCAACGCGAAAAGTTAGAAGGTCTGTTGGATGAGTTCGGCTTGCAGCATGTGCGTAAAAACAAAGGCATTCAGCTGTCGGGCGGCGAAAGAAGAAGAACGGAGATTGCGCGTGCTTTGGCCACCGACCCGAATTTCATCCTTTTGGACGAGCCTTTTGCCGGTGTTGACCCGATTGCCGTTGAGGACATCCAGCGCATCATTTTCAAGCTGAAGCGCAAGAATATCGGCGTTTTGATTACCGACCACAATGTGCATGAAACGCTTTCGATTACCGACCGCGCTTATCTGCTTTTCGATGGCTCAGTCTTGATGTCGGGTATGCCTGAGGAACTGGCCGCCGACCCGCATGTGCGCGAGGTTTATTTGGGCCACGATTTCATTCTTCATAAGAAGGAATTGTGATTTGGTTTTTTGAACCACAGATTACGCGGATTGCACTGATTTTTAGATAACTACAGCCAATTTCAGTAAGGATTTTTAGCAAGATTTTCAGTAAGGATTTTGAGCGGAGCGACCTTTAATGGGAGATGCCTTCGGCTATTTTTAGTAGGATTTTCAGTTGGGATTATCAGCAGGATTTTTTATTGTAGCCGCAGATTACACGGATTACGCTGATTTTACACAGATTAAATCACAGATTCGCATCCTTCGATAAACTCAGGAACCGCGCATGAATTGGCACGGATTGGCTGGCGCACGAAAAAAAGAAAAAAACAAAAATTTGCGCAAAAAATCGCTCCATCCCCCTTGCGGAATCTTTCAAAATATATTACTTTTGCACCTCGATGATTGGGAACCAAAAACCGCCTCATTCATTATGAAGCCTTCAGCGTGGATGTTCCCGGGTTAGGTAGCCTTTCATCACAGTAAAACAATAACTCGGAAAACTGCATGGTCAAAAGTGACGACAACAAAAACGGTAATTCATTTGCAATGACATTTTGTGACGGTTCACAAAACGGCATAGCATTTGCAATGGCACTTTGTGACGCTTCACAAAGCGACAAAACATTTGCAATGGCACTTTGTGACACTTCACAAAACGACAAAGCATTTGCAACAGCACTTTGTGACGCTTCACAAACCGATAAAGCATTTGCAACGGCACTTTGTGACACTTCACAAAACGACAAAACATTTGCAATGTCAGTTTGTGACGCTTCACACAACCTTATGCAGTTTTTCGCACCGAAAAGAACAATTCGGGGAAGCCACATGCCGCAATGCGAGGCCGTGTCTGTTCCCGCCCTTCTGCCGAGGCTGATTCATTCTTATGGCATAACCTGCATTCATCCAAAAAACAACACTATCAAATTCAAATCATTATCCCAGGGCTTTTTGTTAGAACGTGAAGAAAGAAGGGAAAGACATTATGGATGCGGATGGCCATTATTTTCATTGAAAATGAAGAATGTATTGCTAGCTTCGAACTGTCACACTTCAGAAGTGTCGGCAGTTGCCACTCGCCTGGTGGCGCTATACCAAGGCCTGGAGTTCCCAGAGGACTCATATCTCACCAACGCCATGGCAGACTTCATTAGTCTGTCGGAGCGTATCACCGCGGCTGTCGACCGTAGCGTCTACACCGCCTACGGCACTGAAGACAAAAACCGTTGCCAGTGCCTGCGTTCGTTTCATCATCTTTTGGTCAGCTCAAAAGGCTCGCAGGATGCCGTGGTGCGCAACAGCGCCATGGCCATCGCCGAGATTTTCAAGCCCTACGGACTTGCCATCTTGCGCAAGGGCCTCGATGAGAAGACCGGTCACATCAACGCGCTGCTGACCAACCTCGGTGAGGATGCCATGCAGCTGCATGTGGCCAACATCCCGGGCATGGCGGACTGCCTCGCGCAGCTGCAAAACGCACAGACCGCTTTCGAGGCGAAACGTGCCGAGTACCAGACGCGCCGTGGTGCCATGCGTAGCAGCGATTCGGCTACCGCACTCAAAGGCCAGATTCTCGTAAAGCTGAACTCCGAGCTGATTCCATACTTCCATGTAATGGATACAGCAAAGGGAGGCAGTTACTCCGAGTTCTACACCATGGTGTGCCAAATCGTTGAGTCGGCCAATGTCACGGCCAGTCTGCACCGTGGCCGCAAGAAAGCCGCTGCCAAGGATGAAGCCACTGACGAACCCCTTCAACCCACCGAAGAAGGAGGTCTGTCGGCTTAACCGTTACTTTGTTTTCTCTGCTTAACTTGATTGCTCCAAAAACAAACTATTAAGCAGTAAGGCAGTCCCAACCGGAAAAAGGTCATCCGCCATCCGTAATTTGGGACTGCCTGATTTTTTTAGTTGAAGAAGGCTTTAACAATTGATGCCTTTGAGCAAATACTTTATAATCAAGGTATTTCGGGCAATCCCAATTCCCTCAAATATCCGTTGTGCTTGGCTTCCGCTTCGGCAATTTTCTTTTCTATCTCAACCAATTGCGCATGAACTTTGCCCAAATCGATTTGTTCATCTTCTTTTGAAAGATTCACATAGCGTGTGATATTGAGGTTGTAGTCGTTCTCTTTGATTTCCGATAGGGAAACCATGCGGCAATATCGAGCTTCATTCTCCCTTTTCTGATAGGCTTCAACGATTTTGTCAACATCGGTATCGCGCAGATTGTTTTGGCGTTTGCCTTTTTCGTAATGATCTTCTCCGCTGGCGTTAATGAAAAGAATGTTATCGCTTTTGCGACATTTTTTCAAGACGATGATGCAGACTGGAATGCCCGTGGAATAGAACAGGTTGGCAGGCAAGCCAATAACGGCATCGATATTGTCGTCGTTGAGCAGTTTCTTGCGAATTTCGTATTCCTTGCCGCCACGGAAAAGCACGCCGTGAGGAAGGATGATGGCCATTGTGCCGTTGTCGCTCAGGAAATGGAAGCCGTGAAGCAAAAAGGCGAAATCGGCAGCTGATTTCGGCGCAACGCCATAACGGCTGAAGCGGAAATCCTTAGCGGTTTCTTCGGTGGGATCCCAACGCAAGCTGAAAGGCGGATTGGCTACAACGGCGTCAAACTCAATTTTCTTGGTGGGGTTTTCTTCTCTGAGGATGTCCCAGTCGTTGAGCAAGGTGTCGCCGTGATGAATTTCAAATTCAGTGTCTTTCACGCCGTGCAACAGCATATTCATACGTGCCAGGTTGTAGGTGGTGATGTTTTTCTCCTGACCATAGATTTTCCCAATGCCGTTGTTTCCCATTTCGTGACGCACGTTGAGCAGCAGCGAACCCGAACCGCAGGCAAAATCGAGCACTCTATTAATCTTGTTTTTCTTTCCGGTCTTAGGGTCTTGGCAGTCTAAGGTGACGATGCGCGAAAGGATGGTGGAAATTATTTGCGGCGTGTAGAACTCGCCCGCCTTCTGTCCCGAACCGGCGGCAAACTGCCCGATAAGATATTCGTAGGCATCGCCTAAGGTGTCGGAATCGGATGAGAATGTCGCCAAGCCTTGGGCTATGGTGGTGATGACTTTCGACAAAAGCGCGTTGCGTTCAGTGTAGTTCTTGCCTAATTTTTCGGAGTTGAGGTTGATTTCTGAAAACAAGCCTTTGAAGGAACTCTCAAACGATTCGTTTTCAATGTATTTGAATCCATCTTGCAAGGTGTTGAGCAATTCTTCGCTTTGCGTTCTTGCCAGTTCCACCACATTAGCCCACAGATATTGTGGCTCAATGACATAATGAATCTTGCGGCGCATCTGCTTTTCGAACAGGAAAGTGTCGTCGGGATTGGCGTCGTACCAGATTTTGAGGGTATTGGTGTTGCCTTTATCCTTTTCGTTTGCAGGCTCTGGATAGTCTGCCCCCAATTCCTTCTTGGCGGCAACGATATAATTGTCGGAAAGGTATTTCCAAAACAGGAACGACAGCATATAGTCGCGGAAATCGTCCGCCATCATCGCGCCGCGCAGGTTATTGGCGATGTTCCAAAGGGTTTTGCCTAATTCTTGCTGGTTATTTTGTGTCATAGGTTATGCTTTTAGTTTTTTCAATTTCGGAGTATTAGATTTCGGTGGCTTATTTGGTTCTCCTATCTTAATCATTAATGGCATAGGGAAATCCACACCGATTAATATGGCTTCTCCTTCTCCTAAAATTGGTAAAAATGACAAAACGTTTTTGTTCGCAGAAGATGATGCGTTTTCTATAGACTTTTTGTCTTGATCATTTATCAAACGATGAACGATAAAAGTTCCTATTTGGCTCAATGTTCCAATCGGAATGTCTCTGGGCATTTGTGTTGCAAGGCATAGAAACAATCCGTATTTTCTACTTTCTTTAGCTATATTATCAATATTTTGCAAATAAAAAGACGTGTCATCATCAGCACTTATTCGCTTGTTTAAAAATTGATGTGCTTCATCAACACAAAAAACAAGTGGGATATTTTGGAATTTTTGTTTTCTGGATAGTGTAAGTAAATGAGACGCAATAAAATCAACGATAATTTCACGAATCGCGAAATCATATGACAACTTCTCAAATCCAATCCTAAGAATTTGATGGTTCGTATCGTCAATGAATGTGTTTATTTTTTCAATAACATTTATTTTCTCATTTTGTTTTGCATCTATTCCAAGTGCTGTCTTTATAGTTTCATTTTGTAGAAATACGTTGATTCTTGATATAAGATGAGAACAATAGCCTAGTTTAAAATCGTCTTGTTCATAAGCGCCATTCCTATTTTGTTTTACACATTCATTTGTAATTTGAATTGGCAATTGAGATATGTCAAAATCACAATTCACCAAATCGCTAACATTATCAGTAACAATTTGATTTAATGTGGTTACTTGCTTGCCAATTTTCACACCATCGGGAAGCTTACCAAGTTTAATAAGTTTCAGAGTGTTAATAGCCTCGCACAACGCATTTGATGTGTTAGGAGAATGTTCTCGAAATAGGAAACAAAATTGGCTATTGGATAATCCTTTAAATGAGAAAAACGAATTATCTCCCAAAATGCAATCATCATCACATACATTTTCATATTCTCCCGTAGCGTCAATAAGAATAATTTTTGAATTTGAGTTTTGTTTTACAGATTCAATCAGTTTTGCTACAGTCCAACTTTTGCCACCTCCGGTGGTTCCGACAATGGCACAATGTCGCCCAAACAAAGAATTCAATGATATATTGCAAACTGCGTCATTGGAGGTTAATTTTCCAATTTCGGCATAAACGTTTTCTTCTGCTTTTTCGTTTTTTTTGCCGAAATCTTTAACATACTGTGCAATCAATTCATCAGAACAGGCATATACTTTTGCGCCTATATTTGGATATTTTGAAATGGTTTTGTCTGCTTTATTTGGCTCATACAAACTAAATACCAATAGCAATTCTGCCCTGCCAGAAGGATGAAATGTTGTAGAGTTTTGTTGTATTGCTTTTTCACTGATTTCTTTACGTTCGCTATCTGGCAAAATGAGTTCAATGATTCTTGCCAAGAATCCATATTCTTCACCTTCAATAACAACAAAATTTCCTACACTTGCGCCAGCAAAGTTCGTTCCATTATGTGTAAACTGACCAAGCAAATGTGATGATGGAAAATGAATCTTTACATATTGAGCAGTAACCTCATTTATATAGCCAAGAAAATAATTGTTATCGAATGTTTTCATTATTCAGCACCGTTTGGTTGGATTCCTTCAAATTCTTCTTTATAGGTCTCGTTTTCTGGGTATTTATCCGTAAAATCCTTGAATTTGTCAAAGATAATGGTAACATTTCGCTTAATGCGAGTTAATTCATTATCCTCAAACAAATCTTTCAGATTATTCTTATTGATAGTACCCTCTCCATTGTAATCAACCACTACCAATTGAAAACTCGGATTTTGCTCAACTGCTTCAAATATTGCATTTTGGATGTGCTTGTCCTTGAATCCAAAACCAATCACAATCAGCAATACATTTTCTTTACGTAGAGCTTGCTGGAAACGTGACATCATTTCAAAATAGGGTTGCTCGTATGAGCTCTCGTATTTATTTGAGGCTGGATATACAATCAGTGGATCTTTACCTGATCCTTCTTTCAAAATGCTTTCTTGATCTTCCTGAATGATTTTGTCTTTTCCATTGATAGATTCTTTCCTCCAGCTGAGGGAACCATGCAACTTGTATAAATGGAAAACACGAGGAATAAAATTCTCTTCGTTTTTCAACCTTGTTTTTTCTCTGTTCACAAAGTCATAATCAAAATATCTACCAGAAAAAACTCTTGGTTGCGTGTACGAGAAACCATCAATAATGATAAACCCTGCCTTGTTTGCTGCTTGTTCAAATAGTGTGTCATAATTGGTGGTGAACAGATGCACTCTAGAATCGCTTGGTTTTCTTGCAGTTATTTTGCTCAAAAACTTCTGGTGCGGTGCATTTTTGTCTAATACTAATTTGCAATTGTCTGCAATCTTTTTTTCTAAAGCTTTGATTTTATTGATAAAACCCTCGTCATCTTTTTTGTTTGCTTTTTGATAAAGAATCAGGAAAGATAGGAGTTCTTCTATATCGCCATAAGTTTTTTCTTTGTTATCACTATTTTCCTGATTTTCATCAGTTTCTTCGGATTTCCCTTCAGTTTCTTTTTTATACTTTTTATAAAATGATTCGTTTTCTAAATTGGGAACATCTCCTTTAAATGCTTCAATTTCCTTTATGCACTCTTTCCATAAACCTTCTCTTGTCTTTCCTTTATTTTCTCCATTGTCTAAAGATGTACCCGCGGCAGACAATACAACAATGTTCTGGAAATGCTTTTTAAAAAAAGTATTATAAAAAAGTTGCAATTGTTCTTTTGCCAGTTTTTCGAAATTCGTATCTTTATCAGTTGGTGCTTGTTGCTCTTTGCCATTTATAGTGCAACAAGTATTACTATATGAAATGGTCTTGTTTTGATTAAGCAAAATAACCTTTTCTTGCTCAACTGTTTTTGATTCATTTTCTGTTTTTTCTGCCATAACTATCTATCTATTATTTAGCAAACATTTGTTGCATCAATCCGTTTTTGTATGTTTTCAATTTCCGTATTTTATCGTCCTTCGCCTGTATCATATCATCGATGGAGGTTAGAAATGAGGCGATTTTTTGCTGCTCGGGGAGTGTTGGAAAAGAAATAGGCATTTCTGAAATCATTTCTAATCTAACAGAATCGACCGTTGCTTTTGCTGTCATCCTCATTGCTCTTTCGTAAAAGTGAGTTGAGAAGAAATAAAAAAAGAATTTACCTTCAATTCCTTTGAAATCACACATTTTATAACACCTTTGATGTAAATCAAATTTTCCATTTACATAGTGGAAAACTTTGCCTATTTGACCATCACCAATTGTAATAACAGCCTCGCAATCATATAAATATTTATTACTTTTCACTGGCGTTGCAGACCTGATGAAAAATGGATATTTGCCATTGGTATCTTGGTCTTGACTGTTACTTTTTCCAGTACCTATGGAACATTTGTTTTTTATTAGATCTTCTTCCCATTCCCCGGCATTCTTAAATTCCGGAAATCTCAGTTTCGGTGTTTTTTCGCCGTTGGCGGGGAAAAGCTGTTGCATAAGGCCTTTTTTGTGGGCTTTCAGTGCTTCCAGTTTTTTCGTGTGGGCGGAAATCTGCTCGTCTAACGAGGTGAGAAACGAGGCGATTTTCTGCTGTTCGGGAAGAGTGGGAAATGGAATGCTATATTCCAACATCAATGCTTTATCACCGCGAGGCATTTTGACACCTTTTGCTCCTTCCATACAATAATTTACAAAAGCATCACTTTTTAGCAGGTGGGCAACATATTTATCGTTGTTTTGATTTTTTGTCCGAAAAACCAAAACATCATTAGACGCTGCCCCATCAAAATCTGCTTGCCATATCTTTTTCAAATATGGACGAATATTGGAAACTAAAATATCACCTATACAAAATTTTGTAAAAGAACCATTTTGAGGCAAATTAACTGCTCGCTTAACACCTAAAAAATCCTGCAGTATATTTTCTGTACTAATATAAGTTTCTATTTTTAACTCGCTTCTATCGCATTTACTGTTGCAAAATGTTACAACATCTCCCAACTTTACGACTTTCCATTTCCCGTCATTTTCAAATTCGGGGAAGCGGAGTTTGGGGAGTATTTTGGCTGTGTCAGTCATAATGTTCTTTGTTAAAATTGCAATTCCAATTGGGTGCCATTTTCTTTCTGTGGCCAAAATGTTCCAATAATGATAAAAGGATTAGGAGCCACATTATGGAATCGCTTTGTCGTTCCCAGAAAGAAATAAAAATCGCTCTTTTGGATCATCTCGTCAAAATACTTTTCCCTTACTTTTTGGCAAGCAGCATCCTCATTCCCATTTGCCTGTTCCAAACAATTCCAATACAACATACCCAATTCCCAATCTTCAATCATCAGTTTGCGTTCCTTACCATCCTCCGAAGTAAAAATATATGAAAACTCGTATGGTACTTTTTTCGCTACTTTAAAAAACGCCCTTGTCGCATCTTCATCAAACAAACTGTGTTGCGCTTGATTGGCAATCACAGCATCAAGTTTTTTTTTGTCCCAATCCCTGTCGCACTGCTCCCATACAAAATCCAAGACCTCTTTTGGCTTAAAAACAGCGAGAGATGTCCCTATCTCGGGGTTCTTTGCCTCTTCAATCAACTCAGTCATATTGTAATAAACATGCTTGAGTGCATATCGCTTGCGTTTGGCCCAGTTCTTCCGAGTGTCAACAAATTCGCCTATTTCTATATCGTCTTCTATATTGGTGGGCCTGTAACTTTCCTTTCGGAAATCTTTAGTGTTTTTTGTCACATCAAGCGTAATCCATTGCCATTTCTTATACCGGTTGGAATAATCCAATTTCCTAAACGGAACCGGATAAACGCGAATCCAAGACCCATCTTCGCGGAATCCTGCAGTACATACTAATTCATCGTATTTTTCAGATAATGTAGGATATGTCTTTACGGCAATGAGAATCCTGGTTTTGGCCATGTTACAGTAGTTTTAGTTTGTAATTCGGATTAGGCAAGCGCATCAAGGCGTTTGCAACCCTTGAACGGTGGCATTGCTTCGGGTCTTTTTCAAAGCAGGTAAGGGCAACCCGCTTGTCGCTGTCAAGAATGGACCTGACAAAAAGAAGTGCTTCCCGGTTTTCTTTCAATGTCGTTTTCTCGTATTCATCGAACAATATGTCGTAATCTCTCTGTGAACGCAAATCCTGCCTTTTGTCCGATTCAATGCCAAGTTGGGGCACGTGAATGTAATTGATGCTTACTCCCTTGCAAGCCTTTTCGAGCGTGGATTTTGAAAAACCGTATTTCTGGCTGTATGCGTTTTTCCTGACATCGCACAAGGTGTGTACATCATTCAGGATGAGTCTTTTTATATATTGTTCCAATGACAATCCTTCGTATCCTATTGTGAACAGCATTGGCTCGTCAGATGGTCTTTTCTGAGCATTAACTTTTTGCAGTTCTTCTTCCGTCAGAATATCTTTGGCGATTTTGCTCTTTATGGCATAGAATGGATAATGCGTATAAGTGTAATGGATAAGTTCGTCTTGTGTCAATCCGCCAAATTTGTCTTTTATTTCCTCTATGGAATTTAAATCGAACAAGCTCAGTTCGCAATCAAAATCAACATCCTGAATTAGGACGATGCTTTTTTGATCGGAAATGTCAAGATAACCATGATAAGCCAATGAAGCAACATCTTGATTCGCTTGAAAAGAAAAGCAACCGTATTGATAAGGGACGAAATCGTATGAACGTTCGCTTTCGTTTTGCTTTCTGGTAAATAAAAACAAATACTTTTGGAATGGGATTGCATCGACCGACCCTCCAAATGCTTTTATAAGTGATAGGATAATCTTATGTCTATAATAAATCATGCTGCAAAAATATAAAGAATGGCGTTTGTTTATTCCTCATACGCCGATAACCCCGAAATATTTTGTCCGTTGCTCATGCGTTTCAGCAAAGGTGTCAATTCTTTCATCAACGACAATTCCGCTTTTGTGCGCTCGCGCCACGATAGGTTGAGCGGTGCCAACAGGTCGCCGAGTTGCTCGCCGTCGAAAATCTTCCGTTCCACAATGCTGTCGGTGAAGGCTTTCAGGGCTTCAAAAGCAATTTGATGTGCTTCCGCAATGCGCTGCAATTCCTTGTTGTATTTTCCATCCTTGAAAATCTGATAACCGTCTCTGATTTCCTGCTCGGTCTTTCCGTTCACGCCGTCCAAACTGTCGATATAGTCAATAATGTCGTCGCGTTCCTCCATCAGGTTTGAATTCGATGCCACAAGGCTAATCAGCTGTTCCTTGGTCATTTTTACCTTGGTCGGTTTGGCACCTGCGTACTTGGCAATCAAATCCATAATATAGTCGTAGTCGATCAAGGCGGAAGCAAACAGCACAAATTCAAAGTCGTAGTTTTCAATTTGTTCTGCCAGGTCGGAACCGTTGTCCGTATTGTCTTGACGGACATGGTTTTTCAAATCCTGTGCCGTGTCGAGATAGGCTCTGCGCAGTTCGCGCAATGTGTCTTCTGGCATCAGTCGGTCGATTTCTGCTTTTTGTTCGTCGCTGAGGTCGGTGTATTGGTCGAGTTGGGTCTTGTGGCGCTGCACTTCCTTGAAACAGTCGATGAATCCCAGACGTGCATCGTCGCCTTGAAGATTGTAGACGCTTTCGGCTTCGCAAAGCATGTTTTGTGACGACATGTATTCGTAAAGCCGCCCCACGGCATCCTTATATTGTGCGATGATGCTTTTTGCAGGTTCTACAAGCCAGATTCGACGTGCATCGGTATCGTCTTTCTTGCCCGAAAACAGGGCAATGGCAGCGTCGACTTCTTCCTGCTGGCTTCTGAAATCAAGGATGTTGCCGTAAGGTTTGGTGTCGTTCAGAATCCTGTTGGTTCTTGAAAAGGCTTGAATCAATCCGTGATGTTTCAGGTTTTTGTCCACATAAAGCGTGTTCAGATACTTGGAGTCGAACCCGGTCAGCAACATGTCAACGACAATGGTAATGTCGATTTTGTTCTTGTGCGGATAGTCGTCGAACCGTTGGCTCTTTATCCGCTGCTGAATGTCCTGATAATAAACATCGAATTCGTTAATGGAATGGCTGGTGCCGAATTGCCTGTTGTAGTCCAGAATGATATTCTCCAAAGCTATTTTTTTCTTTTCAGGCTCTTGCTGGTTGTCGAATCTTTCCTGTTGCAAATCTTCCTGAATCTGCATGATGTCCTTGTTGCCTTCGGCTGGCGGAGAAAATACGCAAGCGATGTTCAGCGGTTCAAAATTGTCATCCGTTATGGAATGAGCTTGCTGCATTTGCTTGAACAATTGATAGTATTCAATGGCATCGTTGATTGAAGCTGTAGCGAACAAGGCGTTGAACTTGCGATTGTTGGTGGCGGAGTTGTGCTTTTCAAGTATGGTTTCCACAATGGCGCGTTTGCCCAAGTATCCATTGTCAGCGTTGGCGTTTTCGCCTGGCTTGTAGTAATCCACATGAAAGCGCAGCACGTTTTTGTCGTCAATGGCATTTGTGATGGTGTAGGCGTGTAATTCCTTTTGAAAGACGTCCTTGGTGGTTTTGTAGGAAGCTTCTTCACCATCGATCTGTGTGTAGGTGGCGTTTTCGTCAAAAATCGGTGTCCCTGTGAAACCGAAAAGCTGCGCGTTGGGGAAAAACTCCTTGATGGCTTTGTGGTTTTCTCCAAATTGTGAACGGTGACATTCGTCGAAAATGAAAACTATGCGCTTGTTGCTTAATGGCTGAAGCCTTTCCTTGTAGTTCTGATGGTTGTTAGGGTCAAGGGCAATGCCTAATTTCTGAATGGTGGTCACGATGACTTTATCGGCATAATCTTCCGAAAGCATTCTGCGCACCAAGGCGTCTGTGTTGGTGTTTTCTTCAACGCAACCTTCCTGAAACTTGTTGAATTCCTCGCGGGTTTGTTTGTCGAGGTCTTTGCGGTCAACAACAAACAGGCATTTTTCAATGTCGGGATTGCTTTTGAGCAGGGTAGAGGCCTTGAAAGAAGTCAGGGTCTTGCCGCTGCCAGTGGTATGCCAGATGTAGCCGTTTCCACGGTTCTCGTCAATACATTGGAGGATGGCTTTGACGGCGTAAATCTGATAGGGGCGCATAATAAGGATTCTTTTTTCACTTGCCACCAAAACCATGTATTGGCTAATCATTTTGCCTAACTTGCATTTCGACAAAAAGGCTTCGGCAAAATCATTCAGGTTGCTGATTTTATTATTGTCTTCATCGGCCCATTTATAAACGGGCAAATATTGTTCTTCTGCGTTGAAATTGAAATGCTGGTCGTTGTTGTTAGTGAAATAATAGGTGTTGGATGAGTTGCTGACGACAAAAAGCTGCATGAAACAAAGCAGCGAATTGGAGTAACCGTTTCCTGCGTCTTTTTTGTATTCCACAATCTGCTGCATGGCTCGCCGAGGACTTACATCCAAAGTCTTCAATTCAATTTGTACCAAAGGCAAACCGTTGACGAGCAGAATTACGTCGTATCTTTGGAAACTGTTTCGTGTGTTTATTTTCAGTTGGTGAATGACTTCGTAATCGTTTTTGCACCAATCTCTGATATTGACAAGCGTATATTGTAAAGGTGTTCCATCTTCACGAATGAAAGTGTTGATTTCCCTCAATCGTTTTGAAGCGTTAAAAACATCGGAATCAATGATTTCATTCAGCAATCTGTCAAATTCATTATCAGTTAAATGTACACGGTTCAGCGACTCGAATTTTTTCCTGAAATTGTTCTCAAGAGAGTCCCTGTCAACAATGTCTTCGCGATAAGTGTATTTGAGGTCCTCTTTTAGCTGCTGAATTAGTCTTTCCTCAATGTTTTTTTCTGTTGTCATGATTAAAACCGGCTATGTTTTTCAATAAAGCGTTAAAAACGCGCCAAATTTAGCTTTTTTTGACGTAAAATGGTCAAAATCATGAAAGAAAAATGAAATATCAAAAAGTGAGGCACTTTCTCGTCATTTGACATGAAGTCATTATTTTGAATTTCTCAAATGCGATAAAGACTACCATTCAACTATGCGCTAAGCCAGCCTATTTACTGCATCTTCTCTCCAAAGAAAATCGATAAGATGATGTAGGCAATCATGATGAACGGCAGTGCCACGAAACGGAAAACGGCGAAGCCGATGACTGCCAAGGCAATGAAAATGAAACGGACTTCGTTTCCTTTCCATTTCACGTTTTTCATCTTGAACGAGAAGAAACGCAGGTTGCACACCATCATAAAGGAGAAAATCAGCACAATGCCGATGCAGTAGCCTAAACGCAGACTGCCGTCAGCGAGGTGGCCGACTTGCGCCAAGGCCAAGGGCAATGAGGCCACAAAGATAGCCATGCCAGGGGCGGGAATGCCTCGGAACGAGGTCTTTTGCGTGTCGTCGATGTTGAATTTTGCCAAACGGATGGCGGAAAAGACAGGCAGCAAAAAGGCTATGAAAGGCAGAATGTCGAACGGGCCAACAGGAATGATGGGTTCAGCTATCGCCTTGAGCATCAGCCAGTACATAATGAAACCTGGTGCAACGCCGAAGGAGACTACATCGGAGAGCGAGTCCAGATCGCCGCCGATGGGGGAGTGGGCGTTCAGCAGCCGTGCTGCAAAGCCGTCGAAAAAGTCAAAGAGGCCGGCGACAAAAATCATGATGGCTGCCTTGACGGGCATACCGGTACCCATGAACAGAATGGATAGGCAGCCTGAAAGCAGGTTGCAGCAAGTGATGCAGTTCGGAATGTGTTGCTTGATACTCATGGTGATTTGTGTTTTGTCAGGCAAAGGTAGATTATTTTTCTATTGGCTGTGCCAAAATTGCGTTTTGTGTCCTATCTTTGCCCGCAAATTGCTGAAAAATGGACGATACCTTATATTATGATGTCTTTGAGAAAAATCTCCGTGACGAATTGGTGCGTGTCTGCACGATGGAAAATGAACTGACCGGCAAATTGTTACGCTCGGACGACATTGATGAAAAATGGAAGGAACTGGCACCTGATTATATGGCCGATGCCATGAAAGTCATTACGGATTATCCGACCGTTTCGGTGGCTTGGGCTGGCTATATGGGCATGGCCATTGCCAAATGGTGGGATCAGGACTGGGCGGTTTTTGGTGCCTGGCCATATGTAAAACTTTTGGGAAAGCATGGCTTTGATGATATGGATGAGCACATAGTCCGCGATATTTTAGGCATCAAATTGGAAACGCCTGAATCGGAAAAGATTGAGGAACTGATGCGTAAATGTGCAACGACCGCAATAGGATTCATTCGTCATGAAAACATTGAACCACAGAGCATCAGAGCGTTTTATATCTATGCTAGGGCGGTGAAAGTCATGTACGAAATCGGGGCTTCGGTCGAATTGAAAAGATTGGGTTACAAGTGGCAGCCGCTGGTCTGATTTCATTTTATTGCAAGGATAAATACACGTCCATCAACGATTTGGCGATGGCTGCATCTGAAAATTGGGCGACGTGTTTCATGCCTTCGAGAACCATTTTTTCTTGCATTGTGCTGTCGGAAAGGATTTGGCTGATGGCATAGCCTAAATCCGCTTCATCGGTTGGCGACACATATCGGCTTCCTGGTCCGCCACTTTCCATTAGGCAGGCTTCATTTGATGCAATGACGGGAATCCCGCTTTGCAAAGCTTCAATGATGGGGATCCCGAACCCTTCGGAAGTTGAGGGGTAAATGAATAATGATGCGCTTTGGTAGATTGCAGGAAAATCCTTAAAGTCGACATTGTGAAGCAGAAACACGCGTGATTGCAGTTTGTTTTTTTCGATAAATGCGCGAAGTGTTTTTGCGTAATCGGTTTCTTTCCCGATGAAGACTATTGGGAAGTCTATATTGTTTGATACCAATGATTTAAGAATCATCAGTTGGTTTTTCCTCTTTTCAATGGCAGCGACATTTAGTATGAAATGTTTCGGCAAATTGTATTTGACTCTGACATCTCGTTTTTCATCGGCGCTGCATTTGTGATGGAAAATCGGGTTGCAACCTTGGTATATCACTTGGATTTTTGTTGCGTCAATACCTGCGAGTTCAATCAAGTCATGTTTTGTCTGTTCGCTGATGGCAACGACTTTGTCGGCAATCCTACAACTGTGGAAATACTTGATTTTGTACATTTTCCTATCGAAAGCAGGATAAAGTTCGGGCTGCTTGATGAAAATCAGGTCGTGCATGGTGACAACGCTGCGAGTCCTTGTTTTTTCGATGCCCCAAGGCAGCTCGTGACTCAGTCCGTGGAAAATGTCGAGCTTATTTTCCTTGATATCGGGAACCATGCCGAAACTTCTCCATAAAGTACTGAAAACCTTATCGAAACCATTGTTTGGCAATATGATTTTGGCATTTTCTGGACAGTCGAAATGAATGTTTGGGTCGATTTTCGGCGTGAAAAGGAAATGCTCGTTTTCTGGGAAGGAAGTCGACATAATACGTATTGTGTCGCGACTGTAGTTGCCTAATCCGCGGTGGTTGTTGAAAGCCCGTTTTGCATCAAATCCGATTTTCATTTCCCGATTTGTTTTTCTGCGATAAGTTTTCGCTTTAGGAATACGCTTTTCGCATTGATTTGACTGATTCTGAGGCCTGTTTTTCCATCTAAGAAACCTGCCTTGAAAATGTAATCGCGGACGAAACGCCAGAAACAATGAACGTAGGCGCCGAAAAGCGTACTTTTTTTGCCTTTGGCGAGGGCATCGTCAGCCGACATCCGAGCGAATTTTTCCGTTTGCCGACGGAAATCATCTTCGCTGTAAAATGAATAATGCAGCAAGTCGCCATCGAGGTGGATGGTGGCAAAATCGCTTGGAATGTCTAATGTTTCGTGAACTTGTCCGCCTGTCCAGTTGACGAACCTGCGGTCGAAAATCCTGATTTTCACATCGGGAAACCAGCCGCCATGCCGAATCCATTCGCCGCAATAATTCATCAGCCGGTTCATTGAAAACACTTTTTTCTCCGCGTTTAATTCTTTGATTTTCAGAATGGATTGCGCCAATTCGGACGAAACGGCTTCGTCGGCATCAATGGAAAGAATCAAGTCGTTGGAGGCAAGTGAGTTGGCGAATTGCTTTTGCTTGACATAGCCTTCCCAAGCGTGTTGAATGAACTTCACGCCGAAGGATTTGCAGATTTGCTCCGTCGCATCTGTCGAGAATGAATCGACCACAACAATCTCATCTGCAATGTCTTGCAGCGATTGCAGGCAGCGTTTGATGTTCCTCTCTTCGTTGAGCGTGATGATGACGGCGGAAATGGCGTTCATGCTTGCTAAATTTTCGCAAAGATAGTGATTTGTTGCGTTCAAACGCAAAATTGAGTATTTTTGCATCTTTAAACTGATTGAAAAATGGAATTACTCAAAGGAAAAGTCGCTCTCATTACGGGTGCTGCCCGCGGCATTGGAAAGGCAATCGCCTTGCGTTTTGCTTCCGAAGGCTGCGATATTGCTTTCACTGATTTGGTTATCAATGAATTGGCTGAAGAAACAAAGAAAGAAATTGAAGCTCTCGGTGTGCGGGTGAAAACATACGCATCGGATGCTTCTAATTTTGAAGACACGCAAAACGTTGTCAAACAGGTGAATGACGATTTCGGTCATATTGATATTTTGGTCAACAATGCGGGCATCACGAAAGATGTTGCTTTGAAACGCATGACCGAAGACCAGTGGGACGCTGTCATCAATGTCAATCTGAAATCGGTGTTCAATTTCACGAAGGCCATTCAGCCGATTATGTGGAAACAAGGCAGCGGCAGTGTCATTAACATGAGTTCGGTGGTCGGTTTAGGCGGCAATGCCAACCAGTGCAATTATGCTGCTTCGAAAGCTGGCATTATCGGTTTCACGAAGTCGGCGGCCAAGGAAATGGGTGTGCGCAATATCCGTCACAATGCCATTGCTCCGGGCTTCATCCTGACCGAAATGACCAAGGCTTTGCCTGAGGAAATCCTGAAAAAATGGGAAGAATCGATTCCGTTGCATCGCGGCGGAACTCCTGAAGACATTGCCAATGTGGCGGTTTTTTTGGCTTCCGATTTGTCGAGTTACGTCACAGGTCAGGTGATTCATGTCTGCGGCGGCATGGCGATGTAAGTCGGGATTTGAAAATTTAAAGATTTAAGATTTAAAGATTTAAAAATTCTTTCTTTGGGCAAGATGAATGTGGGTTTGCCGATATGGATGTTGTTGGTCGCCTTGCTTGCAGGCGTGGCGGTTGCGGGATTTTTGTATTTCCGAAATAAGAAGCAACATTATGGCAAGGCCTTGACAATCATTTTGTTTGCACTCCGTACTTTGATGACGGCACTTGCCGTTTTGCTTCTTTTCAATCCTTATATCCGGCAGAAAGTCACATCGGTTGAGCAGCCGGTTTTGGTCTTGGCGCACGACAATTCGGCTTCCATCGCTTTGGGCAAGGATTCCGCATATTACAAGACGGAATATCTTTCTCAATTGGAGCAATTCAAATCGGAATTGGCTGATGCATATCAGGTTGATTCATACGAATTTGGACAAGAAATCCGCGATTTCGACCACCTTGATTTCAGCGACCAGCTGACCGATATTTCAAACCTTTTGCAGACTTTGGACCGTCGCTATTACAAGCGCAATGTGGGTGCCGTGGTGCTTTTCTCCGATGGTGTTTACAACCGCGGTTTCGAGCCTGAATTGCTGGCTCAGAAGTTTCCATTTCCGATACATGCTGTGGTTTTGGGCGACACGGTTTCCTATCCCGATTTGTCAATCAAGAATGTGCATTACAATAAGGTGGTTTCGCTTGGCGCGACTTATCCCGTGCGCGTGACGGTCGGTGCTCGCGATTTGGCCAACAAAAAGGTGACGATTACCCTTTCAGAAGATGGAAGACTGATTGATAAGCAGGAAATAACGATTCCTTCGAATCGTTTTTCAAAGGAAATCGACTTTATGCTTGAAGCCACTTCAAAAGGTGTGAAACAGATTGATATTGAGGTTGGTGGCATTGAAAATGAAGAACAAATGCTGAACAATGTGAAGCACATTTTCGTTGAAGTGCTCGACCAAAAATATAAGGTGCTTTGTTTGGCCAATGCGCCACATCCCGATTTGTCGGCTATACGCAGCGTCTTGAACGAAAATTATGAGGTCGATTTCGCTTTTGCAAAGGAGCAAATTCCTGATTTTGCGAATTATAGCCTTATCGTTTTGCATCAGGTGCCGTCCGAAAAAACTGATTTCAATGCCTTGAAATCGCAGTTGGAAAAGAATAGGAAAATGCCTTTGCTTTTTGTTGTCGGACCGTCTTCCGATTTGAAATATTTGAATGAAATTCAGAAGGTTTATGCAATAAATATAGGTGCGACAAATACGGTTTTAGATGTCAAGGCGCATGGAAATGCTTCATTTTCAACCTTTACGATGGAAAGTAAGGATTTGGAAATCGTCAACAGATTCCCGCCTTTGGCTTTGCCGCACACCGAAATCACGCCATTGGCTGCACACGACGATTTGCTTTTGCAGGATGTGATGGGGGTGAAATCTGGTTTGCCGTTGCTGAGTTACGCTCACGATGGCCGTAAAATGGCGTTTTTATTTGGGACGAATGTATGGCGTTGGCGTTTGTTTGAATACTATGAATCTGAAAATCATGCTGTTTTTGACGAAATATTTACTAAGTCTCTGAAATATTTGCTGTTGGCTGCCGATGATGGTTCTGCCATTTATTGCAAGGAGGAATATTACAGCAATGAGCCGATTATCATTCGTGCCGAATTGCGTAATGCAAGTAATGAACTGATTACTGATCCTGATGTGAATATTCAGATTGTCAATAAGTTGACTGGCGATACATACGATTATGCCTTTGCCAAACGTGAGCATGATTATGAATTGAACGCTGGAATTTTGCCTGAAGGCATATATACTTATAAGGTGCAATCGCAGATTGGCGATAAGATTCTGACAGTGAACGGCTCGTTTTCTGTGGTTGCCATTGGCATTGAGGCACAACAGTTGACGGCAGATTGGGAAAGAATGTGTAATTTAGCGGCATCAACGAACGGAAAGTGTTACATGGCAGATGATATGCAGCAGTTGCTCGCTGATTTGCAGAACGATACGAGAATCACATCAGTTGAGCATCAGGAGACGCGTTTTGAGGACTTGATTCACTCAAAATGGTTGTTCTTCGTGCTGATTGGATTGGCGGCAGTGGAGTGGGTGTTGCGCAAAATGTTTGGAAGTTATTAGTGGAGTTAGGAATTAGGAGTGAGGAGGGAGGAATAGGGACGCAATGCGTCCGTTTCAGAAATAGAAATCTTTATATTTTAAATTTTAAATCAAATAGTTACATGAAAATTCAAGATCAAACCGTCGTGACAATGACATACGTCTTGCGCGAAAACGATGAAAATGGTCCTGTCCTTCAGGAGACCACAAAAGAGAATCCATTTGTCTGCATTTTTGGCATGCATCAGTTGCTTCCAAAGTTTGAAGAAAACTTGATGGGCAAGGAACCTGGCGACAAATACGCTTTCCATTTGACCCCAGCCGAAGCCTACGGCGAACGCGATGAGGCTTACATCATGGATTTGGACAAGGAAATGTTCTGCCAGAATGGTGTCCTTATGGATCTCGTTAAAGTCGGCGCCCAGCTGATGATGCAGACTGCCGATGGTCGCCCGATTGCCGGTATCGTCCGTGAAATCGGCGACAAGTTCGTCAAGATGGACTTCAACCACGATATGGCTGGCAAGCACCTCCATTTCTCAGGCGAAATCATCGATGTCCGTGAAACAACGGATGAAGATTTCAACGATAATTGTGGCTGTGGTTGCGACGACTGCAACTGCGAAAGTTGCGGCGAAGGTTGCGAAGGCTGCCATTGATTTGCTGCAAATAAGGCAAGTCGTAAAACGGGAAAAGGCTCCTGCACATCGTGCAAGAGCCTTTTCTGTTGATAATGAATGATTTTTATTTCTTCAATCCGGCCAATTGCTGCTCAATGACAGCGATTCTGGCTTCGGCATCGGATTTCTTCTTGCGTTCCTTATCGACGACTGCGGCAGGAGCACCATTCACGAAACGCTCGTTGGAAAGCTTTGCTTCAACGCCTTTGAGGAAGCCTTGCGTGTATTTCAGTTCTTCTTCCAATTTCTTGATTTCGGCTTCGACATCGATGTTGTCGGTCAAAGGAATGAAGAATTCTGTGCTGCCAACGATGAAACCGAAGGCGCCTTCGGGAGCTTGTTCGACATAATTGATATTGCCGACATTACAGAGCTTGCTGATGATGCAGTCGAAGTCCTTGTTGGCGGCATTGTCCTTCACGACAAGTTCAATGGCATCGCGGAACGGAATATTCTTTTCGGCACGGACTTTACGGACATTGTTGATGACTTCTTCGGTAAAGGCAAATTGTGCGAGGATTTTTTCGTCAACGCTTTGTGCCTTAGGCTGTTGGGTGATGATGATGTCTTCGCCTTCGCCACGTTCGGCAATGGTATGCCAGATTTCTTCGGTGATGAATGGCATGAATGGATGCAGGAGCTTCATCAGGTTTTCGAAGAAAGTGATGGTGGCATCGTAAGTGACCTTGTCAACAGCCTGACCCATAGGTGCTTTCACCATTTCAAGATACCATGAGCAGAAATCGTCCCAAGTGAGTTTGTAAACGCCCATCAAGGCATCCGACAGACGGTATTTGTCGATGTTGTCGTTCATCTCGTTCAGCACTTGGTTGAAACGGGCATCGAACCATTTGACGGCCATCTTGGCGGTGTCGGGTTGAGCGAGTTTTTCATCAACGGTCCAGCCTTTTACAAGACGGAGGGCGTTCCAAATCTTGTTGCAGAAATTGCGGCCTTGTTCGCAAAGCGATTCGTCGAACAGGATGTCGTTGCCGGCAGGAGCGGAAAGCATCATGCCCATACGCACGCCATCAGCGCCGAATTTCTCGATCAGCTCGATTGGGTCGGGCGAATTGCCGAGCGACTTCGACATCTTGCGGCCTAACTTATCCCTGACAATACCAGTGAAATACACATTCTTGAAAGGCACTTCCTTCTGATATTCTTCGCCAGCCATAATCATACGGGCCACCCAGAAGAAAATGATGTCAGGAGCGGTAATCAGGTCGTTGGTAGGATAATAATATTTGAATTCTGCATTTTCCGGGTCGAGGACGCCGTTGAAAAGCGACAGAGGCCACAGCCATGAGGAGAACCAAGTGTCGAGGCAGTCGCTGTCCTGACGCAGGTCGGCGGCTGTGAGATTGGCATTGCCGGTCTTCTCGATGGCGAGTTTCAGGGCTTCGTCAATGTTTTCGGCAACCACAAAACCGCCTTGAGGCAGATAGTAGGCCGGAATCTGGTGACCCCACCACAACTGACGGCTGATGCACCAGTCCTTGATGTTTTCTAACCAGTGACGGTAGAGGTTGACGTATTTTGAAGGATAGAACTTGATGTCGCCATCCAAGACAGGCTTCAAGGCAATGTCAGCCAAATGTTCCATCTTGAGGAACCATTGCATGGAAAGTTTCGGTTCAATCGGCACGTTGGTGCGTTCCGAATAACCTACCTTATTATTATAGTCTTCAATTTTTTCGAGCAATGCGGCTGCATCAAGGTCTTTCACGATTTGCTTGCGGACATCTTCGCGGGTCATGCCGACATACATGCCAGCAGCTTCGCTGATGGTGGCATCATCATTGAAAATGTTGATGCTCTGCAAATTGTGCTTTTCGCCCAGCATATAGTCGTTCACATCGTGGGCAGGTGTGACCTTCAGGCAACCTGTACCAAATTCAATATCGACATAGCCATCTTCAATGACAGGAATCACTCTGTTGACTAACGGCACAACGACTTTCTTGCCGCGCAGCCATTGGTTTTTCGGGTCGGCAGGGTTAATACACATGGCGGTGTCGCCCATGATGGTCTCTGGGCGTGTGGTGGCGACCACGGCATAACGGCGGCCTTGCGCATCGGTGTGAATGATTTCGCCTTCTTGACCAGTGGCGCCTGTGCCGTCATCTTCAAACAGATAATATCTGAGATAGAACAACTTGCTGTGTTCATCCTTGAAAATGACTTCTTCGTCGCTCAAGGCGGTGAGGGCTTTCGGGTCCCAGTTCACCATGCGCACGCCACGGTAAATCTGGCCTTTGTTGTAAAGGTCAACGAAAGCGTGGATGACACTCTTCGAGCGGGTCTCGTCCATGGTGAAAGAGGTGCGTTCCCAGTCGCAGGAGCAGCCCAAGCGGCGCAATTGCTTCAGGATGATGCCGCCGTGTTCGTGCGTCCAGTCCCAAGCGTGCTTGAGGAACTCGTCGCGGCTCAGGTCGGTTTTCTTGATGCCTTGCTGCGCCAGCTTGTTCACCACTTTGGCTTCCGTAGCGATGGAGGCGTGGTCGGTGCCAGGCACCCAGCATGCGTTCTTGCCTTGCATACGGGCGCGGCGAATCAGGATGTCCTGAATGGTGTTGTTCATCATGTGACCCATGTGAAGCACGCCGGTCACATTCGGTGGTGGAATCACGATCGTGTAAGGTTCGCGTTCATCGGGAGTGGAGTGGAAGTAGTTCTTCTCAATCCAATGCTCATACCATTTGCCTTCGACTTCCGAAGGACTATATTTGCTACTGATTTCGGTCATTTTACGTTGAATTTTCGTTTTAAGGCGCAAAAATAGTGTTTAATTGGGAAATGATGAACTTATTGTTCAAAATTCTGCCCAATTAATATAGAAGAGTATGAATGCTGTCGATTTCCATGGAGGAACAATATGCGCTTCACAACATCAAGGTGGCGGCCTTCAGTTTGATTTTGACATTTGCGCTGAGTGAGCGACTTGGGAAATAATTGTTGCGCAAAATGTCGGAGCATTTGCATTTTTCCCTATTTTTGTCGCTTGTTGAATTAAAAAGACAATCATTATTAATTAAAATCAAGTAATATGAATTTGTTATCCATTCAAACGCTTTGGCAGAATCACGCTACATGGGTGATTTTCGCCTGCATCCTGATTGTGGTGATTCCTTTTTTGATTTTCTATCTGAAGGAAGCCAAGAAACACCCTAAAGGCCTGATTGCCGCCGCCTTGAGTAACATGGGCGAACGCTTTGGCTATTACATCATGAACGCAATCCTTTTGCTGTTCATCGTGTCGAAGTTCGGTTTGCCTGATGGCACTGCCGGTCTTATTTACTCTTTCTTCTATTTTGGAATTTATGTCTTGAGCTTGGTGGGCGGTATCATCGCCGACCGCAAGCAGAACTACCACGGCACCATCCAATGGGGTCTGATCATCATGGCTATCGGTTATGTGGGCATGGCCATTCCGTTGTTCAGCAAGAACGCTGACGGCATCATTGCCGACGGTACTGGTTCATGGTGGCTCTATCTGGTCCTCACTTGCATATTCTTGCTCTGTATCGCTTTTGGTAACGGTTTGTTCAAAGGCAACTTGCAGGCTTTGG
Source organism: Bacteroidales bacterium (assembly GCA_024400455.1). Classification (GTDB taxonomy): domain Bacteria; phylum Bacteroidota; class Bacteroidia; order Bacteroidales; family F082; genus Limimorpha. Next base: position 12,806 of record JAKSMU010000004.1, on the reverse strand, counting down.
TTGGCCAAATGTACGACGATTTCGAGGCAGAAGCTGCCAAGAAGGGTCCTGAAGCTTTGGCTGAAGCCAAGGATAAGCGCGACAGCGGTTTCCAGATTTTCTACGTGTTCATCAACATCGGTGGTGTTATTGCTCCTTTCATAGCTCCTTTGCTCCGCGAATGGTGGCTCAAAGCTCACAATTTCGTGTATAACGCTGATATGGCTGGCCTCTGCCACCAGTATCTTGCTAATGGCGAAGTGACGACCAAGTTCACCGAGACAATGGCAAACTCAGTGCTGCCTGCCGCTAACTATGGCGACAACCTGGTTCAGTTCTGCTCCGATTATATCCTTACCTTCAACCAAGGTGTCCATTTCTCATTCATCGTGTCAGTCATTGCCATGATGATTTCATTGGTTATTTTCTTTACCCAAAAGAAGAAGTTCCCTCAGCCTGGCAAGAAAGTCGCTGCTGAAACTGTCGGTTACACCGCAGCTGAAAAAGAAGCTATGGCAAAGGAAATCAAACAGCGTATGGCTGCTTTGTTTGCAGTGCTGGGTATTGCTGTGTTCTTCTGGCTTTCGTTCCACCAGAACGGTCAGTCGCTTTCAGTTTTTGCCCGCGATTTCGTCAATTCCGATATGCTCGCTCCTGAAATCTGGCAGGCTTTGAATCCTTTGTTCGTCATCATCCTGACGCCATTGGTTATGGGTATCTTTGCTGCTTTGGCTCGCAAGGGCAAGCCTGTTTCAACACCTCGCAAGATTGCTTTGGGTATGGGTATTGCCGGTTGCGCTTACCTCTTCCTGATGGTGTTCTCTATCATTAAGAACTATCCTTCGGGCGATGCTTTCCGTGCTATGGATGCTCTCCAGATGGCAAGCGAGGGTCTTGCCAAGGCTGCTCCTTGGGTAATGATTGTAACTTATTTCTTCTTGACTGTAGCTGAATTGTTTATCTCCCCACTGGGTCTGTCGTTCGTTTCAAAGGTGGCTCCTCGTCACATGGTTGGTCTCTGCCAAGGTTTGTGGCTCGGTGCAACCGCCATCGGCAACCTGTTCATCTTCGTTGGTCCTATCATGTTGAATGCTTGGCCAATCTGGAAGTGCTGGGGCGTGTTCCTCGCCATCTGCTTCGTGTCGATGTGCGTCATGTTCGGCATGGTGAAATGGCTCGAAAGAGTTACTGAATAATTGTAATTCATTCAATATTGTGGAAAGGCTGCCTTTTTGAGGTGGCCTTTCTTGTTTTTTGCTAATTTTGTCGGCAAATCTAAAATCTAACAACTATGTTTAAAGGACATCCAAAAGGGCTTTATGCCCTCGCATTGGCCAACACGGGTGAACGCTTCGGCTATTACACCATGCTGGCAATTTTCGTTTTGTTCCTGCAAGCCAAGTTTGGCTTCGACGAAGCTCAGGCAGGTAACATCTATGGCATCTTCTTAGGATGCGTTTACTTTATGCCTTTGATTGGCGGCATTCTTGCCGACCGTTTCGGTTACGGCAAAATGGTAAAATCGGGCATCATCGTCATGTTTTTGGGGTATCTGCTGCTGGCAGTCCCGATGCTTGGACCAGCCGCCAAAGTGACGATGTTTTCGGCTTTGGCCTTGATTGCCATCGGAACGGGTCTGTTCAAGGGCAATCTTCAGGTTATGGTCGGCAACCTTTATGACGATTCGAAATACAGTGCTTTCCGCGATAATGGTTTCAGCCTTTTCTATATGGCCATCAATATCGGTTCGATGTTCGCTCCGATTACGGCTACCAAGGTGACTGACCATTTCCTTGCCAAGGCTGGTTTTTCGTATGTGCCACAGATTCCGTCATTGGCGCACCAGTATTTGGATGGAACGATTTCGGCTGACGCTTTATCGAATTTCGAAGCTTTGGCTGTCCAGCAAGGCTACGCTTTGGATAACTTGACAGGTTTTGCAAACGACTATATCAATTCATTGTCAGGTGCTTACAATTATGGCTTTGGCGTTGCCTGCATCTCTTTGGTGCTTTCAATGGCTATCTATCTTTGCTGCCGCAATTGGTTCAAACATGCCGATGTAAATACCAAGCAAGCCAAGACCATGGAAAACACGACCGTGCATGTTGAGGAATTGTCGCCCGAGCAGACTCGTCAGCGCATTACGGCTTTGGTGCTGGTGTTCGTCGTGGTTATTTTCTTCTGGATGTCGTTCCAACAGAGCGGTTTGTGCCTGACTTATTTTGCCCGCGATTACACGCAGAACACGGCAACGGGCTTCACGCGTATCGGCTTCAACATCTTTGCATTGACTTTGATTGCCATCTCAGTCTATACGCTTTTCTCGACTTTCCAATCGGAAACCAAGAAAGGCAAGATGATTTCGGGCATCGTTACTTTGGCATTATGGGCTGGTGCGTTTGCATTATATAAAGGTATGGATCCCGTCATCAATACGCTGCCGCAACAATTCCAGCAGTTTAATCCGTTCTTCGTTGTTGCTTTGACGCCTGTCTCAATGGCTGTCTTTGGCGCTTTGGCCAAGAAAGGCAAGGAACCTTCGTCACCAAGAAAAATTGGCATCGGCATGGTCGTGGCGGCTTTGGGTTTCCTGATTATGGCTGTTGCTTCAATCCCGTTGGCAAGTCCGGCGGAATTGAAATCGGTTGGCGGTGTGAGCAGTGTTTTGGTTTCTCCAAATTGGCTGATTAGCACTTATTTCGTGCTGACTTTCGCCGAGTTGCTGCTGAGCCCTATCGGCATTTCGTTCGTCACAAAGGTCGCACCTCCAAAATACAAAGGTATGATGATGGGCTTGTGGTTCTGCGTCACGGCCATCGGCAATTATCTGACCAGCGTCATTGCCCGCATTTGGGGCACTGGTATGCCTCTGTGGATGGTTTGGGGCGTGCTGATTGTGCTGTGCTGCGTCTCGGCAATTTTCATTTTCTCGATTATGAAGAAGTTGGAAGCAGCTACAAAAGACTGCTGATAAAGAAGTCTTTTCAACAAGAAAGTCGGTCATAATGGCCGACTTTCTTTGTTGTTGAAAGTGAATGAGATTTATCGTTTGTGATAATATCCTTTCGCTTCGCTATAAATCAAGAACACCGCGGGCTTCTTGTTCAAATCGCCTTTGAATTTCTTCCATTCCGCAATGTCTTGACTGATAATCTGTTCGTCTTCGCAAGTGATGTTGGAGGCTATGCAGAGTCTTGTCGAAGGGTGCAGGTTTTTGCAGAGGTCTTCCAGCATGGCGTTGTTGCGAAAAGGTGTTTCAATGAAAAGTTCAGTTTCGTTGTTGGTAGCTGAGCGTCTTTCCAATTCGCGGATGGCGTTTTGTCTTTCAGGGTTTTTGATGGGCAGATAGCCGTGGAAGGCGAAAGCCTGTCCGTTGAATCCCGAAGCCATCAAGGCCAAAATCATGGCGTTTGGTCCGGTGAGCGGAACGACTTGAATGCCAGCGGAATGTGCCAAATCGACGACCAAAGCGCCCGGGTCGGCGACACATGGCGTGCCGGCTTCCGACATCAGGCCCATATCTTCACCGTTGAGGCAAGGACCGAGGTGTTCCATGAGGTCTAAATTGCGTGCGTTGTGTTTGTCTAGCTCTATGAATTCGATTTCGTCGATGGGCGTATCCATGCCGAAACGGCTCAGGTTGCGGCGCGTGGTGCGCGTGTTTTCGACGACAAAATGCTTCAGTTTCCTGACAATTTCCAAGGTTCCAGCGGGTAAAACCTGTTCAGGCTTGGTGGCGCCAAGGAAGGTTGGAACTAAATAAAGTTTTCCGAAATTTCCAGTAATCATTTATGGAATGGGTTATGATAAAATTCTCTTTTCGATGTCGGCAAGCGTTGCCTTGAATTGCTTGTCGGTTTCCAAACGGTCAGAAATGGTCTTGCAGGCATGGTGCACCGTGGCGTGGTCTTTTTTGCCACATTGCATTCCGATGGAAGTCAGACTTTCGCTTGAATGCTTTTTCGAGAGGTACATGGCCACTTGACGAGCCTGGACGACTTGCTGTTTTCTTGAGCTTGACGCTATTTGGTCGATTGAAATGCCGAAATATTCGCAAACCACATTAACGATGTATTCCACCGAAACTTCCTTCACTGAGTTGCGGATAAAGCGGTCGATGATTTGCTTTGTCAAATCGAGGGTGATGGTCTTCTTGTTGAGCGATGACTGTGCAACCAGCGAAATCAGAATGCCTTCCAGCTCGCGCACATTGGTCCTGACATTAGAGGCAAGATAATCAACCACTTCGTTGGAAAGGACGATGCCGTTGGTGTAAAGCTTGTTCTGAAGAATGGCCAAACGCGTCGGAATGTCGGGCATTTGCAGTTCGGCGGTCAAGCCCCATTTGAATCGCGAGAGCAATCGTGCTTCCATGTCTTGCAGGTCGGCAGGTAACTTGTCGCTCGTAATGACCAATTGCTTGTTGTTTTGATGCAAGTAATTGAAAATGTGGAAGAAAGTTTCCTGCGTCATCGTCTTTTTTGCCAAAAACTGAATGTCGTCAATAATCAGTACATCGATCATTTGGTAGAAATGGACGAAATCGTTCAGGTTTTTATTCTTCGATGCGGTGATATACTGGTTGGTGAATTGTTCGGCTTGAACATACAGTACGGTGGTTTCTGGGTGCAAACGCTTGGTTTCCAATCCGATGGCATGGCAAAGATGGGTTTTTCCCAAACCTGTATTGCTGTAAATAAGTAAAGGATTGTAAGCCGTTTTGCCTGGATTTTTGGCAATTGCCAGACCGCCCTGACGGGCCACGCGGTTACATTCGCCTTCGATGAAATTGTCAAAGGTGTAGTTTTCGTTTAGTTGTGGGTCGATGACGAGTTTCTTCAATCCTGGAATGACGAAAGGATTCATCGGACCATCGGAAAGTTTTTCGGGAGCGGGACGGCCCAATTGGTTTTTTGGGTCGGTGCGGTTCGAACTTGGCAGCTTCATGGTGCTAGTGCTGTCGCCGCTGTCCATGATGATGCTGTAGTCAAGTTTGCCGTCGGGACCAATCACACGCTTGATGGTTTTTTTCAGCAGTTCAATGTAGTGGGTCTCCAGCCATTCGTATACAAACTGACTCGGTACCTGAATGGTAAGCAGGTTGTCGACAAGCGCAAGGGGCACGATGGGCTTGAACCAAGTTTCAAAGCTCTGTGCCTCGATGTTGTCTTGTATCACCGATAAACATTTATTCCATATTTCTATATGGTTGCCTGCCATTTTCAAATTACTTGCGAATCTAGTATTGTCTGATGTTTTTAAGCGCATAAAAAGACTTAAGAAGGCGCTTCTTTCTGCACTAAATCAAGACTGCAAATATCTGCAAAAAAAGTTGATAAAAAATATTTTTTTCTATTGTTTGGGAACTTTTTTCTTTATAAAATACGAGGGTGGAAAATGATGCTGTAAAAATAAAGTGTAAAATGCTGATTATAATGTTTTTATGTATGTTGTTTTTACACCGTAAATGCTGCGGAATTTGTCGGCAATTCTTTCAGCCTCATTTTTCCTTGTTGAAAACTCAATGTAACAATCCATCTCGAAGCGAGGGTTCAGTTGCTCCAGGTTTTCTTCTTTCATCACGCGCATCACTTCGTTCATCAAGGGATAGCCGAATTCGAGGCTGTAAATTTCGTTTATGGTTTTTTCAATCACTTGCGCGTTATCCAAAGCATCGCGGGCTGCGGTTTTGTAAGCGTTGATGAGACCGCTGGTGCCTAATTTGATGCCGCCGAAATAACGCGTCACGACTACGCAAACGTTGGTCACGTCTTTCGAAAGGATTTGGTTGAGAATGGGTTTGCCTGCTGTGCCTGAAGGTTCGCCATCATCGCTCGAACGGAAGTTTTTCTTGTCGGGGCCAATCATGTAGGCGAAACAATGATGGCGTGCATCGTAATACTGTTTCTTGATTTCGGCAATGGCTTTCTTGGCTTCGTCTTCGCTGAAAACGGTGAAGGCCGAGGCAATGAACTTGCTGCCTTTTTCCTTGTAAAGACCTTCGCCCGGCGTGGAAAGCATGTTGTAGGTGTCGTCGTTCGTCATGGTTTCAAAGTGATTAGGATGACAGCAATGATGGCCAGAGCCAAACCGATGTAGTTTTTCGCCGAAAGCTTTTCCTTGAACAGCAGCCGGCCTGTGATGGCGGTGGCGCAAACCACCCCTATATTATAAGTGGGGAAGAGGAAAACGTTGTCGAAAATCCTCATGCAATGATACATGCAGTAGGTTGAGAAAAAATTCACCAGACCCAATCCGATGCCGCCTACAAAGTTCTTCCATTGGAATTTCGATTTGCCTTTGATGCGGTCGAAGAGCACGATGGCCAAGCCGAAGAGCAAGGCGATGAAATAGATGAAGGTGATCATGAAGGTCATGTCGTCGGCCTTGTTGAGTTGTTCGGTGAATTTCATCAGCATATCGCCGGTGCCTGTCCCTAGGAAAATGGCTATCGGCAGAATGACAAGCCAACCGATGCTCTTTTTGCCGCTTTCGCTTTTGCCTCCGACAATCATGCAAAGTGCGGCAATGGCCAAAACGATGCCGATGATGGAGGGAAGATTCAGTTTTTCGTGAAACAGAATCACACCTAAAGTGGTGGGAATCACGACGGAAAGCTTGCTCGACAGCGAGGTGATGGTCACGCCCGCGTGTTGGCTGGAATAAGTCATCAGCAGATAGGTGAGGATGAACCAGAACCCCGTCAGGATGGAAAGCCCGAACCAAGGTTCGGCGACGATTTCGGCCGGTGTGTCGATGCCTTGGCACATCAAAAGCCCCGCAACGGTGGCGGCGGCATAGTTGGCGGCAATGGCGCGGTGGTTATCGATGCCGAAGCGGTCGAAAAGCCGCATGGCCACGAAGACGCAGGTCGAAAACACTATGGCAAGGATGAGATATTGCATAACGCGGCAAAGATACGGAACTGTTTTTGATTTCTTTCAAAATCTGTTTTGACTTTTCAAAAAAAACTTATGTCATACCGACGAAGGAGAGTATCTATAGGTTTTTTTGAATGAAACAAATTGCAATGTCATTTCGACCGTAGGGAAGAAATCTATTGTTATTTGTCTCACCTAAATAAAAACAAACTCTCAAAAAGATTTGAATGAAAAAGTATAGAGTTTGATGTAGAGATGCCGGTTTATCGCGTCCTCTCAACATAGTATCAACAAGTGACCAAGGCCGCACTTTTTTCGCCGTTTCCGCACACTTTCTTCGGAGTTTCTTCGGTCATTCACCGAAGCATCACCGAAGAAACCCCGAAGAAACAGCGAAGAAACTCACTACTTGACACGGCGGAAGGAGCGGCTTGTCTGGGCTTTCTTCCCCGCTTCAGCCGCTTGTTTTTCGGACTTCATTCCTTCGTGATGCCTTCGTGATCCGTTCGAGAGGCCATGTCTTCAAATCACACGGCAAAAGTACTGCTGCCCGACATGGTCTTTTGTGCGATTTGATACGTTTCGTGCGATTTGAGGACATTTTGTTGAGAAAAGTTTTGTGTGCTTGCTAATTTTGCCAGGGGGAAGTCCATTGATGGCTCCTTTGCAGCAATTGGCGTTTTAAAAAAACATTTCCAAGTTTTTTCCTATCTTTGCGGCAATGAAACTGAAACATCTCATATTGTTTCTTGCCGTGGTTGTTGCGGGATGCTCTTCGCGGCACCCTGTAGAGACGCTCGTCATTGACTGCGTCGAATGCAAAGCATTTCCCAGCGAAAGCGGGAATATCGCGTCTCCTAACAAACAATTACAGGCCATTGACAGCCTGATGTGGCGGCAACCGGATAGTGCGCTGATGGTGCTGGTGGATTTTGCTGCAAGCCCGCAGGCCGACAGCCTCGATGCGTTTGAGGAGCATTATTGCCAGATGCTGCTCTCTGAATTGCTTTATAAGAACGATTTCGGACAGAACAACCGAGAGAAATTGCTGAAGGCGGTGAGGTGTTTTGATTCGATTGTAGGGACGGATGAAACGGACGCGCGTAAGGCGGACACACGCGGCGTGTCCCTACGGGAGCGCAATGCGTTTTTGGATGCGCGGGCGCATTATATTAATGGCGTGGGGTTTTATGAGCGGGACAATTTGGTGGAGGCTTGCGCGGAATATCTGAAAGCCTTGGAGGTGATGGAAGGACATTTTGGGGAAGAAGATTTGGTGAAAAACAAGGCAAAGTTTATGGCATACACTTACAACCGCCTTGGAGATATGTTCTCTGGGCAGTTTATGATGGAAGCGGCCATAACTTGTTATGAGAATGCGCTTGCCTATTGCAGGATAGAGCCGACCTCGCCAACAGGAGTGTCCAATACGCTTATTCGTTTGGGATTGCAGTATGAAAAACTGAAAGACACGGAAAAAATGAAAGCATATTATTCCCAAGCCTTGGAAGAAATGTCGGATTCTGACAATCTTAGCTATAGGGATATGGCGGCATCAAAGGCACTTTGTGATTATAAGGCAGATTCTAATGCGGAACAATCGTTGGAAACACTGAGGCATATTCTCAGCCAAGCGGAAGATGAAAATGAAAGACTGACCCGTTACTTGAGCATTGGAGTGATTTTCAGCCATGAGGAAATGTTTGATTCTGCCGTAGCCTATTTGGAGTCTGTGTTTGAGAATACGAGGGATGAGGTTTCTCAAATTCAGGCTGCCGAGCATCTTCATAACATATATGAGAGTTTGGGTAATGAAGCAAGATCAAATGAATGTATAAGGTTTTTGGCCAATCATAAGGTTTCGGCAAGCGAAAACAAAGTCTTGGTTTCGCAACTCGACAATCTGTTTCAGGATTACTTGAAGCAGAAGCAGGGAAAGTTGTCTGAGGCTGAACATGCAAAGCACGTTAGGAAAATTGTCGGAATTATTGTGCCGATTGCGGTGTTGTTGGCCATGGCCATTATTATTGTAGCGAAACTGAGAAGCAGGAAACTGCTGAAACAGCAGCAGAAGGAAGCGGAGCAAGCACATGAGGAATTGAGACGGCTACAAACAGAAACCCAGCAGCGGCTGGAGGAGACCGAAAGAAAGCATCGGCAGAAGGAGGAAGAGATGGTGAAGCGGCATGAAGATGAATTGAGGATTCAGAGAGACCAATCGGAAAAAGAGATGGAGCAAACGAGGCAAAGGCATAAAGCTGAATTGGAAGCGGAACGTTTGGCCTACGAGAAAGAACAGGACGCTTTGCGGCAAAGCCTCAGACAGCATGAAGACCAGGTGATGGCCTCGGAAAAGAGTTCAGGCCTGCAGCAAGATAAGGCAGAACGCTGGCGCCAGGAGTTCCTTAAAGAACCGATTTGCAGGCGCATCAATGAATTGCTGCATGGCAAACGAATCACCACCCGCGACACTTCATTCAAACATGACGACATTACGCTGAAGGAAGAGGATTTCAAACAGCTTAGGGAGGCTGTGGAGCGGCATTTCGAGGGGTTCGATGCTTTTCTGTTAAGCTGCTGCCCGAGTTTGAAGCGTGGCGACTTGGCACTTTGCCATCTGCATTTGATGGGATTAGGCGAAGGAGAGATTGCCGCATTGAAGAGCAGAACCTATTCGGGAATCAAGAAACAGGATGAGAGCATCAAGGAGAAACTTTCGCTGGAAGAAAGCGTTTCGGAGTATGTCTTGAGGATAGCAAAAGGGTTATATGTCCCTCAAGATGTCCCTCAAGATCCGCTAAAAACCATATTAACTATTATGTCCAATAATCCCAATATAACAAGAGAAGAGATGGCTAATCAATTGGACGTGAGTTCAAAAACGATTGGTAGATACTTGAAAAAACTTGACGGGAAAGTCCGGTATGTAGGGAGTGGGTATAGTGGGCACTGGGAAGTGATAGAATAGCAGAACGCATATTCTGTTGACAATCACATTTTCTATCTTCTATAAATAAGGTAAATGCTGGAAAAAAGTTGGATAATTCCAGTTATTTACACCTTGTTGCTATTTGTAATACATTGATTATCAATGTATTTACACTCCCCTATATAAAATTCCAACATTTCTCCAGCAGTGTTTTTTGATTTGAAATTTGGTAATGTCCTACTTTTGCCAATGAAAATTTGAGGTGAAAAATTATCAACTATAAAATCACAACATAATGAACAAATTAAAGAAAATGATTCTGATGCTCTGCTTGGTTCTTTCAGGAGCATTGTGCTATGCCCACGGGGTAGCCAGAATGGAAAGCCAGAAAGACAACGACATTACGTTAGAGGTACTTGAAAAATCATTGCACGGCAGTTCGGACAAGAGTGGCTATATTGCTCCTTCTATTAATGGCCGTGTTCTCACGGTGACATTCAATGATAATCTTGGCAGGGTATCTGTTGAGGTTGCTACGATTGCTGGTGATCCTGTGCAATGCCTTTCAGTGCTTACGCCAAACGGCTTGCAGTTTTACATTCCTTTTGAAGGGGATTACATTGTCACCTTCACGCTCTCCAATGGGGATGAGTACTATAGTGAATTTACGGTAACGGATTAAAAACGTTTAGCTATGGGAGGGAAGAACAAATTCATTCATTTATGCCCCGATAAAAGAGTATAATCCAATTGATGCTGCGGCCAAGGACGGGGAGTTTTACAGGCAGATGCGGGAGTTTGATGCCTTGCATCCGGATATACCGTAGGATAGGTGAGAAAATGATAGTATTTTGCGTAGTGGGAGCCTTTTGTAAATAGATGGAGAAGACGGACAACACCAATGGCACATTAGTCTTGAAAACCCGAAAAGGCCTGTTCAGGATTGATGCAGACGACATCCTGTATATAGAATGTGAGGACTATTTCTGCACCTTGTTTATGGCTGACGGACAGAGATACGACTGTACCCGCAAGCTGTCTTTCTTTGAGGAAAGGCTGCAAGGCTCGCATTTCATGCTGATAAGCCGCAGCCTTTTGGTGAACATGGCGCAAATTGCCAGCCTGCACCATGTTAAGGACAAGAAATGGACGGCGGTGCTGCGAAGCGCCAACGGCAGCACGATGGAACTTGAGATAGCCTACCGCCGTTGCAGCCAAGTGAAGGCCGAATATGCCGCGTTCACACACGATAAAGGCGCGTTCACCTAAACAACAGGGCGCGTTTGCAAGCAAATTAGGCGCATTTGTAAAAGGCAGCAAAGAGCTTCCTTAACTTTGCTCCGTAAACAAAAGCAGATTTTGCGATGAACAAAATGCGCCACATACAACCCTCGAGACAGGAAAACGGAAAAAATTCCGCGAAAATGGCGCCGCGTGCTGCAAGGTTCCAAAATAATTCCTATCTTCGCCCCATCTTTAAACCCTTTAGGGCGTATGCGCTTTGCAGGTCTCATATCATTCTTTCGGGTGGCGGCGAAATGCTTTCCGCGCCAAGCATCTATTGGCTTGGCAAGAATGATTTCTATGTACTTGCAGCCATGGGGCTGTAAGGAAGTGCCGTTGCCTTATGGCGGCTTTGTGCGAAGCCTTTTCGCTTCCAACATTGGCAGGACGGCTGCCGGGTGTGGAAAAACAAAGTTCTCAAACATTAAAACAGATTTCACTATGAATAAGAAAAATAATAAACTTGCTTTGAACAAGCAGATTGTGGCAAACCTTTCAAATATGGACGATATAAAAGGCGGGTATAATTTCTCTATGTACTTTATTGAGTGTTATGTAGCCGGCAAAATAATTGATACTGTAATAGCACATTTGTCTCAACAAGATGATAGATGTGAAAGTAGATACTGCTCTGAATTTTGTGGAGTAAATTATGTTTCACATGCTAAGTGCGTGTAAATAAGCCACAAGTGGGTGTGTCAAAAGCCAATTTTTCGACACACCCTTTCTAACTTTAAAGAAATTTTCGGCAAGGCTTATGGCAAGAAAATATTTGATTGTTTACAGAAAGAAAATGATGGATTTACCTTACCACAAATTCATCTTCGTTCAATTTGTTTCACTTACATTAGTACATCTTTTCTTTTTTGTTCTAATGTTAATATGCATCAGAATATTTTCATTGGAAAGCAACATCCCCGTACAAGAAATTCACGAATTTAGTTTCTTAAACAAAACTGTATGGCTTATCCTTTCAGCAATCTATGAAACGTTTTTTTTTCAATTTATCTTGTATTATCCTTTTAGCAAAAATGGGAAATTGATATCTCCCTCAAAATACATTATATTAAGTTCCGTATTATTTGGGTTGGGACATTTTACAGTTTGTGACGGAATGTTAATCACAGATATTTTGCAAATTATTTGCCATTTTTTCGCAGGCACAGTATATGCATTCACGTACTACATAGCAAAAAAGAAAAAGACAAATGCGTTTATTTCTGTTGTTTTTATTCATTTCTTGTATGATTTCTGTGCAATATATTTAATCTGGTTGGGAACTCCTAACTAATCATTCAAATTCATAAGAAGCTGTTCAAAATTATACTACATGTTTTTGACTCGCAACATAGGTTTACGAAATTCGGAATTGATTGTTCCGTGAAAAACATAACTCTTGCCGATTATACAAACTAAATGTGAACATTTCATCATAAAAAAACAATGTCATACCAAACAACAAAACAAGCGACATATACCAATTGCTGCTTAACTATAACGCGCAAACAGATGATATGGGACTTCTTTCCGGCTTGCCGGAATTTCTTTAACTTTGTTTTATTCACTTCATGCCGTAGAAAATCAAGCGTACAGACAAAAGGTAAATGAAATATTGAGTGTTTTGCCCGAACATATATACAAATGTGGGGGTTACTCTCATTGTTCCGGTCTTGCCGGCATAGGCTGGTTCTACCAGTTTATGAATGATGAAGGCTATTTTGAAGACGATA
>JAKSMU010000039.1 GCA_024400455.1 Bacteroidales bacterium | reverse complement strand
AAAAATTATATCTTTGCCGCGTTGTTCACTTTGAATTTTGGCTAACGGACTTCACGAAGTTCAGAGGAATGGCGCAAAAATGCTAAAAATAGAAGTCCCCAGAATGAAAATCTTGGCACATTATCAAGTTCAATAAACACAACAAAACAGAAGGCAATCCGAAATGGGTTGTCTTCTGTTGGACCTTAAATAAGAAATAGAAACGGCTTCTAATTTTAATATTCGTCAGAAACTGTAAGTTTTTTTCTGCCCTTGGCTCTTCTTCTGGCTAATACCTTGCGGCCGTTGGCAGTTGACATTCTTTCTCTGAAACCGTGCTTGTTTCTGCGTTTTCTGTTCGATGGTTGAAAAGTGCGTTTCATTTTCGTATATCTATTTTATGTTCTTACAACTATATTACCCCTTGTTTTGGGACTGCAAAAGTACAACTTTTTTCAATAGTACCAAATCTTTTTTCAAAAAATATGATTTTACTTGCTGACTACAACTTTTTGTCGGCCAACGATCATCGAGTCTTTCGTTAAAACAAGGATGTAATTGCCTGATTCAATGTTTGATACATTGATGGTGCCTTGACTCGTGCTTGTCAACAGTTTGCCATCCATGGTGTAAAGATTTGCCTCGGTTCCTGCTTCTGCTTCAATAAAAATGAGGTTTGATGTCGGGTTCGGATACACATTAATGGCGTTTTGCTGTGCGAAATCGTGGTCGTTTACGCCTAACATGTCAACGATTTCGATGTTGATGGTCTTGTAGGCATATTCGCCTGCTGCTTCTCCCAACGAAACGGTGAGGGTGTCGTTGCCTGTGCCAACCAAGGTGCCGACAGCATCATTGAATTCAACCAAGCCGTTTCCGCTGCTCCAAACCACGTTGTTTTGCGTGCAGATATCGAAGTCGTCCTTGATGTCGTTGAAACGGTCGAAGTCATCTTCGGTTTTGAAACGGAGTAAGGCCGGGGTGGCTGCTACGACGGCAATCTCGTCTTTGCTGATTACGAAAGGAATCGGATACATGCCTTCGGTGTATTCCCAGCTGTAGCTGAGTGCTCCGGCCAATTGGTCGCCAAGCAATTCGTGGGTGTAGCGTGGCTCGACAACGCCAACAACATCGTTGCCTGGGTTGACACCTGTCTTGTCGGTCATCTGGCAGTCGTAATAGCAGTCGTAGGCATGGCTTTCTTCTTCGCCTTCTTTCCACAGACGTCCGATGACGGCTTTGACGTACTGTCCGTAATTGTTGCCAACGTTGACAAGCAAACCTGTAAGGTGCTCGGTTCCATAGTTGGTGACGAATCCCACGCAGCCTCCCGTGTAGGCGCTTCCTGCATAGATGTTGCCAGCATTGAGACCGAGACTGATGTCGGCATCGGCGCTATAGCCTACAAGACCGCCAACGGAGGTCTCGCCGCTGATGTCGCCCGTGTTGGCACATTCGGTGAGGGTGCCGTAGAAGTCGCCGACAATGCCGCCGACGAAATCGGTTGGGGTGCTTACGTTGCCGTTGTTTGTGCAGGCTTGAATGGTGCCCCACGATGCGCCTGTGATGCCGCCAATGTAGTAGTAACCGCCAATGACATCGCTGTAATTGTGGCAGTTGTAGATGTATGAATCTTCGCCAGCGGCACCGACAAATGCGCCGGTGTACATCATGCCTTCGATGCGGCTGTCCTTGATGGTCAGGTTGCTGACCGATGCTCCTGCACCGATGACGGCAAACAGACCTTGGTGGGATTCGTTTGCATCGGTGGTCATGTGGGTGATGGTGTGGTCGCCGCCATCGAAGTGCCCGAAGAAAATCTTTTCGCCTGGTATGGAAATAGGCGTCCAAGGAACGAACTCGGTAAGGTCGATGTCGGCATCCATGAGGAAATACTGGTCGGTGTAGCCAGTGCTGCCGTTAGGGAAGATGGCGCTTGAGGCTTCGGTGCCGTTGTTGAGACAATTGGCGATTTCGGCCAAGTCGGCTGCCGTGCTCACAATGTAAGGGTCGGATTCGGTTCCGGTGCCGCCGTTACGACCTGGAATGGTGTTGACCTGTGCGTTATGGCAAGGTTGCATCTCGTTGAGCCATTCGCAATTTGGGAACTGCTGTTCGCCATAACCGGTGCGTGTGTTCTGTGCATTGGCATTAATATTAATAAGGAGTAATGCCGCTCCTGCGAGTGTTAGTAAAGTGCTTCTCATAATGTTGTGCTTTTTTATTTGTTAGTTATGTTGAAAGTAAGCAATAAGCTGCCTGAAGAATCAGGCAGCTTATTGCTTTAGGCTTATGGTTGATTAAGCCAAAACCTCTTTTTCAGGAATGTTCTTCAAAGTCTCGACGATGAAGTCCCAGAACTTTGGAACGCTTTCGATGAACAGGGCCTCGTCTGGTGAGTGTGGGTGAACGAGGGTCGGGCCGAAGGAAACCATGTCCCAATGCGGATATTTCGAACCCAAAATGCCACATTCAAGGCCTGCATGGACGACCATGATCTTGGCATCGGCACCGAATTTAGCCTTGTAGACTTCCTTCATGGTGTGCAGGATTGGAGAGTTGATATTCGGTTTCCAGCCTGGATAATCGCCAGTCGAATAGGCTTCTGCACCATTGTCGGTGAGGTTCTTGCGGATTTGCTCAGCGAGTTTGTCCTTTGCGGCATCAACTAAGCTGCGGGTGAGGCAAGCCGTGATGATTTTGCCGTCTTCCATTTTGATGGTGGCCAAATTGCTTGAGGTTTCGGTGGTGCCTTCAAAGTCGGCTGACATGGCGATGACGCCATTAGGATATTGTGCGATGGCACGGAAGAAGTTGTCCTGTGTCTTCACATCAATGACTTGCTTTGGCATTTCGGCTGGTTCGCACAAAATGGCAAGTTCAGGTTCGATGCCAGCAAACTGCTCTTTTGAAATGGTTTCAAATTCAGCAGCATAGGCTTTGAATTGTGTTTCCATGCATGCTGGAACGACAACGATAGCCGATGCTTCTCTTGGAATGGCGTTGCGAAGGCTGCCGCCGTCGATGCAAGCCATGCGGAGTCCGTATTTCTTGGCAGCCATGAGCATCATGGCGTTCAGGACCTTGTTGGCGTTGGCACGGCCCAAGTTGATGTCCATGCCCGAGTGACCGCCTTTCAAACCTTTGACAAACAGCCTGTAAGCAACCATTCCTTCGGGAACGGCTTCAAACTGAGGCGTGAATGTGCCGATGGTGTCTACGCCGCCAGCGCAACCTACATAGAGTTCGCCTTCGGTTTCGGAGTCCATGTTCATCAGGATGTCGCCGTTGAGCATCCCTGACTTCAGCAGGTTGGCGCCTGTCATGCCGGTCTCTTCGTCGATGGTGAAGAGAGCTTCGATAGGACCGTGTTCGATGTCGGTCGATTCAAGAATGGCCATGGCAGCAGCTGCACCGAGACCATTGTCAGCGCCAAGAGTGGTGCCGTTGGCCTTTACCCAACCGTTTTCGATGTGGGTTTCAATTGGGTCGTTTTCAAAGTCGTGAACCTTGTCGGCATTCTTTTGCGGGACCATGTCCAAGTGTGCCTGAAGGATGACGCCTTTGCGGTTTTCCATGCCTGGAGTAGCGGGCTTGCGCATGATGACGTTGCCTAATCCTGGTGCGACACAGTCGTCAACGATGGTTTCAAAACCGTGTTCTTCACCCCATTGTTTCATGAAGGCGACTACTTTTGCCTCTTTCTTCGATGGACGAGGAATCTGGGTCAGACTGTAAAAGTTTTTCCAAATGCCATTCGGCTGTAAATCTTTAATTTCGCTCATATTTTATTCGTTTATGTGTTGTTATGTTTTTCTAATCGGTTGCAATTTTACACTATTTTTTTGAATTTTGAAATAAAAACTTTCACCTTTATTAATATAGTTGTTTGCGGGTGATTAAAAATGCGTACTTTTGCACCCAAAATATTTCAAACGATGAAAAAGTATTTACCAGTTTTGTTATTTGTGTTGCTCGCCTTTGTAGGCTGCGACAAGAAACCTGCCGAATACCAATTGAGTATTGAAGGCAAAAACATCATTGAAAACACCGATGCTTTCACTTCCGAAGTCTTGAAGAATGGCCCGAAATACACGGCCGAAGACTGGGAGTTTGTAACCGTTCAGTTTGGCATGATGTGCAAGGATTACAAGGAAAACGAATGGCGCTTGTTTGACAACGAACGCAACCTCTACCAGCAGGCCCGTATGAAGTACATTCAGGCTTTGGATGCTACCAACAATCCTGAGTTACAGGCTGCCAACAAGAAACTTTTCAATGATATTTTTCAGGTGAATCAGTGATTCGCAACAGCGTAACAAAAACAAGCGGAGGCTATGTTAGTCTCCGCTTGTTTTGTTGTTAGTTGAACGATTGCAAATCGGTCAGTTTCTTGTAGATGCCGCCTTGTGCAATCAGTTCGTCATGCTTGCCGCGTTCCACAATTTGGCCTTTTTGCAGGACAATGATTTCGTCGGCATACTGAATGGTCGACAAACGGTGTGCGATGACGATGGAAGTGCGTTGCTCCATCACTTTTGAAAGTGCGTCTTGTACAAGTCGTTCAGATTCAGTGTCCAACGATGAAGTGGCTTCGTCCAGAATAAGGATAGGCGGGTTTTTCAAGACGGCGCGGGCGATGCTCAGGCGTTGGCGTTGGCCGCCGGAAAGGTTCATGCCGCGGTCGCCAATCAAGGTGTCGTAACCGTGTTCCATCTCCATGATGAACTCGTGGGCGTTAGCAATCTTGGCTGCTTCGATGACGGCTTCGCGCGATACGTTTTCCATGCCAAAGGCAATGTTGTTGAAAACGGTGTCGTTGAACAAGATGCTTTCTTGTGTAACGATGCCCATCAAACCGCGTAAATCGCTGATTTTATAGTCGCGTATGTCGTGCCCGTCGAGGGTAATTTGTCCTTCGCAGACATCATAGAAACGTGGCAGCAAGTCGGCCATGGTGGATTTGCCGCCGCCGCTTTCTCCAACCAGGGCAACCAGTTTCCCTTTTTCAATGTTGAGATTGATGCCTTTCAAGACATCTTCCTTGCCATAACGGAAAAACACGTTTTTGTATTCAATATTCTGCTTGAATTCGTTGATTTTAATTGGGTTGTCTTTTTCCGTAATAACTTCGTCAGCATCAAGGATTTCGAAGATGCGTTCGGCGGAGGCGATGCCTTTCTGAACATTATAATAACCTTGCGAAAATGATTTGGCAGGGGAGATGATTTGCGAGAAAACAACGATGTAACTGACGAAGTCAGCGGCTGTTATGTTGCTTCCGCCACCCAAAATCAGGCGACCGCCAAACCAAAGGACGATGATGACCACTATGGCGGAAAGGAATTCGCTCATCGGCGAACTCATGTCGCGCTTGCGATGTACGCCTGTCAGCACTTTCGTGTAGGCTTGGTTTTGCTCTTCAAAATTCTTTTCGGAATAGCGTATCGCATTGAATCCCTTGATGATGCGCAGGCCTGAAACGGTTTCCTCAACAGTCGACATCATTCCTGCCAAACGGGTCTGAGTTTCTTTCGATTCTTTTTTCAGCATCTTGCCGACTTTGCCAATGATTAATGCGGCGAAAGGAAGAATCAGCAAGACGAAGACCGTCAGTTTTGGACTCAGGCTGACCATAAAGATGAAGTAGAAAATGATGGTTAGCGGGTCTTTGATGAGCATCTCCAGCCAGTTTAGGATGGAGACTTCAACTTCCTGAACGTCAGTGGTTATGCGCGATAGTACGTCACCCTTTTTCTGGTTGCTGTAGAATGACAAAGGCAGGATCAGAATCTTGTTGTAGATGTCGCGTCGTATGTCTTTCACGGCTCCCACTCTCACGTTGGCCATAAAATAGCAGGCAAAAAACCTTCCGAAGTTGCGGAAGAAAAATGCAATCAGCAGTACGATACAGATGAAGATAAGTGCTTGATAAGGACCTCTTTCTGTAATTAGATTGCACATGAAATAGTTCAAGTAGTCTAGCAGGTAGTCGGCGGAAAAGGTAAACTCGGGTTTTGCGACGGCTTCGATGGCATCGGTCTGAAACAGAAGGTTCAGGAATGGCACAACGAGGGCGAACGAAAACAGGGAGAAAAATATGGTGGTGAGGTTGAAAACGAGGTTTAAAACGACGTCAAACCAATAGGGCTTGACGTAGGTTAGAATTCTTCCGAATTTTCTTTTACTCATATTATTAGACTTGTGGACTACTTGACAATTAAAACTGTGGACTTTGGAGTGTTCGGACAATTGGTCATGTCTTACTGACTCCAAACTCCACACTTTAAGTTTTTATTGTGTTAAATCGTAAATCCGGTGTAGTTTTCCGGCGTGATAGCTCTTAATTCTTCCTTAATGCTCTCGCTGACAGGCAATTCGTTGATGAAACTATCGATACTTTCCTTGTCGATGTGCTTGTTGGTGCGTGTGAGGCCTTTCAGCAGTTCGTAGGCGCCTTCGATTTGCTCGCGGCGCAGGACGGTCTGGATGGCTTCGGCGACGACGGCATAGTTCTGCTGCAAGTCGTAGCGGATCTTGTCTTCGTTGAGGAGCAGCTTGTCTAAACCTTTCATCAGCGACTTGAGGGCAATCATGGTGTGGGCCAAAGGTACGCCTATGTTGCGGGTGACGGTCGAATCGGTCAGGTCGCGCTGCAAACGGCTGATAGGCAGTTTGCTGCTGAGGTGGGTGAATATTGCGTTGGCCATGCCGAGGTTGCCTTCGGCGTTTTCAAAGTCAATTGGGTTCACCTTGTGCGGCATGGCTGACGAACCGACTTCGCCTGCCTTGATTTTCTGCTTGAAATATTCCATCGAGACATACATCCAGATGTCGCGCGAGAGGTCGATTAGGATGGTGTTGATGCGACGCATGGCATCGAAATAGGCGGCCATGTTGTCGTAGTGCTCGATCTGTGTTGTCGTCTGCTGACGCTTGAGTTTCAGACTCTTTTCGACGAATTTCTTGGCAAAAGCTGGCCAATCGGTGTCGGGATAAGCCACTTTATGGGCGTTCATGTTGCCTGTTGCACCGCCGAATTTTGCCGTGAACGGAATGTTGTTCAACATTTTCATCTGGTCGTTCAGACGCTCGACAAAAACGTAGATTTCCTTGCCTAAATGGGTTGGACTGGCTGGCTGGCCGTGGGTGCGGGCCAACATCGGAATGTCTTTCCACTCCTTTGCCATGCCTTCCAGTTTCTCAATCAGGTCTTCCAAAGCGGGTTTCATCACAAGTTTGTGAGCCTCCATCATCGAAAGCGGAACGGCGGTATTGTTGATGTCTTGCGAGGTCAGACCGAAATGCAGAAATTCCTTGAATTCAGAAAGTTCCATTTCGTCGAAACGACGCT
>JAKSMU010000038.1 GCA_024400455.1 Bacteroidales bacterium | reverse complement strand
TGTCATGGATGTAAATGCTCCCGCAAGCATTTACAATGTTTTCAACCAATACACGTTTCTTTACGACAACACGGAAACCGTCAGCGTGACGGCTGATGCGCGTTTCAAGATTGTGGACAATCTGGATGCTGAACTCTCGCTCACTTACAACAGTTGCAAAACGGAAGTTGAGGAATATGCTTGGTATCGTCCTGCTTTTGAAGGTGATTTGAAACTGAAATATGATTTCAATGAAAACCTCGCGCTCAATGCATCATTGATGTATCGTGGCGGGCTCTATGCCAAGGTGCTCAAGGGATATGGCCTCTATGACCCTGAGAAGCTGAAAGATGTTGTCGATTTAAGCCTTGGCACGGATTACAAGCTGAGTGACCAATTGTATGTCTTTGCCAAGATTGACAACATTGCCAATTGCCGCTACCAGATGTTCTACGATTATCCCGTGACAGGTATTCAGCTGTTTGCTGGCGTGAAAATGCGTTTCTGAGGGATTTCACTTTTCTTTTCTCCCAAAACCTAAATTTTCACCAAATCCAAAATTTGCCACTTTTTAAGCCGATTGGCGCGTTTTCGGCAGAAAAGGAATTTTTTCATTTTTCTTCCGAAGATTTGGAAAAATTGTCTATCTTTGCCATTTATTTGAAAAGAGTATAAAATCGAAATAAAATGACAGAAGAAGAAAAAAGAGAATTGGCAAGCGAAGAATACGGTGCGAATAAAATTCAGGTCCTCGAAGGTCTGGAAGCCGTAAGAAAGCGCCCTGCCATGTATATTGGTGACGTCCATTTCCGTGGTCTGCACCATTTGGTTTACGAAGTCGTCGACAACTCCATCGACGAGGCTATGGCCGGCTATTGCGACACCATTGATGTGCGCATTCTGGAAGGCAACGGCATCAGCGTTTTGGATAATGGCCGTGGTATTCCTACGGGTATGCACGAGAAGGAAAAGCGCTCGGCTTTGGAAGTCGTGCTGACGGTGCTGCACGCCGGCGGTAAGTTCGATAAGGGTTCCTATAAGGTCTCCGGCGGTCTGCATGGCGTCGGTGTCAGCTGCGTGAATGCCTTGTCGACACATCTCACCGCTGAGGTTTATCGTGAAGGCAAGATTTTCCGTCAGGAATACGAATGTGGCAAGCCGTTGTATCCGGTGAAGGTGGTCGGCGAAACCGATAAAAACGGTACACGCATCACTTTCCAGCCCGATGGAACCATTTTCCAAACCACTGAATACGACTATGCTACCTTGGCCAACCGTATGCGCGAATTGGCTTATCTGAATCACGGCATTACCATTCAGCTCACCGATGAGCGCCAGAAGTTGGAAGACGGCAGTTTCAAGAGCGAGGTCTTCTATTCGCAAAATGGCCTCACCGATTTCATCGGCTATCTCGATGCCAACCGCGTGAAACTGATTCCTGAACCGATTTCGATTGTCGGCGAAAAGAACAACGTGCCGGTTGAAATCGCTTTGGAATACAACGAGGAATATTCCGAAAACCTTCATTCTTACGTCAACAATATCAATACGATAGAAGGTGGTACCCACTTGCAGGGTTTCCGCTCAGGCTTGACCCGTTCATTCAATGCCTACGCTGAAAAATCAGGCCTTTTGGAAAAATCGAAGGTGAAGATTTCGCCCGACGATTTCCGCGAAGGTCTGACGGCAGTCATTTCCGTCAAGGTGCCTGAACCTCAGTTCGAGGGTCAGACCAAGACCAAATTGGGCAACGACGAAGTGATGGGCATCGTCAATTCCATCGTTGGCGAACATCTTGCCAATTATTTGGAAGAACATCCGAAGGAAGCCAAAATCATTTTCGATAAGGTCGTCCTTTCGGCACAGGCGCGTCAGGCTGCCCGCAAGGCGCGCGAAATGGTGCAGCGTAAAGGTGCCCTTTCTGGTTTCAGTCTGCCGGGCAAATTGGCCGACTGTTCGGAACGCGACCCTGCCAAGACGGAGCTTTACCTCGTTGAGGGTGATTCCGCTGGCGGTTCGGCAAAGCAAGGCCGCGACCGTACTTTCCAAGCCATCCTGCCTTTGCGTGGTAAGATTCTGAATGTCGAAAAGGCCATGCAGCACCGCGTTTTCGACAGCGAGGAAATCAAGAACATTTATACCGCTTTGGGCGTAACCATTGGCACTGAAGAAGATAGCAAGGCTCTGAATCTCGATAAGTTGCGTTACCACAAGATTATCATCATGACCGATGCTGATGTCGATGGTAGCCACATCACCACCTTGATTCTGACCTTCTTCTTCCGCTACATGCGTGAATTGATTGAAAACGGATATGTGTATTGCGCTACGCCTCCGTTGTACCTCATTAAGCGTGGTACCAAGCCGATGCGTTATTGCTGGACCGACGAGGAACGCATCTCGGGTATGGCTGAATACACAAAAAACGGTACCGTTAGCGGCTACGAAGTGCAGCGTTACAAAGGTCTTGGTGAAATGAACCCCGAACAGCTTTGGGAAACCACCATGGATCCGGCTCACCGCACTTTGCGTCAGGTGACCATTGAAAACGCCATGGAAGCCGACCACATCTTCTCCATGCTGATGGGCGACGAGGTGGCTCCACGCCGTGAGTTCATTGAACAGAATGCAACTTACGCTAATATCGATGCTTAATTGATTTTTAACGTTAATATTATAGAGACGTGCAATTGCGCGTCTCTTTTTTTGTTTTTTCCCTTGCATTTTGCAAAAAAATCTCCATTTTTGTACCCAAATTAGAAAACAATCAAAATTTCAATACTATGAACAGGAAAATTAGGCCTTTGACAAGCGTCATTGCGTTGTTTGTCAGTGTGTTAATGATTTCTTTTCTGTCATCTTGCGGTGACAAAAACAAATCAAATGTAATTGTCGAACAGATAAAACCGGTGCCAGAAGCAATTCTCCCGTATTTGGATAGCTATACTTCGGGCGTAATTGCTAAGGGCGAACCAATTAAAGTCAGCTTTAACAATGCAGAAGACTTGAAAGTGAAATATGGCGAGTCTTTGCCTTCTAAGTTGTTCACATTCACTCCTGAGCTGAAAGGTCAGGCTGTCTGGTTGGACGAGCGCACCATCGGTTTTGAGTATGACAAAATCAATGAAAACCAGCAGTATGTCGGTGTGTTCAAAATCGCAGAGGTCCTTGACGTTCTTCCTGATTTGACTTTGGAATTCGGCTTTGCTGTCCGCCGTCAGAATATCACTTTGCTGTCGGTGATTCCAGTCTGCAATTCAAGCGAAAAGATGGGGTACCAAATGCGTGTCGCCTTCTCGAATTTTGTTGATTCAGAAGAAGTGATGAAAATTTTTGAAAATGGTTTCAAAAACAAGTACAATCCAATTGTGACCAATGTCGGAAACAATGTTTTTGACATCGAAATTGCTGATATTAAGCGTGGTAATAAGGAATCAAAGATTGAACTCGTGTTGGATGGAAAGGATTTGGATTGCGATGCGAGAATCGTCCGTGAACTCGTGATTTATGCTCAAAATGATTTCTCGCCGATTCAGTTTGATGTTGACAAAGGCGAAAGTCTTGCGACATTGTATTTCTCGCAGCCTTTGAAGGAAACCCAGAACTTGGACGGCTTCGTTTCCTTTGATCCGGAAATTGCTTATCGTGCTGACATTAAAGGAAATAAGGTTGATTTCTTCTTCGATAAGACCAGCCTTTACAGTTATCAGTTGGAGAATATGGAAATGACGGTTGAGAGCGGTATCCGTTCTGCCGACAATGAGGTGCTTCAGAAAGGCGCTTCATACAAATTCGATTTGACCGAAAACAAGCCTCAGGTCCGTTGGACTTGCGAGGGCAACATTATCCCGAATGTGAACGAAGCTACGGTTTATTTTGATGCCATTTGCCTGAATTCCGTGACCTTGCGCATCATCAGAATTTACGATGATAACGTGCTTTCATTCCTGCAAGACAATGAGTTGGATGAGACTTACGGTGTGCGCAAGGCGGGCCGTTTGGAGAAAAAAGTCCGTTTGGAAGTTGAGAATCCGAATCCGACACAATGGAAGACTTTCCCGATCGTGTTGTCAAATTATGTTGATGTCAAGCCTGGCGATATGTATCAGTTGAGCATCGATTTTGGTCCACAGGATTATGCTTTCGCAAGCGATGAAATGAAGAAGGTTTCGATGGAAAACCAAATGCGCGAACAGAATTATTGGGATGGAAACGGCTATGATTATAAGGAATACAATTATGATGGCGATTGGGGCGACCCCAATGGATTCTGCTATTATAATGACGTCGAGCAAAAAAAGAACATCGTGATTTCAAACCTCGCTGTGACTGCCAAGATGGGCCGTAATGACTTGGTAGATGTGTTCGTTTATCAGATTTCTGATGCGAAACCTGCAAACGGTGCCAAGGTGACTGCCTACAATTTCCAGCGTCAGGAATTGGCTTCGGCTACTGCCGATGCCACGGGCTTTGCCCAATTGCAATGTGCCAATCGTCCTGCTTTCGTGGTTGCAAAAGGCAACGACGGCAGCAAGTCGGTCATCAAGACGACTGATGGCAATGCACTGTCATACAGCAAGTTTGATATTGGCGGTGAAGCCGTTGAAAAAGGTGTGGCTGGCTTTGCCTACACCAACCGTGGCGTTTGGCGTCCGGGCGATGAACTGCAAATCAACCTGATGCTGAGCGATTTCGACAATGCCATTCCTGAAAAATATCCTGTCGTGATGGAAGTCTACGATGCCTCATCGCGACTCTATACCAAGCAAACCAAATCGAATGCCATTGGCGGCATCTATTGCTTCAATGTCCCGACCAATCCGTCGGATGAAACGGGTCTTTGGACGGCAAAATTCAAGATTGGCACAAGCGTCATCACCAAGATGTTGCGTGTCGAGACCGTGAAACCGAACCGTTTGGAAATCAATCTGAATCTTCCAGAAGTAATCAGCATCAATCATCCTGACCGTGTGACTTTAAACTCAAAATGGTTGAACGGATTGAAAGCCAATGGTTTGAAGGCTGAAATTGACGCCAAGGTGCGCAAGGGCGAGACGAATTTCAAGAACTTCGCAGAATATACTTTCGTTGATGAAACCAACGAATTTTCGCCAGAGGAAATCTCGGTTTACAGCGGTCCGCTGAATGGCGAAGGCAATGCAAACATTGGCTTTGCACCTTTCAAGGAATTATCCGCATCGCAAATGCTGAACGCCACTTTCACCACAAAGGTCTTTGAACAAAGCGGCGATTTCAGCATCACTTCAACGACAGCGAAACTTTCACCTTGCGAGAGCTATGTCGGCGTTGAAATGCCAGCCACGCAATCGAAATACGGCAGTTTCTACGACACGGGCAAGGATTGGAAATTCAATATTGCCGTCGTGAAGGAAAGCGGCGTTTTGAGCGAGGCGACAACGACTTTGGAATATGCCCTTTATAAATTGGATTCCTATTGGTGGTGGTCGAGCGAGGACAGCTATTCCTTGCAGCGTTATGCTAGCGGCACTTACAAGCGCCCTGTCGAAAACGGCACGCTCTCATGCAATGGCAAGACTTCGGTGACTTTCAACATTTCTGATGACAATTGGGGCAATTATCTGTTTGTCGTTGAAGATCAGCAGAGTGGAAACCGTTTCGCCAAGGTCGTTTGCTTCGATTGGGGTTCAACTTACATGCATGCCTCGTCCGCATCGGGCGCGCCCGTCCAGCTTGCGATGAAGGCCACGGCCGAAAGTTATAATGTGGGTGAAAACATTGTGGTGACATTCCCGGCCAACGAAACGGCAAAGGCCATGGTGACTGTCGAAGCCAACGATAAGGTGCTGCAACACTTCTATTTGGACAAACTCGGTTCGGAAGGCAAGTTCGAAATCAAGGCCACCGAAGAAATGATTCCGAATGTCTATGTCTATGTGGCGTTGCTTCAACCTCACGATGCCGCCAACGATATGCCAATCCGTATGTATGGCGTGATTCCTGTGAAAGTCGAAAACAAGGCTTTGGAACTGAAACCGGAAGTGAAGGTCCCTGCTGAATCCAATACGGGTAAAAAGTTGGAAATCAAGGTCTCGGAGACCAATGGCAAGGCTATGGCCTACACGCTGGCTGTCGTTGACGAAGGTATCCTTGGCCTGACCAATTTCTCGACGCCTGACCCATACCGCTATTTCAACAGCAAGCAGGCTTTGAGCGTTCGCACTTGGGACAATTACGCTTCGGTTATTGATGCTTTCAGCGGTGAACTCGGTTCGGTATATGCCATCGGCGGTGACGGCATCATCAACCAGGAAATCACTTTGGATAACCGTTTCAAGGCTTACGCTGTGACTTTGGGGCCTTTCGAACTGAAGGCCGGCAGCACGAATACGCACGAATTTGAAGTGCCGCAATGCTCTGGCGCTTTGCGCTTTATGGTGGTTGCCAAGAGTGGTGAAAAGTCGTTTGGCTCAGCCGAAAAGCAGATGAAGGTCATCGACCCGATTACGCTTTATCCAGCTGCTCCGCGTGTTGCCGCTCCTGGCGATGAACTGACTTTGAAGGTGCAGGTGCTTTCGCCGATCAGCAAAGGCAAGACCTTGAATGTGAAAACCGACAATCAGAATCTGACCGCCATTGGCACCTTGCCGACCACGGTCAGCATTGACGGCAACGGCGAAGGCATGATTGCCATGAAGGTAAAAGTGAATGAAGTTGTCGGCAATGCCGTGATGAAAGTCACTGTTTCGGGCTCGGGCTTTGAAGCCGAAAGCAAGACGGAAATCCCAGTCCGTATGCCATACGCCGAAAAACGCAATGTCATCACTAAAGAAATCCCTGCTAATGAAACCGTTTCTGTTCCGTTCGACTTGAAAGGCATGTCTGGCACGCAAAGCGGAAACATTACGGTTTCATCCTTGATTCCAGTCGATTTGTTTGGCCGCCTCGATTTCCTGAATTCTTATCCTCACGGTTGCCTCGAACAAGTCACTTCAAAGGCGTTCCCGCAGCTCTATCTGAATTATTTCGTGCAGCAGGATGAAGCCGCCGTTGCAAAGATGAAGGACAACATCAATGACGTGATTGCTGATTTACGTTCCTATCAGAAATCGGATAACTCGATGACCAACTGGAAAGGCGGCAATTACACTGAACCTTGGACGGAAATCTATGCTTTGCATTTCTTAGTCGAAGCTCAGAAACAAGGTTTCGATGTGCCGTCCTATTTCATCGATGGCTTGAAGAAATATCAGGCTGACAGGGCAAAGCAATGGCGCAACAATCCTGACTTCCCGCAAGGCGAGACCATTCAGGCTTACCGTCTGTTTGTCCTGGCTTTGGCCGGCGCTCCTGAAACCGGTGCCATGAACCGCTTTAAGGAATTGGAACTGAATTATCCTTTGACCAAGTCGTTGGCCGCTGCCGCTTTCGCGCAGATTGGCAAGAAAAACATAGCACAAGGCATGTTGCCAGTGGCAAACGGCGGAGCGACCTCTGATTACAAGACTTCGTTTGGTTCGCAAGCCCGTGATTTGGCTTTCATCATCTACACACAAATGCTTTGTGGCATTGACCAGCAAACCATTCAAAACAATGTCAACGAGCTTTGTGGAATGTTGAACAGCAACAATTGGTTGGACACCCAGTCGACGGCATTCGCCATCTTCGTTTTGGGCAAGTATGCCGAAATGAACGACTTGAACAATTCCAACCTTTCGGCTACGCTCAACATCAACGGCGATGAAAAGACCTTGAACGGCAACATGAGCGCCATTGGCTGTGAGTTTGTCCCGGCTATCGGAAATAATAAGGTGGAAATCAAGAACAACAGCGACCAGA
>JAKSMU010000037.1 GCA_024400455.1 Bacteroidales bacterium | reverse complement strand
ATGTCAATCAGTTCGAAAAGTAAATCCAAATTGTCAACAAGCGTGATGCCGCTCCATTGCGTGACGGCTTCCTCGATGGAGAGCATTTGCGGCAGCCAAATGTTGTCGTTGATGATGCGTTTGAACTCGGAACGAAGGTAAAACGCTGCTCTCTTGTTCGGAAAGACGATGGTCAGGTTTTGTTTTTTCAGGTCGAAATTGGCCGTGATGTGTTGCGCTAACCGGCTGATGAAAGGTGTGTTCATATTTTGTTTTTGATTTCTTCCAATTGTTCTATTTTTCCTAAATCGAACCAGAGATTTGTTTGTATTTCTTTGGAAATGATTTGTTTGCGTTGCGCTAAATTAAGGTATAAGTCAATGACGCTGACGGGTTTTTTCTCGAAATCGGCAAAGAGCGTTGGCTTGAAAATGTGCATGCCGCTAAATGCTCTTTCCGTGTAGTTTTCTGTGGTATTGTTTACCCATTTGAATTGTCCGGTATTCTTGTTTTTCCATCCAATGAGTTGGTTTTCATTGTTGAAAAGGAGTTTCCTTGCTGTTTCGCGGTCTTGGGTGAGCAACCAAGCGTCGTCGCCTGATTGGATGAAATGCTGGTAATGGCTTTTGAGGTTCACATCGCTGATGATGTCAACATTGTGAATGAGTACGGCTTCGGTATCGGCGAAAAGGGGTGAGGCTTGAATAATGCCGCCGCCCGTATCCATGAGTTGCTGCTGCTCGTCGGAAATCAGGATTTCGGCATCGAATTGATGTGTCTTGACAAACTCAATAATTTGATTTCCAAAATGATGCACATTGATAATGATGCGCTCAAAGCCATTGGCAATAAGGGTCTCAATGGTGCGTTGCAACAGCGTCTTGCCGTTGATTTCGACTAAAGCCTTTGGTTTGTCGTGGGTCAGTTCCTTGAGCCGTGTGCCTAAGCCGGCAGCTAAAATCATTGCGGTATTCATGGTTTGCGTTCCTCCTTGATTTTTCTTTCGCGGTGGTTGAGAATGAGATGGATGTTTGGGTATTCTTTTTTCAGCCAGTCGTAGATGCTTTGTGCAAAAAACACGCTGCGGTGCTGGCCTCCCGTGCAGCCGAATGAGAGCATTAGGTTGCTGAAATGCCGCTCTAAATAATTGTCGACGCTTTGCACCACAATGCCTTTCACGTGTTCAAGGAAAACATGGGTCTGCGGCTTAGCAAGCAAATATTCAACGACTTCAATGTCTCGGCCGGTCTTGGTTTTGAACTCGGGCTCACGGCCTGGATTGGGCAAGGCTCGGCAGTCGAAGACGAAACCGCCGCCGTTGCCGCTGAAATCGTCAGGATAGCCTTTCTTGAAGGAAAAACTGTTGATGGTAACGGTCAGGCAACCAGCTGGTTTTGGCGTGTAGCGTTCTTCCAGTTGCTTGAGTTGACTGATGACGCTTTGCAATTCCGCAAATTCTGGTAAAGGCATGGCTTCGCTCAGCAAACGGATTTCCTTGAGGGCAAATGGAATACTTTCCAAAAAATGCGCTTTTTTCTGAATGAGACCGCGAAAACCGTATGCGCCAAGCACTTGCATTAGGCGCAGGTAGACGAAATAGGGGAGATACCGGTCGAATTGAATGGACTCGACATTAAGTTGTGTTGCCAATTCTTTCTTGTAAAAATCAATGAGTTCGTTGCGCACAGACTGTGGCATCTGCGCCTTTACCTGATAGAGCAGCGAGACCACATCGTATTGCAAAGGGCCGCGCCGTCCGCCTTGGAAATCAATGAAATAAGGCTCGCCGTTTTTCATCATGATGTTGCGCGACTGGAAATCACGGTACATGAAGAAATCGTTGGGCGCCGTGCTGACGAAATCGGCGAAAGCGTTGAAGTCGTTGTTTAGACGAGTTTCGTTGAAAATGATTTCCTGATGCGGCTTGACGAAATAGTATTTGAAATAATTCAGGTCGTCGATAATGGCTTGACGGTCGAAACTTGCTGAAGGATAGGCTTTCGTGTAATCTAAACCTTGATGGCCTTCGGTCTGGAAACGCACCAGATGATGCAGGACTTTTTGAAACAATTCGATGAGTTGCGGTGTGTAGCCATTCGTCATCAGGACTTGCTGAATGTGAGTGAAAAGATTGTCGTCGCCGAAATCGTCTTGCAGGTAGCAATCCTTTTTTCCGTTGACGCACAATACTTTGGGGACATTCAATCCGATTCCGGAAAAATGGCGGCTGAAACTGAAGAAGGCTTCGTTTTCTTCTGTGTTGTCGCTGTAGGTCCCGATAAGGCTGCCGTTTTGGGTGAAAATCCGGTAATATTTCCGCGACGAGCCCGATTCGGCAATGTTCTTGATATCGGTAGGCGTTTCGCCGATGGTACGGCAAAGTTCGGCTAAAGTGTTTTGTGTTTCAAAGTCTTGCATTTTGCATTTGCTTAATTTCGGCAAATGTAACAAAGAAAAATGAGACTTGAACAAGAAAATGGCTGAAAATGCGTTCTGCTGGAGAAAATTTTATACTTTTGCAGAAAATATCTATGACAATGAAGAAAGTTTTGTTTGCCTTGGCATTGATTCTAATGGTGGTTTTCCCGTCATGCAAGAAAGAGCGTTATTGCCGTTGCACGACGATTATCGAAGACGAAGCCGTGAATTTGGGTCACGATGAGACAGATTATTATATGATCCTTGACCATTCTTCGTGCGAGGAAAAGTCAAAGGAAATTGTGGGTTGGGGACATGTCACTTGTGTGGAGATTTCGAAAGAGGAAGTGACCCACAATCCTGACGACAAGCCTTGGTGGCAGTTTTGGGAGTAATCGTTTGTACATTTTATAAAACCTTATTTTTAACCATTAAAAATTTAAATCGAAATGAAGAAAGTTTTGTTAGTTTTGGCAGCCGTGGCGATGCTCGGTTTTGCATCTTGTTCAAAGGAGAAGACTTGTGTGTGCTCATACGATGTCACTCTTCTCGGAGTCACAAACACTGTTCAGTTGGGTGAAAGAGTTATCACAGAAGGTTCTTGCAAGGACCTTGAAAGCAATGGTGCATGGAGCGCCCAAGTCGGTCAAATCGCTGGTGCAGTTTTGCATTGCGAAAAGAAATGACTTTTTTTAACTTATTAATTATAAGGCATATTCCTTCGGGCGTATGCCTTATCTTTTAATATATGAAAAAAATCAAAGACATACTGCCCATTGTCTTGAAGGTCGTTCTTGGAGTGGTTTTCATCGTGTCGGCCATTTTCAAGATTATTGATATGGATCAGTTTGAGATTTATATCTACAGCTATCATTTCTTTAGCCTTAACTTTTCGTTTCTGGTAGCACGCGCTGCCATTATTGCCGAATTGGTGCTTGGCATTGGACTGGTTTCCAATTGTTTCCATAAACTGATGTGGTGGGGTAGTGTGGCGATGCTAATGGGGTATACCTTATTATTAATCTATGCACAATTGATTGGCCGCACCGACAATTGTCATTGCTTTGGCGACGTCTTGCAATTCAACCCTTGGCAATCCATCATCAAAAACCTTGTCTTGATGGGTCTTTTTGCATTGATTTACAAGGTGAAAGGCAAACGCTTCCGTAACGATTTGCTGGCATTGGCAGGTGTGGTTTTTGCTTCTTCGTTGGCTGTATTTGTCGTCTCGCCGCCCGACAATTTCACATCGGCTTATAAACCGCAGCAAAACCTTAATGTTGAGCTTTTTGATGCTGCCATGCAGCAGATGCCATTGGAGGATTTGCATCTGAATGAAGGGAAAAAGATTGTCTGTTTTTTCTCAACGGCATGCGACTATTGTCAGATGTCGGCGCATAAACTTTCTCTGATGCAGCAGTTTGCTGATTTTCCAGCGGATGATATTTGTTATGTCTTCATGGGAACGGAAGATGGCAAAAAGCACTTTTACGAAGCTTCTCAATCCTTAACATACCGCGATGTGATTTACGAAGATGTGGTCGGTTTGTTGAAAATCACAAATGGCGTTTTCCCCGTCATTGTTTTGATGGACAATGGAACGATAGTCCATGAGTATGAATTCCGTTCGATGAAGGAAAAGGAAATCCGGGAGTTCATGGAGAAAAGCTGATGAGTGAATGGTTGTTTGTGATTTTTAAGTGCGAAAAATTTAAGGAAGAAAATGAAAATCAGATGGTTTGACGTGATTTCGTGTGTGGCGGTTTTGCTGGCTGCGATGAGCGGTTGCGATAATGCAAGCCAGGTCCCAAAGGAAGAGATAAATCAAACGGTGCAGAAACAAAAGCCTGAGGCCGAAGCTGTCCGTAGTTTTGACTTTGCTATCGTCGATACTTTGATGGTGGGCGATGCCGTTTTCGTTTCTGAGCCAATTCCATTTGAAATACAGGAACGCATGAAAGACGTTTCGCTGCCGCAGGATGCCAGGATTGACATTTCGGATTTGCGTTATCTCACGCTCCCGTATTATGATTTTGAGGGACAAGTGCAGCAAGGCGAAATGGTTTGCAATGTGAAGATTGCTAAGGATTTGATAGCGGTTTTCCGCGAACTTTTTGAAAAGCAATATCAGTTTTGCAGCATCCGCTTGATTGATGATTTTGGCGGTTCGGATGAAGCCTCGATGCTGGCCAACAACACATCGTGTTTCAATTACCGTACAAAAAGCGGCAGCAGCGCACTCTCCAGTCATGCCCTGGGCTTGGCTGTCGATGTCAATCCCATGCAGAATCCTTTTGTGAAAAGAGGCAAGGTCTATCCCGAAACTGCCACGGATTTCGTTGACCGTAATCTGGACTTTGCCCATAAGATTGACACCCAAGATGCTTGTTATAAGTCCTTTAAAGCGCATGGTTTCCGCTGGGGCGGTTTGTGGCGCAGCGCAAAGGATTACCAGCATTTTGAGAAGAAATGATTAGGAATTCAAAAAAAGACAATATCTTTGCATCAAAATCAATCGAACAATGAAAAGAGGTTTTGGAAGTGACAACCATTCGGGCGTTTGCCCGGAGGTTTTGGAAGCCATCGCCCGTGTCAACCAGGAACATGCTTTGGCATACGGCGATGACGAATATTGCGCTGCTACCGAGAAGCGTTTCAAACAGTATTTCGGCGAACAGGCCAATGTGTATTTCGCCTTCAACGGAACGGGATGCAACACGCTTTGCATCGATGCCATGACGCGCTCGCACCATGCCGTAGTATGTGCCGAGACTGCCCATATCAATGTGGATGAATGTGGTGCGCCTTCGCGAATCGTGGGCTGCCGTCTGCTGACGGTGCCGACACCCGACGGCAAACTGACGCCTGAATTGGTGAAAACGCAATTGCACGGCTTTGGCTTTGAACATCATAGCCAGCCGAAAGTGATTTCCATCACGCAACCTACCGAATTGGGCACGCTTTACACGATAGATGAAATCAAGGCCTTAGTCGCTTTGGCGCACGAATACGGCATGTATGTCCATGTTGACGGAGCCCGTTTGGGCAATGCTGCCGTTGCCTTGAACTGCACTTTCCGTGAAATGACGACCGATCTTGGCGTTGATGCCGTTTCGTTTGGCGGCACCAAAAACGGCCTGATGATGGGGGAGGCGGTCGTGTTGCTCAATCCTGAATTGGCCGATGGTTTCAAATACCGCCGCAAGCAAGCCATGCAGCTATGCTCGAAGATGCGTTTCATAGCTGCGCAGTTCGATGCGTATTTTGAAAACGACTTATGGCGCCGCAATGCCGAACACTCCAACCGGATGGCGCAGTTTTTATATAATAGTGTGAAAGACATCTCGGGTGTCAAGGTGATGTATCCCGTTCAGGCCAATGGCGTGTTTGCACAATTGCCGCGCAAGGTCTGGAAGGAATTGCAGAACCATTATTTCTTCTACGATTGGGATGAGGATGCCGATGTGGTGCGCTGGATGTGCGCTTTCGACACGACCGAACAGGATATTTTGGATTTTGTGGCTGTGCTGAAGCAACTGATGAAGGGATGATGGGGGAATGGTGATGATTTTAATTTGTAATTTATTCAATAACATAATTCTAATCAAATGAAAAAGCTAATGATTTGTATCGGATTGGCTGGGACGCTTGCCGCTTGCGCGCCTCAGCAGCCTGCCGACGAAACTCAGGCTCAGCCGCAAGAACAGGAATTCAAGTTCCTCGTCGATGAGTTCGCCGACTTGAAAGTCATGCGTTATCAGATTCCTGAATGGGATCAGCTGACGCTGCAACAGAAGGCTTACATCTATTATTTGGGCGAAGCCGCCAAATGTGGCCGCGACATCCTCGCCGACCAGAACTTCAAGTACAACCTGACAGTGCGCAAGACCATCGAGGCTGTCATCGAATCCTATCAAGGCGACCGTAAATGTACTGATTTCCAGAATTTCATGGTCTATGCAAAGCGTGTTTTCTTCAGCAACGGCATTCACCATCATTATGCTGAAGACAAGTTCTTCCCAGAAATATCCGAGGCTTATTTCGCTGACTTGGTGAGAGGTTGCGATGCTACCTTGCTGCCTTTGAACGAAGGCGAAAGCGTCGATGATTTCATCGCTTTCCTGACTCCTGTCGTCTTCGACCGCGAACTCTACAAGATTCGTCGCAGCAGCGAGGAAGACATCATCGCCAATTCAGCTGTCAACTTCTACGATGGCGACATCACCAAGGCCGAAGTGGAAGATTTCTACGGCAAAATGCGCAAGCCTAACGATGAAACGCCGATTTCCTACGGCTTGAATTCCAAGCTCGTCAAGAAAGACGGTCAAATCTATGAAGATGTTTATAAGGTTGGCGGCCTTTATGGCGATGCTATCAATGCCATCATTGGCTGGCTGCAAAAGGCCAACGAAGTGGCCGAAAACGACATCCAGCGCGATTACACGCAGAAACTCATTGACTATTACACAACCGGCGACCTGAAGACTTGGGACGAATACAACATCGCTTGGGTTCAGGATTCACTTTCGTCCATCGATTTTGTCAACGGTTTCATCGAAGACTACGGCGACCCGATGGGCATGAAGGCCACATGGGAAGCCATTGTCGATTACAAGGATGTGGAAGCTACAGCTATCTCCAATATTATCAGCGAAAACGCACAGTGGTTCGAAGACAATTCGCCTGTCGATGAACGCTTTAAGAAGAAGGAATGCAAGGGCGTTTCGGCAAAGAGCATCATCGTCACCACATTGGCTGGCGATTGCTTCCCGGCACCTCCGATTGGCATCAACCTGCCTAATGCAGACTGGATTCGCAAGGATTACGGTTCAAAGTCGGTTACGATTTCCAACCTGATGGTGGCTTACGACAAGGCTGCTGACGAAAGTCCACGCAGTGCCTTGGCTGAGTTTGCTTATTCGCAGGACGAAATCGACCTCTGCAAGAAATTCGGTTCGGAATCCGATGTGATTCACACCAACCTCCACGAATGTCTCGGTCATGGTTCAGGTCAGCTGCTGCCTGGCGTTCAGCCTGGTGCCTTGAAGGAATTCAGCTCCACTTTGGAAGAAGCCCGCGCTGACTTGTTTGGCCTTTACTATTGCGCTGATCCTAAGATGGTTGAACTGGGCATTTTGTCAGATCCGGAAGCCTACAAAGCCGAATTTGCTGGCTACATCCGCAATGGCTTGATGACACAGTTGGCCCGCGTTGAATTGGGCAAGGATGTCACCGAATCGCACATGCAGAACCGCAAGCTCATTTCCGAATGGTGCTACGAACATGGCATGGAAGCCAAAGTGATTGAAAAGATTGTTGAAAACGGCAAGACCTATTTCGTCATCAACGATTACGAGGCTTTGCGCAATCTGTTTGGCGAATTGCTCGCCGAAGTGCAGCGCATCAAGAGTGAAGGCGACTACGAAGCAGGAAAGGCTTTGGTCGAAAAATATGCTGTCAAGGTTGATCCTGTGCTTCATAAGGAAGTGAAGGAACGTTACGATGCCCTCGGTCTGAGACCTTACGGCGGTTTCATCAATCCTGAAATCGTTCCTGTGGTTGAAAACGGCGAAACCGTTGACTATAAGATTGAATATCCTGACGATTTCGTTGGTCAGCACATGAATTACGGAAAGAACTACAGTTTCCTGAAGGCAAGACATTGATCGTTCGTGATATAAAAATAGAAACGGTTGCAGGAATCCTTGCAGCCGTTTTTATTTTTTTTGTTTTTTAACATTGCCATTTCATTTTATTGTCTATTTTTGCAATAATTCTAAATGAAAATCGTAAAAGTATCATCAAATAATCATCAATTAAAAATACATAATCATGAGTAACGAGACCTACGAAAGTTCCTTGTTGAAATGGAATGAAAACGAAAAGGCCGCTAACGAGTTCATTAACATCGTTGGTAAACTTTGGTATGACAAATCAATCGAACTGATTCTGTTGCGTTCACTGTTGGTGAACCGCGGTTCAGGTAAGATTTTGAACAAGCACCTCCGTGCTGAAGACGTTCTCGGAAAACCAGTCCGCGTTCAGGATTCACTGCTCATCGCCAAGGCTATGCTGGCCGAAAACATCGCTCCAGCCCGTATCGACATAGGCCGTTTGAATGCAGAATGGACCGACGAAAAGGAAAAGTATAACAACAACGTCACCGATTTCGTCCGCGACAAGCTCAAGGATTTCATCGATGTCAATCCGCGCAGCAATAAGACTCAGGATGTCATCCTTTATGGTTTTGGCCGTATCGGTCGTATCCTTTGCCGCGAAATGACGGAAATGGCCGGCAACGGTTCCACATTGCGCGTCCGCGCTATCGTTACCCGCAAGAATTCTCCTGAAGATATCGCAAAGCGTATCAGCCTGTTCCGCACCGACTCAGTGCATGGCTATTTCCACGGTGTCTGCCGTCCTCTGATTGAGGAAAATGCTATGATGGTCAACGGCCAGAAGATTCTCTTCCTGGAATCAAAGAATCCTGAAGACATGGATTATGAAGCCTACGGCATCCACGACGCACTGCTCATCGATAACACAGGTGCTTTCCGCGACAGAGAGTCATTGGCTCGTCACCTTCAGTCGAAGGGCGTTGCCAAGGTGTTGCTGACTGCTCCTGGCAAGGGCGACATCCCGAATGTGGTTTATGGCGTCAACCAAGATACGCTTGACCTTGAAAACGAAAAGATTTTCTCAGCTGCATCATGCACCACCAATGCTATCGTTCCTGGCTTGCAGGTCATGATGAATCACTTCGGAATCGTCAAGGGTCACATTGAGACCATTCACTCATACACCAACGACCAGAACCTGCTGGACAACTACCACAAGAAAGAACGCCGTGGCCGTTCAGCTGCCTTGAACATGGTCATCACCGAAACCGGTGCTGGCAAGGCTGCTGCAAAGGCATTGCCTGAACTGAAGGGCAAGCTCACCAGCAACGCTGTCCGCGTTCCTACGCCTGATGTTTCATTGGCAGTCTTGGCTCTCGACATCGACCGCGAGACCACCGTTGAAGAAGTGAATGAAATGTTCCGTAAGGCTTGCCTCGAAGGTAACCTCATCGAACAGATCCGTTTCAGCCAGTCGACAGAATTCGTTTCCTCCGACGGCATCGGCGACTCATGCGCTTGCATCTTCGATGCTCCGGCAACCAAGGTCAGCGCTGATGGCAAGACCGTTATCCTTTACTTATGGTACGATAACGAGTTCGGCTACAGCAACCAGGTCATCCGCCTCGCACGCCACATCGGCCAGGTGAAGAGCTACAGATATTATTGATTTTTGAGCTTTAAGCCGTAAGCTATAAGCAATAAGCTGATCGGCAATGCTTTTACATCTTGTTGCTTATAGCATACGGCTAAGATAATCAAAGCTACATTGAAAAACATTGGGTGTCGTCAAGGTGCCCAATGTTTTTTTTCCTATCTTTGCACCTTATTTCGGAAAAAGCGATTTATAATGAACAAAA
>JAKSMU010000036.1 GCA_024400455.1 Bacteroidales bacterium | reverse complement strand
TTAGACCAAAGGTTAAAGTGGTTATCTTTGCAGAAACGAAAGGGAAAAAAGATGACCAACACGAAGACAAGGAGCCGCTGGAAGTTCACGGCGGAGTTCAAGGCGAAAGTCGCCATGGAAGCATTACAAAAAAAGCTGTCGCCATGAGCAAGGAAGAACGCAAGTCGATGGTTTCCAAGGAGGGACTATGTGGAGCTGTTGAAAGACAACGGCATTGCCATCAGCATGGACAGCCGTGGCCGTGCCTTGGACGACATCTTCATCGAGCGGCTGTGGCGCAGCGTGAAGCAGGAGTACGTGTACCTGAACCCTTGCGAAACGGGAGACGAACTGTGGCGAGGCCTGGACAGATACTTCCGCTTCTACAACGACGAGAGGCTTCACCAAAGCCTCGGATACAAGACACCCGCAAGCTGCTATCTCCATCAAAAAGAGGCTGCTTGACCAAAAAGAGAAAAACACTATCGAATGAGAAACAATTTGTATATTTGCAACGCTAACCCGCAAACGAAAACCACCTTAACCTCACCTATCAGTGGTTCAAACTTCGGGACACATTATAATCATTGAAATCAAATAATTGCATTGTCAAAATAGTTTGTAACTTTGCACCCAGTTTATTATGAGAATAAATAAGATGCATTATGTCATACGATGATTTTGATTTTCTATTCGAAGAGAAGGAATTGGATCCTATAATAAGAGATGTTGCAAAAGCTATTTGGAATAAAACTTATGAACTTTTCAAAGACGATTTTTGCGAATCTTCGATTACAAATATAGCATCTGATATAATATGGTGTTTAAGTATGGAATATAATCCGACATATGGCATATTCAATTTAATTGACATTGAAGATTCGGCAAACAAAATTAGGTCCTTTAAGGATTATTGTAAGGATAATGAATACAAATTCAATTATAAATCACCTGACTTTCTAGCAGATAATATTGAATTAATCTGTAGCTCTTCAAAGATTAGCGAATTGCTTGTTTTTATAAGAGATATTCTTTCAAAACAAGATCCAAGGTTAAACATTCTTCAGAGGGATTACTACGATTACAAAAACCTACCTTCTTCAACAAGAATGTCTCTTGAAAGCCTTCCAATTGCAGAATACCTATACAAATATGAAAAAGTAAAAACAATAAAAACAGCTGTCAAAGAATTTGACGGCAAGAGTATAAATTGGAAGCTGGTGCCTAACGATTCGGAGTTTTGGAAAGAAGATATAGTATTAGAAGATATGATTTATGTGTGGTCTTCCGTTGAAAAATATAGCAGATTTCTTGATAAAGATGCCAGGTGGGGTTTTATTGATGTCGTTTCAAAAGATAGATACTATATGCCAGATAATGTCGATGGCATAAGAGACTGCAGATGCGGAAGGGCTGTTTTCCTTGATAAGAAAACTGGATTGTATGGATATATTAGTCCTTTTGGTGATGTATTAATTGAACCTAGGTTTTCCGTCGCAATGGATTTTGTAAAAATATTGGGGAGATGCGAAGCTGCGGTAAAACTAACGACTGATGAAGAACTCAAAATGTGTTATTTTGATTGGGATGATTATTATGGTTTTGGTATAGATATGGGGATAACCATTTTTAATAATCTAATAACGATTGACACTAACGGAAATTTCACCCCTGAAATACAAAAACAATATGATGAAGAATTAAAGCGTTTTGAACAAAATTATAATAACCCCAAAAGAGGAAATGATTTAGGATTTGATGTCCGAATTTTACCTCAAACATCATATTGTGAAAGCGAAGATGATATCATGAGAGCATTAGAAGGCGGCTATGGGGATATGTTTGGTTATTAGCCGAAACTTTTATAGTTTATCAACATTTAAGTTTTACTCATGCCTTTCTATATCAATTTATTATTCACAAATCATCTCCGGTACACACCCCAGCATCCTCGCCAAAGCAAAGACCGTCCGCGCCTTCGTATTCATAATATCCTGGTCGCCTTGCTCGTGGGCCTGAATCATGCGAAGGATGAGATCTTTCTCTTTATTCTCCCATCACAAACTGTGATAAAGCATAAAGAGGATAAACCTCCACATGCCTTACAGCACCTTCTGCTTCGGCATCGATATAGTCAAACTTTCCGAAGTTCTCTAATGAGCATCGGACGGCTTGGTCCAGTTTCTTTTCTCGCATGAAGTCCCAAAGGCTTTTCATGCCTCCTTGCACGCCAGCCTTCACTTCAAAAGGCAAAACCTGCATGTCCCGCGAAAGAAGGTAGTCAATCTCTGCGGTAGCGTTCTTGGCTTGCCTAACCCAATAATACAAATCGTGGTGCAGGTTCGGGGTGAGGTAGTGGAGCAATTCAAGTCCTGCCAACATCTCTGCCATAGGGCCTTTGTTCACCAAGTCGGCAGCCGTAGCAGTAAGGATTTGCGCAGTGATGGCACTCGTATCACCCATCGTCATGTTGAGCAGTCTCAGCATCAGCCCTGTATCGAGCAACAATATCTTACGAATGCTTTCGTCAGACTCGTCGCCCAAAGGCAAACCATTGCCACTTGAATGCGTAACGGGAATCAGAATTCCAGCCTTGATAAGCAGGTCAAGGGCTTTTTTCACTTCTGCTGTCTTGTATTCTCCTGGCACCCTGGAATAGACGAATTTCTTGGTGGCTTGGGTCGCAGCGCTTTTCATCGTGGCAATCAGCAGTTGCGGGTCCACTTTTTTCTTGTACTTTGGGAAGTCGGCTTCGTAACCGGTGATAATGTCGTCCTGCACTTCTTGGCACTGCAAAAAGTCATGGGTCTGCACCCATTTGACCACAGACTCAGGCATGCCACCCACCAGCATGAATGTGCGCATCAACCCAATCAATTTCTCATGGAGAGGTGTTGGCAAAGGTGCATCGATATTGGCCTGACCGCGTGCGTCCAATAACAGTTGTTCGCCGTTGGCCAGCAGAAACTCGTCAAAAGTCATAGGGAACATATACATGGAGTGGATGCGTCCAACACCAAAGGTCGGGATTTCGTCGAGCACAAACTCAAGCAACGACCCTGCGGCAATGACATGAAGGTTGGGCATGTCTTCCTTGAAATAACGCAATGCCATAATGGCCTCTTGGCTTTCCTGTATTTCATCGATAAACAACAAGGTTTCATTGGGTACGATAGGTGTGCCGCACATGGCTGCCATCTGAGGCACTATCCGTGTTACATCCAAATCCTTCTTAAATAGGTCAATATAATTGGACTGCTTCTCAAGGTTGATTTCCACATAATACTTGAAACTCTCGCCTAAATGTCTGACGGCAGTGGATTTGCCGACCTGTCGTGCCCCACGCAACAAGATGGGCTTGTGAACGGGACGAGTTGCCCATTCGCTCAAGTAACGGTCTATGATTCTTTCGTAATACATACAACTTCTTGATTTACGGCTGCAAAGATATAAAAAATGAAATTATCCAAGGTAATAATTTGCTAAAAATCGAAAAAAATCCAAGGTAATAATTCGGCCAAAATCGAAAAAATCCAAGGTAATAATTTCCTTCTAACCGATGAAATGCATTAAAAAGTCGCCATTGTTGCGGCTTATTTCATTTACACTGCCCCACAAACCAAGAAAACACCCTCAAACTATCCAATGGGTTTATACTTTCGCTTTTTTTGTTGTTAATGCCATTTTTTCTATTTTTGCCCCTTTATTTAACAACAAAAACATACTACTATGACACGCTACATTTTCGTTACGGGAGGCGTGGTTTCCTCTCTCGGTAAAGGCATTATTTCAGCCAGCATTGGCAAACTACTACAAGCCCGCGGCTACACCATCACCATACAGAAAATCGATCCCTATATCAATATCGACCCAGGGACGTTGAACCCATACGAGCACGGCGAGTGCTATGTGACCGTCGACGGCACTGAGACCGACCTTGACCTAGGCCACTACGAACGCTTCACGGGCATCCGTACCACCCAAGCCAACTCGGTGACCACGGGTAAGATCTACAAGACTGTCATCGACAAGGAACGCCACGGCGACTACCTCGGCAAGACCATTCAAGTGGTGCCTCATATCACCGACGAGATCAAACACCGCATCATGCAAAACAACGATGTCGACTTTGTCATCCAAGAGATTGGCGGCACCATCGGTGACATCGAAGCGGCCCCCTTCCTCGAAGCCATCCGTCAGCTGAAATGGGAACTCGGCAACCGCGCCGTCAGCGTACACCTTACCTATATCCCTTACCTTAAGGCTGCCGATGAATTGAAGACTAAGCCCACCCAACATTCGGTGAAAGAGTTGCAAGCCGCCGGTATCCAACCCGACGTGCTTGTGCTGCGCACCGAGAAACACCTCTCTGACGGCGTCCGCCAAAAGGTAGCATCTTTCTGCAATGTCGACCTCGAATGCGTGGTGCAGAGCGAAGACCTGCCGAGCATCTACGAGGTGCCTGTCAACATGCAACGCCAAGGCCTTGATGCCGCCTTGCTGCGCAAATTCGGTTTGCCGGTAGGAGAAATCCCAAAGATGGAAGGCTGGCACCGTTTCTTGGAGTTGCAACGCACGGCCACCAAAGAGGTGCACGTGGGACTGGTGGGGAAATATGACCTTCAAGACGCCTACAAGAGCATCCGTGAGAGCCTGATTTTGGCAGGTATCTACAACCATGTGAAGGTGAAGATCGACTTCATCAACAGCGAGAACATCACCAAGGAGAAGGTCACAGAACAACTCTCAGGCGTGGCAGGCATCCTGGTATGCCCTGGCTTCGGACAACGCGGTATCGAAGGGAAGATCATCGCGGTGGAATATGCGCGTGTCAACAACCTGCCCGCCTTTGGCGTATGTCTCGGCATGCAGATGATGGTCATCGAGTTTGCCCGCAATGTGTTGGGCTATAAAGACGCCAACTCGAGTGAGATGGCCGACACTCCTCACAATGTCATCGACATGATGGAGGAGCAGAAGACCATTACCAACCTGGGCGGCACCATGCGTCTGGGTGCTTATAGCTGCAACTTGCGCGAAGGTAGCCGTGTGGCCGAGATCTATGGCACACCACAAATCAGCGAACGCCATCGCCATAGATATGAGTTCAACAACCTTTATAAAGACGAATACGAGAAAAACGGCATGAAGTGCGTTGGCGTGAATCCCGAGAGTGACTTAGTGGAGATTGTCGAGATCCCCAGCCACCGTTGGTTCGTCGGAACCCAGTTCCATCCCGAATATTCCAGCACCGTATTACATCCGCATCCCTTATTCATGAGTTTCATCAAAGAAACTTCCAAAGGCCTTTAAAAACAAAGAGGGTGACTAAAAAGTCAAAAAACGCTCTGGAGAATCGCGTATTTGACTTTGCTCTCGTATCCCCCTCCGAATATGAAAAGGGCTGACCATACTTTTTAGTCAGCCCCTGTTGATTTGTAAATACATTTCTTTATTCGGCTGGCGTTGGCCAACCGATTGTTGACGGCGACGTGCTGGCTGACAAGCGCAGGGAGCGTGACACGCTGCTGCGCCGCGTGATGGCACCTTATCCCATGCGAATTAACCGCAACAGGCTTGATACACTTTACAGCTTGACACGGCCTGACACGACAGCCAAAGCCTCGGATACAAGACACCCGCAAGCTGCTATCTCCATCAAAAAGAGGCTGCTTGACCAAAAAGAGAAAAACACTATCGAATGAGAAACAATTTGTATATTTGCAACGCTAACCCGCAAACGAAAACCACCTTAATCTCACCTATTAGTGGTTCAAACATCGGGACGCATTATACATTGATGATAATTTGTGTCCGGCACCTTCCCAACAATTCCAATTTATCACTACTTTTGCAGCGGTAAACATTTCAAAAAACAGACAATATGGCATTTAAAGATATACTCAGAAAAATCAACAACCGCTACGTTTACGTCACCTTGGCTTTCTTAATCATCATACTTTTCGTTGATCAATTCAATGTGTTCGAGCAAATCAAACTGCACCGCACTTTGAAAGACCAAGAGCAGCAGATTGAATACTACAAGCAGGAAATCAGCAACAGCGAGAAACTGCTCGACGACCTGCAGCACGACTCCATCGTCATGGAAAAGACCGCACGCGAAAACTACATGATGAAACGCGACAACGAAGTGATTTATCTGATAGAAGGCGAATCGGACAAATAAAATGGCAAAACGGTTATCCATAACAAGATGCGCACTGGTGCTGCTGCTGACCATCATCGCCGAATGGTGTTTCGCACAGGACTACCACATCAAGGGAAGGATTACCGACGAACGCAACCGCCAGCCTCTGGCTTTCGTCAACGTTGTCGTCAACGGCGGCGTGGCCGGCGGCATGAGCGACATTGACGGAAAATACGA
Source organism: Bacteroidales bacterium (assembly GCA_024400455.1). Taxonomy (GTDB): domain Bacteria; phylum Bacteroidota; class Bacteroidia; order Bacteroidales; family F082; genus Limimorpha. Next base: position 3,536 of record JAKSMU010000036.1, on the reverse strand, counting down.
CATCTGCTGCAAAGAACCTATTGCCAGCGTCAGGTTTTCCTACATCGGCTACCAGGCCCACGAGACCGTCGTCAGGCAAGGCAGCGAGAGACTCAACGTGGCCCTGACACCCATCAGTTTCGAACTGGCTGAAGTCACCGTCGATGCAGGCGAAAACCCCGCCCACCGCATCATCGACAGCGTGATGGCGCACCGCAGCAAGAACAACCCCGACAAGCTGCAGGCCTACACCTACTCGATGTACGACAAAATGGCCATCACCATCGACAGCACCGCTTTAGGCAAGCAACGCAGCGACAGCACTTACGAAATCGACGACATCGGCGGCCTGTTCAGCAAAATCCTCGACCGCAACGACCTCATGGTGATGGAGACTTCGTCGGACGTGTTTTTCATGGCTCCCGACCACAAGCAGCAAAACGTGACGGGCACCAAAATAGCCGGCATGAAAGACCCGACGTTTTTCTACCTCGTCAGCGAATTGCAAAGCATCAGCTTTTATGATGAGGAAGTGAACATCATGGGCACAAAATACGTCAATCCGCTCAGCAAAGGCAGCAAGAGCCGCTATTTCTTCAACATCGAATCGGTGACCGCCATCGGCAACGGCGACTCGCTCTACACCGTCAGTTTCCACCCCTACAAAGGCAGCAGTTTCGACGGACTGACAGGCAGCCTCAGCATCAATTCCGACGGCTGGGCCGTGCAGAGCGTGAAGGCATCGCCCGACACAAAAGGCGGCATGTTCACCGTCAACATCCAGCAATTATATGAAAAAACCGACGGACAATGGTTTCCGAAACAACTCAACACCAACCTCGTGTTTCCTTCCATCGGCATCCCTTGCGAAAACGGTTTACTGCCCATGGCCGCCATCGGCAAGAGCTATCTGACCGGCATACGCATCAATCCCGAAATGGACAAGAAAATGTTCTCGGAACTGGCCGTCGAAGTCGACCCCGATGCCGCCTACCGCGACGACGCCTTCTGGGCTTCGCACCGCATCGACTCGCTGAGCCAGCGCACCATGGCCACCTACGCCTTCATGGATTCGCTCACACAAGGCAACGACCTCTTCGACAGGCTTCTCGGCATGACCGACGAAATCATGGAAAGCAGCGCCCTCCCGATAGGTGTGATCAATCTCGACATCGACAACACCATGCGCTACTCCTTCTACCGCGGCTTCCGTTTCGGCCTGGGCTTCTCCACCAACGACCGACTTTCGAGGGTCATCAACTTCAACGCAACCGCAGGCTACTGGACCAGAATAAAACGCTGGGACTATGCGGCAGGCATCAACCTGAAACTATACCGGCGCAAGCAAACGGAACTTTCGTTCAAAGCATTCTGCGTTTCCGACGAACTCGGCGAGTTCAACGACCTGCAGGACGGCTATTCCATCCTGTCACAAAGAGACTACAAATTCGAGTATTTCGAGAACATCTACGTCTGGAAGAAAGGCGGCAGCGCTGAACTCTCCTCACGTTTCGGGCGCTATTTCAAAGGTTTCGCCAAGTTTGAAATCGCTCACAGGCAATATCTGGAGGATTTCTTCATCATCAACAACCTAGAAAATCATCCGCGCGAAAACAATTTTGCCATCGCCGAACTACGTCTGCGTTACCAATATAAGGAGAAATTCATCAGCACGCCACGCGGCCTGCAGTCGCTCGGCAGCACCTGCCCGATATTTTGGTTTGCCTACCAACATTCCTTCAAGGGTGTCTTCGGCAGTCCTTTCGAATACGACCGGTTCAAGTTCCAAATCGAAAAGCATTTCTACACGCGCTATATGGGTGTCTCAAGCATCCTGTTCCAGGCTGGTTACGTCACCAAAGGCGCACCGGTGGAAGAAACATTCGACATTCTGGCCACCTATTCCAAATCCCGTCTGTATGCTCCCGAAAGCTTCAACACCATGCGTCCAGATGAGTTCTTCTGTGACCGTTTTGTGGCACTTTTCCTCAGCCATAATTTCAGCGGCATGCTCTGGCAACCCAACACGCCTTGGTGCAAGCCCGAGCTGACACTCGTCACCAACATAGGCTGGGGAACGATGAAACGCGACGACATGGCCGACTACAACTTCAAGACCATGGAGAAAGGCTATTTCGAGAGCGGGGTCATCATCGAAGGCTTGCTGGCCATGCCAATGATGAAATTGGGCGGCGGCATCTTCTACCGCTATGGCCCATACGCTTTCGATAATGTCTGGAGCAATTTCGCACTGAAGTGGAGCGTTATATTTGACATTTAAATTGGTGAATGGTGATGGGTGATTTTGACTCTTTGTTTTTTAAACGAAAAATACTGCATGAAAAGAAAACTAATTACAATCGTTTCCGTCCTTCTCCTTGCTGCTTGCCAACCGCAGCCGCAGAAAACCGTGCTGCAAGGCTTGGCGCAAGGCTCCTACTATGCCATCACCTATTACGATAGCCTCAACCGCAATTTTCAAAGGGAGATTGACTCTATTTTTACGCTTGTCGACCAATCCGTTTCGCTTTGGAACGACAGTTCCATCATCTCGAAAGTCAACCGGGGAGAAACCGTGGAGCTGAATCAGGTTTTCATCGACAACTTCAACATTGCCCAACAAGCCTCTGCCCTATCCGACGGCTATTTCGACGCCACCATCTCGCCATTAGTAGCTGCTTGGGGCTTCAGTTATAAAAACGGCGACAGCATCACGCTACAGCTGGTCGACAGCCTGAAACAATTGGTGAATTACAAGGCCGTGCGCATCGAAGATGGTATTTTAATAAAGGACAATCCAAACATTACCTTAGATTTCAATGCCGTGGCGCAAGGCTACACTTCCGACCTAATTGCCCGATTCCTCAACTCGAAAGGCATACACAACTTTTTGGTCGACACAGGCGGCGAAATCATGGCGCAAGGCGGCAAGCCCGATGGCTCGGAGTGGGTTGTAGGCATTGAGGAACCTGCCGCTAACTGGGATTCGGAACGCAACGTGCAGGAACGCCTTTATCTGCGCGACAAAGGCTTGGTCACCTCGGGAAGCACGCGCAAATATGTGGAACGCAACGGCAAACGCTATTCCCACTGCATCGACCCAAAGACAGGCTATCCTGTAGAGCACAACGTGCTGAGCGTTACGGTCATCGCCGAAAACTCCGTCTGGGCCGATGCCCTGGCCAGCATCTGCATGGTGATGGGTATAGAAAAATCATTGCCTATCATCGAAAGCCTCGATGGCGTGGAGGCTTACTACATTTTCAGCAACGCCAAAGGCAAATTGGAAACCTTTGCAACGGAAGAATTTGAGGATGTGATTATAAAATAAAACAAAGTTAGCGAAACGAATGTGTAAGGTTGAAAAACGTCTATGATTGTTGGTCGAATCTAACGAAAAGACGTACCACTACAAGTTTTTCGACTTATAAACCCAAATGTTTCACCTATCAAAAAGAAAAACCTCCGAATTAAATTGAAATCAACTAATTACGGAGGTTTATTCGTACCCGAGGCCGGGATCGAACCGGCACGGCTTTAAAGGCCAAGGGATTTTA
>JAKSMU010000035.1 GCA_024400455.1 Bacteroidales bacterium | reverse complement strand
TCGTTATACAAGGATTCCGGCTGATAGTTTTCGATATGCTTTTGCGCTGATACAGAACCTGATAGCATAGCAGCAAGCAATGTGGCGGCGCAACAGAAATGTTTGAGATTCATGCTTTGAAAAATTTGTCGAAAATACATAATTCGCTGAAACTAACGTCAAAAAAGTTCCAAATATTGTGCCGAAGTGTGGACACAAAAAAAGGCGCGACCTAACAAGTTAAATCGACGCCAGTTTAAAAGATGCGGTTCAGCGTTGTAAGCGGGATTCTGTTCCCCTTTCGGGGCGACTGTCATTTCTCTAGGCCAACAGTCACCCGTTGGCTCAAGCGACCTACCCTAAGACTCGGGCGAGCGACCCTCCCGGCTTCCTAAGAAGCCATCGTCTCTATACATGGTTTTGCAGCCCGTATGGTTTACCTCACCGGAATGTCACCACCCGATGCGTGAGCTCTTACCTCGCGTTTTCACCCTTACCCTTCGACAAGCTCAGGGCGGTATGTTTCTGTGGCACTTGCAGTTATCCTCTCAGACACCTTCCTGTTAAGAAGTACGGTGCTCTATGCTGTCCCGACTTTCCTCGCGCCGGCTTTCCCGACCCGCGACAGTCCCTCTGAATCGCGGCGCAAAGATACATTTTTTTTCAACTAAACAAGCCTCCCTCGAAAAGTATACATTAAATCACAGCAAGCCAGTCATATAAGCAGGAACGCACAACGTCTCACCGTCTTTCTTCAGGTCTTTCGTATAAATCAAATAACGCGACGAGACGCGCGACGAATACTTTTCGCAAAAGGCATCCAGCGAAACATGGGCATTGTAACCCGATGATTTCACCTCAATCGGACAAATCTTGCTGCCTCTCGCAAGCAGAAAATCGACTTCATAGTTGTGTTTTTCATCTTTCGGGAAAGTATAGAAAAACAATTCGTTCCCAGCAGCTTTAAGCATTTGTGCCACAAGGTTTTCATACACATAACCCAAATTGGTAGGCAACTTGTCGCTCAACAGTTTGTCATAGATGATGTTTTCGGTATACGACTTATCCCAAAACGCCAAGGTAACAAACAAACCCGTATCGCTGACAAACATTTTGTAGCGCGACAAATCCTTGGTCAACGACATGCCGACATTCGGGTCATCGGCATGATAAGCCACGTTGACCGCCTTGCTGTCTTCCAAAGCGAAAATCATCTCTCCAAGCCTTTCCGAATTGATGTTCCCGACCACCGTGGTAGGCTGGAAACGTGCAATATTCTTACTCAATTGCGAAGGAATCGACATGAAAAGTTTGGTGGTTTTTCCCGTCGGGTCAATCTTGACAAAATCGTCGGCATAAAGTTTTATGATGCTGCGCTTCACCAAGTCGACTTCGCTCAAATTGTTCGTTTCAAGGTAAGCACTGACAGCCTGTGGCATACCGCCCACCAACATATACAGGCGGAGTTCACGCTGTTTTAATTGGTGCGCGGCTTTAAGGCTCATTTTCTTTTCAAGGAAAGTCCTCAGCATAGGCACCGTCACCGTGTCGCCCAAAGCCCATCGGAACTCTTCATAATCCATAGGATACATGGGCAGGCTGTATTCCTCACTCGGAATGGTAATGTCCTGGACATTCTTTCTAATACTAATCAGCGAGCCCGTTTCGATGTAATCATAGCGGCCATCAGCCACCAAATATTTTATTGCTTGGCGCGCCAACGGGCATTTCTGCACCTCATCGAAGATAATAACAGACTGACGTTCATAAAGTTTCACACGATAATTCGTTTGCAAGAAAAGGAAGATGAAATCCAAATCCTCCAAGTCCTCAAACAAATCCTTCACCTTTTGCGGAACTTTATTAAAATCGAGGAGAAGATAGGAACGGTATTCGTTTTTAGCAAACTGCTCGGCAATCGTCGACTTGCCAATACGACGCGCACCTTCAATCAAAAGGGCTGATTTCCCTTGACTTTTTTCTTTCCACAGAAGCATCTGATCGTATGCTTTACGCTTAAAAACAATTTCAGTCATATTAAAATATTGAAAATCCGCTGCAAAGATATGTAAAAAACTTCCATCCCCGATATTTTTTTCATAAAAAAGTAGTCTATCCCCGATATTTTTTCTACTAAAAAGTAGTCTACCCCCAATTTGTTTACATCATTATGACTTAATTGGAAGCAAAAACGTTTCCTAAAAAAAACACCTCCACATCTACTGTTTTCCTGCCCTGCAAAACCGCGGTTTCTCCGCAAAATCATTCAAGATTTCCGCTTTTCCGAAGTCACATTCACGGCACAAACTGAGCATTTCTGCGCCGAAAGCCTCATTGATTTCGAGCCAGACCTGTCCGTTTTCTGTCAGTCGGGCCGAAGCCAAATGCAAAATCCGCCGATAGAAAAGCAGCGGATCGGCATCGGGGACAAAAAGCGCGTTTTCGGGTTCCCAATCCAACACGTTGTTTTCCATCGTCTTGCGTTCTTTTTCGCAAACGTAAGGCGGGTTGCTCACCACCAAATCGACAGGCTGTGAAAAGATTTCGGAATGTGGATGCAACACATCGTCGTGCATGAAATTCACCTTCACCTTATTTAAAACGGCATTGCTTTCGGCAACCTGAAGCGCCTTTTCCGAGACATCGAAAGCAAAGACTTCGGCATCGGGAAAACGCTTGGCCAGACTTACGGCGATGCAGCCCGAACCCGTGCCAATGTCCCAAATTCTCATGGGTTGATGTTTTGCGCCGTCTCCTATAGATTCCATGCCTTTGCGCAATCCTACGTTGGAATGACATAGGAGACTGGTTGCACAAATCATCTGCACCATTTCCTCCGTTTCGGGACGCGGAATCAGCACCGATTCGTTGACCTTGAATTTCAAATCGCAGAACTCAGCCACGCCCGTCACATATTGTATCGGCTTGTCGTTCAGCAAGTCGGCGACGGCCATCTCCATCTGATGATACTGAAATTCATCGATGGTCAAATTCGGATTCATCAGGATTTTCATTCTGTCGAGACCAAACAAGTCCTCAAATAGGATGCGCAGCAGCTGTTCCGCCTCCCGCTCGCTGAACTTCCGGACGAGTTGCGACCGGAAATATCGCCTGACAAATGTGAGATTAAAGCCAATCATGCCGCAAAAATAGGAAAATCCCGAGAAACTGTTTTTGAGAACCTATCCTGATTTGGGAAAATCACCGTTTCACTACGGCTTTGATTGGATTGAGCAATCTGTCGAAAACGGTCAGGTTTTCCGTGATGATTTCGGCAGTGCCTGACATACCGTTTATCATTTCGATTTGATTTCCCGTAGTTGTCATTAATTTTTTAGGCAATCCAATTTCCAACAGATATGCATAATTTGGACTCAAAGTTTCATATGGTTGCAATTGGAATTCATCAAGCGTAATCTGCACGAAACCATAATCCATATACGGATATTCATCAAATTTCAGATTGATTTTCTGACCAGCCTTTATCCTTCCGATATTATGTCGCGGCAAGAGCAGTCGTGCCGGTTCCTCTTTCCTTTCTATCATTATTGTTCCTTTGACCACTTCAGGGTAACTTAAAAAATTGCTTCCTGCCAATAACAGCACTATCACCGCCACAATAACCGAGATGCCGCACCTGACAAGCCACCCCGGCGGTCGGCCCAGAATTTCCTGCACCGGCTCGCTATGCAAGTCCAAGCCTTTTGCCATTGTCTTCTCTTCGCTCATTTTCCTAACTCCAACTGGTTTTTCACTAACTCGTAATATTCGCCGCGTTTGGCGGTCAGTTCCTCGTGCGTGCCGGTTTCCGTAATGCGTCCCCTGTTGATAACAACAATCTGGTCGGCGTTCTTCACCGTGCTCAGGCGATGCGCCACCACCACTACCGTCTTTCCCTTGAAAAACTCCTGAAGGTTGTCCATGATGACGCGCTCATTGTTGGCATCCAATGCGTTTGTGGCTTCATCCAAGAAGATGTAATCGGGGTTCTTGTAAACGGCTCGGGCTATGAGGATGCGTTGCCGCTGTCCTTGAGAGATGCCGTTGCCTTCCTGTCCTATCTTGGTGTTGTAACCTAAAGGCAGGTTCTCTATCATTTCCTGAATGTTGGCCACCCTTGCCGCATGAAGCAGGCGCTGCTCGTCGATGCTGTCTTCACCGATGGCGATGTTCCTGGCAATGCTGTCGGAAAAGATGAAGCCGTCCTGCATCACCGTGCCGCAACGGGCGCGCCACGACTTGGGGTCGACATTCTTCAGGTTGACGCCGCCCACACGGATATTGCCTTTCGTAGGAGGATAGAACCCCAAAAGCAGCTTTACCAAGGTGGTCTTGCCGCTGCCGCTCATGCCTACAATTGCCGTCACCTTACCTTCAGGAATGTTCAGACTCAGGTCGTTGAGCACAGCATCGGCCAAGGGGTCGTAATGGAAGGTGAGGTTCTGCACTTCAAGGCTTTTGTCTTCGGGGAAAATCGTGATTCGGTTGTCGGCATTCTGTGTCTCGTCCTCCTTGTTGTGTATCTCGCCGAGACGTTCCAGACTGATTTTGGCATCCTGCGCGCTCTGGATGAAACTGATCATCTGACCGATGGGCGAGTTCATCTGCCCGATGATGGTCTGCACAGCCATCATCATGCCGAGGCTCATGTCGCCCTCGATGACGGCGCGGGCCGAAAGGAAGGAAATCAGTATGTTTTTCGTTTCGTTAATGAAGAAAGCCCCGCTCTGCTGCCACTGGCTGAGGCTCAGCCCCTTGATGCTCACCTTGAACAGCTTGGCCTGAATGTTCTCCCACTCCCAGCGTTTCTGCCGCTCGCAGTTGTTGAGCTTGATTTCCTGCATGCCTGTAATCATTTGAATGAGGTTGCTCTGCTCAGCCGACGCCTGGCTGAAACGCTTGTAGTCCAGTTCACGGCGATATTTCAGGAACACCAGCACCCACAGCACATAAAGCGCACTGCCGATGAGAAACACGACAAGCAGTTTCAGGCTGTAGAACGCCAGCACACATGCAAACACGATAAGCGTGATGAAGGAAAACAGCGTATTGAGCGTCGAGGAGGTGAGGAAGGCCTCGATGCGGCGGTGGTCGCCGATACGCTGCATGAGGTCGCCTATCATCTTGGTGTCGAAGAAGCCGATGGGCAGTTTCATCAGCTTGATGAGGAAGTCAGAGATGATGCTGATATTGATGCGCGTGCTGATGTGCAGCAGTATCCACGAGCGGATGAACTCGACGGCGGTCTGGGCCGCATAGAGCGTGAGCTGCGCCACAAGGATAAGCGTGACGAACCCGAGGTTGCTGTTGCCAATGCCGTAATCCACGATGCTTTGCGTGAAGAAGGGAAAGATGAGTTGCAGCAGCGTACCCATCAGCATGCCTAAGAACAGCTGCACGATGAGTTTCCGATAGGGCTTCAGGTATTGCAGGATGAAGGAAAATTTCGCCTTGTCGGGCTTTTCGCTTTCGGCGGCATAGAACTCTGGCTGCGGTTCAAGCAAGAGCGCAATGCCTTCGCTGGTCTTGCCTTCGTCATCTTTGCGGCTTATCCAGCCGTTGAGGAACTCCTGTTCGGAGTATTGCAGCAGTCCTGCGCCAGGGTCGGCCACATAGACCTTTCCCCTCCTTATCTTATAGACCACCACGAAATGGTTTTGCCGCCAATGCACGATGCAGGGCAAAGGGGCTTCGTTTTTCAGTTGCTCGAAAGACAGGTGTACGCCCAAGGTCTTGAAGCCGATTTCCTCAGCCGCCGCGCTGATACCCAGTAGGCTCACCCCTTCGCGGCTGATGTGGCAGCGTTGCCTCAGGCTCTCCAAAGTGTAGTGCCGCCCGTAATGCTTCGCTATCATGCGAAGGCAGGTGGGGCCGCAGTCCATACTGTCGTGCTGTTGATATATCGGAAACTTTTTTAGCATACTTTACTTCTTGCAATATTTTTCCTTGGCTATCTCCGAACGGTAATAGCGTTCCAAAAAGCCATACAGAACCACTTCATGTTTACGCTGCTGGGCAATGAAAATACGGTTCATGGTCATGTGTATCAAACTATGCATGATTTCATCAAGACGTTTTTGGTCTGGACATAACTGGCGAAAACGTGAAATTGCAATTTCCGAATTTTCCGTTTTTCTTTTAATAAGGCCGTATAGTTCTTTAGCTTGTCCGTCTTCTTCATGCATAAATTTAAATATCCGCGCCTTAGTCTGACGGTATTTATCGCTAAACTGCTGAATAGTTGCTTCGGCAATGCCAAACTCACGGCCAAAAGCATCGGCTATCACCTTTGACAAATCATGCCTTGCTTCCAACGGGTAACCAAAATCGCACAACAAGGAATCAATGGCTTTCATGGAAAACTGCCAGCGATAGGTCTCTTTATCGGGCATCTGGTCAATCAATGCGAGCATTTGAACTATCATTGCGCTGTCATATCCGAATAGGCTTTCGCATAATTCCATTGTTTCTTCTCCATAACGTTCAATTTCACGTTTATAGGTGTCAGTCATCACCTTGTTTATCTGTCTGCTTTCGACATACGGGAGCAGTGCCTGCTCAACAAGGGTTTCCACAAGCCCAATTTGTGACAAGTCATCAAAATGAAGTCTCCAACGGAGATGAGGTTCCGGGTCAGCGTATCTAATGAAAAACCATCCATTGATTTTCCCGTTTGCCTCAAGCATTTCCGACAACGGTCCAACGACTTCCCTTAACAACTCATCGCCAGTGCCGTATCCGCAATATAATTTGTAAAACAGCCATTCACTTCCTGTAATAAAACTTCTTTTCATGGTTGACCTCCTTCATTAGAATTTCTATAATAGGCAAGCAACATTTCATTAGCAAAAGCACCTTCCTTGGAGACAACCGGGCTTCCATCGTGACCGAACACAAATTCTTTCAACGTAAAGTTTGGACGTTTTTTCACCAAATCCAGAAGCACCTCCACGCAAAAGCGGTTTTTCAGGTTAAGGAACAATTCATTGTCGCTATCTTCAAGCACGACTTCGTCCGTCATGTTTCGCGTAGCTGTCATTTTTTGAAAAGCATCAATCCGTCCTTCCAAATCCTTTATCTTATTCAATTCATCAATGTCTTTCTGGAAAAAGTTCCATGTCTCTAACGACAGTATGGCATTCTTATACGTCACCCTGGGCAAATATGGCTGTGTATTCTCCAATGCACCCCACGAAAAGCCGAAACCGCCACGTTTACCCTGATTCTGTATGTCGCAAAGAAAATGATAGACAGGCAAAGCATTGTAACTATAATTATGAGCCGTCGTCAAGCGAGGAACGACCTCTTTGTTTTGGCTTTTTGAACGCAAGATGATCCTGTCACCTCTAACCGAAACCATCAGGTCGTCTAATGGAATCTGATTGTCAGCCGACACGGAAGCATGAGCCAAATATGGGATTTCGTGTCTTCTTATCGTCGGACGATGAAGGATATTGCCCACACGAGATTCAGGCAAATGAACGATTTCCGCATAAAGGACATTTTCGTCGGCTTCGTCTTTTTCTATGATTTGCCCTGTGTGTTCCAATAGTGATGCATCCAAATGGCAGAAACGTCCGATAAGATTTGCCGCACAAGAGCCGCCCGCCGAGCGAAGATAGAAACGGTCGCCATCAAGCAACTGAATGAAAGCCGACAAGGTTTCCTGTGTGTCGTCCCATTTGGCTTCAACATTGTCTAAGTCGTTGTCTTCAATCGAGATGGAACGTTTGCCAAGCCTTAACGCTTCCGAAAGTTTCCTTTGCATCAAGACATTGAAAGGCAAAAGCCGTACATTCTGGTAGTTCTGAAATCTGACAGGAAAAGCCAAATCGTCGACCAAAGGTGTAATGCCGCTATATGTATTCTGGATGTAGCCCACCCCAGTTTCAGTATCAAGAGCCTGAGCCAGCGGAATCTCTTCATCTTCGTATCGGGCATAAAACGCTTCGCGGAAGCCTTTCAGGTTTTCGTTTTCAAACGGCATGGTGACTTTATTAAGCATTGCAACGGCAGAAAACACCTCATTGGCAAGTTCCGTGCTGATTTGGCTACACTCAGGCTGCTGCAACATGTCTGCCTGAAAAAGAAACTTTTCATCGTATTGGGTAGGAAACACGGCAAGAAGGTCTTTTATGTTTCCGTATTCCTCAACGGGATGGCATCCTTTCCTATCCCTTATGGCCTTCAGCGCTTCATCAACAGCTACAAGTTTCTCACATATTGTCTTGATTTCCTCATTTTCATCATATCGGCGAAATACGTTTATCATCTGCTGCAGCGGGTCGGCACCGATAACAGTCGGTTCCAATTCGCTGACCAGCACTTGGGCATCAATCATTTCATTCACAAAAGCCTTAGCTTCCTCAAAAGAAATTTCATCATCAACCAGCATCGAAGCCAAAGCATCTGCTTTCTTTCCTTCTTTTGCCGCCTGCAACACTTTCTGAATGTATGGCGAATCGTCGATGGCTGCGATGTGATGGCTGCGTTTGGCTTGGATAAAAGCATATTCCACATAACGCAAACGCGAACCAATCGCATAAAGGCTGTCATTCGGGAAGTAACTCAGTTCGTCCTTTACCGATGGAACGGCAGCTAAGTCCTTTGCCAAGGCGCAGACGTAATTCATATCCAAACGCACATGCAAAGTGCTGTCTCCCCGGTATGGTGCGGCAACGCGGAAAGCCTCGCCAACATTACCGGCCGAAATGCCCGCAAACATTCCGAACGGCGTACAGCGTGTACACATTCGGGCAAAATAGCGCATCACGCCTTGCATTACCTTATCCGCTTCCTTACTGTTCGGCAACTTGCCATCCATCCATTTCCTGACCTCACGGAAAAAAGACGGCGAGGCAAGGAACAGGGCTTCCTGAACCGATTTGTCTTGACACACTTCCAGCAATGCATCCTGTGACAGATTTTCGCCTTGCAGCAAAGCACGGAGTTTATCTAAGGGAAACAATGGAGTGCGAAGGACAAAGGAACCGAAACAACTGTATATCTGATTGTTATTCATATATTTCTGCTAATTCAAAAAGACAAAGTCCACACTAAAGCCCATCATTCGACAAGCCTAACAGACAATTTTTAATAAATGTAAAAGAACCTTATTCGGTAGGAGCGGAATTGTCTTCGCCACCTTGACGCGCTTTCCGCTCAAGTTCCATTTTACCGAAACGGAACGTTACGCCAAGACTCACACAACGCGAATTGTAATGCGAAGTGTAGGACGACAGATAGAACGGATTCGATGAACTGCTGCCAAACTTATTCCAATTGAAAATATCCGTTCCATTCAGGAACACCGACATTTTCCTATCAAAGAAGTCGGCACGAAGGCCACAGTTGACAGAATAACGTGCCATCTTTTCGGCAAACAGGGTTTGCGTAGGCGAACTGTAGTAGGCCGTGCAATGGACTTCCAGCTTGTTCCATAGTTTCGTCCACAAGTTGACACTCAGACTATACGACCACATGTCAACCTTGGTTATGTTTTCATCGTCCACTTTGTCATAATGGGTTTCAAGATGCGAATTATACAAATTGCCATAGAAACGCAGATTAAACATGGCCGATGGACGATAAACAAGATTCAATTCTGCTCCGGCATTGTAAGCCTTTCCAACGTTTACCGGACGGGTAAACATGACAAAACGGCCATATAGATCGTCGTATGCGGCTTCGCTGATGGTGTTGATGTCGTTTGATTTGCCTTTGTAGTAAGCAGAAAGCCCGACATAGCCGAAATTCATCCAATATTTTGTCCATCCCGCTTCAAACGAATTGGTGAAAATGGAATTCAATTCATCATTCCCACTGCTGAAATCGTCTTCATCATATTTGACAAACAAGCTCAGCTGTTCGGCGTTTGGGTCGCTAACACGGCGCGTATAACTTGCCTTGAAATTGTGCATCGATTTGGTGCTGTACGACAGATGCAACGAAGGAAGCATATGATAATAGTGCTTGTCCAAGTCGTATCCAGAAATATTATTATAATCAATGCTTGTCAGATACTGCTCGAAACGTAAACCTGGCTTCACTGTAAAGCCGCCGATTTTCTGTTCCAATGTTACAAAAGCCTCATTATCCCAAAGCTTTGTCGTGTACTCGTAGGAACGAACGGCATCCGTTACATAAACATCGTTTGCCAAGGTGTCGCATACGTAAGTAGTAAGCCCTTGCTGATATTGAGAACTTGTACCAAAAGACAAAGTTCCAGCCTCGGAATAAGGCAGGTTATAGACTACCTCACCATAATAGGAAGGTGAACCGGATTCTGTGGTTTCTTTCTTATAACGTGCCGGAAAGTTTGGCAAAAGGTATTCCCTCACTGATGAGATGTCGGATTTCGTCTTGTTGCCATTGACATTGAACGAAAGCGAAATGTCATGGCCTTCTTTTCCGAAGCCATGCTTGTAGTAAGCTCCTGCATAATAGAAATTATAATTGGAGTTCGACTTATATTCAGTGGAATAGTCGTAAACGCCCTGTTGGAAAAGCAACTCTTCGCGGTGTGTCTTGCCATTCAAAGTTTGCGGCGAAATGCGCGTAGGCCAATAGCCGCCCCAAACCTGCAAAGAGTTAAGACTGTCGATGTTGTATTCCACGTTCAGAGCTACGCCACCGCTGAGGGAATGGTTGTCGAAATCAGTCGTGTCGATAATGTTGGCCGATGGCAGCAAGGCATCGGAAAAGATGCTTTGTGTGGTCTCGGTGCTGCCATAGTTATGGGCATACGAGCCGTTGGCATAAAGGTTCACCGACCATTTTTCGTTTGCCCACACGTATGATGCCCAAGGCAAGGCGAAAGGCCGAGTGGAACCGTTCACGCCGAAACTGAAAAACTGGTTTTTCTGTATCTTGGCATTGGTGACAATGTTGATGATGCCGTCGGCTTGCGAGCCGTAGCGTGCCGACGGATTGGTGATGACCTCCACATGGTCGATGCTGTTGGCCGGCAGCTGCTGCAAGTAAGTCTTCAGGTTTTCAGAGTTGAGGTGCGATGGCTTGTCGTTAATCCAAATATCTACGCTTGAGGTGCCGCGCAAGGTGACGTTTCCTTCCACATCGACTGCTACGCCTGGGGCATTCTGCAAGGCATCGCTGGCTGTACCCATCTGGATGCTTGGGTCTTCGGCCACGTTGTAAAAGGTTTTTTCGCCCTCCACCATAAACAGCGGACGTTTGGCAAAAATCTGTACTTCTTCAAGTCTAATATCTCCTTCCTTCATGTTCAGCACGCCCAAATCCATGTTTCCATTGACCTCAATGCTTTGCTTGTAGGTTTCGTAGCCCATGGCTACGGCCCTGATTTCGTAGGCACCGGCGGCAATGTCCTTCAATTCGAATGTGCCTTTGTCGTCGGAGGCGATACCTGTAATAAGAACAGTGTCGGCTGTGCGCACCAAAGCCACGCTGACGTAGGGCATAGCCTTGCCGCTTGCCTCATCCTTTACCGTTCCTTTTACACTGAACTGTG
>JAKSMU010000034.1 GCA_024400455.1 Bacteroidales bacterium | reverse complement strand
ACGGAGGTTTTCTGCTGCATTTTGATGAAATCCGCGCGCATTTCACGGCTTTCACAACGTCTTCAGCAGCCGAGAAAGATGCTCGCCTCCGGCCTGCTTCATGCTACACCTTATTATATAAGGAACTAATTATGGCATCCATTCACCCATAACAATTTCCCCATTAACAAAATTTCCGCTATTTTTGCATCGTCATAAACAACAGACACGAAGCATGTACACATTCATCATCGCCTTAGTAATCCTCATAGTGGGTTACCTTATCTACGGGGCTTACATTGCACGCATCGTCGACATTGACCCGAAGAATCCCACGCCAGCCATGACTCGAGCCGACGGCATCGATTTCGTCCCCATGCCCACATGGAAAGTCTTCATGATCCAGTTCCTCAACATTGCGGGTCTCGGGCCAATCTTCGGTGCCATCATGGGCGCACAGTTCGGCACAGCCTCTTATCTATGGATTGTGTTCGGCACCATTTTCGGCGGCGCCGTCCACGACTTCATCTCGGGCATCATGTCGTTGCGCAACGACGGCGAGAGCCTGCCCCAACTCATCGGGCGTTACCTCGGCGAAAACGTCAAGAAAGTGATGATTGTCTTCGTGTTGCTTTTCCTTACGCTGGCAGGTGCGGTCTTCGTCTCGCAACCGGCCAACATCATCGTCGGATCGCTGAATGCACCGGAAGCGGCTGCAGGAAGTACGTCCCTGCCGTTCTACATGAATGCCTATTTCTGGGTTGCCGTCATCTTCTGTTATTACCTTATCGCCACGTTGTTTCCAATTGACAAGATCATCGGCAAAATCTATCCAATTTTCGCCATCTGCCTGTTTATCATGGCCATCGTGATACTAGTGGCCTTGCTGGTGCGATGGCCTTCACTGCCCGAGATGTGGGAGAGTTTCGGCACGAAATACGACCCCTCGCCCATATTCCCGATGATGTTTGTGTCGATAGCCTGCGGTGCCGTCAGCGGTTCACATGCCACACAGTCGCCCATGATGGCACGCTGCCTGAAAAACGAGAAGCACGCCAAGCCGGTGTTCTACGGCGCCATGGTCGCCGAAGGCATCGTGGCACTCATCTGGGCTGCAGCTGCGACGGCTTTCTATCAGGACAACGGGACAGCCTTCACCCAAGGTCAAGTGGTGAATTTCATCTGCCACAACTGGCTGGGGGCTTTCGGCGGCATACTCGCCATCCTCGGCGTGGTGTTCGCCCCCATCACAACGGGCGACACGGTGTTGCGTGCAGCGCGTCTCATCGTGGCCGACACCTTCCATATCGAGCAGAAAAGCATCCGCAACCGACTGCTCATCTGCATCCCCATCTTTGCCGTCTGCGCCGCATTCCTCGTTTTCAGTTTAAGCGACACCAAGAATTTCGCCATCGTGTGGCGCTATTTCACCTGGAGCAACCAAGTCATGGCGGCATTCACGTTCTGGGCCATTACAGTCTATCTCACCCAACGGGGCAAGAACTACTTCGTGTCGCTCATCCCCGCCATATTCATGAGCTTCGTCACCATCTCGTTCATCCTCGAAGCCCCGACGGGAGCCTACATCCCAGGCAAAGGCCTCTCACCTTGGATTGCGCAAACGATAGCCGCCATCGCCACAATAACAGTTACCGCTTGGTTCTATAGATGGATGAGA
Organism: Bacteroidales bacterium; assembly: GCA_024400455.1. Lineage (GTDB taxonomy): Bacteria > Bacteroidota > Bacteroidia > Bacteroidales > F082 > Limimorpha. Next base: position 10,108 of record JAKSMU010000034.1, on the reverse strand, counting down.
AACAGGAAGAAGATTGGCATGGAGAATTAAAGAAAGGAGGCGGTTGCCTCCTTTCTTGTTTCTAATCATATTTCATTTTTTACGGAAATGCCATTCACTGCAACTGGAAATTGACAGGCAGGTAAAACCGCATGGCTTTCGGAACACCGTTTTCTCTTCCCGGAACCCATTTCGGCATCAGGCTGACGATACGCATGGCCTCATCATCAATAGACTGGCAAACACCCTGCTCGATACGGATATCCGAGATGCTTCCGTCTTCATTGACCATAAACGACACATAAACCATGCCTTTCTGTCTCCTCTCCCTTGCCTCCTGCGGATAACGGATATTGCGCACAAGAAATTGCAACAAATCCATTTCCGTCCCTGGGAAATGCGGCTCCGACGTCTGGACTTCCAAAGGCAGCCCTAAGACCTGCAGCTCCGATGTCTGGACTTCCAAAGGCAGCCCTAAGACCTGCAGCCAATTCTTCGCCTCGGCATTGCCCGACTTGGCCGACTTGCGCAGCCATTCATTCATATCCTCGCCATCCATGGCATAACAGAAAGATGGCTTTTCTGCCATGCCTTTGTACACTTTCATTTTCCCTGCCTCATAATCTTTCCTACGGTTAAAATAGCATTTTGCCACACGCATCCTGATGTCGCCCAAGACCGGCAGTTGCAGGCTGTCGGCGATGGTGTCGGCCATAAGTTCCGTCTCATATTGCGAAAGACATTCAATCGCCGAAACATAATTACCCTTTTTCAAATACGATTCGCTCAATGTGATGACCGATTCCGCATTACTGCTCTGCAAATCAACATTCTGGGCAAAAGCGGGAGCTACAAAGCACCATGCCATAAACAAAAACAGGATTCTATTCATATCAGCGTCATTTTGAATTGATGGCGACAAATATATGAAAAAATGATTTCGGCGGATCCTTTTTGTGGCTGCATGATAAATTATAGTTTTTTTCCAATTCTTGGAACCTCAAACTGATAATTCAACTTGATTTAATAAAGCGAACAGCATTATTGATGTAAGACAAACCATTATGGGTCAAAAAGTATATAATTGCCTTTCAGAATGACGTGAGATAAAAACAACAAATTGCCATTCACCCCATCACCTCAAGTAGTTCGATCTCGAAAATCAGCGTGGAATAAGCGGGAATGTCGCCCACAGCATTGGCACCATAACCCATTGAAGCAGGGATATAGACCCGCCAATGGTCGCCCACACACATGTTGACCAAAGCAATCTGGAAGCCACTGATGAGCATGTTGACGCGGAAGGTGGCTGGCGCGTTGCGCTTGTAAGAGCTGTCGAAGACCTTTCCATTGATGAGCATGCCTTTGTAGTGGCATGTAACCTTGCTGCGCGGATTAGGCCGTCTGTCGCCATCGCCCGACTGCAGCACTTCGTAATAAACGCCGCCGCGCAAAGCCTTGAGGCCTTCCTTGGCGGTGAGGTCGACTAAATATTGTTCGTTGAGTTGTTTGTATTCGGTATCCATTTTTTAAGTTTTTAGCTGTTAGCCATTAGTCTTTAGCCGGCCCATGGCTAACAGCAGATTATTATTTCGAGAACATCACTTTTTCGCTGTTCAGCAGTTTGGTGAGCACCCACACGCCAAGCACGGAATAGACGATATTCGCTGCCACGGTGATGACGACCGGAATGAGTGTCACCTCACGGGCAAAGACCATCGACATGCTCTGCACGCTGTTGTAGATCGGAATGAGAAACATGGCATTGCTCGACACTTCGGTGCCTGTCATCATCGGCATCATGCCCACCAGCATCACGACGAGCATGAGCGGTGCCATGACGGATGAAGCGGCCTTCACGCTCTTGGCCTTCGCCGAGATGATGGACGAAATGGCGGTGAGGACCAGAACGGTGCAAAGAATGAGCAAAAGCAACATGCCATAATCGCTGAAGGTGTAGATGTTGGCACTAAGTCCCATCTCGTCGGCATGAATCAGTTTCGGCAAGGAGAGCATCATGCCCAAGAAACTCGACATGCCGCTCAGCAGGGCAAATAGCGAGAGACTCAACACTTTACCTAAGGCCAATTCATTGCGTTTCAGCGGAGTGACTAACAAAGTGGCTATAGTACCTCTCTCCTTCTCGCCCGCTATCGACGGCGGTGCTATCGACATGCAGCCCGAGAAAGCCATCAAAAGCAACAGCATCGGAATCAGTTCGCTGAAAAGGTCACCCACGATGTCTTCGTCCTTGGCGAGGTCGAAGACTTCACCGGCATCGGAGCTTGCGTTGATGTCGAAGCGGTTGGTCATGGAATCTTCCCATTGGTTGAGGACACCGCAAAGCAGATCATAAGCCATGCGCGACTTCTCGGAAGCGGAATTGTGATAGATGAGCACATTGGGTGCCGGCAACCCGCCAGCAGGGTTATAGTTAGCCACCAAACTATCGAAGCCTTCGGGAAAAACCATGTAAGCGAAATCGCTGTCCTTGAGAACGAGGTCCGATTTCAGCGTTTCGCCATCGAAGCCATCTGTCACCAAGTTGAAGGGCAAAGCCTCGACAACGGGGCGCAGCGTCTCCGGCATGTTCTCCACATAAACCGTGGCCTGACTGTCATCTTCCGTAGGCTGCATGAAGTTATCGCCCATGAAGGAATAAATGATGTAAATCAAGAGGCCCGGCATGACGACGGTGGTCATCAGCATGGTGCGGTCGCCGAAAAAGCGGGCACATTCCTTTTTGAATATGGTCCAAGTGTTGTTTTTCATCACGCTGTTTCTCCTTTCTTTTCCTTATAGATTTCAAAAAAGCGGTCTTCGAGCGACTGTCCGGCACAGATGCCTTGCAAGGTGTCGCAATGCGTCATCTGCCCATCGATGATGATGCCGACGCGGTCGCAAAGACGCTCAACGAGACTGAAAATGTGTGTCGACAGAATGATGGTCTTGCCTTCGCTGCGGAGTTCCTGCAAATAATCGGTTACGGTGCGAGCCGTCAGCACATCAAGGCCGTTGGTGGGTTCATCGAAGATGATGAAATCGGGGTCGTGTACCAACGAGACGACCAACGAGACTTTCTGTTTCATGCCCGTAGAGAGATTCGCCACCTTCACTTCGGCAAACTTCTCAATGCCGAAACGGCTGAAGAGTTTGCGTTTGCGCTCGGCGACCACATTCGGGTCGATGCCATAGAGCTGCGAGAAGAAATCGAAGAGATAATTAGGAGTGAAGAAATCCTCGAGTTTCAGTTCCGAGGTGAGGAAGCCGATTTGCGCGCGTACTTTTTCAGGTTCGGCGACCACCGAGCATCCGTTGATGAAAGCGTTGCCGCTGTCGGGAGCGATGAGGGTGGCCAACATGCGCAAAGTGGTGGTCTTGCCAGCGCCGTTAGGCCCCAGAAGGCCGAAGATTTCACCCTTGTAGGCCGAAAACGACACATCGTTGACGGCAACGGTCTTCGTGCGTGTCGTGCCTTCGATTTTCTGTTGTTTGCGTGAGAGTTCAAAGGTCTTGCAGAGATGCTCCACGCGAAGTATTTCTTCCATAAATTTAGAATTTTGTGAAACGATGCCGCAAATGTAGGAATAATTGTTTTTGCAGGAAACAGGTTGCAAGGTTGCAAGCAAGAAATGTTGCGATACTGGGCTAAAACTTCATTTTTTTTCAAGTTTTAGCCCAGTATCGAAGCACTTGATTTTATATTACTTATTACAAATCAATATTTTACACAAAATCAAACACACGCCTGCGAAACCGTTTCGCCTTCAGCGTTCAGAACCATCAGATTCGACTTGTCTTTTCGGTTCTCCAAGACCAGAATCCTGTCATCGGCGAAAGCAATGTCGGCAATCCTTCGCCCGCGCTCGGTGCGGTAGAAATCGCGGTTTGCCACAACGCCCGCTTCGGGCAGGTCGTATTCCTTTTCGCGCATTCGGAAACTCACGTTCAACGAATCCTGCTGCAAGGCTTTCGGAATCAAGCTCACCACCGTGTCGCAATAGCCGATGCTAGAATAGAGCAAATTAATGGGCTTGTCCTTGGCGAAAAGCAGAAGCGAATAATTGCCTCGGGCATCGGTCGAAGTGCCGTATTGCGTGTTCAGCACCGAAATGTTCACATTCTCAAGGCCAAGATTGCCAAAGATTTTCACGGGAGTTTGGGCAATGACCGCAAACGGGAGGAAGAATAGGAATAAAAGGCAGAATCTTTTCATCTCCATAACGATTGATTTTCACCTTGCAAATTTATTCCATATCTCAACCTTGTCAACATTTTAGGGCAGAAATTTTCATAAGTAATCATAAGCATTTCGCTGCAACAATTTGAATGGCAATGATTTATAAAATTTATAAGTAATTATAAGTAAATCATTGTAAATAATTGAAGAACAATATTTTATGGAATAAAATTAAAAACCGCAGATTTCGCGGATTACACGGATTTTATTAAAAAAACTATCTTTGTCAGCAAAATTCACCAATTATGAAAGCATTTCCATTCCTAATACTATTTCTCGCCTTGGTTTCATGCAGCACAAAGACCAACGAAAGCGAGCAAGCCGCCAACGATGTGATAAGCCGTTTTGCAGCGCAAGACCTCAACATCGAACTCCACGCCGACCTGCCCAAGACCGATGATGGCTGCGACCAGTTCACCACCGCCATCAAAAATGGTCGTCTCACCATTCACGGCAGTAGCGGCGTCGCCCTTTGCCGCGGTTTCTACAATTATGTGAAAAGCCAAGAGGCTGGCATCAGCAGTTGGAGCGGCAAGCGTTGCGAACTTCCTGAACAACTGACGGATACCGACGAAAAACATATCATCTCGCCTTTCGCCCACCATTATTATTTCAATGTGGTGACTTACGGCTACACCATGCCTTATTGGGACTGGAGCCGTTGGGAAGCCGAAATCGACTGGATGGCACTGCATGGCATCGACATGCCTCTGGCTTTGGTCGCCAACGAAGCCATCTCGGCCCGCGTGTGGAAAAAGATCGGCTTGACCGATGAGGAAATCAGCCATTATTTTGTCGGGCCAGCTCACCTGCCTTGGATGCGCATGGGCAACATCAGCGGCATTGATGGGCCTTTAGATGATGTCTGGCACAATGACCAAATCGCCTTGCAACATAAAATCCTCGACCGCATGAGATCTTTAGGCATGACACCCGTCTGTCCCGGTTTTGCCGGATTTGTGCCGCAAGCCATTCAGCGCCTCTATCCCGATGTCTCCCTCACCGAAACATTATGGTGCGACGGTCATTTCCACAACTGGATGCTCTCGCCCACCGACACGCTTTTCATGCAGTTGGGCAAGATGTTCATCGAAGAATGGGAAAAGGAATTCGGCCCGAACCAATATTATATCATCGACAGTTTCAACGAGATGGAGACGCCATTCCCGCCCAAAGGCAGCGAGGAACGCTATGAACTGTTGGCCACTTACGGCGAAAGCGTCTACCAAAGCATCAAGGCCGGCAACCCCGATGCCGTGTGGGTGATGCAAGGCTGGATGCTTGGCTATCAACGCGATGTATGGGACCAACCGACTTTGAACGCCTTGCTCAGCCGCGTCCCTGACGACAAGATGCTCATCCTCGACATGGCCGTCGACTACAACCAGAACTTCTGGCACAACAGCAAGAACTGGGACGAATACGAAGGCTTCTACGGCAAGCAATGGATCTACAGCGTCATCCCCAACATGGGCGGCAAGACCGCCCCGACCGGCGTCATGGAACATTATGCCAACGGCAAACTGGAAGCCTTGCGCTCGCAAAACAAAGGCCATCTCGCTGGTTACGGCATGGCACCTGAAGGCATCGAAAACAACGAGGTGCTTTACGAACTCATCACCGATGGCGGCTGGACTGCCGACAGCATCATTTTAGACGATTGGATGGCACACTACTGCCAATGCCGCTACGGACGATACACGCCCGCCATGCAACAGTTTTGGGATGGCGCAAGGCAAAGCGTTTACGGCAGTTTCACCGACCACCCGCGCTACAACTGGCAACTGCGCCCAGGCCTTTGCCGACAAGGCAGCGTCCGCTACGACAGCACTTTCCTTGACGCCGTCGAGAAGCTGCAAGCCGGCGCCGAAAGCATGAAAGGCAATTCACTTTTCGAAGCCGATTTAGCCGAAATGACGGTGATGTATGCCGGGGCCTGTGCCGAAAAACTCACCCAGCACATTGAAAAATTACTCGATATCCAACCAAGAGACGAAGCCGCAATAAAAGCAGAAATCCAACGCTTCGAGACCCTCATGCGCGACATGGATTTGCTTTTGGAGACGCACCCCACCCTGCACTTGGACCGCTGGCTCCATTTCGCCCATCAGCACGGCGAGGGCGATGCCTACGAGCACAACGCCCGACGCCTCATCACCATTTGGGGGCCGCCCGTCGATGATTATTCGGCAAGAATCTGGTCAGGGCTTATCCGCGACTATTACCTGCCGCGCTGGATGGCATACTTCAACCAAAGACTCAGCGACGAGCCTTTCGACTTCGCCGAATGGGAACGCCAATGGGTGGAAGAAAAGACAGGCGTCTCCGCCGTTGAAAAGCCTACGGATGTGGTGGAATTTTGCAAGAAAATGATAGAGAAATCATCCATTCATTCCGCAATCTTCTGAAGCACGAAATCAGCGATTTTGCCCCGCGCCTCGGTCATGCCGATTTTCTTGCGAATGTTAGTGCGCCCCTTCCCCACCGTGTCGGGACTTACCTTTAGAATGTCGGCCACTTCCTGCACCGAAAACGGCATCATCGACAAGATGCAAATGCGAAACTCCCAGTCGGCGAGCGTCGGGAACTTGCTGCGAATGCCCTCCACAACATCGGGATAGGTTTTCTGGTATTCGTTGAAAATGGCGTCATACGCAGTTTCGGCTTTCTTACCACAGACAAACCCCTTCAGTTTCTGATAGGTAGCCACGTTCTTTTCCTTGGCTTCGCCGAGTTGGAACACCTTGAAAATCAATTCCGCTTTTTGGAACATATTGTTTTTCGTAGTCTCCGAAACGGCTTCATATTCCGTCTGCAAGCCAATGATTTCCTCATTCAGTTCGGCCATTTTCTTTCGCTTTTTCGACAGGTTCATCACCACGGCAAGCACCGCCGAGAGTGCCGCTAAAAGCGACAAGGAAAGCACTATGACCCAACGCTGCTTGCGAATCAGCGCGTGGTTAAAGTCGTTTTGCAAGACCGCACATTTATTGTAATAATAAAGCGCACTGTCGATTTCGCCCGCCATTTCGAAAAGTCTTCCCATGGCACCGTAATTGCGTTCCAAAACCGCGAAATCGTTGCCACTCAATTTGTTGGAATTTCTGAAATCAGCCAAGACCGTAGCATGGTTTGCCGAATCGGTGTATAAGGTCGAGACGGTTTGCTTCACTTTGTCCACCAAGGCGGCATTGCCCGATGTTTCGGCAATGGAGAAAGCCTCATTGATGGCCACCGCCGCCGAATCGTAATCGCCACGCTGCCAATACGCGCAACCGCTGTAAAGGGACGATAAGGCCTGCATTTCGGCATCATCACAATGCTTGGAAAAATAACGCTGCACTTCGAAAACCGATGAGTCCTGCGAAATGTCTTCGCCATTCTCAAACTTCGTTTCGATTTCGGCAAGTCGTTTCTCCATCATCATCCGGCGGTTGCTTTCGTCGCAGGAAACGATGAAAAACAAGGCTCCGAACAAGAGCAAAATCACCAAAGAATTATTGTTGCGCATGACTGTAGTTTTATTCCGCAAAATTAATGCGAAATCGTTTCATGTATTTCAAATGGGAACAAAACTACAGTCATTTACAGATACGCAAAAACAAATTCAATTATAAATCAACAACTTAAAACTTTACAAACTACAGACATTTTCCGTCATTGACCGGCACTTTCACTCCCTTGACGGGCCTCGTTTTCGAGTTCCATCTTGCCAAAACGTAGGGTGAATCCTGCACTGATGAAGTTGCTCCGATAAGTCGATTCGGTTTGACAACTAAGGGAAGGATTATCTTCATGCCGTCCGTAACCGACCCAATGGAAAATGTCGTTGCCATTGACGAAAACCGAAAGCCTGCGGTCAAAGAAATCGGCCCTCATGCCGCAGTCGATGGCGTAACTCGGATCAAGTTGCCCGAAAAGAAATTGGACCGGTGACGTATATCGCGCCGCACAATGCACCTCGAGTCGGTTCCACAGTTTCGTCCAAAGGTTCAGCGTCAGGCTGTACGACCACATTTCGCTGATGGTCTTTTCCTGCATGTCGCCGTATTGCGTTTCCAAATAAGAATCATACAAATTGCCATAAAATCGCAGATTGAACATCGCATTCGGGCGGTAAGTCACATTCACCTCGCCCCCGGCATTGTAGGAACGTCCCACATTGACGGGATGGTTATAACTGACAAATGTTCCGTAAAGTCCATCAAAAGCTGATGTGTTTATCGAATTGATTTCGTTTGATTTGCCTTTGTAATAGCCCGACACGCCAACCGAGCCGAAATCGTCCCAATATTTCGTCCAGTTCGCCTCAAGCGAATGGGTGAAAACCGGTTCAAGGAAAGGATTGCCCGATGAAAAGCTCTCTTCGTCATACAAGTTGTGCGATGTCAATTGTTTGCCCGTCGGAGTGGAAACACGGCGCGTATAACTCAACTTGAAATTGTGCATCGATTGCGTGCGGTACGACAAATGCAGCGACGGCAGCCAGTTACAAAAATCTCTAACCAAGTCACCATCAGGACTTTCCGGCAATTCCACCCGAACATGATTCCAAGTGAAACGCAAGCCAGGCTGAACAGTAAAATTGCCGAAACTATGCTGCAACGACAAGTAAGCACTCTGACTTGCATCGTGCGAAACATCATGATAAAAATGCCGGTAATCAGGATAATACACGCCATCGGAAAGCGTGTCCCAAGTAAACTCATGATCATCCTTGTCGAAATGCGACAAAATGCCAAAACTCAATGTTCCGTTTTCCGAATAGGGTCGGTTGTAATTGACCTGCGCCGAAATATAGGGCATTCCCCTATCGTAAAAATTCCTTGTCCGACGGTGCGAAACGACTGGCAAAACCATGTCCTTGTCGCCAAACAGAATGAAACCCATCGAACTAAGCTGACCATCGACCATTGCCGAAACATTGTGTCCGTTGTTGTCAAATTTATGCAGATAATAGAGACTGCCAAAACCTGCCAAATATTTGTTATCTTCCGACTGAAAACGCAAATCGTACTCGTAAAATCCTAGTTGATAGATATATTCATTCCTTTTGCGATGGCTTTCATTCAGCGTATAGGAAAAGCCTGTATTAAGATTGGCCGACACGCGGAATACATTCATTGAGTCGATATTGCAAGCCGCATCAAGATAGGCAAACGGGGCAAAATCCTTTGATGACATCAACTGCGTGTTTTGCGTACGGCTTGAAAGCGAGCCGTCGTCCGCATAAAGCGTCCTGTCATACACGCTTCGGGTTTCGCTCTTGCTCCAATAAGTGCTGGCGTAGGCATTAAATGTCCATTTTTCGTTTGCCCAGACATACGAAGCCCAAGGCATCAGGTAAGGCGCCGAAGCCACATTCAGGCCAAAGCTCACGAACTCATTGCGTTTCACCTTCGCATTCAGCACGATGTTGATGACTGCATCGGCCTGCGTAGCATAACGCGCCGAAGGATTGCTGATGACCTCAATCCTGTCGATGGCATTGGCGGGCATGGTCTGGAGGTAAGTCTTCAAAGTCTCTTTGGTGAAATGCGAAGGGCTGTCGTTAATCCAGATTTCCACACTCGAAGCACCGCGCAAGGTTACATTGCCCTCCACGTCCACGTGAACGCCAGGCGCATTCTGCAAGGCATCGGAACCCGTGCCCGCCTGCACCGTGGGGTCTTCCGAAACGTTATACAAGGTCTTTTCACCCTCGACGGAGAACAGCGGGCGCTTCTCCTCAATGGTGATTTCGGGTAAATTGATAAGGTTGAGGCTGTCCGTCGAAATGGAATCGTTAGTCACCACTTGCGCCACACCTCTCATAAAAAAGGCGGCAAAGACAGTGGTCAGGAAAAATCGGTTTCGTGTTTTCATATCACTTTTGTTTTGCATTGACGC
>JAKSMU010000033.1 GCA_024400455.1 Bacteroidales bacterium | reverse complement strand
AAAAGAAATTGATGCTTTCATAAGTATGTCATTTTGTCAGTTGTCATTTCGTTTCAACCGCATCTTGCGTTTCCGGTCCGAACCATTTGTCGAGTTGTTCATCGACACGCATCTCCATTGCCGGAGTGATCAGATGTTGCACCTTTTTAGCGATGATGGCGATGGAAGCCACTTCATCGGCCCATCCCAAAATGTGATGGCGTTTCGATGAAATCAGGTCTATTGGCAGGACCAGATAAGCCAAAGCTGCACCAATTGTCACCTTATCAGACCTTGGCGTATTAGGGTCAGTCATTACATAATAAAGCAGCAGGATTGGACGGGCTGCCACGCGACCGGCTTTCTTAGCATAGTCGCACACTTTGTCCCAAAGCAGGGAGATGTTGGTTGAATTGTTTTGCATAGTTTAGATTTTTGATTAACGGTTCTGTCGTGTCAATAATCATTCCAAAAAAAAAACGCCTGTCGCGAACGGCAGGCGTTGTATGGAATCCGATTCCGAATCAGCTTCTCTTGCTGTAGTTTGGAGCTTCCTGGGTGATGGTGACATCGTGCGGATGGCTTTCCAAAATGCCAGAGTTGGTGATGCGGATGAACTTGGCTTTCTTCAGTTCATCGATGGTGTGCGAGCCGGTGTAACCCATACCTGAGCGCAAGCCACCGACCATCTGATAGACCACTTCGGCCAAAGTGCCTTTGTAAGGAACACGGCCTGCAATGCCTTCCGGAACCAGTTTCTTGACATCTTCAACCGAATCCTGGAAATAACGGTCCTTCGATCCGCACTGCATGGCTTCAAGCGAGCCCATTCCTCTATATGTCTTAAACTTACGTCCTTCGTAAATGATAGTGTCGCCTGGCGATTCATCGACACCGGCAAAGAGCGAACCAGCCATGATGGAAGATGCGCCGGCTGCCAAAGCCTTCACGATGTCGCCCGTGTAACGGATACCGCCATCGGCGATGAGCGGAATGCCAGTGCCTTCCAAAGCCTTGGCCACATCCATGACTGCGGTGAGCTGCGGGACACCGATACCAGCGACCACGCGGGTTGTGCAAATGGAGCCAGGTCCAATACCTACCTTAATGGCGTCAGCGCCAGCCTCTGCCAATGCTCTTGCAGCGTCGGCGGTAGCGATATTGCCAGCCACGATGTCAATCTGAGGATAATTCTGCTTGAGGTTGCGCACCATATCGATGACGCCTTGCGAATGGCCGTGAGCCGTATCGACCACGAGTGCATCGACACCGGCATCGACCAAAGCGGCGGCACGTTCCAATGTGTTGGCCGCAATGCCGACGGCAGCAGCAACGCGCAGACGGCCGTGAGCATCCTTGCAGGCATTCGGACGGGCTTTCACCTTAATAATATCCTTATAAGTGATAAGGCCGACAAGATGATTCTGTTCGTCCACGACTGGCAACTTTTCGATTTTGTATTCCTGAAGAATGTCGGCTGCTTTCTCAAACGACACCTCGTGGGTAGTGATAAGGTTCTCCGAAGTCATCACCTCGACGATAGGGCGATCCATGCCGCGTTCGAAGCGCAGGTCGCGGTTGGTGACGATACCCACCAAAACATTATCGCTGTCGACCACCGGAATACCACCGACATGATATTCAAACATCAGAGCCAAGGCATCGCGAACCGTTGCATCCTGATGAATGGTGATTGGGTCGATGATCATGCCATTTTCGGCACGTTTCACCTTGCGCACTTCGGCAGCCTGTTTGCCGATGCTCATGTTCTTGTGCAGCACGCCGATACCGCCTTCCTGAGCGATGGCGATAGCCATGCGCGATTCCGTCACGGTGTCCATACCGGCGGAAACGACAGGAATGTTCAAATCGATATTGCGTGAAAACTTGGTCTTTAGGCTTACCTCTTTAGGCAGCACATTGCTGTAGGAAGGCACGAGAAGCACGTCATCGTAAGTCAGGCCTTCGCCAACAAATTTATCGTTATCGAGTGACATAGCGTTGAGATTTTATTAATCTGCAAAAGTAGGGAATTTCGGAATAGGTTTTACAAAGATGGGAAAAGAAATATTCTTCGCCATGGAATGAACTACATCACCACCAGTTTCCGATACAGTTCCACGCCGTCTTCATCGACGCAACGGAGTTCGTAAGTGCCTTTTTCATTCCTTCACCCATTTCCCCGTCTCAATCTCAGCCTTATCAGAAACCACCTTCCAGACATACGTTCCCGACGCCCAGTCCGTAGCATCTATCACCGTTTCGGTTTCCGCAACTGGCTGCTGCGCCACAAGGCGGCCATTCATGTCGTACACCTCCACGGCGGCATTCTCAACCGTGGTACGGATGTGCATCTCGCTGCCGCCCGGATTCGGGTAGACGATGGCTACCTTCAGGCCGTTGGCATGGGCTTCGTCGACGCCCAAGAAAGCCTCGGCGGGGAATTTGGTGACGGCACGAAATCTATAGCCATTGGACAGTTTAACAACTCCTGATGTCAAAAGCATGCCTCCGTCACGTGTAGCTGCAATGCCCAGCGCTGCCTGACTTATACCGTCGTCGTATGTTCCATAATACATTGTCGAAACTGTCTCAAAGTCAGGTGAAAGACGCTCTATCACAATCCTTGAATCCTGATCGCAGGCTGCTCCCACATTCAAAGCGTACACATAAAGTAGCGAACCGTCTTCAAACTGAATGGGCGGAGACATTTCGGTCACGAAATCCCAGCCATCTGTTTTCCTCTTGGCATAGTGAAGAATCGGCACATTGTTACCATAGCCGTTCACATCGTCATTATACTCATACAATGCAACACTATAATGGGCAAACCTCTCGCTGAAGGTGTTTGTCAGCAGCGTTGTCCCCCTACCGGTTCGGGTCACATTGCAATCATTAAAATCCATATTGTACATAGCCTGAACCTGATCGGCCTGCTTGAACGACCTGCTGCGCACAATGTTGAAGTCATGGTCAAGATAGATGAGGTTGTCATCTTTCTCTTCATAGATATCCCATTGACACCCATAATACAGATATAGGCTGTCGGCTTTGACGATGTGATGGCGGCGAAAATTATACGCAGGGCAAGCGCCGCACCTTTTGTTTCCGCTATAAGCAGCCCTGGCTAGCAGGTTTCCCTCGAAATCCATCCTGAAGAACACCGTCGAGTCGTAGCCGCGCGGCTTGTCGAGGTCGGCTGTCACGGTCTTGTCGTAAACTCCCACTATGGTGCCGTCGTCATCCACAAAAGCACTGTACAGATAGGCTTGCCCGTTATTCCAAAAATCATAAAGGTTTTCTTCGCTCAGCCACTCCGATGTGTCGATGGGGATTTCCATCTCATGGCTTTCGGCAATGGAAAGGTCGTCGTTGAGCCTGTAAAGACCTAAAATGCAGTGGTCGGTGACCGGCTCGAAGTTCTTGAAATAGTTCGATGAGCAAGTGTCGTGGTCGGGGCTGTAGGTCATCAGCGCATACACATCACCCGAACCGTTTTCAAGGACATAAGGCGGATAGCCATAGTAGCCGTCCTTGTGATAATCAGAAAAGGCCAGACCATTCCCTTCCGAATCCAGTTTCCATAAGGTTGGCGAATGTAGCAAACCACAGCTTGAATCATGGTACCGATGACCCATAACCATGATGTCACCATCGGATAGCTCCGCTGATTCGTAGATCATAGTATGAGCCGTAGGACAGTCCCATTCCCATTCCTGCGCAAAAGCCTTGGCCCCGAAAAGAAGGGCCAAGGCAAGTAAAAGACTGTGTTTTTTCATCGTCATTCCTGATTCTGGTGAATAGTGTATTCAGCATATTTCACATTCGCCACATGCACCCTGCCAATAGGGATTGTGTCACTTTCATTCTTATATACTAATTCATCCGTGACGACACATTCAAAATATGGTAAATTGCAAATTGGAGAGTAGTGCAATGGACCGGAGTCATTTACTATGAATTCATTAATGTCCTCATATTCGCAGTTCAATTCATCTTCGCATAGGCATGGCTCTGACACGTACAAAGGGAGTCTTTCGTATAGCCAAAAGAGCCACATGTCGCACGGAGACACATTGTATGTCGGTTCCCAATAGGTCCATCTTGGTCTTTCAAATGAAAATCTGTCGGTTGCAACATAACTGACATATTCAACGTTGCTGAATATGACAGTACCATTGGCAGTGGAATAATCGAATTTGAAATATCTTGTCAGTTCGTCCGCTGCATCCGTAGGAGTGCCGGGTCCACCATCGCAGCGTCCCAAATCCAATCCCCAATACCAGCATATATCATGGAATGGGCCTGATACCAAAGGCGAAGAAATGGATTCTGGTTCTGCCTCCTGTCCTCTGGTGAAGATGATTTTGATGTCTTCTTCGTCTCTTGTTCCATTTTCTGGCAAAACGATGCTGAACAAGCTGGGAACATCCATTCCGTCATCAACGGATTCCATACAGTTTTCCAGTTCTGTTTCAAAGGCATTATAGACGGCCACCACATCCGATTCCAAAACATTTCCGTTCGCTATGGGCACCATGCGGACTTCCAGGGTGTCCAACACGGTGTTATGACAGAAAATCTCGTGTTCGCTGTGCTCGTAATTCGAGACCATGCAGAGAATCTCCCGCATTTCCTCCACCGTCATGCTGCCGTCGGCTTTCGCGCCGGAATTGACGGCATCGCGCAGCGACTCGAACGCTTCAATGCGTTTCATCAAGACTTGAGCCTCACTGTTTGGAGTTTTTGCTGTAGGTTCTTCCTTGTCTTTTTTGCAAGAAACCACGATGGCCGAAACAAAGGCCGCTGCCACCACAGCAAGGATGGCAAAAGAAATTTTTCTTGATTTCATTGTCGTAGATTTTTAATTGTTAATAATTGATTTAATTGACTTTTAATCCGTTACCGTAAATTCACCATAATACTCATCTCCGTTGGAGAAATTAACAATGCTCCCCCATCACTTCTCCGTACACCCCTTCGCACTCGCGGACTTTATCAGAATAATGCGGTGACGGGTTTCCTCGTCCATCTCCGTTGTGTCGTTGTAGGCTGGAGCTTGGATTTGCGTTTCGCTTTCGGCTTGCGAGGGACTAGGCCGGCTGCCTTTTTCCTGGCATCCCGCCAGCAGCAGGGCGGCGGTGGCCGCCACTGCCACTGGAAGAATTGGGAACAAGGTATTCCTTACTTGGCTTATCTTGTTACAGTTATACGCTCCGTATACTCATTCCCCTTTTCATCCGAAATCCTCAGCACATACACCCCTTCGGGCAAGCCCGCCACGCTGATTTCATTCGTGCCTTGCACGGTCTTCACCAACTGGCCGAGAGAATTGTAAACCTGCACTTCTGCAGCCGTTACGCCCTCTATGCTGGCAACACCATTAGTGGGATTTGGATACACAGCGACATTTGTCTCCATTTCATTTTCATGGCAGCCAAGAGTCTGTTCGCAATACACAATGTTATACGACTTTGACATTTCGCCATCGCTGTAAACCGCCAAAACATGATAGTTTAGCTTGCCTCCGCCTGTATAAGAGTCGGTATATTCCGTTCCGGCAACCAAGTCTCCGCTGACTAATGCCGCGCCTCTATAAACCTGATAACCGACCAGCACTTCATTTGGCTTCAGTTCTGGCTCATTCCATCGGAGAGTGACGCCATTCTCGTCACAGCCCGTTATTTCACAATCCATCACTGGCGTATGATGTTCAAACCAGTCGGGCTTGAAATCATGGAAATAGGTAGTTACCAGCGTATTGCCATAGTCCTGATAAAATGCAATCCAGCATCGGTCTCCTTGAGGCTCTTCTGGATACGGTGGATCATCAGGAAAATTAAACGTTAGAGAATCAAATATGACATAAAACACGCCTGGTTCCCTGTCCAAAAACAAATTCCCGCCTCCAAGGGCATAATGTGTAAACATCATCGTATCAACAATGACATCAATCGGATTCAATTCCAAATCAACCAAAGTTCGGAAATTGGCACCATAATCATCACTATAATCCACTCTTTGCAATTTTGAAAATACCCCGGCTGGCTTATACCTACAATACAACTCTCCCTCTTTTGGCCCTATTCCAATGGGCTTGCTGTGCAATTCGGCAGGGAAGGTTAAGGTATCAGCAGTTTCATAAAAACCTGTCGTGTGAATCCATCTGTCTGTTCCAAATTCTCTACAAAAGAACTCGCCTTGATTCCAACCGGCAACATGATTTCTGTAAACTGGTGTTGTAGAAGTTGCTATTGTGTCATTGAAATGTGCTCCATAATCATAACTCGCAATTAAAGAATAAGATGTTTGTGGATCGAACGGGTCTTCTGCCTGAAATTTTACAATCTCTCCTTCTTCTTTGGCGAAACACCAATACTGAGGCGGATATGGAACGACATAGTCGCCAATCACACTCCATGTCTGTCCATAGTCACTGGTGGCAAGGACTTTTTCCGAAGTGTCTTGATCCAGGTTGTAAAAGTGACCGGGAGACGCGTCGTACAGCAATTCCCCCATTCCTGACATGGTCTCCGGATCGATTACCCAATTATAATCATCATAGGTGGCAAGAACTTCAACATCGGCACCATGGTTGGTAAACCTATAAAGATTGTATCTATAAGTTATAAAATCATATTCATACCAAGTGCCTTGAATAATAATCTCACCTGATTCAGTTCCGATGAAAAACTGCTCGGCAGATTGGGAGAAGGACACTTCCCCGCACAATAGCGTTATCAATAGAATGAATGGTAATGCAAATCTGTTTCTCATTTTATTTGTCTCCTTTAGTTAGTTTAACGAACAACAAACTTCCTTGCTGTCTTTGATCCCTCTACATCTATGACACACACATATATGCCATGAAGCACTTGGAAAGAAAGGCTGACATTGCTGCATTCAGGAATGGCAACCATTTGGTGAAACGATGGTAACTCGGGGGAGCCAACGGTTTGAGACTTTCCTGCTCCAGGAATAGAAAGCCTCTGATAAATGATGTTGCCTTCGTTGATGGATTCTGAGTCGAATCCCTTCGTGTCAAAATGCACACGAATGCTTTGGCTGTTGCTTTCAGTGACTGTGGCCTTGATTTCTTTAGGCGTAGAACTACCCAAATTCACCCAGTTTTGAGCGTTTGTTTTCCATCCCATCGTGAATAATAGGAGTGAAAGGATGAAATATTGTATATACTTTTTCATTTTTACTAATTTTTAATTGTTTTCTATTTATTTTACATCGTGAATTAGAAAGATAAAATAGGAGTTGAAACTTCAATAATGGTTCCTTTTTGTTTCGCTTACCGTATCATGGTTCATGGAAACCTTACACAAAGGCAGTCATTCTTAAAACAGCTCGTTTTTGGGCCTCACTAAGGAGGCTATTTAAATGAATTTGCTCTTCCCTTTCATAGCATAATGGTTTTTCTCGTTAATCCGTTACCGTAAATTCACCATAATACTCATCTCCGTTGGGGAGGGTGAAGGTAACCATGTAATTCATTCCTTCACCACCTTCAGCACGCTTCGGCTTCCGTCTTCGCCGATGGCGGTGACGAAGTAAAGTCCCGAAGGGAGGCCTGAGACGTCCATAGTGAGGCTTTCCGTGCCGTTGCCCTGCTTGGTGGCAACGAGCTGGCCCGTGACGCTGTAGAGCCTTGCTTCGGCAATCTGTTGGCCTATAAGGGTAACACTTTGCTTTGCCGGATTGGGATAAACGGCGAAAATGCCTTCACTGTTTTCGTCCACACCTGTGCTGATTTCAGTCTGTCCCCAGCGCAAGGGATAGTCGGGAATGGTGCAGTAGCACTGACTGTCAAGTATTAAATACCCTTTTGAATGCCAGCCTGATTCTTGGCCTTTGCCTTTATCCTCCCACCATTCTACTCCGTATGACACTTTCATCCATCCATAGCAATAACCGTTATCCGTGAGATGTCGGATTGCAAATCTCTCATATTGTATTGGAGGCAACAGGTTGTATCCCAACCTCCAATCATCATCAAGTTCATTGATTGGCGTAATGGTGTCTTCACACCAAAGAAGTTCCCAACCTGACATCGAATAGCAATCGAACCACCATCCTCCATTTGTTGCATAAGCGTAAAGATAGGCATCAGCATCTCCATCTTGATTAAAATCCATATATAAATGATCAATAGGATAATACACGATTGAATCAGGATCGAAATCTTGATAAAAAATACTTTGGGCGTAAATTGGGGAACACACGCCTAAAAACATAATAAAAAACAATGCTTTTTTCATAATGCTTTAATTTATAATTTGTTAATAATGTGTTTTTAATCCGTCACCGTAAATTCACCATAATACTCATCTCCATTAGGGAGCGTAAAGGTAACCATGTAATTCATTCCTTCACCACCTTCAGCACGCTTCGGCTTCCGTCTTCGCCGATGGCGGTGACGAAGTAAAGTCCCGAAGGGAGGCCTGAGACGTCCATAGTGAGGCTTTCCGTGCCGTTGCCCTGCTTGGTGGCAACGAGCTGGCCCGTGACGCTGTAGAGCCTTGCTTCGGCAATCTGTTGGCCTATAAGGGTAACACTTTGCTTTGCCGGATTGGGATAAACGGCGAAAACGCCTTCGCTGTTTTCGTCCACACCTGTGCTGAGTTCAGTCTGTCCCCAGCGCAATGGATAGTCGGGAATGGTGCAGTAGGCATATTTGTCAAGACCAATATAGGACCTGAATCCTCCATTAGGAAAAGTAATATAGCCATTATATGCTCTAAACCAACCATAATAGCAGCAATTAGCATCGACTTTGCGCACACAGAGATTCTCCTGGTAAAAATAGGGATCCCACGAAAGCGGATTATACCATTCAGTAATGTCTGTTAGCGTTATTGTAGCGTATTCGTCTTCAACATAGGAAATTTGCCACCCTCCATGTGCAATAAGACCAAACGTGTAGCCCGTACTGTTTGAAACAATCACAAGTGACATGTCCGAAATGCCGTCATTGTCAAAATCAATAGTAATGGAATCCGTATCATGCTCAGTCATAATATCCGGCTCAAAATCGTGATATACAATGTCTTGTGCGTAATAATCAACATACAAGCATAGGAATGTAATAAAAATAAATGCCTTTTTCATGTTTATATAATTTGATATTATTAGTTATGGACAATTTTGTGTAATAACAATAAATTCAGATCCGTCATCTACCTGAAATTCACCAGTAATCTCGAAAGAATCTGTTAATCGAAAAGTAATCCTATCACTATTTTCAACTGCAACACCCTCTATTGTTGAACTGATGTTTATCGATTTTTTTACCGAATAATTGAAATCATCCAGTTCAGACTGGCATGTTATTTCCTCTTCTTCGTCACAGTCCCATTTCAATTGACAGACCTTAATGTAATCAATGATCATGGTGTCAGAACCAAACCAAATTGGCCTGTTGCGCGGACATGCGTAGTTATCAATCGCATAATCTACTTTCAGATACATTGGCCTGTGAGGTATGCTATCGGTAGGGAGTGATTGATTCACCAAATCGCCATCAAAGAACCACTTTACCACACCCGGTTGCCATTCGCAACTATAGACATGCCAATCGCTCAAATCATTGACTGAGCACGGAATAACTGGGAAATTCCTGGCAAAGCTTTCATCAGTGTGGTTGGCAGTGTTTCCTGTATTGTTGTAGTAAATGCCTGTCGTGAACACCCTGGATGAATCTATTGCCCGAATCTGAATCGGATTATCAGCCAATGCTAAACCTACACTCAAAAACAGGCAAAAAAGCAATGTAATAATTTTACGCATAATGATTTGTTTTAAAATTGCTACAAAATTACAATCATCTTACCGCAAATGTCAAGGAAATTGTCATCAACCAAAATAAACCAAATCAAATTAACGTATTGAAATACAATAATGTAAATAAATCAATTAATGCTTGTTTTCGCAATGGATTTCATAACCATAGAAAGGTCGTTGACACCATCCATGACTTCCTTCATCTTTTTGGATCGTTTCCAAACCGACTGGTAGCTCACACCCATCAGCACGGCAACCTGACCATCGTTAATGTCGAGAAGATAGAAACAGGCATATCGGCCATCAGATGTTGTCAGCCTTGGATACTGTTTTGCCAGATTGCTGAAGAACTGTGGAAAATAGTAATCGACAGTTTTCCAAAACTGCTGTTTTTGTTCAAGACCTAATGCTAGTTTTTCGTAGGCCGGACAGCGAAGCCCAACTGTAATGTTTTCGTCCTGAATCTCTGACAGAATATGCCGGCATATAGGTTCCTGAAGGAAAGAGGCATAAACCGTTTCAAAATCGGGCTTTTCTTTTTGGCGTAGCATTTCCAGTTCCGCGCGCTGCGTGGTTATGATGGCTTCCTGCTCCTTTACCAATTGTTTTATGGCCTTAACCTTGCCGCTTAATTGCGATTGCGTCAGGGCTGACTTGCGTTTCGCAGACCTGCCGTACAAGAAAAGACAAACCATACAGAGCACCAATAGGCAAACAACAAGTAAATACCGGCTAAACATGTGCGTTTGATGCGTTTCTTGTTGCTGCTGCAAGTACTCATTATATAAGGTTGCTATTTCAATTTTTTTTGAGGATTTCTCAGCATAAATGCTCATGTTTTCTTGATATATCTTACCATAATAGAGAGCCTTATCCTTATCGCCTAATGCCAAATAGCTATCGTGTAGCAAATCTGCTGATGCCGTTTCTGTATCGAATGTCTTTCTCTTAACGCTTTGCTCCAAATAAAAGACAGCAGAATCATAATTATGCTCTTTGTAAAACAATTGCCCCAGGCCCATACAAGTTGCGAGGCTGTCATCCTTTGTCGTGCAGTTGCTTAAAGCTTCGTGCAGAATTATGAAAGCTGAATCTTTCAACCCTTTTTCATAATAAAGTGGCGCTATCTCGCTCATGGCGCTGAAACGAATTTTTTGGAAGCCATTCTCATTCGCAATTGACAGTGCTTTTTTGTAATAAAAAAAGGCACTGTCAAGGCTATTATCAAGACGGAAACAGCGACCAACACGCATCATGGCATTCGCAACGTCTGTGGAACTGACAGACTTTTCGAAGTAAACTAAAGATTTTCGAATTGTTTCTATAGCTTGCATTACAGCATCATTATAATAGAACAAATTGGATAATCTTATGTTTAACAGTCCCATAAACCGAATCATATTCCTGTCTAGTTCATCATCTTTAAAATGGCTTTCCATCACTTGCAAGGCTTTCAGGTAGGCTTGGCAGGCGGGTACAATGCTGTCTTGTTCGTACCAGCCCACGCCATTAATATAATGTGCCCGAGCATCAAGAAAGACAAGGTTGTCGTTTTGGCCGGGAGATTGCGGACCAAGTCCGCAATGGCGGCTTCGAGGCTGAGGAGAGTCGTTAAGGGCAATTGTCAGGCTGTCGAAGTAATCCACCGCTGTCAGCAGTTCTTCGCGGTTGGTCTGTTCGCAGTCGTTCTTATAAAGCAATTCGGAAAGCAGCATCTGGCAATAGTGCCCATTAAACTCATCAAGGCTGTCAGCCTCAGAACTTGCCGCAAACTGCCTCAGCACCGCAAAGGCGCTGTCAGGCTGTTTCCACATAAGGCTGTCAATGGCTTGTAATTGTTTGTTAGGAGACGCGATGAATCGCGTCTCTACAGGGTGCCGCGAGGAACAAGCCGCAAGAACCACGGCAAGAAACAATATGAGATGTTTCAGTTTCATTGCCGCAAAGATAGGAAAAAACTTGGATATGATTTTTTAAAACGCCAATTGCTGCAAAGGAGCCATCAATGGACTTTATTTCCGGCAAAAAATCAAAAAATCACAAATCAAAAAATCAGAAATTCCGGGCTAATGGACAAAAATTAGGCTGAAAACTTCCGAAAGCCTAGTAATAACTATG
>JAKSMU010000032.1 GCA_024400455.1 Bacteroidales bacterium | reverse complement strand
GAACAAATTTTATCAACGATGTATAAAAAATCAGGATTCAAAGCATTAGCAATTATTGTTTTAGGAGGTCTCTTGATGACTTCATGTTCAAAGAAGGCCTCCAGAACCACAGGTTGGGCTTACAACGACGCCAACAACGGTGGTTTTGAAGTCGCAGAAATCAACGACCAGCAAATCGGACCTGGCTTGATAGCCATTGAAGGCGGCACCTTCGTCATGGGAGGCACCACCGACAATCTGACCCGCTCATGGGACAATGTTCCACGCAAGGTCACAGTTCCTTCATTCCTTATGGACCGTACCGAAGTCAGCAATGTTGACTATCAGGAATATATCTATTGGCTGAACCGCGTTTATGGTCAAAACTACCCACAGGTAGTGCGTAACGCTGCTCCAGATACTTTGGTTTGGCGTGACCGTTTGTCATATAACGAACCTATGGTTGAAGTCTACTTCCGTCACCCATCCTACAACGACTATCCTGTAGTCGGCGTTTCATGGGTTCAGGCCAACGACTACTGCTCATGGCGTACCGACCGCGTCAACGAGTTGATGCTCGTCGAAGCCGGTGTCCTCGATTGGGATCCATCACAGCAGGATGAAGAAAACTTCAACACCGACGCTTACCTTGCCGGCCAATACACTGGTAAAGTGAAGAACGGCAAGAAAGACCTCTCCAAGGGCGATGGCGACGGTTTGCGCAACGTCCGCATGGAAGACGGCATCCTTCTCCCATCCTATCGTCTCCCCACGGAAGCTGAATGGGAATATGCTGCTGTTGGTCTGGTAGGCAATACCTCTAACGAAATCGTTGCAGAACGCAAGGTTTATCCTTGGAACGGCGACGGTCTCCGCACCGACAACAAGAAATACTACGGCAGCTTCATGGCCAACTTCAAGAGAGGTCCTGGTGACTACATGGGTGTTGCTGGCAACCTGAACGATGGTGCTGCTCTGCCTGCTCCTGTCGGTTCATACTGGCCAAACGACTACGGTTTGTACAACATGGCCGGTAACGTTTCAGAATGGTGCCAAGACGTCTATCGTCCATTGTCATTCGAAGATGTAGCTGACTACAGCCCATTCCGTGGTAACGTGTTCATGCAGAAAGCTGTCGACGAAAACGGTTTCCTCGTTCAGAAAGACTCTCTCGGCCGTATCCGCAGAGAACCTATCTCACAAGAAGAAGCTTCAAAGCGTCAGAACTACCGCACCAGTTTCAACTCCAACTACGACGATGGTGACTACATGTCAGCCATCCGCAACAAGTGGAGCGATGCTCAGGAAGACCAGAGCGTATTCACAAAGGAAATGTACGAAACCGCTACCAACGACAATCCTGGTACAACCCTTATCAGCGACGAATCACGCGTCTACAAAGGCGGTTCATGGGCCGATGGTCCTTACTACCTGAGTCCTGGCACACGCCGCTACCTCAATCAGAACCAGTCGGCTTCCACTATCGGTTTCCGCTGCGCTATGAACAAGGTTGGCAGTTCCTTCGCAAAATAATGCTTTGATTCAAAATACTGAAAGTGCCGTTTGAGAAATCAAGCGGCATTTTTTATAAAACTGACAAATATGAACGCAATAGAAACCATATACCAAGCTTTCACAAAGGCTTATAAAGTCACAACAGACAGCCGCAAAGTTGAAAAGGATGCCGTGTTCTTTGCCCTGAAAGGCGAAAACTTTGACGGCAACGACTTCGCCCTGAAAGTCGCAGAAGAAGCTATCGCTTCATTGGTGGTCTGCGACCGAAACGACATTCCCGAACATGAACGCATCGTCAAAGTCGACGATTCGTTGAAAGCCTTGCAAGACCTTGCCCGCCATCACCGCCACCAGATGAACGCCAAAGTGCTTTCCATCACCGGCACCAACGGCAAGACCACGACGAAGGAGCTTGTTTCAGCCGTGTTGTCACAAAAATACAACATCATCCACACCGAAGGCAACTACAACAACCACATAGGCGTCCCGTTGACTTTGTTGACCATCAAGCCGGAAACCGAAATCGCAGTAGTTGAGATGGGCGCCAACCACCCTGGCGAAATCGACACGCTGGCACACATCGCCTGCCCCGATTGCGGCCTCATCACCAACATCGGCAAAGCCCATTTGGAAGGTTTCGGCAGTTTTGAAGGCGTCATCAACACGAAGACTGAACTCTATCGTTACATCAAACAAAACGGAGACTTCATTTTCGTCAACCGCGGCAATGATTTGCTTTGGAATCTTTCTGCCGACCAAAAGCGCGTCAGCTACGGCTGCCACTGCGGTGCCGATTATCCCGTTGCACCTGGCGAATGCAAGCCCTACCTCAGTGTGAAATGGAAAAAACGCTTGGTTCAGACAAGACTTGTCGGCGAATATAACTTTGAAAATGCAGCAGCAGCTATCGGCGTAGGACAGCATTTCGGAGTTGAGGATGACAAAATCCAAACAGCACTCGAAGCATATCAGCCCACCAACAGCCGTTCGCAGGTCATCGAAAGTGGCAAAAACCGCATCATCATGGATGCCTACAATGCCAACCCGACATCGATGCAAGCCTCGGTACGCAATTTCAGAAAGATCTGCAGCGAAAACCACCTTTTGATATTGGGTGACATGCGCGAACTAGGTTCTGAATCTGAAAATGAACACAAATTCATTCTCAAACTGCTTGAGGAACTGAATTACAAAGCCGCTTACCTTGTCGGCCCTAATTTCTGCGCTTACAGCGGTTGCAAGAGATGGTACACCTTCCCTACCATCGACGATTTGTATCAATACATTGAAAATCACCCTATTGAAGGGAAAGACATTCTGGTAAAAGGATCACGCGGCATACGCCTGGAAAAGATTTTGCCATTGCTATGAGTGAACACCTTGCCATAGGGTTGATGTCGGGCAGTTCGCTCGATGGCGTGGATTTGGCTTTGGTGAAATTCCAGTCTGAAAACGGAAAATACGGTTTCAACATCCTGCAATCCACCACTCTGCCCTACTCCGCCGAATGGGAGAATCTGCTTTCGGAAGCCTTCCATCAAAAGCCTGAAGACCTGACGGATCTGGACAAAGCATACGGCGAATATTTGGGCAGACAAGTCCTGCGCTTCATGCAAGACAATGATATCATTCCCAATTTCGTTGCATCGCACGGCCACACCATTTTCCATAAGCCCGAAGAACACTATACACTGCAAATCGGTGACGGACAAGCCTTGGCCAATGCTTGCGGACTGAAAGTCATCAATGATTTCCGCAGCGAAGATGTCAGCAAAGGCGGTCAAGGCGCACCTTTGGTTCCCATTGGCGACAAACTGCTTTTCAGCGAATACGAAGCCTGCCTCAACATCGGCGGTATCGCCAATGTGTCGTACGACCAAAACGGTCAGCGCATTGCCTACGACATCTGCATTGCCAACCAAGCGCTCAACTATCTCGCCAACCAGAAAGGCTTAAAATACGACAAAGACGGCCTTTTGGCACGGAACGGAGCAATCGACGAGGCTTTGCTTGCCGCATTAAACAGCAATGCATTTTTCAAGCAAAAAGCACCAAAATCGTTAGGAAGGGAATTCTTTGAGGCAGAGCAGAAACATCTTTTCAAAGGAAAGGATATCAGTGATTTATTAGCGACTTTCACCGAACATATCGCCATGCAAATCGAAGAATCCCTCAAAGCACTCCCCAAAGGCAAACTGCTCATCACCGGTGGCGGAGCCTTGAACAAGTATCTGGTTGAACGCATCCAACACCACACCATTCACCAAGTCGTCATTCCCGAAAAGCAAATCATCGAATATAAAGAGGCTTTGGTTTTCGCCTTTTTAGGTCTGCTAAAACTGGAGGGTAAAACGAATGTGCTTTGTTCCGTTACTGGCGCCGAAAGCGATAGTTGCAGCGGCAAGATTTGGAATGCACAATAATAAAATGGCATGATTTTAGTTATTTCAAAAGATATCAAACAATTCAACAGATAAACAAAACAACAATTCAACAACATGTTTTCACTTCTTCAAATTCAGACAGCAAGCAACGATTTAGCTGCAGCCGCAGTGGCACCAGAAGCCATCGAACAGCCAACGGAATACACCTTATCTATTTTGGAACTCGCTACCAAAGGCGGTTGGATTATGGTCGTGTTGGCCATTTTATCCATTATAGCAGTTTACATTTTCATTGAACGCTTTTTAGCAGTTTCACGAGCAACGAAATACGATATGGGCTTCATGGAACGCATCCGCGAATACATGAAAGACGGCAAAATCGATTCTGCCAAGGCATTGTGCCGTGGCAACTCCACCCCTATCTCACGCATGATTGAAAAAGGTCTGTCGCGCTTGGGCCGTCCGCTCAACGACATCAACTCTGCCATCGAAAACGTGGGCAACCTCGAAGTCAGCCAGCTGGAGAAAGGCGTTTCCATCCTCGCCATGATCGCTAGTGCCGCCCCGATGCTCGGTTTTCTGGGCACCGTCACCGGCATGATCCGTGCCTTCTACAACATGTCAATGGCGGGCAACAACATCGACATTGAATTGCTCTCATCCGGCATCTACGAAGCCATGGTCACCACAGTCGGCGGTCTTATCGTGGGCATCATCGCCTATATCTTCCACGCCATCATCACCAACCGCATCCAGAAAGTGGTGTATCTGCTTGAAGCAAAAGCAACTGAATTCATGGATGTACTTAACGAACCCGCATAATCATGGCTATTAAATCAAGAAATAAAGTCGAGCCTTCCTTCAACTCCTCGTCGATGTCCGACCTGGTGTTCCTGCTGCTCATTTTCTTCATGCTGACATCGACATTGGTAGCGCCAAACGCCATCAAGCTCATGTTGCCTTCAAGCAGCAGCAAGACCATGGCAAAGCAAACCATCACCGTCTACATCAACGAAGAATACAGCTATTTTGTTGAAGAAACGCCAGCCGATGAGACCACATTGGCAGAACTCATCAACGCAAAACTTGGCGCTGACACCGAAGGCACCATCGTATTGCGCTCCGACAAGACAGTCCCCGTGCAATACGTCGTCAACGTCATCGATGCCGTGAATGAAATCAATAACGCCACCAACACAAACCACAAGGTGATTTTAGCCACTTCGCAAAAGAAATAAGGTGAATGGTTATTGGTGATGGGTGACGGGTGTTAGTTCGTTGAGCCTGTCGAAACGATTTTGACAACACACATATAATTTTGAAATCATGAACGCAAACAAAGATAAAGGCATTGCAATTGTAGGCACAATAATAGTCCACGCATTAGTGGTGCTCTTGCTATTTCTGATGGCCTTCCGCACGCCATTGCCACTCCCTGGCGAAGAAGGCGTTGAAGTCGACTTAGGCATGAGCAACCAAGGCATGGGCGAAGTGCAACCACTGCAATCGGCTATACCTGAACAAAACATGGCACAAACCCAACCCCAGAAGGCTGACGAAGACATCGCAACGCAAGACACAGAGGAAGCCCCTGCCATAGAAAAAAAGAAAGAAAACAAGACCAAACCCGAAGAGGCAAAACCTATCGAGAAGCCTCAGCCGAAAGTGAATCAGAAGGCGCTTTTCAAAGGCAACAGCAACGCCCAGAAAGGCGGTTCGGAAGGCATAACCGGACAACCCGGCGACCAAGGCAACCCAAATGGCTTGGCCGGCATCAAGCAGTATGAAGGCACAGGCGGCAGTGGCAATGGCACTGGCTATAGCCTTGGAGGCCGTGGAGCAAAGAAACTGCAGCGTCCTAATGAAGATTTCAACGAAGAAGGCCATATCGTTGTCGACATCTGGGTCAACAGAGAAGGCAAAGTGGTTCGCGCTGAAATCGCCACGAAAGGCACTGATATCGTCAATAGCGAGATGAGAAGCAAAGCAAAAGCTGCCGCTCTGCAATCCGTCTTCGCTTCAGACCCCAACGCTCCTGCCGAACAAAAGGGAACCATCACCTACACTTTTGTCTTAAAACAGTAAATCCTAATACATTATATTTTTCCATGAACTACACAGAGACACTTGACTGGATGTTCAACAAACTTCCAATGTATCAAAGAATTGGAGGTGCTGCTTACAAAGCCGACCTAAACAACACCATACAACTCCTCGGACTTTTAGACAATCCGCACAAGAAATTCAAGTCGGTGCACGTGGCTGGTACCAATGGCAAGGGTTCAACCTCGCACATGCTGGCTTCCGTATTCCAAGAAGCAGGCTACAAGACGGGCCTTTACACCTCACCTCATCTTCGCGATTTTCGTGAACGCATCCGCATCAACGGCGAGATGATTCCTGAGGAAAACGTAGTCAGTTTCATCGATGCGCACAAGGATGAATTCGAGAAGATGGGACTCTCCTTCTTCGAGATGACCGTCGGCATGGCTTTCGATTACTTCGCAAAGGAACAGGTCGACATCGCCATAGTGGAAGTCGGAATGGGTGGCCGTTTGGATTCAACGAATCTCATTACGCCTGAGGTCAGCGTCATCACCAATATCGGTCTTGACCATGTGAAGTTCCTGGGTGACACGATGGAAAAGATTGCCGGCGAAAAGGCAGGTATCATCAAGCCAAACATCCCTGTCGTGATTGGCGAAACCCAGCCTGAGACCCACCAAGTGTTCGAAGACAAGGCCCGCGAATGCAACAGCCCTATCTATTTCGCTGACCAAATTTTCGATTGCGACAAGATCCATATCGAATCGAACACCGTTCAGAAGTTCGACCTTTGGAAAAGCAGCGATCTTTACATGGAAGCTGTCGAGATTCCGCTGTTGGGCAATTACCAGCAAAAGAACCTTACAACAGTCTTCTGCGCCATAGACTTGCTCAGGAAGCGCTTCGACCTCACTGACGACGCCATACGCGAAGGCATAGCAAAGGTCATCCGCAACACCCATCTCATGGGCCGTTGGCAAATTCTCGGCACCGACCCGCTGACCATCGCCGACACCGGTCACAACGTGGCGGGCATCACCGAAGTCGTCCGCCAATTGGCCGAAATGCAATACAGCAAGCTGCATTTCGTACTCGGAATGGTCAACGACAAAGACATCGACCATGTCTTGCAACTTCTTCCGCGCAATTGCGAATACTATTTCTGCAAAGCCGACATTCCAAGAGGGCTTGATGCCAACATACTGGCAGAGAAAGCATTCTCTTACGGCTTACGCGGACAAGTCTTCGAATCGGTGAGCCACGCCTACCGTTCGGCCATCAACGCTGCCCATTTCGACGATGTGGTTTTTGTTGGCGGCAGCAATTTCATCGTTGCTGAAGTAGTATAAATGATTTATTCTTACCTTTGCGGCAAAATTGGTTTCAATGTGCCGCAAAGGTTTTCATATCATACTGTTATTGCTGACAGTCTTCCTATTACCTTCGTGTTCTTTAAAAAGACATGTTCCCCAAGGGGAATACATCGTGTGGAAGAACAAGGTTATCATTGATTCAACGCAATCTGATGTCAGCAAGTCATCCTTGTCCGACTACATTTCGCTCAAGCCACGCAAAAGTTTCATTTCCATCAACTTTAAGCCATGGGCCTATTATATTTCCCAAGACAAGACCGACAGGAAGTTTTGGAAATGGGTCAACGAATCCATCGGCCAGGAGCCAACCTACTACGACGAAAGCGGAGTTGACTACTCCACCCGTCAGATGGAAAAATATCTCAATCATGTCGGGCATTTCAATTCAAAAGTGACAAGCAGTCTCGAGAAGAAACGGTTCAAGGCCTTTGTCACATACAATGTCAAACTGGCTAAGCCTTACACCATCAATGCCTTCGATTTCGATATTTCCGACACGACCATTGCCCGTTTCCTCAAACGCATAGAGTCCGATTATCCGTTAAAAGAAGGCGATATCTACGACGAATACAAACTGAACAAAATCCGTGACCAGATTACGGAACACCTGCGTAACCGAGGTTATTACTTTTTCAACCGCGATTACATCAGTTATGAAGTCGACAGCAATTTTCACAACAACACCTTGTCCGTTAAGATGAAAATCGCCAACGAGGAAAACCGCGAGACAGGTGTCACTGCCCCACACAGACGCTATACCATCAACAGCATCAACATCTGCCCAGATTATTCCATACTCCACTTTGGCAGCGCCCCTACTTACAGAGACACCATCTTTGCCAAAACAGGGCGCAGAATTCAACCTAACCAATTGAATTTCTTCTATTACGGCAAACCGAAAATCAAGCCAGAGACTTTTTCTCAAGCCATACAGATTCAAGCAGGAAGACCATATAGCCTGCAACGGGTCACCCAGACTTACAACGCCCTCAACAACTTCAAGGCTTTCGGCAATGTAAACATTGCATTTGACACGGTTGCCAACGATTCGCTCAATCTTTTGGACTGCCGCATCACCATGCAGCCCGTCGACCGGCACGCCTACACGCTTCAATTTGAAGGCACAAGAGCTGAAAGCGATCTAGGCATAAAAGGAGGTTTGTCCTACACCAACAAGAACCTATTCCGTGGAGCCGAAGTCTTTCAGTTGAGCCTGAGAGGCGGTGTTGAAACCCAGCACAAGATTGATTTTGACACTTTGGATTTCATCGACAATTCGGCCAATAATAACGAGAGCACCTTCAACACAAAGGAATTCAGCCTCACCGGAAGCATCACTTTCCCAAAATTCCTAAGTCCGTTCCCGCTCAGAAATTTCGTCCGCGAATATCAGCCAAAGACCATACTCACATTAGGTTACAATCATCAGGAACGCTATTACTACACGCGCCACATCATCCAGGCAGCCTTTAGTTACGACTGGAAAAGCAGTTACCGTTTCCTACATTCCTTGACTCCAATCTACCTGAACACCGTCAAGATTACCGATCCCACTTTCCTTTTCCAATATTTCGTATTAAGCGACCCAAGCCAAAGAAGAAGAGACCAATACACCGACCATCTCCTTTTTGGTCCACGCTATTCATTCACCTACAACACCCAGAACCTCAACAGAGAGACCAGTTTCGTGTACCTTCGTGTCGGCTTCGAATCAAGCGGAAATCTCATCTCGCTTTTCAACAATACGAGACTCATCAACATTGAAGACAACCACCATGAGCTTTTCGGCATACGATACGCTCAGTTTATCCGAACCGACATCGATTTCCGCCAGCACCTCAAACTCAACGACAATTCTTGGCTGGTTTTCCGTGAATTCATTGGATTAGGATTGCCCTACGGCAATTCCACCGACATGCCTTTCGAACGCAGTTTCTATGCAGGAGGCACCAACGGCATGCGCGGCTGGCGTTTCCGTTCCCTCGGTCCGGGTGCCTATAGGCCTTCGGCAAACGATATCGAGCAAATCGGCGACATGCAACTGGAACTGAATGCCGAATACCGTTTCACCATCTACAACCAATTGAAAGGCGCCGCATTTGCCGATGCAGGCAACATTTGGACCTACAGGCCCAGCGAAGCACTTCCCGAAGGCAATTTCCGATTCGATACCTTCTACAAGCAACTCGCCATGGATGTTGGTTTCGGTCTTCGTTTCGACATCAAGTTCATCGTTGTCAGAGCCGATTTGGCCTTGGCTTTGCTCTACCCTTATAAAGACGAGACCGGCAACCGCTTCCTTCTTGACTCCCGAAACAACTGGAACCTTAACATTGGCCTCGGCTATCCTTTCTAAACCATGCTAAGCAGAGAAGAATTGTTTTGGCAGTTGAAAGACTCCTTCGGATTTGAACCTACCGAAGGGCAAAGCACCGTCTTGCGCCACCTCTCCGCCTTTCTGCTTTCGCAAAAGGAAAACCCGACTTACATTCTAAGAGGTTATGCCGGTACAGGAAAGACCACATTGGTCACCACCCTTGTCAAAACGCTTCCTCTCATCGGCATGAAATATGTGCTCATGGCACCCACAGGCCGCGCCGCCAAGGTCATCAGCAGTTATACCGGACAATATGCCACAACCATTCACAAACGCATCTATCAAGTGATGACTTTCCCTGATGGCAGCATCCGCGTAGGCCGCGCCGAAAACAAATACCAGAACACGCTTTTCATCATCGACGAAGCCTCCATGATTGGCGAACAGAAAGACTTCGGCGGTTCCAGTCTCCTCGATGATTTGCTAGCATACGTTTTCAGCGGCGACAACTGCAAACTGCTTCTCATTGGCGATGCCGCACAGCTGCCACCTGTTGGCAGCGACCACAGCCCTGCCTTAGACATCGATTACCTCAAAAGCGAATTCCCCGTCACCATCGCCACCTACGAACTTACCGAAGTCATGCGTCAAGCTCTGGAGTCAGGCATTCTCTCCAACGCGACCCACCTGCGGCAATTACTCAACGAGAATCTTTACGAATACGAATTGCCATTATTCGACATCAAGAATTTCAGCGACACCACACGCATCGAACCCGAGACTTTCGAGGAACTGCTTTACCGTGCTTTCGACGCCGAACACAACACCGAAACTGTCATCATCTGCAAATCGAACAAAAGGGCTAACCTCTTCAACCAAGCCATCAGAAGCCGAATCCTCAACATAGAAGGCGAAATCGCTACCGGTGACCGACTGATGATTGTGAAAAACAACTACTTTTGGGCCGATGGCAACCAAAACATCAGCTTCATTGCCAACGGCGACATGGCCGAAATACGTAAAATCCGACGCTACGAAGAAATGTATGGCTTCCGTTTCGCCGATGTCGAATTGAGTTTCCTGGATTACCCCGATGCCCCGAACTTAGAGGTGAAAATCATTCTCGATGCCCTTAATAGCGAAAGCGCATCGCTGACCGATGAAGAAAACCAAAGGCTGCACGATGCCATTGAAGAAGACTACATGGACATTCCGAACCGTCGTGAACGTTACAAGGAAATGAAGAAGAACCCATGGTTCAATGCCTTGCAAGTGAAATTCGCCTATGCCCTCACCTGCCACAAAACCCAAGGCGGTCAATGGAAAGATGTATTTATCGATTCTTCATTCAACCTGAAAGACGAATTGGAAAAAGACGACGTGCGTTGGCTTTACACAGCCGTAACCCGCGCACAAGAACGGCTCTATTTCGTCAATTTCAAGGATGAGTTCTTTATTGGGGGATGAGTGATGAGTGAATGGTGATTGGTTACAAAATCACCTATAACCCATAACCCGTCACCCATAACCCTTTCACCACTCAAACTGTTTCATCCAGCAGGCGATTGGCCGCTGCTTTCGAACTCACGAACCATACCAGATCACCGACATTGAAACATATACGCGGCGAAGGATTGAGGATGAAATCGCTGTTTCGTTCAACTGCAATCACCATAGCCTCGTAACGCGACGAGAGTTCCGAATCCATTAAAGACACAGCCTTGAACCGGCTGTTTTCCTTAATCTCCATCTTATAAATCTCCACATCGCTCTCTGGAGCCTCACGGATAAAGGTCTCATCTTCCACTTCGATCCTTGCCTTCAATGCCGACGTATGTTCTTCCGTACCAATAAAAGTAATCTTGTCGTAAGGGAAAAGTTGGAAATCCTTATCTGGCAAGTCGAACTGTTCACCTGCACGGTCCACGCCAACTACACTGATGTTGAAGTTATCACGGAAATCTGTATCAATAATTCTCTTACCCGAATAAATGCTCTTCGGGCTTAAGGTCATCTTGGCCAAATGGAAATTCTCCTGCAAGATATCCGGAATGGCAAACATCTGCATGGATTGGCGTTTATTCAAGTTCTCAAGGAAACGCTTTTCAATACGCTGATAGAACATCATGAAATGGCTCGTGAAACGCAGCAAAAGCGAAATAGCCACGCCTATTCCGAAAGCCAGCCAGAACGAAATGTGATAATATTGCAAAATAGTATAGGTAATAATGCCTACAGCAATGACATAACGAATGCCATAAACCACATACACTACAAACAAGTTGAAGCGGCTCGAAACCTGCAATTTGCGGGTGACATAACGGATATTATGCTTGAAAGCCATACCCCAAAGGAAAGGCGTCATCAACAGCAAGGTAACAAGCAAATTGACCAACGAAGCCCATTTAGACGGCAATAATTTGCTGAACAATGGAGCGATGAAAGCATGGCAGATCAAGAATACGGCAATGACGATAGCCATGTAAATGACCATTCGTTTCAGATTGCGCGTCATGAAATCGCGCAGCGCTACCATCTTACCCGATTTGGCACGAATGCCCGTATCGCTGTTGCTCAGTTTCTGTTTCCACTTGTCAGGCACTTTCGCATCGATGAAACCGAAAAGCGGATTGGCTGCCTTAATCATATAAGGCGTGAGGAATGTCGTCACGATGGAGACCGAAACGATGATAGGATAAAGGAAATCATCGATAACGCCATAGGTCATGCCCACCGTTGCGATGATAAAAGAGAACTCACCGATTTGGCAGAAACACATGCCGCCTTGCAACGAAGACTTCAATCCCTGGCCCGCAAAGAGTCGGCCAACCGTATTGCTTCCCGTCTTGAAGACAATCAGGACTGCCGTAATGACAAGTATCTGCCACCAGTACTGCACCAGAATTTGAGGACTGACCATCATACCCACAGAAACGAAGAAGATGGCACCAAACAAGTTCTTGATTGGCATGACCAATTTCTGAATCATATCGGCTTCGAGCGTTTCGGCAAGTATAGATCCCATGATGAAAGCGCCCAATGCCGATGAGAAGCCGGCGATATTGGCCAGCACCACCATCAGGAAACACAAGCCGACTGAGAAAACGGTCAAAGTTTCCGACGACATGAACTTACGCGAACGTTTCAAAATGGAAGGAATGAGATAGATGCCGCCAAGGAACCAAATCAGGATGAAGAAAACAAGTTTCAACATACTGAAAAGCAACTCCTGGCCATTAAAGCTCTGACTCACCGACAAAGTGGAGAGGATGACCATGATCAAGACCGCCTCCAAATCCTCGACGACAAGTTCACCGATGACGTTTTCGGAGAATTTCTCACGGTTCAGTTTCATATCCTCAAAAGCCTTGGCGATGATGGTCGTTGATGAGATGGACAGCATTGCACCGAGGAAGATGCTATCCATCTTGCTCCATCCGAGCAGTTTACCTAGGAAGAAACCGACGACGCACATCGTCACCAATTCCGTCAAAGCCGTGATGCCGACCGTCGCCCCTACCTTCTTCAACTTCTTGAAACTGAACTCCAACCCTATGGCGAAGAGCAGGAACACCATGCCGATTTCGCTCCAGGTCTCAACGCTTGTATGGTCGGTGATGACAGGGAACCATTCGAAATAAGGG
Organism: Bacteroidales bacterium; assembly: GCA_024400455.1. GTDB lineage: Bacteria > Bacteroidota > Bacteroidia > Bacteroidales > F082 > Limimorpha. Next base: position 233 of record JAKSMU010000032.1, on the reverse strand, counting down.
CCAATGAGGAAACCCGCGATGATATAGCCCAACACGACGGGCTGTTTCAACCATTTGAACAACAAGGTGGTGATTCCAGCGGTAACCAGAATCAGAGCCAAATCGGAAAATAGTGCCGGTAAATCTGACATGGGAATAGCGTTTTAATATTTTTGGCAAAGATAATAAAAGAAGAGGAAAAAGGGATAAGATACAAACAAAAAACCCTGGCCGGAGTGGTCAGGGTTTTCGTT
>JAKSMU010000031.1 GCA_024400455.1 Bacteroidales bacterium | reverse complement strand
AGGTAAATATGTACTATATTTCATTAGTGGATGATGAAAAAACAAGACACATAGGCAATAAATTATTTAAACCCTTTTCCGGCATTTGGCTGATTTTTAATCCGGCATTTGGCTGAGTTTTGATCCGGCATTTGGCTGCTGTTTTTTTACAGTAGTTTCCAAATCATATTTGCTATGCAAGGGGGCGTTTGCGGAAACAAGTTTTCCCAATCTTTGCGGCAATGAAACTGAAACATCTCTTATTGTTTCTTGCCAAGTGAAATTACGCCAACTTCCCAAGTGAAAACGCGCCAAGTTCCCAAGCAAAAACGCGCCAAGTTCCCAAATTTTGCTTTTTATGCTTGTTTATCTTTTTTTTTCTTCCCAAACTCTTTTCATTTTCATTTGTTAATGTGAAAGGGTTTACCTATCTTTGCACCCAAATTATCTGAAATAAATAACAAAAGACATAAACTGTAAGTTATGCAAAATAAATTGCAAGAATTGACCGACAAGCTTTACAACGAAGGTTTGTCGAAGGGAAAACAGGATGGCGAGGAACTGCTGCAAAAGGCTAAGGCCGAATCGGAAAGCATCATCGCACAGGCCAAGGCTGAAGCCGAGCGCATCGTGGCTCAGGCGCAGAAAGAGGCCGAAGAACTGAAAACCAAGGTTGCTGCCGATGTGAAGATGGCCGCCGTGCAAAGCATCAGCGTCACCAAACAGGAAATGGAAAAGATGGTCGTCGCCAAGATGACCAATAAGGCCGTTGCGCAAAATCTCGATAATGTGGAGTTCGTCAAGGAAATGATGAAAGCCATTGTGAGCGCATTCAACGCCAACAACGCTTCGCCTGTGGCTTTGGACTTCATCATGCCTGAAGCCTTGAAGGGCAAGGTCGAGGATTTCGTCAGCAAGGAAATCGGCCAGCAGTTTGCCGCTCCGGTCAACGTGAGCTTCTCAAAGAAAATGAACGGCGGTTTCAAGGTGGCGCCTCAGGGCAGTGGCTATGTGCTGCAATTCACCGATGAAGAGTTCCAGAACCTCATTGCCAATTACCTCCGTCCGGCAACCAAGAAAATCCTCTTCGGATAATGAATAATTATGTCTATATAGTGGCGGGATTGCCCGAGCTTGTGGTCAGTTACGAAGGCTCCAATTTCGACTATGCCGAAGTCAAGGCTCAGATTTTGGAGTTGCTGTCGGACTCGGACCAGCAGTTAGTGGCATTGCTCGAAGAAGGCTTCGATGAAAACACGCTTGGCGCCGAGTTTTATGAAAAGGCGGCAAAAAGCAAGAATGAGTTCATCCGCTCCTATTTCGATTTCGATGCCCGCCTGCGCAACATGAAGGTGAACTACCTCGCCAAGCGTCTCGGCAAGAACGGCGACGACTATCATGTGGAACTGCCCGAAACCGATTTCGAGGAAGAGGCGCAGATTCGGGCCATCCTCGAAAACACCGATTTCGTGGCTCGCGAACAGCAGATGGACGAACTGAAATGGGAAAAGGCGAGCGACATTGCCCGCTTGGACTATTTCAACATGAATACCATTCTCGCTTTCCTCGTCAAGGCCAAGGCTGTGCAGCGTTGGGCCGAACTCGATCTGAAGAAGGGCGAGGAGATGTTCCAGAAACTTGTCACCGAGGTGCGTGGCACTTTCGAGGGCGTGAAATATGACGAAAATAAGAAATAACACAACGATATGAAAACAACAGGTAAAGTTACAGGTATCATTGCCAACTTGGTCACCGTTCAGGTGGATGGCCCTGTCGCTCAGAATGAAATCTGCTTCATCGACCTTGACGGTGTCAAGCTGATGGCAGAAGTCATTAAGGTGAACGGCAACAAGGCCTCCGTGCAGGTGTATGAAAGCACCCGCGGCCTGAAAATCGGCAACCCGGTGGAATTTCAGGGTTACATGCTTGAAGTGACCTTGGGACCTGGTTTGCTATCAAGCAATTTCGACGGCTTGCAGAACAATCTGGCCACCATGACGGATGTGTTCCTCAAGAGAGGCGAATACACCAAGCCGCTTGATGAAAATAGGAAATGGGATTTCACTCCGCTTGCCAAGGCTGGTCAGCAGGTTGTGGCCGCCGACTGGTTGGGCGAGGTGAAAGAAGGCTGGCTGCCTCACAAAATCATGGTGCCGTTCTCGTTTGAAGGGACCTACACCGTGAAATCGGTGGTTGCCGCCGGACAATACAAGATTACCGATACCATAGCCGTTCTCACCAATGCCGAGGGCGAAGAGGTAAAGGTTACGATGATGCAGAAATGGCCTGTTAAGGTGGCCGTGGGCGGTTACGTCGAAAAACCGCGTCCGTTCAAGGTCATGGAGACCGGCGTGCGTTGCATCGACACTTTGAACCCGATTGCCGAAGGCGGCACGGGCTTCATTCCTGGTCCTTTCGGCTGTGGCAAGACCGTCTTGCAGCACGCTTTGGCTGAACAGGCCGATGCCGATGTCATCATCATGGCGGCTTGCGGTGAACGTGCTAACGAGGTCGTGGAAATCTTCACCGAGTTCCCTGAACTGAAAGACAAGCACACGGGCCGTAGCCTGATGGAACGTACCATCATCATCTGCAACACATCCAACATGCCTGTCGCTGCCCGTGAGGCTTCCGTCTACACGGCCATGACCTTGGGCGAATATTACCGCGCCATGGGCATGAAGGTGTTGCTGCTGGCCGACTCCACTTCGCGCTGGGCTCAAGCTTTGCGTGAAATGAGTAACCGTTTGGAAGAATTGCCGGGTCAGGATGGTTTCCCTGTTGACCTTTCGGCTATCATTTCTTCCTTCTACGCCCGCGCCGGTTATGTGAAACTGAACAACGGTGCCACGGGTTCCATCACCTTCATCGGTACGGTTTCGCCTGCTGGCGGTAACCTGAAGGAGCCTGTCACCGAATCGACAAAGAAGGCAGCACGTTGTTTCTATGGCCTCTCGCAGAACCGCGCCGATAAGAAGCGTTATCCCGCTGTCGACCCTGTCGATTCCTATTCGAAATATCTTGAATATCCTGAAATCATCGCCTATTTGGATGAAAAAATCGAAAAAGGCTGGGTTGACAAGGTGACCAAGATGAAATATATCATCCGCAGAGGTAAAGACGCTTACGAACAAATCAACATTCTGGGTGATGACGGCGTGCCGATGTCGTATCACGAGCAGTATTGGAAGTCGGAATTGCTTGACTTCGTCATTTTGCAGCAGGATGCTTTCGATGAAATCGATGCTTCGACGCCTCTCGACCGTCAGAAATTCATGCTCGACTTGCTCCTCGAGGTCTGCGACCGCTCGTTCAAGTTCGACAACTTTGAAGAATGTACAACCTACTTCAAGGAGTTGATCAACATTTGCAAGCAGATGAACTATTCGGAGTATCAGTCGGAACAATTCAATAAATATCTCAATCAGTTTAAGGAGGAATTGAAACATGAGTGAGAAAGCATTTCAACGCATTTATACCCATTTGACTGCCATCACCAAGGCAACCGTTTCACTGGATGCCGAGGGCGTTTCGAATGATGAACTGGCTCTCGTGGCTGGCCGTCTGGCTCAGGTGGTGAAAATCAAGGATAAGAACGTTACTTTGCAGGTGTTCGGCGGAACGGAAGACATTCCGACCGATGCCGAGGTGACTTTCTTCGGCGAACCTCCATGCCTTAATGTGAGTGACGACCTCGCTGGCCGTTTCTTCAATGCCTACGGCGACCCTATCGACGGCGGCCCGGCCGTGGAAGGCGAAAAGCGTCAGATTGGCGGTCCTTCGGTCAACCCGTACAAGAGAAGACAACCTTCTCAACTGATTCCGACAGGTATTGCTGGCATCGACTTGAACAACACTTTGGTATCCGGCCAGAAGATTCCTTTCTTCGCCGACCCAGACCAGCCTTACAACCAGGTGATGAGCATGGTGGCCTTGCGTGCCGATGTCGATAAGATTATCCTCGGCGGCATGGGCTTGACCAACGACGACTACCTGTATTTCAAGAACCAGTTTGAAAGCGCAGGTGCCTTGCATAAGATTATTTCTTTCGTCAACACCACCGACCAACCGCCTGTCGAGCGTCTGCTGATTCCTGACATGGCTTTGACGGCTGCCGAATATTTCGCTGTCGACAAGAACGAAAAGGTTTTGGTTCTGTTGACCGATATGACCCTTTATGCTGATGCTCTGAGTATCGTGAGCAACCGTATGGACCAGATTCCTTCGAAGGACTCCATGCCGGGTTCGCTTTACTCCGATTTGGCAAAGATTTACGAAAAGGCCGTGCAACTGCCTGACGGCGGTTCCATCACCATTATCGCTGTGACCACCTTGAACGATGGCGATATTACCCACGCTATTCCTGATAACACGGGTTATATCACTGAAGGTCAGCTGTTCCTGCGTGCCGATGCCGATTCGGGCAAGGTCATTGTTGACCCGTTCCGCTCGCTGTCGCGTCTGAAGCAGTTGGTGCAGAACAAGAAGACCCGCGAAGACCACAGTGCCGTGATGAACACCTCAGTCCGTCTGTATGCCGATGCCGCCAACGCCAAGACGAAGTTGGAAAACGGTTTCGACCTGAGCGACTACGACTTGCGTTGCCTCGACTATGCCAAGGAATATGCAACCCGTCTGCTTGCCATCGATGTCAACATTCCTATCAATGAAATGCTCGACACCGCATGGGAACTCTTCGGCAAGTATTTCACCAAGGCAGAGACCGGCTTGAAGGAAAAACTGATTGAAAAATACTGGAAGGAAAAATAAGCCATGGCTATCAAGTTCCAATATAACAAGACTTCGCTGAACGAGCTGAACAAGCAGCTGAAGACCCGCGTGCGCGCCCTCCCGACCTTGAAGAGCAAGGAGTCGGCATTGCGTGTGGAGGTCAAGAAGGCCAAGCAACGTTCGGAGAGCCTTGTTGCCCAGTTAGAGGCCGAACTCAAATCATACGAGTATATGGCCAGGCTTTGGAATGAATTTGAGCCAGGTTTGATTTCCGTGACAGATGTGAAACTGAAAACCGTAAAGATTGCCGGTGTGCCTACGCCCGCCTTGGAAGAGGTGCTCTTCGATGTGAAGGACATCAACCTTTTCACTAAGCCGATGTGGTATGCCGACGGCGTGCAGATTCTGAAGAACCTTGCCCAGTTGGGCATCGAGTCGGAGGTCTACACCGAAGTGAGCCGCATCCTCGACTATCAGAGGAAAAAGACCACGCAAAAGGTGAATCTTTACGAAAAAGTGCAGATACCTGGCTATAACGAAGCCATACGTAAGATTAAGCGATATATGGAAGACGAGGAGAACCTCTCCAAGGCTTCGCAGAAAATCGTGAAGAACAAACACATAATGGAAGAAGAGGAGGAAGAGAATGGTAACTGAAATGTTGAAATATGATTTCATTCTCCTGAGTGGCGATATGGAAGGTTTCTTGAAGAAACTGCAAGGTCTGGGCGTTGTCGACATTACGCGTTCGACCAAGCCGATTGACGAAAACTCGGAGAAACTGTCAGCCCGCGCCGATGTGCTGCGCAGGTCGCTGACGGCATTGAAAGAGATTGTTCCCGCCCAAAAAGCCGGTGCAAAATCGAAAGACGCAGCTGCCGAAATCCTGAGCCTAAAAACGGAAAAGGAAGCGCTGCAGGCTGGCATCCCTCAACTTCTGAAAGAAATCGAGGATAGGAAACAATGGGGCTTGTTCGACAAGAGTAGCCTTGAGAAACTGTCGGAACGCGGCTTGAAGCTGCATTTCTATAAGACCAAGACATCGGCCATCAATCCCGAATGGCAGCAGCAATATGCCATGAGCGAGATTTCGTCCGACGGCACTTATACCAGTTTCGTGGTGGTTTCCGATTCTGATGATTTTGATTTCCCACTGAAAGAAATCCCTGCTCCTGAAAGCGATTATGCCGCATTGGAGAAACAAGTCGAAGAACTGAGAAAATCCATTGCCGAAAAGGAACAACGTCTTTCGGAACTGAAATGCCTTGAACCTGAAATCAACGCCGAATTGGTGAAAACCATGGCTAACTTGGATTTGCATTTGGCGAATGTTTCGGGGACGAAGGCAGCTGAAGACTACATCACGGTGTTTGAGGGCTTTGCTCCGGCTGAAAACGAGGCAAGCCTGAATGCCGTTCTCGATGAAGAAAACGCCATCTATTTGGTTGACAAGGCGAAAGAAGATGATAATCCGCCGATTAAGTTGAAAAACAACAAATTCGTCTCGATGTTCGAGCTCCTTACCGACATGTACGGTCGTCCGAAATACAACGAATTTGACCCGACTTTCTGGATTTCCATTTTCTTCATGCTGTTTTTCGCATTCTGCATGGGCGATGCGGGTTACGGCCTGATTTTGATTCTTGCCAGTTTCGCCTTGAAGAAAAAGATGCCTAAGATTGCCTCGTTGGGTCTCGTTTTGGGTATTGCCACGACGGTGGTGGGATTCATTTTCCACACTTTCTTCTCCATGGATTTGATGACATGGAGCTGTATCCCCGACGGCTTGAAGAAAATCATGCTGCCTTCGACCATTATGGGCTTCGATGGCGCCATGGTGCTTGCCATCATAGTCGGTGTCATTCACCTTTGCCTCGCCATGGTCATCAAGACTTGGCAAGCCACGAAACATCATGGTTTCGCCAATTCCTTGGGGACTTGGGGCTGGACGCTGCTCATCGTTGGCGGCGTCATCGTCGGTGGCCTCGCCTTGATTGGCGTGCTCGATTCTGCTGTCACCAAATGGATTATCATTGTCCTTGGCGTGCTGTCGGCATTGGGAATCTTCTTCCTTAACGACTTGCACCGCAATCCTTTGCTCAATTTCGGCTCTGGTCTTTGGGAAACCTACAACACGGCCACTGGCTTGTTGGGCGATGTGCTCAGTTACCTCCGTCTTTATGCCCTTGGCTTGGCAGGCGCCAAGTTGGGCGAAGCCTTCAATGCCATCGGCTTGCAGGCTTTGGGCGACGGCGGTGCGGGCTGGATTGCCTTCATCCTCATCGTGGTGATTGGCCATGTGCTGAATGTCGCCATGTGCGTCTTGGGTGCTTTCGTGCATCCTTTGCGACTCAATTTCCTTGAGTTCTTCAAAAATTCCGGTTACGAGGGCACCGGACGTAAGTATAACCCTCTCACTGAAAACATTAACAATTAAAAATAGTATTTATCATGGAAGTAATTTTAGGTTATCTTGGCTTGGGCTTAGTGTTGGCCTTAGCAGGAATTGGAAGTTCAATCGGCACTACCACGGCTGGTAATGCTGCTGAAGGCGGACTGAAAAAGAGACCGGAAGCATCGGGTAATTTCATGGTGCTTTCAGCTCTGCCGGCTACGCAGGGTATTTATGGTTTCGTGGCTTTTTTCATGCTGCTCAGCAAGCTGAAGGCTGATCCTACACAAGGTCTCGTTATCTTTGGCGTCGGCCTTTGCGTTGGTTTGGTTTGCATGATTTCCGCTATCCGTCAAGGACAGGTTTGCGCTAACGGTATCGTCGGCGTCAGCCAGGGCCACGATGTGTTCACCAACACACTTATCTATGCCGCTCTTCCTGAATTCTATGCAATTCTGGGTCTTGTTGGCGCACTGATGGTGTAATTGAACTCGTCAAATAAGAATGAAACAAGGCGACTCGTTTGAGCCGCCTTGTTTCGTTTAGTTGCTTCTCATCTTTTATTTGTAGATGCGTTCGTTTTTACTCTTCCAGTTGAAGAGGTTGATGCCGAAAGTAAATTCGGCATAGTCGATAACCACTTGGTGGACTTTCATGAAACTGCCGACATACATGTTCTTGTTCTCGCCGAAATAGTATTTGAAGCCCAAGCGTCCGTAGAATGTGCGGTAACAAGGTGGAAGGTAAGTGTCTTCGAAACGGCTTTCGCTGTCTTCGGGCAAGCCCCATGTCTTTTTCTGGTCGGTGCCGTAGTAAATACCGTGCCATAGATAGTAGGCGCCACCGAGGCAGAAGGCGAAATCGTTATAATTGATTTCGAACATGGCCGAAGGCGCTATGTGGAGGCTGCGAGCGAAGGAATACTCAAGCAGCGGCACATCGTAGGTGGTGAAGTTTTCGTGGCCGTCGTTATACATCTGGTGAGCCTTTTCAAACATGCGTTTGGTTTCGCCCGTGTAGCCAATGTCGAGACCGACATCATAACTGAATTTCGGATGGAACTGGCGGTGAAAACCGATTTGGATGACGTTGCCGAGATAGTAAGGTCTTTCCTGCGGCAGGTCGTTGACCAAATTGCCGTCGGCGGTTTCATATACTCTCATGTTCTCGTTGGTTTGCAGGAAGCCGAAAGATTCAGAAGCGTAGATGGAAGTCTTTTTGCTCCATTGATAAGGCGTTCTGGGTTGCAATTCGGGTCTGCCGTTGGGATGATAACGTAGTCCGACCATCCAGCTAAGCACGTTGATGCCGCAGTTGGGCAAGGCAATGGCCGCATTCGACGAATGTGAAAACTGATAGCGGACAAGAAGGTCGAACTTGTCTTCAATCATGAAAGTCGGGCCTGCATCGAGGGCGAGGTGGACGTTGGCGCACGAACCGATGAACTCATCGCCCCAGTGTGTCCAAAACGAAAGTCCGCCCATGATGTCGTAATCGAACGACCACATATTTCCCTTATAAAAGCTGCCGTTGATGAAACCTCCTATGGAGTAGCAGTCACCCAACTCGATCCATTGGTCGTAGGCATAACCTTGCTCGTTGCGGGTCGTGTATTTGATGCTGTCGACATGGTTTCTCTCTATGCGGAGAAAAGCACCATAGGTGGGATAATTGAAGTTTTTCTCCCATTGGCTACGGCCATCGGTCTGACGGCCCATGCGTAAATCCAATCCATATTGCGGCAGCGATTTCATGTATTCGTGACGCTCTTCGAAAGGGAAGTATTTGCCCAATCGGAAATCGGCTTCATAGAAATTGCGGTTGTCTTTCCATACACTTTGTCCGAATGTAGAAGAGGAGACAATGAAAATCTGTAGAATGATTATGATTGATAAAGCAACTTTTCTCATAGTAAAATGAATTCGGTTATTTGACTTTGTTTGCTTTTTCTTCATCGTTGTTGAACCATTCGAGGTAACTCTTGGTGTAGTTTCGGCCCGATTCAAGCAAAGCGTTTTTCTTTTCGTCGCTGAGGTCGAAGTCGGTAGCTTTCACATCCAGAGTGTCAATGTAAATGGTGCGTTGCCAGTCATCGCTGTGGAGGTGGGTGTTCCTTTGGAAATCGATTAGGGTCTTGAGCAGAGCGGAAGTGTAGTCAAACAAATTGTCAATGTCCTTGACTTGCGGTTCTGTATTGTCATGGAAGACGGCAATTTCCTCGGAACTGTCCAGACGGAATCCTAAGGTCTCCTGGTTGTAGACAAAGTCGGTGGTGAGCCGGATTGCTTTTGGCATCTTTCTTTGCGTCTGGTTGATTTTCTCGTAGTATTTCGTCCTGACAAAATGTTTGTTGACATATTTGGTGTTGTCGAAGGCCTGAATCGGGTAATTGTCGAGCAGACCGCCGTCAACATAAACATCTTTCCTTTGGTTGGCACGAACGGCAGAAAAAAACATCGGAATCGACATGGAAATGCGGGCAGCATCGGCAATTCGGAAATCAGGTGTGGTGCCGTATGAAAACACTTCGGAATACTCGGTGGATAGGTTGCTGCCGATGAGGTAGATGTCGAGGAATGGTTTCCCATCTTTTCTCATTTGTTCAAGTTCGCCGAAAGTGGTTTCGCTATCGCCGGTTTTGTCCTTGATGAGGCCGCCGATAAAATCGCGGAAAAAATCGCCTTTATACCAGCCGAAATCCGTTAAGATGCGTTTCGAGTCGCGCAAAAAGCCCCACGAATCGTCCTTGAACTTGTTGAAATCGAGGTTCCAGACAATGTCTTTCATCTCGGCGGGCGTATAACCCAGACCGGTCAAAACGGCGAGAATGGCGCCTGCTGATGTGCCAGCCACGCGCTGAATGTTTTGCAGGATGCCTTCGTTTTCAAGTACATCGAGAGCACCAGCATAGGCTATGCCTCGCACACCTCCACCTTCAAAAACCAGATTCCTGAAATGATAAGCCATGTTAGTGATTTTTTGTGATTATTTCTTGCTCCAAGTCGTTCCTTCCTTGCCGTCTTTCAGCACGATGTCGTATTTGGCCAGTTCGTCGCGGATGAGGTCGCTGGTGGCCCAGTCTTTCTTGGCGCGGGCTTCCTTGCGGATGTCGATGATGGTCTGCATGAGGCCTTCCACCAAGTCACTGCTGTTGTCGGCGGCATCGCTGTCGATGAGCCCTAGAATGTCGAAGACGAAACTTTGGAACAGCTTGTTGAGCAGTTCGAGTTCGGCAGGATTGATTTGCATCTTGCCGTCCTTGATGGTGTTCACAATGCGCACGGCCTCGAAGAGGTTTGCAATGACGATTGGACTGTTGAAGTCGTCGTTCATGGCATCGTAGCAGGCGCCCATAATCTTCTGAACGCCAACTTCTGCTGCACCTTCCGTCGGGACAATGCTCTTGGCGGCCTTGCAGGCTTCCATCATGCGGGCGTAGCCTTTTTCAGCAGCTTGCAGGGCTTCGTTGGAGAAGTCGAGGGTGCTGCGGTATTGTGCCTGAAGGATGAAGAAACGGATGGTCATCGGGGCGTAGGCCTTTTCCAAAAGCGGGTGGTTGCCGGCGAAGAAGTCTTCGAGCGACATAGCGTTGCCCAACGATTTGCCCATCTTCTGTCCGTTGATGGTGATCATGTTGTTGTGCATCCAGTATTTCACAGGCTGCTTGCCGTTGGCGGCCATTGATTGTGCGATTTCCGACTCGTGGTGTGGGAACATGAGGTCCATGCCGCCGCCGTGGATGTCGAATTCTTCGCCCAAGTATTTGCAACCCATGGCTGAACATTCCATGTGCCAGCCTGGGAAACCATCGCTCCATGGCGAAGGCCAGCGCATGATGTGTTTCGGCTCGGCTTTCTTCCACAAGGCGAAATCGACAGGGTTGTGCTTCTCTTCCTGACCGTTCAGGTCACGGGTGGTGTTGAGCAGTTCTTCGAAATTACGTCCTGAAAGGATGCCGTATGGGTGCTCCTTGTTGTATTTTTCAATGTCGAAATACACGCTGCCGTTTTCGATGTAGGCAAAACCGTTGTCCAGAATCTTCTGCACCATGGCAATCTGCTCGATGATGTGGCCCGAAGCGTGCGGCTCGATGGATGGACGCAGCACGTTCAGCTTGTCCATGCTCTGGTGATAGCGGTTGGTGTAGTATTGCGCCACTTCCATTGGCTCGAGGTTTTCCAAGCGTGCTTTCTTTGCAATCTTGTCTTCGCCTTCATCAGCATCGTGCTCCAGGTGACCCACATCGGTGATGTTGCGCACATAGCGTACTTTATAGCCAAGGTGCGTCAGGTAGCGGAACACCAAGTCGAAAGTGATGGCTGGACGGGCATGACCCAGATGGGCATCGCCATAAACGGTAGGACCGCAAACGTACATGCCCACATGAGGGGCGTTCAAAGGCTTGAAAGGTTGCTTGCAACGCGTCAGCGTGTTGTAAATGTATAAAGCGTTTTCCATATTCGATTAAATTTATTCGGTGCAAAGGTACAACTTTTTGTTTATCGAAACGAATACCTTTTGATTCAAAGATTTTTGTATTTTTGCCCATCAATATCAAATCGTTTTTAGCATGAAGAAGTCATTACTTATCATTGCTGCTTTGATTATTAGCAGCTTCGCATCGGCACAGCAGGTGCTGAAACTTGAAAATCCGGAACAGACCAATAGGGATGGATGGGTTGGAAATACCGATCTTTCCTACATGGCCATGATGGAAAACACGATTATGGTCATGGCACCGCGCCAAATTGATCCTGATATTAGCGGAAAAATCACGAGCCTGAAATTCTATCGTCAAGTTTATAACGAATACAACACCGCATCGTTTACGGTGAAGATTTACGAAGGCATCGATTTGAAATGGTATGATGAAAACATGAATTATTACTATTTCAATTCTTGCGGCAATGAGGTTTATTCACAGGACTATACGGCATCGAGCGAAGGCTGGCAGACCGTCGAACTCGACACGCCTTACAACATTCCGGATGGCGAATTCTGGATTGGCGTACAGATGAATGGCGAAGGCATGGCTGTCTTTGGCGACCAGGCGGGTGCCGTTTTGGGCCAGTATTACTACAGCGACCAGTATGAGTTCGAGTGGTATTGGAAACCATCCTATTTCGTGGTGGATTGGGATGAATACCTTTTCTCATTGGGTATGGCCGTTTTTGTTGAACCTGGCGACCCAGTTTTCTGCAACCCGGTTCAGAATTTGGAAGGCATTGGCTGGGCTGAACAATTGATTGGAGCAGTCTTGACTTGGGAAACCCCTGATGCAGGATCGACAGGCAATTTACAGGGGTACAATGTCTACAGAGATGGTGCGAAAATCAATGAGGAATTGGTGACCGAAACCGCATATACTGATGACTATGTGGTTCCGTTTGAAACATATTCTTATGTCGTCGAAGCTGTTTATGATGATGGTTGCGCTTCTGAAAGTGATCCAATTGAAGTGACGATTGACTATGGTGCAGGAGTTTCGGAAAATGGAAATCTGAATGTTAAGGTTTACCCGAACCCGGCTGAAGGTTTTGTGAACGTCACAGCCGAAGGCTTGCAAAACGTCACCTTGATTGACATGATGGGCCGCATAGTGAAAGAGCAAACCGCTTCGCAGCCGGCAACGGTTGTCGATTTGAGCAATCTTCCTACAGGCCTTTATTTCCTCCGTGTGACGACCGATAAGGGCATTGCAATAGAGAGAATCAATAATCGCTAAATCTAAATTCCATGAGGAAACTGTTTGCACTTGTTTTGGGCCTCGCCGTTTCACAAATGGCTTTTTCGCAAAGAGGATGGGTGGGCAATCAAGACGTGATGACTTCCCATGATATCAATGCCGGACAAGAATATGTTATTGCTCCGAGGTCAATTGACCCCTCGTTGACGGGAACTATCACCAAGGTCGGCTTCCACTATCTTACTACTCCTGGTCATGAGAATGCTGAGTTCACAATCAAAATTTACGACCATGTGGAATTGCAAGGAAACTATTCGCAGATGCATATTTACGACCTTGTGTCGAGTGGTGAGGCCTGCTATACGCAAGATGTTGTTGCTTCGGGCAATGACCAGTGGCTCGAATTTGAACTCGACACTCCATTTGCCATTCCTGATCATGACTTTTGGGTAGGTCTCTGCCCTAATGGTCCTAGCACAATAGCTGCTGGTGACCAGGCTAATGCCGTCATGGAGCAATATTTATATATGGAAAATGTTGCGGGCGACTTCTATTGGATTCCGACAGAGTTTGCTTATAACGACAATTTCTATATGTTTTCGGCTGCCTTGGCTGTTTTCATCGATGAGGGAGGAGTGAGCTGCCAAGCGCCTGATAATCTGCAAGGTCAAGCTGCGGAAGATGGTGCTTTGATTGAATGGTCTTTCGCACAGCGCGATTTCCAACTCGACCATTTCAATGTCTATCGCAGTGCCACAAATAGCGATTATGAACTCGTTGCCGAGGTGACAGGCAATGGCCCTGATTATAGTTATCTTGACCCTGTTACGGAAGGTGCATGGTATTATCGCGTTACTGCTGTCCATGCCGATGGTACGGAGATTTGTGAGTCGGAACCTGCAGCCACTCCTGACGGAAAGGTCTATGTAGCAATAGACATGACTTTCGATTTGGGCGATTGGCTTTACTACGACAATGGTTATTGCGCTACTGCTGTCGGTCGTGGTGATGAGATGTATTGGGGCGTAAAGTTTCCAAAAGAAATGTTGGCCGATATGCAAGGCAAAAGCCTGAGTAGGGTGGCCATTTACGAAGGTGAGAGTTGTTCGGGCAGCTATGAGATGAGTTTCTATCTGGGAGGTGACAATGCTCCAGAGACGATAGCAGATGTGCACTCGTTTGAACTCTTTGGCGCCGACCAGTGGCATTTTGAGGATTTGCCATCCCCTCTGCCTGTTTCTGACGACATGAACCTTTGGATTGTATTCCATACTACAGATGTGGCTTATCCTGCTGCCGTTTCGCCCGATGACTTTGACAATCCCAATGGCCGCTGGATTTCGGAGAATGGTGTCAATTGGGCTGATATGGCTGAAGTTGTCACTCCTGGTTACACCTTTATGATTAGGGCTTTTTTCTCGACCTATGATGGCGTGGAACAGTCGTTCGGTTCATTTGCCGAAGTTTATCCTAATCCGGTTTTTGGCACACTTCATGTCGTTGCGGAAGGGCTTCAAAAGGTTGATGTCTTCGACTTGTGTGGACGCCTTGTGCTGCAAAGCAATGAGTCTGAAATTGATATGAGTTCATTCCTTTCGGGCCTTTATTTGGTGCGTGTGACGACCGAAACAGGTGTCATTTCACAGCGTGTAGAAGTGAAGTAAACACAGAAAATTCGTAAGATTTAAAAAACCAACATTTTTAGAACAATTTTCCAATGCTTTTCGTACTTTTGCACTCTTAGAAA
>JAKSMU010000030.1 GCA_024400455.1 Bacteroidales bacterium | reverse complement strand
TTTTTTTCCTATCTTTGCACCTTATTTCGGAAAAAGCGATTTATAATGAACAAAAGCAGTTTAATCGGTTTCATTCTCATTGCCGCCATTTTGTTTGGCTGGATGATGTGGATGACCCCTTCCAAAGAAGAACTTGCACGCCAACAGCACGTGCAAGACTCTATCCGTCAGGTGCGTATCGCTGAAGCGCAACTTGATTCAATCCGTAATGCAGAATTACAGAGAGCCAACGATTCGTTGGCTGCCATTCAGAATTTGATGCAATCCGACACGATTGCTGATTCAGCATTTTTGGCAAAAGCACAGTACAATGCCTTGCGCGACAAGTTTGGCGTATTCGCTTCGGCAGCCACAGGTTCGGAACAGACTTTCACGGTTGAAAATCAGTTGCAGAAACTGACATTCAGCACGAAAGGCGGTTTCCTGAAGCAAGTTGAGCTTAAGGACTACAAAACTTACGACAGTCTGCCGCTGATTTCCTTCGATCCGGAAACAGCAGTCTTCGATTTGGCATTTTTCTCACAGAACCGTACCATCAACTCCTCGCAGTTCTATTTCAAGCCTTTCGTCAACGGACAGCCTTGGGATGGGGGAGACCTGATGACCCAGGCAGGTGACAGCATCATGGTTGCCATGCGCTTGCTTGGCGATAATGATAACCAATACATTGACTTTGTTTATACCATTCACGATGACAATTACATGTTGGATTTTGACATCCGCACCGTGGGCATGAAAGATGTTCTCGCTTCCAATGCCAACTACATGTCAATTGATTGGAACGTCGACTTGATGAAACAAGAAAAGTCGGCCGACCGTTTCTCGGGCGAATCGGTGTATTACCGTCCGCTAAATGACAAGGACATCGACCATTTGGACGAATTTAAGGACAGTGAAGAGTCAATACATACCAAGCTGAAATGGGTCTCGTTCAAGCAACGTTTCTTCTGCAATGTGCTGGTTGCCAAGGATGAATTTGAAAGTGCAAACTTGGAAGTCCGTACCAATAAGTCGAGCAATCCGCGTTATTTCAAGAGCATGTCGGCCAATGTCGAAGTTCCGATTGATGTCAATGCCGAAGAAAACAACATTCCGATGTCGTTGTATTTTGGTCCTAACCACTTCAAGACCTTGAAGAGCTATGGTTTGGGCATGCAGCATCAGATTAATTTGGGTAAGTTCTTCTTGATCCGTTGGATTAACTATGGTGTCATTGCCGTGTTCAATTGGCTGAGTTCCTACGGCTGGAGTTATGGCATTGTGATTCTTATCCTTACCATTTTGATTAAGACCGTTTTGTTCCCGTTTGCATTCAAATCCTACAAATCATCGGCTATCACCCGCGTGCTGAAGCCGGAAATGGATGCCATCAATGCAAAATATCCAAAGGAAGAAGATGCCATGAAGAAACAGCAGGCCGTGATGAACTTGCAGCGTCAGGCGGGTGCAAGTCCTTCGTCGGGTTGTATTCCGGCTTTGTTACAGATGCCTATCCTGTTTGCCGTGTTCCGTTTCTTCCCTGCCAGTATCGAACTGCGTCAGCAGCCATTCCTCTGGTGCGACGACCTTTCGACTTACGATAGCATCGTTGAGTTCCCGAAATTCCTCGGCATGGACCACATCAGCTTGTTCTGCCTGCTGATGACCATCACCACTTTTATCTATACTTATGTGAATAACAAACAGATGGATGTCTCGTCGAATCCTCAGATGAAGCCGATGAAATGGATGATGTACCTCATGCCAATCATGTTCTTCGGCATCTTCAACAACTATTCGGCTGGCTTGAGCTACTATTACATGCTCGTCAACATCATCACTTTCATTCAGATGTTTGTCTTCCGCAAGATGATCAACGAAGACAGTGTGCGTGCCACGATTGAAAAGAATAAGAAGAAACCTGTGAAGAAATCCAACTTCCAGAAGCGTTTGGAAGAGGCTCAGAAACAGCAGCAGAAACTTCAGCAACAGCAAAGAAGATAAGATTTCGAACTACAAATCAAGAAAGCCGGCAATTTGGTCGGCTTTTTTGTTATTTTTGCCGCCATAAAAGATTTGAATATGAATAAACTTGAAGAATTCATTGCAGTCATCGCCGAAACGCGCAAAGTGTGGCTGCTGCAAGCCATGGAAGGCATGTTTGCCATGTTAGAAGACGATAATGGCAATTCTTATATCCCCGTTTGGGAAAGCGAGGCATTGGCACAAAAGTCTGCCGTTGAAGACTGGGAGGGTTATAATGTGACCGAAATGGGCTTCTCGGAGATGGTGGTCTGGCTGAAAGAACTTTCGCGTGACGAAATCGACATTGCGGTTTCGCCTGAAAAAGACGGAGAAATAACGGCCATTGCTTCAGCAAACTTCGGCAAATGGGCCAAGCAATATGACGACCATTCCTATGTTGAGGAAGAAGACGATGATGACGACGATGACGACGAAAGGGAGACAAAACCCCAAGGTAAATCCAAGGGTAATTCCAAAGGCGGCGTTGTTGATGGTTTTGATTATGGCGAAGGTTGGGAGCATGAGTTTTAGGGTGATGGGTTTATGGTGATGGGTTGATGGTTATGGGTGAAGGGCTGATGGTGACGGGTGAAGTCTAAATGTCAAAGAGTCTACAAATCCAAGTGTCCAAGTAAAAAATGAAGAGCAAACTTTTCGGTGTACTTCTTTTTATTGAGACCGTCGCATTGATTGTGGCGGCATCGGTATCGTCATATTATCAGGATGTGGCGGAAGAGACCGATTTGAAATGCTTTCTCATTCCGGCGGCGGCCTGTTTTGTGATAGGTTCCGTCTTATATCTGATTGGCCAGCGCAAAAACAGCAAAGCCTTGAAAATCAAGGATTCGTTTCAAGTCGTGACTTTTTCTTGGATTCTGTTTTCGCTGTTTGGCATGATGCCTTTCTTGCTGTACGGCACGATGAATAATGTCTCTGATGCGTTTTTTGAAACCATGTCGGGTTTTTCGACCACTGGCGCAACCGTGATTGAAAACATTGATGATCAGCCGCATGGCATATTGTTTTGGCGCAGCTTGATGCAGTGGCTAGGCGGATTGGGCATCATTGTGTTCACTTTGGCATTTATCCCGACGGTTGCAAAAGGCTCAAAGAAAATGGTGCTTTTTGCTGCCGAAGCCCCCGGCTTGAGCGTTGAGAAACTCTCGCCAAAGATGCAAAACACGGCCCGCAGCCTGTGGATTATCTACATCATTCTGACCGTTTTATGCGCTTTTGCCTATTGGCTGGGCGACATGAATGCCTTTGATGCGGTCTGTCATGCCTTCACGACCATTGCGACGGGCGGATTCAGCACGCACCAGGCGAGCATCGGCTATTTCCAATCGTCATATATTGAATATGTCTGCATCTTGTTCATGATATTGGCAGGCATCAACTTCGCCATTTATTTCTTTGCGTTTACGCGCCGCTTCGATTTGGTCTCGCGTAACGAAGAATTGCGTTGGTATCTGGCCTTGATTGTGATTTTTGCGGCCTTTTATTTCGGTTTGTTCAGTTTTGCTGGACATTTCGATGGTGTGACCGAAAGCCAGTTGGCGGGAATGCCGCAAACGTGGCAGGACAAGTTGCGCACATCGCTTTTCCATGTTGTCTCTCTGCTCTCCAACACGGGCTATCAGGCGGCAAATTTCAACTACGACAATTGGGGCCTTTTATTCGTGATACCTACTTTGTTCCTGATGGTGATTGGTGGCTGCGCAGGTTCGACAAGCGGCGGCATCAAGGTGATTCGCGTCATCGTGCTTTGCAAGTATATGAAAATGGCTTTGAAGGAGTTCGTTCACCCGACGGGCATGTATAACATCAAGATTTCAAAGCAATCGGTTGATACTTCGTCGGTCAGAATGGTGTGCATTTTCCTGTCGCTGTTCATTTTGGTCTTCATGGTGAATCTTTTCCTGCTGACGGCAACGGGCATGACATTGGAAAATGCCATGGCGGCTTTCTTGACCTGTTTCAGCAATTTCGGACCAGGTTCAGGCCTTACGGGACCTAATGGCACATTTGCCGCTGTTCCGACCGCAGCCAAATGGATTCTTTCCCTGGACATGCTGCTGGGCCGTTTGGAAATCTTCACCGTCATCATGCTTTTCACGAAGAGTTTCTGGAAGGATATGTAAAGACCGAATTACATCATAAAACAAAAAAAAGGCTGACCCGAAGGTCGGCCTTTTATTGATATATTTGAGATTAAATCACTCTACCGGAATGTCCTTGTTGACGTTCTTTGAACCGACGAGGGCGTAGAACAGCAGGAAAGCGAAGCCAACGATGATGACCCAGTAGCTGTTGATACTGCCAACTGAGTCGGCAATCCAGTTCTGGACAAACGGGATGATGCCGCCGCCGCAAACCAAAGCCATGAAAATTCCAGAAGCAGCAGGTGTGTATTTGCCGAGGCCTTCAGCTGCAAGGTTGAAGATGGCGCCCCACATCACGGATGTGCAGAGACCGCAAAGGGCAACAAACAACATGCTCAGTGGAACGACCTTTTCACCCAATGAAATGGTGATTTCCTGAGGGATGAACATGATGCAGAGCACAAAGATGATGGCAATGATGGAAACGGTGGTCAGCATGGCTTTTGATGAGACTTTGCCGCCAATGGCACCGCCAATCAGACGGCCGCACATCATCAGGAACCAATACAAGCCGATGATGGTACCGGCAATGGCAGGACCGATGTTTGCCTGGCTCGACATGTAAATGTTTGCCGTGTTCGGAATGCCGACTTCAACACCGACATAGAAGAAAATGGCGATGGCACCGAGGACGAAATGACGGAACGACATTGGGCCGTAAGGATCTTTCTTGACATTGCCGCTCAGACGGGCTGCCTTTTCTTCGGCGGTCTCCATGTGCGGTTCCGGAATCTTGGTAATCATAATCACCACGAAAGCAACGGCGAAGATGGCCATGGCAATAATCATGGCAGGTGCTGCATCAGCCACGGAAGCGGTTTCAATGCTGCCGCCGATGAGCCAACCCAGAAGGATAGGAGCCAAGGTTCCGCCTACCGAGTTGCAGCTGCCGCCTAATTGAATGAGCTGGTTGCCTTTGTTGCCGCCGCCGCCGAGGGTGTTCAGCATCGGGTTGACGACGATGTTCAGCAGGCACATCGAGAAACCGGCCACGAAAGCGCCGAGAACATAAACGAGGAACGATTCGGCATAGCCCGAAATGAACTGAATGCCCACGCCGATGAAACCGACGGTAACAGCCAGTAAGGATGTGAATTTGTAGCCTTTACGCTTCAGAATGATGCCGGCAGGAATGCCCATGCAGGCGTAAGCGATGAAGTTAGCCAAGGTGCCAAGCTGTGACAAGGCTTTTGAAGCACCAAATTGGTTAGTAACGATGACGCCCATCGAACCAGCGAAATTGGTCACGAAGGCAATCATGAAGAACAAGAGGAACATCACGATAATCGGCACCGTGAAATTCTGTTTGTTTTCTGCTTTTTCCATAGTAATTAGTGTTTATAATGTTGAAAATTTAAAAATAATAATCTCTTTGTATTCTTCGCCCGGACGCAGGAAAGTGTTCGGGAAGTTCGGCTTGTTGGGCGAGTCGGGGAGGGCCTGACATTCCAAAGCCACGCCGTCGTAGTCGTTGTAGTCGCGGTCACTCTTGCCTTTCGGACAGCCTGAGAGCCAGTTGCCCGTGTAGACCTGAACGCCGGGTTGCGTGGTGTAGAGTTGCACCATGCGGCCGTTGCCATCGTAGGAAAGTTCGGCGGCAAGATTCAGCTTGTCCTTGCAAAGGTCGTTGATGACCCAGCAGCTGTCGTAGCCTTTGCCGTTAATCAAATCAGGGAAGTCGCTTTGGATGTCCTGGCCGATGAGCTTGCCTTCGGTGAAATCCATTGGCGTGTTGTAGACCGATGCCATTTCGCCCGTCGTGATCAACTCTTCGGTGGCAGGCAGGAAACGCGATGCGTTCAGACGCAACTTGTGGTCGAGGATGGTGCCGTTGCCTTCACCCTTTAAATTAAAATAGGTGTGGTTGGTCATGTTGACGATGGTCGGGGCGGTGGTCACGGCTCCGAGGCGTATGTTCAGTTCGTTGTCGTCGTTCAAGGTGTAACGCACTTTGGCCAAGACTTCGCCCGGATAACCGGCTTCGCCATCGGCTGAAAGATAAGTGAACACTACGCTTTCGCCTTCGATGCGGCTGGCCCATTTCTGATTGGCGAAACCAATGTTGCCGCCGTGCAGATGATGATGTCCATCGCCCGTGTTGATTTCCAACTGATAATCATTTCCATCGATGCTGAATTTGCCGTGGTTGATGCGGTTGGCAAAACGGCCAGGCACTTTTCCGGCGCATGGGCCGTCGCCCAAATAATCCAAGGCATTGGGATAACCCAAAACGATGTCATCCATCTTGCCATTGCGGTCGGGAGCTAAAATGGAAACGATGCCGGCACCGATGTCGCTCAGTTTCACTTCGATACCGTTGTTATTGCTTAATGTGTAGAGCATGATTTCCTTGCCACAGGAAGTCTTGCCCCAAACTTGTCTTTCGATTTTCATATTACCAAAGCTTATTCGGATAAACGCCTTTTTCAATCAGGTTGACAATCTTTTTCATCACATCCGGTTTGTCTTCCTTGTAGGTCACGCCGAACCATGAAGCATCGCTTGACAGCACTTTCAGTTTGGCATGGCCGTCGTTGATGGACTGGTTGACCATCAAAGGAATGAAAAATTCAGCCTTGATGTTGGTTGTGGCCGGACCATTTAGGAATTCGACGAAACCTTTTTGTGAATATTCGAAGAAATCAGGCGTGAAGCCGAAGAAGTTCATGGAGACCAATGAATCCAGGTCGAGTGGGTGAGAGCCGGTTTCATCGGTATAGGCAGCGCCGCCGTCTTCGGTGTGGCCGATGGCAGTGCGCTCGACGATGGTCTTCAGGTTGCCGCAACGGTTGGCCGTGCAGATGCCGCGTGAAACAGTGCCGAAATCCGACATGGTGTTTCTCAGTTTGTAAGCCACCATGCTGTAAGCGCCTTTCTTGCCTTCGCAGTCCATCAGGTATTTGGCCATCACTTCGTAGGCTTCCTTGCCATAGAAATCGTCGGCATTGATGACGGCAAATGGTTCCTTGATGACATCTTTCGCCATCAAAACGGCATGGCATGTACCCCAAGGCTTGACGCGGCCTTCGGGAACGCTGAAACCTTCCGGAAGACTGTCGAGGCTCTGATAGACATATTCGACTGGCATTCCGAAACGCTCGGTGTTGTTGATGCTTTCGAAGGCTTCGGCGAAATCCTTACGGATGACGAAAACGACTTTTCCGAATCCGGCGCGCTTGGCATCGAAAATGGAATAATCTAAAATGGCTTCGTTGTTCGGACCTACGCCGTCCATTTGCTTCAGGGCTCCGTAACGTGAACCCATTCCTGCTGCTAAAACTAATAATGTTGGTTGCATGATATGTTTTGTTTAAATTATTGACATGTAATTGATTTTGAATGGTGGAGACGATGCACGCAATGTCTCTACGGAAAATTACAACTTCCGGGCGCCATCGGAAATGACAACATCGTAGACCTTTGGCTCGTGACCGAATTCCTTGATGAAACGGTATTTTGCCTTGGCTACGAAATCGTCATACAGGTCTTCTTTGACCAGATTGATGGTACAGCCGCCGAAACCGCCACCCATGACGCGCGAACCCGTAACGCCACATTCCTTGGCGACATTATTCAAGAAATCCAGTTCGTCACAACTCACTTCGTAGAGTTTGCTCATGCCGTGATGTGTACCATACATGCGTTCGCCAACGGTTTCATAATCACCTTTTTCAAGTGCTTCGCAGACATCGAGGACGCGCTGCTTTTCGCCGATGACATACTCGGCGCGCATGTAATCTTCGGCGCTGATTTCATTTTTCACTTCGTTCAGCATGTCCATTGTGGCATCGCTCAAAAACTTCACTTCAGGATGCTTGGTTGCAATGTGGGCGCAAGCGTTTTCGCACGATTCACGGCGTTTGTTGTAGGCCGAAGAAGCTAATTCGTGCTTGACGCGCGTATCCAACAATACGACTTTATAGCCTTTTGGGTTGAATGGGAAATATTCAAACTCCATGGTGGCGCAGTTGAGGCGCATCAGGTGGCCTTTCTTGCCGAAGACGGATGCAAACTGGTCCATGATGCCGCATTTCACGCCGCAGTAGTTGTGTTCGGTGGCTTGACCGATGCGAGCCAGTTCGAATTTGTCAATGCCAAGATTGAATAAGTCGTTGAGTGCGAATGCAAATGTGCTTTCCAAAGCAGCCGACGACGACATGCCAGCGCCCAACGGAACATCGCCAGCTACGACGGTGTCGAAACCGCCGATCTTGTATCCGCGTTTTTGAATCTCGCGGCACACACCGTAGATATATTGCGATCCATGTTTTTTCGGCTGGTCGTTTTCATCAATTGAAAAGCTCCATTTGGCATCATAATCAATGGAATAACCGTTTACCGTGTCGGTGCCGTTCAAACGGATGATGGCATAAATGCCTTTGTCGATGGCGCCAGGAAAAACGAAACCGCCGTTATAGTCGGTGTGCTCGCCAATCAAGTTGATGCGGCCTGGAGATGTGTATACAACACCCTCATTTTTAAAACATTGGGTGAAGATGGTTTTTAAATTTTCAATATCCATAATTGACTCTTTTTAATTTGATAATTTGGGCGCAAGATATAAAAAAAATCAAAGCGGAGGGCGAATTGCAGGCAAAATATGCCGTTGGTGAACTAAATTCTGGAAACTGTTTCCAGTTGATTGTTTTTCAGAGAAAAAACTGTATCTTTGACGAAAATATCATTTATATGAGAAAATTGAATTGTCTGATAATCAGTTTAATTCTTATCACTTGCGCGATGTCTTGCCAAAATGAGCCGCAGCAGAAATCTGATGAAAAAACGGTCTATCTTGAAAATTACATCAATTCCAATGAAGACATTATGCCTGCCATTCGTGCGGCATTGGAAACCTGTCGCAGCGAAAAGGCAACCGCTTTGGTCTTGCCGGAAGGCCATTTTGTAGTGAAACCGGATTTTGCCTACGAAAAATATTGTTATGTTAGCAACAACGATGAAGGATTGAAACGTATTGCTTTTGATTTGGAAGGAATTGAAAATCTGGAAATTAAAGGCAATGACACGCATTTGGATTTTGCGGGTTTCATAGTTCCGTTTTATGTCGGCGAGGCGGATGACATTACGGTTTCGAGAATTTCAATTGATTACACCACGCCATTCCATTCCGAAGGTGAAATCATGGCTGTCACCGAAAAATATGTGGATTTGCGTTTCGATACGGTGGAATTTCCTTATCAGATTCGCAACGGCTGCCTTTATTTCGACAATAAGCCTACGGGTTATCCTGAATGTAACAACCTTTTGGAATTTGATAAAACACGCAGGGAACCAGCTTATTACGCTAATGATTATTGGGTGGGCGGAACCGAAATGTGCGAGCAGCTTCCCGATGGAAACGTGCGTGTTTTCCACGAAGGCTTGAAAGGCACGGTTGGCAATGTTTTTGTCTTTGGTTGCGGCCATCGGCTCGTGCCGGGTTTCATTATCAGCGACAGTAAAAACGTGCTGATTCATGATGTAAATGTCTATCATACAGGCGGTATGGCCTTTGTTGCGCAGCGTTCGGAAAACATCGAGTTGAATAAGGTGAACGTCACCTGTCCGCCCAACAAAAACAGGATTGTGAGTGCCACGGCTGATGCCACGCATTTCTCGAATTGTTCGGGTTATATTCGCTTGATTGACTGCGTTTTCGAGAACCAGAAAGACGATGCGACCAACATCCACGGCATTTATGCGATGATTTCGGAAATCGAAAAACCGAATCAGATTGTGGTGAAATATGTCCACGGGCAGCAGTTTGGCTTCAATTTCATTCGTCCGCAAATGAATCTTGAAATCGTTGATAACGAAAGCCTTATAACGAATTGCTCTCGTCAGGTTGAAAGTGTGGAAGTACTGAATAAGGAATATACGCGCGTTGTCTTGACTGAGGATTTGCCTGACGATGTGAAAGTGAAATATGTTGTTGCTCAGACGGATGCGTATCCTGATGTGCTGCTGAAAGGTTGTACGATAAGATGCAATCGCGCCCGCGGCATTTTGCTTGGTTCGCATGGCAAAATAGTGATAGACAGCAACTATTTCCATTCGGCGGGGGCTTCCATTCTGTTTGAGGGCGATGGCTCGTATTGGTACGAACAAGGCGGTGTCCGCGATGTTGAGATTTGCCGCAATGTCTTTGAAAACGGCAATTACGGCAGCAGCGGGTGGGGAAGTGCCTGCATTGCCGTCGGGACGGGTTTGTGGAACGACCGCGAAACAAGCCGTTATCATCGTAATCTGAAAATCCACGATAATGTGTTCCGTGTTTTCGACCCACGCATTTTGAATTTGTATTGTGTTGATAGCGTTGACTTTCAGAATAATACGATTGAAATGACGGAAGATTACATTTACAACAGGCAGGAAACGAGGCGTTTTGTCTATGAAAACTGTGATGGTGTGAGAATTGAGGAATGATTATGTTGCTTTTATTATGAATTTGTTCTAATTTTGCAGAAACATTAAAAATCTATATTATGAATAAGGTAATTAAACTCTTTGCAATTGTTGCAATTATGGCTTCAAGCCTTGCTCTGGAAGCACAAAACTTCGATTTTTCAGCCTCTTGCGAATCTGGGCAAACCTTGTATTACAAAATTACAGGAGCCAATGAGGTCGAAATAACTTATCCGAACACAGATCTGTTTCCTTATCTTGGGCCTCAGATGCCGGTTGGAAATGTTACCATTCCTTCTATGGTCACATTTGAAGGACATGAATATGAGGTTGCTGCTATCGGTGAGAAGGGTTTTAAAGGATGTAATTCGATGACGGGAGAGCTGGTCATTCCAAATTCGGTGAAGAAAATTGGCCAAGCCGCTTTTAAAGATTGTACTGGTTTAACAGGAAATCTGGCTGTTCCAAATTCAGTGAGTTCCATTGGTGCAGGTGCGTTTGAAGGATGTGTAGGAATGACAGGTACGTTATCGCTTCCTGCTTCTTTGTCGTATTTTGGGCATCTTGCATTCTCGACATGTTGGGAGTCTTTTGTGGTTGAT
This sequence comes from Bacteroidales bacterium, assembly GCA_024400455.1. Lineage (GTDB taxonomy): Bacteria > Bacteroidota > Bacteroidia > Bacteroidales > F082 > Limimorpha. Next base: position 3,534 of record JAKSMU010000030.1, on the reverse strand, counting down.
GAAGATAGCCCATATTTTTTCGTTGATTCGAATTGCATCATTATGAAATCGGATTCCACCTTAGTGCTTGGCTGCAAAAACTCGGTGATTCCCGATTATGTAAAGGCAATAGGTTATGGGGCTTTTTATAAATGTTCTGAATTAAATGGTGAGTTGTTTTTGCCGGACTGCTTGGAAGAAGTTGGCACATACGCATTTAAGAACTGTTATCGTTTGTCAGGGGATTTAGTCGTCCCCGACCATGTGAAAAAAATCGGAACGTATGCCTTCTCCATGTGTTATGGTTTTAATTCCATGACATTGGGAAAGTCCGTGCAGGAAATTCAGGCTTTTGCTTTTGCAGATACCCATAACTTTCAGTACATTGTTTCAAAAAATCCCATAGCACCGCCAAGTGCTCAGGCATTTGATGGAGTGGGAGATGTCCCTGTTATTGTCCCTTGTGGCGCATTGGAAAATTATCAGAATGCTGTCGAGTGGAAAGATTTTTCGTCAATTGAGGAACGGAATCTGTTTGAAATAGAAGCAGTTTCGGCAAATGAAGAGCATGGAAGCGTTGAGATTTATCAGATGCCAGATGATTGCCTTGACAATACCGCAGCGGTTTTGGCGGTTCCAAGAGAAAATCACAGTTTTATCAATTGGACGGAAGACGGCGTCGTGGTTTCGGAAGATTCGCTGTTTTTCTTCCCGCTTGAAAGCGACAGACATTTGGTTGCAAATTTCCAATATTCCAACATCGGGGAAAGTCAGTCTTCATTGATTAATGTGTTCCCAAACCCGACAAAAGGCTTGCTGAATATCAATGCCGAAAATGTCGAAATGATTCGTGTTTTTGACGTTAATGGTTTGCAAGTCAGTGAAATGAAAGCGATTTCAGAAAAGAATTGCGTTTTGGATTTGACATTCCTGCCATCAGGTTGTTATGCAGTTCAAATCATTGGAAAACATGGCACAATTACAAGAATGGTTGTTAAGGATTGAGCAACGGAAACACATTTTAGAAACCGTTTTTGCAATGTGTTTCTGAAAAAGTCCCGACCGAAAGTGTATTGAAAGTGCAAAAAGTCCCGACGAAAAGTGTAGTCAAAGCATAAAAAGTCCCGACGAAAAGTGTAATTGAGATAGTTTTCTGGTGACAAATTGTCATCTGATATCATTATTATAATTCTAATTATCAGACAATTTGTCATTTATCAAGCGTTTGCTGTGAACAAAATCGCAATGGCTCAAGTTTTGATAAGAGCAGCGAAAATTTTCATGCAATATGAATACGTACAACCAAACACAGAAACCAAAACAGAACTACGAATCGTTGAATCGGTTCGCCAAGAATCTGAATGAATTGGCATCGGCGGGCAAGCTCGATCCGGTCATTGGCCGCGATGAGGAAATCCGCCGTGTGCTGCAAATTCTTTCACGCCGCACCAAGAACAACCCTATATTAATAGGTGAGCCTGGTGTCGGTAAGACGGCCATCGTTGAAGGTCTTGCGCAGCGTATCGTAAGCCGCGATGTGCCTGAAAACCTGAAGTCTAAGACCGTTTTCTCACTTGATATGGGTGCGCTGATTGCTGGTGCAAAATACCAAGGTGAGTTTGAGGAACGCTTGAAAAACGTCATCAAGGAAGTAGTTGACAGCGATGGCGAAGTCATTTTGTTCATCGATGAAATCCACACGCTGATTGGCGCAGGTGCTACGGGCGGTGCCATGGATGCGGCCAACATCCTGAAACCTGCCTTGGCGCGTGGCGAATTGAGGGCCATCGGTGCCACGACTTTGAAGGAATACCAGCAGTTTTTCGAGAAGGACAAGGCTTTGGAACGCCGTTTCCAAATCGTCATGGTCGACGAACCCGATGCTGCATCGGCCATCTCCATTTTGCGTGGCTTGAAGGAACGTTACGAGACGCATCACCACATCCGTATTTTGGACGAGGCCATCATTTCGGCCGTGCAACTCTCAGTGCGCTATATATCAGACCGTTTCCTGCCCGATAAGGCCATCGACTTGATTGATGAAGCCGCCGCCCGTCTCCGTCTGCAGATTGATTCCGTGCCTGAGGAATTGGAAGATGTGGAACGCAGCATCCGTCAGTTGGAGATTGAACGTGAGGCCATTAAGCGCGAAAACGATGTCAAGAAAGCCGGTGAATTAGGAAAAGAAATCGCTGCCTTGACCGCCAAACGCGATGTGATTCGCGAAAAATGGCAGGCCGAACGCCGTTATGTCGAAATCATCCAGAAGGAAAAGGATAACATTGAAAACTACCGCCATCAGTCGGAAGTGGCTGAGCGTGAGGGTGATTACGGTCGCGTGGCGGAATTGCGTTATGGCAAAATCCGCGATGCCGAAGCCAACATCGAGAAGGCTAAGGCTGATTTGAAAGCCGTTCAAGGCGATTATCCTTTGGTTGATGAGGTCGTGAGTGCTGATGATGTGGCGGAAATTGTGTCACGCTGGACGGGGATTCCGGTGAACAAGATGATGCAAAGCGAACGCGAAAAACTGCTGAATCTCGAGACGGAACTGCACAAGCGCGTGGTCGGGCAGGAGGAAGGCATTACCGCCGTTTCCGATGCCATCCGTCGCAGCCGCGCAGGTCTGCAAGATGCCAAGCGTCCTATCGGTTCCTTTATTTTCATGGGAACGACGGGTGTCGGCAAGACTGAATTGGCAAAGGCTTTGGCTGAATTTCTCTTCGACAATGAGAATGCCATGGTGCGTATCGATATGTCTGAATATCAGGAGCGTCATACGGTTTCCCGACTGATTGGAGCGCCTCCAGGCTATGTCGGTTACGAAGAAAGCGGTCAGTTGACTGAGGCCGTGCGCCGCAAGCCGTATTCGGTGATTTTGCTCGACGAAATCGAAAAAGCGCATCCTGACGTGTTCAACATCTTGCTGCAAGTGTTGGATGATGGCCGTCTGACCGACAACAAGGGCCGCGTGGTCGACTTCAAGAATACCATTGTCATCATGACCTCGAACATTGGCGCGAACATCATTCAGAACAACCTTTCATCGGCTGCCGATGCCAATTCCGATGAGGTATTCGAAAAGACCCGCTACGAGGTGATGGAACAGTTGAAACAATTCATGCGTCCGGAGTTTTTGAACCGTGTCGATGATGTTATCATGTTCCGTCCGCTGAACGAAAATCAGATTGCCGATGTGGTGAGAATGCAGTTTGCTCAGGTTCAGAAAATGCTGAAAGACAACGATATTGAAATCAACATTTCGGAAGAAGCCGTGAAATGGATTGCCCATTTGAGTTACGACCCGCAATATGGCGCACGGCCTGTGAAACGTATGATGCAGCGCGAGTTGCTGAACGAACTTTCGAAGATGGTGCTGGCCGATAAGGTCGACAAGACGAAACCGATAACCATCAAAATCAAGGATGATAAGATGGCTTTTGAAAACTAAATGAAAAGTCCCGGTGTGAACGACATCGGGACTTTTTTATTGCAAATCAGGGCTAATGGACAAAAATTAGGCTGAAAACTTCCGAAAGCCTAGTAATAACTATG
>JAKSMU010000003.1 GCA_024400455.1 Bacteroidales bacterium | reverse complement strand
ACTATCTAATGGATGAAATTGATGATAAGGTGGATGAATGGGATGAGATGATGGAAGAGATGCTCGGTGAAATGGACTGATAAATGATTTACATACTATGAAAAAAACATTCATTCTATTTTTCTTGCTCGTGAGTTCCATAATGCTTGTGGCTCAAACGCCGCAAATTGACCAGAGGGTGACTTACATTTGGGATGTCACCTATTCCATGCACGGCGGCCGTATGGGTGGCGGTGGATCTCAAACGGTTCTAGTTGGCGGTCAAAAATTCAAGATTGAAGGTTACAATCCTGCTTTTGACATTTACGATGATGTGATGGAAGCCATGATTGACGACATCAACCGCCAGAATGCTCGCACCGAAATCGTGGTGATTCCTTTCAACGACAAGGTTTGCGATGAATGGCGCTATCAGGCCACTACCGAGGGCAAAAATAAACTTATCGAGAAAATTAGACTGTATGCCAATGTTCAGCAGACTTTTACAAACATCTCGAATCCTGTAGAATATGCAATGGAAAAGGTCTTTACGCCTGATGTCACCGATCACATGAAACTGATGACCGACGGCAACGACAATGTTGACATGGCGCATTTCAAGAACCTAATGCAGCAGTGGTGCGAGATGGCACAGTCGAAGAATGTGTATGGCTATTATGTCATGCTGACTTCGCAAGCCAACGACAACGACCTGACTTTGATTTTGAAGGAACAGTGCCGCATGACTTTAGGTTCGGGCATCAACATCAATCCTCCAAGGATTCAAATGGGTGATCGTGTTATTGTTGACGCAAAGAACGATTACAGTAAGCCTTTCGATATTAAGGTTGATATCAAATATGCAGAGAACCTGCCTTCTAATGTCAAGGTCCACATCAGCGCAGAGGAGAATCCCTATTTCAATTTGAATGAGGAGGTTGAACTGAGTGCCGAGACACGTTTCGTCAGGGTGCAGCCGAACTATAAGATGGGTGTCAATGAATTGCGTTCCAATCTGTCGATTGATTCCTCGTCATTCGTTTCGCTGCATTACGAATTGGTCGAAAACAAAGGGAAAGTCATCGAATTCTGGAATACCGAAGGCCAAGTCGAACTGCTCAACAAGAGTCTGAAAACCTTAAAAGTAGGAGTGAAGCCATGAGAAAGTCAATCATAACCAAACTATTGGTGGTCTTTGCAACATTATCGTTGTTTGCATCGTGCCAAAAGGACAATGAAAAGCAAGTGTATTTCTGGGGCCAAACGGATTACTACGAGGATTTCCTCTGGAAGCATTACCAGGACACCATCATGACCCAAACCTTGACTTTTGAGACGGGTGAGGACCAGTTCACGAAGCCGCTTTGCTTCGAACTCTACACCATCGACAACAACACGGGTGCCTATATCCCTGTCGATGCCGAGGCTGTGAAACTCTACAAGAACGGCGAGCCATGCGCTGATAACAAGCTCATCGTCAATCCGGGCGAGGCCGAAGTGGTGGCCGGCGTGATGTTCGACCACAAAGCCCCCGAAGGCAAATACAACTGGTTCCTCAAGGTGACCGACAGCGGCGACCTTGACATGATCAACAACACTATGACTTCAGCAGGCGAGATCCCTATGCTGATAGAATGGAACGCTAAGAAGAATGACATTATGAATCCGCTGGCTGAAACGGTGATGATAATCGGAATTTTTATCCTGATTTTGCTCTTGATGTGGCTGGGATTGTTGAAAAAGATTTTTTTCCCAACATTCAGAGTCAGTAAGGCCGTGCTTGTTGATCCTGCACCATACATGTGCCAAAAAAGGCTTAACGGCTGCAGGCTTTTTGTGCTGACGAATAAAGCAAAAAAACAGAGTTTCATTAACAAATTGTTTACCGGAAAAATAGAATATGACATTAATGGGATATGGACTTATGATTTGATCATCGAGCCTAAAGGCCCAGGCAAGGCAAAATTCCAAAGCAATTCCGACTATCTGTTTGACACACGTGTTCTGAAAGCCAATCAGGAATGTGTCATTGAGAATGTTACGACAAAGACAAGAACAAAAATAACAATATCATAATCAATAAAAAAGAATAATCATGACTACAAAAATCAAACGTTGCCTTTATGTCGGCTTAGGCGGCACTGGCATGAATTCGCTTCTTCACACTAAGAAACTGTTCGTCGACACCTACGGCGAAGTTCCTCCTATGATTGGCTTTCTCGGAATCGACACCGATAGCGGACAATACAAAAAGTCGTTAAAGTCAAAGGACGGCGAAGATATTATCTTGACTCCAAATGAACAGCTTCCAATACTGGTTGGTAATCCTCGTCCTATCTATGACGTAAATAAGGAGAATTTTACATGGATTGCTCAGAGAAACCTTTATGCTTTGACATCCATGAACCTTGGTGCTGGACAAATCAGAAGCAATGGCAGGTTTGCCTTCACAGTGAATTATAAGAATGTGGAGCAAAAGATTCAATCGGCATTGAATGATATTTCTAACGCTAGAATAATCAATAATAGCAAGTATGAATTGCTGAGCACTGATACTGAAATCCACATGGTATTTTCGATTTGTGGTGGTACGGGAAGCGGCACGTTCATCAATATGGCCTATCTGCTGAAAAAAGTGGCGCCAAAATGCAAGCTTATAGGATATGCTGTACTGCCAGATGTGTTCAAAGCCATGTCGAATGCAGGTATGTCTAAGGTTACTTCAAACGCTTATGGATCAATTAAGGATTTGGATTATTTGATGCACCTCGGCATAGGAAGCTCTCCAGTTAGCATTGATTATATCAATGTCAACGACCATTATGATGCAAAGGATCGCCCGTTCAATTCTGTCGTTTTCGTAGATAACAAAAACTCGAATAACGACACCTATACGCATGTCGATTCATTAGCTGAATTGATCAGTCTGGCTTTGGTAACATCGGCAGGAGAACTGTCAACGGCATCAGCAAGTGTTAGCGACAATTTGGAAAAGGATATCCGTGAAGGGGAAATGGACATTGAAAACAAGAAGGCTTGGGCAGCTGGAATGGGCGCATGTGAAATCTTGTTCCGTGGCGCTGATTTGGGCGAGATTTACGCTCTGAAAGCCGCACAAAATCTGATTGACCGTTTCTTCAATTCATGTCAGGATGCAAATATGATTGCAAACAATTGGATTGACGATCCGAATGTTTATATCCGTGAAAATAACAATTGCGACCATGTGATAGATTTCATTTGCAGCAAGACGCCAATTTATTCGCTAACAGTGAATGATAAGGCAAATGCACGTCCTGAAGTCGATACAAATCTATCGTTAAACATGCCGAAAGATGAAGATGTCAACAAAAAGATCAATGATTTAACTAGTAGAGTAAGAAGCGAACTTAAGCAACTGATCGCTAAACATATCAATCAGGAATGTGGCGTTTCAACCATCTTAAATGTTTTTGATGCCATAGATGCACAATTAGACATATTCCTAGGTGAAATGAACTCGGAAAAAGACGGTCTCGTAAAGAATGAACCTCGGCTTATCTCAGCAATGGAAACAGCTGTTGCGGATTTGAAGGAGTATCATGGCAAGTTTATTAAAAAGCCAGGTAAAGAAGATGATTTGGCAAATGATGTTTCTGATGCTACTATGGACTTGGCGACGTGCAGAATAGAAATCGTTCGTCGCACGGCAGCCATTACCATTTTCAACAACATCAAAGGCATGGTGGCAGAAGCAAGGAGTAAAGTCAATATGGTTTCTGAGAGTCTTCAAACCGTTAAAAAAAACATTTATACGGAAGTGGCCCGCAAACAGAACAATGTTGGAAATGTTTCGCAGACCTTCCAGATTGACCTTACCAAAGACCTGGTCACTTCTCTTTCCGTCAAGCCAGATGAAATTCAAGTTTCTGATTTCATTAGGGATTTGATGGTTGACGGAAAACTGTATGGTTTTACTGATTTGAGCCATGATGAGATAGAAAGCCACATTATGAAATATGCTCGTCGTCTTGCTACCTCTAAGAATTGGAGCAATACGACAATTGATGATGTTATTGACCAAATGACAGAAGACAAATTCAAGGAAATTATGGATTTGGCGGTCAAAAAGTCAATGCCATTATTCAGATATAATTATTTTGGCCATATTCCGCGAATAGAACCAAAGGACAGCTATTACATAGGCGTTGCTGATAAATCGCACAGCCGTTTCAAGAAGGATGATGCCTTTAAAAATATGATAAAGGGGATTGTGGATGTCGATTTTGCTAGTATTGGTCAGAATGACAGGGTTATCATCTATCGTCAGATAGGTGTGCTTCCTGTTTATTCCATTGCTTCCATAAAGGATTATGAGCGTGACTATAATGATTGTAATGCCAGTTGTCATTTTGACGAGAATCTGGTCATTAGGATGGACAGAGAGGAATTCTCAATCTATCCACGACGCGCCAATGATGACGATTTGCTGGAATTTTGGGTGAAAGGTCTCGTGTTTGGTCTTGTCAAGAATGAAGACGGACAATACTATTACCGTGATCATGAAAACGGAGATCCGCTTGATGATTTCTGGATGCCTTTGGATGCTTTTCGTGATATGGCATACGATAATTTCCGCCGTCATAGGACTACCGTGAGAAGAGAGTTTGCAGACTATTTTGATACGATGATTGTCAGCAAGGGAGAAGACGCAATTAAGGCGATTATTGCTGATGTGAAAGAGAATTATCTACCTAAATATTCGCAAGTAAATATGAATATGCAACAGATTAAGGCTCGGGGCAATGAGAGAATCGCTGATTTGCTGAGAGACGAATTGGCATATGTTAGCAAAATGTAACCATGATACATACAGCCCATTTCATGTTTGGCAAGAATGCCAAGCAGATACTTTGTGGAGTGAAACGATACGTCATGCAATATGGCGACGAGAAGACCGAAAGGTATCTTAACGCCATATTGTATGAGCGTGATGCAGATTCAGGAAACACTTCTTTCCGGAAAGCCTCTCGTGTTGAGGAGAATGAAAATGTGTTTGTTGCAGGCATTGAAAACATGTTGCAGGTGGAGCTAGATGAAGAATATCGGATTCCTTCAGATTCTCGTAGTAATTATCTGAGAAATTATTTCTCATCACTCTACAATAAGAATGTTACCATAAATGATCCTGGTGACAGCAATAGTTTCCATATCTGTTTCTATGTCCCGATTTATGATTTTGAAGTCTGGAAGACCGTCGAAGAAATGATTGGAGAAATAGAAGCAATTCCGCAAGATTATGTTGTAGACCTGTTCCTGCTTCCATACGATTTAGCATTTTTGTTTGACGATGATTTGGAATCATTGCCAAATAGAATCGAACAATATGCCAAAGTCTCTCAAACAACAATTCAGGAAATATTGAAGTCAAAAGGGAAACTTTCTTCGTTGTCCCATTTGATTATGTTGCAAAATTGCAATGAATCGGGCTTTTCTCTTGATTTTAACGAAGAATCGTTCACAAGAGTGTTGGGTGAATACGCTTTGCTTTCTTTGAATAATTATCGTGAGATTTTCCCACAGGCTGCTGAAGATAGAGAACGTCCAATCCATGCTCTAGGTTTATGTACATTGAGTTTTGACAAGTATTATTTTGTTCAGTACCTGCTGCATAAAACTTACGTCAGTGTATTGGATTCTGCTAAAGTGTGTCAGGAATCTGTTGACGTAAACAAAGTTTCATCCATAGTGAAACCGATTGTTGAAAGCAATGTTAAGGTGTTTTCCTCGTTTTATGAAAAACACATTGCGCCTTTGCTGGAAAATGGAGTCGAACAAGATGTGATTATTTCTCAGGTTGCTGATAGCCTAAATGGTGAAATAAACAGATTGACCGATGAATTTCAGTCATATATCAGTGATCCTTCCTTGTCGCTCCCTGAAAAGAAAGCTACATTGGCACAGTTGCTAGGAGAAGATGACAGTCTGTTAAGCGGTTATTTATACGATAGGACGCAATTGACAATTGACGATTGCAGCTGCGAAGCGCTCGACTTTTTTGTTGAAGCAAACAACAAACTTGTGAAGTGTTCCAGAAAAGACGACACTGAACAAGAAAAAGAGATGGAAAACGATTTGCACGAATCTGCCGTCATTACCGAAAACAATGGGCTAGTTATAACTTCAAGCGAGTTGGTCAAGGAGTTGAAGAAGTCTAAGATTGATGTCCGTGAATTGACGAATTATATTCGCTTGAAAACAGATGAATTAGGTAAGCTCAACATCCAGATGGAAAACCATCAGGACAGCCAAAAGCGATTGACACCAGATGGGTTTGTTTTTGACGGAGACATTTTCCAACTTCAACCCTTCAAGGAAGAGCTTTTTGAAGAAGACTATACACCCCACACCAATCTTTTGGCAAGTGTTGACTTGCGATCCTGCTTCACATCAATCAAAAATCAAGGAAAGATGGGAGCATGTACCGCATTTGCCCTAGTTTCCATTATGGAATCCATTTTAAAAAGAAATAAAAAGTCGGATCTTGATTTGAGCGAACAATTTATCTATTATAACGTTAGGAATCGAGAGGGCAATGCATTCGTTGATAAGGGCAGTTCGCTTTATGGAGTGGTAAAGACCATGACCGATGAAGGTGTTTGCCTTGAATCATACTTTCCATATAATCCGAACGACTGTTCTCAGAGACCTGCCCAGGCGGCATACGATGATGCGGCGAATCGCAAAATCGTTAAGGCGCTGAATGTAAAACTTACTTTAGATGATGTCAAATCAGCTTTGTGTGATGGTTATCCCGTAGCAATAGTGGTGAAAATCTTTGATTCTTTCTATCCTCGCAAAGGATTCATTCCTATGCCATCGGAAAGCGAGATGAAAAATGGTGATTCGGGCTATCATACCATGGTGATAGTTGGTTTCAATGACGAAGCAAAATTCTTTGTGGTCAGAAACTCATGGGGGAAAGGGTTCGGTGACAATGGTTATTGTTACATGCCTTATTCCTATTTTGAAAACATGGATCTGTTCGTAGCTGCTTGCATCGTCACCAAGGTAAATGATGCGAGTTTGACGGTCAATGATTCAAACAAGAAAATGTCTGTGTCATTTAACATGACTGACTCAGTCATAAAACATGAGATTTTGTCGAACTTGATTTATGATGCAAAGAATAAACTTCAGGACAAGCAAGAAGTTGTTGCTGAAAAGTCAAAAGAATACAATCTCCTTTTCCAAAGACTGGGTAACAATTCGGTCAGACAACAGCTTTGTGAAGGAACTGAAAAAAGGTTAAACTGGGAAGGTCAACATCTCTCAAAAGAAAAAGATCAAGTGTCAGGAAAACGCATTCATGAGCTTTCTGATTTTGATAAATCGACGAAGAAAATGAAAGCATATTACTTCATTGCATTTGCTTTTGTTGTTTTGGTATACGCATTGATTTGTTGGGCGTTCAAGAGCATTAAGCCATTGACCTGCCGTTTTTCGTTATATGTATATGGCGTTATTTCATTGCTCTCGGTAGCATTTTGGGCACTTCTTATTCCAAGGAGAAAACGTGAACGTTATAAAATAGATCAGGATTATAAAGATGAATTGGCAGATTTGTCTACTGAAATTGTAAATAGGGAAAAAGAAGCGAAAGTGACACATTTAAAGTCGCATATTGCAGGGATGATTATTGACTCTCTGTACAAATTGAATGCTAATCTTTATTCCAAATACAATGGCATGCATTCCTGCGTCGGAAACTTGAGCATGTGGAGAATGCAAGAAAACGATGTGGAATTAATGCCTTTGGCAAAAGATCCATTCCTGACTATTATTTCGAATGGATGTCTTGACCGATTCTTTGATTCTGAAAAAGATAAGCTGATAAAAGGTATCGATTTAAGCGAAATGTTTCACAAGCAATATTCTGTTAAGGAAGAAGATGTTGTCAAGTTTAAAAATAACTTGAAGAAAAGTGTTATTGAAATCCTTAGTGATTCAATAAAGGATTTTTCCATTACAAGTTACATGCTTGAAAAAACGAAATATCCGTACGTTGAAAACGCAAATGATGATCTTCCAGCATTGCTGTCCATGATGGATAAAAAATCGAGGCCTTTCGTAAAGCTAAACACTTCGGTTGCCACTAATAACACGGCAAATACGAATTGCAGAATGATGTATGTTTATGGTGATTTGGAAAGTCAAAGGCCGATTTGGGATAATGTGATTATGAATAGCTTTTCCGATAGGCCAATGCTTCATAAGTCTGACTCTCCTTATAAATGCACCATGTTGCAGATGAATGGAGTGTCAATTGATGATGTGGCGATGATGAAACTAACGTAAAATATGTTCTGTGAAAAGTTGAAATATTGCCTCGTTTTATGCCTGTTGGATGCGTTTATTAAATGTTCGTTTTCCCAACAATGGCGGAATCCTGTTGTCATGGAACTCCCCGCCACCAACCCAGCTGAGCGACTCGTCACCTACAAGGCCTACACGGTTTCATACAATTATGCTACCTTGAATCCCAACTGGGTGGCTTACGAACTCACGGCTGATGAGAGCGACGGACCGGTGAACCGAAAGGGACGGCACTTTATCCCTGACCCGAAGGTTAAAGGCCCGCAGGCGGAGAACGACGACTACCGCAATTCGGGCTGGTCGCGCGGACACATGGCGCCTGCCGCCGACATGAAATGGGATTCTGTGGCCATGGATGAGTGTTTCTATTTCACCAATTGCTGTCCTCAGGATGCCACATTCAACGATGGCAAATGGCACAGCTTAGAGAAGAAAACCCGCGCCATCGCCAAGCAATACGGCCGCGTGTATGTCGTCACGGGACCGATTATCGGTAAGAACGTAAACGGCACAATTGGCGAAAATAGGGTAGTGGTGCCCGATGCTTTCTTCAAGGCATGGTTGGTGCCAGTCAACGGAACGTATTCCGCCATCGGTTTTGTGTTGTATAATTCGCCTGAAGATCAGGATATTTCGGCTTCGGCCTGTACCATTGATGAATTGGAACTGCTGACGGGTCTCGATTTCTACCACAATCTGGATGACAAGACCGAGAAACGTGTTGAGGCCAGCATCGACTGGAAGTATTGGAAAGGCGTGGGGATCTACTAGTTAATGCCAAAACTCCTATATTCGGTCAATGATTTGGTCAGCAATGGCAATGTCGCGCAAGCGAATGTTTTATGGGGCAGGTCTGCATAACGCATTGAAGAAGACAAATAATTTCTCGTTTGTGGCTTCGCTACGAAAAAGAAATCAAGGGTGAGAATCGCACTGTCACAAAAACTGTGTCATGAAAACGGGAATGTATAACAGGTCTTCTTCTTTGTGAAAGTCTTTCGTGTAGATAAGGTATTTGCCGTTGATGCGGTTAGCATATTTCCTGCAAAACTCATCTAACGAAGCATGGGATTTGTAACTGGATGATTTAACTTCTATCGGGCTGATTTTGTTGCCTTTTGATAGCAGGAAGTCTACTTCATAGTTATGGTTCGATGTCTCTTTCCTGAATGTGTGGTAAAACAATTCGTAGCCTGAAGATACCAGCATTTGTGCTACGACATTTTCGTAGACATAGCCTAGATTGGTGGAAAGCTTGTCGTTCCAAAGTTTTTCGTAGATGGCATTTTCGGTGAAAGCCTTGTCTTTGAACGCAAGTGTTACAAACAAACCTGTGTCGTTCAGATATAGCTTAAACTTATTAGGGTTTTTGTTTAAGGCTAATCCAACATTTGGATCGTTGGCGTGATAGGCCAAGTTGATGGTCATGGAATCTTGCATGTCGGCGAGAACCGTAAGAATCTGATTGACTCTTTCGTTTTCGATGATTGGCGATACTAAGAACCGTGATGCGTTGTGGTTCAGTTGCGAAGGTATGGCTTCGAAGATGAGCTTGGCACGTCCAGTGCTATCGATGCGGCGGAAATCGTTTTCGTAGATTTCGAGAATGGAGCGTTTAACGATGTCGACTTGCTCGAAATTGTTAGTCTCTAAATAGGTTTCTACAGCTTGCGGCATTCCTCCAATGAGCATGTAAAGCCTGAAATCTCTGAGCATTTTGCGGTTTGCAGCATCGCCTAAAGGATTTTTTAGCTCGAAAGCCTGCCGTAATAGAGTGATGCTAACGGTGTCGTCCAATGCCCATCTGAATTCTTCATAATCCATTGGATACATGTTAATTCGGGTCTCTTCGCTCGGAATGACGATGTCTTTGATGTTTTTCTTGATGGAAAGTAAAGAGCCGGTCTCGATATAGTCGTACCTGCCGTCTTTTACTAAATACTTGATGGCTTGACGGGCTTTGGGCAGCAATTGCACCTCGTCGAAGATGATAACAGACTGTCGCGTGTGGAGTTGAGTCTGGTAAATCATCTGCAACTGGATGAAAATGAAATTCAGGTCGGAGATGTCGTCGAACAATGCTTTTGTCCTGTCGGAAGCTTCGGCGAAATCAATCATAATGAAGGACTTATATTCGTTTTTTGCAAATTCCCTCGCTGTGGTTGATTTTCCGATGCGTCTTGCTCCATTGATGAGCAAGGCAGTCTTTCCATTTGATTTCTCTTTCCAATTTTTTATTTCGCTGTAAATCTTGCGTCTAAATAGTTTCATTGCCAAAATCCCCAATTTTATTTTGTGCAAAAATACAAAAATCCCCAAATGTTTTATGTGCAAAAATACAAAAATCCCCAAATTTTTAGGGAATTATATACTTTTTGACCCATAGCGGTTTATCTTATCAGCGTCCGTCAGGCAAGGACTTGAATCAGCAAGGCCACATTCGCCTGATTCGCCCGATTAACTACGTTGAATCTGCGATTTCGCGGTTCTTCCTCAACGTCCGGCAGGAATGGACACTGCATCCAATTTGTAACCACGATCGTTTTTTCGACCGCGAATTTTACGAATTTAGCGAATTTAGCGAAATCGAAGATTGGCTACGCCGAATTTACATTTATCAGACCGTTATTCCGGCCTTATAAACTGTTCGCCAGTTTCTTTAATCACTTGTTTCTTCCATGAATCTGGGTAGCCAGGCTGCATGGGACGGGCGGGATAGCCGTAGCCGTTGGTCTTGAATCCATTCTCGTCTTCTTGCTTGATGTTGCTGTCAAGGTATTTCACCAATAGGTAATTGTCTAATTCTTTCCAGCGTTTTACGGTTTTGGCTCCAGCCTCGTTCGAGAATTTTGTCAGTCTTTCTTTGATTGCTGCATCGGCAAGGTCGCAGTCTTTTAGTCCTGCTTCGAGTGTTGCGGTGGCTTTGATGTAATTGTCTTCCAATTCTTTCTGCACTTTTTGGATGTCGCCAATGACACGGTTGTAAAACAGGTATTTGAAGTGAGCCACGCGATTGAAGACCCAGAAAGCGGCATTGTCGCTGTAGGTCAGCATGTCGCCGTTGCCATGGCGGTATTCAATGGGTACTTCGTTAATGGAACAATAGAAAGGTGTGTAAACCGTCGAGTTGGTGTCGTCGACGCCAAACCAGATGATGCCGCCAATCATGTCGGGCATCCAGTTACGGCACTGCGCGATGAAGGAGAATCCGGTTTGCACGGCTTCGATGCTGCGTTCGTTGAAGTATTTCTTGCCGCCGTATTCCCAGTAGAGCGGGTTGCAACGTGCGGGCGAACCGAAAGGTCCTGCGCCTGCATCGAGGGTCTTGTCGAGTTCTGTGCCTTGGTAGTGGTTGCGTTGGAAAGCCATCATGTCGCTTAGGCTGATTTTGCGGTTTGGCTTGACGTACAACGGCATGCGGCCGTGGGTGAGGTCTTTGCCGGTCACATAGTCCCAGTACTGATCCATGTCGTCGCACACTTCGTTGAACATGGTCCAGACGCGCAAGTCGCAGATGCGGGCGGCTGAAAAGTCAACGGGAGCGTAGGCTGCCGAGAAATCGAAATCCTGGTCTTTGCCGCTGAAATAGCCGTGTTTGCGGGCTACATCGATGATGTCGTGCTTATAGATGACTTCCACTTCGGGATTATTGAGTTTCTTCCAGTCCTTGTCGGTGATGCTG
The DNA here is from genome assembly GCA_024400455.1 of Bacteroidales bacterium. GTDB lineage: Bacteria > Bacteroidota > Bacteroidia > Bacteroidales > F082 > Limimorpha. Next base: position 213,878 of record JAKSMU010000003.1, on the reverse strand, counting down.
GTCTTGCCGTTGCGCAAAGTGAAAGTGGTGATGCGGGCGGCATTGGCGTGACCTGAGACATAGCCGTCAGGGATGCGGATGGCAACCCAAACGGCGCCGCGGTCGGCATTGATGGTGTCGCCTTCTTTGGTGATTTGCTCGTTGTAGCCTTTCGGCATCATTTCCATGTACCAGACTTCGTTGGCATCGCTGATGGAAAACGATTCGCCGTCGCTGCCATAGCCGTATTCTTCAACAAGGTCGGCCATGATGCGGATGGCGTGACGTGCCGATGTGGCGCGTTCCAAGGCGATGAACATCAGGCTGCCGTAGTCGACGATGCCGCGCGGGTCCATGAGTTCTTCGCGGCCACCGAAGGTGGTTTCGCCAAGTGAGACTTGGTTTTCATTCAGGTAACCGACGACTTTATAAGTATGAGCAGGCTGTGCAACAGAACCACGGGGCTTGTTGGTGCTGCGGTCGTAGCAGATACGCATGCTGCCAGCCGGCCAATCAGCGGCTGGCGTGTAGTATAACTCTCCGTAACGGATATGTGAATCAGCGCAATAGCTGATGAAGGTCGAACCGTCGACGGAAGCGCCTTTGGTGATGAGGAAGTTGGTGCAAGCCAACAAGGGCTGAACGGCGGCAATGAAAGCCATTGCCAAAACAAGTCTGATGTGTTTCATTATGATGTGATATTTGGTGCAAAGATATTTAAAATTGTTTACTTTTGCTTCAAATTTCATCACATGAGAAATTCTTCGACACCATTGGCTGAGCGTTTGCGCCCGACTTCACTGGCTGATTACATCGGCCAAAAGCATATTATTGGCGAAAATGCCGTTTTGCGTCGCGCCATCGAGACGGGACGTGTGCCTTCCATCATCTTTTGGGGACCTCCCGGCGTGGGCAAGACCACATTGGCTTACATCATTTCGAAGCAAGTGCAGCGGCAGTTCTTCCAGCTCAGTGCGGTCAGCAGTGGCGTGAAGGAGGTGCGCGAGGTCATCGACCGTGCGCGTATGTTGCCCGAGGCGCCGATTCTTTTCATCGATGAAATCCACCGTTTCAGCAAGTCGCAGCAGGATTCGCTTCTAGGTGCTGTGGAGAAAGGCCTTGTCACCTTAATTGGAGCCACGACCGAAAACCCGAGTTTCGAGGTGATTTCGCCTTTGCTTTCGCGCTGCCAGGTGTATGTGCTGAAGTCGTTGGAACGCGACGATTTGGAAATCATGCTGAAAAAAGCCGCCGAGGTGTTGCAGGCCGATTTGGGTAAGCCGATTGTGCTGCAAGAGACCGAAGCCTTGCTGAAAATCAGCGGTGGCGATGGCAGAAAGTTGCTGAATGCCATTGAATTGGTCGTCAATTCCTTGTGTGATAAAGATGAAAACGCGACTGAATTGGTCATCACCAACGATTTCACGACGGACTGCATTCAGAGCAATCTGGTGAAATACGACAAGTTGGGTGAGATGCACTACGACATTATTTCAGCTTTCATCAAGTCCATCCGTGGCAGCGACCCGAATGCCGCCGTCTATTATCTGGCACGCATGATTGAGGCAGGGGAGGATCCGTTGTTCATCGCCCGCAGGATGCTCATTTTGTCGTCGGAAGACATCGGCAATGCCAACCCGAATGCCTTGCTTTTGGCCAATGCCTGTTTCGATGCCGTCAACAAGATTGGCTGGCCTGAAAGCAGGATAATCCTTTCGCAAACAGTTACTTATCTTGCTTCGTCAGCCAAGAGTAATGCGGCAGTGGCAGCCATCGATGCGGCACAATCGTTGGTGCAGAAGACGGGCGATTTGCCTGTGCCTTTGCATTTGCGCAATGCTCCGACCAAACTGATGAAGGAAATCGGATATGGCGATGGCTACAAATATGCCCACGCCTTTGAAGGCAACTTCGTCGAACAGGAATTTCTGCCCGAACAGATTTCCGGCACGAAACTCTATGACCCTCAGGATAATCCGCGTGAGCGCGAACTAAGAAAGAGTCTGCGCGACAGGTGGAAGGAGAAGTATGGGTATTAAAAATTAATTCCGTCACTTGCGCCTTTACAAAAAACACCCTATTTTTGACTTCTCAATTCGGAAGACTTTTCTTCCTGATAATCAACATCCATTTTTGATAAATATCGATACATTATGTTCCTCATATTCGACACCGAAACCACTGGCCTTCCGAAACGTGATGGCGCTCCTTTGACCGATTTTGACAACTGGCCGCGCATGGTGCAGTTGGCTTGGCAAGTCCACGATGAAAAAGGACAATTCGTTGAAGCTCAGAATCATCTCGTCATTCCTGAAGGTTATGAAATTCCGATTGATGCCAAGATGGTACACGGCATTTCTACCGAACACGCCAGAAAATATGGCAAGCCGCTCAATGAGGTGTTGGATCTGTTTTTGCAATCAGCGGAAAAAGTACAGTATTTGGTGGGACACAATATCGGTTTCGATTTGAATGTGTTGGGTTGCGAATTTCTGAGAATGGGCCGCGAAAACCCGTTGCGGAAATGGCACATCATTGATACTTGCACGGAAAAGACTGCCGATTTCTGTCAGTTTCCGGGTGGACGAAACGGACACTTCAAGTTCCCGAAACTGAGCGAGTTTCACCAGTTGCTTTTTGGCGAAGGCTTTGATTCGGCACATAACGCCTCTGCCGATGTTGAAGCGACTGCCCGCGTTTTCCTGGAGTTGTTGCGCCGCAAGGTGTTGGATGAAAGCGATTTGAATGTCACTTCCCAGTTCTTCGCCGATTTTCGGGCAGCCAATCCCGATGTGATTCAAGCGGCTGGCATCGACATTGTGCCGAATTTTGAAGAGGAAATCGTTGAAGAGGAACCCGAAATTGTTGGAAACTACATTCCGAAACATTTCACGCATTTGCACGTCCACTCGCATTATTCCATTTTGGACGGCATGTCGAAAGTGCCTGATTTGGTGGCGAAGTGCAAGAAAAACGGCATGTATGCCATCGCTTTGACTGACCATGGTAATATGTTCGGTATCAAGGATTTGGCTGATACCGTGAATAAGGAAAACGGCAAAGTGAAGGATGCCATCAAGGAACAGGAAGCCATTATCGCCAATCCCGAATCGACTGACGAACAAAAACTTGCGGCAGGCGAGGAGATTGAAAAACTGAAAGGTCAGACTTTCAAGCCGATTTTCGGCATTGAGACTTATTGCGCGCCCGTCAGCATCGACAAATGCGATGGCCGTCAGGATAGGGGCTGGCACCTTATTTTATTGGCAAAGAACAAGCAGGGCTATCACAGTCTTTGCAAATTGAGTTCCATTGCCTACACCGATGGCTTCTATTACAATCCGCGTATCGACCACAAACTCTTGGAGCAATATCATGAAGGTTTGATTTGTTCGTCGGCTTGTCTCGGTGGCGAGATTCCGCAGAAAATCATGAATGGCGATTTGGCTGGCGCCGAACAAACGATAATGTGGTTCAAGAGTCTTTTTGGTGACGACTTTTATCTTGAATTACAACGACATAAGACCGATAAACCAGGTGGTGATACTGAGGTTTATGAGCGTCAGAAAGAGGTGAACAAGGTGCTGTTGGAATTGGCGAAAAAGACCAATACCAAAATCATTGCCACCAATGATGTTCACTTTGTGGAGGAGGAACATGGCGAGGCGCACGACCGACTCATTTGCCTGAGCACGGGCAAGGATTTGGACGATGCATCGCGAATGCATTACACCAAACAGGAATGGTTGAAGACGCCGGAAGAAATGGGCGCCATTTTTGCCGACCTTCCCGAAGCCTTGGAAAACACGCAGGAAATTGTGGATAAAGTCGAGACATACAGCATTGATTCCGACCCGATTATGCCTATTTTCCCGATTCCTGAGGATTTTGGAACGGAAGAAGAATACCGTCAGAAATTCACCGAAGAAGACCTTTTCAATGAATTTACGCGCAACGAGCATGGCGAAGTGGTGCTGTCGCAGGAAGAGGCTGAAAAGAAAGTCAAGAAATTGGGTGGCTATAACCGTCTGTATCGTATCAAGTTGGAGGCTGATTATCTGGCGAAACTGACTTGGGAGGGCGCGAAAAAACGTTATGGCGAGGAACTGACCGAAGAACAGCGTGAGCGTATCATTTTTGAATTGCACGTGATGAAGACCATGGGCTTCCCAGGTTACTTCCTGATTGTGCAGGACTATATCCGCGGTGCGCGTGAGGAATTGGGCGTGAGCGTAGGTCCAGGCCGTGGCTCGGCTGCAGGTTCGGTTGTTGCTTACTGCTTGAAAATTACCGATTTAGACCCGTTAAAATATGACTTGCTGTTTGAACGTTTCCTGAATCCTGACCGTATTTCATTGCCTGATATCGATGTCGACTTCGATGATGATGGTCGTGGTGCCGTTTTGGATTGGGTTACAAAGAAATACGGCAAGGAAAAGGTAGCGCATATCATTACCTACGGCACGATGGCTGCCAAATCTGCTTTGGCTGATGTCGGTCGCGTGCAGAAGGTGCCGCTTGCCGAAGTGAATAAAATCAAGGGCTTTGTGCCCGATAAGGCTTTCGACGAAAGTCAGGTGAAGGCGGTGGAGGGCAATGTGCCGTCAAAGATGCCGAAAGTCAACTTGAAGAACTGCTACAAATACATTCCCGAACTCAAGGAATACCTTGAAGGTGAGGATGATAACATTTCCTCGATGATGACTTACGCTCAGGAATTGGAGGATACCAACCGTCAGATTGGCATTCACGCATGTGGCGTTATCATTGGTGCCCGTGACCTGACTGATATTGCCCCGATGTGTACCATCAAGGATAAGGACACGAAGGAAGATGTGGTGGTCACGCAATATGATGGTCATGTGGTTGAAAGTGTGGGACTTATCAAGATGGACTTCTTGGGTTTGAAGACTTTGACCTTGATTAAGGATGCCTTGCATAACATCAAGCATACGACAGGCCAAGACCTTGATATTGACCACATTCCGATTGACGACCCGTTGACTTACGAACTGTATAGTTCCGGCAATACGATTGGCACGTTCCAGTTTGAATCGCCCGGAATGCAGAAATATCTTAAGGAACTGAAACCGAGTGCGATAGGTGACATTATTGCAATGAATGCCTTGTATCGTCCAGGTCCGATGGATAACATCCCTGACTTCATCGCCCGTAAACAAGGCAGGCAGGAAATCAAGTACGATTTCGACTGCATGGAGAAATATCTGAAGGACACCTACGGCATTTGCGTCTATCAGGAACAGGTGATGCTGCTGTCGCGTGAGTTGGCTAACTTTACGAGAGGTGAGTCTGACTCGTTACGTAAAGCAATGGGTAAGAAACAGTTGGCGAAGATGGAGGAACTCTACGGCAAGTTTATGAAACAAGGCGTGGAGAAACTCACCGTCACTGAAAACCTGCCCGAAGAGGAAGTTACCAAGCGATTGAATAAGATTTGGGAAGAGTGGAAGAAGTTCGCTTCGTATGCTTTCAACAAATCGCACGCGGCTTGCTATTCCTGGGTTTCCTATCAAACAGCCTATCTGAAAGCGCATTATCCCGCCGAATTTATGGCTGCCGTTTTGAACAACAGTTTGGGCGACATCAAGGAAATCAATTTCATGACGGAAGAATGTAAACGCATGAAAATCGATGTTTTAGGTCCGGATGTCAACGAATCGGAATATAAATTCTCCGTCAATAGCAAGGGTGAAATCCGTTATGGTATGGGCGCCATCAAGAATGTGGGTGAAGCCGCCATTTCGGGCATTGTCGAGGAACGCGAGACCAATGGCAGATTCAAGGATTTGACCGATTTCCTGATTCGTACCGCCAACAAGGGCGTCAACCGCCGCGCTTTGGAAAGCATGGACATGGCCGGTTGCTTCGACTCGTTCCCGGGATTCCATCGTGCTATGTTCTTCTATGTGCCTCAGAATGATTTGACTCCGTTTGTGGAAAAGGCATTGCGCATGGTGGCTTCGTATAACGAAAGGAAAAACTCAGCGCAAATCGATTTGTTTGGTTTCGGCGATGACTCGGGCAGTGAGGAAGGTCTGACTATACCATTGCCGCAGTGTGAACCTTGGTCGAAGATGAAGGAATTACAGATGGAATATGAGGCCTTGGGCTTTTACATCAGTTCGCACCCGATGCAAGTCTATCATTTGCCGCTGAAATATTACAGCAATTGCAATGTCGAAGGTCTGAAAGCCGCCATGAACGAAGTGGAGAAAAATAATGGAAGGCCTGTGAAATTGGGCGGCCAGATTACGAGGGCAGAGGAGATGATAACGAAAACAGGTACAAGCAAATACGGCATTTTCACCATCGAAGACCAAACGGGAGCCTTGACTTTCAGACTGTTCAAGGAAAATTACAACAACTGCAAGGCCATGCTGAATGTGGGTGAATATGTCCTGCTCGTCGGAACCTTGAAGATGCCGTTCCGCAAACCCGATGCCGACCCGAATGCCTTGCCGGCGCAATTGGATGTTCAGTTTACTTCGGTGCATCTGCTTGACTCCTTGCTGGAAAACTCAAGCAAGACCGTCTATATCAAGTTGAATCTCAATCTGATGACTCAAGATGACATGGCTTCATTTGTCAAGGCGGTGAAGGACAATCCGGGCAAGCAGAATTACAAGATTCATGTCTTTGACTTCAAGAACTCCATCGCTTGCAACATGACGCCAATTTCGGGTGCTGTCAATGCGGGAGATCTGTTGCCGATTTTGGAGAAGATGCCGTTTGTGGAGTTTGACTTGCGATGATGTTGGGTGATTGCTCGTTGACACTCTTCTTCAAGGGCGTGACGGTGTCGAAACGACGGAATAATGATGATGGGGTGGTATATTGCCGCCTGAGTTGAATGATAACATTATGAAAATGAATGGGATTGGCTGCAGCCAATCCCATTTTGATATTATTTTTCGGCGGCAAGGGCAGGAGAGGAGGATTGAAAATAGACCACTTCATTCATCGCTCCAAGTCTCTTTTCGACGTAAAGCACCACATCTTTTATGACGAGCTTTTCAATAGCACGGATAAAGGTTTCCATGGATTTGTAGTCGGGAAGTGAGTTTTGCGTCGGAAGCTGAATGATTAATTCATCAGCGTCTTTTGCATAAAAATTATGAGAATAATCGAATTTCCCGGCGTGTGATGATTTATGAATCGCTGCTGTCACAAAAATTGAAGTGTGTTTTTTCAGATTTTCAGTGTGAACCACGGCAACATGATCATCAGCTCCATAATCATAATTTCTGTATTTGGCAGAACCGAACATGTCTATTGTTGTTGTATTTCTTGAAAAAACATCAACATCGTTTGAAATAAATGCGGAAATTCCTTCATTTGCTTCTCCTGCTGTTACAAATGGCAAATCGCCAATGGCTCTGTCCTCACTTTTTAATCTTTTACCTCGTGTTGATTTACCAAAGAGTTCTTCAAGATTAAACCCTTCCCAAGTCCAATTTTCATATCCCTTCAAGACAGTTTTCTCTTCTTCCGTTAATTCATAATCCTTTAATCCCGAGGCTTCCAAATAGGCATTAAGTTTGTTGATGCGTTCTTGTTCCAATTCGCTAATAAAAGACTCCATGAAATCAAAGTCAATCTCATTGGAGTGATTCAAAGGAAGTTGGATTTTATCTTTCTTTATTCTGTTCCAACTAGCTTTATTAGTCCATTCGTAATTTCCATAAATAGTTTTTGAAATCGAGGATGTTAGAAATAGATATTGATTATCTGACAAAACCGAACTATCATAAATCCACTTGACTGCATAAGCATCTTGCAAAACAGTAAACTCCTTACTTTGATAAAAAGTAGCTCCTGTATTTGCACCATTTGCCGAAATAGATATTACATTTTTTAATATAGTTGCTCTTTCACTTGGAACATAATTATTTAATCCCTGATTTTCAATTCCTGCAGTTAATGCGGGTAAATCATATTTAGGAGTTTTGTAACTAGGTATTTCGCTTGTTTTAAACTTTAAAGTATTCGTTTTTATTTTATTAAACAAATCCCCAAGTTTGAATTCGCCCCACTTGACGCTTTTCAGTTTTTCGTCAAGTGAGGCATTCATTTTCCCAAGCCATCCTCCGAGTTCTGGTTTTTCAATAGATTCGACACTTCCCAAGCCAAATAGTCCGAAACGGTTTTCTTGAAATCGGCAAGAGTCGGCCTTGTGTCGATGGGTGCCGTTTGATTCCAGTCGTTGCCCTTTGTTGGGTCTATGGTTCCCTCGTAATATTCTTTATCAGTAAAGATTTTCAACTTGCTTTTCCCGAAACGTACCAAATCGACCAGTTCGGCATATCGGCCTTTGGCGTTGTCGGTGTCTCTGAGATTTACACTCGACTTTGCTTTTTTTCGGTTGGCGCGCGTGTAACCATCATTTGAAAAGTCGATGAATTTCACCACATCATCTTTTTGATGGGCTTCGCCCACGCGAAAAACATAAATGTAGGTCTGAACACTCGATTTTCCAATAAACAAGTCAATAGGCATCTTGATACTTGCCAACAATGTGCTGTGTTGCAAAATCTTGGTATTATAATCAACGGCTTTGCCACTTCCCGCAGAACCTTGAATGATAATGGCTGCATAACCTTTACTCATCATGGAAAGCGCCTTTTCGACGAACACCATTCCATTGCCTGGAGCCGAATAAGGTGGATTCAACACAAAAGCATCAGCGGGGAATATATCCTCTGTCTTGTCGAAACCATATTTCCCATCGAAATCACTAAGCGAATTTTTGTTCAGAATGTTGGAACTTCCGTCGCCCATTAAAATCATATTCAAAATGGCTAACATGTAAATGCTGGGAAGGATTTCCAAGCCCAAGAGTTGGTTGGCTTTAATTTCGGCTGACTTTCTTGCCAACTCGTCGGGCGATGTTATCTTGTTTTTGGCATCAATCAGCATTTCGTTCATGGCTGCAACCAAAAGGCCTGCCGAGCCTGTCGCAAAATCCCAAACATAAGAATCTTTGTTTACACGAGCCAACTTGACTAATAATGTGCCTACATAAGTGGGAGTAAGCACGACATCGTTCAACTTGTCTTGTGTGAATCCAAGCCAGCCAAACATTTCGTTGAATAATTTACCTGTGAAATCAGTAGTGAGTCCAATTTTATAATAGATGCCCAAATCATCAACTATCTTTGTGAAGACCCGTTTCAATTGGCTTTCGCCATTTTCCACCTTGTTGATGTTTTCCATTGAAAGAGTATTTTGCAAGGTTCTTACAATCAAATCCTTTTTATCTTTCGGTAATGACTTTTCAATCAAAAACGCTTCAATCTTCCGAATCATGATGTCGCCATCGCGATTGCCAATTTCTGACAACGACTTCAAATCTGACTTTTCAAGAGGCGCAACTTTATAATGGTTGGGATTACTATCATCTACGATTCCCAATGTGGCAATAATGGAAGCAGCAACAAGATAAACACGGTCGTTTTCACCAAGTCCCTTTTCGTTTTGATAGATGTCGTTGTTAAGCTTCGTCAAACTTGTGCCGATTTCTTCGTCGCGTCTTTCCTTAATGCGCTCTATTTCTTCCTGCGAAAGCGACAGCTCTTTCACGTGATCAATAAACAAATTGAAATATCGGCTGCTCAGAAATGAAAAATCCGAGTAATCGCCAATTTTCTGGCCGACTCCGAAATTGTTTTTTGAAACGTAATAAACACCTATGGAATGTTCAAGCGTGCCTCTTTCATTGACGAATCCCGTCATTCCTATGGCAATCACATCCGTGAAACTCGTAAAATGCAGAATGGCATTGGCGTAATGCACAGCACCATTCACCGCATACGAATTGATGCACTTCAAATCGGGTTCGTTATTTTTGTCCCTATTTGAGATGTGTCCGTCGTTGTCAAGTTTTTCAAGTTTATCCTTGTAACCTTTGTATTCGATGAGAATAGGCCAAGTCCGATTGTTTTTGTCTTTCAGTAAAATTTTGGCATCAGGACGATTGCCTCCAACGCCTCCGTTTTTAGAAAAGTATTCTTCAAGAGCCTTGTCGATCTCTGCATTGCCGCTTGGTTCCTGTTCAAGTTTGTAGTCAAGTTTATATGACTTCATCCAGCCATTTGCCAAATCGGCAATGCGCGGCTCTACAGATTGTGTGTTACTTTTTGCCATCGTCCTGCGTGTTTTTAGCCTTTGCAACTTATCGAGGATGCAGGATTGAGTCAAATACAATAAATGCAATAAGCGCGGATTTCACTTATTGCATCCTAAGGTATTTGGCGTAACCTGTAATCCAAATAAGTTCCGTCCACGCTATACGCAGACATTCGCTGAACTTATTCAAATGGGTTACATCTTTAAATCGCCAAATTTTTAGGATGCCTCGAATAAATAGCAAACGCTATGGTTTATAATAAATATGTCAGTTTAAAAATTCTCTTCTTTAATTATTTGATGTTTATTAAATTAGCATAATGTTCTATTTGTATAATCGGGTGCTGAGATAACTACTTTCCTGTTTGATTGTCGACAACTTCCCAATGGCCACCTCTGTCAGGCCCCACGCGTATGATTAGGCCTTTATCCTTGAGTTTTTTTAGGTTTTCCCTGGTTTTTCTTTCCGAGATGCCAATGCTATTTGCCAACATCGTAATTGTTACAAATGGATTTTGTAAAATCGCATCTATTATTAATACTTGGTTATTTGTTATTTTTTCAGGGACCTTTTCAGGGACCTTTTCAGGGACCTTTTCAGGGACCTTGCCTGTTGCTTCTTCCACTGCTTTTTCAAACACGATAGTCACATCGTTTTCCGAAAGCTCAAATTTTGGCAAGGGATTGCCGTTTTCAATGCAGGAGTTGCATATCTTTTCTATGCCTCGTCCCCAAATCTCAATGAAACCTGCTTTGAATAAAGTGTTGGCTATTAGTGGATTGTATTTAATGGATTTGTGCGATTCCATTAGTTTTTCGGCTGTCCAGTCACACATCATCGAGGCGTCGTTTGAAATCATGAGTTTGTCTTCATATACTCGTATCTGTGTGGAATTCATATAGTTGTATGCTCTGTGTGCTATCGAATTATAGACAGCTTCGCGTACTGCCACGTATGGAAATGGAAATGTTTCAATCCTATGAACGCCATCGTAAGTGATTCTGGCTTTCAGATATTTGGTGAAAATCAAATCAACGCAATTTTGCGCCTGTTCGAGAAGTGAGCCACCGACTTCATCCTGATATAAAATGTCGGGGCCTTCGAAGTAGCCGATTTTTATGGTTGAACCTATTACCCGCCTTTCAGGATCTCTTGCAAACAACAGGTATCCGGCTTTGGTGAGTTTGCCGTCTTCTGTGAAAAGATGTAGTTTTTCCAACAATTCACGGTCAGAAATATCAACGTCGGTTTTATCCATGCGCTTGCGCCTCACGGATTGTGTCCTGAAAATGTCAAAAGCTACAGGCGACAAGTCTGTCAACTCAATGTTGTTGACTTCGGTTGCATCCCACGACAGCCCTGTCTTTCTCAGTAAAAACTGAGTCAACGCATTGCCTTTCAGCTGCTGCTTGGTGCTGCCGCTCCGAATATGATATTCTCCTTTGTAACTTATTGGAAATGAACTTGGTTCAATGTGTATTTCTATATATTCTTTTGCTTTCTTGTTCAGGAGATTAACTTCAGCGACAATTCCGAGAACATCCCTGATCTTATTCGGAATGTCTTCCGAAAGCCGTTTTGCATGCTCAACCCCAACAACATTTCCATCATCGTCAATGCCGATATACAAAGTGCCGCCCTGCGCGTTGGCGAAACCACAAATCCATTTGAGGTATTCGTCGCGCCATGATTCTTTGTATTCTATGTTCTGGCTTTCTTGATTCATTTTGGCAAATGCTATGGTTTATAATATGTTAATTGTCAAATTTCTGTTTTATCCTTGTTGTGTGTGATTTTGAATGAGTGGGCAAATATAGAAAATTTTATAGAGCCAATAAGCGTGGATTGCTCTTTTTTGCTGCAAACCCGTGCTTACCGCTTCTCTTTCGCCTCGAGTCTTTTTCTCCTGATTTGCTGTTTCAGCCTGTCGTTCATGGCGCGTGTCTCGTTGTTGATTCTGATGTAAGCCTTGCCTCCAAATTCCACGACGCCATCCTCGTAGGGCTTCACCTTGATGGCCAGCACCTTGCCGTCGTACATCGGTTTCATCTCAAACTGATTCAGGACGTCGTTGCCGTAAAACCTTCCGGCTTCGTCCTGTATAAACCTGATGTAGGAATCCAACTGATAGTGTTTCAGGTATTTCATGTCGTTTTCGAAACCGCAGACGTAGCCCAAGTCGGTGACGCCCAGATACAACGTGCCGCCTTCTTCGGTGTTCAGGAAACCGCACAGCGATTTGAAGATGTTTTTCTCCTGCACGAAATAATTCGGCAGCATGTCGTTTTCGGGCGGATAAACGAAAGAGGTCTTGAATTCCTGGTGCAAGTCCTCCATGCCGAGGTAAATGCCGTTTTCCTCTTCGAGGTTGGTCTCGTCTTCAGTGTCTAATGACAGGTTTCGGGTGATTTCCCTCTTGATGATGTTTTGTGTGGAAGCGGGAATCAGGCTGCTGATGCTGTTGCACGAAAGCACCAGCCGGGCGAGTTTCGTCTGGGTGTCGTTGTCGCCTTCGCTGATGATGCTTTCCAGCACTCCGTTCATGGACTCATCGCCGTATGCCTTGAGAATCTTCACGATGTTGCAACGTTGCCTGACCACGTCGATTCCTTCAAGCGAAGGCACCACTTCAAGCTCCTCAATCCTGCCGCCGTCGCTCTTGGCGAAACGCAGGAGTTGCTTGAAATACGACATGATGAAAGAGATGTAATCCAAAAGTTCCTCCGACTGAATGAGAGCAGCCATGATTTTGCAATAACACAGCACGCGGAATCTTTCTGCCGGCTGAATGATGCTTTTCTGGTAACGGATCATGAGGCTCAGAATTTCCTTGACCATGCCGCTGTTCAGTACCGGTTTGCGGGCCACATTCCTCTCGTCATGTTCGAAATCGAAACTTTCAATCACGTTGCGTTTCGCTTCCTGTATGTCGAAATGTTCGTCAGCCGGTTCGACGGCTTCGCCTTGCAGGTAGCCGTAGTATTTGCCGCTGCTAATCACCGTGATTCTGATATAGCCGAAGTCGTCAAGGCCGAAACGGCGGTCGTAAGGCGTATGCACGGGATAGCCTTCAGCCGTCATCCAGTCCAATAGCTTGATGCCTCTTTTGTCGCTTCCTACCCTCGTGACCTTGGCCAGAATGTCTTTCGACTTGTGGTCGTCGCCCACAACAATGTCTTCAATGACATGGGCGACAAAACCGTCTCTCAGCGAGAATGTAGGCCGGCTGATGTCCTCGACGGTAACGTCGATGATTTGTCCGACGTGCAGGTACATCGAGAAATCGTCGGGATAATACAAAGGATAGATGGCTTCGTTGAATTCAATCGTGCCTTCAATGGCTTCATATTCGGGATCGATGCTCCTGACGGTGATTTTTCCGAATTTGCATGTGGTGACTTCCGCAAGCAACGTGTCGCCGTTGCTATAGCTGTCTATTATTATCTTTGGCCTCGAAGCCGTGACTTTCTCCTGCTCAAGGATGAAATTCCGGGTGAATTTCTCCATCGCTTCAAGATTGTCTTCTTCCGACTGTTTCAGTTTTTCGCGTTTCGCGGTCAACACATTCATCTTGCCGTCCAATATGTCCATGGAGCTGACCAGTTGTGTCTTCTTTATATTAAAGGTGTCGTTGTTCGATGCCACAATGCTGACGGCATTGTCCTTGACTATGGCGCAGCCTTTGGATTCGAAACAGGTTTCCGGGCATTTTGGATTTGGAAAAACATTGCCGTTGAGGATTTTATGGATCAATATGGTTGGGTTGAAATCCGTCAGGTCGTCCCATTTGAAAGTCAGGACAGGCTCAGTGTCGTTTATCACATTGTCGACCATCAAGGATAATATGTCTTCGTATAGTTCCGAATCCGTCAGCATGCTCAGCGTATTCAGCAGGGCGAGGAATAACCTTTTCCGGCTGATGCCGTTATGTTCTTTTTCCATCATGAGAAAAACGATAAGCAGCCGGGCTTCCAATATGAGTTTGCTTTTGTCGCAACTATTTGATTCACTATAATATGCCGGACGTTTTTCCAGAGATTCCATGTGCTCCTCCACGCGCTCTTCCAATAAATCGAGTGTCGCCTGATAGAAGGAATCAGACTTGTTTCCGTTTTGCAAATATTCGAGGACACCTTCAAAGTTCTCGTCGATATACTCCGGTTTAATCTTTAGCCAAAGTGGCACAATGTCGTTTGTCGTGTTGTTCATAATGCTTTATTAATTTAATAATGTTGTTGTAATGTGTTGATAAGTAACTGTTCAAAATTAATGAGCATAATCAATTGACTTGTGGCTATTTGACCATGACCATTGACTATGACCATGACCGCTTTTGCATAAAGCAAAGGCTTTTTTTTTTCATCGAGTTGTCATGGCCATAGTCACAAGTCATAGTCATTCAAGTCTTGCGTCTTATATGTAAACTAATTCTGCACACTTACTTAATTAATAAATGATTTAATTTGATGGCGCATTTGCACATCTGGTTTGTCCTTGTTGGAAACCAAAGGCAAATATAGTTTTTTTTTTGATTCAGTAGGTAGGGATGCTTAAAAAGACAATGAAATTAATTGGTGTCTGCATTTTTTAGCTGATACCGATGTTTTTTTTCCGGAAAAAACATCTTGTTTTTTATATTTATTTGTACTTTTGCATCGTTTAGTAAAAACTATACAATATGAAATCAATAAAGAGAGTGATACGATACGAAACGATGACGAAGCAAGAACGCTTGGCAAGCTTGGCGGCTTATGGCTGCTTGTCTTGCTGTAAGTTCTTTGCTTCGCCTTGTATGTCCTCCCGCATTGATTTCCGGCCTCAGGGCCTCGCATCACGCTTAATGCACGATGCCAAACTTCCTTCTCAACATGCTGCCGGATGGCTCGCCTCGAGTCGCTCGCTTGTTTCAAACAAGCAGTTTTACATGAATCTCGAAAAATCAACTACATTAAGTAGCTTAAAAATCGAGTTTCATGCACAAGCTGCTACATTAAGTAGCTTAAAAATCGAGTTTCATGCACAAACTGCTACTTTATGTAGCTTAAAAATCGAGTTTCATGTACAAACTGCTACTTTATGTAGCTTGAAAATCGAGTTTCATGCACAAACTGCTACTTTATGTAGCTTGAAAATCGAGATGAGCCTTTCGGGAAGCATGATTGCTTTTTTCGCTGTCGTGGACTTGTCCACCGGCAGTTGTGCGTTATCAAATATTAATCGTTTTTTTTAAAATAGGAGGAAAAATGTATCGAACCAACTATTTGAAGAAAAGCCTCAGACTCGAAGAGTACTCTACTGGAGTGGATAGGGTAATGAGATTCCTCTCCGTGGAGCAGCCTGAGGACGCATTTCTGTCGGCTAAGGCCGCAGAACTGCAACCCGTGAATGATGCGCTTGCCGCAATGGTAGGCCTTGAAAAACAGGCCACTATGGGCATCCGCGAGATGTCGAACCGCCTGACGAACGAGATCGCCTCGCTGCGTCTGCTGTTGAAGTCGTACGCCAAATCGGGACTTGCGCAGCAGGAAAGCGTGGCTGCCTTGTTGGCCATCATGGACCGTTACGACGTGTTCGCACGTATGAACGTGGCCCGCAAGATTGCCGATGCCAAGGCCTTGGTCCGTGATCTAAGTGCGGCCAACTTCAAGAAGCATGTGGTGGCCTTGGACGGCGTGCATCAGAAGCTCGCCGACATCACTGCGGCTATCGAAGCGGTGCAACAGCAGCAGGATGCCGTGGCAAGGGCCAAGGCTAACCCTGCCGTCAAGTTGCGTCTCGCTGAACTGAAAGACCAAGCCAAACTGATAGTGAACGCCGTAGGCGACTACCTAAAGGGCATGAGTCTTTCCGACCCCGAGCATTATGCCGACAGCTACAACCTGTTCTGCGTCACCATCGAAAGCGCCAACCAGCCCTCCGAACTCGACTACAAGCCGGCTAATGGCGAGGGTCTTGTGGTTGACGGACTGATGGATGGGAACGAGCCTATGAACAGCGTCGGTTAAAGTCCGACGCCCCCAATGGGGATTAGCCACGAAGCGATGTCTTTTGTAGTTCCAGCATGCATTGCGGCTAAAGGCCTAACCAGCCCGAAAAAAGGTTGTTACTTGAAAAGCTA
Organism: Bacteroidales bacterium; assembly: GCA_024400455.1. GTDB lineage: Bacteria > Bacteroidota > Bacteroidia > Bacteroidales > F082 > Limimorpha. The sequence continues at coordinate 197,634 of JAKSMU010000003.1, read as the reverse complement.
ATGAACTACAGCCGAAGGCGGCTCCGTTAGGGGCTGCCTTTGTTGCTTTAAAATATAAGGAACAAAAAAATTCGTATAGAGATGTGAAACCACTGTTTTAATTCGTAATTTCGCCATGTTTTTGGCGCTGCGCCGCTTTTTGTAAAATGTAAAAAACAATGCAAATGGAATTGTTAGGTCTCGATTGGCATGCTTGGCTTACTATTGCGCTGATTCTCGGAATGTTCATCACCATGATGAAGACCAAGATACCTGCCGATGTGGTGTTTCTCAGCGTGATGGCGCTACTTGTCGTCACGGGCTGCTTGCCTGCGGGCGAGGCCTTGAGCGGATTCAGTTCGACAACGGTGGTCGTCGTTGGAGCTTTGTTTGTCGTGGTGGCGGGCCTCGATGCCACTGGCGTGCTGCATTGGGTGGTACAGCATCTGTTGGGCACTCCTTCGTCGTATGGCAGGGCTATCGTCCGCCTGATGGTGCCTGTGGCAGGGTTGAGTGCCTTTTTGAGTAATACGACGGTCGTGGCGCTATTTATAAAGGTGGTGAAGGTGTGGGCATCAAAACTTAAGATTGCTCCGTCGAAACTGCTTATTCCATTGAGTTATGCTGCCGGCATGGGTGGCGTGTGTACGCTTATCGGTACGCCGCCAAACCTCATTATATCAAGTTTTTATGCCGATGCTACCGGCAATCAGCTTGGCATTTTCTCTACTACGGTGTTGGGCTTGGCCTGTCTTGCCGTGGGCGTAATTTGCATCATTGCTATGCAGAAACTTTTGCCTGAACGGAAGTCTCCGGAAGAGGAACTTACTGGCGAGTTGAGCAATGCCGTGCATTATCTATTCGTGCCGAAGGATTGCCATATTCCAGGGCAGACACTCGGCGAAATCGGCTTGCTGAGTGCAGCCAAAGCGTGTACTCTTGTGGGTGTCGTGCATTTCGATGGTGCCGTGGATCATGTCGACCAGATGAATAGGGAAGAGGCCGATGATGTGCTTCTGATGGGCAGCGACACGCTTATTTTCACTGGCAATGGCGAAGAGGTGGCAGCTTTGGGAAAACGATATGGCATGAAACATTCCTCGTCCGAACTCGATGATGAGATAAAAGGCGGCGGCTACACATTGCTGTCGACAGCCATTATGCTGGGTATGGTGCTGCTGTCGGCCTTCAACGTGCTTCCTTTGCTCGACTGCACTTTCATCGCTGCTCTGCTGATGTTGGTCACACGCTGTTGCACTGTGCGCCAAGCCAAGAAAAGCATCAACTGGGATGTGCTGATGGTGTTTGCCAGTTCGGTAGCCTTAGGAAAGGCCATCGACCACACGGGACTTGCCCAGCTGCTTGCCGACAATATGGCCGGCATCTGCGGCAGCCATGCTTTGGTCGCATTTATCATAATATGTACGATTGGTACTTTCCTTACGGAGTTCGTCTCGAACACGGCTTGTGGCGCCATACTAGCGCCTGTGGCCATTAAGCTGGCTTTGACCTTGGGCGTCAATCCGCTGACATTTTGCATGGGCCTGATGGTGAGCGTCTCGTCAAGTTTCGCTACGCCTATCGGATCGCCGACACATCTCATGGTGTATGTGCCGGGCGGGTATCGTTTTTCCGATTTTCTGCGCATCGGTCTGCCCATGAATTTCATCATTTTGGCCACGAATATCATCGTGACCTTGCTGCTGTTCCCTTTGTAGGAAGTTGCGATGAATCAGTATAAAAACTGAAAATCATCCACATAATTGACTTATTTCGTTTTTTTTTGAGTCATATTGATGAAAAATGAGCCGATTCGAACATTTCGGTCTGCCATTTGTTTGTGGTAAAAATGGAAAAAATAATCCGTTCATTTCCAAAAGTGCGGTTTTATATCTCCAACTTTTTATATCTTTGCGCATCAATTTACGAACTTAAAATTATAAAACTATGGCAGTAATACAAATGACTGACGACCAATTCGAAGAAGTCGTCCTGAAATCGGAACTCCCTGTAATGGTGGACTTTGGCGCTACTTGGTGTGGCCCATGCAAGAAGGTTGAACCTATCGTGGAAGAAATCTCTGAAGAATATGCTGGCAAGATGATTGCCGTGAAATGCGATGTCGAGGATTGCAACGGAACAGCCGCTAAATACGGCATCATGAACATCCCATCAGTCCTTTATTTCAAAGGCGGTCAGGTCGTTGACAAGAATGTCGGCGCTGCTCCTAAGAAAGTTTTCGTCGAGAAACTCGAGAAATTGTTCTAAACCATCAATAGGCAGAACGCAACGCTGTACGAAGCCGTCATTCCGGGCTTGAACCGGAATCTCCTGCGCTTAAAAGACTATGTTAGAATGGGATTCCCGTTTGAGTTAGTCGTAGAGCGAAGGAGATTCCCGCCTTTGCGGGAATGACGGCTTCGCGTGGGGTTGAGGGTTTAAAGCAGGTATACACTCAATGACGGATTTTTCCATCGATAGGAACCAATTGACGCAATTCGGCAGTCTGGAGTTTTTGGCACGACAGATTGTCGAAGGTTTCATTACGGGTCTGCACAAAAGTCCTTTCCATGGCTTTTCGGTGGAGTTTGCCGAGCATCGGCTTTATAATTCCGGTGAACCGATCCGTCATATCGACTGGAAACTCTATGGCCGTACCGAAAAACTTTTCGTAAAACGCTACGAAGAGGAAACCAACTTGCGCTGTCAGCTGGTCATCGACCAAAGTTCGAGCATGTGTTTTCCTGTGAGACAAAAGATTGATTTCGAGCATCCTAACAAATTGTTTTTCTCTGTCTATGCTGCAGCATCCTTGATGGAACTGATGCGCCGCCAACGCGATGCAGTCGGTTTGGATTTGTTTGATGAGACCATCGCCTTTCACGAAGCGGCTAAGTCATCTGCCGTACACAATAAACTTATCTACAGTCAGTTGGAAGGTTTGATTGAAAATTACGACAAGACCAAGGCCAAGACGACCTCAACGGTGCAATGCCTGCATCAGATTGCTGAAATGACGCATCGACGCAGCCTCGTGGTGATTTTCACCGACATGCTCGACAACATGGAGGATTTCAACAAGATGTTCGATGCTTTGGAACACCTAAAATACAATAAGCACGAGGTGATTTTGTTCCATGTCTACGATGGCGACTTGGAGCAGAACCTCGATTTTGAAAACCGCCCGTATCGTTTTGTCGATTTGGAGTCGGGCGAGACCTTGAAACTCAATCCCGTTGAGGTTCAGGAGACTTACAGAAGACTGATGGCCGAGCGCAAGGAAGCCATTCTGCGGCATTGCTATCAGTATCAAATCGATTATGTGGAGGCTGATATCAATAAGGATTACAACCAGGTTCTTACCAACTATTTGATTAAGCGGAGTAAGATGGGGTGAGATTTTTTTAAACCGCGGATTACACGGATGACGCTGATTTTACGCAGATTGAATTTTTGGATGCGCTTGCGCATGAATTAATACGGATTGGCTGGTGCAAGAAAAGTAATTTACTCATAATTTACTCGGAAATTTACTCCGTATTTACTATCTATCGCCTTGGCGGAAATAGGTTTTTAATTGCAGAATTGCAAAAATGAAATGATTTGTGTCTCTTCTTGAAAAATACTATTTTTGCGGAAAATTAAATTGCAATGCGCCGTTTTATTTCCTTGATTATATGCGTTTTGTTTGCGCAAATGCTTGTCGCTCAGACGAAAACAATACTTATTAAAGGTCAAATTGCCGATGAGAGCGATGCTCCGATTGAGTATGCTGCCATTGTTCTGAAAAACGAAAGCAAGGCTTATTTGGCAGGTGTCATCTCTGATGAAGAAGGCTTTTTCCAAATGAAGGGTGAGTTTTTGGGTGAATATAAACTGGTAATCAGTTATATAGGTTATGACAATCAGGAAGTGGAAGTGGTTTGCGACGGCAAAAAGACTGTGGATGTTGGGAAAATCGTCATGAAAGAACTTACACATCAAATCGATGAGGTGTATGTGACAGGGGAGAGGCTGCCGAAAACCGTTTCGGTGGACAAGACGAGTATCAATCCGGCAACGAATATGAGTTCGGCGACGGGGTCGGTGTTGGAAGTGCTGCGCTCTGCGGCTTCGGTCAGCGTGGATAACGACGACAATGTCTCCATTCGTGGCAACAATAACATCTTGATTCTATTGGATGGCATCCCGACGACGGTTGGCAGTCTCAATAGTATCCCGGCTGCCAATGTGCAAAGCATTGATATCGTGACAAGTCCGGATGTGAAATACGATTCGGAAGGTACGGGCGGCATCATCAATATCGTGTCGAAAAAGCAGATTGGGACAGGCCTGAACGGGATGGCTTCGTTCAATTATGGTTTCAATGGAATGATGAACGGGAACTTGGCTTTGAGTTACAGCAAAAAGAAATGGAGCCTTCGTTTCAACTATAACGGGAAATATGAAAAGGATTTGATTAACAGTACTTTGAACCGTGATTTCTATCAAGGCGGGAATAGTATTCATCAAATTATTGCGGCCAATCGCACGACCAGCAATCAGGTTTTTGGCGCAAATGCGATTTATCGCGCTTCGAAGAAGAATATCTTCACTTTGGATGCCAAACTGATGCTGCCACGACTGAATAATGTCCAGAATTTTGAGAACCATTATGCTTATTCGCCCTTGTTGTATCGCACCACCGATATCAGCTTTAACCGCGTGATGTTTGAGGGTTCGTTGGCCTACAAACATGTTTTCATTCCTGAAAAAAGTGAAATGAGCGTGTTGGCTTCGGTGTCGAAAATCAAAGGGGACAGACCTTCATTCTATTATGAAAATGAGCAGCTTGTGCAGAAATCCGTTTCGGGTGGAAGCCCGTTTATTACAGCCTTGCAAGCCGATTATATGCAGAAAGTTGGCAAAGGAAAAATGGAGACGGGCGTGAAGGTGATGGTGCGTCAAAACAACATCAACCACAAGTTTTATGAGTACGATACGATTAATAATGTGTGGGTTTATTCCCAGTACTTCAGCAATGATTTGCGCCATCGCGAATACATTCCTGCCGCTTACGCAATGTATTCTTCAAAACTGACTGAAAGACTGTCGTTTAAGGCGGGGCTGCGCTTCGAATACAGCGTGACGACCTTGCATAGCGACAAGCAGCAATTGGACACCTTGAATCGCAGTGCTTTCCTTTCGCCTAATCTTTTCTTTAATTATCAAATCTCAGAAACACAGTCGCTTTCGTTGGGATTTTCGAGAAGAATCACGCGCCCGACTTATCCGCAACTCAATCCATACATCAATTTGATTGACAATCAGACCTATGAAACGGGCAACATCAATCTTCTTCCGGAGACTTCCAACAAGGTGGATTTGGGTTATTCTCTGGTCTCAAAATATCTCAATGTCAATGCAAATGCCTATCTGAATTACATTCAGAACTACATTTCGCAAGTCGCCCTAATGAGCGGTAATACCTTGATTCTGACTTATATCAATGGCGATTCCGACCGAAAGACCGGCCTTGAATTGCTGCTGCGTCTGAAACCTGCCCAATGGCTTTCCGTCGATTTGAACAACAATGTGTATTACACGAAGACGAGCGGCACGTTTGAAAATGCCGACATCAACAATCAGGGTTGGGTGAACAGTTTCAATGCTTCTGTGAATTTCAAGCCGTTGAAAGGCACTGATTTACAGATGCAGTTTTATTACATAACGCCACAATATTTTCCGCAATTCCAGACCCAGCCCATTTATTATGCCAATGTCGGCGTGAAGCAGGTCTTGGTCAAGGAAAAACTATTTGTGACGGCCATGTTCACTGATGTCTTCAACACGCGCCGTTGGGATATTTTCTCCGATAATGCCATTTACAATCTGGTCAACAATAGCAAAGGCAAGACGCAAATGTTCTGGTTAGGAATCACTTATAATTTCAATTCCTTCAAGCCGGGTGCGGCGAAAGCCAAGAAAGAGGAAGATGACAGAAGCATGATTCGCTTGGGTGAGTAGTGCTTCAAAAAAACGGGAAGCAATCATTTTGAGACTTTCTGTCTGCTGAAAATCACCCAAAGCACGATAGGTGCGCCAATCAAGGCCGTGACAGAGTTGATAGGCAGACTGCCGTCGAAACCAGGCAGACGCGAAATGAGGTTGCAGAATAGGGCTAAGTCCATGCCAATCAATGCGGTGGCGGGAATCAGGACGAAATGGTTGCTGCTCTTGAAAAGAAAACGCGCCAGATGCGGAACCGCCAAACCTAAAAAGGCAATTGGGCCGCAGAAAGCCGTGATGATGGCCGTAAGAAATCCCGAAACCAGAATGGTCATCATGCTGCAACGCCTGATGTTGACGCCTAAGTTCTCGGCATAACGCTCGCCTAAAAGCGTCAGGTTGAGGTTTTTGGATAAGAGAAAAGCCAAAATTGCGCCGACAATGACGGTGATACTCAGGAAAGGCAACTGCGCTTTGCTGACAGAGGAAAAACTGCCCAAGCCCCAGATGACAAAGGCATGGACGTCTTCTTTTTGGCTGAAGAACTTCAACACATCGGTGATGGAACCAGCGATGTAGGCAATCATGATGCCTACCAGAATCAGGCTGACCATATTACGCAGCTTTGCACTGAGAACCAAAATGAGCAACAAGACTAGAAATGCTCCGGCAAAAGCGGCAAGCGAAACACCTAATGTCGACCATAATGCGCTTTGACTGAGTGCAATGCCGCTGAAACTTCCCGCCAAAAGAACGACAAGGGCTACACCCAAACTTGCCCCGCTGCTGATGCCCAAAATGGAAGGATCGGCCAAGGGATTGCGGAACAAAGTCTGCATCAACAGGCCGGAGATGGATAAGCCAATGCCAGCCAAAAGTGCCGTAATGGCCTGTGGCATACGGTATTCCATAATGATGGAACGATATGTATTATTCTCGCCGTGAAACACCGCTTGACAAAAATCCTGAAAAGGAATGGAAACGGAACCCAACAGCAGATTGAGTGCAAACAGCACCACGCCAACCAGCAAGATACTGATAGGAATGAGGATGTTGCTATGGTTGACGTGTTGTGCCATTGGTTTGAAAAAGTGGTCAAAGATATGAAAATTTCTTTTTCATATCCCAATCGTCACCCCAAACATGAAATTGATGCCGGCTTGCGGGAAGTAACCGTCAATGAGATATTCGCCGTATTCATGGCCCATATAGGCACGGTAAACCCAGGCGTTGCTGCAATAGCGATGGTTGAAAATGTTGTTCACGGAAAGACTGAAATTCAGCGTTTTGAACACTTTCTGCTGCCATTCGTAATTGATGTGCAGGTTGCTGATGAAATACGGGTCAAGGCTGCGCTCCAAATTGGAAGTGTTGTCGATGTATTGTCGGCTGACATATTGCCCTTGCAGGTTGAAACTCAAGTCGTTGATAGGCTTGTAGATAAGATTGAAGCCGCCAATGAGGTTGGGAGAGAAGGAAATATCCGTTGTGCCGAGGAAAGTGGTGTGATAGCCGCCGTTTTCCCAATCTTCAAGATAATCGGTGAAACCGAGGATTTTGTTACGGCTCAAAGCCAAGTTTCCGTTGATGGCGAACTGTTTGCAAATCTGGTAGTTGGCAGATGCTTCAAGCCCTAATCTGTAGCTTTTGTCGACATTCGTCATCACGGCTTCGCCCACGCTGTTGATTTCGCCCGTCAGCACCAGTTGGTCTTTGTAATCCATATAATAAAGGTTGGTGCTGAAACTGAATTTCTGTCCTTTGCGGTTGTAACCGAGTTCATAATCAATGAGTTGCTCGGCTTTCACCTTGTCGAGTCGGTCTTCGTCGGTGTCTTCAAACACGTTGCGGCTTGGCTCGCGGTGTGAGCAAGCCACGGAGAAATAGAAATCGTTTTTCTCGTCGAGGCTGTAGAAAACGCCGCCTTTCGGATTAATGAAATTGTAGTTGTGGTTTTGCGTGATGTCGCGCAAATCATCATGCTCGCCATTGATATTGTAGATGACATGGCGGTATTGCAAATCGGCAAACAGACTGAAATGTGCGTTGATTTCGGCATTGGTTTTGGCGAAAAGGTTCAAATCGGTCTTGTGGCCTTGGTTGCGGTACCATTCGTAATCAGTCGAAATGGGAATCTGTGCCCAAACGAGTTTTCCAAAATGCGCCCCTTCAAAATGGTTCCAGCCGCCGCCAAAAGTGGTGTTGAAATGCTTGGCCTGATGGTTGAGGCTAAGGTTTGCTCCATAAAAATAATTGTCTAACCATTTCTGCTGCACGAAGTTGCAATTATCAACAAGTTCGTCATCAACCCAAACGGGATTGAGTTTATAGTCCGAAACATCCTTGCCGTTCTTGTAGTTTTCGTAATAGCCTTTGCCCGTCGTCAGGAAAAGTGCGGAGGTAAGGGTGAGTTTTTCGGTGAAATTATGGGCGTAATGCAACTGGTAGTAGCTCTGCGTGTAGTTGTCGGTTTCGTTGTCGTAAAATCCAAGGAAATTGCCGTCTTTGTCGTACATTTCGCCGGCGGGATTGTAAGTCGGATTGCTTTCAACCATACTTTTCGGGATACCGTTCCAAGCCTGATAGGTGTTTTCGGTTCCGCTCATCATAATGAATTTCAGCATGTTGTTTTGATTGGACCAAGAACTCGAAAGGTAATATGATTTCAGTTTGGCCCAACTGCGGTCGATATAACCATTGGATCGGATTTGGCTCAAGCGGCCAGAGAGATTAAAGCCGTTTTCGTTGCGGCCAGTGCCGAAATTGAGCGTGTTTTTCAGCGATTTGAAACTGCCGCCCGCGCTGCTGAGCGTGGCGTAAGGCGTGGCGCTGATTTCATCGGTCTTGATGTTGATTGAAGCGCCAAAAGCGACGGCTCCATTGGTCGAAGTGCCGATGCCGCGTTGCACCTGGATGTTGTCGACCGAAGAAGCCAAATCGGGCAAATCGACGAAATAGACTTGGTAGTCTTCCGCGCCATTGACGGGTACACCGTTGAGTGTCACGTTGATACGGGTCAAGTCGTTGCCGCGGATGTGAAGTCCCGTGTAACCGATTCCTGTTCCGGCATCGGAAGTAACGACGAGCGAAGGCGTGTTTTGCAGTAGATAAGGCAGGTCGGCGCCTTTGTTATTCTTGCGGATTTCCGCTGCATCGATGTCGGAGTGGGTGAGAGGCGTTTTCTCACCAACGCGGCTTGCGCTGACCGTGACTTCGTCTAAAAGTTGCTTGAGGTAAGGCAAAGTGTCGCCTTCTGGCAATTCGGTTTGTGCTTTCGCGATGCTTGTCGAAAGCATCAGAATAAAGAAAAATAATAACTGTCGTTTAGACATGACTCATTGATTTAAGTTGTTGAACAATAAATTAATAGAGGAAATTTTGAGAAACTCGTTTCCCTGTCTCGGCATTATCCGTATCAGGTTCGGAGGGTTTGATCTCAGCCTGTCTTTCATCTTGCCAAAGCAAGAAAGGCACCCCTATTGTGTAATCGGGTGCAAAAGTAGGAAAATTTTACAAAACTTTAAGTACTTTGGAAAAACCTTTTTATAGGAAAAATCTGTAACACCTCATTTTTTGGAAATGAAGGAACTGTGATTCCAAATTGAGTGTGTCATACGGTATGAAAAATGTCTCCTGCCGTTGTGAGAAATACAGCAGGAGTGACATTTGGTATGAAAAAATGCTTGAAATGATTACTTCACAGCACAGCATTAAATAACCAGCCGCTTAAGATAAACATGACGGCGATGGTGCCAAAGAATATTCCGATAAGTTTCCAGTTCATCACTTTTTTCAGCATAGTCATTTCTGGTAAGGATAGACCCACGATGCCCATCATAAAAGCAATGGCTGTTCCAATGGCAACGCCTTTACGCACAAAAACTTCGATGACAGGAACGATACCAGCGGCATTGCTATACATAGGAATGCCGATTAGGACGGCTGCCGGAACCGTCCACCATTGTTCCGCACTGAGATATTTGGTGAAGAATCCTTCGGGAACAAAACCGTGAATGGCCGATCCAATGCCAATGCCAATGAGGACATAAATCAGAACACCTTTTACGATTCCCCAGCTTTCCTTGATGATTCCTGGCAGCCTTCCCCGGAAACTGATGTGTTCGGCTTCCCATTTCCCGGTTTGCTCGATGCTGTCTTTCTGAATCTGCAACACCCAAGGACTAAGGTGGCGTTCCAATTTGAATTGTCCCAAAATGATGCCGCCAAGGGTGCCAAAAATGATGCCGCTCACTACATAAATAATGGTGGTTTTCAGACCAAAAGCACCTAAAAACATGGCAACAGCCACTTCATTGACCAATGGTGAAGTGATTAGAAATGAAAATGTTACGCCAAGTGGTACACCGCCTTTCACAAAACCGACGAACAAAGGAATGGACGAACATGAGCAAAATGGCGTGATAGCTCCAAAAAAAGAGGCCAACAAATATTGCAAGCCATAGAGTTTATGCGTCTGCAAATAGTTCTTCAGTCGGTCGATTGGAAAATATGCGTTGATGATGCCCATGATTGCGCTGATGACAAACAAAAGTATCAGCACCTTGATGGTTTCGAAAACAAAGAAATTTAAGGCGATGGCAAAGCGTGTGCTTGCATCAAGGCCGATGAGGTTAAATACAAGCCAATCAGCGAATTTTTGAATCATAATGAATTGATTTTAAATTTTACAAAAAAATGATAATGCAATAATAAATACCAACGATGATGAAAAGCCCGCCGACAATCCAGTTCATCCATTTTTGCAGTGTTTGCATTTTCCCATAGAATTTTCCGATGCTTTCAACGCTGAATGCGATGATGAAAGCAACGGCAAGAACGGGTAGGGCGGTTGCAAAAGCGAAGGCAACAGGAAGAAAATAACCGCCTGATGATGCAACAGATAGTGGAATGAGGCCGCCGAAATAAAGCACGCAACTTGTAGGGCAGAACGCCAAGGCGAACAGAATGCCTAACAGCAAGGCACCCCAACCGCCTTTTTCCGCAAGATCTTCGCCATCGGATTGAAAACCGAATTTTGGCAGGTTCAAACGGTTTCCAAATAACATGAATAAACCGATAATCAGCAAGATAGGGCCAATAAACAATTCGCCATACCGCGCAAAGAATTTCTGCACCTTGAAGATGCCGGCGCCTTGTTTCAAAATGAGGATGAGCACAAAACCTAAAATGCTGTAGCCCAATATCCTTCCTAAAGTGTAGAGCAATCCTTTACGCAATACACCCCATTTGCTGCTGATGTTCTTGCTGATGAAACCAACAGCAGCGATGTTGGTTGCTAAAGGACAGGGACTGATTGCCGTCAGCAGTCCCAAAAAAAATGCCGTAATGATCGGTGTTGTGCTGCTGTCCAAAAGTTGTTGCAGGGTTTCCATTATTGTAATAATTTGTCAATTTCGGCTTCCAATCGTGCCTTGAATTCATTGGGATTGTTGCGAGCATATTTGAACCCCATATCGGTCAGATTGTTGATGGTGCCATTCTTGTCGAGAATGAGCGATGACCAAGCGACTTCGTATTTGTCGGCTAAAGCCTCGTTCTCATCAATGCTGACAGATTGAAATTTGATTCTTCCTGTTTTGATGTCAGTAGCATACTGTTGTTCAATGAGTTCCTGCGTGAATTTTTCGATGGCAATACAGGTTGGGCAACGTTGTTTTCCATAGAAGCAATAGACATGAAGCGTATCGTTTGATGAATTGTTTTTCTCTTTCTGGTTAGTCGTATTGCCGCAGCCGGTCAATAAAATAAATAAGCATAAGCTTGATAACAATTTGATTTTCATTGTTTTTTTGTGTTTTATTGATTAAACATTAAATAGAATAATTCTGAAGAAGTTTTTTCACTTCGTCAAAGGAAAGTTTTCCTTTCGCCACGACTATTTCATCGATGACCAAAGCGGGAAGTTGCATCACATTGTAAGCCATGATTTTCACCATGTTTTCTTCCTTTGTAATGGTGGCATTGAGCTTGAGTTCGGCAGCAGCCTGCTGCACATTGGCGAACAAGGTCTTGCAGTTAGAGCAGCCCGTTCCTAAGATTTTAATTTCCATAGTTGATTTTTATTTGAATTAATATTATTGTTTGTATTTCGTAAAACTACGAACATTATTTTCAAAAAAATTAGTCGCAGCATTTGCTGCTTTTGCACACGCAATGGCTAAAAAACTCACCGAATAAGGCTTTGGCTTCCAGCCAATTCTCCATATTGATGCAATATTTTACTTTAGGGGGAATGATTTCACCTTGAATTAATCCTGCGTCCTTTAATTCTGACAAATGCTGTGATGCCGTAGCTTTTGCGATGGGCAATTGTTCGTGAATGTCACCGAAGAAACATGTTTCCTGCTGAAGCAAAAACTCTATTATTGCAACTCGGGTAGGGTTGCCCAAGGCTTTTGCATAACGCGCCAATTTCTTTTGTTTGTCAGTATAATCAGAATTCATTTGTTTAAATTACGCGGCAAAAATAATACTTTTTTCTTATTGTTCGTAAAAATACGAATTATTTTTTAAACGTCAGTAGCGGCAGATGCAAGTCATAAAAATCATCTTTCGTGACACGGTCCTTGAAAAACAGGTCGCCGAAATGCTTTTGGCGTGGCGTGAAGGCGACTAAGGAAATGCCGTTCTCGTCGCAATAGGTCTTCAAGGCGACTTTCGGATTGGTGGAATAGATGAGTTTGTATTTTATGTTTTCACTGAAATCCAGATATTTAAGCGTGGCTTCCAGTTCAAACAGCAGTCTTGAAGCCTTGGTGAGCGAACCGTCGATGATGCAGTGAACGACATGCATGTGCGGATTGAAAGGCTTCAGCAATTCATAGAGTTTACTGATGGTGTTGAAGTCGCTTTTGTTGAAATTGGTGACGAAAAGTATCTCGCTGCTTTCGCGGTATTGGTAGTCTTCGTGAATGGATAACAGCGGGATAGGCGAGGAACTCATGATCTTTTTGGAGAGGCTGCCTTCCAAAAAACGCTTGTTGCCACGGCCGCGGGTGCTCATCAGGACGAGGTCGGCCTGCTCATCATTGATGAGTTTCAGCAGGCAGGTCTCAGGGTCGCCCTGAACCAAAACGGATTTCACATCAATGTTGCCGAATTCGCCCAAAAGATTCACCGTCGAACTCATTTTCGCTTCGGCTTCCGCAAAGTCGTCTTCACCTTCGTAAGCGTGGAAAAGGAGCAAGGTACCTTCTTTATCTTTCAGTAAATCAATGGCATACTCCGTTAGCGTTTTGTTGGCTTCGCTGAAATCGGTGGCAAGGATGATTTTCATTGTTCGTATTTTTCAATTTGCTTTGCAAAAGTAATGTTTTTCTTAGAGTTTATTTCACAAAACTTGCAAAACATTTTCAAAACTTTGTTTTTGTGGAAATTCGCAACTGCTCATTTCCATGGTCAAACTTCGTTTGCTTGATAAAGCAGCAGCGGTTGCCAGCTGCGTACTAAGTTGGCGGTTGCCAACGGAATAAAAGGAAAAGAAAAAAGAGTTTTGAGAGTTTTGTGTGGTTTAAAACTTCCAAATTGCTTCAACTTTCAAATCGGTCTTGTGATTGCTTTTGATGAGTGTCGGACCGCTGCTGATTTCGTCCTTGTCGGAATAGATGGTGCGGCCGATGCGGGCGTAAAGGCTGAGCGAATTGAATAACTTAACGTGACCTAACAGATAGATTCTCATGCCTTTGTCGAAAAGCGATGGCACCGAAAACGAATATAACACATCGCTTTCGTAGGCATAAATGCGGCTGTTATAATCGTCAGTGTCGAAAACGGCATAACGGAACGAGAACGAATAGGGCTTGCCAACGGGCTTGTAGGCCACATCCTGGCAGATGAAAAACCCATTGCTGTTGGTCTGGTCGTCGTTGTAATAGTGCTCATAATTAGCACGATTGCCCAATGACCAATTTTCGCCAATCTTGTAATTGATGTTGAAACGCACCGAGTTTTTTGTGTAGAAAATCGGGTAATGCGAAAATACAAAGGCATCGGTGGAGTTTTTCATCTTCGTCTTTGAACGCAAGACCAGATTCCAGCTTGCCCTGCGGTTGACTTGGTGCGAGAGTTTGGCATAATAATCATGTCCCCAACTTGGCGTGTAGACCTGACTTGTGAGCCATGTCATACGGAAGAAGTCGGTGTAAACCAACAAGTTCCAATAAGGAGCAAGGGCAGCCTGCATACCGAAATAGATGCCTTCTTCGCCTTGTCCGCGACTGCTTTCAGCGTAGGCGTTGGAGAAAAGATTCTGATATTTTTTGTCGTAATTGCGGTAAAACAGCGTGAAATTGATGTAGCCGGTAGGCCGCGCCGTCACGCCGACCAGTCCGGCAAAGGCTTTGTTGTCGCTCATGGCGGCTTCGCCGAATAAAGCGAATTTGTTTTTCACATATTTGATGTCGATGCCTTGATTGGTAAGCTGTTTGCCTTGAAAATAGAACTGGTTGTAATGGCTCGGCTGTAAAAGCAGTTCTGCGTTGAGGCGTGTGTGATGGAGGGTGTAACCGATTTCCAGATGGCTGTTGGCATAGGCAATGTGGCCGCCAAAGACTTGCTGACGGATGGCGTTTCTGTCCAATAATTCTCCTATAGTGCGGTGATAGCCTGTCTCTTGCAGACTGCTGACCATCTCGGCTTCGTTCAACGAGTCGGCAACACTGATGTTGGCGTCGATTTTACGGTTGGAGTAGAAGAACGTGCCGTAAAAGTCTTTGTGATGCAAGGTAACAGCAGCGCCACGGAAATAGCCGAATTCGGTAGAGGAGGTCTTTGGCTTCAGGCCGCGACCTTGTTTCATCACCGAACTGCCGTCGACTGTCTTGCCGAAACTCATGCCTGACCAAAGCGTAAGTCCTTGACCAAAAGAGAGTTGATAATCGCCCAAAGCCGCATCTTTAACAATGCCTAAGTCGTTGGCATAAACGTGAAAACCGTAAATGTCAAAGCCCTTGTGATATTTGTCGCCCAAAACCATCTTGATGGTATCGCTGATTTTGTCGGTGAAGAACATCTCGCCCGGGTCTTTTTCGGCGGCGAAGCCAAAACGGATTTTATTCCTGTAATTATAGGTATACTTGACTTGGTATTTCTGCGGATTGCCCAAGAAATGTTGTCCTTGGTGTTCAAGCATTTCCGCATCATCTACTTTTTCATAACCTTGCTGGTCTTCAAGCACTTGCTCGTAACGCGCCACAATCTGATGCTTGCCGTATTTCGCCATTTTCTGCAAAGTCACTTTGTCTTTCGAATTGTCGGCACCTGCGTAAACGATGGATTTGATAATGCTAACCGTCTGTTCGTCAAAGCCTTCCACCATTTCCAATTCGTCGAGGAAAAGGAAGTCACCGTAGAATTTGCGGTAGTTTTTCAGGGCTTCGTACTGAAACACGTTGATGAGGCGCAATTCCAGCAGGTTGACAATGTCGTCACTATTGATGTTGATGGGATTTTCGCTGTAAAAAATGTAGTTGTCAAGCAGTTCTTCGTAATCGATTTCATCTTCGGTTTCCTCAGCCAGACGTTCAACTTGCTCGATAAGCAGCTGATTCAAGGCATCTGACGACAAGGAATCAACGGCAATCTGAGCCGAAGCGACACTTGAGATAAAAGCAAATAATATGATGACAATCAGTTTCTTCATTATTTGCCGATGTTAAATATCATTCCAATATTGACGGTAGAACCTAACACTTGGTGCATTTGTGCGCCAACATTGATTTCCATAAACTTGATCTGATAGCCAAGGCCAAAAGTCAACAGACCTTGCTGTTGGAAACGGTCGGTGCCGATTTGCGCTCCAGCGCGAATATAGAAATCCTTAACGGCTTCATATTCAAGTCCTCCACGAAAAGCGAAACCTTCAAAATCAGTGTTCTTCTCAACTTCGAGTTGAGCGATGAAATCTTTTGTGAATTTGTAACTGGCACCAAAACGGAAAACGATAGGCAGTGGTTCCTGATTGATGGTTTGCTTCAAAGTGAATCTTGCCGGATTGAAAATGTATGTTCCAAGTATCAGTTTATCAGTGACTTTTGATTGAATACCTAATTCAAAGGTTAAAGCACTTTTGTTGCCGTATTCTTCAGCGATTTTCAGCAGGCAGTAGTCCAATTGCAACCCGATTTGAAGATAACGGCCAAAACTTCGGGCGTAGGCCAAACCGATTTTGTTTTCATTGAAATTGCTTGAGCCATATTGGTTGAAACTCACACCGATTGTGCCCATGTTAAGCGGCACGGCAAAAGCCGCGCTTTTGTCAGCCGTTTCGGGCAGCATCCATTGGTTTTGGTAATAGAGGCCGAGGCTCATCTTTTGCAGTTCGGCCAGTCCCGCAGGGTTGTTTTGCATGGCCCAGATGCCTTGCGATGCCACACACGAATTGCCCATGGCCGCCGCGCGACCGCCAACGGGATGAATGAAATCGTAAGCAAAAACATTTGTCGATGCGAGACAGACGATGGATAGGATGAGTGTTTTTATGTGATTGGATTTCAATGATTTCATGATAAATGATGTTACATTTTGATAATTTGTTTGCAGACCGAGTCTTTACCAATGATCCGGATAAGATATAGTCCCGATGTGTAATGGCTCATGTCGATTGCGGTTTCGTCGGCATTGCAGGCAATGGATGCCAGAATCTGACCTGTGCCGTTGAGAATCTCTATGCGGCACAAATCTTTTGCTGATATATGAAGCTGGTCCTTGACGGGGTTGGGATAGATTTCTATTCCAACCAAATCATTCTCATCGATACTAGTTTCAGGGAGGAAGCTGGCTACCAGAATGAGGTCTTCTGAAGCGGTGAAGGTGTAGGTGCTTTCGCGCGACACGACTACGCCGTCAACCGTCCATGAATCGAATTTGTAGCGGGGCTGGGCTGTGGCACTCACAATGGTCTGGCCTCCATTATCGCACGATGGAGCTTGGATGAGTTCGGCATTGCCGTAGGTGAGGTTGCTTGAAATGACTTTGATTTCAAAGTTGCCTTGCTCGATGATGTTGTTGAACATGCTCCATGTATTGTCGTTCCAGTAGGCATCGAAAGAACCGCATGGGACGGTCATCGTCAAATAGGTCGGTACATTATAAAATGCTTGCTGGTCGGAAAGTGGAGGTACGACGGCGTTGGAATGAATGGTAGTCAAATGGGTGCAGTTATAAAATGCGTTTCTTTCAATTTCGGTCAGTTGGCTGCCGAAAGTGACTTCAGATAGTCCTGTGCAAGCGTAAAATGCTATGTCTCCAATGGTTTTGACATCATCAGGAACCTGACTGTTCTTTATGCCGCTGATAAGCTTTTTACTGCCTTTTTCAATGAGCGTGTTCCCTTCGGAGTAATAATTCGGATTGCCGTCCTCAACGATGATTGCGTTGATGTTGTTGCAGCCTGCAATCGGGTTGGTTCCAATTGATGTGACGCTGGTAGGTATGTTTAAGGTTCCTGATATTGAACAGTCTGAAAAAGCATTATTTCCTATGCTGGTGAGGGAATTTGGAAGTTCAATGATTCCGGTCAAGCCTTGGCAACTGCTGAAAGCATTTGCACCGATGACCGTAACATGGTCTCCGAAATCCAATGAGCCAGTTAAATTTCTACAGTCGTAAAATGCCGATTCTCCAATTGTAACAAGATTATCGCTGAGAGTTAAAAGACCAGATAGACTTAAGCAGTCGGAGAAGGCATAGTCATCAATGGAGGTAACACTGTTTCCTATTGTTAATGGACCGGTTAATTCAGAACAATTTGAGAAGGCATACGAACCAATATGGGTTACACTGTTTCCGATGGTTAATGGGCCTGAAAGATAGAAACAATCAGCAAATGCCAAGTCTCCGATTGTGGTCACCCCGTTTCCTATGGTCAATGAACCGGAAAGACCGTAACATTGGAAAAAGGCTCCTTCTCCGATATAGGTCACATTGTCTCCAATGCTAAGGGAACCGGTAAAGCCGTAACAATCGTAGAAAGCATAATCTCCAATGTAGGTGAGCGATTCAGGAAGGTCAATTTGACCTTGAAACCAATAGCAATTACTAAATGTTTGGTCGTTAATTCGTTGAACATTAGGGCCTATGTGAAGCTCGGCGCCTGCTTGTGCCGAAATCCAATAAGAAATGATTTCACAGTTGATTGCATTGAAATACACTTTTGAAATATTACTGCATGATGCAAATGCATAATCGCTAATCATTTCTACGGATTCTCCAATGGTAAGTTCTTCAATTCCTGTGTAATAAAAAGCAAATTCTTTTATGGAAGTAATAGTGTTTGGAATGATCAATGACCCAGTAATGCCTTGGCATTCGTCAAAAGCGTGGGCTCCAATTTCTTTCACCGTGTAGTCCTGATTTTGGTAGGAAACGGTTTCGGGAAGAATCAGATGACCATGTATGTTTGTGTTGGTGGAAATTTCCACATAACGGTTTTCTGGGTCAATGATTTTGAAATTCAGCATCTGCCCTGATGGACATTCGGCTTCGAAACTCTGTGCAAAGACATTGGCAAATGTCGTCAGTACGACAAAGAGGGAAAGTGCAAGTTTTTTCATAGGTCTGTAATTTAATGCAGCAAATTTATGACGACTTTTTGATAAAAGCAAATATTGGTGTCCGCATTATGGGTTTAACTCTAGTTGGGAATTTTGAAAAGTTATAGTTTTATTAACTCTTCTACGATGCTTGTTTCCTTTGTGGTAATGCGGATGAAATATGTTCCGGCAGGAATCCCGCTCAGGTCAATGTGTTTTGTTTGAGCGGACTGAAGAACTTTCTGACCAACATTGTTGTAAACTTCAATGGATATAATATCTTCTAAATCAATGTTTACTGACGCTGTAGCGGGGTTTGGGTAGAGAATTGCGCTTTCTGTGGCTTCGTTTTCGTCGACTGCGCTGCAATCTTCAATGAAATTGGTAAAGTTGTTCCAAAAAGGTGTGCCGGGATAACCCGAATGGCAGGGAATGGTAATCGGAATAGCCGTTGGAACTTCATAAAAGGTGTTTTGGAAAATTTCAGGAGGTGTGATGGGCTTGAGATTCATGGTGGTGATATTGGAACATCCATAAAACGCGAAGTCCCCGATATATTCCACATTCTCAGGAATTGTAAATTTTGTCAATGAGGTGCAACTGCTAAAGGCGTAATCATCAATGCGCTTTAATGAATTAGGAAGCGAAATTGAATCCATATTTGTACATTGGCAGAAAATATAGGCAGGAAGACTTTCAACATCCTCACCAAAAATGACGTTTCTTACTCCTGATGAAAGAAATGCACCATTAGCAGTATAAGTTGGTGAGAATGCATTGGTGGCATTGTAAAAAACCGTGTCAAGGTTATCGCAGTAACTGAAAGAAAAGTCAATGGTATCAACACCATGAGGAATATTTACCGATGTGATGTTGTCGCAATCGCAAAAAGCGGAATAACCAATATAGGACACAGATTCGGGCAATTCCAAATGTCCTGTGATGTCGGAATATTGAAAGATGATTTCGGGAATGCGTGTCACGGAATCGGAAAGGATTAAGTCTGTGAAATGGCAGCCACGGAACGGCCAAAGTGCCTCTTTGCAGTCTATGGCATTGTAGTGTACGGTTGTCAGTCGGTCGCATGAGTTGAAAATTTCCATTCCAAGAAATCTAACAGAGGATGGAATTGTAATTGAAGTGAGTTTTTTGCATCCATAAAAGGCATACGAGTTTATGCTGTCAATAGAAGATGGCAAGTTGATTTCCATTAGGTTTTGGCAATTGTGAAATGCGTCTGATCCGATAACGGTGATGGTGTTGGGAAGTGTGACAGTCCGTGGCCCATAGGAAGAAGGCGAAAGTGTGTAAAAAGCACTATGACCAATCTGAGTTACGGTGTAATTGCGTCCGTTATGTGTTACGGTTTCGGGTATAACCAGTGCGCCAGCCACATCGTTTTCGCTGTCAACCTTGACGTGAAGATTTTCGCTGTCAATGACTTTGAATTTCAGGGTCTGTCCCGATGGACATTCGGCTTCAAAGCTTTGTGCGTAAATGTTTCCGAATGTGAAGAATACAACAATTAAAGCAAGGAATGATTTTTTCATAGTGTAAATCTTTAATTGATAATCAGATTTTTTTCTTTTCATTAGCAATTGATTCCACAAAATTACAAAAAGAATGGCAATTGCCAACGGAATATGGAAAATTGTGTAATTTTGCTCGAAATAAATTGTAATGAAATGGACGGACTTTCAATCATATTAATCATTGCATCCATTCTGTTGGTTCTTGTGGGTTTGGTCGGGGCGGTGGTCCCTGGCATTGCTGGTACACCAATCAGTTTTCTTGGCTTGTTGGCTTTGTCGTTTGTCGATGGCATTGATTATTCTACGCGCTTCCTTGTCATTATGGGCGTTATCGGAGCCATCGTCTTCACGCTCGATTATGTCGTTCCGGTTTGGGGAACAAAGAAGTTTGGCGGCACAAAAGCTGGCGTGCGTGGCAGCACTATCGGCTTGATTTTAGGCCTTTTGATAACGCTGTTTTTCCCCATCGGATTCATTGCGGTTTTGGCAGGCCCGTTTATCGGGGCTTACATTGGCGAGAAAAACAACGGCACGCCCGACAATTTGGCTTGGCGCTCAGCCTTCGGCTCGTTTGTCGGTTTCTTGGCTGGCACATTCGTTAAAATCGCCTACGGCTGCGTGTGTATCTTCTATGTGGTGAAGGACTTAATCAAATTAATATGAATAATCTTGAAAACACGGCGAAACACATCCGCGAACTGATTCTGACTTCCTTGGCGGAGGCAGGCTCGGGTCATACGGGTGGTTCAATGGATTTGGTGGATATTTTCACGGTATTGTATTTCAATCATTTGCATCACAAACCCGACAATCCGAAATGGGAAGGCCGCGACAAGGTGATTCTTTCCATCGGACATACGGCACCGGTCTTGTATGCGACTTTGGCGGCTGCGGGTTATTTCCCCGAAACGGAAATGATGACCTTGCGCAAAATGGGAAGCCGTTTGCAGGGGCATCCGAGTTATGAGTTCCAACTGCCTGGTTTGGAGTCTTGTTCTGGTTCTTTAGGACAAGGTTTGGGCGTGGCTTTGGGCATGGCTTTGGCAGCCAGGATGGATGGCAAGCCAAACCGCGTGTTCTGCATCATGGGCGATGGCGAGCAGCAGGAGGGAAGCGTGTGGGAATCGGCGATGGCGGCGGCACATCACAAGGTGGATAACCTTTGCGCCATCATCGACAGAAACCGTTTGCAGATTGACGGCGGAACGGAGCAAGTCATGGCCATCGACCCGCTGAAAGACAAATGGTTGGCTTTTGGCTGGAATGCCATTGAAATTGACGGTCACGACATGAGCCAAATCAAAATGGCTTTGGATATGGCCGATAAGATGCAAGGCAAGCCGACGGTCATCATTGCCGATACCGTGATGGGCAAAGGCGTGAAATCCATCGAAGATAACAACAAATGGCACGGCAAGGTGCCGACAAAAGAACAATTGGGAGGATTTATTGATGAACTATATTAATAAGGGAAATAAAGCCACGAAAACGGGTTTCGGCGAAGGCGTTTTGGCAGCGGCTCAGGCCAATCCTAATGTCGTCGGACTTGGTGCCGACATCACTGCATCGGTTGGCATGAATCTTTTTGCAGAGACATTCCCCGAGCGTTTCTTCTCGATGGGCATTGCCGAACAGGATTGCGTGGCTACGGCTGCGGGTCTCGCCTTGAGTGGCAAGGTGCCAGTGTTCAGCACATACGGCGTTTTTGCCGCGCATCGTGCCAACGACCAAATCCGTATTTCGGTGTGTTACAACAATGTGCATGTCGTCATCGGAGGCGCTCATGCGGGTGTTTCGGTCGGTCCCGATGGCGCAACGCATCAGGCTTTGGAAGACATCGCCACGATGCGCGTGTTGCCCAACATGACCGTGATTTCGCCTTGCGATGCCACGCAGACCAAAATCGCGGTGCAAAAAGCCATCAACGAACTCGATGGACCTGTTTATATCCGTTTTGGCCGTGAGGCAGTGCCGGATTTCACCGATGAAAATCAGGACTTTGAAATCGGCAAGGCGCAGGTGGTGCGCGAAGGTCGTCACATTACCATTGTGGCCACGGGCCACGAAGTGTGGGAAGCCTTGAAAGCCGCCGATATGCTGGAAACGATGGGCCTTTCCGTCAGAGTTATCAATATGCACACTATCAAGCCTTTGGATGGTGACATCTTGCTGAAGGCGGCAACTGAGACCCGAATGATTTTCACCGTTGAGGAACATCAGATTGCAGGTGGTTTGGGTAGTGCTGTGGCCGAATTTTTGGCTGAGCATCACCCGATTCGTGTGGTGCGCATCGGCATGAACGATCATTTTGGCGAGTCGGGGCAGGCATCGGCTTTGTTCCATAAATATCATCTTGATGCGGCTGGCATCGTGAACCGAATGGTCATGGAGGAAGCGAATTCCGATTTGAGCCTGTATATCCCGAAGATGGATAAGCCATTCCCGACTTATCCGCGCAAGTTGTACACCAGTAAGGATCTTTATGCCGGCTATGATTATCACGATGAATCAACTTTCG
Source organism: Bacteroidales bacterium (assembly GCA_024400455.1). Classification (GTDB taxonomy): domain Bacteria; phylum Bacteroidota; class Bacteroidia; order Bacteroidales; family F082; genus Limimorpha. Next base: position 175,066 of record JAKSMU010000003.1, on the reverse strand, counting down.
AAACTTGCTTTGACACAAAGGTTTACCGTCATTATATCAGTTATGGAAAACAGCGTGGCAAGGATGTCCGCGAGACTTTGGCGCGTTCTCTGCACGATCATTTCATCACGCGTTGCCTGCATCATCTGCTTGATACATACGATGAAAAGATGGTCATCGGTATTATGGGTGGTCATGCTAAACGCCGTGATGACCCAGGCTATCGTCAAATCGTATTTTTGAGCAAGAAACTCACCGAAATGGGACGCTTGATGGTGACAGGTGGCGGTCCAGGTGCCATGGAGGCCACACACCTTGGCGCATGGATGGCGGGTAGGAGTGAGGCTGAAGTCAACGATGCCGTTGATATGCTGATGCCTTCGCCGACTTATCAGGATGAAGGCTGGTTGCGCCGCTCATTCGAGGTGATGGAGCGTTTCCCGCTGCAAACGGAATATAGGAGTTTAGCTATTCCGACATGGTATTACGGTCACGAACCGACGGCTCCTTTTGCCACGGATATTGCAAAATATTTCGACAATAGCGTGCGTGAAGACGGTATCGTTACCATTGCTAAAGGCGGTATCATTTACACGCCTGGCAGTGCCGGAACGATGCAGGAAATCTTCCAGGATGCGGCGCAAAACCACTATGAGAGTGTGGGTTACGCTAGCCCGATGATTTTCATGGGCAAGGATTACTACACGAATTGCATGCCAGCTTATAAGCTGTTGAAGGAGCTGAGCGATAAGGGTCTCTTCAAGAATATGATTCTCACTATTTCTGATGACAACGAAGAAATTATTGATGCCATCGTTAGGTTCAAAGAGACGTCTAGCAAGGATTATTGATGCGCAGCTTTCAGTAAATCGTTGACGGTCTTGACCGGATTGAAGGTCTCAATCGGCACTTCGACAAAGACAGTAATCCAGTCGGCCATAGCGCCGTTCCACAAGCCGGGCAGTTCCAAGGCTTTCAGTTCGCGTCCGTCTTTCGATTTGTTAGAGATGAAGCAGGTGCTTGGATCGACGTATTCAGTCAGGTTGAAGGCTTCGCCCTTGTAGTTCCAGCAGCCGCAAATCAGGTCGACGGGGTTGAAGTGCGTTGATGACTTGAAGATGGTTTCCTGCTTTTCGTCGTTGTGGTTAATCTGCGATGATTCAACGATTTGCAGCGAAATCTCATCGTCCATATTCTTAATCCAGAAAGGACCTCCGCCTGGTTCGCCTTCGTTTTTCACCATGCCGCACACGCGTATCGGGCGGTTGAAACGGTCGTAAAGAAAGTCGATTTTTTCTATGTTGTTGTAGGCGTTGACGAAATCGGGAACGTCAATCAGCAGTTCGTTTTTGGCAAACTGAATCATCTCATCCAGTTCGCTATCTTCAACAAGACCTTCGTCTAACATTTCGAGGTATTCGAAAGTCTGCTGTTGCAGTTTCAGCAGGTGACCGGCCAGTACCTTTTTATATAAGTAGGTGGTTGCGGATTGTTTTTCGGGCACAATGTTGTCGATATTCTTGATGAAGACGATTTCTTCCTTGAGGTCGTTGAGGTTTTCAATCAGTGCGCCGTGGCCGCCTGGACGGAACAGGATGCTACCGTCGGCATTGCGGAACAGGTTGCCTTCAGCATCGATGGCGACAGTGTCGGTCGAAGGTTTCTGATTCGACAGACTGATGACGTATTTCACGCCGTATTGCTGCTCGTATTGTGCTTGCAGTGTATCTAAAGTTTCGCGGAAAAACGTTTCGTGTTCTGGCGATACCGTGAAATGCAAATGTGCTGTGCCATCCGTGTTTTGGGCATAACGTGCGGCCTCAACCAAATGTTCTTCCAAGGCAAGGCGGTTGAAGCCATCGTAATGGTGGAATTTCAGCAAGGCTTTGGGCAGTTTGCCGTAGGAGAGACCTTTTTCTAATAATAAGGTCTCAGCAATTTCGGCATGACGCTTGGCATCCATCATCTGGTCGATGTTGAGACCGTAATTATTGATGATGGCTTGATTCAGGTCGTCGAAAAACGCGAAATCGTGAATCTTTTGGAAAAACTCGGTAGGGAAGGTCTGCTCGCAAGGATTCTCGATGTACGAAAACATAGCCTTGAACATGCGTGTGGCTGCACCCGAAGCAGGTACAAACTTCGTGAAATGATAGTATTCCTTGTCGCTTTCAAAAGCCTCGATGCAAGTCTTGATTTCGGTCTCATTCATCTTCACAATGCCGTTTCCTATGGTAGCAGGAGCTACGAGATGCACGAAAGCAGTGCCTTGTTTCAGTCTGTTGACTTGGTTTTCCACCTGATTTTCGGTGATGTTTCTTCCAATAAGTTGAGTTTTATCGTTTTCCGTAAACATAATATCAAATTTTAAACGGTTCAAAAATAGTAAATTATGCGATACAATGAACTTTTTTCTGAAAATAATTGAAAAAATGCTTGCAGTGAATGAAAAAAGCTGTACTTTTGCAACCGATTTAAAGCCCAGGTGGTGAAATTGGTAGACACGCTACTTTGAGGGGGTAGTGCCGATTACGGCATGCAAGTTCGACTCTTGTCCTGGGCACCCAAACCAAAGCCCCGATGGCGGAATTGGTAGACGCGTACGTTTCAGGTGCGTATATCGAGAGGTGTGCAGGTTCGACTCCTGTTCGGGGCACAGAAAACATAACAACCCTAATTGATTTCTAATCAGTTAGGGTTTCTTATTTTCAAGAAGTCTCTGCAATTATATCGTAACTAGGGAGTCGAAATCTATTTTGAAATCTATGCAATCTCTTTTGGGTGTGAAATAGAATTCCTCGTTGTGGTAATGGATAAAAAAACTGCATCGGCCAGCATTGACCGATGCAGTTAGAATGAAAAAGAATGTTTCTTTATTGTTCATTCGCACATTCAATCATCATTTGCTTGATGCTGGTCTCGCTGCCTTCCTGTATCACATCGTCAACGAGCCATTGACCTGTGCTTTCGTCTTTCACCATTATGAGTTGCATGATGACAGGGTCGCCCCAGTCTTTGTAGTCGAGAATCACAAACGCATTGACATGGCTGTCATCGATGGCTTCAGTTCTGACCTTAGGTTTGTTTGCAAAACTGACATCCTCTTGGGTGTTGTAGAAGAAGTCCCAGTCGATGCAAAACTCTTCACCTTTCACCGAGGCCTCTTGGGCGGCCAGAAAATCGGGACTCATCATTTGTTGGATGTCGAAGTTCAGATAGGCTTTGGCTATAAGTTTCTCTAATTTCTTTAGGTCTTTCTTGCCGCCTCCGTTCTCATTCGTTTCGCAAGCTGAGGTCAGGAAACTTAAGCCTAGGAAGGCTGCAACGGTGATGGCTATGATAAGGGACTTGCTGCTTTTAAGTACTGGGTTTGATTTCTTTGTGTTTTTCATGATAATTAAAGTGTTTGTTACAGGATTTGATAATTGCTGCAAAGATATGAATTTCACTTACAACATTGCAACCCAAAGCGGAATAACAATCCATTCTGTATTTTTGCTGCAGAAACCACAAAATACTGAAATCATGAGCTGGATAATAATCTTATGGCTTTTAGGCTTCTTCGATGATGATGACAGGTGAGAATAGAACGCTGCGAATCATGTAAGAGATATTTTTTCTTTCTCCATGGCAATGCATGCAGTGAACGAAAATAATCGACAGATGTTCCGCATCCGGTGCAGAAATTGTCGTCTTCGCTCAGCTTGGCGCCACATTTTCACAGTAACTCATTTGTCTTGGATTTTACATTTTTTTGAAACATGAGCTTTGATATAGTCTTTGACAAAATCGAAGTCCTCGGCTTCGGCATAGACTTGGTTGTAGTTCAATGTTGAATTAACCTTAATGACACCTCTTTTTGCTAAAACTTCGATGCTCTTGACCTTGTCCCATTGGGAATGCATTGACTGCTTTGTCGCCGCAAGCAGTCCGCCGCCGGCAATGCTTGGATTGTTTGCCGAAAGTCCTACAAAGAACTCAATCAGGCTGATGGCCTGAGCCTTTTTGAACTGTTTTGGCATTTGGGTGTGGGTGACGCCATTTTCGTCCATTTCAAACATGACGTAATAGGAGAACCCCATAATGGCGGCGTAAATGAAATATCCCAATGCGACAAAGGCTTCGAAACCCAAAATGAAGAGCGCAAATTTACCTCCAAAATCCAAGAATCTGTCGAACATGAAATGTCCGCCGAAAACATCGAACAGGTTGATCATGATGAATATTCCGACGAAAATCCAGAAGAATATCTTCCATAAAAGGAAAAGGACGGTAGGATTCTTCAGCAGACGGAATCTGTAACTCCAATGGTATTTTCCGTCAGTGCCAAGAACGATGTTTTTCGTGGCAAATTCCCCTTTTTGGGAACTAATAGGTTCATTCTGAGTGTTTTCCGATGGGGGAGTGACTTCGGAAATTGGCGTTCCGCATTCGGAACAGAATTTGTCGCTATCCAGAATTTGTGCACCGCAATTTTTACAATTCATAGTTTTTTCGTTTGATTATTGTCTGATTGTTTATTTCACATTTGCCGCATAGGTCGGGGCTGATGCTGGTTATAACTTATTCGAGTTTTCAATGATTAGACAAATCTCCTTGAGCCGATGAAGCTTGGGTTGTAGTCATTCAAACCTTGCATGATTCAAAACCACATAATGGCCAGAAGCCCGCATCTAGTCTTTTTTCATGACATTGAAAGATTTTGGCAGATGCTTGTTCGTTACCGCAATTTCTACAAAATGCCATGATGTTAATTTTTGATTATTCAGCGCAAAAATAAAAAAAATATGAATTGACAAATTATTTCCCCTCAAATGAAATGGTAAGGTGAGAATAGAACTGAAATATTTGTATTTTTGCGTGTGTAATGCTTGATAATTATTATTGAACTTATTTTAAACTTAAAAAAATCATCGTATGAAAAGAATAAGCCTTGTAATTGCGGTCCTGACAGTCGTGACAAGCTTTCTGTCGTGTGCCAGTTGCTTGCGGAATAACCGTCCTCCGCTAGCCGACCAGCCTTGGCCAGAACCGCATGACGGCGTTTTTGTATGTGGAAACGACACCATGGTTTTTAATGGGGATGGAAACAGCGTATCGTGGCATTTTGCCGAAGGAATGGATGCGGTTGACTTGCAGGGCAAGGGAACTTATGTTTTCTTGTTTGATCATAAAAACTGGCGCTATGATGCGGCAGAACGATTTTCCATTTCAAGAGATGGCGATAATGCAGAGCAAGTTTTCGGAATGGGAGTACCAGGAAGCACCACGGCAACAGAAATCCATCTTCTCCGTTTCGACTTGGATGATTCCAGAGAAGAAATTTTTGAAAAAGTGCAATAACTATCTGCCGTTAATCTTTGGCTCGGGCTATCGCTGTGACAATTGCTGCGAGGCGTGTTTCAGTCATGTCTTTTGAGTAAGGATGGCCGGAAGGGAAGTAACTTACTTTGCTAAATTTTTAATACTCGAGACCATCCTTGAAAATTAAAAAAATCGAGCAATTAGATTGTTATTTTGATAAAAACCATATATTTGCAGCCTAAACTCAATAGAAAAACAGAAATATCATGGGTAAATTTGAAATCACAACCAGAAAGAATGGTGAATTCCAATTCAATCTGAAGGCTACCAATGGCCAAGTCATCCTCACCAGCCAGGGTTACAAAACCAAGGCTTCATGCCTCAACGGCGTCGAATCAGTAAAGAAAAACGCTCAGACCGAAGCTCGCTTCGAAAAGAAAGTCGCTGCTAACGGCAAACCATTCTTCAACCTTATGGCTACCAACGGCCAGGTCATCGGCTCAAGCCAGATGTATGCTAGCGAAGTTACAATGAACAATGGTATTGCTTCAGTCATGAAGAATGCGCCAGAAGCTGCTATCGTTGATTTGACCGAAGAAGCATAATGCTTTTATTACCAACAAAACAAGAAGGAACGGCGAAAGCTGTTCCTTCTGTGCTTTTTATATGGGGATGATGAGTGAATTTTGTATTCAAAAAGCGATATTCTGAACATTTTAATTTTTATAATAATCATTGAACAATCATGAAAAAAATACTCATTTTATTCTTTGTTTTATCATTGGCTTTTTCACAAGCTTTTGCCCAATACGGTGATCAGTTTGCCAACCGCGGATTCGAAGAATGGGCCAATTTCGGATCAAGCAGTTCTTCTTATGAACCTGTACATTGGCATTCTACCATGTCGGCATCCGGCACATTTTCAGGATTCCTTTCTAAACAGATTGAAGCATCATCACAAGTCCGGACCGGTTCTGCTGGACAAAAGAGTGTCAGAATATGGCCCAACTCCGTATTAGGCGTTACCGCAAACGGCAACCTGACCAACGGCAGAATGAATGCTGGCAGCATGTCGGCCACAGGAAGCGGCAACTACAACTACACGCAGCGCTCCGACGAACGCTTCAACACGCCCATGAACGTTTGTCCCGATTCAATATCAGTTTGGGTATGTTTCCGCAGTGCATCAGCATCACAAAATGCTCAGATTCACGCTGCTGTACATGGCGATGCCGACTACAAGTTCCTGGCAAACGGGACAGAAGAACCTGAGGACAAGCTTGTCGCTACGGCTATGACGGAGTTTCAACGCACGGCACAAGCGGGAGGCGACATGATTTGGCGCAGAATCTCTGTACCTTTCCAGAAAAATGGGCCTTGCAACGACGTAAAGTATCTGTTGTTCACCATTACGACAAATGCAACTCCTGGTCAAGGCAGCACTGATGACGATATGTTCATTGATGACATCCTGTTGATTTACAATCCGTCTTTGCAAACCGCTCTATTGCCATCATTGCAATATGAAGCAGGCGAAACCATGACAGTCTCTTTCACCATGACGGGAACCATGTCCGCTGAGAACTTAAATGCCGCGCCAAATCAAATCATAGCGCAATTGTCTGATTCACAGGGCGGTTTTTCCAATCCGACGGAATTAGGTAGGGTAGTGGCTAACCAAAGCGGCAGCATGGTGGTGACCTTGCCCGATAATGCCGAAGGTAATCATTATCGCGTACGTGTCGTGTCGACGAACTATCCGATGATTGCCTCCGATAATGGCGCAGACATATGGATTCGTAATTCACATTCAGTCAACGAAATGACCCAGCCTAATTGTAATGTCTTTCCGAATCCAGTCACCGATGTGTTGCATGTCGTGTCGTCGGAAAAGATTTTGTCGTTGTCAATCTATAATGCAAACGGAATGCTGGTTTTCAGCAATGAAACTACTGAAAAATCATTTGATTTGCCGATCGACGGTTTGGCAAAGGGCGTTTATTTCGTGAAAATCACGACCGAAAGCGGAATAATTGTGAAAAAGGTTACCGTTTGGTAAACCGAAGTCACGTATGCTTTATTGAAACTCTTTGAATAGTCTTCGAACTGTTTCTGCCAATAGTTTTTCAGCAGCAGCCGTCCCTTCGGGATGATTGAGGACGAAAACCACGGCAATACAATGGCTTCCGTCGGGATGCATGATGATTCCCGCATCGTTGATGGCTGATACACCCTTTTCGGTGCTGAATCCAGTTCCTGTCTTGTGAATGATGCTGTCGCCATCGGATATAACGGAGGGCAGGCGAGAGGTCCCCGTCTTACATTCCGACATGAGTTGCCAAACAAAAGCAAGATATGCGTCGTCGTTGCGGTGATCAAAGAACCACTGAAGCAGATAAGCCATCGCTTTGGGACTTGCTGCATTTAATGCGGCAACCGACCTATCAGTCATCATCTGTCGTTCGGTTTTTGCGATTTTGATATCGCCAAAGCCGAGGCTTTCCATATACTTTTCGACTTCTTTTGGACTACCGAAGGCATCGAAAAGCAGGTCGCAGGCGTTGTTGTCGCTCTCCTGAAGCGACAAGCGCAACAATTCCGCATACGAAAACTTACGGCGCCACTTGAAATCATTCAGCATTGGCGACCATGTATCCTTCATCAAACAACGTTTCCTAACTGTCACTTTGTCATCAAGTGACAAACCGGATTCGCTCAGACAGTGTGCAACATAAATAGCCTGAGGAAACTTGACGACACTGAAAAGGGGACAAAGCGAATCTTCGTATATGCCGACACTTTTTTGATTGTCAATTATGTAAGCGGAAACCGTCGCGACCGAGTTGTCTTGGGCGAAAGTGGCAGATGCTATGAACAGCAACATAATTGGAAGGATAATTCGTCTCATAGGGATTGCGTTATTAAATGAAAAAGTTAAAGATTGTTTTCTGATGGCAAACATACAAAAGCTGTTTTAAATCCCAATTCCTTTAAAGAAAATTGTTTTCGTCCTAATTTGTTGCATCAAAGAGGCTCGATTTGTCAATCGTCAAAATAAGTGTCAGAATCCATGTCGTAAACCACGAATTTGAGCTTTTCAGGTGATGCGATTTTGATGTTAAATTCCTCAACATCGCCAGTTCCCCAATTGCCAACTAAGGTCGGTTCGCTGACTAGTTCTTCCAGTTCTTTCAAGTACTCGCTTCTCGGAATTGTGTAGGCTCCAAGGCTTACTAAGTGTTTTGTTTCTTGCTGACAATCAATCAGCTTAAATCCATTCAGTTGAAGGAATTTGTGAAGGTAATGAAAAGCCACTTTTGAGGCATCGGTAACCGTATGGAACATCGATTCGCCACAGAAAATCTTACCAATTGAAACGCCGTAAAGTCCGCCGACAAGTTCACCATTGCAATACGTCTCAAATGAATGTGCCAAACCGCGTTGATGCAAATTGCAGTAGGCCTCAATCATTTCATCCAAAATCCAAGTGCCATCTTGTCCTTCTCGTGGGGTGTTGGCGCAATGTTCCATGACGCTGCGGAAATTGGTGTCGATTCTACATTCGAATTTGCCTGATTTTATGGTGTGTTTCAACGATTTGGAAATCTTCATCTCGCCCGGACGGATGACGAGACGTGGGTCGAGTGACCACCAAAGTATAGGCTCATCGTCATTGTACCACGGGAAAATGCCATTAGCGTAGGCCACCACAAGTCTTTCTGCTGACAAATCACCACCAAAAGCCAACAGACCGTCCTTGTTTGCTTTTTCCGCCGAAGGAAAGAAAGGATGCTCGTTATCAAGTAAGTAAATTCTGTTCATTATCAAAAAGTTACAACTCGTTATTTAACAAGTTTCTTTATCTATTTGAATTTATCTTTCAAGGCTTGTCCGGTGTATGATTTCTTGCATTTTGCTAAATCTTCAGGCGTGCCTTCAAAGACAATGTTTCCGCCATTGTTTCCACCTTCAGGACCAAGATCAATCACCCAGTCTGCCGACTTGATGACATCAAGATTGTGTTCAATGATAATGATGGAATGACCGTTGAGAATGAGCGCGTTAAACGATTCTAACAGCTTGTTGACATCGTGGAAATGAAGGCCAGTTGTGGGTTCGTCGAAGATGAACAAGGTAGGTTTCTCAACCTGTCCTTTGATAAGGAAATAGGCCAACTTGACACGCTGCGCTTCGCCGCCAGAAAGCGAACTTGACGACTGCCCCAATTTCAGATAGCCCAATCCGACTTCTTGCAAGGGTTTCAGTCGCGAGAGGATTCTGCCCACCACGGGCGTATTCTTTTCGCTCGACTCGGCAAAGAACGTAATTGCCTCATCTATACTCATTTCGAGAATGTCGGAAATGTTTTTTCCGTCATATTTTATCTCCAGAACCTCTTCCTTGTAACGCGCTCCGTGGCACGATTCGCAAGGCAGATACACATCTGCCATGAATTGCATTTCAATCTTCGTAACACCTTCGCCTTCACATTCGTCGCAACGTCCGCCGGGGACATTGAACGAGAAAAATGATGGCTTGACACCTCTCAATTTGGCCAGTTTCTGGTCGGCAAATAGTTGACGTATTTCATCAAATGCCTTGAGGTAAGTCACAGGATTTGAGCGAGATGATTTTCCAATTGGATTCTGGTCGACAAACTCAACGGCTTGTATGAGATTCAAGTTGCCTTCCAAGGTGCCGAAACTGCCGCAGCGTTCCACATTGTCGCCCAATTGCCGTTTCATGGCGGGATAAAGAATGTCTTTCACCAAAGTGGATTTTCCCGAACCGCTCACGCCTGTAATGACGGTTATCGTATTTAGCGGAAATTTCACCGTGATGTTTTTCAGATTATGTTGCGTCGCACCTTTAATAATGATGCTGTTGCTCGAATTGCGGCGGTGTTTTGGCATCGGGATTTCCATTTTGCCCGTCATGTATTGTGCCGTCAGGCTTTCCGGGCATTGCTCCAAATCCTTCAAATCGCCCTGAAACACTAATTTTCCGCCAAAATTGCCGGCCTTTGGACCAATGTCGATGATTTGGTCGGCGTTGCGGATGATTTCCTCGTCATGTTCGACGACAATGACCGTGTTGCCAATGTCGCGCAAACGCTTTAATACGGTGATAAGTCGCTCAGTGTCACGCGAATGAAGTCCGATGCTTGGCTCGTCTAAAATGTAAGTGGAACCGACAAGACTGCTGCCTAACGAAGTTGCCAGATTGATGCGCTGCGATTCGCCGCCCGAAAGTGAGTTTGAAAGTCGGTTCAAAGTCAGGTAACTCAGACCTACATCTATCAGAAAATCAAGGCGGTTGTTGATTTCAATCAAAAGGCGGTTGGCAATCTGAAGGTCGGTTTCGTCTAATTTCAGGGTGTCGAAAAAGTGTTTCAGTTCGTCCAAAGGCATCAGCACCAAATCGGTGATGCTCTTGCCGCCGACTTTCACATATTGCGCCTCTTTTTTCAGTCGTGTGCCGTGACATTCAGGGCAGACCGTTTTTCCGCGATAGCGCGAAAGCATGACACGATATTGTATCTTAAATGATTGTGATTCAACGTATTCAAAGAAAGCGTTGATGCCTTCGAAATATTGGTTTCCGGTCCAAAGCAATTCCTTTTGTGCATCGCTAAGTTCAAAATACGGCTTGTGAATCGGGAAATCAAAATGACTCGTTGCGCGGATGAAAGCGTCTTTCCATTCGCTCATTTTTTCGCCTCGCCAGCAGGCCACGGCGTTGTCGTAAACGGAAAGGCTTTTGTTAGGAAAAACGAGTTCGGGATCGATGCCGATTACGCTGCCGAAACCCTGACAGGTAGGGCAGGCGCCGAAAGGATTGTTGAAAGCAAAGAGATTGGTGGTCGGCGGCTCAAAAACGATGCCGTCGGCCTCAAAACGCGACGAAAAATCGATGGTTTTACGCTCGCCATTAATTTCGTAGATGATTTGGCAACATTCCTTACCTTCGTAGAAGGCGGTCTGCACGGAATCGGAAATCCGTCCAAGTTCATCCTGAATGTTTTCGTTGACGCGCACGCGATCAATCATCAGTTTCACATTCTTTGGTGCGACTTTCTTCTTGCTGTCGATAAAATCCTCAATCTTAACGACTTCGCCATTGACAAGAATCCGGTAAAACCCTTGCTGCATGAGAATGTTGAGGTGTTCGGCAAGCGTGCGGTTTTCGGGCAGCAGCAGCGGCGCCGCAATGTAAACCACCGTGCCTTTTTCCAAGGCCATGATGAAATTCACCACGTCCATCACCTGGTGCTTTTTGACCAGTTTGCCGGAAATGGGGGAGTAGGTCTTGCCAATTCGGGCGAAAAGCAGTTTCAGAAATTCGTAAATCTCTGTGCTTGTGCCCACTGTGGAGCGCGGGTTGTGCGTGTTGACCTTTTGCTCGATGGCGATGGCGGGCGACATGCCTTTGATGCTTTCCACATCGGGCTTGTTCAGTCGGCCCATAAACTGCCGCGCGTAGGCACTCAGACTCTCCACATAACGGCGCTGACCTTCGGCATACAAGGTGTCGAAAGCCAACGACGACTTGCCCGATCCCGAAAGTCCTGTAATGACAACCAACTGGTTCTTAGGGATTTTCAGGCTCAGGTTCTTCAAATTGTTGACATTCGCATTCCGAATATCAATATAGGATGTTCCTTTTGCTTCCAAAACCGTAAAATTTGAAACTGCAAAGTTACGAAAAATTGGATAACTAAATAGTGAACATAGTATAATGAATAAAAGCTGAAAAAATGCTGCTATATTTGAAAAAATCCACAAAATCACTTGACATTTGAAAATTAAGCCCTATATTTGCAGCAAATTTCATTACTAACTAAACAGAAACGCTATCGACAGATATTTACCCTTTATAAACAAGCACAGAGTGCATAAAAATAGGGGGCCGTATGTCCGAAGTTATTAAAAGCGATAGAGAACTTGTCGAGAATTACAGAAATGGAGATCTCGCAAGTTTTGAATTGTTGGTTAGCCGTTACCAGGCACAGGTTTATTCTTACATCATGACGCTTGTGAAAGACAGGCAGTTAGCCGATGATGTTTTCCAGGACACCTTCGTGAAAATCATCCGCACGATTAAGGCGGGCGTGTATAAGGACGAGGGAAAATTCGTGCAGTTTGCCATGCGCATCTCGCACAATCTGGTCATCGACCATTTCCGCAAGGAAAACCGCATCCCGACGGTGGAATCGTCGAGCGAAGACTACAATTTCCTCGACAATGCGCCGATTTCCGACCCGTCGGTGGAACAGAGCATGATTGACGACCAAATCCATAGCGACCTGCGCAAAATGATTGAGTATCTGCCCGTTGAACAACGCGAAGTGTTGCGTATGCGCATCTACGACGACATGAGTTTCAAGGAAATCGCCGACATCACCAATGTGAGCATCAACACCGCTTTGGGCCGTATGCGCTATGCCTTGATCAATCTCCGCAAGATGATGGAAACCAACCAGATGTCGTTGGCTTACTGATTTTTTGAAAAATTAATGAATTTCATACAATATGCGTTGATGAGTTGCGTTTATAAGGCATGTATAACCTAAACAATGCCTATGACAAATAACTCTACGCGCAACCTTGAACTTACTTACAATGATGCTTTGGTGGATGGAATCCGCGAAGTTTTCCAAACCGAAAGCAAAAGACAAAACCCAAGCAGCAAGGCGCTTAATTTCATCTTCGGATATGCCGCTGCATACGAATCGGTCGAGACACGACTGATGGGTAAAATGGAAATCCTAAACAATTAAAAACAAAGTAAGTTTGTAATCTGAAGAGCCGTCGCGACGGCTCTTTTTGTTTTTATATCTCATTGTTCCATGCGGTTTTATGCACCTCTTTTAAAAATATAATATACAATGTTTGGAAATCGCTAAAAATCACTATATTTGCAAATCTTAATGTAAAAATAAGTACTAACAAATTTCAAATCGTAATATATTATGAATAAGCAGATTACATTAGAACAGGCCGTCGAAAAAGTTCAGGACGGCATGACTATCATGTTCGGCGGTTTCCTCGGCGTAGGAAGCGCAACCCAAATCATCGATGCTATCGTTGAAAAAGGCGTGAAGGATTTGACCATCATCGCTAACGATACCGCTTATGACAATGTGGCTCACGGCAAGCTCGTCGCTAACCATCAGGTTAAGAAAGCCATCGTTTCTCACACCGGCACCAACAAGCAGACTGCCGAGCAGAAAAACGCTGGTACTCTTATCGTTGAATACGTTCCTCAGGGCACATTGGCAGAGCGCATCCGTGCCTACGGTGCTGGTCTCGGTGGCGTTCTGACTCCAACAGGTCTTGGCACCATCATCGCCGACGGTAAGGAAATCGTCAAGGTTGACGGCAAGGATTATTTGCTTGAAAAGCCTCTGAAGGCCGACATCGCTTTCCTTCGCGCTAACATCGTTGACGAATTCGGTAACATGGTGTTCGTTGGCACAACCAACAACTTCAACCCGCTGATGGCTACTGCTGCTGACTATGTGGTCGTTGAAGCCGAAAAACTCGTTAAGGTTGGCGAAATCAAGCCTGAATGCGTTCACGCTTCCGGCATTTATGTTGATGGAATTTACGTTGAAAAATAATCATAAAAACAAAACATACAATGGAAGAAAAAGAATATAGATCAGTCTTGCGTCTGCGCATGAGTGCAAAGGACGCTCATTATGGTGGAAATTTGGTTGACGGTGCTCACATGGTGCACCTCTTTGGCGATGTCGCTACCGAACTGTTGATTCAGATTGACGGTGACGAAGGTCTGTTTGCCGGTTACGAAAGCATCACTTTCCTGGCTCCTGTCTACGCTGGCGATTATATCGAAGCAGAAGGCTGGATCACCAAGGTCGGCAACACTTCCCGTAAGATGGAATTCGTAGCCCGCAAGGTCATTGCTACACGTCCTGACATCTCAGCTTCAGCTGCTGACGTGCTGGAAGAACCAATCATCGTAGCCAAGGCTATCGGTACATGTGTAACCCCTAAAGCTTGCAAGCGTAAATAAGATATGGAAAAACTGATCATAACCGCCGCCATTTGCGGTGCTGAAGTTACCAAGGAACAGAATTCTAACGTTCCTTACACCGTTGAGGAAATCGTGCGCGAAGCCAAATCGGCTGTCGATGCTGGCGCTGCTATCGTTCACCTTCACGTCCGTTTCGATGACGGCACTCCGACCCAGAGCCGTGAACGTTTCCAGGAATGTGAAGAAGCCATCCTGAAGGTTTGCCCTAACGTCATCCTTATCCCATCGACAGGTGGTGCCGTCGGCATGACTCCAGACGAACGTCTGCAATCAACCGACACCAATCCGCTGCCTGAAATGGCTACATTGGACTGCGGTACCTGCAATTTCGGTGACGAAATCTTCGACAACACCATGCCTACAATGCGTGCTTTCGGTCAGCGCATGATCGAACGCGGCATCAAGCCTGAATACGAATGCTTCGAGATGGGTCACCTCGATACCATTCTGAACATGGCTAAGAAGGGTCAGGTTCCTGGCGCTCCTATGCAGTTCAACTTCGTGTTGGGTGTTCCTGGCTGCACACCTGCAACCGTCGCCAACCTCTGCTGGTTAGTGAACGGCATTCCAGCCGGTTCAACATGGACCGTGACTGGCGTTGGCCGCAATGCTTTCCCGATGGCTGCTGCCGCTATCGCCATGGGCGGTAATGTGCGTGTTGGCTTCGAAGACAATCTTTACCTTTCAAAAGGTGTCCTCGCCAAGTCAAATGGCGAATTGGTCGAAAAAGTCGTCCGCATCGCTAACGAATTAGGCCGTCCGATTGCCACTTCTGATGAAGCAAGAGAAATCCTCGGTCTTAAACCTCGCAAATAATTACAAATCAATAAATAACTAATCAATTAACAATTAAACATTTAAATCAATGCAAAAACATGGTAATAAATACGGTACACACCGTGTAATCGAACCAGTCGGCGTTCTCCCACAGCCAGCTAACAAACTCGACAACAACATGGACGAAATCTACGACAACGAGATTTTAATTGATGTCCAGACCTTGAATATCGACTCAGCTTCATTCACCGACATTCACAACTATGCTAAGCAACAGGCTGGTCCTGGCGCAAGCGTGGAACAAGTGATGGAAGAAGTGAAGAAGGAAATGCTCCTCAATGTTGAATTGCAAGGTAAGCACCGCAATCGTCGTACCGGTTCTGGCGGTATGCTTCTCGGTAAGGTCGAAAAGATTGGTGACGCTCTGAAAGGCAAGATTGACCTGAAGGAAGGCGACCGTATTGCTACTCTCGTTTCATTGTCACTGACTCCTCTCCGCATCGACGAAATCCTCGCTATCCGTCCAGATGTTGACCAAGTCGACATTAAGGGTAAGGCTATCCTCTTCGAAAGCGGCATCTATGCTAAGATTCCTACCGACATGCCTGAAAAGCTCGCTCTGTCAGCTCTCGACGTTGCTGGTGCTCCAGCTCAGACTGCAAAACTCTGCCAGTATGGTCAGACTGTCGTTATCCTCGGCGCTGGCGGTAAGAGCGGTATGCTCTGCTGCTACGAAGCCAAGAAACGCGTTGGCGTCACTGGTAAGGTCATCGGTATTGCCAATAGCCCAAAATCAACACAACGCATCAAGGATCTCGGATTCTGCGATATCGTTGAAAGCGCTGCCGGCATGACTCCAGTTCAGGTTTATGAACTCGTTGAAAGACTGACCAATGGCAAGATGGCCGATGTCACCATCAACTGCGTCAATGTCCCAGATCAGGAAATGACCGCTGTACTCTGCACAAAGGATGACGGCGTCGTTTATTTCTTCTCAATGGCTACCTCGTTCACAAAGGCTTCTCTCGGTGCTGAAGGCATTGGCAGCGATGTGAACATGATCATGGGTAACGGCTACACCAAAGGCCACGCTGAATTCACACTGCAAGAACTCCGCGAAAGCCCAGAACTCCGTAAGATTTTTGAAGAATTGTATGCATAATTAGCTGGAAGCAGTAAGCTATAAGCCATAAGCCAGCGCAAAGCGGCTCACGGCTTATAGCTTATGGCTTAAAGCTTAAAGCTGAAAAATATGGCAGAATCAAGAAGAAAACAATTGTTTCCGGAAGTTACCGATGAACAGTGGAACGACTGGAAATGGCAGGTGAAGAACCGTGTCGAGACGTTGGAAGACCTGAAAAAGTACGTCAAACTGACTCCTGAAGAGGAAGAAGGCGTGAAGAAGACTCTTTCAACCCTCCGCATGGCCATCACTCCTTATTATTTGAGCCTTATCAATCAGGACGACCCATATGATCCGGTTCGCCGTCAGTGCATCCCTACAGCAGCCGAAACCCATCAGGCCAAGGCTGACTTGCTTGACCCATTGCACGAAGATGAAGATTCGCCGGTTCCTGGTTTGACACACCGTTATCCAGACAGAGTGCTGTTCCTCATCACCGATATGTGCTCCATGTATTGCCGTCACTGCACACGCCGCCGTTTTGCCGGTCAGACCGACAACGAATGTGGCGCCGACCGCATCGAAAAGGCTTTGGAATACATTGAAAAGACAGAATGTGTCCGCGACGTGTTGCTGTCAGGCGGTGACGCTCTGATGGTCAGCGACAAGAAACTGGAATACATCATTTCTCGTCTGCGTCAGATTCCTCATGTCGAAATCGTCCGTTTAGGCACCCGTACTCCTGTGGTTTGCCCACAGCGTATCACTCCTGAACTCTGCGACATGCTGAAGAAATACCATCCGGTTTGGATCAACACACACTTCAACCACCCGAACGAAGTGACGGCAGAATCAAAGCGCGCTTGCGAAATGCTGGCTAACGCTGGTATTCCGTTGGGCAACCAGAGTGTGTTGCTCCGTGGCGTCAACGACTGCGTCCATGTCATGATGAATCTCGTTCACGAACTCGTGAAGATGCGTGTGCGTCCTTACTATATCTATCAGTGCGACCTTTCAATGGGTCTGGAACACTTCCGTACTCCAGTCTCGAAGGGTATCGAAATCATTGAAGGCCTCCGTGGCCACACCTCAGGTTTCTGCATCCCGACCTTTGTCGTCGATGCTCCTGGTGGCGGCGGCAAGACTCCGGTCATGCCTCAGTATGTCATCTCGCAAGCTCCTGGTAAGGTTGTCTTGAGAAACTTCGAAGGCGTTATCACGACTTATACCGAACCTGCCGAATATCACAACGATTGCCACTGCGCTGAATGCGAAGCTGCAAGAGCAAAGGCAGAAGTTGAAGCCGGTAAGGCTGTCGATGGCGTCATTTCACTGCTCGAAGGCGAAAGAATGAACATCGAACCTTCAGCTTTGAAGCGTCATGAAAGAAACGAACAACGCAAATAACTTTAGCCGTTAGCTATTAGCCATTAGCCAGTGTAATCATCGGCTAATGGCTAAGGCTAATAGTTGAAAACAGGAATGAACTTCGTCAACGAAATATTGAATTACAGCAGCTTATCCATCGTAGGATTGGAAAAGAACACGGGCAAGACCGAATGCCTGAAATATGTTCTTGAGCATCTTCCTTTGGATAAGAAACGCATTGCCGTGACTTCGATAGGCATTGACGGAGAGAGCGTTGACCAAGTGACCCAAACGGCCAAGCCAGAAATCTATCTGCGCGAAGGCATGTATTTCGGCACATCCGAGATGCATTACCGCCAACGCAAACTGGTTTCCGAACTGATTGATGTGAGCGACGTAAACACATCGTTAGGACGAGTCGTGACGGCAAAAGCATTGACAAGAGGCAAGATTTTATTGTCAGGGCCATCAACGGGAGCAAGTCTGCGGCGTTGGATGAAAGAGATGCGCAGACATGACATCGACCTTGTGATTGTTGATGGAGCCTTGTCAAGACTGAGTTCCGCATCGCCAGCCGTGAGCGAGTCGATGATACTTTCGACGGGCGCGGCTTATTCGGCAAATATGCAGACATTGGTGCAGAAAACGGCCTTTGTGGTTGACCTTATTAATATAGGTGTCACCAACGAGAGAAATCTTGAGCTGCTTGCGCCCATTGAGAAAGGTCTTTGGTCGGTTGACAAGGAAGGACAACTTCATGATTTGAATACGGTTTCGTCGTTGTCGAAGGAAATCCATTTTGAAGGCATGGAGAATTGCGAGACTTTGTTTGTCGCCGGTGCTTTGGTTGACAGTTTTCTTGAAAAAGTCAGGCAGAACAAGCAATTGAAAGGCGTTGAACTCGTTGTCCGTGACTTCACCAAGATTTTTGCTTCGCAGCAGGCTTTGAGGCAATTCTACCATTCGGGCGGAAAACTTCATGTGCTGCAAAGAAGCAAACTGATTGCCGTATGCGTCAACCCGACATCGCCAAGCGGTTATGTGCTTGATTCGCAAATACTTTGCAAGACCTTGTCGGAAGCCATACAGTTGCCGGTTTACGATTTAAAGAAGAGTTATTTATGCAATTGAAAGACGTCATAGAATCACCTTGCGGACTGCGCTATATGTTCGATCAGCTTGACTTGCAGTCGAGTTTCGGACGCCGTAGCCTTTTGGATATGCCGATGATGAAAAACGCATCGGAGATAGGGGAGTGCTATGCAGTTTTGAAATCGTTCCTTGACTTTGTCCATGAACCGGAAAATACACCTTATATTAATACGTTGCAATCGAAGCTGCAATGCCTGAAAGATGTCCGCACCACCATCAAGCATTTGGGCGAATCCGCCGTTTTGGACGACATTGAGCTTTTTGAAGTGAAACATCTCGCCATCCTGACGGCTGACATCTCGGAGCGTTTGCAAAAATTGGGTTTGGATAAGGTCATCGCTTTGCCAGATATGCAAAATGTGATTTCGATTCTTGACCCCGACGGCTTGAAGATTGCGACATTCTACATTTACGATTCCTACTCTGAGGACTTGAAGGAACTGCGTGCGCTGATTCGCAAAAGTCCTGATATGCAGGAAGAACTGCTGCTCAAGGCGAATGAAATCGAAGACGGAATTCGTCTTGAATTGAGCAGAAAACTCCGTCCGTTTGCGGCGGAAATCGAACAAGCACAGCGAGTTTTGGCACAGGTTGATATCAACCTTGCAAAAGCTCTGCAAATGAAACAATTGGGACTTGTTTTCCCAAGCGTTTCAAAGGGAACGACTTCGTATCGGAGTCTGTTCCATCCGCAAGTGAAGAACTCGCTTGCAGCGGTTGGCAAACTGTATCAGCCTGTTGACATCAGTTTCGGTCAGCAGCCAACCTTAATCACGGGCGCCAATATGGGCGGTAAGACCGTGGTTTTGAAGACCTTGACATTGTGCCAATATCTCTTCCAATTCGGTTTCGGCATACCGGCTGAAAAGGCGGAGATTGATGTCAGGGACGAGATTTATTTCTGCATTGGCGACGAGCAGTCGATTGAAAAAGGGCTGTCGTCGTTTGCCGCAGAGATGAAAAACATCGATGCCGTGATTAAGGCATCGCGAAAAGAAAGAAATATTGTGGCGATGGTCGACGAACCAGCCCGCACCACCAACCCGACGGAAGGCGCAGCCTTGGTGACTGCCTTGATAGAATTGCTTTCGGGTAAGAATGTGAGCCTCGTCTTGACTACGCATTATGATATAGAGTCGGCAAGTTCGAAACGCTTGCGCGTGAAGGGCTTCGTTGACGGACAGATGAACTACCAGCTTGTTGAGGTGAAGGAAGGCGAAGTGCCGCACGAAGCTTTGAACATTGCTGAAAGTCTTGGCATTGATTGTGAGTGGATTGAGAAGGCGAGAGAGGTGTTGGCCAAAAATTGAATTTAAAATTGGAAGTTATAAGATAAATCATAAAGAAATAAACTTAATACAATGCAAAAGAGCAAATTAGGATTAGATTTTGAGAAAGTTGAGTATGCCAGAGGTCTGGCGAAAAACATTGCAGAAGATGTTCAGTCTTTTGTTGAACAGTACACTACTGTTGCCGTCGAGCGCACGCTGTGCCGCCTGATGGGTATCGATGGCGTTGATGAAAACGGCGTTCCGTTGCCAAATGTGGTGGTGGAATACCTGAAAGAAAAAGGTGTCCTGAATGAAGGTGCCTTGTTCTTCATCGCTAATGCCATGATTCAGACCAAGTTGAATCCGCAGCAGATTGCCGAAAAGGTTGCTGCTGGCGAACTCGACATTACAAAGGTCGTGACAAAAGACCAGAAGCAGATTGCAGAAGCCCTGCAACCTGTCATTGACGAAAGCATGAGCCGCATCCGCACACGCCGTGCCCGCCGCGAACATTATTTAGACACCATAGGCGAAGGCCCGAAGCCTTACCTTTATATTATCGTTGCTACGGGTAATATCTACGAAGATGTTGTCCAGGCTCAGGCTGGCGCACGCCAAGGTGCCGATGTTATAGCCGTAATCCGTACCACGGGTCAGAGCTTGCTCGACTATGTTCCTTACGGTGCTACCACCGAAGGTTTCGGCGGCACTTTTGCCACTCAGGAGAACTTCCGCATCATGCGTAAGGCTCTTGATGAAGTGGGTGAGGAGCAAGGCCGTTACATCCGCCTTTGCAACTACTGCTCAGGTCTTTGCATGCCTGAAATCGCCATCATGGGTGCTTTCGAAGGCCTCGATGTCATGCTGAACGATGCTTTGTACGGCATTCTTTTCCGCGACATCAACATGCAGCGCACTTTGATTGACCAGTATATGTCACGCATTATCAATGGTTTCGCTGGCGTTATCATCAATACAGGTGAAGACAACTACCTCACCACTGCCGATGCCGTTGAAGCTGCTCACACCGTTTTGGCTTCCGACCTCATCAACGAACAACTCGCATTGATGGCTGGTCTGAAAGAAGAACAGATGGGCTTAGGTCACGCATTCGAAATGGATCCGATGCTTGAAAACGGATTCCTCATGGAACTGGCTCAGGCTCAGATGACACGCGAAATCTTCCCGAAGGCAACGCTGAAATACATGCCACCTACCAAGTTCATGACGGGCAACATTTTCCGTGGTCACATTCAGGATGCTTTGTTCAACATGATTGGCATTTGGACGCACCAAGGCATTCAGCTTTTGGGCATGCCTACCGAAGCCATCCACACGCCATTCATGAGCGACCGCTACCTTTCAATCGAGAACGCTAAGTATATCTTCAACAACATGAAGAGCATCGGTGATGAAATGCAGTTTGCCGAAGACGGTATCTGCCGCCGCCGCGCTAAAGAAGTCGTCGACAACACCATCAAACTGTTGGAAGAAATCAACAAGGAAGGTCTGTTTACGGCACTCGAAAAGGGTATCTTTGGCGATGTGAAACGCCCGAAGAACGGTGGTAAGGGTCTGGAAGGCGTCACTATGAAGGGTGAAAACTACCTGAACCCATTTGTTGAATTGATGAAAGGAAAAAAATAAAAAAATACTGATATGAGCGAAGGATTATATTCAATGGAAGCTAAGGATTTCGACAAAACCTTAGACTTAACGAAAATCAAGCCTTATGGCGACACCATGAACGATGGTAAGGTGCAACTGAGTTTCACGCTGCCTGTTCCATGTGGCGCTGAAGCTGTCGAAGCTGCCAAACAAATGCTGAAGAAAATGGGATTGGAAAATCCGAGCGTGGTCTATTACAAGGAACTGACTCCTGGTTTCACTTTCTTCAACTGCTACGGAAGCTGCACACACACAGTTGATTACTCAACCATTTATGTTCCGAAAGTTGAATCGAACACGATGGATATGTACGAAACCGATAAGTTCATCAAGGAAAACATCGGTCGTAAGATTGTCGTTGTGGGCGCATCAACCGGAACCGATGCTCACACTGTGGGTATCGACGCCATTATGAACATGAAGGGTTATGCTGGTCACTACGGACTGGAACGCTACGAAATGATTGAAGCTTACAACCTTGGTTCTCAGGTTCCTAACGAAGAATTCATTGCCAAGGGCATTGAACTTCACGCTGACGCATTGATCATTTCACAAACCGTGACCCAGAAGGATGTTCACATCAAGAACATGACCAATTTCATCGAACTGATGGAAGCCGAAGGTCTGCGTGACAAGATGATTTGCTGCTGCGGTGGTGCCCGTGTCACGCACGAACTGGCCAAGGAACTCGGTTTCGATGCTGGTTTCGGCATGAACACATACGCCGACGATGTGGCTTCATTCATCGTTCAGGAAATGGTGAAAAGAGGCGTGAAATAATAGAAACAATTAAACAAATCAACAATAAACAATTAAACATTTCATATTATGGATAAAAACGAAATGAGAGAGGTTATCGCCAAGAGAGCAGCTAAGGAACTGCATGACGGCGATGTTGTCAATCTGGGTATTGGCATTCCTACAATGATTCCTAATTATCTTCCAGAAGGCGTTGAAGTGGTCCTCCAGACCGAAAACGGCGCTATGGGTATGGGCCCTACACCTGCTGAAGGTCAGGAAGATAAGAACCTGATTAACGCTGGTGGCGGTTTCATCACCTTGAATCCAGGTGCAAGCTCATTCGACTCAGCTACTTCATTCAGCATCATCCGTGGCGGTCACGTCAACGTGTCTTTCCTTGGTGCTCTGCAAGTGGACGAAAAGGGTAATCTGGCCAATTGGATTATTCCTGGCAAGATGGCTCCTGGCATGGGTGGCGCTATGGACCTCGTGGTCGGTGCTCGCCGTGTTATCCTCACCATGGAACATACCCAGAAAGGTGCTCCTAAAATCCTGAAAGAATGTAACTTGCCTCTGACAGCTGCTGGTCAGGTCGATATGATTATCACTGAAATGGGTGTCATGCAAATCACTCCAGAAGGCATTGTTTTGACTGAAATTCATCCGGAATTCACCGTCGAACAGGTTCAGGCTGCTACTGATGCCAAGCTCATCATTTCTCCTAACCTGAAACCAATGGACATTTAATCACTGGGTCATGGAATACGAATTTTTGAAGATTGAGAGAATTGACGGAATCAGCATCATGAAGGTGTCTGCTCCCAAATCTTTGAATGCTCTCAATTCCACGATTTTGCGTGAAATCGGTGATTTCGTTGAAAACCTTGACGATACGACAAGAGTGCTCATCATCACCGGTGACGGCGAAAAGGCTTTCGTGGCAGGCGCCGACATAGCTGAAATGGCCAACCTCAATGAAGAAGAAGGCTACAAGTTTGGCGCTTTGGGTGCCAAGGTCTTCCGCCGCATCGAGACGCTCGACATTCCTGTCATTGCAGCCGTCAATGGATTCGCTTTGGGTGGTGGCTGCGAATTGGCCATGGCTTGCGACATTCGCATCGCTTCCAACAAGGCGAAATTCGGTCAGCCGGAAGTCGGATTAGGCATTACGCCTGGTTTCTCCGGCACCTACCGTCTCGCCAAATTGGTCGGTCAAGGCTATGCTAAGGAAATGATTTTCACGGGCAAAGCCATTCGTGCTGATGAAGCATTGCGCATCGGTTTGGTCAATGCCGTTTACGAACCTGAGGAATTGATGCCAAAGGCAATTGAAATGGCTCAGAAGATGACCGAAAACGCACCATTGGCTATCAAATATGCCAAACAGTGCATCAACGAAAGCTATGACCTCGTCGTAGAAGATGCCATGGAACTCGAAAGCCGTAATTTCGGAAAGTGCTTCGCTACACAAGACCAAAAGGATGGCATGGCAGCATTCCTCGAAAAGAGAAAACCTGTTTTCAACGCAAAGTAAATTATTGAATTATAAATCTTTAATCATTAAATAACAAAACAATCATGAAAATTTGTGTTATTGGTACTGGAACCATGGCAAAAGGTATCGTGAAGGCTTTCGCAGCCAAGATGCCCGTCGTCATGAAGAGCCGTACACAAGCCAGCCTCGATAAGGCTATGGCTTCCATTTCGAAGGGCTATGCAAAGCTCGTCGAAAAGGGCAAGATTGCTCAGGATGCTATGGATGCCATCATGGCAAACATCAGCACGACAACTGATTACGCTACATTCGCTGATGCCGACCTCGTCATTGAGGCTGCTGTTGAAGAAATGCAGCTGAAGAAGGATGTGTTCACAGAACTCGACAAGATCTGCAAACCTGAAACCATCTTCGCTACCAACTCTTCATCACTGTCAATCACTGAGATTGCAGCTTGCACAAGCCGTCCTTCTCAGTTCATCGGCATGCACTTCTTCAACCCAGCCGACCGTATGGCTTTGGTTGAAGTCATCAAGGGACAGCTCACTTCAGCTGAAGTGTGCAAGACCATCGTCGACCTCTCGACTTCAATCGGCAAGACTCCTGTCGAAGTCAATGAAGCTCCTGGTTTCGTGGTCAATCGCATTTTGATTCCTATGATTAACGAAGCTGTCGGCATCCTCGCTGACGGTATCGCAAGCGCTGAAGACATCGACAAGTGCATGATGCTGGGTGCCAACCATCCAATGGGCCCGCTCGCATTGGCCGACCTTATCGGTAACGATGTCAACCTCGCTATCATGGAAGTCCTCTACAACGAATTCGGCGATCCTAAGTATCGTCCTCATCCATTGCTGAGAAAGATGGTTCGCGCTGGTCTGCTCGGACGTAAAACTGGTGAAGGATTCTACAAGTATTAATTTATTGAAATAAAAAAATAATGGATTTTAGTTATTCAAAGACAGAACAACTCTTCTTGCAGATGATCCGTTCATTTGCTGAGAATGAAGTTAAGCCTTTGGCCGCTGAAGTTGACGAACAGGAACGCTTCCCAATGGAAACCGTCGAAAAGATGGGCAAGTTGGGCATCATGGGCATTCCGATTCCGAAAGAATACGGCGGTGCAGGCGGTACAGTACAAATGTACATCATGGCAGTTGAAGAACTGTCGCGCGTTTGCGCAACAACAGGTGTCATCGTTTCTGCCCATACTTCACTGTGTATGGCTCCAATCTTGGAAAACGGCACCGAAGAACAGAAACAGAAATATTTGCCGAAACTCGCTTCTGGCGAATGGATTGGCGCTTTCGGTCTGACCGAGCCTAATGCCGGTACCGATGCTGCCATGCAGCAGACAACGGCTGTTGATGCTGGCGACAAATGGATTCTCAACGGTTCGAAGATTTTCATCACCAATGCTTCATACGCAAATGTGTTCATCGTGATGGCAATGACCGACAAATCGAAGGGCAACAAGGGCATTTCCGCTTTCATCGTTGAAAAAGGTATGCCAGGTTTCTCAATCGGTAAGAAGGAACTGAAGATGGGTATCCGTGGTTCAGCCACTTGCGAATTGATTTTCGAAAACTGCGAAGTTCCGAAGGAAAACCTTCTCGGTCAGCTTGGTAAGGGCTTCGGCATTGCCATGAAGACTTTGGACGGTGGCCGTATCGGTATCGCTTCACAGGCTTTGGGTATCGCTCAAGGTGCTATGGACGAAACTGTTAAGTACACTAAGGAACGTAAGCAATTCGGTAAGTCAATCTCTCAATTCCAGAACACGCAGTTCCAGATGGCCGACCTCAAGACTAAGGTCGAGGCTGCCCGTCTGTTGGTCCGCAG
Source organism: Bacteroidales bacterium (assembly GCA_024400455.1). Classification (GTDB taxonomy): domain Bacteria; phylum Bacteroidota; class Bacteroidia; order Bacteroidales; family F082; genus Limimorpha. Next base: position 149,286 of record JAKSMU010000003.1, on the reverse strand, counting down.
TGCTGCTTGGAAGAAGGATATGAAACTGCCTTATTCAGCTGATGCTGCTATGGCTAAGCTGTTTGCTGCCGAAACTGCAATGGAAGTCACCACAAAGGCTGTCCAGTTCCACGGCGGTTACGGCTACACCCGTGAATATCCGGTTGAACGCATGATGCGCGACGCCAAGATTACGGAAATCTACGAAGGCACTTCAGAAGTCCAGAGAATGGTTATCGCTGGTCAATTGTTTAAATAATAGGAGGGAAGAGTATGAATATTATAGTTTGTATCAAACAGGTTCCGGATACTACCGAAATCAAAATCGATCCAGTAAAGAACACCCTTATCCGTGAAGGCGTTCCGAGCATCATGAACCCTGACGACAAGGGCGGCCTCGAACTGGCTCTCCGTTTCAAAGACAAGTACGGCGCTAACGTTACCGTTATTTCAATGGGTCCTCCGCAAGCCGACGTGATTTTGCGCGAAGCTTTCGCTATGGGCGTTGACAGAGCTATCTTGCTGAGCGATAGAAAATTCGCCGGTGCTGATACCCTCGCCACCTCATACGCTTTGGCTGGTGCCATCAAGACTATGGACTACGACCTCATCATTGCTGGCCGTCAGGCTATCGATGGTGATACCGCACAAGTCGGTCCTGAAATGGCTGAACACCTCGGCCTTCCACAGGTTTCATACGTCATGGACGCTGAACGCAAAGGCGACAACCTCATCGTGAAGAAAGAGAACGAAGACAGCATCCAAGTCCTTGAAGTTGAAGGCAAATGCGTCCTCACCGTCCTCGCATCAGCATTCGAACCTCGTTATATGACTGTCAGCGGCATCGTTGAAGCCTATGACAAGGAAGTCGAAGTGTGGGGCGCCGACAAACTCGATGTCGATGAAGAAAGACTCGGTCTGAAAGGCTCGCCTACAAAGGTGTTCCAATCCTTCCCGAAGGCTATGAAGGCTCCAGGCGAAGTTCACGAAGTGAGCGAAGAAGAAGCCGTTGAACTTATTGTTAACAAGTTGAAAGAGAAACATATAATCTAAAAGTTTAGCCATGGATATCAAAGATTATAAAAACGTTTATGTGTTCGCAGAACAGCGCGGCGGAATGATCCAGTCCGTAGCTTACGAACTTTTAGGTAAGGCACGCGACTTGGCCGATGCACTCGGTGAAAAGGTCGTCGCCATGTTGGTTGGTTACAATGTCAAGGCACAGGCTCAGAGTCTCATCGAAATGGGTGCTGACGAAGTCCTCGTTGCTGATTGCCCAGAACTCAACGATTATCTTACTGAACAGTATTCACAGGTTGTCTATCAGATGATTACTGAACGCAAGCCAGGCATCGTCCTTTATGGTGCTACCACTATTGGCCGTGACTTGGCTCCACGTTTGGCTTCACGTCTGAAGACTGGTCTGACAGCAGACTGCACGAAACTGGAAATCGCTACAGTTGAAGAAACTGGCGAAAAGCAGTTCCGTTCAACACGTCCTGCTTTCGGCGGCAACCTGATGGCTACCATTCTTTGCCCTAACACTCGTCCACAAATGTCAACCGTGCGTCCAGGCGTGATGCAGAAGCGCGTCCGCGAAGCTGGCCGTCAGGGCGTTGTTACCGAATTCGCTCCTAAGTTCGATGCTTCCAAGTTCAAAGTGAAAGTCATTGAAACCATTAAGGAAGAAAAGGCAACAGTCGATATTTCAGAAGCCAAGATTTTGGTTTCCGGTGGCCGTGGCGTTCACAACAAGGAAGGTTTCGACAAACTGCAGGCTTTGGCCGATGTCATTGGCGGACAGGTTTCGTCAAGCCGTGCCATGGTCGATAACGGCGTGATGCCTCACGAGCGTCAGGTGGGTCAGACAGGTAAGACTGTCCGTCCAAACCTCTACATGGCTTGCGGTATCAGCGGCGCCATCCAGCACCTTGCAGGTATGGAAGAATCTGACTTCATCATCGCTATCAACAAGGATAAGTTTGCACCAATCTTCAGCGTTGCCGACCTCGGCATCGTTGGCGACCTGCACAAGATTGTTCCAATGTTGACAGAAAGACTGAAGAAAGAAGTCGAAAAATAATTGAATTTTATGTTCCGTTCCGTAGAGACGCGATTATCGCGTCTCTTTGGGGCGGGCATAAATAAAAAAAGAAACAATAAAGAATTAATCATTTTGATATGGTCAAAGAAGATGCACAAGGTTATGTCTATATTTTGACAAATCCGAGTTTTAAGGAAGATTGGGTGAAAATCGGAAAAAGTTCCCGTCCTGTTGATGTGAGGTCAAAAGAGCTTGACAACACGGCGGTTCCTTTGCCTTTTGAAATTTTTGCGACACTTAAAACTGTAAAATACAACGAAGTGGAAAAACTTGTACATAAAACTATTGACCGACTGACTGACTTGCGTATCAGGCAAAACAGGGAGTTTTTCAATGTGAATCCATACGTTGCATTGGATATTTTGAAAGATATTGCTACAACTTTGGATGATGCTGAAATTGAAATCATTTGTCCTGAAGCAAAAGAAATAGAAGCAACAGGTGATGTTGCAAAGCCATTAGAGCATCGTAAGCAACGCCCTAATTTCCGCTTCTCAATGGTTGACATTCAAGTGGGAGAGACGATTACGTTTATTCCTACAGGACAAATTGTTAAAGTCGCTTCGGACAATACCATCGAGTTTGAAGGAAGAATTTACAAATTGTCAAATTTTGCAGCGACGTTTATGCCCGATGAAAAACGAAATGCTGCAGATGCCTATCAAGGTCCAAAATATTTCAGTCATAATGGCAAAGTCTTGTCTGATTTGAGAGATGAAATGGAGGAAAATATATGACAATCAACGAATTAAACGAATCCATAGCGCGTTACAAACAGGCTGCCACCGATGGCGATGCTGACGCGCAATACAATTTGGGCATTTGCTACGAAGAGAGCAACGATTTCGAACATGCTGCCAAATGGTTGAAAAAAGCTGCCAAACAACACGGCGAAATCAGGTCGTACAATTTGGGTTCCTGCTACATGAAGGGGCTTGGCGTGGAGCAAAGTTATTCCGAAGCCGTAAGATGGTTCAGGAAATCCTTTGAGAAGAAGTGATTCGATGAAATGGTTGATTTTAAGGAACTCATATTTCGCAATGCAACTATTGACGATGCTGCTTTTATAGCAAAAGTGGTCTTGTCGGCCATTGGGCGTTTTGATTTTGGAGCGCAAACACCTGAAATCGAAGCCATACTGCAAAGCACCAAATCCATTTGCGCTATGGAAGACACGCTTTACAGCTATCGAAACACGCGCATTGCGGAACATGATGGAAAACCTGTTGGCGGTTTGGTGGCTTACGATGGTAAGGATTATGCCGCCATGCGCGAAAAGACTTTCCGAATCATCAAGGAAAGAAATGGCATTGATTTGAATGGTTCGGACATGGAAACACAACCAGGTGAATTTTACATCGATTCATTGGCCATAATTCCGTCAGAACGCGGCAAGGAAATAGGGAAGATGCTCCTGAAAGATATTGAACAACAGGGAATTGCAAAAGGACATTCTTGTTTTACGCTTATCGTTGATACAACGCATCCGAAAGTGAAAGACTATTATGCAACGCTTGGCTTCGAAGCCGAAGAAGCAATGAATGCCTTTGGAACTTGTTTCGTGAGAATGAAAAAGAAAACTTATAAATAACATAATATGAAGAAGTTAGCATTACTTTTAAGTCTTTTGACATTTGTGTTTACAATGTCGGCACAAGTTGAATATGTCTGCGATTTCAATGATTTTGAAACGGGGACGAGCAATATGAACGGTCAGCACGGCTGGCAGACCTCGCACATGTACACGGCGGGTTCGCCCGACTTTGATGTCGATTATGTTTCGGACGCCTTGATGACGCCCGACGAATCCATTGGCATTTGGTATGTCCACGGCGGTTCGGGCATTGGTCACATGGCAACGCGAAAAGCCACGCCCGATTTCGATTTCAATTTCCAGAATGGCGGCATCATCGACATTGAACTCGATATGCACCCAAGTTATTGGGGTACCTTCTTTGGCGTTGGTTATGATGTTGACGGCGATGGAAACATTTTGCCTTGGGCTGATAATCCTGTCGATGGTGGTGTCTTCCTTTATGCGCGTGTCGCTGATGGTACCGATAAATCGAGAGTGTATCTTCCTGACGGTTCGTATGTTGCGTTTGATTACACTGATAACGGCACTTTCAACCGTTACAAAATGTCGTTTGATTTTTCGGCATACAATGGACAAGGTTCCGTTACCGTTTTCGTGAAACCAGGATGTCAAGGTGAGTGGATTCAGCAGGCATCGTGTACGAATGTAAACATGCATTTGAATCCAGGTTCAGGCGGCATTGATGACTATCAGAAATGGGACGGCATTTTCTTCTATTGCTCGGGTTCACATGGCGGATTCGATAATCTTGTTGTGCGTCAACAAGCCGAAGGTAATGTGCAACTGATAGAAATGGATGATATTCCTAACCAATTGGTTTATAACGACCCAATCACACTTACCGCAAGTTCCACTTCAGGTCTTCCAGTCAGTTTTGAGTTGATTGATGGTCCGGCAACTTTACAAGATAATATCCTTTCATTGACAGGTGAAACTGGCATCGTAAAGGTGAAAGCATACCAGCCAGGCGATGATTTGTGGTTGCCAGCTCCCGATGTCTTCAAGACTTTTGAAGTCGTCGACCCCGACCAATATGAACCGGAAGTGACGATTCGCCGCCCGTATGAAGGCACAAAGGTCTACATGGAAACGCTTCATCCTGTGATGCTTGTCGTTTCGGCTTACATCGAACATCCTGAAGTCGTGAAGTTTACCGATGTGACTTGCTGCATCGACGGTCAGGAAATTGCGTTGCATACCGATTATCCCGATAATCCTGAAAACGGTTATTTCTATAATGTTTGGACACCAAGTGCTTTCGGCTCTTACAATATGACTGTAACCATAACACAATCAGGTGGTAAGACAACGGTATTTAACAATTCATTTGAAGTGACAAATCAGATTGAAAATACGATGGACATCCCGACTTTGCATGGTGATTTGGTTTGCACGCCATCAGCTCAGACCATGCGCGGCGAATATGCGCTGCCATCACATGTCGGAGTCTTCAACAATATCATGGCGCACTACGATCACAATTGCGTGAATGGCAACTGCGATGCATACGACAGAGTCGGCGGCGTTAGGGTCAGGAATTACCGTGGCGAATGGATGGAACTGTTCCGCTACATCACGCCTTTTGGCAAGCAGTGCGAAGATGATTTGGACATAACTGACTATACATCAGTGCTTCAAGGTTTGGTTGAATTTGAACTTTATTTCGAGACTTGGAGCGGTTCGGGTTACAATCCGAATCTGACATTCACTTATACGAAAGGCTCGCCGGAATATCTTTATGCCGATGTTAAGGAAATTTGGTCGGGCATTTTCAGTTTCGGCGATTATGCCAACCAGCAGCCGGTTCCTGTTGTGGATTACGCATTTGGCGACAAGGCTCAAGCCGCTAAACTGAAAATCACGACCACGGGACACAACTGGAGCAGTGGCCAAAACGGAACGTACAACACGGGCAATGCAGCTGAATTTTACGAGGCAACACACCATATTTTAATCAATGGCGAAAACAAATACGACCAACATCTTTGGAGGACTTGCAATCCGAATCCGGCAGGGTGTTCGCCGCAAAACGGCACTTGGACTTATAACCGCAGTGGCTGGTGCCCGGGCTCCATCGGTTTAGTCTGGGATTTCGATTTGACTGATTATGTGTCGAATAGCAGCGCAGAATTGTTCTATCAGTTTGATCCGACTTATCTCGATTATTGCCATCCAAACCATCCTGATTGCATCGATGGTGTTACCTGCACCGATTGCAGCGCACCCGATAATCCTGTTTTGCGTGTGGCCGGCAAAGTGATTACTTACAGTAATGATGAAGAAATGATTTTGAGTGTGAATCCGATTGAAACCGAACCATCATTCACGGCAAAATTGTATCCAAATCCTGCCAAAAATCAGTTGACCATCAACACGGACTATGAAAAAGGTGCTGTCAGTGTGCTGATTGTCAATATGCAAGGTCAGGAAGTGATGTATTTCACCGTTGAAGGTCAACGCACAATTGATGTGAGCAAGTTGCCAGCCGGCATTTATACGGTTAAGATGTTGGGCGGTTGCGTGGAGACTCAGAAACTCGTGATTGAATAAACGGTTTTTTAATTTAATACATTATGTTTCAGCGTATTATTAGGGCTTGTGTGAAATTAGTCCAGAAATGGCTGCCTGAGCCCTTCATTTTTGCGGTCATCTTGACCCTTGTCGCAATTGTCATTGCCATTCCGGTCTGCCATCAGACACCAGTTGAAGTTGTTGAACATTGGGGCAATGGCGTTTGGTCCTTGCTGACTTTTGCCATGCAAATGGCATTGGTTTTGGTCAGCGGTTCAGCTTTGGCGGCTGCGCCAGCCATTAAACGCGGCATCAGCGCATTGGCAGCAAAACCGAAAACTCCTGCTGGTGCAATTGCCTTGGTTACAGGTATTTCTGCCATTGCTTGCTGGTTGAACTGGGGCTTCGGCCTTATCGTTGGCGTCATTTTTGCCAAGGAAATCGCCAAGAAATTGAAAGGAGTCGACTATCGTCTTTTGATTGCTTCGGCTTACAGCGGTTTCGTGGTTTGGCACGCTGGCCTTTCCGGTTCCATCCCGCTTACTTTGGCCTCAAAGGAAAGCAATTTGGAAAAAGTCACCAATGGCGCTCTCATCGATCCTTTGCCAATCACCCAAACCATTCTTGACCCGCATAATTTAATCATGGTGGTTGTTGTAATCGTTGCCATTGTGATTGTCAACGCTTTAATGCATCCAAAAGGCGACAATGTCGTGTGCATTGAACCGTTTTTGCTGTACGAAGAAGATACGAAAACGGTTGAAAAGGCCACTACACCTGCCGAAAAAATGGAGAACAGCCGCGTCTTGAGTTGGATTATTGCTTTACTTGGATTTGCCTATCTTATTATACATCTGTTCTTTAGAGATGGTGCTTTCGATTTAGGAGCCGTCATCATGCTGTTCCTGTTCTTGGGTATTGTCTTGCATGGAACGCCATTGGCATACGTGCGTGCTTTCGGAAAATCCGTATCGGGTGCCGCTGGTATCATTTTGCAATTCCCGTTCTATGCTGGTATCATGGGCATTATTACTGGCGTTGGCGCATCGGGCATTTGCCTTGGCGAAGTCATCAGTAATGGATGCGTAGCCATCTCAACGCCAAAGACTTACCCATTGTTCACCTTCCTGTGCGCTGCCATTTTGAATATGTTCGTTCCTTCGGGTGGCGGTCACTGGGCAATCCAAGCTCCGATTATGTTTACCGCTGCTGCTACTTTGGGCGTCGACCCAGGTCTGACGGGTATGGCCATCTCATGGGGCGATGCCTGGACCAACTTGATTCAACCATTCTGGGCTTTGCCTGCTTTGGCCATCGCTAAACTGGATGCCAAAGACATCATGGGTTTCTGCATTATTGACCTGTTTGTCACGGGTTTAATCATTTGCGGCGGCTTGCTGATTTGGGCGTAATCATATCTTTCGCAACACAATCCTCTTGAGTTTCAATCCAATTGGCTCGAGAGGATTGTTTTTTTCGGCTTGTTCCAAAATGAAATCGTGCTCGCCTTCTGTGAGTTGCATTTTGCCGATGTAAGCCGTCTGATACATTCGGTCGACACCAGGAAGAATCCTTGTAAATTCCTGATTATCACAACGGAAAACGTATTTCTTTGCATCGTTTTCGGGTAAGTATTCGATGAAGACATCATAATCAGCCGTTTCCGAAACTGCAATTTTCCATGATTTCCATGAATCGGCCTCGGTTGTCAAGTAGGTCGTTGCATCGAAGGCAGCGTGAGTTAGACCGTTTTCGTTGCTGAGAATGAAGCCATTAGCATTCTCTGTAATGATTTCCGCTTCGGGTTGCTTGATCACGATGGTGTTCAAAGTGTCAGGGTGGACGGCAAGATAGGAACCTATGCCTCTCAAAACCGATTTTTCATAATCCAAGACGCTGCCATCGCCTTTTGGACCGATATTGAGCAGGAAAACGCCGCCATGACTGACTGTGCTGAATAATCTATCCAATTGTCTTTCAGTTTGTTGTTCAATGTCTGGACGCGTTATCCACGATTTGTAGCCCCACGAACCATAAAGTGATGCTGGGTTGTCCCAAAAGACATCAGTGTAACCGACCACATCGCCGTTGTCGGGTAAGGTGAGGTAATCGCCGCAATTGTTCATGATGCGTCCGCTGATAAGGCATTGAGGCTGAAGTGATTTCACCGTTTCGCGGAAACGTTGGCTTTGTTCGGCGGTCGGCACACCCATATCGAACCAAAGGGTTTCGATTTCGCCGTAATTTGTCAGTAATTCAGTAAGTTGGTTCACGATATAATCTTCCAATTCGGGCGTGATGATTTCCAATGGCGAGTAAACCTGATTGACAAATTCGGTGCAGTCGGTTGCAGTGTCAGGTTCCATTCGGGCGATGCCATTTGGGAAATGCCAGTCGGGGAGGGAATAATACAAACCGAGTTTCATGTCGTATTTCTTGCAGGCTTCGGCCAATTCTGCTAAGACATCTCTGCCAAATGGCGTGAAGTCAACTATGTTGTAATCAGTGGTTTGCGTTTTGAACATACAGAAACCATCGTGATGTTTCGTCGTGAACACGATGTATTTCATGCCTGCGTCTTTAGCCAGTTTCACAATCGTGTCGGCATTCCATTCTGTCGGATTGAATTGACGTGCAACTTCCTCATAATCAGCAATCGGAATCCTTGCATGGTTCATGATTTGTTCGGCATAAAATGGAATCTGCTTGCCCTGCCAAACGCCGCCCAATTCAGAATAAATGCCGAAATGCACGAACATTCCGAAATGCGAATTGCGCCATTCGACAAGCTCGTTTTGTGTATCCGTTTCGTTTTCAATGGTTTCGTCCAATTCGTTTGATGTGTTTGTGCATGATGCAAGCAAAAACAAAGCTAAAATTATCAGATTAAATTTTCTCATTTTTTTTTGTGGTTTGTCTTGCAAAAATAAGCCAAAAACATCTTTTTTCGTATTTTGTTTGAAATTTCACTGCAACATTTTTGGATTCACTTTGATTAGTAGCTTATTTTACTATTTTTGCACGGAAATAGTTATTCACACAAACAACACTTTATGAAAAGATTTATTTTTGTCCTAAGTTTTTTGTTTTCAGTTTGTTACGTACAAGCACAATGGACTTTGGAGGCATATGGCGAGTACGATTATACCCGAACACGAGGAAACGGATTCTCGTTAGCCGCCAAAGGCGACTATCAATTTAACAAAACCTTCAAAATGGGTTTAGGTCTGCAAGAGACATTTGGCAATCCGTTCGCCATCAATGTGTTTTGGCAAAACGATTTGCTTCAGGCAAAAAGCGGGACGCTCTATTTGGAGAACCGTTACCTTTATCGTTTGTATCCGAACTACAATATGCAGGAATTCAACGCTTTGTTAGACCTTGGCTGGCGCAACCGCCATTTCAATTTCCAATTAGGTCTTTTCAACCGTTATATTGCCGAGATTCCGCTTCGCTTAGATGGCGGCATGGGCACGGTTTTCGAACCGTTGAATGTGGCTTTTAACATCGAAGGCAATATCTTTGACCAAACGCATCCATGGAACCTTGGAGCTCGGTTCTCCAATTTTGATGACTTCATAATCGAGCGCGTGTCTATTTTCATTTACTGTATTACAGGTTATTACGAGCTGTGCGATGGTTTGCGCCTCGCTGGTGAAGTCTGCATACATCCATGCAGTTCGTTGAATCTTTCGGCACAACCGAATGGTGCTGCCGCACACATTGGCATTATTTGGAAACCTAAAAACTGAGCACTATGAAAAAGAGAAACTTGTACCTTCTTGCTGCTGCATCTGCTTTGTTGATGACGGCTGCTTGCAACCATTTGGACATTCCTGGTATGGTCGTCAATCGCAGCGATACGGAAGAACGCGTGAACGATTGGCTTGATTACAATCAGCTAAATGGCGAACCTGTCATTGAAAATGCTCCTGATACATATCTCGTGTATTCTTCGTCTGACCCGCATTATTGCGCTTCTGACAGCATTATTCCGCAAGGCGAAAACGACCGCATCTATCATTTCATTACCGCCGAACGCAATGACCCGCAAGCCGTTTTTTCAATGCTTATCGGCGATTTGGCCAACGAAAAAGGGGAGACACCTTATAAAATGGTAGATGCTGCCATGCAGTATAATGCTGAAACACAGGAGAAAAACGACCCGTGTTTTCCAACAATGGGCAATCACGACACTTATTTCGATTGCGCCAAATGGTACAAAGAGCATTACCATACATCTACCTACACCGTTACCGTGAAGACCGTCGGCGGCTTCAAGGATCTGTTCATTTTCCTCGATTCGGGCAACGGAACGCATGGCAAACGCCAGATGGATTGGCTGGAGGAAAAGCTGTCGCATCGCGATGAATACCGTAATTGTGTGGTTATCAGCCACTGCTGGCTGTTCCGTACGAGTTATAATTACACGACGACTCCTTGCGCTAATCTTCCTTTGGATGAGCAGTATGCCTTTATGGATTTGATGAGTCAGAACAATGTTTCGTTAGTTGTCATGGGACATTTCCACCTGCTTGAACAGCGTCAGTTCAATGGAATAACTTATGTTATGACGGATAATCTGAATGAGGATGATTTGGCTCCTAGTTATATGATTTTGACTTGTGGCGAAAAGGTGAGTTATGAGTATCGTGAACTTGCTTCGGCATCGTTATAATCAAATGTGATTGGAACACAAAACATAATGCTCATTTCACCAATTCAAACTTTAAAACCTTGTCATAATCACGTGCCATGCAGATTCTTGCGGTTTTCTTAGTGAGGTTGTAAACCGCTGACCATTGTGTGTTGCTGGTCTTTTCTGCCGTTGCGGTTTGCGACACATTTTTCAGCAGTTGCATGGCTTCCTCTTCGGTAAAAACACCGTTTTTTGCTTCATAAGCATCCTTTACTTTTTCATAGCGGTCGTATCCATGGCCGATGTGCTGCCAGCCTTCATTGAGATAAGCGTTTGTGACATATTTTGCTTCAATAGGACTCATTGTCCATGACTTATCATCTTCATTATGAATGTATTCCAACACTACGGAATGCCCTTTTGCATCGGAAATCAGGAAATGGTAACTGTGTGGAATCTCGCTTTTCGTTTTGTCGGCAAACATATTGTATTGCTTCATCAAGGCAATGGCTTCATCGGTGTCGGCGGCTTTATCCAACATGATGCGCATGGCGGAAAGCGTCATAATGTCGTGTTTATCAGGGTCGTATTGTTCTGTTCCTTCGCCATCGAGATACAACACGCTGACGGCCAACCCTTTTTCGTTCATGCCGTCCATCATAAGATAAGGTGCAACGATGAGCAGGGAATTGTCTGATTTTCCGTCATCCAAATCGCCTTGCTTTTTACCAACCAATGAAAAAGGTGCCATGGAAATGGAGGCATAGCCACTTTCGGGTTGCGTCTTCACCAAAACCGAAGCCGATGGTTCGGAAAAAGTGAAATCGAAGTTACGGGCATAAATGATATCGCCATCGGGAGTAACGGCTTGAAATGCACTGCAGGCTGGCAAAAGACTTTTGATGTGAAAGACGGCCTTGAAAGGATTCATCATTTTTGTGACCGCATACTTGACAAATGTCGAAACGGAAGTGACATCGTTTTCAATCAAGCGGTCTAAATCGTAATCATATTGATAATCAAGTTCGTAGAGTAGTCCGTTGTCAACGTTTTTAAGACTAGAAAGCATTTCAGCCTGCGCCTTTTTCAAGGCACAGGCTGGATTGCTGTTTTGAGCGTTTGCTGCCGTTACAAACAGCAAGACGCTGAATATTAATAATTTCTGCGGAAAATTCATTCTGCTGGCTTATATTCCAATCCCATATTGTAAAGGATGAATGAATAGATGTCGGCCTGTTCTTCCAAAACCTTTGAAATCGGTTTGCCACCACCGTGACCGGCTTTCGAATCGATACGGATAATCTTAGGTTCATTGCCAGTTTGGGCAGCCTGAAGCGTAGCGGCATATTTGAAGGAATGTGCCGGAACAACGCGGTCGTCGTGGTCGGCAGTCGTGACCATAATTGCCGGATAATGAACATCTTCGCCACTCTTGATAGTGTGCAATGGTGAATAAGCATACAGTGCTTTGAACATTGCTTCATCGTCTTCGCTGGTGCCGTAATCGCTGGCCCAGTTCCAACCGATGGTAAACAGATGGTAACGCAGCATGTCCATCACGCCGACTTGAGGAACGGCAACACGGAACAAATCAGGGCGCTGATTGACGACAGCACCAACCAAAAGACCGCCGTTTGAACCGCCGTTCAGTGCGAGATAATCAGCAGAAGTATAATTATTTTCAATCAGGTATTCAGCGCAGGCAATGCAGTCGTCGAAAACATTCTGTTTCTGGAGTTTCGTGCCAGCCAAATGCCATTCTTCGCCGTATTCGTTTCCGCCACGCAGATTCATCTGTGCATAGATGCCGCCGTTTTCAATGAATGGAAGGCGAGAGGTTGAGAAACCAGGATTCAGTGTGATATTGAAACCGCCGTAACCATAGAGCAGGGTAGGGTTGGTGCCATCTTTCACAAGACCTTTCTTGTAAGTCAGGAACATAGGGACTTTCGTGCCGTCTTTCGATTCGACAAAAACTTGTTCGGTGGTGAAGTCTTCAGGCACGAAATCGACTGCTGGAGCGCGGAAAACGGTCGATGTGTTGCTCTCGATGTCGTAGCTGTAAATCGTGGTCGGGAAAGCGAAAGAAGTGAAAGTATAGAACACCTCAGGATCGTCGTAGCGTGTGCTGAAACCGACAGCACCGAAAGTCGGGAATTCGATTTCGTGGACGAGTTCGCCATCCATGGTATAGACAAATGAATGGTTGGCAGCATCTTGGTCGTAGGTGATAATCATCTTGCCTGCAGCAAGGTTGACACCAGCAATCACATTTTCACCTTCGGGAATGACGGTCTCCCAGTTTTCCATTTGTGGAGCCTTGGCCGAAACACGGCAGATGCGGCCCTTCGGTGCGCCATAATTAGTGTAGATGTAAAGTGTATCGTTGATGACATCCATCGGACTATACGAATAGTTCATGTCGCTGGCGATTTGTGTAAACTTGCCATTGGGGTCTTGCATGTCGCGAATCCAAAGGGTGTGGCCTGCTCCTTGTCCGCTTTCAAAGAGGAACATGTAATGCTCGTCTTCGGTGAGGTCGACTTGGTGGAAATAACGTGGCTGTGCCGGATTTTCATAGAAGAGTTGGTCTTCGTCTTGTGGCGTGCCGAGTTTGTGATAATAGATCTTGTGGTTCTCGTTGACATTCGAGAATTCCTTGCCTTCTTCTGGTCGGTCGTAGGCAGCATAGAAGAAGCCGTCCTGATACCATGATGCGCCTGTGAACTTGGCCCATTCGATGTGGTCGGGGAGGAGTTGCTTGGTGGCAATGTCCATCACATAGATTTCGACCCAGTCAGAACCGCTGCGCTGGATGGTGTAGGCGTAGTATTTCCCATCGTTGGAAAGCGAGCCGCCACCAAAAGCGACAGTGCCATCATCAGAAAGTGTGTTCGGGTCAAGAAGCACTTCGGGTTCGGCATCAAGTGCGGACTGGATGTAGATGACATTCTGGTTCTGTAAACCATCGTTCTTTGAGAACATGTAACGGCCAAAACGCTTTGATGGGGCGCTGTAGCGTTCATAGTTGACGATTTGCGTGAGGCGGTCCTTGATGGCGCCACGGAAAGGAATGTGACTCAGGTAGTCGTTGGTGAGAGCGCGCTGCGCTTCAACCCATGCCGAGGTTTCGGCGGAAGTGTCATTTTCCAACCAACGGTAAGGGTCTGCGACCTTTGTTCCGAAATAATCGTCAACGACTGTCGTGTCGCGACGAGCTTGAGGATATTCCTTCACGGAATAACGCTCAGCAGGCTGATTGCAACTTGCAAGTGCTAATACTGTTCCCATAGCGAGAATACTTCTTTTTATTTTCATGATTATGAATTGTTTATGAGTTTCTATTCAGTAACATCCATATTGGTGTTGTCTTCGATCCTTAGATTGCTGATGATGAATTTCTGCCTTTCCATGGTGTTTTTGCCCATATAATAATCGAGCAATTCCTTGATGCCGGAATCGCTGTTCAGAATGACAGGCTCCAAACGCATGTTCGGACCGATGAAAGCCCTGAATTCATCCGGCGAGATTTCACCGAGACCTTTGAATCGCGTGATCTCAGCTTGTTTGCCGCATTTTTCCTTGGCAGAAATGCGTTCTTCCTCACTGTAACAATAATGCGTCTCTTTCTTGTTGCGCACACGGAAAAGCGGCGTCTGCAATATGAAAACATGACCGTTACGCACCACATCAGGATAAAACTGAAGGAAAAAAGTAAGCATCAGCAGACGGATGTGCATACCGTCGACATCGGCATCGGTAGCAATGACAATGTTGTTATATCTCAGGTTTTCAATGTCTTCCTCAATGTTCAAGGCAGCCTGTAGCAGATTAAACTCTTCGTTTTCGTAACAGACCTTCTTGCTCATGCCCAAGCAGTTAAGCGGTTTACCGCGCAAACTGAAAACGGCTTGCGTCAGCACATCACGACTCTTGGTGATGCTTCCCGATGCTGAATCACCCTCGGTGATGAAAATCGTGCTTTCCAAACGTTTTTCATGATTGGTATTCAAATGAATACGGCAGTCACGCAGTTTTCTGTTGTTCAAGCTGACTTTCTTGGCACTGTCACGGGCGGCTTTCTTGATGCCTGCAATTTCCTTGCGTTCCTTTTCGTTGGCCAAAATCTTTTGCTGAAGCACCTGCACCGAAGCGGGGTTCATGTGAAGATAGTTGTCCAAATGACGCTTCAGAATGTCGAAAACGTAAGTCTTCAAAAATGGGCTGTCGTTGGTGCCGTCAGGATTGTTTGGCGCAAGGTGAGTGGAGCCTAATTTAGTTTTCGTTTGTGCCTCAAATACAGGCTCTTGAATCCTTACACATAAAGCACAGGTTAAACCTTGACGTATGTCGGCTGGTTCATATTCCTTTTGGAAAAATTCGCGCACAACACGGGCGTAAGCCTCGCGAAAAGCCGACTGATGTGTGCCGCCTTCGGTGGTGTGCTGACCATTGACAAAGGAATAGAAATAGTCGCTCGACTGCCCGTTGACGTGCGTGAAAGCCGCTTCAAAATCCTCATCTTTGATGTGGATGATAGGGTAGAGGCCTTCACCTTCCATATTGTGCTCAAGAAGGTCTAAAAGACCATTCTTGGAATAATAGCGTTTGTCATTGTATATCAGCGTTAAACCGCGGTTTAGGTAGGCATAATTCCAAATGCGTTTATCGATGTATTCGTCAACGTAATGGTAATTGCCAAACAAAGCCGTGTCGGGAATAAATTCAATCAGTGTGCCCGGTTCTTCGCTGCATGCAATAATGCCGCTGTCTGAAGTCAGTTTGCCTTGCGAAAATTCTGCAATGCGCGTTTTGCCTTCGCGTATGGCTTGTGCCTTGAAATACGATGACAGAGCGTTAACTGCCTTAGTACCGACACCATTCAAGCCAACGGATTTTTGGAAGACTTTGCTATCGTATTTTGCTCCTGTATTCAGTTTCGACACGGCATCGACAATCTTTCCCAATGGAATGCCACGGCCATAGTCGCGTATCCTAACTTTGCGTTCAACCTTGTCAACCGTGATTTCAATTCTTTTACCAAAACCTGAAGTAAACTCATCTATCGAATTGTCAATCACTTCTTTAATCAAAACATAAATACCGTCATCTTGCGATGCACCATCGCCAAGTTTGCCGATATACATACCTGGGCGACGCCTGATATGTTCCATATCTTCAAGATGTACGATGCTGTCGTCGTTGTAATTCTCTACAACATTTTCATTTCCATCAGGTTGCGCAAAAATACCCTGATTTCCTTCCTCAATGTAATCGTTGGCCATTAAAAACTAGTTTTGCGCAAAGATACAATTTTTTGCTCAAATTAATTATCTGAAATGAAAAAAGCCGCAATCTGAAAAATCAAACTGCGGCTCGTTTCAATTTAACATAATGTTCAGAACGGCAAATCGTCCGTTTCGCTTGCAGGTGCAGGGAAATCGGGCACTGAAGCCGTCATTGGTGGCGTCTGATGCATCATTGGCTGTGCCTGCGGCTGTTGTGCGTAAGGCTGTTGTGGAGCAGCGGCTGGTGCAGTTGCACCAACTGGGTCGAAACGCCATGCGCGGACATCCGTGTACCATTTCCCGTTAAACTCACGTGATTCAACTGAAATCTGCACTTTGACCATTTGGCCTGGTGCCAACGCTTTGGCTTCTTCAACTAAATTCGTCCAGCAAATTACGCAGACTTGCTTTGGATATTGTTCGTCGGTTTCGATGATCAATTCCTGTTTGCTCCATGGACCGCGTGCGCTGGTGCCTGAAACCAAATTTCCTAATCTTGCGACTTTTCCTATAAGTTCCATTGTATGATGATTTAATATTGTATGCTTTGTTGAATGGCTGCAAATGTACATTATTTTTTCCTGAATTGGATTTCTACGCAATAAATAATTTTATTTCTGCGTTCGTTTTTTACATGTTCTTTTTAAAAATAATCTCGATTATGTTAAATAGATAAATTCAGATAAAGAAAAAGCCCTGGTCTCCCAGGGCTTAATCATTTGGTTTAACGATTTATCATTCTGCATCAAGAGCTTTGGCTTCATCATACATTTTCAGTTGTGAATACATTTGCTTCAAGACTTTCTTCAGTTCTGGTGAAGGTTGTGCTTCGTAGCTTTGCTTGATGTATGGAAGACCTTTGTTCAGCATTTCATTTGATTGTTCCATTAAGGTGTTGTACTTGTCAACTTCATGAATGTCGAGTTCGTTGGCTTCTGTTGACAGAGCTGCACCAGCTCTCAGATATGCTATACCTAAGTTATAAATGGCGTCAGAGAAATCAGGCTTGATTTCGATTGCTCTGCTGTAGAATTCAACAGCCTTGTCGAAGTTGTACATGGTGCTGTCGGTTTCATCGCCATAGATGGTACCGATGGCATACATGATTGACACGTTACCTGGATCGAGTTCATTCAGTGAAAGCAGGTCGTTCAGGGCTTCCTGGCTCTTGCCTTGGTTGATGTACAGGTTGACTTTTTCAATCAGGAGACCTGGATCGTTTGGCATAACTTCAAGGCCAGCAGAAATCATTTCAAAAGCCTTGTCGTTGTTGCCCATAGCATTGTAGACACCAGCCAAACTCTTGTAGATGTCAGGCTGATTGTAGCCATTGTTCTGAAGTTCAGTGTAGTAAGCCAAAGCAGTGTCATAATCCTTTGAGATTGTGCTTGATTGGGCGGCTAATTTCAGCATGTCGTTTGCATCAGGGTTTTGCAGCATGACTGCAATATCGTAAGCTTTTTTGAATGATGGAGCAGCGTTGGCGTAATCTGCAGCATTGTAAGCATCAGCACCTTTTTGATAATAGTTGTTCATCACAACGGCAACTCTTTGATAGATGTCAGCCTTGTTTTCGTTTAAATAGCTTTCATCTTTCATGCAGTTGATCAATGATTCAAACACTTTTGCCTGAGCATCGCCAGCCTGAGCCAGCCATTCTGGATTCTTTGATTCTATCACGTTCTGATAAATCATAGCGCGATAATGCCATGCTGTTGCCTGGTCTTTCGGTTTCATGCCAAGGAACTGTTCGTGATTGACGCACTTTTCAATGGCAACCATTGCTTTGTCAAACTGACTGTTCTTGTTGTACATGTAAGCATCAGTTCTGTCTTTTTTCTGGGCCATCATCACGTTTGCGGTGAGCAAGACGGCCAGTAAAATCATTACTTTTTTCATTTTGATAGTATTTTTATAAGTTAATAATTCCTTTTTTGTGTGCGAATAGCAATTTCCGTTCCAAAATTAATCTTCATTTGGATTTGCCTCAGGTGTTTCCGTTTCGGCTGGATTATCTGCTGGGGTCTCCCCTGCTGGATTTTCCACGGTTTCAGCATTTTCCGAAGTTTCTTCCTCTTCCTCAACGTGTTCAACCTTTGTGACGGCTGCAATCTGGTCGTTGCCGCGCAAGTCAATCAGTTTGACGCCTTGCGTTGCACGGCCCATGATACGCAATGTGCTGACAGCGAGACGGATCACAATACCCGACTTGTTGATAATCATCAGGTCTTCATCATCAGTAACACTCTTGATGGCGATAAGTTCACCGGTCTTGTCGGTAATGTTCAGTGTCTTGACACCCTTTGTGCCTCTGTTAGTGATGCGGTAGTCCTCAATGTCAGAGCGTTTTCCGTAACCGTTTTCAGAAACGACCAGAACATTTTGTTCTGGATTGCTGATGCAAATCATTCCGATGACTTCGTCTGTTTCTGAAGCCAAGGTGATAGCCTTCACGCCTGATGCGTTTCTGCCCATTGGTCTGACAGTCTGTTCGTTAAAGCGTACTGCCTTGCCCGAACGCAGTGCCATCAGCACTTCATCGTCGCCGCTGGTGAGGCAAGCCTCAAGCAACTGGTCGCCTTCGCGGATGGTGATGGCGTTGATACCATTCTTGCGCGGACGTGAATAAGCTTCAAGCGTTGTCTTCTTGATGATACCCTTCTTCGTGCAGAGGATGATATAGTTGTTGTTGATGTAGTCCTCATCCATCAAGTCCTTGACATTCAGGTAAGCCAATACTTTGTCATCCTTTTCCACATTGATTAGGTTCTGGATGGCGCGTCCCTTGCTGTTCTTGCCTTCTTCTGGTATTTCGAATGCTCTCAGCCAGAAGCACTTGCCTTGTTCGGTGAAGAACAACAGGTAGTTGTGGTTTGTGGCAGTGAAGATGTGCTCGATAAAGTCGGTATCGCGTGTTGCGGATCCTTTCGATCCCTTGCCGCCACGGCTCTGAACGCGGTATTCAGTCAGAGGAGTGCGCTTAATATATCCAAGGTGAGAAATCGTGATGACAACGGCATCGTCGGCAATGATATCTTCCATGCGGAATTCGCCGGCAGCCGGGACAATCTTGGTGCGGCGGGCATCGCCATATTTTTCTTTGATGACAAGCAATTCATCTTTCACAATTTGGTATTGCATGTCCACATTTTGTAGAATATCGTGGAAATGCTGGATGCGCTGATGCAGTTCGTCGAGTTCATCCATAATCTTGAGGATTTCAAGACCTGCCAACTGACCTAAGCGATAAGCCACGATAGCGGATGCTTGTGGATCATCAAAACCGAACTTCTCCATGATGGCAGCTTTGGCTTCAGGCGTGCCGCCTTTACAAGCGCGGATGGTGGCAATGATTTCATCCACGATGTCGATGGCGCGTGCCAGACCTTCAAGAATGTGAGCGCGTTCTTCGGCTTTCTTCAGATCGAAACGTGTACGGCGCACTACCACTTCATGACGGTGATTTACGAAATGTTCAATCAACTGTTTGAGGTTCAGCGTATAAGGACGGCCGTTAACCAAAGCCACATTGTTCACGCTGAACGAACTTTGCAATGGTGTCATCATGAACAGTTTGTTCAGCACGACATCGGGATTGGCATCGCGTTTCAGCTCATAAACCACGCGGGTACCTTTTCTGTCGGACTCGTCGCGGATATCGGCAATGCCTTCAAGTTTCTTTTCACTGACGAGGTCGGCGGTCTTCTTGATCATTTCGGCCTTGTTTACCTGATAAGGGATTGAGGTTGCAATGATGCGCTCATGGCCATTATGTTCTTCGATATGCGTTTCGCCACGCAAAACGATGCGTCCCCTACCCGTCTCAAATGCTTCACGGACACCTTCGTAGCCGTAAATCACGCCGTAAGTCGGGAAGTCAGGAGCCTTGATGTATTGCATCAATTCCTGTACGGTGATGTCGCGGTTGTCGATGTAAGCCACAATGCCATCAACACATTCGCTCAGATTGTGTGGCGCCATGTTGGTGGCCATACCGACGGCAATGCCATTGGTGCCATTTACCAACAAGGCAGGAATTTGTGTTGGCAGAACGGTTGGCTCCTGCAACGAATCATCGAAATTGTTCTGGAAATCAACGGTGTCTTTTTCAAGGTCGTCAAGCATTTCCTCGGCAATCTTTTTCAGACGAGCCTCAGTGTAACGCATGGCAGCCGGGCTATCGCCGTCGACCGAACCGAAGTTGCCCTGACCATCGACCAATGGATAACGCAGCGACCAGTTTTGAGCCATGCGGCACATGGCATCGTAAACGGCTGAGTCGCCGTGAGGATGGTATTTACCGAGCACTTCACCGACGATTCTCGCCGATTTCTTGTAACCGCTTTTTGATGTGACGCCTAAACCTAACATGCCGTACAGAATGCGACGGTGAACAGGCTTCATGCCGTCTCTCACATCGGGCAAAGCACGCGAAATGATGACCGACATCGAATAGTCGATGTAAGCCGATTTCATCTGATTTTCAAGGTTTACCTTGATTATCTTTTCTCCCAAGTTTTCTCCTGATAAGTTGTCTTCTTCCATTATATTCAATCTTTTTTACTTATTTTCAAATAAGGTGCAAATATAGTAATTTTTGCGTTTCGCCGTGTCGTTTTTTTCCCATTTTAATCATTTTTTGATAATCTGTCAGTTTAAGTGGCGTGGACTGATTTTTGTTAGTACTTTTGCCGTGAAAAACTGACGAGATGCAAAAGTTTCTGTCAGTATCTTCATTTGTCTGATAACCAATAAAATAACACTATATGGATGCAAAATTCTCTCCTCGGGTTCGTGACATTTTGACACTTAGTCATGATGAAGCGAAACGATTAGGAAATGTTTACGTGGGGTTGGAACATTTATTTTTAGGCATGTTGCGCGAAGGCGGCAGCTGTGCCATCAAAATTTTGGAAAACCTGAACTTGAACCTTGAAATCTTCACAAAGAAACTGGAAGCATCGGTGAAAACCAGCAATCCAGTTCAGGACAGCATGACGGCCATTCCTTTGACCAAACAGGCTGAACGTGTGCTGAAATTCACTTACATCATTGCCAAGGAATTTCATAGCGAAATTGTTCATTCCGAACACCTTATGCTGGCCATTCTGCACGAAAAGAACAACATCATTTCACAGAATCTGGAGTTTGAAGCCATCACTTACGACAATTTCAAACAGGAACTGTTGAAATATTATGCCATGACAGGAAAAAACACACCTGCAGAACCGCAAAATCCTGAACCAAAGCAAGATGAAGATGTTACGAACAGCATTTTCAATGATGACGACGATGACGACGACGACATCATGGACGAAATCCGCAAGGAACGCCCGAAAAAAAGCAGCA
This sequence comes from Bacteroidales bacterium, assembly GCA_024400455.1. Lineage (GTDB taxonomy): Bacteria > Bacteroidota > Bacteroidia > Bacteroidales > F082 > Limimorpha. The sequence goes on along the minus strand of JAKSMU010000003.1, from coordinate 127,819 downwards.
ACATCAAGAGCAAGACACCGGTTTTGGATAATTTCGGTCGCGATTTGACAAAAGCCGCCGAAGAAAACCGCCTCGACCCTATTGTTGGTCGTGAACGCGAATTGGAACGCATTGCTCAAATTCTTAGCCGTCGCAAGAAAAACAACCCGATTCTGATTGGCGAACCTGGCGTGGGTAAGTCTGCCATTGCTGAAGGCCTTGCCATTCGCATCACGCAGCATCGCGTACCGCGTACCTTGTTTAATAAGCGAGTCGTCATGCTTGACATTGGTTCGGTTGTGGCTGGCACGAAATATCGTGGTCAGTTTGAGGAACGCATTAAGGCTATTCTCAACGAGTTGCAGAAAAATCCCGACATTATCCTTTTTGTCGACGAAATCCACACTTTGGTCGGCGCAGGCAATGCCAACGGCAGCCTCGATGCGAGCAACATGTTCAAGCCTGCTTTAGCGCGTGGCGAGTTGCAGTGCATCGGCTCTACTACCCTTGATGAATACCGTCAGTATATCGAAAAGGATGGCGCATTGGAACGCCGCTTCCAGAAGATTCTTGTCGAACCGACTTCACCGGAAGAAACCATTGAAATTCTGAACAATATCAAGGCGCGTTATGAAGATCACCATTTGGTTCGCTATACGTCAGAAGCCATTGAAGCATGTGTGAAACTCACTAACCGCTACATGAGCGAGCGTCATCTGCCCGACAAAGCCATCGATGCTTTGGATGAAGCAGGAGCACGAGTTCATATAAAGAACATTGATGTTCCTGCTGAAATCACGGAATTGGAACAGCGTATAGAAACTGTTCGTAAAGACAAGAAAAACGCCATCAGCGAGCAGAAATTTGAAGAGGCAGGCATGTATCGTGCTGAAGAAGTGAAACTCTTAGATAAGCTTGAAAAGGCGAAAAAAGCATGGGATGAGAACGCTACGGCAAACCGTCAGGTAGTGACTGAACAGAATGTGGCTGAGGTCGTTGCCATGATGACAGGCGTTCCTGTGCAGCGCATCGCACAAAACGAAGGCAACCGCTTGATGAGTATGGAAGCCGAATTGGCAGGCACTGTCATCGGTCAGGACGAAGCCATCAAGAAAGTGACGAAGGCGATTCGCCGTAACCGTGCCGGCTTGAAAGACCCGAATCGCCCGATTGGTTCGTTCATCTTTCTCGGCCCTACTGGCGTCGGCAAGACCTATTTGGCCAAGGTTCTGGCCAAGTATCTCTTCGATTCGGAAGATGCGCTTATCCGTATTGATATGAGCGAATACATGGAAAAATTTGCCGTCTCGCGCCTTGTCGGTGCGCCTCCTGGCTATGTCGGTTACGAAGAAGGCGGTCAGCTCACCGAAAAAGTGCGCCGCAAGCCTTATTCCATCGTGCTTTTGGACGAAATCGAAAAGGCTCATGCTGATGTGTTCAACCTGTTGCTACAGGTGCTTGACGATGGTCAGTTGACGGATAGTCTTGGTCGTAAGGTCGACTTCAAAAATACCATCATCATTATGACTTCGAATATTGGTTCGCGCCAGTTGAAGGATTTCGGAACGGGTGTCGGTTTTGGTACCGAAGCCAAGAAGAACGCGAAGAACGAATATTCGCAGAGTGTCATCGAAAACGCTTTGCGTCGCACTTTCGCTCCTGAATTCCTCAACCGTGTCGACGATGTGGTGATGTTCAATTCACTTGAAAAGAATGACATCCATAAGATTATCGACATCGAATTGCGCAATGTCTTCAAGCGTGTCGAAGAAATGGGCTATCGTCTTGAACTCACGGCCAAGGCCAAGGATTTCATTGCCGAAAAGGGCTGGGACGAACAGTATGGCGCCCGTCCGCTGAAGCGTGCCATCCAGCAATATGTCGAAGACGAACTGGCCGAAAAGATCATCACATCTGACATGCACATCGGTGAGGTCATCTCCATCGACCTTGACGATGAAAAACAGGAAATCGTCATCAACGTCATCCCGATGGGAACAAAGGTGATTGAAGAGACAACGGTGTAAACGATTGCTTTACATATTGTAAACGAAAAAGAGCAGCAAGTGAAACTTGCTGCTCTTTTTGATTGTCGAATTTGTGAGTAATTGGTTTTATCCGTAACTTAAAATAATCACACCATCTTCTTTGCCTCTTCCAGAATCATGTTGGCGAAACGCTCGGCCTCAGCTTCGGTCTTGCCTTCGGAATAGATGCGGATGATAGGTTCTGTGTTCGATTTACGGAGATGAACCCAACCTTCTTCGAAGTCAATCTTTACGCCATCGATGGTGGTGACTTTTTCGTTCTTGTATTTCTCAGCGAACTTGGCAAGGATGCCGTCAACATCGGTTGTTGGGGTGAGCTGAATCTTGTTCTTCGACATCACATAGACAGGATAAGTTTCTTTCAGTTCGGAACATTTCACTTTCTTTTCAGCTAACTGCGTGAGGAACAATGCCGTGCCGACAAGGGCATCGCGGCCATAGTGAATTTCGGGATAGATGACGCCGCCGTTGCCTTCGCCACCGATGACGGCACCGACTTCCTTCATTTTCTCAACCACGTTCACCTCTCCCACTGCCGCTGCATAGTATTCGCAGCCGTGGTTGTGGGTCACATCGCGCAAAGCACGTGTCGAAGAAAGGTTGGAGACTGTGGTGCCAGGAGTGTGTTTCAGGATGAAATCGGCAACCGAAACCAAAGTATATTCTTCGCCAAACAATTCGCCGTCTTCCTTTACGAAAACGAGACGGTCGACATCAGGGTCGACGACGACACCGAAATCGCAGCCTTGTTCCTTGACGAAACGGCAGATGTCGGTAAGGTTCTGTGCCAAAGGTTCAGGTGTGTGGGCGAAATTGCCGGTCGGTTCGCAGTTGAGTTCAAGCACTTCCTTCACGCCCAAAGCACGCAACATCTTAGGAATAGCAATGCCACCCGTCGAATTGACGGCATCGACAGCGACCTTGAAATTGGCCTTGGCGATCACGTCCTTATTGACCAAAGGCAGCTGGCAAACCATTTCAACATGCTTGTCCATCCAACCATCAACTTGCTGATAAGTACCGATTTTGCCGATTTCCACGAAGTCGAAATCATCTTTAGCGGCAACATCCAAAAGCCATGCGCCTTCGGCGGCAGAGATGAATTCGCCCTTGTTGTTCAACAGTTTAAGTGCATTCCATTGTGCTGGATTATGGCTTGCTGTTAGGATGATGCCGGCATCGGCTTTTAGGCCTGTAACGGCAATTTCCGTAGTAGGTGTGGTGCTCAGGCCGATGTCCAAGACATCAGCGCCCATGGCTTGCAAGGTGCCGCACACGATTTGATTGACGAAGAAACCCGACATACGGGCATCGCGACCGACAACGACTTTCGGACGCTCAACGCCACCATGTTGAATGAACTTTACGAAAGCAGCGGTGAATTTCACCATGTCGATAGGTGTCAGGTTGTCGCCTGGCTGTCCGCCTATCGTTCCACGAATACCAGAAATTGATTTGATAAGTGTCATATTCTCTTTATTTTACATTAAAATCTAAAATCACAGGATAATGATCCGAAGCTTTGAAACGCATGCGTCTGTATTTCACGGGCGTAATATCGTCATTACCCCAAATATAATCTATTCTTAACAAAGGTAGGCGGCCTCCGTAAGTCGGCTTGATGCCTTGTCCCACTTTCACAAAACTGTCATTGAAACCTGCTTTTTGCATCTGACGGTATGTGAATGAAAGCGGTGCGTCGTTGAAGTCGCCACACATGATGACTGGACCGTCAACCTTTGGCATTGTTTCCAATACTTCTTTTAGCTCAGCACTGCGGCGTTCGAAAGCATACTTCAACTTGCGGAATACCGATTTGCCAATCTCCTCAAGGTTCTCTTGTGATTTGGTCGATTCCATCAGCACATTGATTTCATCATCGGTGATGCTGTAAGACAAAAGATGCAGGTTGGCCACATAATACTTTCCTTTTGAACCACCATCGACGGAGACCATAATGCCGTAAGTGTTTTCTTTGCCGAAGCCAGATTTCTCATCGACTTTTTCTAAAGGATACTTAGAGAAAACCACATTGCCGCCATAGTTTCTTTTCAGATTGTAATATACATTCGGGAATCCTGCTTGTTCAGCAAAAAGTTCAATGCATTTAGGGCGTGTAACTCCTTTTTGGAACGATGCAAACTCCTGACAGCAAAGCACATCGGGATTTTGGCCCTTGACCTTGGCAATGATTGCCTGTGCAAAGTCTTCGCTGGAAGTCTTGCCATCGACATGCTTGAAATTGTGTACATTGTAGGTCATAACTCGGAAATCGCCTTCATCGGTCAGTTTCTTTCCGAAGGAAAATGATTTGGAAAATCCCGGAATCGAAACGATAAGTGCCAAAACAGCAATCCATGCGGAACGAGAACGCAATATGAGCAAGACGAAGAAAATCAGCATGTTGAAGATGAAAATTTCCCAAAATGCCAGACCAAAAAACGATGTCCAGACGAAACGTTGCGGGTCGATATAGGGATTCAACACGCTCAGTGCCATGGCAAAGAGTCCGATAAGCGCCAAAAGGCCAAATCCGCCAACTATCAGACTGCCGAAGAAGCTTCTCTTTATTTTGCCTTTCTTGTTTTCATTATTCATATATCTTGTTTTTAACGACTGCTTTTAAATAAAAATTCTTTCTCTTCCTGCGTCAGACTGGCATAGCCGTTTTTGGCAATTTTGTCCAAAATGGCGTCCACATCGTGTTCTTTTTCAGCTTGTTGCTGATTGTATTGCTCATCGGGAACAGGACGCTGTGGTTCTTCTTTTACGGTTTTATAACGTGTATATTTCATTCCGCTGCGTTTCGGGAAGCGGAAAATCTTGCCAAAATCGAAATCCTTGCGCATCAGGAAGCCATAAAGGAAACCATACAAGGCACCGCCCAAATGTGCAATGTGTCCGCCTGGATTTTCAGCACTGATGCTGAGCAGGTCGATGACGACAAAAATAATGGCTAACCATTTGAATTTCAGTCTTCCGAAAAGCAAAAGATTTAATTCGTAGTCTGGTTTATAGGATGCGGCGGCAACCAATATGGCCAACACTGAAGCAGAGGCTCCCATCACGAATGCGTTTTGCTTGACATCCTCAAAGACGGGGAAAATGTTGTAGGCCAGCACGAAAATCAGTGCTCCGAACAACCCGCCGATGATGTAGGTCCAAATCAGTTTTTTATCGGAAAGGAAGCGCACGAAAATCATGCCGCCGAAATAGAGCATCCACACGTTGAAAAACAAGTGCCAGAAACGCTCGTGCAGAAACATGTATGTGATTGCGGTCCAAGGTTTTGTAGCCAAGACTTGCAGACTTGAAGGCAATGTCATGAAACGCACTATCAGGTTCATGCTATCCGACTTAAAGAGCCAAGCCACCACATTCACCATAGCCACCATAATCCAAATGCCGACATTAGCAATCAGCAAATAATTCAATGCCGATTTCTGCGCAAAAAACGCCTTCATCGTGTCGCCGAAATTCGGACGGTTGTAGCCATATCCCCTATTGCCAAACATCGGATTCATGAGTAGAGGTTTCCTTTCTTTTTCCAATGGAGAATCAAAATCAGGCCGAACAACATGCCGCCCAAATGCGCAAAGTGAGCGATGTTGCCACCGCCAAAGAAACCGCTAGCCAATTCAATGATGGCATAGCCAATCACAAACCATTTGGCTTTCAGCGGAATGAAGAAATAAAGGTAAATCATGGAGTTTGGAAACATCATTCCAAACGCCAAAAGCAATCCGTAAATGGCTCCCGAAGCACCGACCGTGGTCATCAAATTGAGGTATTGCGCCATAGGGATGATGTTGCCGCCGCCTAAATTGACGCTGTCGTAATTAGCTAACTGACTGGCATACTGAATATATTGCACCAATTCCTGACACAGACCCGCGCCAATGCCACATATCATGTAAAAAAGCAGGAATCGCTGCGACCCCCACATGTTTTCGAGCGTGTTACCGAACATCCACAAGGCGAACATGTTGAAAAACAAGTGTTCAAAGTTGCCGTGCATGAACATGTAAGTGATGATTTGGTAAGGCTTGAAATCGGAGGCCATGAAAAAATGCAGTCCCAGAATGCTGTTCAAATCAATGTTGAAGCGGGTTAGGGTTATATCCGCAAGGAACATCAGTACGTTAATAATCAATAGATTCTTAACGACTGTTGGCAGAATGGAAAATCCCGTTGGACTAAATTGTTGACTCATTTGCTGTTGAATTGTTGTTGAATTGTTGTTGAATTATTTAACTGTTTTTTGGGGTAAATTATTTAGTTGAAACGAGATAAAAGTTCATCTATTGTTAGCATAAAGTATGTTTTTTTGCCATTGTGCGCCACTTCGGCCACATTGCAGGCAAACAACTGATCCACAAGGTGCTGCATCTCGATTTCCGACAATGGCGTTTGCGGTTTCATGGAAAGTTGCGCAGCCATGGTCTTTGCCAGATTCAGTTTTCTATCCAGTTGTAAATCAGTGCGGTTTATCTTATAATTCTCTAATATTTTTTCCAAAAGCGTCACGGCATCCGTCCCCGACGAATCGGCTGGCGTTCCGTTAATCATGAAGGTCGTCGGATTGGCTTGTTCCAAACGGAATCCTAGGTTTTCCAAATCGGGCATCAGTTCCTTTAACAACGAAGCGTCGTTTAAGTTCAGGCTAATGGGCTGCGGAAACAGTTCCTGTTGCGAAATTCCGCCGCTGTTTTCTAATTGTTTCTGGAATTTCTCAAACAGGATGCGCATGTGTGCCAAATGCTGGTCGATGACCAAAACGCCTGATTTCACCGAAGTCAGTATATACGACTGATTCACTTGCATATACTGGCTCTTCGGTTGGTTTTCCTGCGGCGCTTTTTCTTCCGTTTGGTCTACCCTATCGCCGTAAAGCAAACGCCAATCGCCCGTATTGCTGGGTCTTTCGGGATGGAAAGAACTGCCTTGGAACGATGGACGCGAATTACCGCTAACAGGCTGATTGAAAGGATTATAATTCTCGTCAATGGAAATGGTTGGCTGCACGATGGAACGTCCTGATTTCACCACCTCGCCGAAATCGATGTCGGGATTGGGCGATTCCTCGAAATCAATCATTGGGGAAAGGTTGTGTTGCCCGATGGCTTTGCGTACCGCCGCATGCAAAATAGCATACACCAGCTTGACATCCAAGAAGTTGACTTCCGTTTTGGTCGGGTGAATGTTGATGTCGATGTCGGCCGGATCAACCTCGATATTGAGGAAATAGCCTGGAAAACTGTCCTTTGGAATCATTTCCATATAGGCGTTTTCGATGGCGTGATGCAGATAAGGATGCTTGATGAAACGGTTGTTGACGAAGAAATACTGCTCGCCGCGCGTCTTGCGGGCAAATTCCGCCTTGACGATGTAGCCGTTGATGCGCACACGCTCAGTCTCTTGATTGACAGGCAGCAACTTTTCCTCATAATTATTGCCAAACAAGCCCATGATGCGTTGTTTCAGGTTGCCGGCATAAAGATGGTAGATTTCCTTGCCGTCGCTGTTGAGCGTGAAGGCGATTTGAGGATTCATTAAGGTCACGCGGGTAAACTCTTCGACGATGTGGCGCATTTCCGCCGCCGTGGATTTCAAGAAGTTACGCCTTGCCGGAACGTTGAAAAACAGGTTCTTAATGGTGAAAGTCGTGCCAACCGACATCGGAATCAAGGTCTGTTCCTTGATGATTGAACCTTCGTTGATGATTTTCGTGCCGACTTCATCTTCCTTGCGGCGTGTCTTCAACTCCACTTGTGCGATGGCCGCTATGCTTGCCAAAGCCTCGCCACGGAAGCCCATGGTGCGGATGGAAAACAAATCCTCAGCCTTGCTGATTTTCGAGGTCGCGTGACGCTCGAAACACAATCGCGCATCGGTCTCCGACATGCCGCAGCCGTTGTCGATGACCATAATCAGCGATTTGCCGGCGTCTTTCACAATCAAGTCGATTTGCGTTGCGCCAGCGTCCAAGGCGTTCTCCATCAGCTCTTTGACAGCCGATGCCGGACGCTGAATCACTTCGCCTGCCGCAATCTGATTGGCTACGCTATCGGGAAGTAACTTAATGATGTCCAACATATTATCACTTTCCCATCAGGCCGCTGACGATGTTCGTCAAGACTGGCGTACAGAACACAAAATAGAAAATGAAAACGATGACCGCGCCGAGGACGATACGGCGGATGAGGCGGTTGCGGCGTTCGGCCGGCGTTTCCTCATCCTGCGTGTTGCCCCATTTCGAACGCATCTGCATACGCAGCTGCTCCTCGTGGCTCAAGTTTGCATCCAGACCTTTTTCGGCCTTTTTCTTTTCCCATTCTTCTTTTGCCGGGTCGTAATATCTTGGAATGTAGTTGAATTTCCTTGGTTGTTGTCTATAGAAGAATCCCATAGCTTTAAATTATTAATTTGGCAAATTTAGGAATTTTTTGAATATGATGGATGATTGTTTCGGGACATAATGAATAATTTCAATCAAAGTTTCATTATTCATAATAACCAATCTTATACACCATTAAATAGTATTCTCTACTTGGTGAATCCGGCATCCATTGAATATGAGCGATGCAATTGCCTTTTTCGTCGAAGAAAAACAGGCTTTCTTGTACTAAGTCATAGTTTTCGCCACTATACCTACCTATGTATGAATAAAACTCAGTGTCTTTATGATATTTCCAAACTGTTTTACCAGGTGTACGGAAAGTATCGCCTCTTGCTGTTCTTTCTATCAACCTGCCCAATTCATCATACTTATATTCAACAATTGATTCGCAAATGGTGTCAGATTTTGTTATACTCAAATTCTCGCATTTGATTGTTTGACCTACGCTATCATATTCATTAATAATTAAACGCATGTCTGACACACCATCACATAGTATTTCAGTTTTAAAAGCATATCCTTGCGTATTGCGAATGATCCTTTTTACAGATTTGAATTTTTCTTTTTTCTTTGAATAGGATAGTTTGTAATTGGAATAGTTTGTGACATTTCCTATCGAGTCCGTCTCCTCCCAAAACTCATCTTCATGCATTGGAATATTGTACCAAGTCGTTTTATGGTTTATTTCTTTTATAATGCTGTCATTCTTATCATACTTATATCTTTTTCTCATTTTGACCTTTCTTCCGTCATCATGATCTGTTATGTCAAAAGTAATGTTTCCTCTCGAATCGAAACGTGATAAAAAAACTTCATGATATCCCAAAGCGGATATAAAACCATTGGACTTACGCAACACATCATTACTATCGTATCTCGCCTTCCAATGGCCGACAATAGAATCACCTTTAAATTCTTTGCGTTCCAGCAATTTGCCATCGGAATTGTAAACATATCGGGTTAAATCATTTTCCCACCTTTCTTCCAAAGGAAGACCGTTGTCATCGTATTTATTCGAAGCAATTTCTTTGGAAACATGATTTTCTTCTCTAAACCGTTTCAAGACTCTTCCTTGGGCATCGTATTCATTCCAATAAAAACACTGTCATCATCCCCCAATCGTGTATGATAACCCATAGTGTCGTATTCATAATAATAGCGAAATCTTTTCCTGTTGTATTTTGCTTTAATGCTATCAGCAAAACGGAGCATCTTGTCCACATCAAATCCACATTGATAAAACCGATTCATGAAATCGTCGTGATTGATGGAATCGCTAATGTCAAAGTCATAACTAAATAATTCATAAGTCTTTACTTTGCCAACGAGAAGGTCTTTTTCCAAATCTCTCTCCTGACCAAAGGCATTCCCAATGATGGCAAGTAACGCAAGCAGCAATATGTTTTGAATTCTTTTCATGAGTTTTTTCTGTATTAATCTGTATTAATTATTATGGACTCTTACTTCACTTCCACCTCATCAATCATAATCCAAGCCTTTTCGCCAGCACTTGGATGCCATTCGGGAAGCGTGCCGTAGTTTTCGGCCTTCACACGGATGAATTTCACCTTTTCGGCCTTGACTTTTGCACGGGCCTCTACCCTGCCCATGCCCGACATCTTGTCCATGCCATCATACGCAGGCAATGAAACGTGCTGCCATTCGGTGTAGTGCTCGCCATCGTGCGAGAAACTGACCATGACATTCTTCGGCCACATCACCCAATCGTTGGGTTCGTGACAGAAACCGATTTTTACCGTATTGAAATTCATCGGCTTGGATAATTCAATGGTGGCATCAACATCGGTACCATTAAAGCCTAACCAATCGTTGTAATAATCGCTGGGAAGACCTTTCTTGCCGTCCATCAATGCGATGTCGGCGTCTTTTCCGTAGCGGCTGACGGGTGCATCTTTGTAGGTCGTATTCAGAACGGGAATCCATTCGAAGCGCTGATGTGTGGTGAACGATGGCAGGTGGTTTTTCTTCAAAGCCTTGACTTTCAGTTCGCAAGTGCCATCGATCACGAATGGCTTCTTGTAAAGTTTCGACTTTTTGGTAGGTTCAGTGCCATCGAGTGTGTAATAGAGTTTTGCATCGGGGTCGCTGCAACTCAAACTCACCGTGACGGGTTTGTTAAAGGCGCCTTGCATGTCGGTCGTGATTATTGGCGTAGGCAGCAAGAGGCTGTCAATGTCGTATGGTTTCTGTGCATAAAGGCCGAATGGGTCTTCCTGTTCCAGGTTGATTCCCTTGAAGCGGATTGTGTACTCATAGACTTGATTCTTAATCACATATCTTTCTTCAACGCCAGGACCGCAAGTGGCGGTGCCAATAGGAGCTTGCTTATAGTCGAAGTTGACCGTGAAATCTTCCAACGGCTCCAGTTCGTTGATGCGCTCGGCTGTCGAAAGGTTTTCATCGTCGTAATTGTACATGCTGAAATTGAATGGCTTATCCATGGTGACGAACAAGCCGAAGTCGTTTCCTTTGTTCATGACGGTCAGCCAGCGCACTTCGGCGCGGTTGCCGTTGTCTTGCGGTTCGGGATGCTGCTCAAAGAGGTCGAAAGCATTCAGCACATGCAGACCGAATTTGCCGGCGGCATTGCGGTCGGGATAGTTCTCGGCATTCCTGCCGACATACATGACATATTGATATTCGTCAGAAAGTTTAGTTTGCATTCCGATTTTCGGGAAACTCGTAATGGTGGCATTTGGCTCGATGCGGTTCTTCAGAGTGATATTGCCTTCCTGGTCGATGAGATAGAATTCGTTGACGGTAAGTTGTTCGTTTCCATCGGCATCATAAAGACCGACTGTGGCTTGGAAATAAACCGAACCGGTTTCGGTGTAGTCGGCATGGACATAATTGCAGCGAGGTGTAAGTCCTTGCAATCCTGCCTTTTCCCAACGCGGCAAAGCCCAGCCGTCAACATCGTCGTTCAAAGTCGGGGCACGCCAGAAATTCTGACGCATATTGTTTTCCAGCAAATCCTTGCCTTCATATTCGTATTCCAGAATTTCTGCCGTGTTAGTATCGAACGAAACAGAAAATTTGTCGTTGGAGATAACCATGACTGAATCGTTTGGATACACGTGAAATTCAAGTTGTTGGGCGTTTTCGGCAGTCTCAATGGCATGGCGTTCCTCCGAAGGCCAATCCAGCTTGAATTCGTCGTATGCGATTTCGGTTCCTGCCAACATAAATGGCTGGTCTTCCTTCAATGTGACAGAGAAACGTACGAAAAACTCTTCGCCAGGGTGACCGTAGATGCGTAGTCTTGGAATGGAGATCTTTTGTGTTTCAAATGGTTTCATGTTCAAATCAATCTCTCCTTTTGTCAGAACGCGTTCTGCAGAGAATATCACATAATGACAGTCAAAAGCGTTTGCATTGGTGAATGAGAACCAGTTTTTTGCTTCAAATTCGCCTGTTGTGACATTGACGGGCGTGAATTTGATTTGCTGGTACACTTTCTTCACCTCTGCAGCATGATGGTGTGGCGTCCTGTCGCTCTGAATGATTCCGTTGGCGCAGAAACTGTCGTCGTCACCCACGCCATAAGCTTCGCCAAGGTCGCCGCCAACGGCTAACCAATTGACGTTTTTCTGGTCGTCGTGAACGATGAAACTCTGGTCGACCCAGTCCCAAATACAACCGCCTTGCAGCTGCTCGTGCTGTTCGATGAGGTTCCAGTAATCCTGCAAACCGCCCATGCTGTTGCCCATAGCATGGCAATACTCGACCATGATGAATGGCCGGTTGAAATCATCAAGTTTTTCCTCAACGTAACGCTTTAGGTAATTAGTGCTACTGTACATTAAACCAACAACATCGGTGTTCCAGTCCAGGCAGGCGCGTTCGTATATGACAGGACGCGAAGCATCGCGCAGCTTCATCCATTTGTAAGTGTATTCAAAGTTGACGCCATTGCCACATTCGTTGCCCAACGACCACATCACGATGGACGGATGGTTTTTGTCGCGTTCCAGCATGTTGCGGTTGCGTGACCAAATCATGCCTTGGTATTCTTCGTGTTTCGCCAAACTGGCCTCGCCGTAACCTTGGGCATGTGATTCCACATTGGCTTCATCGATGACATACAAACCGTAACGGTCGCAGAGTTCATACCAATATGGATCGTCTGGGTAATGGCAAGTGCGCACCGTGTTGATATTCATGCGTTTCATCAAGGCGATATCCTTTTCCATCAGTTCACGCGTAATGGCGTGGCCCGTATAGGGGTCGTGTTCGTGGCGGTTGACACCTTTTATTAAGACATATTGCCCGTTCACCAAGAACTTGCCGTCCTTGATTTCAACGGTACGAAATCCGATGTGTCCGTTCAGTACTTCGTTCACATTGCCTTTCTTGTCTATGATGACAAGACTCAATTCATATAAATTTGGTTCCTCGGCCGACCATTTCCTGACTTTACCCACATTTTGACCATCAACCGGTTCCAAAGTGGTTTTGGCATAATAATAACCATCATTGGCCAGTTCGAATTGCAAGTCGTTTACTGATTTCGACATGCGGAATTGAACGTCACCATTCCAAATCGAAGCAACCAAATTATTGTTTTTCTGTATTTTCTGTTTTGTCGATTGAAGCGTTACATCAATAGAGAGCGTCCCGTTTTCATAGCTCTCATCAAGACCCGCATGGACTTCGTAATCATAGATGTTGAGTTCGGGTTTGGCATATACTTTCACCTCACGCTCAATGCCGCTCAAGCGCCAGAAATCCTGACACTCGAAATATGATCCGTTAGAGAAACGGTAGCACTTCACGGCAAGACGGTTCTTCCCCGCCTGACAGTGTTTGGTGATATCGAAATCGGAATTGGTCTTTGCATCTTCGGTGTAACCCACAAACTGACCGTTCACCCAAACGTAATAAGCCGATTTCACCGCACCGAAATTGATGTATATCTGATGTCCAGTCCACGATTCAGGAACTTCAAAATCAGTGATATAGCAGCCGACTGGATTGTTGACCACCGGTGCGTAAGGCGGTTGGTTTGGACGGAATTCGTTGTCGACGTTGACATAAATCGGCACGCCAAAACCGTTCAGTTCCCAATTGGCCGGCACTTTGATGCTTTTCCATGACGAGGCATCGTAATCCTTTTTGAAGAAATCTTCGGGCGCATCGTTGGGCGTTTCAGTCCAATGGAATTTCCAGTTGCCATTGAGCGAAAGGCAGTAATTGCCAGCAGGCACCACATCGACGCGAGGATACAACTTGTTGATTTCATACACGTTGACATCGTTCCAAGCATTCAGTTCTTCTTGAGTCTGAGCCTTTGCAAATGCCAAAAACGCCATGCATAAGGCAAAAATCATCATCTTTTTCATTGCGAATAAAATTTGGTGCGAAGATACATATTTTGTAATTAATATGGAGCTTTGGTTTTGCTAAAACTTTAAATGATAACATCCAAAACCTTTGCTTGTCGCTATCTATACGAAAAAAAGTAGTATTTTTGCCGCATTATGAAAAAAGAGAACAACTATAGTATCACTATCAAGAACAAACGGGCCAGTTTCGAGTATTTTCTGGTGGAGACCCTTACGGCCGGCATCGTGCTGACAGGTACGGAAATCAAGTCGATTCGTGAAGGCAAGGCAAGTCTGGCCGATTCATATTGCTCTTTCAAAGGCGATGAACTTTTCGTCCTTGGCATGCATATTGCTGAATATGCCATGGGTACCTATAACAATCATGACCCGAAACGCGACCGCAAGTTGCTCCTCACCCGCCGCGAATTGCGCAAAATGAAAAACAAGGTGCAGGAAAAAGGTTTTACCATCATTCCGGTCGTGATGTATATCAATGAAAAAGGACTTGCTAAAGTCGATATCGCCCTGGCTCGAGGCAAACACTTCTACGACAAGCGCGAATCGCTGAAAACCAAGGACTCGAAACGCGAACTGGAACGAATGGATAGATATTGATAATTTGATAACCAACAAACATCATGAAGAAAATCGTCTTTTTGACCGGAGCCGGCATCAGTGCCGAGAGTGGCATCAGCACTTTCCGCGACAGCAACGGACTGTGGGAAAACTACAATGTGGAAGATGTGGCCAGCATCGAAGGCTGGGACCGCAATCCCGAACTGATGATACAATTCTATAATGCCCGCCGCACTGAATTGGAAAAGGCACAGCCCAACCAGGCTCACATTCTGGCAGCGGAACTGGAAAAGCATTTCCAAGTCACCGTCGTGACGCAAAACATCGACAATCTTCATGAACGCGCAGGTTCGACCAACATCATCCACCTTCATGGCGAACTCACTAAGGCCTGCAGCGACCGCGGCAAGCGTTGTGTGCAGGACATCGGCTATGCGCCCATAACATACGGCACCCGCACAGAAGACGGCGGCATGATGCGCCCGTTCATTGTGTGGTTCGGCGAAGCCGTCCCGTTGATGGAAGACGCTGTCCGCGAAGTAGAACAGGCTGACATCGTGGTCATTGTGGGCACATCGCTCAACGTCTACCCTGCCGCCGGATTGCTTTATTATGCGAAAAACAATGCCGAAATCTATGTCATCGACCCGAAAGATGTGCAACCTATCTCGCGTCGCGTCACTTTCATTAAGGAAAAAGCCACCGTTGGCATGAAACAATTGTTTGACAAACTGACTGCTGAAAAATGAAAAAATCAATCATACTCGCCATCTTTGCCATGCTGACTTTTGGCGCAAAGGCACAGGAAAAAACAGAAACCATCAAATGGATGGGGTTTAATGAGGCCATCGAAGCCTGTAAGAAAGAACCGAAGATGATCTTCATCGACGTGTTCACCGATTGGTGCGGCTGGTGCAAGAGAATGGATGCCACCACTTTCAAGAACCCCGTGATTGCCAAATACATGAACGACAAGTTCTATGCCGTGAAATTCGATGCCGAACGCACAGACACCATCGTTTTCAGCGGCTACACCTTCACTGGCGTCACCCGTGCTGACGGACGAAAAGGAGCTCACCAGCTGGCAGCCGCATTGCTGCGCAACAAGTTATCCTATCCGTCGTACGTCTTGATGGATGAAAACTTTCAGGTTCTGCAAGTGATTGGCGGTTATCAGGAAGCACCGCAATTCGAGCCCATGATTCATTTCTTCGGCGACAAAGCCTACAAATCCATGAGTGGCGACGATTTCCTGAAGGATTTCAAGTCGGAATTATAAGCCAAAGCAATAGCCGACGCGCAATTGCAACGGAGAGATGTAAGGCGAACCGCCAAGGTTAAGTTCTTGGTTGTCCCAATTCAAATTGTAGAGAATCAACAGAAATGCATACGAGTTGTTGCCGTAATAACTGCGGTAACCGCCACCTATCATTACGCTGTTGTACCAATTATGCTGCAATTCCACAGTCTGGTGGTTGTAGCGTTCCATGCAATATAGCTTTTCATATTCGGCATGCAAGCAAATGCCTTTGTACACTTGTATTGTCGTATACGGACTGATGCCAATGCAGTGTAATGAGGAATTGCCATAATATGGGTTGAAATCGACACTGAGGTTGTATGAACCACGCACACCAACTTCCACGGCATTCACGATGCGATAGCCAATCTGTGGCGCAATGGTAAAACTGAAATTGCGTCCATTCAGTCCCAACCCGAGGTTGCCGCCCACAACGGTTTTCCCTTTCATGTCAGGGACATTGCGCAAAAACTGGGCCTGCGATGCCATTGTCATGCCCATCAAAAGGGCTACTATCATTATTATTCGTTTCATATTGTCTCAAATTTGATTGCAAAAATACAATATTTTGCATTACTGTGCGTATCTGATAAAAGTTTGTACCTTTGCAGCTTTAAATTCATTACATGAAAAGATATATCTCCTTCATAACTATCGTGCTCTTCTTTTTGTTCATTATCTCTTGCAGAAAGGAACAAATCATCAGCACCGACAGCAGTCTGAAACTGGAGTTTTCGACCGATTCGCTGCTTTTCGACACGGTTTTCACTTCCCTCGGTTCCACAACGCACGAATTGATGATTTACAATCCACATGATGTGGCCTTGAATATCAGTGACATCCATATTGCTGGCGGCGAAAGTTCCTCTTTCCGCCTCAATGTTGACGGTGTTGCGGGCACGGAATTCTATGATAAAGTCATTCCTGCAAACGACAGTTTGTTTGCTTTCTTGCGTGTCACCATCAATCCGAACGACCTGAACACGCCTTTCGTGGTGGAAGACGAATTGGAGTTTTCGGTCAACGGCAACAGACAGACGGTCAAGCTGCTGGCTTGGGGCCAAAACGCAAATTATGTCGTGGGCAATCAGCATGTGTCTTCAATCAATGGCGCTTTCAATATCGTTGCAGATAGTCTTGAGACCACTGTGTGGACAAACGAACGCCCTTATGTCATTTACGGCTATGCCCTTATCAATTCATACGGAACATTGAAAATTGAACCAGGGACGCATGTCTATGTCCATGGCAACGGCGGCATCATTTCGTGGAGCGACGGACAACTCATCATTGAAGGCACGGCCGAGGCGCCGGTCATCATTGAGAGCGACCGATTGGAAGCCAGCTATGCAAATAAGCCCGGTCAATGGGATCAAATCATGCTTATGGATGGCCGCGAAGGTGCCGACAACATCATCGACCATGCCATCATCCGCAACAGTTTCATCGGCATCAACTGCCAGTCGGTGCTGAAAGCCACACAAAGCGCTCTGCGCGTGAGCAATACGATTATCGAGAATCAGTCGGGCTGTGGTTTCTACAGCGTTTATTATGCAGCCGAACTGAAGAACTTCATTATCGCCAACAGCGGCGTGAATGCCGTCCAGATTCATGGCGGCGACTACCGTTTCGTGCATGGCACCATTAGCAATTACTGCACTTTTGCTGCCAACAATTATGTGGCTTTGTCCATCGACAACTATGTGGAAGGCAGCGAGGAGATTTACCTCTACCCGCTTCATAACTGCGAATTGGACAACTGCATCGTATACGGCAAGAACGAAAACGAGATTGCCACTTCGTTCTATGCAGAAGCCGACACGAATTATGTCTTCGACCATTGCCTGCTGAAATCGAAGCGCTACACGGATTATCCGGGCTTCAGGCATTGCCTTTTCAACAAAGACCCGATGTTTGCTGATTACAGCCGCAACGACCATCACTTGGACAGCATCACCTCTGCTGCCATCGGCATCGGCAGTCCTGCCTTCGGCGACGAAGTGCCTTACGATTTCGACGGCGTGAGCCGTGTGGGTATCCCTGATGTTGGGGCTTATCAGTATGCTAAATGATTAGGCTGGAGATGAGTTTCTAGAACCGCTGATTTCGCTGATTCTTATTCAACTACAGATTGAGAGGATTCTACGGAAAACTTCAAATGCGCAATTGCCGGGAAGTTCCTGCCTGCGCGGGAATGACGGAGGTGCGTGCCTCTATAGGCTCGGCCTGCGAAAAACTGCACCATGTCTCAGGGTCGCGGAGGTTGCCCCAGGCATCATACGACAGTTCCTGCTCCACGATGCCTTCGGCATCGGTGATGGTGGTCCAGCTGCCGAGGTGGTCCTTGAGGATGTAGTGGCGATATGTGAAGCCTGCTGTCATGCCTGCCTGGTTTTGATGCTGCAAAGTTAGTTGATTGGAAGCGAATTGCCAAGAGAATGGGCGGATTTTTTTAGTGATTGGGAAAAGAGTTGTCTAGAACACCCAATGTTGATAGAAAAAGCCCCCGTCGGTAGGCGGGGGCAATAAATCGGAGAAAGCACAGAGGAGCTATTGTTTAGAAAACAGCCTCTGAATCTTTATACATTCAGCATCATCATAAGATAAAGTCTTGATGTCATCAACATAAAGAATAGAATGTCCGTCTTGTATTCCATTTTTGGTAACAATGTCGAATTCAATTGTTTTTTTCGAAACATTAGAGATGATTCCATAAAAAACAAGATCATAGTATGTACTTACTGATACTATTTTTTTTCTTTGCAAGAGATTGTCAATTATGAGCTGAAGTATATCAGAAGAATAATATCCTTTTAAAGATATATCATCAGATTCTTGTTCGATTTGAATGTTTTGTTTTTGAATGGATTCAAGATAATTCGTTTTATAGGCAAGACTATAAATATCATCAATTCTCCCTATGAAGCAACCGTCAGCTTTTCCATAAGGATTTACGGCTTGTATAAATACATAATCGTTGGAAAATGCCTTGATAAAACCTACAGCAAAATTATTAATTTCGTTTCTGTCGGAATAGAATTCAATCAATTCCTTAGATTTAAACAATTTCTTAATTACTTGCAACATAGTATTTAATGTTTTTTGTTTGGATTTACTTTTGGAATAAATTTTTTGTTCTTTTTTCCTTTATTGTCATTTTTATTCTTGCCATATCGACCATTTTCAGGATCGCCACCCGACCTTCTTGCAGAGTGCTTATTCCAATGAGATTTTGATTGATTTGAACTATGTTCGGAGTATTCATCATAATCGCATAAACTATCAATTGATGATGAGTAAATACTCTCATTAACATTCTTTCCATTTGAATTTTCATACAAATCGAGCAGTTCTTCTACAATCCAAACGATGCCTGAAGCAGCTAACATTGATATGCCAACCACCGCACCAACTACGTCGCCATAAGGAGCAGGCCCATCAACAGCGACACATGTTAAGGTCACTGGAAGCGCGGCTGTAGCAATTGACGATGATTTTGAATGAGTGATGGTCTCAGCCCTTTTGTTATTGACATTCATCATATTATTTGAATGGGAATTTCCGCCTCCAATGTTCCCTCCCGTTCCGTGTCCGCCGTTGCCGTTGCTGTGGGAAATGGTCGGATAGTAATATGACGGGTCGCTGTATGCGGTGCCTTGGCCATGTGTCGAAGGCACGCTTGGGAATGACCAAGTGCCATTAGAATAAACAGTTATTTCATTTAGAGGATCGTCTTTATCGTAGTTTATAACATTGTCTTCCTCTGTAGTCTGTGTATAGCCTGGAGGGGCTTGGGGAGTTCCTGGCGGGTCTTCCTCGGAACCATATCTCATATACCATCCCGTCGGGTCGGTGTAGCGCAGCGGGTTGTAGGCGCAGTAGGCGTAGCGGTTGAAGCCTTGGGCGCTGGTCGGGTCTTGCAGGCAGGCATCAACGGAGAGGAAACTGCTCATCATCGGGTCGTAGCAGCGTCCGTTCATGTTGATGAGGCCGAAAGCGGTCATGTGTTCGTGGCCGGTATAGCCACGGTCGAACATCGGGGCTTCTACAGGGTCGGCCTGCGTGTGGTTGTACCATGTCTCAGGGTCGCGGAGGTTGCCCCAGGCATCATACGACAGTTCCTGCTCCACGATGCCTTCGGCATCGGTGATGGTGGTCCAACTGCCGAGGTGGTCTTTGAGGATGTAGTGAATGTTTTCCTCAGCATCTTTCTTCTCCACCACGGCGAAGACTCCGTAAGGGCCAGAGAGGAATGTCCATGACTTTTCCACGCCGTTTTCGCTGACAAATTCACAGTTGCCGGCATACTGCTTCTTGCGGGTCGCGCTGCCAACGGTTTCAGTCATTGCAATGCGCTGCTGGTCGTAGCCGTACTGATAGACGAGGTGGCTGTCGCCTTCATCAATGGTCTTCACCTTGTCGAACGAGGAATAGGTGATGTCCTGGGTATTAGGCGAAACCAAATAGTCGGGCATTTCGGCCTCGGTAAGGGCGTGAACCTTCGTGTTGTCGAACACTGGGTTGGAGAAGACGGTGGCGACTTGCGGCGTGCCGTTTTTCTTGACAATAGCCTGTTTCCCGCTCATTCGGCCAAAAGCATCGTAGGTCATGGAGGCTGTCATGCCATTCATGATGATGCCCGTCAAACGGTTCTGTTCGTCGTATGTGAATGTCTCTTCCAAGTTTCGCTTGTTGTCCTTTCGACTATTAAAAAGTTGATTTTTTCATTACATTATCATAATTTTGTATTTTCGTCTTGATTTCTTCCAATGATGGATGCGATAAAGGAGGTAATTGTGTGATTTCGTGAAATTCTTCTATTGTTAAGTTGGGATCCCATAACTTTACGCACTTATTAAGATATTCCTCATCATGAATATTGGGAGTGAAAAACATTTCCATTTTGCCTTCATTAATAAAGTATCTAAAATGGATTTCTTTATCTTTATTGGAAAAAATGATTTCCTCGTCATTCACCCATCTTATTGAATAAACGATGTCGTCAAATCGATCTAAATATGTCACAAGTTGGATTAATTTAACCCTTCTCGTGCTATTAGTTGGTTTATATAACAAATCCAAATAAAGAGACAGTTCATCCTTTGTTTGTGAAACAACAACTGAAGCCACATTCAATCTGTTCTTAGATGATTTTGGTTTGACCAGCACATACTCGTTAAGAAAACCTATATTCCGGGCTTGTGCGTATGCCAAATGAAAATCTTCTTTGGGCCAGCCAAAATAATCGCAAGCAGAAAGCACGCTTTCCGAAATGATATCTAAAATAATACGGTATCTGTTTTGCTCAACAAGCTCTTCATCAAGCATATGTGTATTTAACTGTTTGTTAATTTCACAAACTTTTTCAAAAAGAAAAACATCTGTTTTTTGGGGAAGAGATTCAAGAATGTTCACATAAAATTTAGCCAAGTTTTCAATCTTTATATTGGCGATAAAACGACTATATATTCTTGATACGACAAGAAATTCCTTTCCGAATTTGTTCAAAATTCGCATATCAGAACTTCCTACTTCTAAAAACAACTTGTTCATTCTGCTTCAATAATTATGGTCTGAATTGTTTTGGAGGTCTTAATCCATTGTGAGTTTTTCTATATTGATTAACATAATAGCGTTCCCTTTCCAAGGCTGCAGATCTGTTAGGTAATGTTTCTAAAATCTTATAATCAGCATATAGGCTTTTGCCTGTTAAAGCATAATACATATTGAGAGCGTTGACTTGTCCTTGAGGACGAGGATTTCCCCATTTGGTTGAATAATTTTGTTGACCAGATATGCCATATTTAAGCGTTTGATAGTCTCCATTTGTTAAATCAATGGAATACATTTCATATACGATTTGCGTTTTGGGGCTGTTCTTGCTATTCCCATGCACTGCGACCAGTTCTTCTCCAATCCAAACGATGCCTGAAGCAGCTAACATTGATATGCCTGCCACCGCACCAACTACGTCGCCATAAGGAGCAGGACCGTCCACGGCGGCACAAGTAAGAGCTACAGGAACCGCAGCCGAAACAATCGACGATGATGCCGAATGGATGTTGTTTTCGGGCTTCTTTCCATTGGTGTTCAGCGTTCTGCTTGACTGGTTGTTTCCTCCTCCAATGTTTCCGCCCGTTCCATGTCCGCCGTTGCTGCCGTTGCCGTTGTTACCATTGTTTGGTGCCGGGTAGTATGACGGTCCGCTTTGGCTGGCTGGCGTGCCGGAATGGCCGTCGGGAACACTTGGAATAGTGGGTGTATAAGGGTAATTGCCAGGGGTACCAGGGGTGCCTTGCGGATTATAGCCTCCGCTGCTTGAATTGACACCATCAGCGATAATGGGCACTTCGGGAAGAACGTATGTGCCATCAGGGATAGGCGGATAATCGTCAGGAAGATTGCCGTTGCCAGAACCCATCTCCCATCCTGTCGGGTCGGTGTAGCGAAGCGGGTTGTAGGCGCAGTAGGCGTAGCGGTTGAAGCCTTGGGCGCTGGTCGGGTCTTGCAGGCAGGCATCAACGGAGAGGAAACTGCTCATCATCGGGTCGTAGCAGCGTCCGTTCATGTTGATGAGGCCGAAAGCGGTCATGTGTTCGTGGCCGGTATAGCCACGGTCGAACATCGGGGCTTCTACAGGGTCGGCCTGCGTGTGGTTGTACCATGTCTCAGGGTCGCGGAGGTTGCCCCAGGCATCATACGACAGTTCCTGCTCCACGATGCCTTCGGCATCGGTGATGGTGGTCCAACTGCCGAGGTGGTCTTTGAGGATGTAGTGAATGTTTTCCTCAGCATCTTTCTTCTCCACCACGGCGAAGACTCCGTAAGGGCCAGAGAGGAATGTCCATGACTTTTCCACGCCGTTTTCGCTGACAAATTCACAGTTGCCGGCATACTGCTTCTTGCGGGTCGCGCTGCCAACGGTTTCAGTCATTGCAATGCGCTGCTGGTCGTAGCCGTACTGATAGACGAGGTGGCTGTCGCCTTCATCAATGGTCTTCACCTTGTCGAACGAGGAATAGGTGATGTCCTGGGTATTAGGCGAAACCAAATAGTCGGGCATTTCGGCCTCGGTAAGGGCGTGAACCTTCGTGTTGTCGAACACTGGGTTGGAGAAGACGGTGCTCACCTGAGGCGTGCCGTTTTTCTTGATGACGGCTTCTTTCGCGGTCATGCGTCCGAAGTTGTCGTAGGTCATGGAGGCGGTCATGCCGTTCATGGTGATGTGTTCGAGCCTGTTCATATCGTCGTATAGGAATGTCTCTTCCAAGTTTCGCTTGTTGTCCTTTCGGGCGTGCAAGTTACCAAATTTATCGTATTCATACGAAAGATCCTGCAAATTATTTGATGTCGCAGATTCATAATGCAACATCCCCCACAATGGCAGGTATGGGGGATGTCTGCAAATGACGTTAGAATATTGCTTTAATGATGATGCTCACAAGAACTGGAAAAAAGAACAATAACACATATATCAAAACCATCATCCAAGGCTTGAACCATTTATTAGCAGGATGGTCTTTATACTTGCTTTTCAGTTCTTCAATTTTAGGTTTGTAATGACGGGAAATCAAAAATTGAAGCAAGAAAAGAACCATAAGGACAATAAACTTTCCAATTGTAGTATTCGAGATAATCTTGTTGGGAAACAATATTCGGAAAAACATCAGCACATTATACAATACCAAGCAATAAAAAGCACTCAGAAATAAAGAAGCAGAGAAACAAGGGTTAGAACCTTCTCCCCGTTTGCCGTATTGTTCATGAAACCTATAAAATAAATAGTCCGAAATCATAAGTTTATAATTTATATCTCCACTTAATATTATTGTCTATATGTTCACTGATGGTTTTCCCCGTCCATTGACAAGAGACTATATCGGCAGTAATGGCTACCGCACCAACAATCAATCCTACTGGAGTAGATGCAAGAAAGCCCAATGCAAAACAGGTGGCAGATAGCCCAAAATTATAAATATCTCCAAAACTAATATCCCCTGAATTATAGATGTCATATCCTGTTAATAAAGTTCCAGCAAATCCTAACACATCACCGGCCGAACCTAATTTTGACACCATATTGTTTCCAATTTTTGTACGGGAAAGATTTTTGGGAGCAAAATCGTGTGAACGGAGAAAATCACCAACTTTATCGACATTTGTCTTTACTGCTTCTTTAGCATAACTCACAGCAGTTCCGATCACAGAAATAGGATATAATGTTTTAGAGATGATATGTTGAATGGCAGATTTAGAATTGTTTTTTCCTCCTCCAATGTTTCCTCCCGTTCCGTGTCCGCCAGAGCTGCCGTTTCCTGGGTTTGGGGCTGGCTGATAGTATGGCCCGCTTTGGCTGGCAGGCGTGCCGGAATGGCCATCAGGAACACTTGGAATAGTGGGTGTATAAGGGTAATTGCCAGGGGCGTTATTATTGCCTTGCGGGGTGTCGTTGCCACCGCCACCGGTATCGATGCCATCAGCGATAATGGGCACTTCGGGAAGAATGTATCCGTCAAATGGCGGGTAATCGTCAGGAAGATTGCCGTTGCCAGAACCCATCTCCCACCCCGTCGGGTCGGTGTAGCGCAGCGGGTTGTAGGCGCAGTAGGCGTAGCGGTTGAAGCCTTGGGCGCTGGTCGGGTCTTGCAGGCAGGCATCAACGGAGAGGAAACTGCTCATCATCGGGTCGTAGCAGCGTCCGTTCATGTTGATGAGGCCGAAAGCGGTCATGTGTTCGTGGCCGGTATAGCCACGGTCGAACATCGGGGCTTCTACAGGGTCGGCCTGCGTGTGGTTGTACCATGTCTCAGGGTCGCGGAGGTTGCCCCAGGCATCATACGACAGTTCCTGCTCCACGTTGCCTTCGGCATCGGTGATGGTGGTCCAGCTGCCGAGGTGGTCTTTGAGGATGTAATATGATGCTTTGTTGATTGACATTGTTGGGGTGCTACGAGAACAGGTTTGTGTGAACTTTTAAAGTGCTATGACTTGCAATTGAGACAAGCCATAGCACCAACATTTTTTTCTGCGTTATGTGCTTTTGAATTTCTTCTATAATAGTTAGAACAAAACGAATGGTAAAAATATCAAAACAAAGTACAGAGCAACAATCATCCAAAATTTCAGCCAATTATTTGCTGGATGGTTTTTATATTTTTCAATTATTACATCCGCTTTGCCCCTATACTTTCTTAAATTAAAACAGAAAAACGCTATTATTGTAATTCCAAGGGAAATTGTGCAAATCGTATTATGTTTCTGGAAAAAATCCGAATCATAATATAACTCTAACGACAATATTACGAAAGCCATCATACAAAATTCCAATGCTGTAAGTGCAATTGAACCAGAAAGCACTGAAGACGATTTGTCATAATACTTACTTTTTGCGTAATGACAATAAAACCTGTAAAATAGATAGTCGAACATAATTCTGATTAATGTTTATAATATAAATAATCTAAATTTCCACCGATTGATCTGCCGGTATAAGCGTAAGATACTAAATCACCAACCAAATATACTCCTCCAATTATCCATCCAGCTGGTCCACTTGCAATTAAGCAAGTTATTCCCACAGCAACATTCAATACATTAGAAGGTTTTACTTGTTTGTTTTCCACCATATCCATCACTTCTAAACTCAAGCCAGCACAACCAATTGCATTTGATGCCTTAGGTAAGACATTTTTTATTTCGTTTCCAATAGCTCTAGTAGATTCCTTGGCAAGTGGATTGTTAAGCTTTTTCAAAATTGGTCGTGCTTTTTCTCCCAAATCTTTCAATTCTTTTACAGATGCAGTTTCATAATATGTTGCATTGTACGAGGCTATAGTACCCGAAACTGACAATCCATAAGACACAACAGAATTTCCATGAGAACTATTATTCCCTCCAATGTTTCCTCCCGTTCCGTGTCCGCCAGAGCTGCCGTTTCCAGGGTTTGGGGCTGGCTGATAGTATGGTCCGTTTTGGCTGGCTGGCGTGCCGGAATGTCCGTCGGGAACACTTGGAATAGTGGGTGTATAAGGGTAATTGCCAGGGGTACCAGGGGTGCCTTGCGGATTATAGCCTCCGCTGCTTGAATTGACACCATCAGCGATAATGGGCACTTCGGGAAGAACGTATGTGCCATCAGGGATAGGCGGATAATCGTCAGGAAGATTGCCGTTGCCAGAACCCATCTCCCATCCTGTCGGGTCGGTGTAGCGAAGCGGGTTGTAGGCGCAGTAGGCGTAGCGGTTGAAGCCTTGGGCGCTGGTCGGGTCTTGCAGGCAGGCATCAACGGAGAGGAAACTGCTCATCATCGGGTCGTAGCAGCGTCCGTTCATGTTGATGAGGCCGAAAGCGGTCATGTGTTCGTGGCCGGTATAGCCACGGTCGAACATCGGGGCTTCTACAGGGTCGGCCTGCGTGTGGTTGTACCATGTCTCAGGGTCGCGGAGGTTGCCCCAGGCGTCGAAGGAGAGTTCCTGCTCCACGTTGCCTTCGGCATCGGTGATGGTGGTCCAGCTGCCGAGGTGGTCTTTGAGGATGTAGTGGCGATATGTGAAGCCTGTGGCCATGCCTGCGTTGTTTTAATGGTGCAAAGTTAGGTGATTGGAAGCGGATTGCCAAGAAAATGGATATATTTTTTGGAAACAAATGCGAAGCATTACCTCACTGCGTATCGGTGAATATTCATTTCAACGTAGTTAAATCTTTCATAAATCTGTCACAAATAGGTTATTCCGAAAAAAGCGGATGCCAAGGCTTATCGCCCGACAATCTTTCAGGCTTCTTCGCTTGCGCTCATCCGCCCGGGTTGCGCCATTTGCCGCAAGATGTGGAAAAGGTTGGCTCGGAAGGGCTAGCCAACCTTTTCCAAGGCAAGACGGTTTTTGAACGACCAAGCGTTTTGTCTCAAAGTTCTGCAAGTTTAGTGAAATCCTCCGAGTCCTCCGAAACCACAAAGGGTACCAAGGGTGCATCCTCTGCCCTCTTTTTCCGCTTCGACTTATAGTTGGCGTTTTCTTCCTTAACCAAGTAATTATACATGTTCAGGAAATGCTGATAGGTCTCGGCATCGACCAATGTCATCGTGTCGAGGTAATTTCCAATGCGGTTGAATATGGCAGCGAGGTTCATTTTCAATTCGGGCAGCGGTTCTTTCTTTGGCATTGTGGCCGATTTCATATCCACTTCCAAACGGCGTTGCTGCAAGGCATTCCTTGCCACGCGCAAATCCGACAGCCTATCGTTGACGCCAGGCAATGCCGCCACATGCTCTGCCAAACCTGGTTCGGAACATTGCTCCAACAAGAGTTCCGTCCTCGTCATCTTGTACGATTCGTTCTTTTTGGCAATGCCTCCCAGTCGTTTCATGAATGTAAGCAAGGCCTCGGCATGTTCCTTTTCCGATGGCACATCCGTATAGCGGTACGAAACCAGCAGATGCCTCAAGGCAATGACACGCTGCGACAATGCTTTCGACTCTTCCAGACAACTCAGGTCAGGCTTTTTCCTGTACATCTGTGCATCTACCTTGTCCCTTGCATCTTTCAGCATAGGCAACAAGACCTCTAACACATGGTCGACATCGTGCTCTTTACAGTAATTTAGGAAACGGCTTGCTGCCGCAATCATGAATGGAGCTGACAAATTCTGATAAAGTTCTCTCATTTTTTCCATTTTATCTTAGTATTAGTTGAATTCTCTATGTTACCGTTCAAAATTAAACTGCATAATAAATGGGCATTGGGTTTCGAGGCTTCGGGATTTCGGGGTTTCGGGGTTTCGGGGTCGCGCGACTTCGTGTCCTCGTGTCCTCGCAACCTCGTGACCTCGCAACCTCGTGACCTCGCAACCACGTATCCTCGCGACCTCGTTTTGCTCATCTGCTTATTTATAAAACCACGACTTTTCGAGGTATAACGTCAACGAGACAGACCTTTCCCGGCCCTGTTTCATGTTTCAAATCACGCCCGTTGGCTTAAAATGCAAAAATATGAGAAATTTTTCGATAACAATGACTGAGATCGCAAAATTATCTGGAAAAAAATCAACATCAGATAGATAATTACCCGTTTTTTCAGAAAAAACTCAATGGCAAGGAGGCAATTCTCGAATTTTTCAGAAAAAACTTGATGCCACTTTTCTAAATCTCAATTTTTTCATGAAAGATTCAATGGCAATGATGAAAATCACAAATTTTTTAGAAACAACTCGATAGCACCGACCTAAATCGCAAAATTACCAGGAATAGCTCGATGGCACCAAGTTTTTCCCGACTTGCACCATATTTCATTAGTCCGCAGCCCTCGAAGAGGGCATTCCCCACCGCCTTAAGCGCAACAGCATCACATCGCGCGACAGCGCAGCATGGCGACAGTGTTATTCCTGCCGTCATCACCGCGGAGGCTGGGACGGGAATCTCATCCATAATCCACCCAAAACGCATGAAAAGCCCTTTAACAAACGCTTGCAAGTCCCCGAACGATAAGGTTCTGTCACTGTCTTGCATGTTTTGTGGACCCCTCTGAACCTTTCACCTGTATGTCGAAACCCGACCAATCCTTGGTTTCGGTCAGCAAGTCGTAGTAATAGCAGATGTTCTCTTCCGTGATATCTTCCCCATCGACGGAGACGATTTGGTCGCCCACCTCGAAGCGTTCCTGCCCATCCAGCAGGCGGGTCGTGATTTTCAAGGTGCCATCTGTGGTCGTCACATCATAGCGTGGAACGGGGTAATCGATATGAAGTTTTGTCGTGTCTGAATCATGGGGCTTTGCGTACAGTTTTATGGTTCTCGAAACTATAACCCAGTTTTCATCTCTTTGAACCTGCTGTCCGACAATCCAGTCGAACCTTTTGATATACTGCAATCCGACATTATTGAAAGTAAGATTGCCGCCAAGATAGGTCACGGGAACCGTGTCCTTTTGTCCTGCAAACTCAATCGTGTTTTCAGGCACTACCACAAAACGCTGTTTTTCGGTCAGGCCTCCGATGCTCATGCCTATTGAACCTTCTAACAATAAATCAGCATCAGTATGATTTTCAATCTTTTGCTCGTCTTTAACCAATATTTCTCCTGAATTTCCCGTATCAAAAATACATTCGTATTCAATCCCATTGATAATCGGATAAACAAACAGAACATTCTGCATTTTGTCTAACTTGCACTTCACGGGAAAGTATCCGGCCGTATCAACATCCGACATTTCCCTCATGCTATAAATCCGGTTGTTGGTAAAGTCAATGGAAAAAGGCGTATAGTCAAGTCCTGAGAAACCCAAAATGGTGTAATCGGAGAGATAAGGTTCATTGTCACAGGAATGGGCAAGCTTTTCCACCAGCATGGCGTTGCCGTAATGGTCGACAATGCACATGGGCGTCTCGATATGCACCGGAATAGGCGACATCTTCACTTTGGTCTTCTTGTCGGCACCCATGAGAGGAATCCGATAGAACTTCATCCCTTCGGGTTGGTTTTCTTTTGTATGGAATTGAATTATAGGAGAAGAGCATCCCGTATCGTAAAGCACCGTATCCTCCACCCCGTTGACCGTGGCTTTCAGCAGCATTTGGTTTTGCTTGTTGATGACAAAATGAATCGTGTCGTCGTCCACATTTTTGTTGTCATTGTACGACCGTTGTCCGTTATCAATCTTAATCAGTTGTTTCGTATAACCGACAATGCCATCGCAAGAAGTCGCAGCGATTGTTACGACAATCAGCAACATGCTTTTTTGTAAAATGTTCATAATGTGTAATGTTTAGTTTTTTCGGGCAAATATAGGGAAAACCCTTGAAGATGCACAACAGGTAATGGAGATTTTTGGGAAAGCTGTATTTGATGTAGTTCTAACTGAGAATAATCACAACCATTCACCCATCACAAACTCACCTCACCACCTTAGCCGTGTAGGTCTTCTTGTTCCCCACTCCGTCCTTCACCACCACTTTCACATTCACCGTGCCTGATGGCATGTGACTGTCAAACTCGTAATAGAGCAGGTTGTTCTTGGCATCGTATTGTCCTAAAACCCATTTGTCGTTCAGATAAATATTGTAGGAATCAACGCCTGTCATATCATCTGCAATCTTGAATCTCAAGGATTTAAGTTCCGCCACCGACTGTCCGTTCTTAAAGTTTACGGGTGAAACCGTTGGCGCAATGCTGTCGATTTTCAAGGTAAACTCACCCAAATTGCGCGTCTCAACCTCTACGGCGCCTTTGACCATCTTGCCGCCCAAGGATGAGACCTTGCCTTTATTATTGATATAAGCGACATACAATCTTGAATCGTCGGCCCATTCGTCATTCGGGATGATGCGCACCTTGAAATTCTTGAAAGTGGTCATGCGGTCGTCGCCGAAACGGAAAATGCGTGAGCAGCAGCCGTCTTCATCGCGTTGGCCCGTATTCACATATTCATCGCAGAAGAAGGTGCCCTTTTCCATCGTGACGTTGAAATTCTCTATCGTGATTTCGCTGTTCATCGAGCCATCGGCCATGACCAGATATTCGCTGCGTCGACGGATTGGAGCCTCGATTTCGGCGGGCTTCGTGCCAATCAACTTGAAATCGACATGTGAGGCATTGCCCACATAATCGCGCACCTTGAAGCAAACCGAAACCGTATCGCCCTCTGCAACATCCACTAAGCCATTCTTCAACTTTATCATTTTCAGTTTGTTGTATGGGTCGATAATGGTGCGGACATAACTCGATCCCACCTCTTTATAATGGGCGTAATCCAAAAGGCTGTTCACATAACGCGGCTCGCTGTACGAAAAACTGTCGGCTTCAACCTTGAAACGTAATTCGCCATCCAGATACAATTCGTAACTGTACGGGCCGTTTTTGTTGGTCGAAGTGCCGACTTGGTCGTAAGTCGAAATGCCGAAGGCAATCTCGCCATTTGCCGTTACAAAAGTCTTGTCTTTCAAACTGTATTTGCCGTTTTGACCTGTCACGGAATAATATTTCGCCTTGCCAGCATTTTCCAGAGTGGCGCCATTCAGCGGATAAATGGCAAAGCCTTGAATCAGAGGCTTCACGTTATCCTCAATCTGATAGCCGAAAAACAGCGGGTTGACCGGTTTCTCGCTATCTGTATGGCGGATTTCGTAATGCAAATGAGGACCGCCCGAGCCGCCCGAATTGCCCGAATAGGCAATCAGATCGCCTTTTTTCACGCGGAATTTGTCTTTCCCCGGATAAATCTGAGCCGTGAAAGTCTTGTTGGCATACTGATAGTCCTTCACATACTTTGCAATCTCGCCATTGAAACGCTGCAAGTGTCCGTAAACCGACGTGTATCCGTCATAATGAGTGATATACAAGACGTTTCCATAACCGTATGGCGACACGCCGATACGGCTCACATAGCCATCGGCAACGGCATAGACCTTTTTGCCTTCCACCGCCTGTGTCTTGATGTCGATGCCGGCATGAAGGTGATTGGGCCGCAATTCGGCAAAAGTGGCCGACAGATAAATCGGAATATCAACGGGTTTTCCGTATTTCGGGAACGTGGTTTGCGCAAAAGTGACAAACGGAAACAGCAATGCTGCGAGAATAAGACTGGATTTTTTCATTTGCTAGCGATTTATGCTGGCAAAAATACAAAAACTATACCTAATCTGCAAAAGGTTTGCGGAATGAACAGCCGTTTTTCCATTCCGAACAGCCAAAAGCGGTCTTGCCTTTAATGATATGGCCTTTGCCGCACAACGGACAGACGGCACCTTCCACGATTTCGGGTTTCGGTTTGGTGGCTTTGGGCTTGGTTTGGCGCGGTGTCTTGGGTGCGCTTTTCGCCTTCTTTTCTTCGGTAGGCGCAGCCGCCACACGGCGGTTGCTTGTGTCGGCAATCACCGTCGTCACGATTTCCGTGACCATCTGCTTCAATTCCTCCAAAAACTGTCGGGCTTCGTATTTGTTCTGCTCGATTTCACGCAGTTTCTTTTCCCAGATGCCCGTCAATTCGGCGCTTTTCAGCAAATCCTCGTGAATCAGACCGATGAGTTCGATGCCGGTTTGCGTTGGTTCGAGACTTTTACGCATCTTTCTGATATACTGTCGCTTGAAAAGCGTTTCGATGATGGCAGCTCGCGTCGAAGGACGGCCTATGCCGTTCTCTTTCATCACTTCGCGCAACGATTCGTCATCGACTAGTTTTCCGGCCGTTTCCATGGCTCGGAGCAAGGTCGCCTCGGTGTAAGGCTTGGGCGGCGAAGTCCATTTTTCGGTCAGTTGAGGTTCGTGCGGGCCATGTTCGCCTTTCACGAAATTGGGTAGCACCTTCTCCTCCACTTTCTCCTCCCCGTTTTCTGAAGTCTGGTTCGAAACATTCTCTTTATCTTCGTTTTTCTCAGGCTTGATGACCGTTCTCCAGCCAGGTTGCAGAATCTGTTTGCCCGAAGTCTTGAACTCCACTTCTTCAACCTTTCCCATGACGGTTGTTGTGGAGAACACGCAATCGGGATAAAAGACGGCAATGAAATGACGGCAGACCTCATCGTAGACCTTTTCCTCGGCAAACGACAAACCTTGCGGTTGCACGCCCGTCGGTATAATGGCGTGGTGGTCAGTGACTTTGCTACTATCGAACACTTTCTTCGACTTGGGCAATTTCTTTCCCGCCAATGGCGCTGTCAATTCCGAATACGAATGAAGCCTTTGCAGAATGTCCGGACATTTCGGATAAATGTCATCACTCAAATAAGTGGTATCGACACGCGGATAAGTGGTGTATTTCTTTTCGTAGAGGCTTTGGATGGTCTGCAAGGTCTGGTCGGCACTGAAACCGTATTTCTTGTTACATTCCACTTGCAGCGAGGTCAAGTCGAACAAGCGCGGAGGCGCTTCCTTGCCTTCCTTTTGAGAGATATCAGTGACAGTAAAATCTTTTCCTTGAATGGCTTGCAAATCCTTTTGACCTTCATCAACTGAGCCGTATTTGCCTTTTGTGGCAGTGAAAACCGTATCGCGGTAAATGGTCGACAACACCCAATAGGCTTCCGGCTTGAAATTCTGGATTTCCCAATAGCGGTTCACAATCAAGGCCAACGTCGGGGTCTGCACACGGCCAATGGAAAGAACCTGACGGTTCTGACCATATTTCAAGGTGTAAAGGCGTGTCGCGTTCATGCCCAAGAGCCAGTCGCCAATGGCGCGCGAGAGTCCGGCTTCATAAAGCCGTTGGTAATCCGCTTGCGGTTTCAGGTTCTTAAATCCCTCACGGATTGCCTCTTCTGTCAACGATGAAATCCAAAGGCGCTGCACGGGACATTTCGCATTAGCTTTCTGCATCACCCAGCGCTGAATCAGTTCGCCTTCTTGTCCGGCATCACCGCAGTTGATGATGCTGTCGGCCTTTTGAAACAGGTTTTCAATGATTTTGAACTGCTTTTCAACGCCTTTGTCGGCAATCAGCTTGATGCCAAAACGCGGCGGAATCATCGGCAGGCGCATCATCGTCCACGCTTTCCACATCGGCGTGTAGTCGTGCGGTTCTTTCAAGGTGCAGAGGTGGCCGAAAGTCCAAGTCACCTGATAGCCATTGCCTTCCATGTAGCCTTCATGGGCGGTGTTGGCGCCAATCACCTTGGCAATATCTTTCGCCACACTGGGCTTTTCGGCAATGCAGACTATCATTTTTTCCTTTTTATAATTAGGGTGCAAATGTAACACTTTTGAAAAAATAAAGGGCGTGAAGCGGCATTTTTCTTACCTTTGCACAAATTTGAATCCTATGAAAAGACATTTGCTTCTCGTTGTGTTCCTTATTGGAGTATGCGCTGCACAAGCACAGCATCGCCTTACTTATACTTCCTACGCAAAAGGTGTCGAAGATGGAGAAAAGTCGTTCACGCAAATCCGTCAAACAGGCACCTGTATTGAAATCAAAAGTCTTGACGATGAGGTAAAAAATCCTATTCCAGGTTATGCTGAAAGCGTGACGTTTGTCGATTTTTCGGTTGACAGCGTTTACACTGTGATTCAGTATCCCGACAGTATTTATAATAGTGCCTATCATCTCGAATCAGAAGGTTTTAGCAACGAAGGTATGGAGATTGTCTTGGGATATCAATGCACAAAATACAAGACCATTATTAACTCCAATACCATTGAAATCTGGATGACCGAAAAGTTCGGGTTCGATGCTACGCCCATGCCGGGTTTGGGCAAACTGAAGGGTGTCATGGTGCGTTGTGCGCGAAACGGTTCTTACATGACCGACCTCACGGAAATCAAAAAGGATAAAACTTTTGCAAAAACGCTGTTGCCTGCCGAAATGGGCAAACGCATCACCGGAAGGCAAATGAGTCAATTGCGCAAGGAACGGCTTGTTATGCGTTTTCCCGTATTTGATGATGAACAAATCAATTTCGCAGAATATCAGCCGTTTGAGAAAGAAATGCCATACGATAGCACCGTGCATTTTGCCAATGGCACTTTGATTGTCAAACGTATTCAACTCCCGAAAATCCCTGACCATTATCAGCTTTTTGCTGAAATCCGCCAACGCTCCAACGGCGATGCTTATGACAGAACGGCTTCGGTTTTTGTCATCCCAACGGATAAGGCCAAGAGCCTGATGGATGGTTTGCAAGAAGGCGTTGATGCTTTGCCGTTTATCGTAGGAAAAGATGGAAAACGCTACCAAGGCATTAAGGCTGAGGATAATTATCTGCCACCGGTTGAATTGGTGCGTTTCTTCACTTCTTTTGGCGTCGGTCATTACAATGACAGGGTGAAAATTGACGGACTGGAATGGGCCGATGAGAATCTCTACAAAATGGAAATTACCGAATTGTCAGACCATCTTAGCGGTGACGTTTTGATTGGTGCCTATATTGGAAATTATGATGGTGGCGGCCATAAAATCACTTTAAATATCCTTGCCTATCCTAATGATTATGAATGGACTGCAAATTCGGAAAAACATCACAGCATACCTTTGTTCAACACATGTAATGTAATGGAAATAGCAGGCCAAAACTACGGCAGGCTTTTCTTAACCGATACATTGGAAGTGAATTTTGAAGTGCCGGAGAATGCCACGGATTTACGTCTGCGCTACATCAGCACCGGACACGGCGGCTGGGACAACGGCGATGAATTCAATCCGAAGGAAAACGTGATTTACATTGACGGTGAAAAGATGTTCACCTATACGCCTTGGCGTTGCGACTGCGCGACATTTAGAGAGCAGAATCCTGTTTCGGGCAATTTCTGGAACGGCACCTCGTCATCCGATTATTCCCGTTCTGGCTGGTGCCCTGGCACTGCCACCAATCCCGTCTATTTTGATTTGAAAGACTTGAAGCCAGGCAAACACATCCTACGCATCGCCATCCCGCAAGGAGCTGACGAAGGCGAAAGCTTTAGCCACTGGATGGTTTCTGGAGCGTTGATTTACAATACGTTGTAATCCTCGTACATTTCTTCTTCCATAGTGTCAAGCACATCGTTGATACTATCGGTGTTGAAGCAGTCGAGTTGCATGGTCTTGGTCTTGTACATCACTTCAAGATCATTGATCCTGTTGCTGATTTCTTCAAATTCAGCTTCGGCAAGGCCGCCTTCCTCTTCAGGGGCAGTGAGGTCGGAACGCAAACCGAGGATGCCGAAATAAACGAGTTGCAGTTCGTCGCAATCGCTAGTCTCGGAAATCTGAGTCTCCACGGTCTGGATGTCAGCACTCATCGTGTTGTATTTCTCGGTGTGCTTTTCTCCACAAGCTGAAAATGAAAAAAATAATGCGGCAATCATTGCCATTGAAAAAATCTTCTTAATCATATCCGTCATATTTTGTGCAAAAATATGAATAGTTTTTGAAATTGACATGTGTGTAAAAAAAATAAATGTACAAGTGTCGCATTTACAAACAATTAAAAAGTTATCAACAAGGCCTGTTGAATACTTTTTCTTTTTTTAGTAAGGATTAGGTTTTTTGGAACAATGCTTTCCTTATATTTGCAAGTTATTTCAAATGAATGGAAACACATTTTAACAACCTAATTATTAACATTAAATTATTAACTATGAAAAAGTTACTTACTTTTTTCGTGGCAATGATTGCCTCCATCACTATGATGGCTCAGGTGACAACATCTAGCATGTCTGGTAAAGTCACTGATGCAAATGGTACACTTCCTGGTGCTACTGTTATTGCAACACACCTTCCATCCGGAACCACTTACGGTACCGTGACCAACAGCGAAGGCCGTTACGCATTGCAGGGCATGAGAGTCGGTGGCCCTTACAAAGTTGAAGTCCGTTTCATCGGCTTCGTTCCTTCAAAGTACGAAAACATCACCTTGAAATTGGGTGAAACCTATCGTGCCGACTTCCAACTTCAGAATGAAGCTGTGGGTCTGAATGAAGTTGTCATTTCTGGCGAAGCTGTAAAGCCAGTCAGCAATTCAACTTCAACGACCATCAGCACAGAGGAAATTGCTAATCTGCCTACCGTCAGCCGCAGCATCACCGATGTCGTTAAGGTTTCTCCTTACGCAAACGGCATGAGCTTCGCTGGTAGCGATGGCCGTTCAACCAACTTCACCGTTGATGGTGCTAACTTCAACAACAACTTCGGTCTGAGCAGCAACCTCCCTGGTGGCGGCACTCCTATCTCAGTCGATGCTATTGAAGAAGTTCAGGTTGTCGTCGCTCCTTTCGACGTCCGTCAATCCAACTTCGTCGGCGGTGGCATCAACGCCATTACCAAGTCAGGTACTAACAAGTTCCATGGTTCAGCTTACACTTACTACACCAACCAAACCATGCGTGGTAACAGACTGATGGGCGAAGACCTCGGCGCTCGCGCTGAAGAAAGCCAGTTGGTCTATGGTGCTACCGTTGGTGGTCCTATCGTTAAGGACAAGTTGTTCTTCTTCATCAACGCTGAAAAGAAGAATGAACCTTCACAGCAGATTCAATATCGTCCAGGCGCAGAGGCTGCAGCTGACCTCGATCGAGTTTACAACAAATTGATGAACGATTACGGTTACAATCCAGGTTCTTACACCGATTATCCTGGTGGTAACAACAACCTGAAACTCTTGGCTCGTTTAGACTGGAATATCAATGATAACAACAAGTTAATGTTCCGTTTCAACAAGACCGACAACACACAATGGTATGCTCCTAACGGCAACTCTTGCGACGATAACTTCCGTAACTACAACTTCAACCGTTCAAGCGACATTTCATTCCCATTCTCAAACAACATGTATTCACAACAAAACAATGTGATGTCATTTGCTACAGAATTGAACAGCCGCTTCTCACAGCGTTTGAGCAACCAGTTATTGTTTACCTACACTGACATTAATGATCAGCGTGGTTCTAACTCAGACCTGTTCCCTCATATCGATATCATGAGCGGTTATGAAGATCTCCAGACCTACGGTAACTTCGTTCCTTTCACCAGCTTCGGTTATGAACTCTTCACCTATAATAATGGTGTTAAGAACAAAGTGATGAACGCTACTGATAACCTCACTTACTATGCTGGTAACCACAAGATCACTGCTGGTCTTAACTGGGAACGCCAAACCGCAAGTAACTCATACATGCGTAACGGTACTGGTTACTATCGTTTCGCAAGCGTTGATGACTTCCTGACTGGCGCTCGCCCA
This sequence comes from Bacteroidales bacterium, assembly GCA_024400455.1. Lineage (GTDB taxonomy): Bacteria > Bacteroidota > Bacteroidia > Bacteroidales > F082 > Limimorpha. Next base: position 90,529 of record JAKSMU010000003.1, on the reverse strand, counting down.
TTGAGTTTCGCTCTCTGCGTTGGCAACAATGGCGTTGAAAACCCTGCAGGCATCGTCACCTACAACCAATTCGGTGTTTATGCACAAGACGATTGGAACATCACCGATAACTTCAAGCTGAACTATGGTATCCGTGCCGATGCCATGATGTTCGATGAATCAGCTCTTATGACCAACCAAGCTATCCTCGAATATAACATGGGTGGCAACATCGTTAACACTGGCAAGTGGCCTACCAACCGCGTTCAGATTTCTCCACGCGTTGGCTTCACCTGGAATGCTACCGATAACCTCACCGTCCGCGGTGGTACTGGCGTCTTCCAAGGCCGTCTGCCTCTCGTATTCTTCACCAACATGCCTCAGAATGCTGGCATGATCCAGACCCTCTTCTCAAAGGGTGATTACAGCGGTAGCCTCGGCACTGATGCTGGCAACACCATCGTCACCTATTCAGAAGCAGCAGCTGCTAACCTCGACGCTCTCTATGTTGACGGTCACTACCTCACCGATGTGAACGACATGGTCAATGCTCTCGGCCTTAACACCACTGTTACTCCTGAAGATGGTCAGCTCGCTGGCGACATCAACGGTGTTGATCCTAACTTCAGAATGCCTCAGATTTGGAAATCAATGATCGGCATCGACTGGGACGTCCCGGTTTCATTCCCATTGACATTCACTGCTGAAGGTATGTTCAACAAGACTATCTACGGCGTTCGCCTCGTCGACTGGAACCTCAACGCTAACATGATTGAAAATGCTGGTGATGAATTCCGTTTCAATGGTCCAGACAACCGTATCAACTACAACCTCTTCGTTAATGAAGAAGGCAATTCGAACTACAAATACGGTTCACACAGTGCATACGTTCTGACAAACTCTAAGGAAGGTTACGGCTACATCTACAACTTGGCTGTTGATGCTACTCCTGTTAAGAACTTCAACGTTAAGGTTGCTTACACTCACACCGAAAGCAAGGAAATCTCTGGCATGCCAGGTAGTGCTGCTTCATCAGCTTATTCAGGCCTCTACAGCATCGATGGTCCTTCATTCGTCGGTCTGCAGCGCAGCCAGTACGTCATTCCTGATAAGGTTACCGCTTCTGTCGGTTTCATGCTCCCAGCTCTCTTCGAAGGTGATGGCGTCAGATTCAACTTCTTCTACACCGCTCAGTCAGCAGGTGCTTACAGCTACATCTATTCAAATGACCTCAATGGTGATGGTATCAAGACTGACCTGATGTACATTCCTAATCAAGCTAGCGACCTCCTTTGGGCTAGCGACGAAGACATGAAAGCCTTCCAGACCTTCATGGACAACGACCCATATCTGAGCACACACAAAGGCCAATATGCTGAAGCAAATGCTGGCCGTTCACCTTGGGCTCACTACCTCGATGCTCGTATCGCTAAGACCTTCAAGCGCACCATCGGTGGTACCACTCACAACCTTGAACTCAGCGTCAACTTCGACAACGTCCTGAATATGTTGAATTCTTCATGGGGTCTCTACAGATATGGTTGCTATGGCAACTCCAACGTGGTTTCTCCTCTGAAAGTTGAACGCATTGAAAACAACACTCCTGTGTTCTCAATGGTTAAGGTTAATGGTGAATACCCAACAGAAACCTATACTGAAACCTACATCAACACCAACCAATGCTGGTCATTGATGTTCGGTCTGAAGTATAGCTTCTAATCCAACATATCCTTTTGGATAAAATGAAAAAGCACCTCGAAAGAGGTGCTTTTTTACTACCATAACATATAGCATAAAAAACCAGACTTCACAGAATCACTTGCTTTGGCGAACTCGGCCTCAGAAACATGACATAATAAAAACATGATTTACACTTTTGCAAGGTTTTTATCCCTGCAAAAATACACTTTTGCAAATTTACATTGCAAAACGTTATAAAACAAAATGATAGAAACTCAATGAGAATTTCTCTTTAAAAGCATCCAATGGTCGACAGTAACCATAGCTGCCAAAGCCTCGACCAAAACAACGGCTCTTGGCACGGCACACACGTCATGACGGCCTTTTATTAATAAGGTGCAGTCCTCCCCTGCCTCATTCACGGTTTGTTGCGGCAAAGCAATGGAAGGAATCGGCTTGAACGCCACATTGAAACAGATGTCTTCTCCGTTTGTTATGCCGCCCTGAATGCCGCCCGAATGATTGGTTGCCGCATGGATTTTCCCGTTTTCGCAGACAAAAGCATCGTTACATTCCGAACCTTTCATTGTTGCCATGGCAAAGCCATCGCCATACTCAAAGCCTTTCACGGCAGGAAGACAGAACATGGCCGCTGCCAAATCTGCCTGAAACTTGTGGAACATGGGTTCGCCCAAACCAGCTGGTACATTCTTGATGCAGCAATGAATCACGCCGCCAACAGAATCGCCATCCTTGCGGGCTTGCTCAACATCACCCATGGAGGCAATCTCTGCCTTGACGGAGATTTGCTCCGTCATCAGCATTTGCTTTGCAATCGCACCGGCAACCACAATAGGTAAAGTGCATCGCGCCGAAGCACGGCCACCGCCACGCCTGTCGCGGATGCCGTATTTCTGCTGATATGTGAAATCGGCATGCGAAGGTCGATAGACATCTTTCAGTTCGTCATAATCCGATGACTTGCAGTCTGTGTTTCTGACCATAAAAGCAATTGGCGTGCCCAGAGTGACACCATCAAGTATACCGGAAAGGAACTCGACCTTGTCGGTTTCCTTGCGTTGCGAATCGGTTTGCGTTTGCGCAGTTGCCCTTCGTTTCAGTTCGCTTTCAATCAGGCCGAAATCGATTTTAAGTCTTGACGGGCAGCCGTCAATCACGCCGCCGATGGCCGCTCCGTGTGATTCGCCGAAAGTGGTCAAAGTGAAAATATTTCCTATCGTGTTTGCATTCATGCGGCAAAAATAATAAAAGCTGCCGATTTTGCGACAGCTTATTGAGTGAAAAACAAGTGTTACCAACTCCCTGTGTAGCCGCCTCCACCGCTATGGCCGCCGCCAAACGATCCTCCAGATGAATGGCCGCCTCCGTATGATGATGAGGACGAACTGCTTCCGCTGCTGTATCCGCCACCATATCCAGCGTCATAGGAAGTCTCTTTCTTCGGAATTGCAGACTGCGAGACTGATTCCTTACCGCAGAACAAACATTGGGATTCTTGTTCCTTAATTCCTTCACTCATAGTGGTTGCTTTCGTTATAATCCTGGTTCTCTTAACCTTCACGGCGCATGTCCCACAGTTTTCGCACACCGAATAATCGCCATTGTGCTTTCCTTGGGAAGCTGCCACGATAATGTGTCCGTTGCTACATCTCAAGGGACGATAGACCATTGATTCAAGTCTTGTTTCCAGCATTTGATTTTCAGAAAACGAAAGGCCTTCATGATCCGACATCGCTGTATGACATTCCGGACAACAGCAACTCTCGCTTTCATTAATCAGTTTCTCATATTTCCTGCGGAAGAAAACAGCTATCCACGGCGCAAGTTTTAAAGTTGTCCTAGTCAATGAATAGTCGTAGGCCTTTTGATAAACCGATTTGGGATCTGAGGATTCAAGCGCCAGTTTTTTAGCCAAATTCAAGGTCTTTACATTATGGTGCAGGCACATCCATGTAAGATACAGGAAGATGGTCAGAAGCAGACAAAGCAGCTCATAATGCGAGCTGCCTGCTTTGATAAACATTGGGGGGATTACTACCCAAAGGGACAACGACAATCCGACAAGAATGGCCCGAAGGCAACCTTTGCCTTCCCATGCATTACCTGTCCACGCGAGAGGCTTTTGGTTGTAATACGGAATGCCATCGATGGTCTTGTCAAAAAACATAGTCTGGCCCGATGTAGTGTGTGCGCCTTTGTCGCTGAAAAGCGGAAACAGTGCGATTAAGGACAGCAGGCCTGTCAATATGATAAGAACCGATTTGGACCAACCCGAGGTGTCATCATCCTGATCCGAATCGTAGTTAGGCGAAGTGGTGACCAATCCCGTAGGAATAATGCCATCGTAAATGCTCACGATTTCGGCGACACCAGCGCAAAGTCCGCCTTCATAGTCGTCGGTTTTGAAGTAAGGGGCGATGTTTTTGGTAAAAATCTGCTGGCAGCGTGCATCGGTCAATATGGCTTCGGCGCCATAGCCGGTTTCGAACTTCAGCTTGCGCTGTTCCTTGGCGAGCAGCATCAGCACGCCATTGTCGGTCTTGGCATCGCCAATTTCCCAACGGTTGAATAGGTCGACAGCAAATTTTTCGATGTCGGTCTCGCCAATAGAACTGAGAGCTACGACAAACACATCGGCCTTGTCGCGGATGGAACTCAAGGCAGTGTTAATCCGCATCTCGCAACTGTCCGATAACAAGTCATCGGGGTCCGAAACATGGATTGCATTGTCAAGTAAGCGCGTGTTGGGCACTTTTTCAACCGTCCACACTTGTTGGGCGAAAGAATATACTGGCAATAGCAGAAAAAGCAATGCCAGCAGGCTGATTCGGTTTGTTGAAGCTTTCATAATGAGCAATAAAAGCACCCCTTTCGAGGTGCTTTTTTTGAGTTAATGATATGTAAACTATTAATCTTCAGCGATTTTCAGCTTTGCTTCAAGCACTTTGAGGTCGCTCTTGGCCTTGTTGATCTTCTTTTCGTATTCGGCACGCATCAGTTCAGAGTTCTTGCTGTTGGAGAAGAAACCGATGTTGTTTTCAAGGACAGCGATTTCGTCGCGCAGTTTCTGAATGCGGTTCTGCAAATTGGTGCGTTCTCTTCTCAGCTTGTCGTGACCTTCTGGATCGTCCTTCAGGTTGGCCATCATTTCGCGGTATTCGTTTGTCGATGCTTCATCCTGATTCTTTCTCATGGTGTCGAAGAAACCGTCGATGAGGCCTCTGAATTCCTTGTTGATGGCATCCTTGACCTTCATCGGCACATGACCGATTTCGAGCCAGCGGCGCTGGAAGGCTTTCAGAGCTTCCATGTTTTCGTTGCGGCTTGTGCCCAGTTCAAAAGCCTTGACCTCTTCGATAAGGGCTTTCTTGGCTTCGAGATTGGCTTCTTCTTCGCCTCTCATACCGCTGAAATGTTCTGACTTGCGGTTAAAGAAAGCATCGCATGCAGCGCGGAAACGCTTCCAGATCTTGTCGGCATGACGCTTCGGAACAGGGCCGATGGCCTTCCATTCTTCTTGGAGTTTCTTCAACTGGTCGGAAGCCTTCTTCCATTCCGTTGATTCCATCAATGCTTCGGCCTCAATGCAGATTTGGGTCTTGCGTTCGAGGTTTTCGGTCTGTTGATCTTTCAAGGTTGAGAAATATTCCTTTTTCTTGGCGAAGAAACTGTCCATAGCGGCTTTGAAGCGAGCCCAAACTTCTTCGTTTTCTTTCTTGGCGGCAGGGCCAACGGTCTTCCATACTTGGAAGAGTTCTGTCAGTTCGGTTGACTTCTTCTGCCAAGCGTTGATGCTTGCATATTCGCCGTTAACGATTTCTTCTGCCTTTTCACAAAGAGCGGTCTTGGTCTGGAAATTGCCATTCTGTTCTTCGGCAATCTTTGCGAAGTGTTCTCTGCGGATTTGGTTTATCTTGTCGGTAGCAGCCTTGAAGCGCTCCCAGATTTCGTCTTTCTTTTCCTGTGGCACCGGACCGACTTCCTTCCACTGTTCGTGCAGTTTCTGCAGTTCCTGGAATGCCTTCGTCAGCGATTTTTCGTTCAGAAGTTCTTCTGCTTTTTCACAGAGGTCAACCTTCATATCAAGGTTTTTCTTCATGTCGAGGTCACGAAGTTCGCGGCCGATTCTTACCTTGTCAAAGAATTGTTCAACGAGGAAATGGTAGGTATTCCAAAGATTTGCGTTTTCAGTGGCAGGCACCTGGCCGATTTCTTTCCAGCGGTCCTGGAGGGTGCGGAATTCGTCGTAGGTCTTCTTCAGCGATTCTTCGGAAGCAATCATCTGCTTAAGGTCTTCAAGCAAGGCTTTCTTTTGGGCTAGGTTTTCAAGCTTTTGGGCTTCGAGGAGTTCATTCTGATGGGCCTTGTTTGATTTGTAGATGCTGAAAGCTTCGTTGAAGCGGGTCTCGCAATCGTCGGCAACATGTTGGAAAGTCTCCATATCGCCACCGCCTTGCAGAAACTGTTCCACTTCGCGGTCCATGTCTTCCTTGTTCAACTTATTAAAATGAATTCTAATGGCTGCAACTTTATCCTTAATCTTAGAAAGATCTGTTTCCTTGACGGTTTCTTCCATCATTTCAACCAGTTGCTCTTTGGTCATGCTTTCGAGATTGAAGTCGGTTTCGAGAGCGGCTTCTTCCTCTTCGGCCTCCGACATTTCGAGGTCAGGAAGGTCTTCAGTCTGACTGTTTCCGAATTCGACTGCGGTTGCAACTTCGATTTTCACCTTGCCCGGAAGGATGCTCGGTTGGATTAAATTGATGATTACATCTTTTTCACTACCATTAATGGCGTTCTTTTGTCCATTCTCAACATTCTGATTCAGAATGTCTTGATTCATTTGTTCATTGTTTTCCATATAAATTCATTTTAGTGTTATCAAGGAATAAATCCCGATATGAGTTGATCAAATAACCGCGCAAATATAGTAAGTTTTATCAAGCCGTGATAAGAATTCGTTTTTTTTTCAAAAACATTATAATAAGGTGAATGGAATTAAGTCAAGAATTCATGAAAAATGCCCTTTTTCGTCAACTGGATACTTGCCTTTTTGCTGAAAAATGAAGGTAAAAAATGAAAAACACAAGATTTTGTTCTAAGTTGGCAAAATATCATGTGAATTTAATCCGTTGATTGACAATGAATAAAAAACTATTTCAAAAAAAAGTGAGAAAAATGCTTGGAGGTAATGAAAAAAGACCTACTTTTGCACTCGCAATTCAGACCTGGAGAGGTGGGTGAGTGGCTGAAACCAACAGTTTGCTAAACTGTCGTATCCCGCAAGGGGTACCGGGGGTTCGAATCCCCCCTTCTCCGCTGGAACTTTGAAATCGGGGTATGGCGCAGTCCGGCTAGCGCACCTGCTTTGGGAGCAGGGGGTCGAAGGTTCGAATCCTTTTGCCCCGACAATGAAAATCAAGGAGTTACGAAAGTGACTCCTTTTTTCGTTTATACCTTTTGCCCATTACCTATAATCAATCATTCTCAATCCTTATCATCCAGCCCCTTTTCTTCCAACAGTTTATCCAATTTCTTTTCCATTTCGGCTAACTGTGCCTTAACATCATCGTTGTTGTCGCTGACCATGGCATCAACGAAAATTGAATTGATGAACGACATGCCGATGACGCCACCCATGAGCAGCAACAGGCAGAAATAGAGCCTGATCATTTTGCCCCAAAACGGCGAAGTGACCACTGCGATGGAATCAGGAATGTCGTACCAGCCTTCAACCGTGAACAAGCGGAACACAGAATAAATGCTGTCCAAAGGCGTACCGAAATATTTTGGAACCAAGTCCTTGAAAATGCTGCAGTTAATCATGCCAAAGATGACAATGATGACCAAATAACACAGCAAAAAAGCATACGACTGACGCATGGCCAGAATGAAATTCTTTGCGATGTTGGAAAAACTCGGAAAGAAATGCACCACACGGAAAAATTTCAAGACGCGCAGCACTCTGAGTATCAGCAAGACACTCAAATCAATCATTCCAAATGGCACGAAGAGCATCACCAAAGAAGGCAAGGAAAGAATGACCAAGATGCCGTCCAAACGGTTCCAGCCATCTGACCAATAGCCTTTTAAGCCATATTTTTGATGCTTTACAATCATTTCGGCCAAGAAAACCAAGGTACAGGCCATATCAATGGCGTAGAGCCAAATGCGGAATCCAATCGTTTCGTGAACGAAAATGGTGACGGCATTGATGAAAATGACGGCAAAAATGAATTTTTCATTCAGCATCAGCCTTTCAAACCAGTTGTCTTCGCGATTTTTCATAACATCAGCCTCCTATTTCGTCCAATTCGAGCCAACGCAGCTCTTTTTCATCCAACAAATCGTTGATTTCAGTCAAACGGTTGCCCATATCATGCAGTTTCTGATAATCCGTTTCGGTGTTTAAAGCTTCGTTGATAGCCGCCCTTTCTTCCTCAAGTTCAGCGATTTGTTTGGTCAAATCTTCAAACTCGCGGTTTTCCTTGAAAGAGCGTTTCACCTTTTCGCGGACTTTTTTCTGCACAGGTTCCGCTTGCTTTTGGGCGCTCTGTTCCTTGCGCTCCGCCTTGAGTTTTTCGGTCAGATAATCCTTGTATTGCGAATAGTTGCCCATGAAACCTTTTACCTTGCCTTCGCCCTGAAAGACAAAGAGTTGGTCGACGACTTCGTCCATGAAGAAGCGGTCGTGCGAGACCACCAAAAGACAGCCTTTGTAACCGCGCAAGAAGTCTTCCAGTTTCTGCAAGGTGAGCAGATCCAAATCATTGGTCGGTTCGTCCAAAATCAGGAAATTCGGATTGCTGACCAGAACCGTGAGCAGATAAAGCCGACGTTTTTCGCCGCCGCTCAAAAGCGCCACCGGCTGACGGTGCATCTTGTAAGGAAACATGAAATGCGCCAGCAATTGTTCCGCCGTATAAACCTGATTCTTACCGTAATAAATCACTTCGGCAATATCACGTATGGTGTCCAAAACCGTCTTGTCTTCATCGAACTTGATGCCTTCCTGACGATAGTAGCCGTAAGTAACCGTTTGTCCAACAATGATATGACCCATATCGGGCTTCACGGCACCCGTAATGAGATTCAGAAATGACGACTTCCCTACTCCATTCTTGCCAATCAAGCCGATGCGTTCACCGCGTTTGAAGACATAATCGAACTCTTTCAGCACGGTAATGTCATCGTAACTCTTGCTGACATTCACCAATTCCAGGATTTTTCCGCCGAGACGCTGCATATTCAGACCAAACTGCAACTGTTCTTCAACTTGCTGAACCTTAGCCTTATCCTTCAAATCATAAAAGGCATCAATGCGGCTTTTCGATTTGCCCGTGCGGGCTTGCGGCGTGCTGCGCATCCATTCCAGTTCGTGTTTCAGCAATTGACCCGCTTTTTCGGCAGTGGCACGTTTCACTTCCTCGCGCTCGCGGCTTTTCTGGACGTAATAATCAAAATTGCCGTTGTGCGTATACATCACGCCTTGGTACAATTCAAATATTTTATTGCACACACGGTCAAGGAAATAGCGGTCGTGCGTAACCATCAGAAGCGTCACTCTCGACTGGGTCAGATATTTTTCGAGCCACTCCACCATTTCCACATCCAAGTGGTTGGTCGGTTCGTCCATAATCAGGAAATCGGGATCGTGCAGTAAGACCAAAGCCAAAGCCAGGCGCTTGATTTGGCCACCCGAAAGATTATCGGTGACTTGCGAAAGGTCATTCAATTCGAAACGCGAAAGGAACTGCACGGCATTCAGGCGCTGTTCCTCGTTCAGATCCTCCAGCAAATCGCTGATACGGCTGCCTGAAGGATAAGTCGGTAGTTGTTCCAAATAGCCGATTTTCAAGTCGTTGGCATACACGATTGAACCAGAATCGGGGCTTTCCTGCCCCATCAGGATTTTCAGCATGGTCGACTTGCCCGAACCATTGGCGGCAATCAAAGCCGTCTTGTCGCCTTTTTCAATGCCAAAGGTGACATCGGAAAAAAGCGTCTTGATGCCAAACGATTTCGATATGGAGTTGACTGACAGGTAATTCATTATTCAAAAATAATCGCTATAAAAATTAAGTGGCAAAGATATACAAATGGAGCATTTGAACCAATGAAAAATTTAACGCTCCACCATTTCACCATTCACCAACACCTTAAACTTTTTCCCTTCTGGTGCCGAAACGCAGTAAACAACGACCTTTCCATTCTTCCATTCGCAATCAACGACAGCACCGCCACGTGCACAAAGTCCTTTAAACGAGCCATTTGGCCAACAATCGGGCAAAGCTGGCAATAACTCAATATAGCCATCGTGACTTTGAATCAGCATTTCGGCAATGCCCGCCGTGCCGCCGAAATTGCCATCAATCTGGAAAGGCGGATGTGCACAAAACAGGTTCGGATATGAGCCTGCTCCATTGCCGTTATATGTCGCTCCCTCCATAGGCATACATGGAGACAAAAGCTTTTTCAACAGCTTATAGGCATGATTTCCATCGCCTAAGCGCGCCCAGAAATTCACCTTCCAAGCCATTGACCAGCCTGTGCCCTCATCACCGCGACGCTCCAAACTGACGCGGCAAGCATCCAGTAACTGCGGCGTCTTGGTCTTTGTAATCAAATCGCCGGGATACAAACCGAACAAATGCGACACATGACGGTGATGCGGTTCGGTTTCTTCGTAATCTTTCAGCCATTCCATCAAGTAACCTTTCTCGCTGACCTGCATAGGAGGAAAACGCAACTCGGTCTGTTTCAATGAGTCAGCAAAAGCAAGGTCTTCATTCAAAATAGCGGAAGCAGAAGCCACTGCATCGAAAAGTTCGGTGATAATCTGCACATCCATCGTGCTGCCCATGCAGACGCTTGCCATGCGCCCATCGTTAAGACAGAACGCATTTTCAGGCGATGAAGTCGGTGCCGTGACCAACCAACCGTGTTCAGGTTCCTCAATCATCACATCCATGAAGAACCGTGCCGCACCTTTTAACATTGGATAGATTTCTTTCAGAAAATCAACGTCTTCCGTAAAAAGATAATGCTGCCAAGCATGTAAAGCCAGCCATACGCCGCAAGTATTGGTTGCCCCCCACGAAGGATGTTCGCCAGGAGCCGAATAACCCCAAATATTGGTTCCGAAATGGGCCACCCAACCTTGCGCATCGTAAAAATCGCGCGCCGTCTTTTCTCCTGTAACGGAAAGATTTTCAGCCAGTTTCACCAATGGCAAATGCAGTTCCGAAAGATTGCAAACTTCGACCGGCCAATGGTTCATCTGCACATTGATATTCAAATGATAATCGCCATTCCAAGGCGTCTGAATCGTGTTTGCCCAAAGTCCCTGCAAATTCGGCGGCAGCAAATCCTCACGCGTGGAACTAATCAGCAGATAACGGCCAAAATTGAAGTAAGCCATTGGCAACCAGGCATCTTCCTCATCAAGGAAACGCTGCCAATGTTCCGACAAAGTCATCGTGTCATTGACAATCGGCTCTCCAATTTGCAGGCTTGCCCTATCAAACAGGGTGTGATAACTTTCAAGATGTTGCTGCAATTCAGTTTCATAATCCAAAAAATCAAAGAATTGAAAATCAACATCTTCAAGTTTCTTCATTCTGTCTTTCCAATTCGTTTGGGAAATGAAATACATTGTTGCCTCATTAGCATTTTGCAAAACGACGCACGAATCATTGAAAGACACTTCTCCCCCATCATTTTTCAGGCACACGACCGCCTGATAACGCATGCCTTCCGCATTTTCCTGACCGCTTTCCAACATTCCGAACATCACGATTCCGTTTTCCGATGTGATGATTTCGGCGCGTTCGGGACGATTCAGATTATAAGCAAACGACACCTTTTTTTTCTGATTGGCAGTGAAATGAATCACGCCGACATCATCTTTGCGCGAGGCAAAATAATTGCGGCGATAAGCAACGCCACCTTTATTAAATAAGGTGTAAGCCATAGCATCGCTGACATTGAGACCGCGCTCGTAATCAGTCGCAGGAGCATCGTTTTCATAGAAATAGGTAATATCCAAATTGCCCAAGGTCTGATAGCATCCGTATGGTACATTCGCCCCGCTCCCGTGACCAGAGCCTTCTCCGCCACAAACAAACGATTCATACATAAGCTGTTGCGCTTCATAATTCTTGCCTTCCAAAAGCAATTCACGGATTTCGGGCAATGCCGCTTTCGCTTTCGGATTGGCATCGTCATTCGGACTTCCCGACCATAAGGTTATGTCGTTCAAAACAATATGTTCGTTTTCAACGCCGCCATCAGGCATCATGCCCAAATGACCATTGCCCAAGGGCAAAGTCTCTTCCCAAATTTTGGCCGGTGAATCATAGCGCAAAACGATTGAATCATCATATTCATTTTCAGCGTTTTCGCACGAAACCAAGAAGGGCAACAAAAGGAAAATCAGGTAATGTTTTCTCATTGGATAGAAATTTGACAACAAAATTAGTACTTTTGCACCCTTAAAATCGAAATCATGCACGAATTTTTGGATTTATTTTTCGACGTATTGAGAAACAGCATTTTAGTCACGGGTTTGGTCATCATCATGATGCTGATGATTGAATACATCAACATCAACTCGCAAGGAAAACTATTTGGCCGACTGAGGAAAAACCGCTTTGGACAAGTCGTTTTGGGTGCCGGTTTGGGCATCATTCCAGGTTGCATGGGCGGTTTTGCGGCGGTTTCGATGTATTCTCATAAATTGCTGAGTTTTGGTGCTTTAATCGCCATGATGATTGCTTCATCGGGCGACGAAGCCTTTGTCATGCTGGCCATGATTCCTAAAGAAGCCGTGATACTTTGCGGCATTTTGTTTGTGGTAGCCATTGTTGCAGGTCTCATCGTTGACCGTTTTGCCAAGCCGAAACAAAACGAGCATATCGGCTGCGACGAGGAATATCAGATTCACGAAGAAGACCATCATCACGGCAAGAGCGACGAAAAACCGACATGGCGCAACATGAAACACGCCAGCGCCGAGCGCATTGCCTTGCTTTTAGGTGTTTTGCTTTTCATTTTCGCCTTGGCTTTCGGCATGCTGGAACATGACCATGAGCACGAACTCGAAGGTCACAGCCACGATACCGAACTGGTTATCAGCGAAGAAACGCATTGCGATGCGCATAACTTTGAAATGGGAGAGGCTCACGGCCACACGCATCTCAACATCTTCGACGAATACTGGATGAACCTGATTTTTGCCCTCGTGAGTTTAGTCGTGGTTTATTTCATCGCCACATCGCCGGAGCATATCATCAAGGAACACCTTTGGGAACATATCATCAAGAAACATTTCTTGCCGATTTTTCTCTGGACTTTCGGTGCGCTCGTCGTCATCGAAATCGGACTGCACTATTTCCATATCGAGAATTGGGTCAGTTCCAACATTCCTTGGATGATTCTGTTCGCCATCCTCATCGGCATCATTCCCGAATCGGGACCGCACATGCTTTTCGTCACGCTGTTTGCCACGGGCGTCGTGCCGTTCTCGGTGCTCTTAGCAAGTTCCATTTCGCAGGATGGACACGCTTCTCTCCCGCTTTTGGCCGAAAGTAAATCCAGTTTCCTGAAAGCAAAAATCATCAATGTGATTGTGGCGGCCATTGTTGGTTACGGGTGCTATCTCATCGGATTCTAAATCAAAAATCCACAATCCGCAATTTCAGCTTTGAAAAATTGGCGTTGTGTCCTTTTTTTCAACTTATTTGAGCGCATTAATTGTCACTCACTAATATAGTTTTCGTATTTTTGTGCCCAAATTTTTAAATCTCATGAAAAGATTATCTATTTTTCTTGCCATGATGTTCGTTGCACTCGTGGCAAACGCTCAGAAAATCGAGCACATCTATCATTACAGCAATCCTATCGTAAACACCCAAAACGGGTATCAGCAGATTGGTTTACAAGGTTGTTCACCTATCAGCAATGTCGGCGAGCCTACACTTCCTTGGCAGAATGTCAGCCTGATGCTGCCTCAAAATATGGAAGCCGCAAGCATCAGCGTTGAGTTTTCCGATTTCGTCGAAATGGAAGGCGAATACAACCTCTACCCTTACCAAAGACCACGTCCTTATTCCGAGACGAGAGAAATTCCTTTCGAGAAAAACGAAGCCATCTATCATTCTTCCGAAGTATATCCTTTGAGAACCAGCAGTGATGTCAACACACAGTATCTCAATGGCGTAGGTTTCGCTTTCAGTGGATTTACCCCTGTCAGATACGTGCCTGCCACGGGCAAAGTGAGTTATGCCAAGACCGTGAAAGTCACCGTTGAATGTGAAGGCAGCCGTGCCGACCACTGCAGCAATCTTTGGCTGACACCTGAAAACCAGGCTTCAATCCTTCGTTTGGCACAAAACGAATCGATGCTGAACACCTATCAAAGCCGTGGCCGCGACCTCAGCCATTACGATATGCTCATCATCACCAGCGAAGAATGGATGGATGCCATGAACGAATATATCCAACTGCAAAACGGCAGAGGCGTTCGCACGCACATCGTCAGTCTTGAGGAGATTTACGCTCAGATGGAAGGCCGTGACGAGCCTGAAAAAATTCGCTATTACATCAAACAGGAATACGAAAACAACGGCATCAGCATGGTGAACCTTGCCGGTGACGTTTCCATTGTGCCTTTCCGTTACCTTTGGTGCTTTGCCCAGGAAGGTTACGAAGACCAGTTGCCGGCCGACATGTATTACGTTTGCCTCGACGGAACCCTGAACGATGACGACGACGACCGCTGGGGCGAAGTCGGCGAAGACGACTTGCTGCCTGAACTCAACATTGCCCGTCTGCCTTTCAACAATGAGAAGCAGTTCGAGACCATCATGCACAAGACTTTCAGCTACACGCTGAACCCTGTCCTTGGCGAATTCACCTCTCCTATTCTCGGTGCCGAACACCTCGGTGATGGCTATTATGGCAGCGACGATATGGAACGCCTCATCGGCGGCAGCAGCGATTACGACTACACCACCGTCGGTTATCCTGTTGATTACGATTTCAAGAAATACTACGCCACGCACAACATCAACTGGAGCGGTACTGATTTCAAGAATGTCATCCGCACCGGCGGTCAATATGTTCACCACGTGGGTCACGCCAACGCCGATTATGTGGCTGGCTGGACCGGCAGCATGATGCCCGACAATTTCTTTGAAGGCAATGACGGTGTCAACCACAACTACATGATTTTCCATTCACACGGCTGCATTTGCGGCGACTTCCCACACGCCTGCGTGCTTGAAAAAATGATTACCATTGAGACCGGTTTCGTCTGCACATGTGGCAATTCACGCTATGGCTGGTATTCACCTTGGGGCGACGGCATGGCAGCCCACATCCACCGCGAACTGGTCGATGCTTTCTGCGGCGACCACATGCAGTTCCTTTGCGAAGCCATGCGCGAAGCAAAAATCCAAACAGCGCCATACGTCACAATGTATGGCGAAGAAGGCTGCTTCCGTTGGAACATCTACTGCCTCAACCAATTGGGCGATGTCGCTTTAACTCCTTGGTTTGAAGAGCCTTTCAACCCAGATGTTACTTACAGCAACGGCTTGTTAATCGGCACCGAAAGCACTACCGTCAACGTGATGCAGGATGGTCAACCACTTAGCAATTTCCGCGTCAGCCTCTATCGTGGCGATGAACTTCTCGGTTTTGGCCTCACCGACAATGAAGGCAATGCAACTTTGGTATTCGACAGACCAATTGATGCTGTTGGCGAAATGCAACTCATCGTCACGGGTCAAAGTGCATGGCCACAGGTTTTGGATGTCATGGGCTTTGAAGGCACCGAACCTTATGTTTACGCCGATTTCAAGGAACTTGACAGAGAACCAATCAGCGCAGAAAACTGCGGACTTAGCATCACGCTTCACAATATCAGCAACACGGCTGCCAACCATATCGAAACCACACTGAGCACCGATTGCGACTACATCACCATTACAAACGGAACGATGAGCAGCGACAATGTCGCCGCCATGAGCGATACCGATATCGACAACGCTTTCCAATTCACCATTGCTGACAACACGCCTGATTATACGAGAGTTGTGTTTGAAATTGCCTGTAACGATGGCACAGAAACCCACACGACACAAAGAGGTTTCCGCGTTTTTGCTCCGAATATCGAAATCACGGAAGTGGAATTCGACGACAGCCTCGGCAACGATGACGGCATGATTGATGCCGGTGAAGAAATCATTCTTCATGTGAAAGGCATAAACAAAGGTCACGCAATGGCATCTGAAGTGATGCTTTCTGCCTTGTGCGAAGACAGCGAAATCCATATTGAAAACAGTTCATTGGCTCTTGGCGATGTCGATATAAACGGCACGTTTGCCACCGACATTACCTTCACCAGCGATGAAGACATTATCGGAGGAACAGCCTACACAATCAATTTCCAAATTACCACCGGTGCATACGAGATTCCTTACAATTACATTTTCTCGGTCGGCTATGCCCTCGAAAGTTTTGAAACCGGCGATTTTAGTTTCATGGGTTGGGATCTCGGTGGCGAGCAGCCTTGGTTTGTGACCAGTGAAGAGGCTTACGAAGGCGAATACAGCGTCCGTTCCGGCGCAATCGACGATGACGAAATCTCGAGCCTCATCCTTTATGCAAACACAAGCCTGGATGGTGATTTGAGTTTCCATTACAAGACCTCAACGGCCAGCCACGACTATCTTGTACTCCTTATCGACGATGAAGTCATCAAGATTTGGGACAAGGAAAACGACTGGAAACTTTACAGCACCGAAATTAAGGCCGGCAGCCATGTCATTGAATTCCGCTACGACAAGAGTCCTAATGGCGTCGGCGGTCAAGACTGCGTCTGGATTGACAACGTGATTTTCCCTCCAACCTTCATTGTGACCGATGTGGAAGAAATCACTTCCGAAAAGACAAACGGCATTTACCCGAATCCTAACAATGGCAGCTTCACCATCAGTTTGGCAGAAGAGCACTCCAACATTGCCATTTACAACCAGCTCGGTCAATGCGTCAAGAGCCTCAGCAACGTTTCAGGTTATCAGGTCATTGAACTTGAAGATGCAGAAGGTTTGTATTTTGTCCAAATCCAGAACGGAGACCAAACCGAGACCCTGAAAATGATGGTTAAGTAAAATCCATAGGATACAAACAAAAAGCCCGCCGAAAGGTGGGCTTTTTATTTCTTGCAAAAACCATGAAACTTATTCGGCGAACAAACTGTCAATCATGTTCTGGTATCGTTCTGCAATCACCTTGCGTCGGATTTTTAAGCTTGGCGTCAGTTCGCCATCTTCAACTGTCCATTCATGATCAAGCAACTTGAATCGCTTCACCTGCTCATAGTCACCAAAGAACTTGTTGTAAGCATCAACCTCTTCGCGGAAACGCGTGATGATGATTTTGTTTTCCACCATCTCGGCATTTGTGGTATATGCGATGTTGTTTTCCTTGCACCATTGCTTCACCTGGTCGAAATTGGGCACTATCAGGGCGGCCGCAAACTTCTGGTTCTCACCGACAACCATCATGGCATTAATCCAATTCGATTCGGCGAACTTGTTTTCAATCAAGGCGGGAGAAATGTATTTCCCCATCGAGTCTTTGAAAATCTCCTTGATACGGCCCGTGATTTTCAGCAGACCATCCTCGTCGAATTCGCCTTTATCGCCTGTGTGAAAATAGCCGTTTTCATCAATTGCTTCTTTTGTCTTGACTTCATCGTTATAATAACCTTTCATCACCGACGAGCCTTTCACTAGAATTTCACCCGTTTCGGCATCAATCTTCACATCAAGGTTACTGCACGGTGCACCAACGGTTCCTGCTTTCAATTTGCCCGTGACCAAGCTGTTGGTGCAAACCACAGGCGAGGTCTCGGTCAGGCCATAACCTTCAACAATTGGCATGCCCAATGCGGCAAAAGTCCTGACCAAACGAGGCTGGATTGATGCTCCACCCGAAATAATCAGCCTCATATTGCCGCCGAAAGCCTTTTTCACTTCCTGAAAGACAAGTTTGTCGGCCAGTGCAAGTTTGCGCAGGTAAAGCCACCCGTTGTTGCGGCCAGTTTCATCAAACTTATCAGCCAGGTCAAATGCCCAGAAGAAGGCCTTTTTCTTCAATCCTGTCAGTTTCTCACCTTTGTGCATGATGGCGGCATAAGCCTTTTCGATGACACGTGGCACGGTGGAGAAATGTTCCGGTTTTACATCAGCAATGTCGCGCATAATGGTTCCTATGCTCTCAACATAATAAGTTGAAACGCCCAAATACACATGGCTGTATTGCACTGAGCGTTCGTAAATATGCGATAACGGCAGGTAACTGACAGCAGTCTGCGTATGGTCGATAGGATAATGCGGACTATAGAATTCAAAATTTGTCAGAAGGTTGCGGTGCGAAAGCATGACTCCTTTGGGCGTGCCCATTGTTCCCGAAGTGTATATAATGGTCGCCACATCATCGGTGGCAATGCTGTCTTCAACCTTCTTAAGCGCATCTTTCAAATCAGTGTTTTCCCTACCCAATTGCATCAAATCTTCAAGGGTTTTCACCCCCTCAACCGGTTGCATGGAAAACACATGCTGGATACTTGGTTGTTCATCAATCAAATCGCTGATTTTCTTATAGATGCTATTTCCTTCAACAAATACGATTTTTGCTTCGGAATGATTCAGGATAAACTGATAATCGTTATGGCTTATTGTGGAATAAATAGGAATTGTGATGGCTCCGACTTGCTGAATGGCAAAATCAATCATATTCCATTGCGGGCTGTTGTTAGCGACAAGTGCAATCCTATCCCCTTTTTGAATTCCGAGTTTCAAAAGTCCAAGGCTGATGTCATCGGTCAATTGGCAGAAAGTCTTGCCATCATATTTCACCCATTCGCCTTTCACTTTCCCGGCAAAAAGATTGTCTTTCCAACCGAATTTCTCGACATATCGCGTCAACAAGTCAAAAGTCCTTGGCGGCATGTCCGTCAGCACTTTCACTGGAGTCCCTTTAAATTCTTTTGTTACCATAGTTTTCCAAAAAGTTGGCAAAGATAAGAAATTAAAGCAAGAAAAGTAGTCTTTATCAAAAACCATTGCTTTTTCTCGTCACAAAATGGATTATTTATCAACAAAAAAGGTGGTCGACAGGCCACCTTTCTAATTTAAATATGAACTATTTCTTACAGCAAGTGACAGCTTACGGTCAAGCCAGCCATAACGATGGAGACCATGCTCATCAGTTTGATAAGGATGTTCAGTGAAGGACCTGATGTGTCTTTGAATGGGTCACCAACGGTGTCACCGACCACGGTTGCCTTGTGGCAATCGGAGCCTTTGCCGCCGAAATTGCCTTCTTCGACATACTTCTTGGCATTGTCCCAAGCACCGCCCGAGTTAGCCATGAAGACTGCCAGAACGAAACCGGCCGACAGACCGCCAATCAAAAGGCCAAGCACGCCAGCCACGCCGAGGATAAGACCTGTGGCAATAGGAACGACGATAGCAAGGATTGAAGGCAGCAGCATTTCGTGCTGAGCACCCTTAGTGGAAATGGCCACGCAACGCTCGTAGTCAGGTTCAGCCTTGCCTTCAAGGATACCCTTGATGGTGCTGAACTGACGACGCACTTCTTCAACCATCTTTTGGGCAGCACGGCCAACGGCATTCATGGTCAGGCCGCAGAAAACGAAAGCCATCATGGCGCCAATGAACACACCAACCAAAACGATTGGGTTCATCAGGTTCACATTATAATAATTCATGAAATCGACTAAGGTAGCTGATGCGGTATCGACGAAATCTTCACCGATTTGAAGTGTCGTTTCACCAACGCGCACCAAAGCGATCTTGATTTCTTCAACGTATGAAGCTAACAGAGCCAGAGCCGTCAAAGCAGCCGAACCGATGGCGAAACCCTTACCTGTAGCAGCAGTCGTATTGCCGAGAGCATCCAAAGCATCAGTGCGCTGACGCACTTCTGGTTCAAGACCGCTCATTTCGGCGTTACCGCCAGCGTTGTCGGCGATTGGACCGTAAGCATCGGTAGCCAGAGTGATGCCCAAGGTTGAAAGCATACCGACAGCAGCGATGCCGATGCCATATAAACCTAACGAAAGGTTTTCTGCCGTAAATGCAATGTGGAAACCATTAGCGCACAAGAAAGCAAGCACGATGGCGACGCCAACAGTGACGACTGGAATAGCCGTAGAAAGCATGCCGAGACCTAGACCAGAAATGATTACGGTAGCAGGGCCTGTCTTTGAACTTTCAGCCACTTTTTGCGTTGGCTTGTAAGTTTGCGAAGTATAGTATTCAGTTGACTTGCCAATGATGACACCAGCCACAAGACCAACGACCACTGACATGGAAATCTGCCACCATTGGTTGCTTTCGGTACCGAACAGCCAAGCGAAAATGCCGAATGTAGCAACTGCAATAAGGATTGCAGCCGTATTCGTGCCGCGGCTCAAAGCGCCAAGCAACTGTTTCATGCCAGCGTTTTCCTTTGTCTTGACTAAGAAAATGCCGATAATGGAAAGTACGACACCCACTGCAGCAATGAGCATAGGAGCCAAAACGGCTTTCATCTGCATGCCTTCAACGGCTGATGTAGCGAAAGCGGCAGCACCTAAAGCCATGGTAGCCAGGATGGAACCAGCGTATGATTCGTAAAGGTCAGCACCCATGCCAGCAACGTCACCGACGTTATCACCGACGTTATCGGCGATAGTGGCTGGGTTGCGTGGGTCGTCTTCAGGAATGTTGTACTCGGTTTTACCGACGAGGTCGGCACCGACGTCAGCAGCCTTGGTGTAGATACCGCCACCCACACGGGCAAACAAAGCCTGAGTGGAAGCACCCATACCGAAGGTCAGCATGGTGGTGGTGATGGTAATCAGGTTGGCTTCAGCGCCGACAGCAGCCAAAAGATTGGTGCCATTCAGCACGAGGAACCAAACGGAAACGTCCAGAAGGGCGAGACCAACGACCACAAGACCCATGACGGCACCCGAACGGAAAGCAACCTGCAGACCGCTATTCAGCGACTTACGGGCGGCATTGGCCGTACGAGCCGAAGCGTAGGTAGCCGTTTTCATCCCAAAGAAGCCAGCCAAACCGGAGAAGAAACCACCGGTAAGGAAAGCAAACCACACGATGCCATTCTGCAAATCGAAGAGCGACATCACGAAGAAAATGAGAGCCAGAACCACGAAAACGATAATAACCACCTTATACTGTTGCTTCAGGTAGGCCATAGCGCCTTTGCGGACATGGGCTGCAATTTTCTTCATCAAATCAGTTCCTTCATCTTCCTTCATCATTTGCTTGTAGAAGATGAACGCGAATGTCAGCGCCAGAATAGACGCCACCAATACGCAGTAAACAATAGCATTTGTCATAAATGTGTTATTTTAATTAAACTTTGATTGATTTCTTGTCAAAAAAGCGTACAAATATAGTGTTTTACATTATTGATTATTTATCTTTTTTTCAGAAATGCTCTAAAAAGCAACTTTTTTTTGCTAATCCGAAAAATGTCCGTATTTTTGACGATTGAAGGAAGAAGGTTTTCTTTTGAAGCAAACGCTAAAACGCAACAATTTTCGCAAATGAACAAGGTAGCATTGGAAATCATCGGCATGTCCTACAGTGAGTCGCAGACGGGAGCTTACGTCCTCATTATGGGCGACAAAAACTCGCAACGGCGGCTTCCCATTGTCATTGGTGGCAACGAGGCGCAAAGCATTGCCATGGGCATTGAGCGCCAGAAAAACAGCCGTCCCCTCACCCACGATCTTTTTCTGAATTTTGCCAACAATTTCAACATTCATTTGAAAGAAGTCGTCATCAACCGGTTCCGCGAAGGCGTGTTTTATGCCGTTCTGGTCTGCGAACATCTCGGCGAACTCAGCATGATTGATGCGCGTCCTTCCGATGCCATCGCCTTGGCTGTGCGTTACGGTTGCCCGATTTTCGCTTATGAAACAGTCATGGACGAAGCCGGCATCATCATGGACGATGAAAACCAGGTTATGGACAATAAAGAGGAAACCGAAGACACACCTAGTATTAATGCTGAAGAATCCTTGCAGCAATTGAGCGAAGCGGAACTGGAGGATTTGCTTCAAACCGCCATCGAAGACGAAGACTACGAGAAAGCTGCGCAAATCAGAGACGAGTTAAACAGCAGAAAATGAGTACTCTTAATTTTACATCCTCGAATATTAAATTTTAAATCATACAAACACATGAAAGCAATCAAGTTTCGTTTAATCGTGATGAATTTCCTCATCTTTGCTGTATGGGGAGCTTACCTGACTTCCATGGGAAGTTATCTTGCCAACGCCGGCTTAGGCGCAAAAATCGGATGGTTCTACTCTATTCAAGGAATCGTCAGCTTGTTCATGCCTGCACTTATGGGCATTGTGGCCGACAAGCGCATCCCTGCCAACAGACTCTTAGGCATCTGCCACGGCATTGCCGCCATCTGCATGGCCATCACGGGTTACATTGGAATGACTTACGGCAAAGATGTCACATTTGCACAGCTTTTCATTCCATACACCATTAGCGTTGCTTTTTATATGCCGACTATCGCATTGGGCAACTCCGTCAGTTTCACGGCGCTCACACAGGCTGGTCTCGACACTGTTAAGGCCTTCCCTCCTATCCGCGTGTTCGGCACAATCGGTTTCATTATCTCAATGCTGCTCGTGAACTTCATCAAGGCAAACGGCGTTTCGTTCCAAATGACTTACAATCAATTCTTTGTCAGTGCCATTTGGGGCATAATTCTTGCCGTTTATGCATTCACTTTGCCGACTTGCCCTGTCAACCGCAACCAAGGCAAGACTTCGTTTGTCGATGCAATGGGGCTTCGCGCTTTCAATTTGTTCAAGGACAAGAAGATGTGCCTCTTTTTCATTTTCTCGATGCTGCTTGGCGTTTCGCTACAAATCACCAATGGTTACGCAAATCCTTTTATTTCGAGTTTCGCTGCCAATCCTGATTTCCAGAATCTGTTCTTCACCAAAAACGCTAACCTGCTCATCTCCCTCTCGCAACTGTCAGAGACGCTTTGCATTCTCTTGATTCCTTTCTTCCTGCGCAAATTCGGCATCAAAAAAGTCATGCTGATCGCCATGTTCGCATGGGTGCTGCGTTTCGGATTCTTCGGATTAGGCAACACAGGCAGCGGCGTTTGGCTGCTCATCCTTTCCTGCATCGTTTACGGTGTCGCTTTCGATTTCTTCAATATCAGCGGCTCGCTTTTCGTTGAAAAAGAAACTGACGAAAACATCCGTAGCAGCGCACAAGGCGTGTTCATGATGATGACCAACGGTTTTGGTGCCACCATCGGCACACTGAGTGCACAAGCCATCGTGAACGCTTTCACACATTACCAGGAAGTTGATGGCATTGGCTATACAGTTGGCAATGCAGCCAATTCTTGGTCGACCGTGTGGTATATCTTTGCAGCATTTGCTTTGGTGGTTGCTGTTACATTTGCCATTGTGTTTAAATACAAGCATAATCCAGAGGCAGAAAAATGAAGCAATACCTCGACCTGCTGCAATACATCCTTGACCACGGCGTTCAGAAAGGCGACCGCACGGGAACCGGCACCATCAGCGTGTTCGGCTACCAGATGCGTTTCAACCTTCAAGAAGGATTTCCGCTTGTGACCACAAAGAAAGTCCATCTGAAATCCATTATTCATGAACTGCTGTGGCTTCTGAGTGGCGACACGAACATCAAATATCTGCACGACAACAAAGTGAGCATCTGGGACGAATGGGCCGACCCTAATGGTGACCTTGGTCCCGTTTACGGTGCCCAATGGCGCAACTGGAACAATGAAGGCATCGACCAGATAATGGAAGTGATTGAAAGCATCAAGAACAATCCGAACAGCCGCCGCCACATTGTAACGGCATGGAATCCATCGGTTTTACCAGACGAACATGAAAAAGACTTCTCTGCCAACGTTGCAGCCGGAAAAGCCGCACTTCCACCCTGCCATGCATTTTTCCAATTCTATGTGGCCGACGGAAAACTGTCCTGCCAACTCTACCAGCGCAGTGCCGATGTGTTTTTAGGCGTGCCGTTCAACATTGCATCCTACGCCCTGCTGACGATGATGGTGGCACAGGTCTGTGGCTTGCAGCCTGGCGATTTTGTCCACACCTTCGGCGATGTCCACATCTACAACAACCTGATTGAGCAGGTGAAGACGCAACTTTCGCGTGAACCGCGTCCGCTGCCGACCATGAAACTCAATCCGGAAATCAAGGACATCTTTGCCTTCAAATACGAAGATTTCACCCTTGAGAATTACAATCCTTATCCGGCCATCAAAGGAGAGGTTAGTGTGTAGGATTTGAATTTATACCTATTAATTAATGGTTTTCGGTTGTCGGTTTTCAGTTATCAGTTTATTGTTGGCTGAAAACCGAAAACTGAAAATCGAAAACCGATGAAAAAATGAAAATATCAATAATAGTAGCATTAGCCGAGAACCGTGCCATTGGGAAAAACGGCGATCTGATTTGGCATCTTTCAAACGACTTGAAGCATTTCAAGCAAATCACCACGGGACATACGGTCATCATGGGCTACAAGACTTACCTTTCGTTGCGCAATCACAAGCCATTGCCCAACCGCCGTAACATCATCATCTCAACGCGACTCGACGAAGCACCCGAAGGGTTCGAACTGGCGCCATCCATTCCCGATGCCATGAAATTAGTGGAAACCGAGGAAGAAGTCTTCGTCATCGGCGGTGGACTGATTTATGCACAGTTCCTCCCTATTGCCGACAAGCTTTATCTGACGCGCCTTGAGAAGTCTTTCGAAGCCGACACCTATTTCCCATACATCAATTTCGACGAATGGAACCTGCTTGACATGGAAGTCATCGACAATGACGAACAGGCCGATTTCATCTACCGTTTCGAGGAATGGGAACGCAAGACGGAATAACGACACATTACATTTTATAGACCAACAAAAAAGGCTGCCCAAACGGACAGCCTTTTGTTGTTCGTGCCTATCCACCTATACGATGTTGCCCCAAGCATCAAACGAAAGCTCCTGCTCAATGTTGCCGTAGGCATCGGCAATTGCCGTCCAGCTGCCGAGATGATAATATGCCAATGTCGTTTCCATTGTTCTTTTTCGATGCGCTAAATTAGTAAGTTTTTCTTTTCTTTGGACATAAATCTGACAAGAATCTTTCGTAAATGGGTTTTCCTGCTGCGCTTCGCTGGGGAAAGGTTTCGGGGCGGCGGCTGCCGCCCCGAAAACATAATCAAAAACTCAAGGTCAGGCCAATGCCGTTTCCCGTGAAGCCAAAATTCAATTCGGCATTATCCCAATAGGATGTCGATTTCAGGTTCTCGTTGTAGATGTTGACCGCTTTTGCAGCTTGCTTTTTTGCATTATAGGCAAATGGAATGCTGCCTACACACAATGCCAATCCCGAAACCAAGGAAACAGAAACAAAACTCGAATTGACATTATCACTTAGCAAGCCTACGACACCTCCTGCCATCAGTACTGCGCCTGGGATAGCCATAGCACGAGCAGTAGTTTTTCTGTTGCTTGCCTTTTTCGCTATGTAAAACGCTTCCGGATCTTGTGCAACAATGTACTTAATGTCCTTTGCGCTGAGTTCACGTCCATTTCTTGTAATGCTATAAGTTGTAACATTCTTCCTGACTTCCATAGTATTGTCAGAATCTTGCGCCCAAACGCTTGAAAACGATAGCAGCAAGGCTGCCAATAATGCTAATTTCTTCATTTTGCTGTGTGTTTTTGTTGGTGAATAGTTGTTTGAGAGGTTTTAGGGCGGCAGTCGCCACCCAAAAAAAATTGTTTGTTAAGGAAACCTGGCCTTGTACATCTTTGTGTTGAAAATGTCAATTCCTACACGCGAATAAGCATTTGGAAACACGCGAGGCCAGTCTTCGTCAGGGAAGTCCTGAATCAGCCATGAGTCTACACAATTTGTGTTATTTACGTTATCGCAGTATTCTTCAATTATGTAAACTTGATTCTGTGAGTCAATTCCAACACGGAAAGTGCCTCCCATTCCTTCAAGTTGATACAGATACTCAATTTCATGCTCAATCACAGCCTTTGCAATGCCAAGAATCCAATCTGATTTCATCATACTGAATTTCTCTTCTGCAAGATACCCAATGTTTTCCCTATCCGAGCCAACAATAATAGTCTCGGTGCACAATAACTGCTTCCTGCCCTTCTTGCGATAGGTAGGAGATATATACCTCAGAAATTGCCCGTTTTCAAAATGATTCTTTGTCAAACTTGCAAATTCCGAATAATCCACGATAAAAGTATGGATTATTTTTGCAGAATCTTCTTGTACTGGCTTTTTTGCGTTTTTTTTATACTGCCGTATAACGAAAGCATTAATCCGTTCAATATCTTTTACTGCTATTTTCCTGCTCGGTTCTTGGGAAAAAGCCGATGATAGTACCGCAAAGAATGCAATGAATAATAATATGTTTTTCTTCATGATTCAATTAATAAACAGGTAAATATCTAAAAGTTGCAAGGTTCAAAGCCGATTGAACTTGAAATCTATCAATCGTTCTATAGCCTCCACAAGGATCCATAATAACAATTCTATAATTGTCTGTCTTTTTGCCCCACTTATTCACTTCTACTATCGGAGTCATACTTTCCACACCAACCGAATGTCTTTCATATCCTTGGCTTTTATCAAAGCCTATTACAACACGACCGCCATCACTGATACAATTATACATATCCTTTACTACATTTTCAGAAATTTTACCTTGTGAAAAATGCTCTGATTTAACATATTGCTTTTTTGCATTATATTTATTACAACTTCCATAAAAGTAATTGCCATCGTCATCCCCAACACCATGAATCATTTCATTAGCAATTTCATTATCACCAAGATGTTCATTTCCGAACCCTGTATCTTCAATCCAACAGAGTACCGTTGTTAGACAATCGTCTTTATACAATTGCTTTCTTGCAGGAATTCTCTCTTTAACGACGGAGACCGTTTCTCCATTATCAATAGTATATGGCATTTGCATCTTGTTATAATACCCGTTTGCGCCGAAGCTCCAGCCTCCCGAGCCATAGCCTACCGAAAGGCCGCCGCCTAAGTTGCCATCGCTTCTTCCGAAGCCTATGCCAGCGTTTACTCCCCAGCAATAGCTTCTTGTCCCGCTGGACAAATCGTATGAAATGCTCTCGGAGCCGCCTGCCGAAAAGCAGCCGTATGAGGCGAATCCGAAGCGAGTAAGAGTAATGGTCGAACTTTGCGTTGCAAAATGATAGTCCAAACTCGCTTGATAGCCTCCACCTACACCTAACCCCGTTCCCCCCACTCGATATGCACACTCACCATATAATCCAACCGAACCTCCATTGGCCCAACCAACATTGATGCCGAATCCTAAAGGAACGCCAGTTGGAGTGAAATTTAATCCAACACTAAATCCTCCCGTTCCAATGCTCCAAGTCAGGAATTCCCCGCTCGGATCCGTATATTTCAGCGGATTATTCAAGCAATAGGCATACCTGTTGAAGTTCTGTGAGTTGTCGGGGCTTTGCACGTAACTGTCAACGGAAAGGAAGCTGCTCATAACAGGATCATACATGCGGCCGTTCATGTTAATGAGGCCGAAGCTGAAAAGGTGCTCGTGGCCGGTGAAGCCTCTATCAAACATTGGGCGGGTAGTATTAGCACCTGTCCAAGTGTACGGGTTTCTGAAGTTACCCCAGGCATCGAAGGAAAACTCCTGCTCAATGTTGCCTTTTTCATCGGTGATGGTCGTCCACGAGCCGAGGTGGTAATATGTCAATGTCGTTTCCATTGTTCTTTTTCAATGCGCTAAATTAGGAAGATTTTCTTTTCTTTGGACATAAATCTGACAAGAATCTTTCGTAAATGGTTTTCCTTGCTGCGCTGCGATTGCGAGGAAAGAGTTTTTCGGGGCGGCGGCTGCCGCCCCGAAAAACACATTCACTTTTCCCTCCAAAACTGCTTCCATTTGTGCTTTCGCTGTTTGTGATGGTTAACAGAAAAACGCACAGGATTAATTACATTCTTCGTTTCTTCATCCTGATTCATTTTGAATCTCACAGGAATAAAATACCGTGCAATTATGGGCTTTCCGCGCTGTTTTGCAGGAGTATCAAATCTTATAAGTCTTGCGACCCTCAATGCTTCTTCATCCAAATCAGCACTAACACCCCTCAATACACGATGATTGAACGTGATTCCAACCGTATCAATATAAAACTCGACATAAACTGTTCCTTCAATCGAATCTTCATAGGCGGATATGGGATAGTGGATACATTCAGCTATAAATGAATTCAAATCCCCAGCAAAAAGCGGGGCGGTCTCTACAACCATCATCATTTCATCTTCATTCTGCCCTATAACTTTAAAAGCTATAAATGCAAATGAAAGTAACAAAATCGTTTTTTTCACCATTTTCTTGGAATTTTATATAACCAACCAAAATACTTCGGGTACTCAGGATAGGGAATGCCAAGAAGTCTCAACTGCGACTGATAGTATTCAATACCCTGAAACGGTAAACTTTCTTTTGAAAATACGGAAAAGAACAGCCCTTGATTTTTATACGCATATATATAGCCGTCAATCTCTTCCAAATAGGTCTCAATTGGCAAGCCTTGAAATTCTTCTGGCACCTCATGTATAGATAATCCTGACTTTATTCTTTGTGATGTCGATGATTCTTTTATGTATGTTTCATATAAGGTTGCATAATTTTCAAAGGCCAAATTTCCATAAGAAATATCACCCGTAGTTCTATTTGTAGCTCCCCAATAATCTGAACCGGGACTTGTAACAGATGCTTTATTTGGGTCATATTTCCCCTCAAACCCAAAATAATCCAAAGCACCTTGATGGTTGTTGGCGGCCACAAACCGACGCAAGACGGCATCGTTGCTTCGGAATCCCTGTCCACGCATTAAGTTCGTGGTATGTTCGGGATAAACCATGACCGACACGCTTGGGTTAAAGTTCCAACCTTTAGCAGACGTGTTGTATGACCATGCCGAAAGATTGCCCGTAAGGCTCCAGTCGGCACCGCCGGTTTTCGAAGACGTGAAATCAAGGCTTCCACCAACGGTGAGGAAGTTGGTCGAAACGGGCACTCCGCTGTAAGGCGACAAGCCCGCCGTGATGCCAATGCTGGCAAAGGCTTGTTCGTTCTTGAACGAATAGCCCGCCGAAACGTATCCTGTAATGCCAACGAAAGTGACACCTGCACTACCGTATATCGACTGCGATCCGACACTGTAGCCTAAACTTGCCTGAGCGCTCCATAGTCCCGGCAGTCCTACAGCGGCTGTCAGTCCGAAGCTCAAGCCACCTTCTTTGCTGTAACCAATGTTTGGAACAAGCCAAAAGAACTCTCCGCTCGGGTCTGTATACTTCAGCGGATTATTCAAGCAATAGGCATACCTGTTGAAGTTCTGAGAATTATCTGGGCTTTGCACATAATTGTCCACCGAGAGGAACGACGACATTATCGGGTCGTACATGCGGCCGTTCATGTTGATGAGCGAGAGGTCGGTCGACGGATTGCTGCCAGGCATCCTGCCGTAGAAATACAGGTGCTCGTGGCCGGTATATCCTCTATCGAACAGCAACTTTTCGCTCATCGGGCTTGTCCAGTCGGACGCGCTGCGGATGTTGCCCCAGGCATCGAAGCTCGCTTCCTGCTCGAGGTTGCCTTCGGCATCGGTGATGGTGGTCCAGCTGCCGAGATGGTCTTTGTAGATGTAATGGATTGCAAAGTCGTCGCCGGCACTTTCGGCAACGGCGAACACACCGGTCGGGCCGCTAAGGTAGGTCAGCGACTTGGCTGGACCAAACACATTGCCATTCCAAAACTCGCAGTTGCCGACGTATGTTTTCGTGCAGGTGACCGTTGGCCCCGCAAGGTCAATCTCGGTCAGCTTGATGCGCTGGTGGTCGTAGCCATAAAGATATGACAGCGTCTGATTGTCCTGAACCCGCCGAATGTTTGCCACCTTGTCGAACATCGTGTAGTCTATGTCGAGCTGTTCGGTCGGGAAGGGGTTTTCGCCCATTTCCGCACTGCTGATGGCATGGGGGCGCAGCTGCCCGTCGGGACCTATGTAGTCGTGCTGCGCCGAGGCGAACACCATGCTGCCGTTGGCATGCTTGTCAGTCATGCGCCCGAGCGCGTCGTAGGCCATGTGGCCGGTCAGATTGCCGTTCAGACGGATGTCCGTCAGGCGGTCGAGTTCGTCGTATCCGAATATCTCTCTCAAGTCCTTCATCTTATCGTATCGCGCCGCTAAATTACCAAAATCATCGTAAATGTAGCCAAAATCCTGCTAGATTTATGCTATTGAAAACAGTTTCGGGCGGATTTCAATCCAGCTGAACCACAAATAGCAATTCTCTGCAAATCCTCACTTCTTTCATAAAATCTTCAAAAGAAAGGGTTTCAAGTTTATCAGAAATATCCCTTTCTTCTCTTAATTCATTGAAAAGCCTCATGGCTTCAGGAACATTTCTCTCCCTGTATTCAACCCACAACTCATGCCAAACAGCATAGTTCTTTTCTGTTATACGTTCTTTGTACTCAACCTCATCGCACTTAAGACATCGGGTAACATCACTAAAGAAGATGACATCGTCTTTTTTTGCACAAACATAAGGTTTACCCTTCATTGAACGTATATTTGAGATTTTGCCAACATACATCCCAGCGCTCTCATCAAAGCTCAAAGTGTCAGAAGCTAACCGTATAGGGAACTTTTCCCAAAAGACAAAATCCGCAGAAACAACATCTTGCTCGACTTTCAGAAAAACATGAATATTGTTCTCGGTAGAAACATAATAGTCTTCGGACAGCCTTTCGGTTATCTCGTCAAAAACAATCGCTTTCTGCGGCAAGCATGAAATGTTGGCCATCATCAGAAAGAACAGAAAAGATGTGTGTCTCATGGCTCGTGTTTTTTGCCTAAAGGGGACTTCTAATTATACTTGATTTACTACTTTTCGGGTTGTCAGGATGCCGAAGTCCCGTTGAGGCAATCCCTTCAACCCGCTGCAAAGTGATGCCGCTAATAAATAGACAGCAACGACTTGTCCATAATCGACACGGTGCTGGTAAATGTCATTAGATCGGGAAATACACGCCAATGCTGTACATTAGGCCAACGGGGACCTTGCGCATCTCGGAGGTGGCGGCCGGGCCGTAGTTGGCTTTGTATCCCATTCCTATCTGGAACTGAAACACCTTGGGCGCGCGGAAGGTATAGACGGGGCCTACCCATCCTACCGTGTGGGAATCGCCAAGGCCTTGGTGCCAATACACCAAGGAAACCATGGAGCTGTTGATGAATGGCTTGAAGTGGTAGTTGACTCCCACGCCGAAACTGAGCAAGCCAACGCCCGCCTGGGCACTGAAGTGGCTGCCTATCATGGCCTCGAAATCAACACCGACAAGGCCGCCACCGCCTTGCAATACGCCGGCGGAGATGGCACATTTCTTCAGGCTAGGCTCTCGCTGTGCCATCGCCCCAACGCTGAACGCCGCCAATAATAGGACGACAAGTAGGTACTTTTTCATGGTGGTATAGATTTAGATTATCAGTAAAACATCGATATTGATTTTTTCGCATTATTTGCCTTTAAACAAATCTTCCTCTAATTGGCTTTTCCAAGAACCATAAAACAATTTCGGCCATTCACTATCTGGAAAATCCTTAATTGGACACATTTTCATAATGTTTGGCACAATGGAACGGTCATAGTGAAACACATGAAAACCTCCTTGCCGATCTACTCCAAAAAAGCAAAATTGATTCATGATGATATTATAACTGTCATAACGTAAGGTAAATACAGATATTATTTCTTTCTCAAAGATGTATTTTGCCATCTCTGATTGGAATCCTCCATTATGCTTATGAATCTCAAACCCATCAAAAACAGCTATTAGTCCCCCATCCGAAGTCATTATTAAAGCATATTCCCGAAAAAGCCTTGGCCACGGATATTTTGACCTTCTATTCTTAATCCAAAACCAGAATCTTTCTACAAAAGGCCAAGTATCTCCTCTATGAATGTAATTCAGGATTTCACCATTCTCTACAAATTCTTTAGTAAGAGGGATGGTGTCATCGTAATAAGCCGTACATAAGTTTAAAACAAAAACAGAATCAAAGGGAGGAACTTGTGACATTTTGCGATACTGTCGCATTATGTCATTGTATTGCAATCGAATCTCCCTTTTTGTTGCAATCTTTTCAGTAATGTCCTGCGAAAACGCATCAATCACAAATAAAGACAATACGATGATAAATAGAATCCGTTTCATCTAAACCTCCTTTATCTTATTTTCAACCAACCCACATTGCGAGCATTCCAGATGTCGTATCCAGCCACTGGACGATATCCACCACCATTATTTATTGGAGCAGGATTCATCACTCTGAAACTATATTCAGAATATTGCTTACCCCACATATTAGTTCCAGTTTTGTAGGTGATGGTTTCGACACCAACAGCATGCCCAATCGTTCCATCAAGGTTCACCATGACCAATCCACCATTATTGATGACATCAAAGAGCTGTTGGCACAACCCATTATAATCCATATTCTTCTTGTTGAGGTATGCGGGATCCATACCCTTTTTGCTCGCATATTTGTATAAACTGGTAAGGTCTTGAGCCTTGCCTATCTCATCACGTGTACATTTCCCTTCAAAATAGTCTTGCTCTGTGAAATAAACAATACATGCCTGAACATCTGTTTCTGTCAGTTTGCCTCCTTGAACATCATTAAACCAACTTAAAACTTCCTTGACACAATCGCTGGTTCCTTCTCCTTGATGAACAGATGGTACATTTTGGGGATTGGCTTCGGCCGTCTGAGATGAGAGAATTGTTGGTTTCTGCATCCTATTGTAATAGCCACTTGCGCCGAAGCTCCAGCCTCCCGAGCCATAGCCTACCGAAAGGCCGCCGCCTAAGTTGCCATCGCTTCTTCCGAAGCCTATGCCAGCGTTTACTCCCCAGCAATAGCTTCTTGTCCCGCTGGACAAATCGTATGAAATGCTCTCGGAGCCGCCTGCCGAAAAGCAGCCGTATGAGGCGAATCCGAAGCGAGTAAGAGTAATGGTCGAACTTTGCGTTGCAAAATGATAGTCCAAACTCGCTTGATAGCCTCCACCTACACCTAACCCCGTTCCCCCCACTCGATATGCACACTCACCATATAATCCAACCGAACCTCCATTGGCCCAACCAACATTGATGCCGAATCCTAAAGGAACGCCAGTTGGAGTGAAATTTAATCCAACACTAAATCCTCCCGTTCCAATGCTCCAAGTCAGGAATTCCCCGCTCGGGTCTGTATACTTCAGCGGATTATTCAAGCAATAAGCATACCTGTTGAAGTTCTGTGAGTTGTCAGGGCTTTGGACATAGTTGTCCACCGAGAGGAAGGACGACATTATCGGGTCGTACATGCGGCCATTCATGTTTATCAGGCCGAAGTCATAAAGGTGTTCATGACCTGTGAAACCTCGGTCGAACATGGGGTGGACTGCATTAGCACCTGTCCAAGTGTACGGGTTTCTGAAGTTGCCCCAGGCATCGAAGGAAAGTTCCTGCTCGATGTTGCCATCTTCATCGGTGATGGTCGTCCAGCTGCCGAGGTGGTCTTTGTGGATGTAGTGCAATCCTTCGAAGCCTCCATTTTTCCCATCTTCACCATCTTTATAATCCGACAATTCGTACACGGCAAAAACGCCCATAGGACCGCTAATGTAGGTTCTAATGCTTACTCCTTCAATTTCACAATTGCCAATGTAACGCTTTGATGTTACCGTATTTTTGTAGTTGCTCTGGCTCATTGAAATGCGCTGGTGGTCATAGCCGTATTCAAACGAAACGTGCTGAGGTCCGGCGTGTATTTCCTTCACCTTGTCGAACATGGTGTATGTGACATTATGCGAACCGGTAAAGGAAAACGGTGCATCTTCGTTATAAACAGCTTGCTTTATGGCATGCGGCTTATCGCCTGAATAGTCTGCCAATGCGAAACGCCACTCTCCATCAATGTCTTTTGACAGAATGCGTCCGCAGTCATCATATTCCATCTCGCTGTACACGTCATCGTTAAGATTCGTGTATACCAGGCGGTTCAGATCGTCATATCCAAAAACTTCTTTCATGCCATGCTTGTTGTCGGTACGGTGGCGCAAATTACTAAAATTATCGTAACCGTAAACGAAATTCTGAATAATTTCATCATTTTTCTTTGCCGTCTGCGACATAAGGTAATGCATGGGGTGCTCATAACTGTATTCCGATTCAATTCCGTTGCCATACACAAACTTTTCTATCTGCCCGAGAGCGTTCACTTTTGTCGTATTCCAAAGGCTGTTCCCATTGCCATCCTTGATTTCCTTGAGATGGCCGTTTTCATAGAGTTTCTGAATCCGATAACCAGTAGGATAAGTGACGTAATTTGTGTGTCCGAAGCCGTCGTATTCGTATTTGGTGGCATAATTCTCACTGCCGAAACTCCGGCTTTCCTCAACAATTACGGGCAGCAAGCGGGAATTGTAGCTGTAATTGATCACCTGTTGCCCCTTGTTGTAGTCGATTTGTTCAAGCAGGCCAAGATTCCAGTCATGAGGACTGTAATGCCATTCCGTTGAATAAGCGACATTATTCTGGTCAATTTCAGCACGGCTTTTCATGCGTCCCATGCCATCATAAGCGTAAGATGTCGTGCAGCCTTTAGGGGTTGTCTGCTCTTTCAGTTCTCCGTATGCGTTGTAGGTGGTCGTGGTGAGGCCGTAATCAGGATCGGAAAGCGTATGGCGGTTTCCGGCGGCATCGTAGGTCAAAGTTATCGTTCCGCCGCCCTCAGCCGAGGCTGTCCACAGGCTACCGTCGGAATAGTAGTCGTAGCTGACAGGGATTTCCGTTGCTCCGTTGTTGCCATCATTGATAAAATCGCTGTTTTTTTCCGTCCAGCCTACAATATTGACCTCGGTTTTTGTCTTTTGTCCTTGATATTCGGTTGTGGTGGTAAAGCCGTCTTCAAAGATTGTGTTCCGCACAGTTTGGTCAGGATAGGTTATCTTATCGATACGTTGGTAGACATCATAGGAATAAGCTGTGTTGTTGCCTCTTGAATCGCCTTTGAAATACGGGTCGTAGACAAAAGACACATTGCCATAGCAATCGTATTCCGTATCTGAATAAACCACATTGCCCATCACATCGGTAGTGACCGTTCGCAAGACACGCCCTCCACCATCGTAATAGGTTTTCACAACGGGCAAAGTGGCAACTTCACCGTTTTCCAGACTGCCTTCCTGTGTCCAACTGAAATACAGTGCGCCCTTAGGTGCGTCTTCTTCCGTCACCCAGTTTCCGTTTTCGGCGTGGCCTGCCCACAGTGTTTCCCTATAGGATTCCGTGCCTCCGATGTCACCCAGATACATTTTGCGGCTGCACGACCTCACGCCCATTGGGTCAGGCGTCTGCTTCACATAATTTCCACGACAGTCGGTGGTGCGGAGCAATGCGCCCAATACCTCATCGTAATCATAATTGGTCTCATACTGAGGTTGGTCGTATGGATAAGTTATCTCTTTCAAAAGAAAACGGCCAGGATTTGTGTAGTTTCCTTCGATTCTGTTATAAACATACTCCGTCTTTTTCGGATGCAGTTGTCTCCTCGTGTCCTGGAAAGTCGTGTTGGTGACATAACCAAACATGTTATCATACCCAAATTTCGTATAGGTGCCGAACTCGTCATTGTCATCCTGTTCGCCATTCGGATAGACACTCACTTTTGTAGGCAAGAAAGGGTTGCGGGAATAACTATATTCGTATGCTTTCAGAGAGGAGATGTCATCATAATCATCTCCTTTTCTGGATGCTGTTGTCTTGATCGTGGCCGGAAGGTTAATCACCCAATTGGCATAGTCGTTAGGCACGAAAGTGGTTGTCGAACTATTGGTGAACTCCGATGCACCAAAGAGCAGAAAATCTAAAATGTTAAGTTTTCCCTTTCCTATCATTGTAAAGTTGCTTGGACAACAGAAAACCTTATCATAAAATAGTTCAGTCGCTTCTCTGCTCGGAATAAAGTCGTTCCCACTATTGACATCTGTCCTTTCATCTCTGTCTGTCTGGAAGTTGCTCACTTCCAGTGTCGTGCGAAGGGCGTTTTGTGGTTTCCCCGTTTCATAATCAGTAGTCAACTTCCAAGTCAACAAAGGCGCAAAAACTATTGTGTCGGTTATGCTTCTTGCCTTATAATACAGCATCTCCGATTCAGATTTCCGATTTTTGTTTCCATCGAACAACTCCGTTTTCACAGGAACCGCCATGCAGTTGTAGCCCATAGGTTCAATGCTCGACTCATTCCTGACGATGCTTTGGCAAACGCCCGAAATATCGTTGGCAAGCTCCTTCTCGGCAAAGCCCAAGAATCCGCGTCCGTACTTATGGACAATCGCATTTGCGTAGGAATATCTTGTGCTTGTGGAAAAAACATCGCCATTTCCTCTGTCGAAAGCATTGTAGTTTTCCACTTTCTTCACCGCACGCATTGGCAATGGCGTATGATAAACGCCCTTCCCGTTGCCGATGTCTTCGCCAATATTGCTCAATGTGTAAATTTTATCGTTCTGTTTCTTCGGATTATCAATGAGATAGTCATATTCAAAGGCTTTAGTGTTGCCCATTCCGTCGGTGATGGATTTGACATTGTAACAGGTGGAATGTTGAACCTTTGAAAACATCCATTGCCCGCTAAAAATTGAGAGGTTTTCCTGACCCAAAAAATTACCAGCACACAATGTATAAATGTTGGCATCAGACAATCCTGCACTAAGAACAGATATTCTATTATCTTGATACGAAAACACAGTTCCTTCATTTGGCAATTTGAATAAAGGTGCATAAGAAATCAACATTTTTTCATTTGGAATACTCATGGCTATATCCGATTTGCCATCTCCGTTAAAATCGCCAACCTGAATAAAGTATCTGAAAACATTTGTGTTAATCATTTCGGAAATTGAATGAGGAATCTTTCCCGGATCATCCCAGTCTTGCAAATATCTGCCTGGACAATATATCACTTCATATTGACCGTCCGTTTTGAGGAGCCTAATTTCCCAACCAAAATCAGGATCGTATGACAGGAAGTCTGTTTTTCCATCTCCATTAAAATCAGCAGGATAGACTCTACAATTTCCTTTCATTATCTCCGATGCGATTCTGGTCCATGAATATTTTCCCTCATTAGCATTATAGTAAATCCCAACAATTTGTCCTGTCTCATTTTCATCTGCATACCATATTTCCGTCTTTCCATCTCCATTAAAATCTCCTGTAACAAAATTTTCACCTTTCATAGAGCAATTCGCTTCACTATCAACAAAAAAACCATCGCCATTGGGTGTTCCCATCCAAGTAAAATAGACAAATTTAGGAGTGCTGCTACCATGTCTATTAGGTGCTTGCATAATTAAGTCATCTTTCCCATTCCCCACAAAATCACCTGTCAACAAGGACTCTTCTTTTCCCGATTTTGTAAAGAAACGGTACCAATAGCTTTCGCCTTGAAAACTTGTTGGCTTAAACTTCAGTATTCCATTATCTATTGTCGCTCTATAGGCATACATATACACGACATCGTCTCCATTATTATTATATATTTTTCGCAAATAGATAAAATCATCAAGGCCATCACCATTATAATCACACACATACAACCATTTAAACTCTGAAATGGGATATTCTTTTGGGAAATACTGATTAAACGGGACCAATTCAAAATTTATCACCCCACAATCAGTTTCGGTCTTACTATTACCACCGTTTACATATATTGAAAGGTAGCAATAATCGTTACGAGAGAGCGTTTCTTGCCCGTTAAAAACCAAGTCCGTCTTTTTCAAGGAATCAGATTTGTCATAATCGAATTTAATGGCAATAAAGTCTGTAAGGCCATCTCCATTAAAATCTCCCGGGAACTTTATCAGATTATTGAACAACAAAGAGCTATCCGGATCTTCGTTTCTCTGCACTACTGTAGTATAATCATGATACGAAAGATCGCCATTTGCAATATTAGAGCCTTCATATTCAATCAGAGGAATTTGTCCCCATTTTATGTTTGTCGAATTGTATTTTTCTTCATCTTCACTAATAAATTTTATAATGTTCAGTCTATTATAAAAATTATGAGAATACATCTGCCCGCAGTTTTCTTCATATCCAAATTCATAATTATATAGTGTTTGTTTCCAATGATAAACCGATATACCCTTCAACAACCATGGCTGCAAAACCTTATGGTTGCCAAGAAAAGACATTTCGACATCAACCCTACCGTTGTCTTCTTCCG
Organism: Bacteroidales bacterium; assembly: GCA_024400455.1. Classification (GTDB taxonomy): domain Bacteria; phylum Bacteroidota; class Bacteroidia; order Bacteroidales; family F082; genus Limimorpha. Next base: position 52,334 of record JAKSMU010000003.1, on the reverse strand, counting down.
TTTCTCCATAATAATGAAAATCAACACCATAGAACGCATTCAGACCTCCATTATCGTTTTTCGTATACTGAATGTCATTCAACCTATAGTTGTCAGCTTCAATAACATAATGGTATTCCATGTAATTGCCGTTTCTGTCAGTCACACGGCGCAAAAGCCAAATGCCCACTTCCTTCTTGCCTTGTTCCTCAGCATCAAAAGCCATTCGGGCACCTTCCTTTCCGTATTCCATAAACAAACCATCAGCCGTATAGACGGTAAACCAACCGGGGCCATTCACTATACCTTTCTCATTGTGTGCAACAATTTTGCTAAGGCCGTCAACCTCCGTCTTGTATTCGCTGTTATTCGCTCCGTAGAATTCTCCATTGACCAGAATAAGTCGTTGTCCGTCAAGAGCATACCTGTCATACTTAAAGTTTACGCCTTTGACTTCACCATCATGGTATTGTGTTTTGCCGACTCTCGCAATTGCCGACACACCTCCCAAATTCCAGCCCCAGCCTAACAAGCCGTTCCCGCTCTGGCTATTATAGACGATGGACAGGTTAGGCTGTATTCCGCCAATGCCTTCAGGCACCTGAACGGGGATGGTATAAGTGGCACCACCCAGAGCCGAAACATCAACCGTGCCTCCAATGGCACCGACAACACCGTTATCGTCTTGATTAATACCGCCATACAAACCTTCGGTCGGCGGATTAAGAAGTTCCTGCGCATTAATCATCAGCGCAGCAAACAATAATAATAAGGTATAAACAAATCTTTTCATGACTTTTCTGTTTTAATTGTTACTTCTTTACGATTTTCCAAGTGTGACTTTCGCCGTTGGCAACCAGTTTCAGGAAATAGATTCCAGCCGCTTTTCCCGACAAGTCAAGTTCGACGAAATCCGAATTCAAGGTTTCGTCCGTTAGGACTACACCCGTAGGCGTGAGAAGAATCAAGTGCAAAGGCGCATTGGTTTCGTCTCGTTTCACCGAAACATTGAATTTCCCCGTCGTCGGGTTGGGATAAAGCCCGACTTCAACCGAACTGATGACATCGGTAGCCTCGAAAAGGAATCCATTATCGGCCTCAACATTCTTTCCGTTCTCATCCACCTTCTTCATGGATATTTCCCTTGAGATACGGTTGCCATTGGCATCATAACCGAATGTCACCGTTCCCATCTGCTGCGCAAGGCATGGCGCAACGGCCAGCATTGCAAGCATAATTGTTATTAGTATTGTTGCCTTTCTCATATTGAATTAAGATTTAAATGATTGATAATTAAGTTGCTCGATTATTTAACTTTGTTTTGCATCGGGACAAAGCTACCGCAGGGCGGCTGTTTCGTCCGTCTTTTTCAGATCTGCCGCCAAGTGCTGCTTCTTTCAGTTTATCAGGGCGGCGAAAGATGAATTTATTACCGTCTCACAGCGGCATGTCTGCCGCTGGAGACCTTCATCTCAGGAACTTGTTTTGGGTGGAGAATGTGTTTTTCATTGCGCTGGCGTTTGTAAGTAATCAATACCAATGAATCAAATGCTGAACTTTCCCATCAGACTTCCCTGTGCATTGCTGAAAACGACAAGGTAGTTGCCCGACGGCAAGTTGCTGAGCGAAATCTGCACGCCATCGTTGGCATAGGCAACTGTGTTTTCGGTATGGACAACCGCGCCCGTAGCGCTACTGATTGTGATGGTAAGACTTCCCAAATCGGCATGGAAGTCGACATAGAGGTTAGCGACATCGACCGATGCGGTGATGGGGTCGGTCTGGGAACGGCCTATAGGTTTAAGTTCACCTTGCAGGTCGATTTCATATTCTCCATATCCTTCGCGCATGGCGAAACCGAAATTTGTACTTGCCAAAAGGCAAAACACAGTAAGTAAAATTTTAATTGTACGATTCATTTTTGTTTGTATTTGAAATTCGCTGCAAAATTATTGCAGCCAAAAAGGCATCCAAACCCCTATCCGAACTTTTTGCCTATTCAAAAACAAACAATAAACTATTATTCAATTGATTACAAAATTACGCATCCGAACTTTTTTTTCAAAATTCCGAACTTTTATTTTTGCACATCAACCCACAATTTTATCAACATTTTTCAAATTAAACATTGACAATCAATATATTACAAAAGCAGCACATCTAAAAACCGAACTTATTCGGCATCAGGCCCTTTTCCTGTGTTTTTTTTCACTTTCGACCGCATTTTGTCCACCACACTTACACTTACCCCAAGCAAAAACGCCTCATCGCTGCGCGAAACGCCAATGACCGACAACACGAAATCGTTGCGTTCCATCTCGTTCAGTTGCGGATAATGCTCCTGCACCGATGCCCTCAATCCCGGATACAGTTCATCGAAAACGGCCATCATCTCATCCCAATGGTTCCGGCTTCCGAAAACCGTTTTCTCCAAATCAAGCAAGTATGATTTTTCGCCTCGGTTTTTTGAGACAATGTCAAGCTGTTGCATGACGGTCTGCCTGAATCTTAGTTCACGTTCCAACCTGTTCTCGTATGATGCCATCAAGTCGGACCAATCTTTTTCGCGTGCAGTGTAGTTTTCTTGTATTTTGCCGCTTTTCTGCTTGAAAGTGAGCAATTCGTCCAAAGCATGGGCCAAAGCCTTGTTCTTTCTGGCATTTCTGTACATGACAACAGCCACTGCCACTGCCATAGCGAACAATCCAACGACCAGAAACAGGATGACACGGCGGCGGCTTGCCAATTGCTGGTAATGACGGTTCTGCTGCGCTTCAAAATCGTATTTCAATTGTGCTTCATATACCGATTGTTGCAAACGCCTATGATATTCCTTGTCAAGAGCTTGCGTGTGCTGTTGCTCAAAGACAAAAGCCGAGTCAATACACCCATAGATTGATTCAAATTCTGATAAGAAAGCATAAATAGCAGCCTGTTCGGGTCCATCAGTCACATTCTTCACCTCACTTTTCAGTTTTCCAGCATAATAACCCGCCGAATCCATTTCGTCCATATCCAAAAACAAGTTGGCATAATTCAGGTGAAGACGTATGCTGTCGTTATCGGCTACACCCACTGAGACAGACTGCCTCAACAGCAGAAATGATTCCTCATAGTCTCCTTTCTCCCTATAGATTATGCTTAACGTGTTCAGAATATAACTTTCTTCCATTTCATTCTTAGCATCTCTTGCCAGTTCCAAACCTTTTTCAAGGTAATGCACTGCGCTGTCGTTTTCGTGCTTTAAAGTAAATGCTGCTCCTATCGCTCTATGCATCTGCGCCTTTTTAGACAAATTGTTGGCATAATATTTTTCGGCTTGCTTAAAGTTCTTCAAAGCCTCATCATAATAGCCACCATAATAATTCAGATTTCCCAAATAATGCTTTGCCTTTGCCATAAGCGCACTGTCGGCGTTTTGGCTTGCCAAGGCAAAGGCCTTGTTGTAGGCATAGACGGCGGCATCGGTCTGGCCTTGCGCTTCCAGCACGCAGGCACTGTAAAGCGTGGCTTTTGTAAGCTGTGGCAAATCCTGTTTTTTCTCGTAATAGCGGCAGGCCTCAAAGATGGCGGTGTCGTTTTTCACCTCTTTAAAACTCAGATAAGTGGCTTCCGCATGGAGCAAAATGTACTTTATATGGTCGGCATGGCGGAGCGAAAGGTCGGGGTTCAGGACGGAATCGAGGCTGGCCAAGGCCGCTTCGGGATTGGTTTCAATGTTGCGTTCCGCCTTGCGTAACTGTGCCTTAGGGTCAATGGGAGGCTCGCAGGCCGTGAAGATGGCTGCCAAAAGGAACAGGAGGATATGTAGTTGCTTGTGTCTTGTCATTGCGTCAGTGAATATGGCTGCAAAGGTAGGAATATTATTGCAGCAAAAGAAGACCGTCATGCATAACGTTTGGTTCTTATATACCATGGCAAAAGAAAAAAAAGCCATCGGATTTTATTTTCACCTAAGTGTCCGCCATTTTACACCCATATCTTTTCGGAATGACTTGGGCAAGCCATTGTTTTGACTTAGGCAAGTCATTGCATTGACTTGGGCAAGTCATTAAATTTATACCTAGGTCATTTTTTTCTCTTACCTAGGTTGCATGATTTCACATCCCAATTCTTGCCAACAACCCCTACAGCTAAAAGACAACAGTCTGATAAGCCGTTGCAAATTTGCCAGAAGTAAGGGCAACCATGTACAATTTGACCTACCCGGCAGAGCATCGGAGATGCGGAACCCGATGACCCCCGATTAGGGGGAATCGGAGAGGAGGAAAGAAAAAAAATTGTTATAGATTTAGCTACGCTGAATGCAAAGCATTTGTTTCAGATTTGTTTCCAAAAAGACAACTTGGGGTCTAAAAGCATACTAATGCATAACGTTTTCCCATCCATTTAACATTTTAACATTTAACATTTCGGAGCATCGGCAACGCCAAAATAATTTCTCTAGTTAGAGAAAAAAAATTTCCTAGTTAGAGAAAAAAATTACGCCTTTTTCGCATGCGGCTGTCATGATGTTAAACGTTAAATGTTAAATCGTTAAATCCATCGTCTAACATTCCCTACACTCAACCTCCAACCACCATAATTTCAATCATTTATCATCAAATTCCTTCTCTTTTTCCCTCCAAACGGCAAAAAATCGAATTTATCACAAAAATGCAAAAAAGCAGCACCGGATCTTCAATTCAACAACAAAAAAGGCTGCCCAAACGGACAGCCTTTTAAATTTATGTCTCAGCGTGAATTACTTCACAACCGAGATGCGCTTTGTGGTTTCGCCGTTCTTGGTGGAAACGCGAACCATGTAGAGACCTGATTCAACATCGCTCAGGCTGATGACGAATGAGTTGCTGTCGCAATCTGATTCATAAATCATCTGACCGACCAGGTTGAACACTGCAACATGTTTCAGGTCAACACCTTCGATGGTGAGGTTTTCCTTGGCAGGATTCGGGAAGAGGGCAATCTTTTCATCACCCATTTCGTTCACTGCGGTTGGTGAATAGTATACATGCAGGAAGAATTGATTGTTGTCGCCAATCCAAGCTGCAGGAGCTGATGTGCAGTCGATGCCCTGATAGTAGGCAATCACCTGATAGTAATAGTCACCTTCTTCGAGCGAAGCGTTGTCGGTGTAAGATGTTGCGCTTGCACCGCACAACTTAATGCGTTCATATTCGCCGCCTTCAGCCTTACGCATGACGAAGTAGCCGGAAAGACCTTCTGCATTTTCAGGCTTGTTCCACTTCAGCTTGGTCTTGAAAGCAGAACCTGTCTGTTCGTAATCGAGGTTTGTAGCAGGGTCGCAGCCTTCGCCAGCCACAGCGCATGATTCGTTGGAATATTCACCGTTTTCACCGCCGAAGCCCATGAAACCAACTTTGTAGCAGTGACCGCCACGTGGAGCATTTTCATCGACAAATGATGTAGCGGTAGGAATTAAGCGGTGAAGCAGGCCATCACGATAAACGACATAGCCGTAACCTTGTTCATTGACACCGTCCCATGAAACGTTGATGTTGTTGTGGTTTGCATCGTCAACGACAGCCAAAGTATTTGAAGGAACTGAAACAGCAATGTTCTGGCCGCAGCTATTGTTCATCGACAGGAAAATACCTTCTTCCATATTGTTGGATGAACCGCTGTAATTGTAGACTGTAGCATTCTGTGAATCTTTGATAACAATGCTCATGCTGCTAACTTCAGCAGTAGGAACCGACCAACCAAATGAAACAGCACCGACAGGAACATCGATATCGACAGATGTTGTGCCTGATGAAGTGGTCGTGTAACTGCCAATCTGAGTGCCGGCTGCATTGTAAACGAGGACAGCACCGCCGCGCCAGCCTTGGAATGAAGTTGTGGTCATCATAAGTTTCCATGAGCAAGTTGGTCCGAAAGGAACGCTCTTCTTGTAAGCGACTTTACCATGGTTGCCGCCGATTACAGCGTAAACGGTATAATCGAAAGAATCGAAACGAGGAACGTTGACATCGGTGACGGTCATTGTGGCACCTGGAGTGACATTGTTTTCGGTATAGATGATTTCACCGTTTCTTTCAACGACAATCATGTCGATGGTTGAAAGGTTAGCATTGTTCAAGGTCTTGCTTGGGTTGACCCAAGTCATGGTAGCTTGAAGAACATTGTTGTCGGCAGGTGTAACATTGAAATTGGTAGGAGCCTGAGCTGTGCTGTTGTAAACTTCAGCAGGAACGTAATTGAACACGGCGGCATCTCTATAATAGGAGTAATCCATGGCGTCGAAATCGAACCAGCCATCGCCGCTGCCGCTCCAACCCCAGTTCCAGTGGTAGAGACCAGCTTCGTTGTAACCATCGGTAACGAAAGCGTGGCAACCTATTGGATTGCCGTTATCGCAACCTGAATAATAAACAGGCCAACCCATGTCGAACTGTTCAATCACCATATCGTTCCAAGCATCGCGAGAAAAGTTTGCTCTTTCACGATAAACCGAAGCGCCTGCATAACCGAAATAGTTGGAAATGGCACCAGGAACACGGTCTGACTGAGAACCACTGCCATCAACGGCATATTCCATATCAACGGCAACGCCACAATGATACATCAAGGTAGCGACGGCCAGCTTTTGAGCCTCTGGTGAGTTGTTTGAAAGGCTGTTTGGCATGTTTTCCCAATCGTAAGTGGTCTGGCCAAAATTAGCGCTCTGCTGGCCATGGCCTGGGCAATTGTATGAATGGCTGCCGGTACCCTGTGCAGGATGATTCCAGAATTTCATCACCTGTGACATGGCTGTTGCGACGCAACCTGCATAGCAGCGTCCGCCAGGACCACCAGTGCCAGTAGGACAAAGCAGGTTGTAAGGGCTGTCCTGATTCCAAGTGGTGGTAAGCATGTAAGTGGCTGCACGGCCAGGATAGAGTGAACGCAAAGTGCCGTTGTTCATCACGGTTTCCCATTCGGAAGCGGTTGCCGGGTCAGCAGCACCGGTAAGTCTGTTGCTTCTGCCTTCGATAAGGTTGTTCAACATGCAATTCAAGGCTGGATTGATGTTCTGTGCATCGAAAGTGCCCTGGTCGGAATAACCGACGATAGGACGGTAAATGTCGTCGGCCGAAACGATGACGAAACCTTCGTTGCCGACGTTGTAGACATAGAAGCAGGCATTGCCTCTGTTGGTTGTTGCCGTGTAGACCAAGGCCAATTCGCCATTGGCTCTTGTCTGCTCGAAATTAGCCTGGACAAACTGTTGTCCGACATACTTGGCCCTGCTTTGATCCACCGGATGGGCGTTGACCATTCCGATGCCAAAAGCCAAGGCAAGCATACTCATCAAATACTTTTTCATAGTGTGATAAATTGAATTTTTTAATTGTGTTTCCTTTACATAAAGTTTAAGCGGGCAAATTTATGAAAAAACGGAATATGTCGAGCAAGTTTAGTGCCATTTTCTATATAAAAGCAAAAAAATCTGCTATTTCATTGTCAATCAAAGAAAAAGTCGTACTTTTGCACCCAGAAACCACGGGATGGTTTTAGTTAATTCATTAAAAATCAACTTTAAACATTAAATTATGCCAGCAAAAATCAGATTGCAAAGACATGGCAAGAAAGGTCAGCCTTTCTATCACATCGTAATTGCCGACTCTCGCTCACCACGTGATGGTAAATTCATTGAGAAAATAGGCACTTACAACCCAGTAACCGACCCAGCTCAGATCAACATCAAGTTTGACAGAGCATTACATTGGTATTCAGTCGGTGCTGTCCCGACAGACACAGTCCGCTCACTGCTTTCAAAAACCGGTGTCATGATGAAGTATCATCTGCTCCGCGGCGTTCAGAAAGGCGCTATGACCGAGGAACAAGCCGAAGTCAAGTTCCAGAACTGGATGAAGGAAAAGGAAGCTAAGGCTGCTAACGCTGTCAAGGCTAAGGAAGAAAAAGCAAGAGGCGAAAAGAAAGCTCGTTTTGAAGCTGAAAAGGCTGTCAACGAAGCTCGCGCTGCTGAAATCGCCAAGAGAAAGCAAGCCGAAATCGAAGCCCGCAAGGCTGAAGAAGCTGCTGCTCAGGCAGAAGAAGCTCCTGCTGAAGAAGTCGCTGAAGAAACTCCAGCTGAAAACACTGAAGCTTAATCTTTTCTTCAAGACCGATAAAAAGCCGTTCGCAAGAGCGGCTTTTTTTGTTGGCAAAATATTATCTTTGCAGCAAATTTCAGGACAATGACACAAAAAGCAGAAATACAATACCCGCAAAACTTCGACATCAAGCTGATTGTCAGTGCCGAAATTCCAACTGATGAAACAAGGAAAAGCATTGCCAAAGTCTTCACACAATGCAAGGTGGTCTTCAGTTTCGTCAACGTGAGAGCCAGTGCAAAAGGCAATTACCTCAGTTATGCCTACAACATCGACATTGAGAGCCGCGAGCAAATGGAACAGACCTACGCCGCCCTGAAAGATGTGCCAGGATTGAAATTCGCGTTATGACCAAAGCCTACGAAATACGGATTTACGGGCGCGTCTTCAACGTCGGTTTCCGGCGCTACGTTCATCGCTATGCCACCGCCAACAACATTGTCGGCTATGTGGAAAACGACTGGGCCGACGAGAGCGTCCACATCATCGCCGAAGGCGAAGAGAAGGATTTGGACCATTTCTGCATGCTTTGCGGCGAAGGCACCCCCTACTCGCTCGTCACAAACATGAAAATCGAAGCACAGGAAGTCAGCGGAAAATATTTGGATTTTAGACAGATACGATAAAAAACAGTAGAGACGTAGCGCGCTACGTCTCTACATTTTATTAGTCGTCTATATACTTTTAGACCTAAACAGCGAAAATATTTCGTGATAAATAATAGAAATACAATTTTTAGAACCTCAAACTGATATAGATTCCCGCCCTTCGGTCGGGAATGGATGTCGTGGATTAATAGAACAAGCGGCGGCGACCTATCATCGCGCTTAGTGTGAACTTTACCCACCGCCGCCTTTTGACTAACCCTAACAGCATCCATTCCCGACGCCTGCGGCGGGAACCTCAAACTGCTAATTCAGTTTGATTTACACTATTATTGATGTATGATAAGGTCAAAAAGTATATAATTGCCCTAATTTCACTCACCTACCTACCCCCAAAAAAATTCGGCAATTTGTCGAATCAACAGTTCAAAAAACTATATTTGCAAGACTAAACAAATACAGTTATGATGAACTTTCACAAAATCCTGCTTATTAGCGCTTCGCTATTTTTTGCATTGACAACCGATTCTTTCGCTCAAAAAGCAAAACGTCCCGACACCTTTTATTACCGTTTAGGAGTCGAAGCATTCCAGCAAAACAAAGATGACATTTCGCTCGAGTATTTTCACCGCGACCTAAAGGAAAACCCTGAAAACGTCTATTCGCAGACCTACCTTGGCATAATTGAGTGCAGCAAAGGGAAATACGCCAAAGCATTGGGCATTTTCGACACTATCATCGGAAAAATTCCCGCCTCTGATTCATATTTCAAGAATCTCATTCATTACTATGAAGGGAAAGCGCAAACCGGATTAGGCGACTACGATGAAGCCTTTCGCTCGTTTTCAAAAGTCCTAGAAGCCAATCGCAAAGACCCGCTCGGCTATGAAGGAAGAGGATACCTTTATCTGAAAATGAACGATTTCGATTCAGCGGAAAAAGATTTCAACCAAGCTCTTCAATATGACCGCGAAAACGTTCAAAGCCTTTTGGGTCTCGGACACATCGAACTTGCCAAAGGCGACATCCCGAAAGCAATAGAAAAATACGGCAATGTGATAGAACAATTCGATGAGAAATGCCCTGACGCGTACGCATATAGGGCGAAGGCATACACCCAGCAATGGCAATACAAAAATGCAGCTGCCTACATTGCCTCAGCTTTAATAATCGATAAAAACAACAGCAAGGCGAAAGATTTGTTATTTGGAGTATTGGCAGATTCGGCATATCACATCGTTGACTCAACATTTGAATCACACAAAGGCAGTATCCCTTGCTATTACCAAGGGATTTTTAACGAAATCACCGGACATTACACAAAAGCAATCGAAAAATACGGGAAACTCCTTTGTCAAAATGATGACAAAACATATTATTATTTATTGTCAAAATGTTATTTGGAAATGGACAATTTTGTGGCCGCAAAATATTACGCTGAAAACGGCTGGAGAAACGACACGACAGATTTCAACCTGACACTCCAAAAAGCAAAGATAAACCTTCAACTTGGTCACCTCCAAGCTGCCGCTTCAGATGCAGAGCGTCTCATAAAAGCCGAGCCTAACAACGAAAAATCCTACTATTACTCAGGATATTACGAATCAAGAAACAAGCAATACGGGAAAGCCCTAAACCATTTCACCAAAGCAATCTCGATGAATCCCGACATGGCCGATGCCTATTTCGAGCGAGGATTAATTTGCCAAAAATACGGACAACTCGATGCGGCCAAAGCTGATTTTGAAAAAGTCGTTGAACTTGAGAAAGGAAAAGCCACTTCCACCTCCTTGATGTTTGCCTATCTGCACCTCGGCGAGACTGAAAAAGCAGAACAGATGCTGAACGACATGCTCATTAAAAATCCGAATGACAAAATCGCGCTCTACAATGCCGCCTGTATATATGCACGCCTCGGAGACGAAAACAAGGCCGTTGCGTTCCTTGAGGATGCTTTCAAAAACGGTTTATTGAAGATGAACGAAATGAAGACCGATTCCGACCTCGACCCGATCCGCGAAAATGAAACTTACAAGAAACTCGTCGCCCATTACGATTCCTTGTTTATCGAGACCAACCGCCTTCCTGAACTAATCTATAAGTATGACAAAACCAACAGAAAAAACTCTGAAGCAGACATGATGCCCGAATTTCCCGGTGGTGAAATGAAGTTGCTTGAATACATAGCAATGAATGTCAGATACCCTGATATAGCACGGCAAAAAGGCATTTCGGGGCGCGTATTTGTTACTTTCGTAGTCGAACCAGACGGAAGCATTTCCAATGTCGGGATTCTAAAAGGCATAGGATCAAGTTGCGACCAGGAAGCCTACAGGGTTGTGAAAGCAATGCCGAAATGGAAGCCCGGGGAAAAAGACGGAAAAAAAGTCAGGGTGAGTTACATACTTCCTGTCAACTTCCAGCTCAGATAATTGCAGTAGAGACATAGCAAGCTACGTCTCTACATATTCAATTCACCAAAAATAAAAGAAGCTGACCACGCGGCAAAACGCCTCGCGCCACCAGCTTTGATGCCGTTCCAAATCGACATCGTGAGTGCGGCATCGGAACACATGAAGTCCGTAGAAAAGATTGTGTGCGCGCCATTCAGCCACCAATGACTTCACACTTCGCTGATTGATAGCCATCTCTGGCGAAGTATTTTCACGCAATTGGGTCAAATAATCCATCATTTCCTCTTTGCTTTTCACCTCGCAAGAGTCAACAATGCGGGTGTTTTCCTCGGTCAATATGGCTTTTGAAGTGTCAATCATTTCACCTGAATATCAAATGCCGACCAGTCTTTCGTCTCTCTCAGCAATTCGTAATAATGGCAAATGTTTTCCTCGGTAATTTCCTCACCGTCAACGGATTTAATGACATCGCCAACCTCAAATCTCGGATTCATTGAAAGGCAACGGTTTGCAATCTTAATTTCGGCGCCAACCGTAGTAAGTTTATAAGGATAAATGTTCAGTTGTTCCAAATCGATGTTACGGGGTTTGAAATAAGCCTTGTCGTGGTACGGATCAAGCACCCAATCGAAACGCGAAATAAAACCTATGCCAACGTTATCGAAAGACATATCAGGCACATACATCACATTATCCTTGCATTGATAGTCTCCCATTATAACTTCTTCCCCAAGTTTCGTGCAAAACCGCTGGGAATCAGAAGCACCCGAAAGAGACTTGGCAAAAGAACCTTCATAATGTAGGTCATCTTGACGGTTTCCCTTGATACGTTTTTTGTCCTTTAAAATAATGAACCCCGATTCGTTCCCCGTATCGAAAAGACATTCATGTTCCTCGCCATCAATGGTCAGATAGATTTTCAAAGCGTTTGAAAGCAACATATATTTACACTTTACTTCTTGATAACCAGTCAAATCAATAGAATCCTGATGATGACAGATAATTCTTAAACAGCTGTTTGTAAAATCCAATTTTAAACGTCTCCAGAATAGGCCATACGTTCCGACAATAGGATACATATCCTTGAAACTGAGTTCTTTATCGCAATAAGGAACATCGTTCATCAAGACAATTGAACGTGTATATTGAATTTCGCAATTAGCAAACGAATACTTGACCGGCACGGTCGCCATTTCCAATTTTGAGCGATTCACCGTATATACAGGCACCTGAAAGAACTCGACATCAGGACGTTGCGACTCCGAAACCGTTTCTACCATAGCTATTGTGCAGCCAGTGTCGAACTGCACAGTGTCCTTTTTGCCATCAATTTCAGCTTCAAATAGGATTTTGCCGCTACTGAGGACAAACGGAACCGTATCAGGTTTGTTAGCATCGCACGAAAAACCGTCATTATCCGTATGAATATCCTTTTGATGCTTGATGTATTTAATATAATCCAATTTGCAAGACGAAAACATTGTCAAAACAATGAATGTCAATAAGATGTAATGCCTTTTAATCATAATGAAGAATTTTATTGGGCAAAATTAAGAATAAATTTCCATCGTTCCATCCTTTTGCTTAATTTTGACCCCGACAATTAAAACTAACCACTATGATTGACTTTTCAAAAATCCTATTCCTTGACATTGAGACCGTTTCGCAACAAAAAAGTTACGAAGACCTGAGCGAAAGAATGCAAAAACTTTGGGACAAAAAGACATCCCACCTGCTGAAACCCGGCGAAGAAACCACGCCTGCCGAAATGTATGAACGCGCTGGCATTTATGCCGAATTTGGCAAAATCATCTGCATATCAGTCGGTTTCTTCAACGGCGACCGCTTCCGTCTGAAATCGTTCTACAGCCACGACGAGAAAAAATTGCTGATTGATTTCGCCAACCTGCTGAACCGTTTCTACGACTTCCCCGAATCGCAGCTTTGCGCCCACAACGGAAAGGAATTCGATTTCCCATACATCGCCAGACGAATGATTGTCAACGGCGTAGTCGTTCCGCGCGCCTTGCAAGTGGCCGGCAAGAAACCTTGGGAGACCAACTTCATCGACACCATGGAGCTTTGGAAATTCGGCGACTATAAAGCCATGACTTCCTTGGATTTGCTCTGTGCCATCCTCGACATTCCGACACCGAAAGACGACATCAACGGCAGTGAGGTCGGTCGCGTGTATTGGCAGGAAAACGATTTGGAACGCATCCGCACCTATTGCCAGAAGGATGTCCTCGCCATCGCCCAACTCATGCGCCGCTACAACTATTTGCCTCTTATTGAGGAAGATAAAATTGATTATTGCTGAATAAAGTGGAAAGTGGGAAGTTTTTAAGTGGAAAACTTTGGCTGGACACGGACTTTGAAGTGGAAAGTGGGAAGTTTTTTAGTGGAAAACTTTGGCTGGACACGGACTTTGAAGTGGAAAGTGGGAAGTTTTTCAGCGGAAAACTAATCATAAATTAAAGTAGTACTACTCAAAAATATAAAAATATGGGACAGAGTCCATTGCAGGATAAAAGCAAAGCTTTTGCAGTAAAAATCGTGAGATTTTATAAGGATATTATGATTCCAAGAAAAGAGTATACATTAGGCGACCAAATTCTCCGAAGTGGTACAAGTATTGGTGCCAATACCAGAGAAAGCAAAAATGCCCAAAGCAAACCCGATTTCATTCATAAACTCAGTATTGCCCTAAAAGAAGCAGACGAAACTCAATTTTGGCTTGAATTGTTTGTGGAGACAAACATCATTACACATCAGGAATTTACGATGATGAACGAACCTCTAAAAGAAGTCATAGCACTCTTAACTGCATCTATTAAGACAGCAGGAGGCAAACAATAAACTTCCAACTTTTCACTTTTCACTTTCAACTTTCCACTCCAAAAATGCACATACTTTCTAAATCAACATATATCAAGGGTTTGCAATGCGAAAAAGCGCTCTACATGCAGAAAAAGCACCCTTATCTGCGCGACAAACTCAGCATCGAGCAACGTGCTAAGTTTCAGCGTGGCACTGATGTAGGCATCCTGGCCCACGAATATTTTCCAGGCGGAATCGACATGAGTCCGACATCGCCATCACAATTTCCTAAGAAAATCCAAGAGACTTGGGATAATTTAAGCAATACTGAAATTAACGTCATGTATGAGGCTGTATTTCAATATAATGATACGCTCATTATGTTGGATATGCTTGTGCGCGATGGCGACAAATGGCTGGCCGTTGAAGTGAAAAGTTCGATGGCGCTTAGCGACACCTATTATAATGATGCCGCGCTGCAATATTATGTCCTGCACGGCTGTCAGGTTCCGCTCAGCGATTTTATGTTGATGTATATCAATGGTGACTATGAAAGAAATGGTTTAATTGATATTAAGCAACTATTTAAATTAGAATCAGTTATTGATTTTGTAAAGGAACGCGAGGACTATGTCGCAAAAAATGTCGCAAGACTGAAAAACGTGGTGGCTCTCCCCCATGCTCCTATAATTAATATCGGCACGCAATGCCATAATCCTTACACATGCGATTTCCTTGGCCATTGTTGGAAACTCATTCCGAAAGACAGTTTCCTTTACACCAACGCTATCGGTGATGAGCAACTTTTTTCTCTCTATTTCAACGGTACGAATTCCAACCAGAAGATGCTTGCACAACTTGAACCGAATTCGTTGGAAGCGCATCAAATCGAAGCCTTGCGAAACGGAACCTATTACGTTGATTTCAAGACGCTTTTCTCGCTTTCGCCTAATCCGAAACCTCATTCGCTTGCATATTTGAATCTGTTGCTATATCGTCCTGCCATACCCGAAATCGACGGTACAAAGCCTTATCAGGAAATGATTTTGGCATTCGCCCTACAAGGCGAAAATGAGGACAATGGATGTTTCATTTGGGATTGTTTCGAAGATCATTCAAAATGGCGCGAGTCCATTGGCATCTTGATAGATAAATTATCACACTACGAGCAAATCGTCTGTTTTACACCACAAAATTTGTCAACTGTTCTGTTACGTCATGAAATTATCCAAAATAAGGAGGTCGGCTACCGCATCTTCAACCTTTTCGATGTCATGCAACAAAGCAGTTTCTACCATCCTTCCATCAAGGCCGGATTTACTTTGCAACATGTCGCAGAAGCCTTGTTTCCAGAGGAAAAACTGTTTGAACACAGCCGCATCCTCATGGAAGCCCTCAGCAACGACTTGATAAGTTATCAACAGGCAAAAGATGATTTAATAACTGAAAACGTGATAGTTGCAAAAACATATCAACAATTTTTCAAATAGTTGAAAACTTCCTCCAATCCGCAAAAGCGAGGTCGGTTTTTATTCGTATTTTTGCAGTCTGACAAAAGAAATTGAAAATGCCCACTGATACAACACGCAAACCTTTTGGCGACATGGCCAAAAGGACTTTAATGAGTCCCGAACAATTGCTTAACAACCAAGGGAGAATACCGCCGCAAGCAACTGATCTTGAAGAAGTTGTGTTGGGTGCTTTGATGCTTGAAAAGGAAGCCGTGAATGCCGTCATCGACATTCTGACCCCAGAAGCCTTCTATAAAGAGCAACACCAAAAGATTTTCAAAGCCATCAAGGATTTGTTCGGCAAATCGGAACCGATTGATATCCTCACCGTCACCAATGCGCTGAAAATGAGCGGCGAACTGGAAATGGTCGGCGGTGCCTATTACATCTCGAAACTGACCAACCGCGTTGTTTCAGCAGCCAACATCGAATACCATGCCCGTATCATCATGCAGAAACACATTCAGCGTGAGCTGATTAAGATTTCTTCCGAGATGATTCACGATGCATTTGAAGACACTACGGACGTGTTCGATTTGTTAGACAAAGCCGAAAATAACCTTTTCCAAATCGGCGAGAACAACCTGCGCCGCAGTTACGACTCCATGCAGGATTTGGTCAGCAAGGCCATCAAGGAAATCCAGAACGCAAAAAATGCCGACAACAAGTTGCGCGGCGTTCCGTCGGGCTACACCGAACTGGACCGCATTACGCAAGGCTGGCAGAAATCCGATCTGATTATTCTGGCCGCCCGTCCAAGTATGGGTAAAACCGCTTTCGCCTTGAATCTGGCACGCAATGCCGCCGTCGATTTCCATCGACCGATTGCTTTCTTCTCTTTGGAAATGTCGTCAGTTCAGTTAGTTACGCGTCTTATTTCAACCGAAACTTCACTTACCGCTGACAAACTCCGTTCAGGCGATTTGATGGAATACGAATGGCAACAACTGAACACCAAAGTCACGCCATTGACCGATGCGCCAATCTTCATTGATGACACGCCTCAGCTGTCGATTTTTGAACTGAGAGCCAAATGCCGCCGTCTGAAACAACAGCACGACATTCAGATGATTTTCATTGATTACTTGCAACTTATGACCACAAAAGGCGAAAACAAAGGCAACCGTGAGCAGGAAATCAGTACCATTTCAAGATCGCTGAAAAGTTTGGCTAAGGAACTGGAAATCCCCGTATTGGCTTTGTCGCAGTTAAGCCGTAGCGTCGAGCAGCGCCCTGGTTCAAAGAAACCTATCCTTTCCGACTTGCGCGAATCGGGCGCAATCGAACAAGATGCCGACATGGTCATGTTCATCTATCGTCCCGAATATTACAAGGAAGGTGTTGAAGACGACAAACCGAAAGGCTACACTGTCATTGATATCGCCAAGCACCGTAACGGTAAATTGGGCGAAGTCGAATTGAAATTTGTCGGCCAATATGCTCGTTTTGAGGAGTTTCAGGCTGATGGCGAAAGCACTTACGGTCAATTGGGCGCCAATCCAGGCTTTGACGCACCGCAAGCTACACGCATCGTCAGTTCATCGTTCAATGACGATAATTTCCCAGGCAACAACGACTTCGGATTAAGTCCGAATCCATCGGCAAACAATGATGTTCCATTCTAATGCAAACATTAACAATCAAATACATTTTATCATGAAAAGAAATTTTAAAATCGCATTACCTATCCTGTTGGTTTTCATGGGATTCATCGCAATGTCATTCACTACTGGCAACGATAGTGTTATCCTTCGTCTCAATGTGAAAAAAGGCCAATCCTACACAATGAACGGCA
Organism: Bacteroidales bacterium; assembly: GCA_024400455.1. Lineage (GTDB taxonomy): Bacteria > Bacteroidota > Bacteroidia > Bacteroidales > F082 > Limimorpha. The sequence continues at coordinate 35,090 of JAKSMU010000003.1, read as the reverse complement.
AAATCAATCAACTGATGACCATCAACGCTCAGGGCATGAACATGAGTGTCCCTCAGACTATAGAGATGCGTCAAAGCGTTAATATCGAAGACGTTGATAACGACCAAATTACTACATCGTCATCTATTGATGCTTTCAAGCTGACCATGACACAAATGGGAATGAAACTCACCTACGATTCGGAACACCCTGAAAACAACAGTCCGATGCTGGCCAGCGCGACCGGCGAAATTGACAAAATCATCGGCAAGAAATTCACAACGAGTTACAGCAACCGCGGCGAACTTTTACAATCAGAGGAAATCAACGCTAGCATCAATTACCAGACAGGCATCATCATTCAGCTTCCAGAAGAAGCCATTCAAGTCGGAAGCCAATGGACACAAGACACCACAATGAATGTCAACAACATTGATGTTAAGACCGTCAACACTTACACGGTATCGGAGATTTCGAAAAAGAACATCACGCTGAGCATGACTTCAAAAGGCGTCATCGACAGCGAAACCATGGCTATGGATATGAATATGAGCGGCGAAGGCACTATCATCATCAGTCGCACCACAGGTCTCGTCACCAAGACAACCAGCAAGACCAACTGCTCCATGACGATTGAAGAACAAGGCTTGAAAATGCCTATGACCATGACCATGAATGCAGAATACACAATAGAATAATTTCACGTGACAATGAAAAGCGACAATAAGAAAACGCCTCATTCGCAGAAGAATCCGTTGAAATTCAACGTCACGGAACCTGCACCACTTATGGAGTTCCTGATGAAGAAACTCGATGGCATCAGTCGTAACAAGGTGAAACGCATGTTGGCCAACAAAGTCGTTTCTGTCGACGAAGAAAAAACGACACAATTTGACTTTGCCCTCCAGCCCGGCATGGTGGTTGAAATCGGTAAACCAACCGCCAAAGAGCGTTTCCACAGCCAATGGCTGAAAATCGTCTACGAAGACAAGTATTTGGTCGTAATCGACAAAAAGGAAGGCTTGCTCACCAATAGTCCTACTAAAGAAGTCGATACGGCACAAAGCATACTGAACCAGTATTTTATCGTCTCACAGCAGCGCTGCCGTGCCCACACTATCCATCGCCTCGACCGCGACACTTCCGGCCTTATGCTTTTTGCAAAGGACAAGAAAGTCGCCTTGATGTTTGAGGAAGACTGGAAAGGCACCGTTTACGATCGCCGTTATGTTTGTGTGGTCAGTGGACAGATGGAAGAGCACGAAGGTAAAGTCGCCTCATGGCTCAAGGACAACAAGGCTTTCATAACCTATTCAAGTCCAACGGATAATGGTGGAAAATACGCCGAGACCTATTACGAAACGCTCATCAGCAACAAACGCTATTCCTTGGTGGAATGTCGTTTGGAGACAGGTCGCAAGAACCAAATCCGCGTTCACATGCAGGACATCGGTCATCCCGTTGTCGGTGACCCGAAATACGGCAATGGCGACAACCCTTTAGGCCGTCTTGGCTTGCATGCCTATAAGCTGTGTTTCCATCATCCGGTTACGGGAAAAGATTTGGAATTTGAGACGCCCTTCCCTGCCGTGTTTGAGAAACCATTTCCTCAAAAATAATCAAAAGCCGCTCAGCGGCTTTTTTCATGTCTTACAGCAAGAAGAACAAAGCAACGCCCAGTATGGTTATCAGCGTTCCAATCATCTCGCGGATAGTGACTTTCTGATGATTGATAAGCGCGTAAGGCAAAATAATCAATACTGGCGTCAGGGCCATGAGCGTTGAAGCAATGCCTGCATGACTTAATCATCATTTTGACAAACTCAATGAACGGAAATTTTACAATTTCAAGAGTTTGTCGAAGGTGCGATTTTATTTCTTTGGAAAAAATGGGCAGCGTTCACCAAGACATTGGTTGTTGCGCTGCGACCGTGAGCAGACAACTTCGGTTTTTTCCATCTCAACGCCTAAGTTTTCCTTCACGAAATCTATGGCAGCGAGGATTGAGAGATAAGAATCGCGCTTGCAGCAACGAGGTCCGCCATGTTCGGCCACTTGTGCCAATGCCGTTGCAGTCATCTTATTGGTCAGGTTCCACGACTCGCCGGAGAGTGGCGTGTTGCGCGTGACGATGGAAAGGAACATGCCCGTGCTGATCGAAGCACCACAAGCACCCCAATAGCCACAAGCACCACCTGGCACCTGTTTGCCGCGTGACATGATTTCCGTCAGGGCTTTGGGCAAGTCAATGTCACCACCGGCATTGTGATAGGCCGTGAGCAGCGATGCGCCCACAAGCACATGGTGTTCAGGACCATGCATGTGGCAGAAAGACATCGACATTAACCGTTCAAGGATTTCTATCGGGTTGCGCGAGGTGTCGGATAGGCATACTGCCATAATGGAGTCCATCCCGGCGGTGTGACATTCGTTGCAGATGTAATGTCCGTTGACGCATTGAGTCTTGCTCATCTCCTTTTTGTGGCATAGGACGCAGGTCATCATTGTGTCTTGCGGCAAGTATTCCAGAGGCGCTCCGCATATAAGGCATTCTTCGTTTTGCATAGTTTCGGTAGTCTGTTGTTCTTCGTTCTGTCTGTTTTCCTGACGGTTGCAAGCCGTCACAAAAGCCACTGCCAGCAACATGAGAATAAATCTTCGTTTCATTAGAAATGATGTTAGGTCATGATATTTTCAACAGGCAAAAATAGAAAATTATTTTTATTGTTGCCCGTTAAAAATTTTGGCAGTGAAAAGGCTGACGCATAGACCGTTTTTTTTCGTTCTACCCTACTTGCAGCCTGTTTAAGAGTTCATCGCGGTAACTGGCTCCGACGGGGATTTTGGTGCCGGCAACGGTCACATCCGATTTGTCGAGGTCCTGAATGTGCCTGAAGGAAACGATATAGGACTTGTGAACCCTTACGAAACGGTCGTTAGGCAGCAGTTCCTCCAAATCTTTCAAGGCAAACAAGGCCGTGATGCGGCGCTGTGGCGTGTGGAAGGTGACATATTCGTGCTGACCTTCGATGTAAAGCAAGTCGTCGTAGTTGATCTTGTATAGTTTGTAATCGGCTTTTACGGTGATGAAATCGGCCGACTGGCTGACTGAATCTATTGTATCCGGTGCTAGATTTGCGTTTGCATGTGTCTGGTTCCCGATCGCCTTGTTGATGGCTTGGAAGAAACGCGGGAAATCGAAAGGCTTCAGCAGATAGTCGGTAACGCCTAGGTTGAAAGCGTCGACCGCAAATTCGGAATAAGCCGTCGTGAAAATGATGGCTGGTTTGTGTTCGAGGCTCTGCACCAATTCCAGTCCGGTGATGTCGGGCATCTGGATGTCGAGCAGCAAAATGTCGACCTTGTTGTTCTTCAATGCTGCGATGGTTTCGATGGCATTCGAGCAGCTCGCCACAAGACGCAGCGAATCTATTTTTGAAACATAATCCTGCAACAGTTTTCTGGCCAAAAACTCATCGTCAACGATAACTACATTGTATTTTTCTTCTGTCATATTTCAATTGTAACTTTATATTTTCCAACACTTTCCTTAACGTCAAAACGGTAATTTCCTCCGTAATGCAACATAAGGCGCTGGCGCACGTTCTTCTGCCCTATCCCCGACTTCACCTCACGGTTGGAAGGCACAGCCACGGCATTCTGCGCCACGCTGTTTTCTGCTTCAAAACGGAAATGGTTGTCTTTCTGCGTGAGCCGTATGTGAACATATCCTTCGGGATTGCTCTCCAAGCGGCTGTATTTGAAGCAGTTTTCGGCAATGGGTTGCAGCAGCATGGGCGCAATCATGAAATTCTCATTCTCTATGTTTTTCTCAAACTGCATGTCGCATTCCTTTTCCATGCGCATCATTTGGAAATCGATGAAATTCTCCACATATTTCACCTCTTTAGCCAAGGGAATCACGTCGGCTTGGCAGTCCACCAGCACATAACGCAGCATCTCTGACAGTTTCAGCACGCCGTCGGCTGCATTGTCGTCTTTCATATAAACCATTGAATAGATGTTGTTCATGGCATTGAACAGGAAATGCGGATTGATTTGCGACTTCAGGTAGCGCAGTTCCATGTCGAGTTTTTCGCTTTTCAGTTTGTCGGCGGTGATGCGGTCTTCGTTTTCTTTTCTTTGGTAATAGAAAATCAAAGTGACGGCGTAGACGGCTATGAACCAAATTGTTCCGAGCAAAAATGGCAGCGGACTATGGCTCAGAATTTCTTCGATGGGCGTCTCGACGACATGAATCAGCAGGAAGATGCGGATGACGGCCGACAGGAAGGCCCAGAACAGAACAGCAAAGAAACTGAGAGTGATGAAGATGATGGTCTTTTGCTTTGCAAGCAGATAACGGATCAGCACCTTATTGACGAAAGCCACCAGAAGAATCACTTCGAGCACGAACGCGACCGAGTCGAGCAGCTTGAAGAGATAACTGTTGTTGGGGTTGGCTGCGAAAAACACGCCAAACAGGATTATCCAAGTCACACCTTTCTTATGAAGGCGGTCGATGAACCCTAAATTGGTATCAGCATGCTGTGTTTTCATCCGTTCCGAATTTTTCTGCAAATGTAAACGGATTTATTGGTTTTTGTTGCTTTTTTCAACAAAATATGATAAAACATCAATTAAAAAAAAGTGAGAAAATTTAGATGTTTATTTAATCATTGAAGCAACCAATTATTTCGTTGAATTGTTATACAATCAAGCGTTTTTTTGCGTTTCTTTGCAAACTGAAAAAATAGTGCATAATAAATAGGTATAATAGTAATACAAACAGATAAAATGAACAAACTGAAATTATGTATCATTTCTGCTGCCACCTTATTTACCGGATTGACTTCCGCATGGGCGCAGCAACCCGTACAACTTACGCTGGACCAGGCTCTTGAAGTGGCGCTGTCGGAAAGCAACACCGTCAAAATTGCCGACATGACCGTCGAAAGAAGCGGCTATGCAAAAAAAGGCAGTTATGCCTCTCTCTATCCTAACATCAGCGCCAGCGGTTCCTATCAGCGCACCTTGAAAAAACAAGTGATGGTGATGGATATGGGTGGCAACCCTATGGAAATCAAGGTAGGACGCGATAACAACATCAACGCAGGCGTATCGGCATCCATGCCTCTCATCAACGCTCAACTCTGGCAGAGCTTGAAACTATCGGCTTTGGATGTTGAAATGGCTGTCGAACAGGCTCGTTCATCTAAGGTGTCGCTCATATCGCAGGTCAAACAGGCTTTTTATGGCGCTCTGCTGGCTCAGGAATCGCTTGACTTGATGCAACAGGTCTACGACAATGCCGAGAAAAACTACGACCGCACTTTACAGCGCTATAACGTAGGCAAGGCCTCGGAACAGGAAATGCTCCGTGCTCAAGTCAACATGATGAATGCTGAACCAAATGTCTCGAGTGCCGAGAACACCGTCGTCCTCGCCACTTGGCAGTTGAAAGCCTTGATGGGTATCAACCTCGATACCGAGGTCGAAGTCGTTGGCAACCTCGATGACTACGCCCCTGAGATGCTTGCTCTGAACAACCCGACGAATTTGGGAAACAACAGCGCTTTACAGCAGTTCGACATCCAGCTCAAGCAGCTCGACGCCACCCTAAAGATGCAGAAGGCACAGTATATCCCAACCCTCGCCGCCAACATCGGTTATAACTACATGGCAATGGGCGATGACGAACTGACCTGGCACCCCACATCAACAGCTGCTGTCAGTCTCAACATCCCAATCTTTGATGGTTTTGCCAAACGCAACAACATCAAGCAGACTAGAAAAGCCATCGACATGATGAATCTCCAAAAGGAAGACACCGAACGCAACCTGAACATCGCTGCCAAGAACTACACGGACAAAATGGCGCTTTGCCTGAAAAACTACGCTGCCGCTAAGAGCACCGTTGATCTTGCGCTGAAGAGCTATCAGATTTCGGAAAAGATGTACGAAATCGGTAAAATCACCTTGGTTGACTTGAATGATGCTCAGTTAGCTTTGACCCAATCGCAGCTCACTATGAACCAGGCTGTGTACGACTATATGGTGGCCAAGGCATCGTTAGACGAATTGCTTGGTAAGGAAGAATAAATGATTCAATAAACGAAATTAATACTTATATCAATGAAATACACAAAATTTACCCTCATCGCTATTGCCGTTGCCGGCATATTGACCGCCTGCGGCTCAAAGGAAAGTGGCAAGGAACAACAAACTGCCGCACCTCAGCAAGTGACACCGTTAGTCAGCGTGGTGACCGTTGTCGCTGAAGACATCGACATCACGACCACCTACACCTCCAATGTCGAGCCTAACGCCACGAACAACATCGTTTCGCAGACCGCAGGCCGTATCAACAACATCTATGTCGAAGTCGGCAAAAAGGTCAGCAAAGGTCAGCTGCTTGCCACCATGGACGATGCCAATCTCGCCAAGAGTCGCCTACAATATGTGAACGACTCCATCGAACTGGGCCGCATCACCGAACTTTACAAGATTGGCGGTGTTTCACAAGCCGATTATGATTTGGCCGTCATGTCGCTTAACATTCAGAAAAAGACTTACGCCAACCTTTTGGAAAACACAAAGTTGAGAAGTCCTATCAGTGGCGTCGTCACGGCCCGTAACTACGACAAAGGCGACATGTATGCCATGACTCAGCCTATTTTCGTCGTCGAGCAGATCATTCCTGTGAAGATGCTCATCAACGTTTCGGAAAGCCAGTTCACCGAAGTCCACACCGGTATGGAATTCGATGTGACCGTCGACGCTTATCCTAACGAAGTGTTCAAGGGCAAGGTCAACCTCATCTACCCTACCATCAACGCCAACACGCACACCTTCCCTGTTGAAGTCATCGTCGACAACAAGGACCAGAAGCTGCGTCCAGGCATGTTTGCCCGCGTCACGGCCAACTTCGGTACCAACCATCACGTTGTCGTTCCCGATGTCTCCGTGGTCAAGCAAGTGGGTTCGGGCGAACATTTCATTTATGTGCTCCAGGCTGACAACACCGTCAAGTATCAGTTGGTGGAAGTCGGCAAGCGTTTGGGCGACAAGTATGAAATCATTAGCGGCCTCAACGAAGGCGACAGAGTCGTCACCGAAGGTCAGGCCCGTTTGAAGAATGGCATTGAAGTAAAGGTTAAAGAGTAACACGCCATGAGTCTACAAAGAACTGCAGTAAATAATTCCGTGACGACGGCATTGGTGTTCATTGCCATCGCCATTTTCGGTGTCTTTTCCTTGATGAACCTCTCCATCAATCAGTTGCCTGATATGGAGACCAACTTCATTATGGTCATGACATCATACCAAGGAGCCAGTGCTCAGGATATTGAGACCAATATTTCCAAGACTTTGGAAAACACCCTCAATGCCGTGCCTGACTTGAAGCACATTTCATCAACATCAAAGGAAAATACTTCCGTCATTTCCTTGGAATTTGAAAGCGGCATCGACATTGAGACCGCCACCAACAACGTGCGCGACAAGTTGGACATTGTGCGCAACTATCTGCCGGATGGCTGCACCAACCCTGTGCTTTTCAAATTCAATGCGGAAGACATGCCTATCATGCTCTTGAGCGTTACGGCTGAAGAGAGTCTTCCCGCACTTGAGAAAATCATCGACGACCGAATCACCACGCCTTTGGCGCGTGTGAGCGGCGTGGGTACCGTTTCGGCAAGCGGCGCCCCAAAACGTGAAATCCAGGTTTATGTCGACCCGAACAAGCTGGAATCATACAATCTGGCTCTGGAAACTATCTCGACGACCTTGATGAACGAGAATAGAAACATTCCTGCCGGTTATTTGGACATCGGCTCCAATTCCTACAATATCCGTATCCAGAAGGAATTTGGTTCGGCAAAGGAAATGGAAGACGTCATCGTGGGCAGTTTCAACGGAGCTCCTATCTATCTGAGAGACATCGCCCGCGTGGTTGACGGACCGGAAGAGCGTTCGCAGGAATCCTATAGCAACGGCGTTCAGGGTGCCACCATCACCATTCAGAAACAGACCGATGCCAATGCCGTGAACGTCATCAAGGGCATCAAGAAAAAACTGAATGAAATCGAAAAGAACCTGCCGTCAGATGTGAAGGTCACCATCATTGTCGATGGTTCCACCAGCATCATCAGTACCATCAGCAGCTTGAGAGACACCATCTTCATCACCTTCCTTTTGGTCATGCTTGTGGTGTTCGTCTTCTTGGGCCATTGGCGCGCCACCTTCATCATCGTGCTGGCCATCCCGATTTCATTGCTGGCCTCACTGATTTACCTGTATGCAACGGGCAATACCTTGAACATCATTTCAATGTCGGCACTTTCGTTGGCCATCGGTATGGTCGTGGACGATGCCATCGTGGTCTTGGAGAACATTACGACACATATTGAAAAAGGTGAGAAACCCAAGGAAGCCGCCGTTCATGCCACACAGGAAGTGCAGCTTTCGGTTATCGCTTCTACCCTTACCATGTTGGCCGTGTTCCTGCCTTTGACCATGATTAAGGGTACCACCGGCGTGATGTTCAAGCAGCTGGGTTGGATCGTTTCCATCATCATGATAGTGTCGACCACCGGCGCCTTGACCTTGGTGCCTATGATGTGCGCCAAGATGCTTGTGATGAACCCTTACCAGGGCAAACTGCACAAGGTTATCTTCACACCTATTAATAAAGGTCTGGATGCCATCAGCAACGGTTACGCAAGACTAATCAATTGGGCTGTTAACCACCGCAAGATTGTGTTCTTCAGCATGATTGGATTGTTCCTGATTTCCGTCATCGTTTTCGGCCCACTCATCAAGACCGAAATGATGCCGAAGAGCGACTCCGACCGTATTTCCATCAACATTGAGTTGCCTGTCGGTACGGGACAAGATGTCACTGGCGCCTTCGCAAAGGAATTGGCTGATGAGTTTATGGCCATGCCTGAAGTGAAGATCTGTAACTTCAGTTTTGGTCAGGCCGACTCCGACAATGCTTTTGCTTCCATGCGTAGCAATGGTACGCACATTATTTCATACAACTTGCGTATCGGCACGAAGACCGAACGCCGCAAGGCCGGTCTGCGCACTTCGACGGAAATCGCTGAAGACATTCGCACACGTCTGAATGCCATCCCACAGATTAAGAAAGCCAATGTCAACGAAGGCGGCGGCGGCATGGGTGCTTCATCATCTGTCGTGATTGAAGTCTACGGTTACGATTTCGGCACCACCGACCGCATCGCCAACGAACTGGCACAAAAACTCCGCGACCGCGGCATCAAGCAGGTCATTGTCAGCCGCGATGCCTACACGCCTGAATATCAGGTGGACTTCGACCGTGAAAAGCTGGCTTTGAATGGTTTGAACAGCACGACGGCAGCAACATACGTCAGCAACAGAATCAAAGGATCTGTTACCTCTTACTATCGTGAAGACGGTGACGAATACGACATCCGTGTGCGTTACGCTCCTGAATTCCGCCAGAGCATTGAGAACATCGAAGACATCAAGATTTACAACGGTTACGGACAAGCCGTCCGCGTCGGCGACCTCGGCAAGGTTGTCGAAACACTGACACCTCCTCAAATCGAGCGTAAAGACCGTGAACGTCTGGTGAAAGTCACCGCCATGCTTGGTAAAGGCCAGGTCTTGAGTGATGCCGTAAAGATGGCAAATGAAGTCATTGAAGAGACTGAAATACCGCAGGAAATCGTCACCACTATTGCCGGTGACTACGAAACCCAGAAGGAAATGTTCGGCGATTTGTTCGTGCTGCTCGTTCTCATCATCATCTTGGTTTACATCGTGATGGCCGCTCAGTTCGAGAACCTGATGAAGCCATTCGTCATCATGTTCTCCGTTCCGTTCACCTTCACGGGCGTCCTCATTGGTTTGTGGGCCAACAACATGGCTTTGGGTGTCATGGCCTTCGTCGGCATCCTGATTCTGATGGGTATCGTCGTGAAGAACGGTATCGTGCTCATCGACTACACCACCCTGCTTGAAGAACGCGGCACCGATGTGAAGGAAGCCACCGTTCAGGCCGCACGTTCACGTCTGCGTCCTATCTTGATGACCACCCTGACCACAGTCTTGGGTATGATTCCTTTGGCTCTAGGTCGTGGTGAAGGTGCCGAAATGTGGAACTCATTGGGTGTCACCGTGGCATGGGGCTTGACCGTTTCCACCTTGATTACCCTGCTGTTCATCCCGGCATTCTATTGTTCATTGGAAACCCGCGCCGTCCGCCGCAAAAAGCGCAAGGCCGAAAAGGCATTGACGGCTACGGAGAATATCAGATAAGATTTGAGAGCTGTAAGCTATAAGCAATAAGCTGTAAGCCATTTGTGGCAAAAAGCATATTGCTTACAGCTTACAGTTTAAAACTAAAAAAGAAAAAATGAGAGATTTCCACAAATACAAAGTTTGGATGAAAGGGCATGAGTTTGCACTTGACATTTATAAGGTGTCAAAATTGTTTCCGAAAGAAGAGCTTTTTGGACTAACCTCACAGATTCGCCGTGCTGCCACCTCTATTCCCATCAACGTTGCTGAAGGTTGTGGAAGACGGACTGATGCAGAATTTGCCTATTTCCTTGATGTGGCTGCCGGTTCAGCTTCTGAAGTTGAAGAAGAATTGCTGTTGACATTCGATTTAGATATGTTAGGGCAAGACGATTACCAGCGTTTAGACGAAGATGTTAAACAAATCAAAGCCATGTTAGGAGCGCTAATCGACACTTTAAGACAGTAAATTGTAATTTTATAAGCAATAAGCTGTAAGACATTTGTGGCAAAAAGCTTACAGCTTACGGCTTAAAGATTAAAGCATAAAAGAAATAGAACAACAATCAAAAACCGGACGCTAAAAGCAACAATCCCGAAGTCCTGTAGGACCAAGCTTATTGCTTACGGCTTACGGCTTAAAGCTAAAGAAAAAATGAAAGCAATATTTATCGCATATAACCAAGCCTATTACGAAGAAATCGCCAAGATGCTCAACAGCAACGGCGTGCAAGGCTTTACCGAATGGGACGAAATCAAAGGACACGGCAGCAATAAGGGCGAAGCCCACTATGGCACCCACGCCTGGCCGACCTTGAACAACGCCATCCTCACCATCGTCGACGACGAAAAAGCACAACCGATTCTCAACACGCTGAAAGAACAAGACCAAAAGACACCTGAACTGGGTCTCCGCGCTTTCTGCTGGAATGTCGAGAGCATGATTTGATGTTTCCTATATTTAGAGCAACAACAAAAAAAGCCGGCGCATGCGCCGGCTTTTTCAAGTATCAGATAAGGTTCAAATCAACGGATTCGATCCATTGAGCGCACCTTTTTAATGTCTTTTTTCAGGCTTCCTGCTCCCAGCATGACAAGCAACAGGGCGAAAAGCGGCAGAAAAGCACCGACCTTGAAATGCGGCAAAGTATCAATCGGTTTACCCACGGCCCTGATGTAATAAGCATAAACCAAGGCAATCCATGCCACAACAACAACCACATCAATGCAGGCAATACGGTGAAGTTTCTGGAATTGGGCGATTTTAACGGCCTTGACAAGACTGATTGAAAGGTAAGCGCCCAACAAAACAGCAGTCACCGTGAGAATCAACACGGGTAAAGCAAACATCTTTCCGAATGGAATTGCGCCATCGGGCATGAGCGACTCTATGCCAAAAGCATTGAAACGCAAAATGTTGAGTTCGCCGAAATATTCAGCCAACGGAATAAAAAACAGCAAAGCAAACAGCAGTGCCGACAAGAAAAACATAATGGATTGAAATCTTTGTGACATGATAATACCTTTTAAATTTGTTGCAAAAATACAAAAATCAATAAAATGATTGCCAATTAAATAAAAATGTATATTTTTGCAGCGCTTTTAGGACAATAACACATCTAAAATTGCCCCTTCAAATAAAAGAATTCCTACGAAAACATATTTCTTGATTTACTTTCCTCAACAGGAATAATGAATTCAAATTTCTATGTATACAAAATATGAATTAAGCGAAAAGTCATTGGAAGACCTGAAAATGATTGCAATCGAAATGGGTATCGATGACGAAAACAAAGACAAAGGACAGCTTATTTACGACATTCTTGACGGTCAAGCGGTTCATCCTGACATCATTAGATCGACTCCGAAAGCGAAGACCCAAGAAACAGAAAGTAAAAAGTCCTCCCCTGAAAAATCGGAAAATAAGGAAGAACAAGGCCAACAGCAAAAGCGCAGCAAACGCCCTCGCATTGCCCGTAATGGAAATTCAGAACAGCCCGAAAAGGCTTTTTCGACCCGTCCGATGGATCAGAATGGAAAAAACGAAAAACAGACTGTTGAAACTTCGGTTGACGAAAAACCGGCAACCCCTGTTGAAACGGTGAAGAACGGACTACCTGCAACTAAGGATGAAGGTGCCGAAGATAAAAGCCAAAAGAAGAAAAATAATAAGAGCGACAAGTTCAAACAGAAGAAAAAAAAGCAGACGGAATCAACTGTAGTTGATGAAGAAGCTGTCCGTATTGAACAGGAAACTGTTGAGACGACCGCTGAAGAACCATTCGTTGAAACAATTGTCAATGAAACTGTTACGGAGCCTGCTGAAAAGCATGTAGAAGAAGCCGTCGCTGAAGAGAAAACCGATATTGAACCTGTTGAAAAACCCGTTGAAAAACAGGAAAAGTCCGAGAAAAACCAGCGTGACGAACTCCTCAGCCAGTTCGATGGCGTTGTGCAGGCCGAAGGCGTTTTGGAAATCATGCCCGAAGGCTTCGGTTTCTTGCGTTCATCCGATTACAATTATTTGCCATCACCCGATGACATCTATGTTTCGCAATCGCAAATCAAGCTGTTTGGTTTGAAGACCGGCGATACCGTGTTGGGTGCCATTCGCCCTCCAAAGAGCGGCGAAAAATTTTTCCCACTGATTAAAGTTGACTTAATCAACGGCAGAAGACCGGACGAAGTCCGCGACCGTATTCCTTTCGACTATCTGACTCCGTTGTTCCCGAACGAAAAATTCAAAATCACAGGACACAAAGGCGGCACCATCTCAACCCGTATCATGGATATGTTTGCCCCTATCGGCAAAGGCCAGCGTGGTTTGATTGTGGCTCAGCCAAAGACCGGTAAAACCGTGTTGCTGAAGGAAGTGGCTAATGCCATTGCAGCTAACCATCCTGAGGTTTACCTTATCATATTGCTGATTGACGAACGTCCTGAAGAAGTCACTGACATGCAGCGTAGCGTGAATGCCGAAGTCATTGCTTCGACATTTGATGAACCGGCTTCAAAGCACGTTCAGATTGCCAACATCGTTCTTGAAAAGGCCAAGCGCCTGACGGAATGTGGCCACGATGTGGTCATTCTGTTAGACTCTATCACCCGTTTGGCCCGTGCCTACAACACCGTCTCCCCTGCTTCAGGAAAGGTGCTTTCCGGTGGTGTCGAAGCTAATGCCTTGCAAAAGCCAAAGCGTTTCTTCGGCGCAGCCCGTAAGATCGAAAATGGTGGTTCGCTGACCATTTTGGCTACCGCCTTGATTGATACAGGTTCCAAGATGGATGAAGTCATCTTCGAAGAATTTAAAGGCACAGGCAACATGGAACTGCAACTCGACCGTCGTTTGTCGAACAAGCGTATCTTCCCATCCATCGACATTGTGGCTTCAGGTACACGCCGCGACGACCTCTTGGTCGACGAAACCACATTGGCACGCGTTTGGGCTTTGCGTACGCATTTCGCCGACATGACGCCTGTCGAAGCCATGGAATTCCTGAAAGACCGCGTTGCAAAGACTGTCAATAACGAAGAATTTTTGATGAGTCTGGACAAATAATAGTATTCATATAATGAAAAAGCGGAATTACAATTCCGCTTTTTATTTTTCAGAATAGATGTTTAAATTTGCAAAACACGTTTTCGTTGCGGTTTTAGTTTTGTTTTCGTTGTCACTTTCCGCTCAAAATGGCATCCTCGATTCCATTCGAAAGGCAAATAAATCGTTGAAAACCATTCAAGGAAACATACTTGAAACCCAATACCTTAATTCAGGAAAGACAAAGACTTGCGATGGGAAAGTGTATTTTTCTGCACCGGATTGTTTTGCCGTTCATTTCAGCAATGAAGACGAAATCATCGTTAATGGTCAAAGGGTCCGTTTTGATCACGGCATGTTTCATGGCACTTTCAATTCCAACAAGTCCAACCTGATGAACAACATGAGGTGCCTTCTAACCTACTCTTTCCTAGGCGAATGTCAGCACTTGGCCGATGAATGTGGCTACTATTTGAAGACTGCAAAAAAAGGGAATGAATATGTCGTTACGTTGACAGCAAAAAAGAAGAAACTGCTGAACCTGACCATTGTGGTTTTGCATTACAACCTGTCCTACAGACTTGTGGAAATTGAATACACGGCCACGACCGGTGACCATTCGGCCTATGCGGTCAAAAACGTGAGGTATGATGGTGAGGTAAAAAAAGAAGTCTTTGTTTTTTAAAGATTAACTTGTAGAGACATTGCCTCAATGTCTCAGTTACATCCGATAAAACACAATTGCGAGACGCAGCGTGCTACGTCTCGCAATTCATTTCATAAATATAATAGAGACTTATGTCTCTACAGATGGTTATGCATACAATGACTTTAAGTCGTCGGTGGTCAAGCCGTTGAAGTCGCCGGAACTCATGAATGCGCCGATGACGTTTTGTTTTGGCGAATCGGCCAGTAAAGCCATCAGTTCGGTCTTGTTGTGCACCACCTTCAAGTCGCTGCGGCCGAAGCCAGCCATGATTCTCTCGTCAGGCATCAGTTCCAGTTTCTTGATGGCCACAGCATGCGGGTCATAGAACACGATAGCTTGGTCGGCGACATTCAAGGCATCGCGGTAATGGTCGATGAAGACCTCGCTCAAGCTGCTATAGGTGTGCAGTTCAAACACGGCAAGCAGATGATGTCTCGGGAACTGCTCGCGCAAAGCCTTGACTGATGCGTTGACCTTTGAAGGCGCGTGGGCAAAATCGCGGAAAATGTAATTGCCATTATTGGTTCCTGAGCCTGTCAAAGGACCAAACAGCAATTCCAAACGTCTTGCGGCACCCTTGAACGATGCAATGGCCTCGTAGAACTGTGCATCGCTGACACCCAGCTGTTGGCAGACCAAACGTGCCGCATTGATGTTTTTCATGTTGTGACTGCCGAAAACACCGACCTCTCTTCTACTGCCGTCAGGCAAAATCAGACTCGTACGAATGTCATCATTTTCAAACGGATGCACACCATAGCCGTAAGTCTTTACCTTTGCGCATTGCGCTATCTTTTCCGCTTCGGTATCCGTGCCGTCGTAAATCAGGCATCCGCCTGGTTCGATGGTGTCGGTAAAGATACGGAACTGGTCTAAATAGCAGTCGAAAGTCGGGAAAACATTGACATGGTCCCAGCCAATGCCGCTGATGACGGCAATATTAGGATGATAATGATGGAACTTCGGCACGCGGTCGATAGGCGAAGTGAGATACTCGTCGCCTTCCATCACCATGTATTTTGCCGTTTCGCTCAGCCGTACCATGACATCGAAGCCTTCCAGTTGCGCGCCCACCATGAAATCCGTCTCGATGCCGACTTGTTTCAGCACATGCAGAATCATGGAGGTGATTGTCGTCTTGCCGTGGCTGCCGCCAATGACAATGCGCGTCTTGTCCTTGCTCTGCTCGTAGAGATACTCCGGATAGGAATACACCTTCAGACCCAGTTCCTGCGCACGGATCAGTTCCGGATTGTCGATGCGGGCATGCATGCCTAAGATAACGGCATCATACGAATTGTCGAGTTTTTCGGGATACCAGCCCCATTTTTCGGGCAGGATGCCCTCGTTGGCGAGGCGCGTTTTCGATGGCTCGAAGATTTCGTCGTCCGAACCCGTTACTTCATAACCCTTGCGGTGCAAGGCAATGGCGAGGTTGTGCATGGCACTGCCGCCTATGGCGATAAAATGAACTTTTTTCATTGCAGTAAAATTTGCGGTAAAGATAGGAAAAAAGTAAAGAGTAATGCTCAAATAACCTTATTTTTGCAACCGCAATGAAAAACCCACTAAATAAATCCATCCTACGCCTCGCCATTCCCAACATTATTAGCAACATAACCGTTCCGCTGCTGGGTTTGGTCGACATGATGCTTATGGGGCATCTTGACTCGGTGGCTTATATTGGCGCTATCGGTCTGGGCGGCACCATTTTCAGCGTGATGTATTCCGTTTTCAGCTTCATGCGTGCCGGAACCACGGGTTTCACGGCGCAATCGCTCGGTGCTGGCGACCAACAGGAAATCTCCTATTCGCTCTATCGATCGCTTTGCATCGCACTGATTGCCACCGTCATAGTGCTCGGGCTGCAAAACCCGATTGAATGGATTAGCATGAAATTGCTCAACGGCAGCGAAGATGTGCTGCGCTACACCGCCGACTATTTCTACGTAAGGATTTGGGCAGCGCCCGCCGTGCTCTGCCTTTATGCTTTCAACGGCTGGTTCATCGGGATGCAGAACACCACCGTCCCAATGGTCATCGCCATACTCATCAACGTGGTGAACATTGCAGCAAGCATATTCTGTGTCAGTAAATTAGGCATGGGTGTCAGAGGCGTCGCCTTGGGAACAGTCATTGCGCAATACTGCGGCTTAGTCACTGCACTCATTTTTCTTTTCGCCAAATACCGCAAATATCTCATCTCTATCAAGAAAGAAATACTGCTGCAAGCCGACAAGCTGAAACGTTTCTTCAAGGTCAACACCGATTTCATGATCCGTAGTATTCTGTTGATTTTAAGCATTGCTTTCTTCACCAACCAATCTGCCAAATTGGGCGATGATGTATTGGCCGTCAACATGATATTGATGCAGTTCTTCTACATCTTCTCTTATTTTACCGATGGTTTTGCCTACGCTGGCGAAGCGCTCGTTGGCAAGTTCACAGGTGCAAATGACAAAGTGCAGTTGAAAAAGACCGTGAGGTTGCTCCTTACCTGGGGCCTTTGCCTAAGCCTGCCTTTCACCTTACTATATTGGCTCTTCCCCGACACTTTCATCGGCCTCATCTCCGACCAAGCGGAAGTCATCGAGCAGGCACGGCCTTATCATATCTACATGATTATCATCCCAATCATCACATTTGCGGCCTTCATTTGGGACGGCATCTACATTGGTGCCACTGCGGCACGCGCCATCCGCAACACGATGGTCATTGCTTCGGTTTTCGTCTTTCTGCCGGCCTGGTATTTCCTCATGCCTGCCTTCGGCAACCATGGCCTTTGGATTGCCTTCCTGCTTTTCATGCTCGCACGTGGCGTCACGATGACGCTCATGTCGAAGAAAGCGATTGGATTATAAAGAATGTTTCAGTGCAAACGATTCTTGTAGACAATGAAAACTTCGTTTTTAATCCAGTCACGCAGTTGTCGCATGGAATCCATATCAACGGCCTTGATTTCAGGATTCAGAATGATTTTCGAACACGGATTGCACGGATATAACGGATTAAACATTTCCGTATTCATCCGTGAAACCAGTGTTTGATCACCTATTATTATTATGAAATCGAAATCACATCCGATGAAGTTCCTGACATCACTCGGTTTCGTGCCCGATAAATCCACGAGGCACTCTTTCATGGCAACCACTGCTAATGTCTGAATGTTTTCCGCAGGGTTAATTCCTGCCGAAACGACTTCCAGTTTCTGCGAATAATCGCGCAAAAAGGCGGCAGCCATCGGTCCGCAACAATCATCATGCTCTGTCAAGACAAGTATTTTCATTGTGTCTAATTTGCTTTGCAAAAATACATTTAAAACGGATATAGTAAGTTTTTTGCTTCAAATACATTATTATTGTATGGGATTTACTATCTTTGCGGCCTAAAATTTAAAATATTAAACACATTAAAATATGGGAAGAGCATTTGAATACCGCAAAGCGGCAAAAATGAAAAGATGGGGACACATGTCACGCGTGTTTCCTAAATTAGGTAAGTTGATCACCATTGCAGCCAAGGAAGGCGGTCCAGATCCTGACATGAACCCTAAACTGCGTCAGGCCATCCTGAACGCCAAGGCTGAAAACATGCCTAAGGACAACATCGACGCCGCCATCAAGCGCGCCACCGATAAGGATGCCGCCAATCTCGTGGAAATCACCTACGAAGGCAAAGGACCTTTCGGCATCCAATGCATGGTTGAATGTGCTACCGACAACACAACCCGTACCGTTGCCAATGTGAAGTCGTACTTCAACAAGTGCGGCGGCAGTTTCCTGCCTATCGGCTCACTTGAATTCATGTTCACCAGAAAGGCTGTCTTCGAAATCGAAATGCCAGCCGGTATGGAAAAAGACGACCTCGAACTTGAATTGATTGACTTCGGTCTGGACGAAATCACCCAAGAAACCGACGAAGAGGAAGAAACCACAACAACGACCGTCTACACTGCCTGGACCGACTACGGCACCATGCACGACGCTCTGGAAGAACGCAAAATCAACATCGTGAAGGCTAACCTCCAGCGTTTCCCAAACAGCACCGTCAGCTTCACTGACGAACAGATGGTTGAAATCGAAAAGTTCCTCGACAAACTCGACGAAGACGAAGACATCCAGGCTGTTTACACCAACATGGAATAATTATTGTCTCCATAAAAAACATAGCATCGGCTTTTTGTCGGTGCTATGTTTTTCTATTCTGTAAATTTATTATTTTTGCCAAAATTTATAAACCAATCTAAAACGGACATGATAGAAGAAATACTAAATAAAGCTATTGAACTTCGTAATGAAGATTTTAAGATTACTGAAACCAGCAATTTGTCGGAAGTCAACAAGTTAAGCGATGAGATGTCGGCCATCGTTTGCAGCGCCACGGTTTTTTTCATCAATTTGAAAAACATGCCTTACATCATTAAAAACGATGGAAAACGTGCAGCTTCAAAAACATATAAAATATTTCACGAGGCATTGAGCGTTTTTGCAAAAGAGACAAATGCTTATCTGATTGACCACAATAGCAATAGTTTCCTTTTAGTTTATGCTTCTTCAATTAAGGAAATCGACACTCACATCGAAAACGCATACAGACTAAGCTATGTCCTTGGCAAAGAGCTGGTGAAAAACATACCCCAATTCAATAGCTTGAATTTTGCAATTGGTATTGATCACGGCCGTGTTTTAGGTACCAAGAGCAATCAAGGCATCTTGTGGTATGGCACATGCATCGACAAGGCCGCAGCCATCAGCGAATTGTGCCTGAAGCCATCCTATCTAGGCATCTCCGGCTTGATATACAGCGAGATTAGCGAGAACCTGAAAACCATTACCCGTCACATACTCGGCATTCCGAAAAAAGAACCAGCTTGGGTAAAAGGCAGTTATCAGTTTGAAAATGAGCGCAAACACTATTATTCCTCCAACCATACCATCGAGGTGAAATAATAGTTTTTGCAATAGCACTTTTATTCTTGTGCAATAGTTTGTATCTTTGCTCGTTCTAAGAAAAGCAAAGGAATTCGGTATGCATATCGGTAAAAGGTTTGCGACGTTGTTTTTGTTGATGGTCTTCCTGACGGTCAACGGGAATTTCCTTTTCTCTCAAAACGCAAAAAACCTGATGACGCCTTGCATTGATTCGATATTCCGAAACACCATGGATTATCTTGAAATCAAGAATTCCCTTGTGCGGCAGCAATTCGACATCCTACAAAAAGAAAAGCAAATCGGGAAAACGCTTTCCGTGTTGAATCGCCATAATACCGAAATTGTCAGCGAAAAGCAGATTATCGAAGGTGAATTGAAAGCCATCAACCGGCACATAGATTCGCTTATTCCACCTCGGCCTGTCGAAAGACGCCCAAAGGCAAATATTCTGGATATTATAAATGAGGGGCTAACATTCAGCGGCAATTTTGGACTGAACATCAATCAGTTGGCACTGTCGAACTGGGCTGCTGGCGGTGAGAGCTCCTCAACGGGAAAAGCCTTTGCGAACCTGACTTTGACCAATAACAAGAAAAGGCACGAAAGCAAATTCATCGGAAGTTTTGCCTTTGGCATTTCACGTTTTTCCGACAAGCGCGTTGAAAAAGCCGACGATAAAATCGATTTGAGTTATTCGTACTCGCGCAGAAGTGGCAAACTGATCAATTTTTCTTTGGTTTCGACATTCAACACCCAGTTTGCCGATGGTTACACCTACCCTAACGATTCCGTCAGGATTTCTTCGTTTTTTGCACCGGCATACCTTACGGTTTCAGCAGGTTATACTTTCAAGACGAAAAAAGACGTGTTTCAGGCCTATGTCAGTCCGCTTGCCGGAAAAGTCACGTTTGTAATGGCTCAGGAACTAGCCGACCAAGGCAAATATGGTGTCAAACCGGGTTATTATGATGCCGATTCAACATACATTCATGGCGAAAACATCGCTCCTGCTTTGGGCGCCAACATCATCATCAACTTCAAACATGACATTGGCAAAAACATCAGTTATGCCACTCTGCTGAACTGCTTCTATAACTATTCCGAAAAACGCGACGACGGACGTGTGAAAATCGATGTGAACTGGGAAAACACCATCAATTTCGTCATCAACAAAAGTATTTCTGCCGTTCTTTTCGTCCATCTGAAATACGACCACAATACGACTTTCCCCGTCTACGAAACCATCGAAGGTGTGGAGACTGTCGTCGACAACGTACCGAAACTTCAATTCAAGGAATCATTAGGCATTGCCTTAGTACATAAATTCTAAACATCTGATTATGAATATTCTGATTACAGGTTGCAAAGGCCAATTAGGAAGCGAAATCATAAAAATTGCCAAAACGGATAAAAAACACACTTGGTTTTTCACCGATGTCGATAGACTCGACATCTGCGATGCGCAAGCCGTTGAAGACTATTTCTCCAGCAACGAAATTCAGGTCTGCATCAATTGCGCGGCCTACACCGCCGTAGACAAAGCCGAAGACGAACCCGATTTGGCATTGAAAATCAATGCGAAAGCGCCTCAAATATTGGCTCAGACTTGCAAAAGACATGAGGCTTTACTCGTTCATGTCTCCACCGATTATGTTTTCAGCGGCAATGGAACAAGTCCATATCAGGAAAGCGAACCCGTAGCACCGCAATCCGTCTACGGCAGCACCAAGGCCGAAGGCGAAAGACTGATTCGGGAAAGCGGCTGCAACCATTTCATTGTCAGGACGGCATGGCTTTATTCCGCCACTGGAAAGAATTTTGTAAAGACCATGCTCATGCTAGCTGACACACGCGATGAAATCAACGTAGTCTGCGACCAGAAAGGCACGCCGACTTGGGCTTACGATTTGGCTGAAATGCTCATTCATCTCGTCAACCAGAATGGTCTGAACCCCGTTCACGAGACCTTCCATTTCACCAACGAAGGCATCATCACATGGTACGATTTCACCGTGGCCATCATGGAAATCGCAGGAAAGACCTGTAAAGTCAACCCAATTACGACCGACCAGTATCCCGCCAAGGCACATCGTCCGGCTTATAGCGTCTTGGATAAGTCGAAAATCAAAAAATACACCAATAGGACGATTCCGTTTTGGCGCGACAGCTTGGTGAAATGCATTATTGAATTAGACGAAAAATAAAGAATAATCAACAAACATATCAACAAATAAATCAACACATCATGAACGTCGATCCTAAAATCATAGAAAGAGCAAAGAGTTGGTTGACAGACCTCTACGATGCCGAAACAAAGAAGCAAGTCCAGGACATGCTCGACAACGACCCGAACGAACTGGTAGAAAGTTTCTACCGTAACCTTGAATTCGGCACAGGCGGTCTGCGTGGCATAATGGGTGCAGGTACCAACCGCATGAACATCTACACCGTTGCCATGGCCACACAAGGCTTCGCCAACTACATCAAACTGATGCACCCAGGTGAAAAAAACCTCAGCGTCGCCATTTCATACGACGGTCGCAACAACAGCCCTGCTTTCGCCAACATCACTGCCGATGTCATGTCGGCCAACGGCATTAAGGTCTACATTTTCGACTGCCTCCGCCCTACCCCTGAACTTTCCTTTGCCGTGCGCGAAATGAAATGTCAGGCCGGCGTGATGGTCACAGCTTCGCACAACCCAAAGGAATACAACGGCTACAAGGCCTATTGGAACGACGGCGGTCAGTTGGTCAGCCCACACGACAAAAATGTGATTGCCGAAGTGGAGAAAATCACCGACCCTTCGATGGTGAACTTCAAGCGCAATCCCGAACTTATCACCGTACTCGGCGAAGACTTCGACAAAATTTACCTTGAAAAAGTGTATGGACTTTCGCTCTCGTTAGACCTTATCAAAAAACATAAAGACCTGCGCATCGTCTACACGCCGATTCACGGAACTGGTCGCCGTTTGGTGCCTGAAATCCTGAAGATGAAAGGCTTTGAAAACGTGTACTGCGTTGAAGAGCAGATGATTGTTGACGGCAACTTCCCTACCGTGAAATCACCGAACCCGGAAGAACCTGCCGCTATGGCCTTAGCCGTAAAGAAAGCTCAGGAAGTGAACGCCGACCTTGTCATGGCCACCGACCCTGATGCTGATCGTGTAGGCATAGCTGTGAAAAACGACAAAGGTGAATTCATCCTGCTCAACGGTAACCAGACCGCCAGCATTTTCGTCTATTACCTCCTCACCCGTTGGAGCGAACTCGACAAACTGACTGGAAAAGAATATATTGTGAAGACCATCGTTACCACAGAATTGTTGTTTGAAATCGCAAAGAAATACGATGTCAAGCGTTACGATGTGCTGACTGGTTTCAAATTCATTGCCGACAAGATTTTGGAATTGGAAGGCAAGGAACAATTCATCGGCGGCGGCGAAGAAAGCTACGGTTATCTGGCTGGCGATTTCGTCCGCGACAAGGATGCCGTCATCGCTACCAGCATGATTGCCGAAGCCACCGCTTGGGCTGCCGAACAGGGCAAGACACCATATCAGCTGCTCATGGACATTTACAAGGAGTTCGGTCTTTACAAGGAGAAGCTCGTCTCCCTGACCAAGAAAGGCATTAGCGGAACAGAAGAAATCAAGGCTTTGATGGCCAAGTTCCGCACCACACCTCCAACTGAAATCGACGGCGAAAAAGTGGTAGAAATCCGCGATTACAAAGCCAGCGAAGCCAAGGATTTGCTGACGGACAAAGTCACTGCCATCAACCTGCCTAAGAGCGATGTGCTGCAATTCTTCACCGAAAGCGGTTCGAAGATTACAGTCCGTCCTTCAGGTACCGAGCCGAAGATCAAGTTCTATTTCAGCATGAAAGGCAAGATTGACGGCAACCTTGACGCAGCCATGAAATGCCTGGATGTGAAGCTTGAACAAGCCGCTAAGGAACTGACGGAATAATCGAATGCATTCATATTTAAAACAATGAGGGTGACTAAAAAGTCAAAAAACGCTCTGGAGAATCGCGTATTTGACTTTGCTCTCGTATCCCCCTCCGAATATGAAAAGGGCTGACCATACTTTTTAGTCAGCCCCTTTTTATCGTTGTTTTTCTGTTATTGTTCTTTTTCTGTTTTCGGCGCGGCATCCTTTTTCTTTCTAAATATCTTGGTCCGCAACATGAACAGCGTCAAGCCTATCCAGAACAAAACCAAAATGCCTAAGGTTATCCATGTCGCCTTCAGGCTTTGCGGCGCATAACCCATGAGCAAAAGCACTGGGAAACCGAGCACGATGGCTGCCAGGGTTTGAAGCACCAGGTTGTTGGCTGCAGGGGTCTCAAACTTCGGGTCGATTTCGCGAAGCAGAATCATGCCGTTGCTGGCGGTGCCAGTCAGCATGCCGAACATCGAGAAGAAGCCTTCGTACTGGTAATCAGGATAAAGATGCTTGCTGATGAAAAGCACATAAATAAAGGTGACGATGGCACCTAAAGTGCAGATCAAAATGAACGGCAGGACGAACTTGCCGAATTCGTCGAAACTGATGGCTGCGGTGCCTGCCACAATCATGATGTCGAAGCAGAAACCGCTGATGCGGTTCAGCATATAGTTGTTGATGTATTCGCGATGGACGATTTTAGCCTTTTTAAAGCGACCTAAAATCCATTTGAAAGCCACACCGAACAAGGTGCCCAACAGGAAGTTGAAGCCCCACAACATCGGTTTCAGCGTGTTTGTGCCGAAATTACCCAGCTCCATGCCTTGAATCCAATTCGTGAACAGATATACGAGCGCATAAACGAACAAGACCATGCATATCTGAACTGAAAGCTTATCGATGGATTCTGCATCAGGGATTTCGTTCTTGCCTTCGTAATCCTCAAGCTTGTTTTTTACGTCATGTGACATTTTCCTGTTCGAAAGTTTGCCTTTGCGACGAAGAATGTTCATGTAAATCACGCCGATAATGCTACCGACAATGAAACCTGTTGCAGCAATGGCTAAGCCAAAGTCGGCACCGGCAAATTCAATGCCCTGCTGGGTAGCCCATCCTGTAAAGATTTTACCGAAATTTAAAGCCTGTCCTGGACCTTGTCCGTAACCCATAGGGAGCAAAAGGCCGCTGGCATAGAAAATGCGCTTGCCAAAATAAAACAACGGAATAGAGATCAAAAGACCTATGATGCCTTGAATAACGTATGTTGATGCGGTCAGAGCGCCAGTCTCAATCACCTTCATAGGTGATGACTTCGATTCTATCTTGTTGTTTTTCAATGCTAAGGCAACAAAACCAAGGCCAAGAGCATGATAGGTAATCACTTCCATAACAGGTTTGTTGACCAAATGATCGCAACCAGGTATGGCTTTGAAGATTAAAAGCAAGAGACCGCCTAGCAAAGCGGAAGGCAGTAAGCTTTTCTTTAAAAACGGGATGTTGGTTCTCAACAAATTACCAACCAAAAGTGCAGTTGCTAAAATAAACAACTGGATCAACAACGACCATACTTCCGGACGATCGAATGTCATTACTTGTGGAACTTCTAAAATTGTCATACGCATCTAATTTAGTTTGCAAACGTACTAATTATTTCCGTTGAATCAACAAAACGGGTGTTTTTTTGTTTTATTTTTGCGGCATGAAACGCAGTTTGCAGCTTTTTTTCACCTTTATGAAGATTGGAGCCTTCACTTTAGGAGGCGGTTATGCCATGCTTTCGATGGTCGAAAAAGCCGTTGTAGACCAGAAGAAATGGATTGGCAGCGATGAGTTTTGGGACATGATAGCCGTTATACAATCGTTGCCTGGCGTTTTTGCCGTCAACACGGCCTTGTATGTGGGTCATCGTGTTGCAGGTCGCAAAGGTGCTTTTGCATCCATGTTGGGCGCCATCATTCCTTCCATCGTCATCATTCTGCTGCTGGCAACGGTATTCCGCGAGTTCAGGGACAATCCTGTGGTGGAGCGCATTTTCAAAGGCATCCGTCCGTGTGTCGTGGCGCTTATCCTCGCTCCTTCCCTGCGCATGATCAAGTCCGCTAAAGTGACATGGAAGACTGCCATCATACCGATTTTAGCTGTTTTTCTCATTTGGTGGTGCAAGATATCGCCGGCGTATGTCATTCTCACAGCCATCGCATGCAGCCTAGTTTACGCCATTATCATTGAACGCAAAGCAAAGGAGGCCGAAAAATGATTTACCTGCAACTGCTTTGGGTCTTTATCAAAATTGGTGTCCTCGGCTTCGGCGGCGGTTATGCCATGCTTTCGCTCATTCAGCATGAAGTGGTGGAACATTACGCATGGATGTCGACAACGGAATTTGCCGACATGGTCGCCATCTCGCAGATGACGCCGGGACCGATTTCAATCAATTTAGCCACCTACGTAGGTTATACGACTGGCGGTTTGGGCGGCTCCCTATTGGCTTCATTTGCCTTGTGCCTGCCATCCGTCGTTATGGTTTATCTCATCATCCGCTTGTTTATGAGCAAGAAAAACAGCGCATTGATGGACAATACGCTGAAAGGCTTGAAACCCGCCATTGCTGGACTCATCTTTGCAGCAGGCCTCTCAATGATGAACACGCAGAATTTCGTTGAAATCGGTCGCGGCCAAAACAACGTGAGCATCATCATCTGCGTCTTGGCTTTCGTGGCTTCCTATTTTTTCAAGGCAAACCCCATCCTGCTTATCGTATTAAGCGGCGTGGTGGGATTCTTTGTGTATTAGCGTGGCATTTCTTTTACAAAGGAGTCTCTAACCTAAATGTGTTGAAAAACAAAAAACCGACCAAAAGTATTTGATCGGTTTTATTTATTTGAATATCAACTATCAGAGCGGGAAATATACGCCAATGCTGTAAAGCAGCATAAAATCCGTATTAATCAAATCTTGAGTGGCAGCCGGACCATTTTCAACTTTAAAGCCAAAACCAATCTGGCATTGGAATATCTTTGGCGCACGATATGTGTATACTGGTCCAACCAGACTTTGCGTATAGGACTGACCAAAACCTTGGTGCCAATAAACCACTGAAAGCATTGAGCTGTTGATATAAGGCTTGAAATGATAGTTTAGGCCAGCACCGAAACTTGGCAAACCGGCGCCTAATTCAAAGCTGAAATGCTCGGCAGGCATAAATTCGAAATCGGCACCGACTAAACCGCCACCGCCCATCAACACGCCAGCAGAGATGGCTGCCTTTTTATCACTTGGCACACGCTGTGCCATAAGTTGAACGCTAAGAAGCGCTGCGAAAACAAGTAAAATACATTTTTTCATTGACTTGAATTTTAAAGTTTTCCTACTCACTTTGGGCTTTTCGGTTACTCCCGCATTATTTTTGCTTTATCTAAAAGGGTCTTAGAATACCGGTATCGTATAGGAATAGCGGACATAGAAATTAATGTTCGGCTCGATGTTTTCACTGCTTCCGCTTGTTGTTTCCACTTCGCCATTGCTCAAATAGTGGGACTCCTCATGATAACGGTTGAAGTGTAAGTCGGAGCAGATGATTCCCAAGCTGATGTTGGACCGCTTGACGGAAAGGCCAAAGCCTAAATCGGTATAAATCCCGCCGTAACGGTATTTGTCGTAGTTGTACATGCCCCATGGCCTGTCATAGTATGAACCTTCGTAAAAATAGGTTTGTTCCTCAACAATTGAGTTTAGGTCG
This sequence comes from Bacteroidales bacterium, assembly GCA_024400455.1. Taxonomy (GTDB): domain Bacteria; phylum Bacteroidota; class Bacteroidia; order Bacteroidales; family F082; genus Limimorpha. The sequence continues at coordinate 7,952 of JAKSMU010000003.1, read as the reverse complement.
AAAATCATGCCGACACGCGCAGCAAAGAAAGGTGAAGTCTTTTGTCCGCCCATGTTCACTTTGAAGCTAGCAAATACCGGAATGCCCATCAGATATTCGTCAAAGTTGTAATCGAGACGAGAGCCGCGGCTGGCCTGGAATTCGGTGCCGATGCCAAGGCTGATGTTCTTGTTGAAGCGATAATATAGCGTTGGTCCAACGGTTAACAGATAGGGTTTCTGATGCAATTCGACGGCAAAAATGTCAAATATGCCTGTCGAAGCCGTGGCCTCGATGCTGAGACCATTTGGACGATAATGATTACAAACTTCTCCCCTATTATCTTGGGCTTTTGCCGGGAGCAACAACGCCAAAAGGCAAACTGAAAGCAATACTTTTTTCATGATCAAACTGATTTAGTTATTTGTTTATTAACGGATTTTCGCTTTGGATATTGTATTATCATACTTTTTATTATTCAGCTACACGATGCAGCCAATGCTGACGCGCCAGTTGGTAACGGATTGGTCCGTAGTGCTTTGCGTAATAGATTTCGGTCGGGAAAGTCGGACGTGTGATGCAATCGGGATCAACGACCTTGATGTGAATCACATCGCGGTAGGTTTTGCCGTCAACTTCGTAGCTGTCAAGCCTTTCAATTGTGTAACCATACAATGCATCGCCATAACCGTCACTGCATTTCATGGTGCCTTCTATGCCGCTGCTTTCGTTGTAATTGAAACTGAATTGTGCATTGTAAAACTCAAAGAAAACATGGGTGGCATCGCTATAGGCTGTAAAATGCAATTGGCATTGGCTGTCTTCAAGAAAGCCACGCCCCTTTTGGCCGCACTGTTCATGTTCCGTAAATTCGTATGTGACCCCAAACAGGCTGGACGAGTTTTCAAGGAAATCATTTTCAATGTCATCGAAATGGAAAGTCTGATGGATGCCGTTTTCATCGCAGACCTCGAAATGGCGGTTGCCGCTGTCGACAAACCATTCTTTCAGATCTTCACTGACGAGAATCTCCTCCTTCGGTTTACGGCAAGATGCAAGCAAAATGACTAACAACATGAAATACAAAACTTTACTCTTCATAGCGCATGAATTTTTCTCCGTTCGACATTTCGACACCTACGATGCCGTTTTCATAATTATAATACAGGACCTGAACGCCATCGTTCGCCCCTTCGTATTCGTAACCATAGCTTTGGTTTTTCAGTTCAAACACATCATAATAGGTGCGCCCGTTGACCTGCATGGAATCGAGCATGACATAATCGCCAAAGGTTACGCCTTTGAAAGGAAGCCAAGTATAGAAATTGTTTCCGGCACAGATTGACAATGTTTTAGCGTGTGAATTATCTGCTGTAGAATCACTGTATTCATGTATTCTGTATTCATTGTCCATCTGCAATTTGAAATTGAACAGCGGATAATCGGTGCGACATTCGGTGATGTCTTGTTGATAGTTTTCATAATAAATGTGAGGGTCATACTGCATACGGTAATAAGTCTCGCCCTCATATACATTATCGACCTGTAGATAGCGCCACACCTTAAACTCAATCAGGGTCTTATTGGTTTCGTGCTGCAAAACAAACGTATCTCCATCCTGGTAAGGCACTGATTCACGGTATTTTTCTTCCAGCGGCTCCAAATTGATGATTGTAGGATCTTTGTGCGGACAAGCTGTCAGCACGAACAATCCGGAAAGGATTAATAAAATTAGTAATTTCTTCATATATAATAATTTAAATGGTTTTTACAATGTTAAGCAAAATCATCTCAGCAAAGCATTACGCCAAAGCCTTTGCTCATCTAGAGAATCAATCACAAACTCCCCTTCAAGGAAGCCTTCATTGTTTTCGATGCGAAGATTGTAAGTGCCTGCCAACTGGTTGCCGAGATAAACCTGCACTTCCGACTTGCGCTGCGGAACGGTCGTAACGCCAAAAAGTTTCTCGCCATTCAAACTCAAGATTGAGACCTCGGTTTCGTCATAATCCTTAAAGAAGCGCACATAAAGCGTTCTTTCGTTAAGGCCGGCGGTCACATCCTCGGTACGTTGGTCGGGTTTCATCAACGAGCCTTTGATGTCGATTTTCGTTTCATTCGGATAGTCGTTTCCGTTATCCTTCTTACAGGAAGTTGCCAAAAAAGCCACAAAAACGATGGCCAACAGATAATGGATTTTTCGTGTCATACGCATTTGAATTTATTTGCCGCAAAAATACGGCACAAAACCGAAGAAAAAGCAGTTTGCAAAGTCAGTACAAACTTTTTCTCAAAATATGATTTGAAAATCAATGATTTAAACAAATTTAGTACAAACTTTTTCAGTGCAAATCCTTGTTCAGATTCGCCCTGATTTTGTCGATATAATACACGCTGCACCCCATCGCGTTGGCAAATTCCTGCCGCGAAAGGCTGAAATGCGACAAAAGGCAATACTTGAATTCCACCTCCGACAAATCGGGATATTGCCTACGGATGTTCTCCGTCCAGCCAGGATTCAGCCGGTTGAAAACCATTTCAATGTATTCCCAAGGCGATGTCCCTTCATACACCTTTGCTTCCAAATCCTTGAAAAGCATAGGATTGGACTTGTTGTTTGAAAGCGAAAGCATCTGAATGGCGACATTCAGTTTCTGAAGCAACTCATCCTTTTCCAACGATGCAAACTGGCTGTCGCGCAAATGCTGTTGTTTCTGCTGTTCTTCATTCTGGCGCTTCAATTCCAGCAATTTGCCGTTCAATTCCGCTTCTATCCGTTTGCGTTTCAATGCGATGCCAACCAAAACGGCAACGGCAATCATGGCGGCCAAAAGTACAATTACAAGCACTATGATGACCCGCAAACGACGCAACATTTCAAGGTTGTGCCTGTTTTGCTGCGCCTCGAAATCATATTTCTGCTGGATATCGTAAACCGAACTGCGCTCCCTTTCCTCCATAATGTCAAGCGTGACCTTTCCGTGCTGCAATTCATATTGATAGGCACTTTCAAAATCGCCTTCCGAAGCTGCCGCACTCGACAGGAAAGCATAGATTGCCGCACTTGTTTCCTGACTTGAAGTAAGACTATCCAAACCATTTAGAAGCAATTGTTTATAAACTTTCAGCGAATCGTTTTGACCGCTTCGTTGATACACTTTCGCCAAATTAAGATAAGCGATAGGCCGTTGCGACGCATCGACTTCATTTATGGCTTGTTTCAGGCATCTTTCCGCATTGCCGAAATCGCCAATCTGCTGATAGGCAACCGAATAATTGTTCAACAAAGCAGATTTCATGTTTTGGCAGCCTTTCGTCTCGGCCATTTCCATAGCCGAATCCAAATAATAGAAGGCAGAATCCGTTTCACCCAAAACCAGAAACATCATCGCCATCGCATTGAGGCAACGTGACTTGCGGCTGTAGTCGTTTCCATAAAGCCTTTCCGACTGACGATACGCATCAATGGCTTGATTTTCATCACCTTGCTGATTCAACAAATCACCTATATAATATTGGGCAAAAGCGCGGCAAGAAGAATCGGAAACTTTTTCGGCATAAAAATCAGCATTCTTAAAACATTCCATGGCCGCATCGAAATGGTTTCGTTCCACATTGACGCAACCACCGTAAAGCGCGGCCTGCGATGCCTTGGCGAAATCCTTTTCGTCAAGGAAAAAATGATATGAATCAAAGATTAAAGTATCAGCATATATTGGCTTGTAACACTTGTATTTAGACTTTACAAGAATGACTTCAAACTGCATGAAATCCGCTTTGCCGAAACGGTCTTCCGGATGACCGACAGACTCAAGCAACGCCAATGCCGAATCGGGAGCATTATCCACCACCGATTCCGCCTGAAGCAAAACACACTTCGCTTCGCGACGCGAATGACAGCCCGAAAGCAGCAGCAAGAGTGCCAAAATATGTAAAACCGTTTTTCTCATTTCCTAAACAACCCGCAAATCTACAAAAAATTGTATCTTCGCGGCTGATTATGCGTAAATCGGTCGTCACATATTGCCTGATATTGTTGTTTTCAATCCTCGGTGCAAGGGCTTGCTGCCAGTCGCAAGGCTTGCTGAATGACCCTGTCCTACCCGATTCCATATTGAATGACAGACACTTATCCTATCAATATTACAAGAATCATTTTTGGGATAATTGTCAATTGAACGACAGTTCGCTTTATGGCAACCAGGCATACGCCAATCGCATCGATGCCTTTTTCGACAAAGTGGTGGCACCTCTGCCCGACTCCATCAAGCTTGAAATTGACCGTTTTTTAGCCAAGATACAGAATAAAGTCGTCAAAGATTTCACATTGCTTTACCTGCTCAACAAATACGAGCATCCCGTGTATATGACTCATGATGAGATATTTATACATCTGGCAGACGAATACATTCTAAAAAACCGCGATAATGCCCTGCTCAACGAAGCCGCATACTTTTTTATTGAGGCACATTCAGGCGATCTGAAAAGATTGGCGCTCTTCAACGAAGCACCCGCATTGTCATTGCCCGACAAAAACGGATTATACATTGACACACAAGCACTTGAATCGGATTATTTAATCCTTTTCTTCTACGATCATGAATGTGATGTGTGTGCCGGAGAAGCGCGGACTCTTGAAACCATCAGCCGTGAGCATCAGAATGTGAGCGTTTACGCTGTCGACATGAACTATGACTTTCAGCCTTTTGAAAACAGCTTCATCAACGTGAGCGCCTTCCATTCCCGCGGCCTCGACCCCACCGACGCCTATTGCATCGAAAACACACCTTTAATATATGTTTTAGACCGGGAAAAACGCATTATTGCGAAAAAAATCAAGGCGGAACAAATTGAGGTGTTCTTGGGGAGATGACGGGTTATGTGGGTTATCGGTTGACAGTTTTCGATTTTCAATCTATGGCCAAAATATCCAATTGTCAAACCGTCAAATAGTATAATTGTCTAAAAAGTCAAAAAAGCCCAACATGAAAGAAGATATCACATATAAAGACTTAGATTTTAGAGTCATAGAGCTCGATGAAGAGTATTTTCATTGCACGTTTCAGCACTGCGATTTCACGGAAATCATCTTTGGCAAAGTGAATTTCGAGGCCTGCCGTTTCATTTCCTGCAATTTCAGTCTGTGCAAAATGTCGGGCACATCGTGGAACAAGGTCGCTTTTGAGCGTTGCAAGCTGACGGGAGCGAATTTTTCGGCTTCCAACAAGTTCACTTTCAGCGTGGCTTTTAGCGATTGCAACTTGCAATACACCTCTTTTCAAGGTCTGAACATGCAAGGTACGCATTTCGACAAATGCCGCATCATTGAGGCTGATTTCGGACAGTGCAACCTGAAAAAATCCGTCTTCAAGGATTGCGACATGACGCGTTCCATCTTCCTGAAAACCAATTTGGAAGAAACTGATTTCACCACAGCCTACAACTATCTCATCAACCCGAACGAAAACCGCTTGAAGAAAGCCAAGTTCGCCTTGCAGGGTCTGCCTGGATTGCTTGCCGTTTACGGAATTGAAGTGGTGTAGTTTCACAAAACCTTCCTTTTGAGTTTTGTCATGGTTTTGTGAGTTTTGTGAAAACCAAATTTTCCTATTTTTGCGCAAAATTTACAGCCATGCAAGTCAACATCATGAACGAAGACACGATTTGCGCCATAGCCACTGCACACGGCATGGGCGCCATTGCCGTCATCAGGATTTCGGGCAGTCATGCCTTCCCTATCGTCGCACAGCTCTTTCAGCAAAACGGCAAAGCCTTCGACATGGATAAAATGCTGTCGCACAAGGCTTATTTCGGTCAAATCGTGGATGGTGACGAGATGCTTGACGAGGTTTTGGTGACATTTTTCAAAGGCCCACATTCCTTCACGGGCGAAGACTCCGCTGAAATCAGCGTGCATGGCTCGATTTTCATCCAACAGCGTCTGTTGCAGGCACTTATCGCAAAAGGCTGCCGCATGGCTGAACCTGGCGAGTTCACCCGCCGCGCTTTCGTCAACCGCAAGTTCGATTTAGCACAGGCCGAAGCCATCGCCGACCTCATCGCTTCGCAAAATGCCGCCGCACACCGTGTGGCCATGAACCAGATGAAAGGCGGCTTCTCAAACGAGCTGAAGACGCTGCGTGACAAGTTGTTGGAAATCACCGCCCTGATGGAACTGGAACTCGATTTCAGCGAAGAAGACGTGGAGTTTGCCGACCGCTCCCAACTCAACTTTCTCCTCGACCAAGCCATTGCGCACATCACCCGCCTGACTGAATCGTTCCGTTTGGGCAATGCCATCAAAAACGGTATTCCAGTAGCCATCGTTGGCGAGACCAACACGGGCAAAAGCACCTTGCTCAACGCACTGCTTGGCGAAGAACGCGCCATCGTGAGCGACATTGCCGGCACGACTCGCGACACCATTGAAGAGACGCTCAACATCGACGGCACTTTGTTCCGTTTCATCGACACGGCTGGTTTGCGCGAGACGGATGAGACCATCGAGAAAATCGGCATTGAACGCAGCTACAAGAAACTCTCCGAAGCCGACATCGTCGTCGGGATGCTGGATGCCACAAAAGAATACGGCGACATGTGCGAGGCGGCACGCAACATTCTGGAAAAGACGGACTTGACGCAACAGGTTCTGTTTTTGCTCATGAACAAGATTGACCAAAAGGTAACGGAACAGATTTCCACCGAAACCCTTCGACAAGCTCAGGGGGCTTTCAATGGGCAGTGCGACCGTTTGCGCTACGATTTGCAGATTGAAATCGGGCGCACTGAAATCATGCCTATCTCTGCCAAGCAAGGCATCGGTTTGGAGGAATTGCGTTCAAAACTAAGCACTTGCAAAAGCGACTTCGATGCCAACGGCACTTTGGTCACGAACCTGCGCCATTACGAGGCCTTGCGCAACGCTTTGGAGAGTCTAAAGGCCGTAAGACAGTCGCTTGCCGACAACATCCCTACCGATTTGGTGGCGCAAGACCTGCGCATCGCCTTGCATCACTTGGGCACAATCACAGGCGAAGTGACGACGGATGAGGTTTTAGGAACCATCTTTTCTAGATTCTGCATCGGGAAATAGATACAGATTCCAATCGATTAACAACTATTATAATGTATCACCTAAAGCGTTCATAATGATCGTTTTTTGACTACAATCGAGATTCTGCACGATTGTAGTTGATTTAGGACGTTCCGGTACGCCCCATTATGAGAACTTCACAAATGATGAAATTCCACAAGAATGGGAAGTGGCATCCCTGTCAGACTTATTCATTCTTAATCCAAAAAATTACGCTGACGACAATACTCTAGCTGGTTTCATACCAATGAACCTAGTTGATGACGGCTATTCTGGCAGTCATTCTCTTGAGCCAAAGCAATGGGGAGAAATAAGAACCGGATATTCGCACTTTTCCAATGGAGATATAGGCATTGCCAAAATATCACCTTGTTTTGAAAATCGAAAATCTGTTATTTTCAATAATCTTCCCAATGGCATTGGCTCAGGAACAACTGAACTGACGGTACTGAGAAGTATAGGAGTATACAGCAGGTTTTATTTGTTATTATTCAAAAGCGATTGGTATATCTCACAAGGGACAAAAGAGTTTAAGGGTGTAGTTGGGCAGCAACGTGTGAACAAATTTATTTTCACTGATTTGCTGGTGCCGGTTCCTCCACTGGAAGAACAAGAAAGAATTGTATCTGAGGTTGAAAAATGGTTCGCCCTAATAGCTTTGCTTGATGAAAGCGAACAAAGCATAGACTTTACTATTAAAATATTGAAATCAAAAGTCTTGGACCTTGCCATTCATGGCAGATTGGTGCCCCAAGATCCGACGGATGAGCCAGCATCGGAATTGCTGAAACGCATCAATCCTAAGGCCATGATATCTTGTGATAACCCGCATTATGAGCAGGTGCCATTTGATATTCCCGATTCATGGGCTTGGATGAAG